>NZ_JAUEQY010000032.1 GCF_030406325.1 Actinomadura sp. DC4 | reverse complement strand
GGTGGTCGCCGGAGCGGTGACCACCGACAGCCCCCGGCCGCCGACCGTGACCGCACCCGGCCGGCTGAAGGGCAAGGCCATTCCCAACCTCGTGGAGCTGCTCCCCTGGGACACCAATCCCGGGCTGCCGTTCGACAACGAGTTCGCGGACGCGATCTCAGTGATCGACATGCCGCTGACGGAGCGCAACATCGAGGAGATCGCCCGGGTGATCCGCGACGGCGGCACGATCGACCTCTGGGTCGAGGACAAGTCCGCCTCGGCCGTCGCGGAGCTGGCGAGCCGGGTCGGTTCGACCGTCCAGACGCCTCCCGACCTGCCGGAGTTCACGGGCAACGGGAAGCGACACGACGGCACGTGGTTCACGCTGCGAAGGATCGTCGCGCACAAGGCGGGGGCGGGCAACCAGCCGTACGCGCCGGTCTGGTATCCGGACGAGCTGCTCGCCTGGGATCCGGCCAAGGACCCGGACGCGATCTTCAACCGGTCCCGGGTGCCGCTGGCGGAACGGGTCTGGAACGCTGATCTTCGCGCGAACACCGGCGCCAGAGCCGATCAGGGCGACATCATGGCGCTGGCGTCCTTCGGGGCGACGGCGAGGAACCCGTCGCAGGGTGGGACCGTGGCCTCGTATTACGCCTACGGCTACTGGCAGTACACCGGAATCCTGGTGTTCTGGGGTGGATCGGCCAGTGAGGGCATCATCCTCGTGCCGAATCCGACCATCATCGACGCCGCGCACCGCAACGGGGTGCCCGTCTACGGCAACGTCTTCCTCCCGCCGGACGACTACGGCGGGAGGATCGACTGGGTCCGGCAGTTCACCGACGGCCGGATGCCGCAGAAGCTCGTCCAGGCCGCGCAGTACTACGGATTCGATGGCTGGTTCGTCAATCAGGAAACGCGTGGCGGCGACGCCACGCTGGCCACGGCAGTACGCGATGTGCTGGTCCAGGCGCGCCGGCTCGCACCGACGCTGCGGTTCATCTGGTACGACGCGATGAACAGCACGGGACAGGTCGGCTGGCAGAACGCCCTGAACGCCTCCAACGCCATGTTCTTCCAGGCGTCCGGCACTCGCGTCAGCGACAGCATGTTCCTCAACTTCTGGTGGACGGCGGGCACGCTCAGCTCGTCCGCCACCTACGCCGCCCAGCTCGGCCGCTCCGCCTTCGACCTGTACGCGGGCGTCGACGTGGAGGCCCTGGGCTACACCGCCCCCGAACTGGCCCAGATCTTCCCGAGCAGTGGGAGCCGGAACGTCTCGGCCGGCCTGCACCGTACCGACTGGGCGTTCAAGTCGGCGAAAAGCCTCGGTGACTTCTATCGGCAGGACTCACAGTTCTGGGTCGGCGCCGCAGGGGACCCCTCCAAGGCCTCGGCGTCGGCCACGTGGCGGGCCCCGGCGAGCATCGTGGCCGAACGCACGCCGATCACGAAGACACCGTTCGTAACGAGCTTCAACACGGGGCAGGGCAAGCTGTACGCCGTGGACGGGACCACGTCGTCTACGAACCCATGGAACAACGTCGGCCTGCAGGACGTCCTGCCGACGTATCGATGGACGGTCTCCGGGCCGAGCACCGCGTCTCTGGTGCCGAGCCTCGACTTCAACGACGCGTACAACGGCGGCACCTCGCTGCTGCTGACCGGCGCCGTCGAGGGCTCGGTCCTGGTCCGCCTCTATCAGACCCAGCTGACGATCACCAGATCGACCCGGCTCCTGGTGACCTTCAAGGCGCCCGCCTCCGGGCCGACCTATCTCCAGGTCGCGGCCGGCTTCGCCGGCCGGGCCGACCCGGTCTACTACGACGTGGGCGCGGCCGGCTCGGCGAACTGGCAGACGGCGACCATCGATCTGAGCGGCGCCGGCGGCCAGACCCTGGTACGGCTCGACCTGCGGATCGCGCCCGCGGCGCGCGTGAACGGCTATCGAATGCGCGTCGGCCAACTCGCGGTCGTCGACGGTGCGCAGACACCCGGCCCGCCCAGCGCGATCACCGTGCTCGGCACCGCCCGCACGACTGCCACCACGCAGACGGTACGCATGAAATGGACCGCCTCCGCGAACCCCGTCCACCACTACAACGTATACCGCCGGAATCCCGACGGCAGCCGCACCCATCTCGGCGGTATCTGCAACGATGCCTATTTCGTGCCTCTGCTGACGCGAATCGGCGGCGAGGGCTCAACGACTCTCGACGTCGAGGCGGTCTCGCCCACGTTCGCCCGCTCGACGGCGGCCTCGGCGACGGTCTCCTGGTAACGCGAGGGCCCTGTGCCGCGCCAAAACTCATCGTCAAGGTTCCACCTGGGCTTTCACATGATCGTTAGACCGCCCTTCGATACTCGTGGATCAGGCCCGCGGCGGTACTGCGGCGCTTGATCACAGCCGTAAGGTCGATCGGCTCGTCGGGGTCATGCAGCGGTGGTCTTTGGTCGCGGGACTGGTGAGCCCGATGGGCGTTGTAGTGCTGCTCGTAGTCGGTCAGCAGCCGCCGCAGGTGCTGTACGCCGTAGATCAGCAGGTGGTCGAGGCACTCGCGCCGCAATGTGCCCACGAATCGTTCGGCGTAGGAGTTCGCACGAGGCGATCGTGGCGGTGTCTTGATGATCCGTGTGCCGCTGCTGGTGAGGACCTCGTCGAAGGTCCGGGAGAACTTGCCGTCGCGGTCTGTGGCCCGCCCCGAACACGAGCCTCGCCAAACTGGGTCATCGCTACGACAATCCCGCCCAGGGCCGGTTCACCCAGCAGGACGACATCACCAAGCTCGCAGACACGCAGAACGCGAACAAATACAGCTACGCGAGCGGAAATCCAATCAACCGCATCGACCCGACGGGTCAGTGGAGTTGGTCAGCCGCCCTTCTCGGAATCACGTCTGGCTTCCTCGCCGGTACGGTCTTGTGTGCGGTCGGAGAGGTCATCGGAGGGCCTGTCGTAGGGGTCATGGCCGGATGGATCAGCTTGTGGCAGCATCGTATCGGGGATTGTCAGCGGCGCCACCGCATGATGCCCTCCACCTGGCGGAATAGCTGAATCACGTATCATTTTTGGGATGGTGTCGTCGCCGTTGACGACACCATCCCAAAAGGTAAGTCCAGACCCAATAAAAGCGAGGCATGCCGTGACCGAGTCAACGATTCTCTTTCGCCGGACCGCCGGCTGGCGGGACCTACTCCGGGCGTACTCAATCGAAGTCGACGGAAAGCAGGTCGGCAAAGTGCGGCGAGGCGAAGATCTGACCGTCGAGGTAGGACCGGGAACACATCGCGCGCAGGCCGCCATTGACTGGGCCAGGAGCCCGGTATGCGAAGTGGTCACAGAAGTCGGTGGGACGACCGAGGTGACGGTAGCACCCGCGGGGGGCGTCTTCGCGTCTCTGTTCCGGCCGAAGGAATACATCTCCTTGACCGTCGAAGCGAAGATCCAGTAATGGGCCGCTGAGGTCAGGTGTGCAGGGTCGTGCGCGGAGGGTCCGCGCGCAGGAGGTACCTCGTGACCACGCTCGACGGGTCGGAGATCTCATCGAGCAGGCCCCGCATGTCCAGCACTCCCGCGGTGCGCGGTTGGATACTGCCGGCCCGGGACTGGGGGTTGGGGTGTTCGGCCTTCTCCACCACGATCGCCTTCGCGCCGGCCAGGGTTAGCTCGAAGGCCAGCATCAACCCGGTCGGACCGGCCCCCACGACCAGAACGTCGGCGTCGATCTCCCCGTACGGGTCTGTCATCGCGAGGGTCTCGGAGTGGTGGTGTCGTCGTTGTCGGTGTGTCAGGCGTGGTGCGGTCTATGTGTGGTGTCGCGGGGTTCCTGAGGTCCGGGGCTGCGCCGGGGCGCGGCGGCGGCGGGCGCGGCGGCGGAGTGCGATTTGCAGTGCAACCAGCGCGATGACCAGCACGATGGTGCCGGTGAGGCCGAGGTAGCTGTGAAACAGGAGCGGGACGAGGAACATGACACTCTCCTTCAGACGTGATGGGTCGCGGGTCCGGGGGTTACCAGGTGACGGGCAGGGTGGTGAGTTCGTCGGTGATGCGATCGGCGTGGACGCGAAGCTGCTGGTGGGATGCGGCCAACCGCAGAGTGGGGATCCGGCGGAATAGCCGAGTGAACACTTCTTGGAGTTCGATACGTGCCTGGCTCGCGCCGATGCAGTAGTGAGCGCCGTGGCCGAAGGTGAGGTGCTGGTTCGGGGAGCGCTCGATGTCGAACTCGTCGGGGCGCTCGAATGCCCGCGGGTCGCGGTTGGCCGCTCTGGAGCCCGTCTTTGGCGGCATCCGAGGATGCCGCCTTGGTCGGTGTCGCGGCGCCAACGCCAGCAGGTCCTGCCCGTGCGCGAACGGCAGCCGATCCATGCCAAACTCCTCTCCTTGCCGGCGGCGAGAGCCCGCTCAAAGTCCCGGTGCGGCGCCATTTCCAACCGCACCATGTACACTTGCTAGTGTACATCGTGGAGGATACTAGAGGAATTCCGGTGGTGGCAAGGTGAGTAAGGAAAGGTCGAAGGCAACGCGGCAACGGCTGGGCCGCGAAGAGCGCCGAGCCCAGCTCGTGGCGGCGGCGGCCCGCTCGTTCATGCACGCCGGTTTCGCGGCCACCAGCCTGGACGACGTCGCCGCCGCCGCGGGGGTCACCAAAGCGATCATCTATCGGCACTTCGAGTCCAAGCACGACCTCTACCTCGCGGTCCTGCTCGACACCCGCCGACGCATCCGCGACCACGTGCGCGACCCGCAACTCGACGCCGACACCGTGGCAGAACTCGCCCTGGCTGCCCGCGAGGCCCCGGACGGTTTCCGGCTGCTGTACCGCCACGCACGCCAGGAACCGGACTTCGCCGACTACGTCGACGAACTGGACACCAACGCCACGCACACTGCCGAGACCCGATTGCGTGAACGCATCCCCGACCCGGCCCGACGCCGATGGATCGCCGCCCTCGTGGCGGCCATCATCTTCGATGCCATCCTGACCTGGCTCGACACCGATCAGCCCGTCGAACCCGACGAACTTGCCCGCACCCTGCAGGCGACCGTGCGGGCACTGACCACCGCCCAGGCCCCCTCGGCTGAAACCGCGACGTCATGACGACGACAGGGTCGACGACGGCGACGGTGTCGGCCCCGGCTGCGGCCAGTGGGACAGCGATCCGCCCGGCGCCCACGCCGATCTCCACACCCCGGCGCCCGGTGATCGCGGCGAGCAGCTGAGCGGTTTGCGCGGCGGCTGGGAAGGCATGTGAGAACTACGCGGCAGTCGTCCGGGAAGGCGTGGGCGTTGTCGTTGTCATCTGTGGTGACGTTCCATCCCGCCTGGGTTGCCAGGTCGAGTACGGTGCCGGGCCGCCCGGGTCCGGCCAGTGGTCGTGCGACCAGCGTCACGATGTTCCCTTCTCTCGATTCGACTCGCCATCGCTAGGTCCCTGCGCGGGTGCGGGGGGATCCAGGCTCGACTTGGCGGATGGTGTGAAGGGAGGCGGCGGTTCTCTCCTCCTACGAGTGCCGGCGGGCCCACTTCAGCGGCGAGCTCTTGGGGCCCCGGTACCCCTGGTCAGGTGTGGCGGAGGGCGTGGACGGCGGCTTGCCCGCTGGCGTCGGTTGTCTGGGCGGGGCCGGTGAGCAGGAGCGGCTGGGCGCTGGGGGTGATGGGGTCGTCGGCCTCGGGGTGGAGCCACAGCACGCCGCAGCCGGTGCCGATGAGACGGGTGATGCGTTTGTGGGCTTCGTCGCAGTCGGGAAGGTCGTACGCGCCGTCGGAGACGATGACCAGGAGGCGGGCGGCGTCCGGGCGGGTCAGGTCGAGGGCGGCTTCCAGGGCGTCGATCGCGGTGCCGATGGCGTGGGCGCGGTCGTCGGCCTCGAATTCGGTGACGTGGGCGAGGGCTCGTCCGGGGCGGGTGATGGGGCGTACGCCCGCGCCGTAGACGACGGTGGCCGATATGGCGTCGGGCAGGTGGGAGGTGGCGTTGGCCAGGATCCAGGCGGCGGAGGCGACCGGGCCGCACACGGGCCGCATCGATGCCGAGACGTCGCAGGCGCTGCCGACGCGCAGGGGCGGGGCGGGTACGTGGCTGCGTACCGCGCGGGTGAACGGTTCGGCCGTGGGCGCCCCGGCGGCGCGCTGGGCGTCGGCGGCCAGGACGCCGCGCATGTTCAGCCGGCCCGGGGCATGGCCGAGGACACGGTTCCTGCGAGTCAGGTCATTCCCACATCTCGGGCACAGCCTAATCGATAGGAAAAGACCATCTTGCGGTAGTCACCGGCGGATCGTCGGCATCGGTGGCGTCTCGTCGTGGCCACGGTCGCGGTGTGGGGTACTGATGAGGCGCCCCCGCCAGTAATGGCATGGGACAGAGCGTCCAAGCGAGGGGCAGGGCCGGGACAATAGGTACCCGAGCCGCGTACGGTGCCCAGCTTCGTTCCGTCGCCCCTCAGATGAGCCCGGCCCAGTAGACACGTGCAGGCGCCCTTCTCACCGTATCGGCGGGTAATCGGCTGTGGTGATGGGCTTTAGCCGGGTCGGATGTTTCCGACATGACGGCAGCGGGCTTGACTGACGGGAATCGGCCGGGCTGTGCCCGGTTCCCCCGGAACGACGAAGGAACCCCCATGGTCTCCAAGCAGACCGAGGCCCTGAACGCACCCGTGGTCAGCGCGAAAGGGCAGGCACCACGCTGCGAACACCTCGACGGGCTCACACCGGTCACCCCTCAGAGCAGCTTCTGCCGAGACTGCCGGGCCGAGGACGACCGCCTGGCGAGCCTGCTGATCTGCCTGACCTGCGGCTGGGTGGCATGTTCGGACGGTTCACCCAATCAGCACGCCAAGGCCCACTCTGAGAAGACCGACCATCCGATCGCCGCAGCCATGGAGCCCGGCCCGCGATGGAGATGGTGTTACGTACACCAGCGCCTGGTCTAACCGACCCGTTCCTCGGTCCGGACGTGTCGTACACGTGCACTGGACCATCCACACGACCGGCGAGGATCCCGCGGGCGCCGGCCGTACCGCGTCTGTGCTGAGAACTCACCACCTCATGCGACCTAGCATTCTTCCGGCAAGCGATGAGGTCGGACGACCGAGAGTCCCTCACACGCGGCCCAGCTCTCGCTGCATAAGTTTTTGCACGCGGGCAGGTCCCCCATGTGGATGACTTGCGAGGTTCGTCGTCGATCGGGCGGATAGATGCCTTTCAGCAGCGGCATCGCTGGGCGGGTCTGCCACTGGCCGTGGTGTACAAGTTCGCCGACGACCAGGGTGTCTATCTGACGACACTGATCACTTACTACGGGTTCGTGTCGCTGTTTCCGTTGTTGTTGCTCCTGGCCACCGCCTTGGGCTATGCCTTGCACGGCAGGCCGGGCCTACAGCAACGGGTGCTGGATTCGGCGCTTGCCCAGTTTCCGGTCATCGGCGACCAGATCGGCACGAACATCCACTCCTTCCACGGGAGTGTTCCTGGCCTGGTCATCGGTGTCTTTGGAAGCGTCTACGGTGGCCTCGGCGTCGTTCAGGCCATCCAGAGCGCACTGAACAAGATGTGGGGAGTACCGCGAAACTCGCGCCCGAATCCGATCGCCGCCCGGCTCCGCAGCCTGCTGCTGCTCGCTGCGGGCGGTGCCGGCATCTTGGCGACCACGACGCTGTCGGCTCTGTTCGCGAACGCGGGCTCGGACGACAGCAGCTTTCGAGTGGGCACCGTCGTCATCATCACTTTCGCCCTCAACGTCGTTTTGTTCACGACCGCGTACCGTGTACTGACCGCACGGCCGGTCACCATCGCACAGGTACGCGCGGGCGCTGTCGCCTGCGCTGCGATCTGGCAGATACTGCAATGGGCGGGCACGTTCCTGCTGGGCCATACACTCAGAGGTGCCACCGCCACCTACGGCCTGTTCGGAATCGTCCTCGGCTTGTTGACCTGGATCTATATCGGCGCCCTGGCACTCGTGGTGTGTGCTGAGTTCAATGTCGTCCGCGTGCAACGGCTATGGCCACGCAGCCTGCTGACGCCCTTCACCGACAATCCCGACATCACCGCAGGAGACCGCCGCGCCTACAGCTCCTATGCCAAAACCGAACGCCATAAAGGCTTTGAGAATGTCGACGTCGACTTCGACGAACCCCAGGAGCAGGACCCCCACTGATGACCTTCACGTGCCGGCCCGGGACGGATGGAAGGCAACATCTGCTATTCCTCGCGCAGGTATCGACGGCGATCGGCAGCAGCCTGGACGCGGACGCCACGTTGCGGCGGCCGGCGCGTCTGGTGGTTCCGGTCCTCGCGGACTGGTGTGCCGTCGATCTGTTCGAGGGCATGACATCAGACGGGTGACCGTCGTCGGCCGACGCCTGCGCGGAGCTGCCACCGGGATCGGCACTCTTGCTCTACACCGACGGTCTGATCGAACGCCGCGCCGAGTCCCTCGACCGCGGCATGACCCGGCTCCGCCAGCAGACCATCACCCTCGCCGACCTCGACGTCGAACTGTTCTGCGACAGGCTCCTCGCCATGATCGCCCGACCACGAGGACGACATCGCCCTGATCGCTCTCCGCATCCCTGCCGCATGCTGAGGCCACAGGCCCGACGGGCCTGCGGCGGCTACCGGGCTCCTCGGCAGTTGCGCGAGGGAGCCATCCGGTCGGTTCCGCCCGCGGTCGCCGGACAGCGGCCGGAGGGAGCCAGGTGCCTCCCGATGAGGCAGTGCGGCGGATGGCCGGCCGGTCCTCCCGGGTACGGTGGGATGCCGCAGCGCCAGTGGAGCCCTCTTCCTCGGCGGCCGCCGCGGCGGAGACTCATCGCTCGCCGCGCCGTACCGCAAAGATGGCGATCGCGGTGTTCATGGCGTCAGCCAACCGCCATTGCGACTGCACGGAAACCACAAACCTGAGCATGGCCCATCACCCCCGCTGATCACCGGTCGGCCGACACGAGGGCACGCCGCTGTGGGGTGTTCTGACGGCAACCCCACAGCGGCCGCTCGGATGCGGCGTACCACCTGAGGTTCCCCCGTTCGCCCGACGCCTGACCCGAGGTCACTTGTGATCATCAGGAAGGATGTCCCGCATGCCCGCACCACACCCTCCGGAGTTCCGGCGCCGCGCGGTCGAACTGGCGCGCCAGGGCGATAAACCCCTGCCCCAGAGCGTCTGCCCGTCGCGTCACCGGTGATGCCCACACGTCGGCCGGCGGCGGGCCCCGTCGGCCCATCACCGGGAAGTCGATGCTCCCTGGGCACCAGTATCGAGTGGCGATGGCGGTGCGCACGTTGCCGGAGACCATGTTGGCGGTGTCATCGAGAGGGTCTCAGGATCGATGAGACCGGACTGGGGTTCGCGCCGAGTTTCAGGTACAGGCGCGCCCAGGCTCGGTCGGCGGGTGTGGCGTGTCGGTGGTCGCAGTAGGGCCGGGTCCCGTTGGTGGTGTAGTAGCGCAGGAGCAGGAGGCCTCGCGCCGTGTCGTCGGTGTAGTTCACCGGTGGCGTGTGTCTTTGGTGTTCCATGCAGGTCAGTGCGGCTGTGCCGTGGCCGGCGTCGAACGTGCCGCTGGTGCCGCCGCAGCCGGTCATGGTGACAAGCGCGGCGAGGGCCAGGGCGAAGGCGGCTGCGTTTCGCATTCGAGGATTCCTTTTCAGACGGAGCCGGTGATGGCGCGCAGGGCCAGGCCGGCGCCGACGACGGTGACGAGTACCGCGGTGAACATCGGGGTGTAGCGGGTCAGCCGGCTCGCCCGATGACCGGCGGGCAGGCGGTCGAGGAGGCCGCGCAGGCGGAGGAGGAGCAGCCCGGCGGCGGTGAGTGTGGCGGCCATGCCGATTCCGTAGCCGATGATCAGTGCGACGCCGAAAATGGTGCGGCCCAGGGCGATGGCGCCGAGCAGGACCACGAGCGCGGACGGGCTGGGCACCAGACCGCCGGACACGCCCAGACCGATCAGGCGGCCTCGCTCGGACCGGCTCACCGCGTGCCCGTGCCCGTGGCCGTGCCTGTGACCGTGACCGGGGCCGCGGCTGTGCCCATGTTCTTGGTCGTGGGCGTGGGGTTGGGGAGCACCGCTTGGTGCCGGTAGGTGACCTACGGCGACCATGTGCTCGACACGGCCGGGATCCGTGGTGTGGCCCCCGAAGGGAGTGGGGACGCGCCGGGCACGCCATGCGGACCGCAGTAGGCCCAGGCCGATGGCCATGACCAGCAGCCCGCTGATCACGCCGAGCCAGGACAGGAGCGACTCGCCGGCCAGTGAGGTGGAGACGCTGAGCAGGAAGCCGAGGAGCAGGACTCCGCCGGTGTGGGTCACGGTGACGGTCATGCCGACGGTGACGGCGTCGCGGATCCGGCCGCTGCGGCCGGCGATGTAGGCGGCCATCACGGTCTTGCCGTGGCCGGGCATAGCGGCGTGGGAGGCGCCGAGGGCGACCGCGAGTAGCAAGGCCAGCAGTCCGACCGGCACGGTCAGGTGCCGGGCGCCGACCAGCGAGTCGAAGTAGGCGGTCAACCGGTTGAGGCCGCGGGAGATGATCCCGGCCGATGGGACTCCGGGCAGGTTCCGTACCGACGAGCCCTCCCCCGGTGCCGTACGAAGCGTGGCCGAGCGGACGTTCAGCGGTGAGGTGAGCAGGTCACCGGGATAGCGCCGGAGCTCGTCGCTGACGCTGCTTCGTGGCACCGGCGAATGGACCAGGCGTACGCCTCTGCCGGTCGCGGTGATCTCGTGCCAGCCGATGCGGTCGGCTCGGAACCCGTTCGCGAAGCCGACCTCGCTGGGTCGTACGAGGTCGGCACGGGCGGTGAGCTGACAGGTCAGCCGGCTCGTACGCAGCCCGGCGGCGCCCGGCACGTACGCGTAGGACGTCGAGGTGACGCTCCAGCCGAGCGGCCGGCCCGCGAGCGTTGTCCGGGTCGCGCGGGCGAGTCCGGCGCACTGTCCGCGCGCGAAGGTGGTCATCTCCGCTGCGTCGACCGAGCCGTCGTGGCCGGTGTCCACCGCGCTCTTATCCTGGAGTGTGGGGATCTCGGCCGCGTCCACCACGGCGGTGTCGGCGATGTGATCGGGGAACAGGGTGAGCCCGTCGTAGTGGTTGACGGTGAAGTTGCCGAGCGGGTGGGCGGGCATGGCCCCGGTCGTGGTCACGGCACTCGCGCCGGTGGTGACGGACAGGACGCCCGCCACGAGCAGGACCACGGCGATGAGCCGCCTCATGTCGCCCGGCCGATCGCAGGGATGGCCGGATCGAGATGCGGGTTGGCGCGCCGGGCGGTGGCGCGGTCCGCGCGTGCCGCTCCGGTGTCGCCCAGAGCGTCCTCCATGGTGGCCTTGTGCTGGTAGAACACCGCGTTGCGCCAGCCGAGCCGGGTGGCCTGCCTGGCGTAGCCGAGGGCCTCGCTGTCCTTGCCGTTCAGATGCAGCGCCCAGGCGAGAGCGTCGGCGACGACGACACTGTGGCGGCGCGCCCATTCGGCGCGCGCGTGGGTGAGTGCGCCGTCGGCGTCGCCGGTGTCGGCCGCGTACTCCGACGCGGTCAGATCGTCGGTTACTCCGTTGGCGGCGAACAGCCGCTGCTCGCCGTCGATGACCTGCCGTTGCCGGGCCGCCTCGTCGGTACGTTTCAGTGAGGTGAGCAGTTCGGCGTATTCGACGACATACTGCGGTTGGGGAATCCGTCCGACGACGGTCTGGAAGTCCCGTACCGCGGGGCCGGAGTCGCCGCGGAGCGCCTCGGTCTTGGCGATGCCCTCCAGTGCCGGCACGTACGTCGAGTCTGCCGTATGCGCGAGGCCGTACTGCTCGGCGGCCTGGCCCAGGTCCCCGGCGTGCAGCGCTAGCTCGCCGAGGTAGTAGCGGCAGAACGCGACGTCCGAGTGTGTGTAGGCGGCCCGTAGCGCCTGCCCGAGGACCCGGCGTGCGCCCGCCACGTCACCGTGCTGCTCCAGCTCATAGGAAGCGCGGGTGAAGGAGGAGACGCCGGGCTGCAGAGCGGTCATCCGGCCGATCGCGGCAGTGGCCGCCGGGTAGACGCCGAGCTGGGTGTAGGCATCGTCCAGGGTGCCGAACACGTCCGGGTTCGAGGGGTTGATCTTCTTGGCCCGTTCACCCCAGCTGACGGCACCGGCGAAGTCGTGCCGGGCGTTCGCCAGAGCGGCCATGCCGACCATCGCCGGATAGTTCTCGGTGTCGTTCAGCCGCAGAGAGCGCCATAGCGCACCCTCGGCCTTCGGATAGTACGTCGGGTCGACGGTGATCCGGGCCTGCTGAACATAGGCGGCGCCCAGGTCCGCCCAGGTCCGGTAGTCATCCGGAGTGTCGTGCAGGGTCTGCTGGTAGCGCGCGATGGCCCCGGTCGCGGCGACCACCGGCGTACCAGGCGCCGGGGCCTGGCGGCGGCCCGCGATGCCGCCCGCCAGCAGTGCGACCAGCGCGACGGCAAGGACTGACGCCGCGTACGCCACGTGGCGTCTCTTGATGTGCTTCCAATGGGTCACAGTCATCTCCGTCCCGGTGGTGCGGGGAGTGCCGGAGCCCTCCCCGCACCTGAACTCATCCGGCCTGGTTGACCGAGGTGTCGTGCGGCAGCGCGACGTAGGGGAACGCGGAGCCGAACGCCGACTCGTTGGCGTCCACCCCGTCTCCCTTGGCCAGCGCGGGCACGAGCTTGCCGGTCCGTGCCGCGCCCTCGAGCGCCTGCAGCCCGATGTCGACGACGTCGTCACCGAGACGCCGGCCGTTCGGGTAGCCCTGCAGGTCTCCGGCGAGCACGCCGAGCCGGTTCGGCGCCGCGGTCACCGGGACGGCCATGTTCAACCGCAGCTCCTCGGCCGGCACGAACCGCGAGGCCCGTACGTCCTTGTTGAGCAGCTGAGAGTTGAGGTCGGCCTGAATCGGGCCGCCGGAGTTCTTGGAGATGCCGGACAGGAAGATCTCCGACAGGTCCTTACGCGGTGTCGCCGGAGCGGGCACCCCGTAGATCTTCTGGATCAGCTGCGGGACCTCGGGGTTCAGCACCCTGTTCACCAGGGGCTTGACCGTGTGGTCCTGCGACGGGTCCAGCCGGTTGAAGGTGTCCTTCAGGCCCGCCGGCGAGACGAGCTCGTTGACCAGCGGGTTCCCCAGCCGGGACACCTGGTGGTAGCCGCCGGCCTGGATGCCGCCCAGCTTCACGTCGGCACCCTTGCGATCCGTGGTGGACCAGATGCCGACCACCGGGTTGCGGGTGACATCGCCCCTGAGCGCGAGCGCCTTCTTGGGTACCTGCAACGCGATGGTGTTCACGTTGTAGCCCTTGAGGGTGTCGTGCCCGGTCTCCTTCAGGTTCGCCCCGTACAACAGGTCGAAGGCCCGAAGGTCGAGGAAGAACGAGTCGTCGGCCTGCCCGGCGTAGGTCCTGCCGCCTCCACCGACCGCGCTCACGGCCTGGCGGCGAAGAGCCCCGTAGTCGGGCATCGACGCCTTGCCGACGTCCGACGGAGCCGCGATAGCGTCCTTGACCAGGGTCTTCGTCCCGTACTTGGTGACCTCCTGGAGTGTGTAGTGCTGACGGAACAACAAGGTCGCGTCCTTCAGCGACGTGACCGGTCCGTTGTTGTACAGGAACGTGCTGGTGCCCCGCCGGTCCTCGTTGCTGAACGTCCAGCGGTAGATGATGTCGGCCCGGCCGTCACCATCGTTGTCGATCTTGATGTTGTAGTACGTGTTCGTCGCGAACGGATAGAAGTTCGGCCCTCCGTTGGGCTCCTCGAACGGGATCCAGTTCGCGACCAGTGACACCGTGTTCGCGTCGTCCGGACTGGTGAACGCGTACACGTCGGTGTTGTCCGCCTGCGGGTCGCCGGCGATGAGCGGCGCCTCACGGTGGCTGGAAGCACTGCCGGTGCCCGGGCCGAAGGAGCCCAGCAGACCGGCGGTGGCCGCCACTGCCGTGGCGGCGGCGAGCATGGTGGGGCGTCTCCCTCTGAGACGCCCTTGAGCTTTCTGCATTGCGTGGAATTCCTTTCAATTGCCCACGATGACAGCGAGCAAAAGGGCTCGTTTCATGCCCAAGAGCGGAAGAATCGCCCCCTTTCTTGATCTGAGACGCCAGTGGCTCCGAGAATCTTCAATGAGCTTTCGGAGGCCATGACCGCATGGATTGGACCGGAACCCCAATACTTAGGTCTAGTTGCTGCAATCTAATTGCAGTAATATCTCCAAGCGCGGAAGGGACAGGCACCTCAAGCAGTCGTGGGCACCGTGAATTTCAAGCGCCGGCAGTATCCGCCGGTAGCGGCCCGCCCGTACGAGACGGTGCCGATGGCCAACCCCATGTGACATCCAGCCCACCGGCGGCGTCGTCCGCGGCGAGGACGGGCTCGCCGGCTGCCAAAGCAGGCGGCCCAGCATCGGTGCTGGGTTTTGAGGAGGCGACCGATCGCTGCTGGTCAGCTGGGCGAGGATTCTGTACTGCGAGGCCGCCGGCACCAGACATCGCCGCCGCTGCCAGATATGGCGATCCGCGCAGACGCCGTCGGCGCATGGACAGCACCGTGGTCTGCGGCGGTGGCTGTCGGACCCTGCGCCTGCCGAAAACTACATCTGCCCAGGTGAGAGCCTTGATCACCCGTGACGCCGCCCCACCACGCAGGCTCGGCTGATTGCGTCGGAAGTGTGGTGCGGGGGCGCGGTCGCCGCGGCATGATGGTCGGCCGTGTTGTTACGGCTGGCGTACCTGACAGTGACGAACACGTTCGCGGTGCTCACCGGAGTCCGGATGCCACCCATGAACGCGATCATGGAGCGATGGGTGCTGACCTGCCGCCGCGAGCTCCTGGGCCGGACTCTGATCCGGAACCGACACCACTTGCTCCATCCGCTGCGCGAGTTCGAGACCTTCTACCACCTTCATCGCACTCACCAGAGCATCGCGAACGCCCGCCCCCGCCCATCACCGAACCGACCAGTCACCCACCTGGACGTGCGAAGACGCCAACGCCCCGGCGGAATACTCAACGAGTACGAAAATGTCACTTGACCTGCACGGACGGGATTCTCGGCAGGGACAACGGCGATCTGATGCCGGAGAGCGAGGACCTCCGCGTCATTATCCCGGTCACCCACC
Organism: Actinomadura sp. DC4; assembly: GCF_030406325.1. Classification (GTDB taxonomy): domain Bacteria; phylum Actinomycetota; class Actinomycetes; order Streptosporangiales; family Streptosporangiaceae; genus Actinoallomurus. The sequence continues at coordinate 120,926 of NZ_JAUEQY010000032.1, read as the reverse complement.
TGCAGCATCCGCAGCACCACGCACGCGTTCGAAACAACCAGGTAGCCCAGTCGCAACTGCACGGGCCAACATCATGCCGCACGGTCGACCCGCGCACTCGGCCCCCCATCCCCGCAGCGGCGATCAACACCGTGACCCCCGGCTCACCAGACCGGATGAAGTTTTCGGCAAGGACAGGGTGGTACTCACCGAATACACCCGGCGCTACAACGAGCACCACCCCCACCGGTCGCTCTAGCAAACCGCAGCAGAATTTCACCGCCGCGCGGCGGACGTCCAATGTGCACGGATCATCCGCCGGAGGATCCCGAGTGGCCTGAAGAACGAATACTCCCAGGTCGCGTAGCCGAACCGAGGTATTCGAGCCCTGAACCCTCCGGGCGATGATCTTGGCTCTCTGGTCCGCTCCGGTCTGTCGCGCCGCCGTCAGCTACTTGATCGTCTCCGTGCCGGCCGACCGCTCACTTGAGCTGGGCGAGCAGCTCGTTATAGGCCTCCAGATACCGCGCCACGTCCGCGCTGGTCGAGGGAACGGAGACGGCGGGCCCGGCGTCCGGTAGCGCTTCCCACACGCCCCTATTGGCCAGCCAGATACGCGTGAGGCGGTTCAGTTCGCCGTCGGCCTGCGCGTGCGCCTCGGATCCGGTTCGGGGCTTCGGTCCGAACCACTGCCCGGACCGGGGGCCGAACCGGATCACCGTCCAGGGCAGGCCCGCCGACCGGATGGCCTGCTCGATCCCGTCGGAGAGTTCGCTGCCCAGGGCGGTGGTGTGCGCATATGCGTCGGGGGTCAGAACCTCGGTCAGCGCCGCCTTCGCCGCAGCCGCGGACAGCGGGTTTCCGAACAAGGTGCCACCGGTCGCGAGGTTGCGCTCCCCCTCCAGTTGCTCGCCCAGCTCGGCGGTGACCCCGTAGACGCCCATCGGCAGGCCGCCGGCCACCGCCTTGCCGATCGTGACCATGTCGGGCTGCAGTCCCCACAGCGCGGTCGCCCCGCCGGGCCCGACGATATGGCTGTGGGTCTCGTCGATGGCCAGCAACGTGCCGTACTGGCGGGTCAGGCCACGGAGTTCCTCGTGCCAGCCGGGCTCGGGCAGCAGCAGGTTGGCGTTGGTCATGGCCGGCTCGGTCAGCACCAGGGCGACGTCGCCGGGCTCGAGTGCCCGGCGCAGCGTGTCGGGGTCATTGAACTGAGCGATCCGTACGCGGCCGGCGACGTCCTTGGCCAGGCCGCGCTGGATCGCCGTGACCCGGCCGTCCTCCAGATCCACCCGGCCCTCGTCGAAGTTGCCGTGGTAGTGGCCCTGGAACAACACGATGACGTCCCGTCCGGTCGCGGCCCGGGCCAGCCTGATGACTTCGGTGTTGGCCTGCGTCGCCGCCAGCGTGAACTGCCACAGCGGGACGGGATAGCGGCGGGCCAGTTCCTCGGCCACCTCGACCGAGGCCTGGGTCGGCAGTTGGAACTGGGTGGACCGGGCGGCCTGCGCCTGGACGGCGGCCACGATCTGCGGATTCGCGTGCCCGCAGAACATCGCCAGACCCGAGGCATTGAAGTCCACGTAGGTGAACCCGTCCACGTCGGTAAAACTCGCGCCCTGGCCATGATCGATGTAGATCGGCAGATCGTTGTCATAGGCCATCCACACCATCGGCACCCCGCCCGGCATGTGCCCCCGCGCGCGGCCGATCATGGCCACGGACCTGGGGCGCTCCTTCCGGAATCGTGCCAGCTCATGTGCGTGTAGGTCTCGAATCCGGTTCCGGTCAATGTCACCTAGCGCCGTCACGTTCGGGATAGTACCATGCGCATTAATGCCTTGATCGTCCGTTGTCTCTGACAGATGTTTTCGCCGGATCGGTAGCCTGGAAAGCCCGCCTAATCGCCGCAGCACCACCGGATCCAGCCGGGCACCTGCGGGTTCTCACGTATTTGTTCAGACCGGCCGGCGCCCGCGCTCGTCGCGGCGACATTCGGATTCCATAACGGCGAGTCGCAGAGGGCTTTAATGCAACGCCTTCCTTCGACGGCCGACCCTGGATGTGTGCAGCTTCGCAGAGGAATTTGCTTTCAGCAAGGGTGGTTATCGGTCAACTGACTGATACAATAAGGTACATGCACAACGCACGTTCGATGACCCCAGTGAGCTTAGGTGCTCCGGGGGCCGACGAAGTTGTCCGCATTCAGGAGACGGATTCCCAGCGATTGTGGCAGTTCGCACAGCAGCTTGCGTCTGGCCACCCGATCGAACAGCTGGACGACGCTGAGCAACTCACCGAGCTCGGCACTGTCGTAGCGGCGATGCTGCCAGAAGCCGTACTCCGGCAGGTCCACCGATTCCGCAACCAAGGCAACCGGCATGACGTTCTGCTACTGCGCGGCATCCTGCCCGCCGGCTACGACCTTGAGCCCACTCCCGAAACAGCCACCTCGCCGCGACACGGGGCAGCGAACTTGTGCGCCTTATGCTTAATGGCCGTGATGAACATGTTCGGCGAGCCGTTCACTTTCAGCGACCTGTACGACGGACGCCTGGTCCAGGACGTCGTAGCCGCGCAGGGCAAAGAAAGCGCACAGACCAGCGAAGGCAGCGATTCCTTCCTGGAGTGGCATGTCGAGGACGCGTTCAGCAGCGATCGCTGCGACTACTTCGGCCTGCTGTGCCTGCGCGGGGACCCGACCGCAGCGACGATTTTCGCACCGGCCCGCGCCTTGGTGCTGCCCGATGAGGCGCGCAAGGTACTGATGCAGCCGCGGTACGCCGTTCTCCCGGACATCGCGCACGGCGAGAATCCGGAACCGCGGACCGGCGTGGCGGTGCTGACCGGCACCCGCGAGGCACCGGAGATCCGGTTCGACCCCGTCTACATGGTTCCCGCCGACCCGGCCGACGATGAGGCGAAGAGCGCCTTCCAGTGCCTCACCGAGGCGGTCGACGCGGCCGCCGTCAGCCACGTCCTCCAGCCGGGTGACCTGCTCGTTGTCGACAACCGCCGGGTCGCGCACGCCCGGAGCCCGTTTCGGCCACGGTTCGATGGTTCGGACAGGTGGCTGCTGAGAGTCATGGTGTGCTCATCGCTGCCACGTCATCGTCGTCGGGGCGCGCTGCGCGCGATCCGATCGGGCGCCGCGGACGACGATGACCGATGACTTCATGGTTCGACCACCCTCGCTCGACGTACGAGATGGTCGGCCGGCTTACTCGTGTGATGAGTTCTCTCCGCTCCGTGAGGTGATCGTCGGGAACCCGTCCGGAGCTCGGATTCCCCGGCAGGACGTGTCGGCCTGGCTGAACCTGTACGGCGACCTGGCGCGCGGCGAGATGGAAAGCGTGCTCACCGGCGAGTTCCCGGCCCGGGTGATCGAAGAGACGAAAGAGGACCTGCAAGTCCTGATCAGCGCGCTGCGTAACCTTGGCGTGGTGGTCCACGAGGTCGGTGCTGGTGATCACTCACAGGAGTTCGGCACGCCGCAGTGGCGAACGGACGGGTTCTACAATTATTGTCCCCGCGATCTCGCCCTGATCGTGGGACAAGTGATCATCGAGACGGCGAGCCCGATGCGGGCCCGATACTTCGAGCTGTTCGGCATGCGGCATCTCTTCCAGCGTTACATGCTGAACGGATCGGCGTGGATCGGCGCGCCCAGACCGCAACTGGCCGATGACCTGTTCCAGGTCGACGAACAGGGACGCCCGTCTCTGGGGGAGCATGAGCCGGCATTCGAAGCGGCCAACGTGCTGCGCTGCGGGAAAGACCTGTTCTACCAGGTGTCGGCGAGCGGCAACGAGCTCGGCCAGATATGGCTGGAGCGGACGCTTCGCGCTTATGGGGACTTCACCATCCACCCCTTGCGGGAGATCTACGAATTCACGCACATCGACAGCACGATCGCGCTTCTACGGCCCGGGCTGGCACTACTCAATCCCGAGCGGGTCAACGACGCGAACCTGCCCGACGTCTTACGGAAGTGGGATGTCATCTGGTGCCCGCCGATGAACACGGTGGCGCCGAGCTCGCCGTATCCGCTCAGCTCTCGATGGATCGGGATGAATCTCCTCATGCTCAACCCTGAGCTGGCCATTGTGGACGCGGCACAACATCAACTCATCCGAGAACTCGAGCGGAACGGTATCGACACGGTGCCGCTGACGCTGCGGCACGCGCGAACACTTGGTGGCGGGTTCCACTGCGTCACCCTGGACGTCGTCCGCGACGGGGCCATGGAGAGCTATTTCGACTGACTCGACCACGCCGGTCCGGCTCCGGCCTCAGCCAGGGGGCACGAGCAACCTGCTCTTTATATCGGTCCAGAGGGCGTCGGCCCGTGACCGCGAGTACAACTCCGCGTCGTACAGGAGATGCCCGTCGATCTGACCGGAGACTCTTTGCAGCATCAGCTCGAAGCCGTGGAGGAACGTTCCGTTGGAGACCGGGATCTCGGTCATTTCGATGCCGGCCAGGCCATAGTCGATGTCCGGCTGATCTTGGATGTTGAGCATGAAGGTGTACTGCTCCATATCCGTCAACCCGTAGAGTTCCCGCATCATCAGCCCTCGAGTGCTCGGAAAGCGCAGGGCGGCGGCGCTGACCGACTTGGCATACTGCAGCCGATCCTGGTCCGAGCCCCTGCTGCTGATGTCGGTCAGCACCATGGGCACGTCATAGACGACGTAGCCGACCAGGGAACGCAACTGGCGTTTGGTCCGGTTGTGGAACGGCACGCCGACGATGACGTCGTCGGTGGCCGCATGCTCGCTGAGGGTCATCGTGACGGCGTCGAGCATAAGCGTGAAGATCGTGCAGCGCGACGCCCGAGCGCGCCCGCCGATCCGGGCCGTCGCGGATGCGTCGAGTGAGGTGTCCAGCGTGCCGCCAGCCGGCTCGGCCCGTTCACTCCGTTCTCCGTCCCGGGGCAGACGGACTTCGGGCAGGGTGGCGGGCAGCAGCTTTCGCCAGTGCGCCAGGATCTTGTCGAACTTCTCGCTGTCCGAGCGGTACCGCTCTGCGTGGCAGTAGTCGCCGTAGGTGTACGGCAACGGGGCGAGCGAGGGGTCACGACCGGACACCGCCTGCTCATAGGCCTCGCCCAGGTCGGCCAGGAAGACGCACAGGGACCAGCCGTCCACGATGATGTGATGGAACACGAATCCGAGGATGTGGTCGCCGTCAGGCAGCCGCATAAGGCTGGTACGCCACAGGTGCATCGCATCCAACGGAATCCGCGTGCTCACAATGGCTCTGAACAGATCGACGGCCTCGTCCTTGCTGTTTATCTCGGTCCGCTCCACACTGCACGACACGGCGTCGGAGACGAGCTGGACCGGCTCTTTCTCGACGACCATTCTCGTACGCAGCGGCTCGTGCCGGGCCACCACGGCGGCCAGCGCACGACCTAAGGCATCGACGTCGAGACGGCCGTGCAGCTTGAAGGCACAGTAGACGTTCTCACGCGCGGACCTCGTGGTCTGCTCGGTGTGCCACATCTCCAGCTGCACCGGTGCCATCGGCACCTTTCGCTCGGTCATAGCAACACTCTCTCCTCGGCGACACCGTCACTGCCGGCCTGGTAGCGCATGACCATAGTGTCCGCCTCCCAGGGGCGCCGGGCCAGTGTTCCGCCCACCCGGGAATCGCACCCTGATCTGTCCGGGCAGGCCATTGCGGGCTCTCGATCACCGATGCAATAATGAAATCAACGCAGAGTTAACTGCTGTGTGGTCTTTGTGCTCATGAGCCTCGCACAGTATTTGCCAGGCCTGCAAATCGAGCCGGTTGGGAGCCGATGATGGCCAAGAGATTAGACGACTCCAACGATAGGTCAAGCGTACAAGAGTATGTGATCGCGGCCACCGATGGAGCGCGCCTCCTGGAATCACTCAGGCAGCTAGGGAGCAAATACGCAGAGATAAACGACCCTGTCTATCTGAACGCGATCCCTCGCTTGGCGGATCTCCTGCCACCCGACCTCACCGATCATCTGGCCCGATTGCGCGATCGGCGTTCAACGGCGGCCCTGCTGATCCGCGGCATGCCGCTTCAGGTGACCGCGCCGACCCCGACACACTGGCGGGAGTGGCGGCCCGAGGACACGCTCCTGCACGATTTCTGGCTGACCCTGGTGTGCGGGCAACTGGGCGAGATCTTCTCCTTCACGAGCCTGCAGGAGGGCAGCCTGGTCGAGGACATCCTGCCGATCGAGGGGCTGGAGGATGCCCAGCTCGGGCTCAGCAGCCTCGGAGGGTTCGACTTCCACGTCGATGACCCCTTCGATGAGGACCGCTGTGACTTCTTCGGCCTGATCGCCATGCGCAACCCGGACCGGACCGAGACCATGCTGGCCGCGATCGACGATGCCGACCTCTCCGGCCTGGACACAGAGGTGCTCTTCGAGCCGCGCTTCCTCATTCAGGTCGACTCCGAGCATCTGGAGGGCATGGGGATCACCGACGAGGTGACCGTGAGGCGCCCGGTGCTCAACGGCAGCCGGTCCGCACCAGGTCTGTGCCTCGATTGGACCTACACCGACGCGGTGCCCGGTGACACCCGGGCGCAGGCCGGACTCGCCGACCTGCGCTCGCGGATGGAGGCCGTGATGACCACCCTCGCCCTGGAACCCGGAGATCTGCTGCTCGTCGACAACTACCGGTCAGTCCATGGCCGACGGCCGTTCCGGCCACGCTACGACGGCGCCGACAGGTGGCTCCGCCACGCCATGGTCACGCTCGATCTCGGGCGCTCGCTGGCGCGCCGGTCAAGCGCCGAGGACCGGCGTATCGGCCCTCTGTCCTTGGCCGCGATGCAGGGGTCGATCGGTTCGCGGGACACCTGAACCCGGGGTGCCGGCCGGCTCGGCGCTCCGAGGCGGTGCGCCGGGCTGGGCGGCAGCCTCAGTCCTCGATGTCTCCCAGCAGTGCCTGCTCGTCCCCGGACGAGTACACCTTCTGGCTGTTCAAGACGTACTCCCCGACATGCAGCGGAGGCAGAGCCTCACCTGACCGCGCGACGCAGTTCGGAGCGGGTGTCACGGTCGCGTCCCGCGCGGGGTCGAGGAAGAAGATGACCGACTGGCGCCGCGGGATCGTCGCGCCCGCGTCGGGCGGGTACACCACCCGGTGCTCATTGGCGTGGATCACCCGGTTGGTCCACCTGGCCATCAGGTCTCCGACCTGGATGAACACCGCATCCGGCGGCAGGACGACGGGCAGCCAGTCGTCCTCGGGCGAGTGCGGGCGCCGGATCTGCAACCCACCAGGGTCCTTCCTGGCCATGACCATCGTGATGCCGTCCTCGTCGGTGTGCGGGCTGAACCGCACCTGCCCGGGCAACGGCGCTTCGTTCCTCGCCGGGTAGTTGTTCGCCGCTATGCCGCAGAACGGCCGTTCCGTCCAGGCCGGGACATCCTCTCTGGGCATGTCCAGCCCGGTCGCGATCATGTCGACCACCCGAGTGGACAGGGCACGGCACGCCTGGAAGAACGCCAGGTACACCGACCGCATCCGCGCCGGCCGCTCGGGCCACAGGGGGAAGGACTCGAAGTCATGCCCCTGGAACCACTCGGTCAGATCGGGAACCACGCCCGGCTCGACGAACTCCGGGTCGCCGCGGTAGATCGGCACCCACCCCTGCCACAGGCCCTCCCCCGGCGAGCGGACCTTGTCCTTCTCCTGCTCTGGCAGGTCGAAGAACTCCGCCGAGACATCGGCCATCTCCTGCTGCAGATCACCGGGGATCCCGTGGCCGCTGACCATGACACACGACCAGTCGACCAGGGCCTGGGTCAGCTCGCCGGCGCTCGTCGTGGCCAGGTCAAGGACTGGGACGGTGGCAGCTGTCATTTCGCGGGTCCTCTCCCATGCCGGTCGTGAGTGGTCACGAAAGACCGGCCGGCGGATAATCGATGGTCCGGGACTTACTAAAGTTGGGGACATATAAAACTGATCCTACGAATTGAGCGGGAGACGTCAAGAGCCCAAAGCCGTTGCGGTTACCCACCTCCATACGGGGAGCGCTCGTGCCAGGATGACACCGTCAGTTCCGCCTGATGGTCAACGGGGTAAACGTGACACTCGCGACAGGGCTTAGGACGCAGTTTCCCCGATACTGGCTGTCGGCATTCCTCTCTGACTTCGGCGACGGCGTCCGGCTTGCCGCGTTTCCCCTCCTGGCCAGCCGACTCTCGCATTCACCTGCCGCCGTGGCCGTGGCCGTGGCGGTCCAGGGCCTTCCCTGGCTGCTGGGAACCGGGGCCGGCATCATCGTCGACCGCACCGACGGCCGGCGGCTCATGGTGATCGTGGACCTTGTACGGGCCGCCATCATCACCGCGTTGGCACTGGCGATCGCCGTCAACGCCGTCAGCATGGCCATCATCTACGTAGCCGCATTCGCGACCGGCGTCGGCTCAGCGCTTCGTGACAGTGCCGCCATGACATATCTGCCACGCATCGCCGAGTCCGCCGATCTCGACCGCGCGAACAGCCGGCTGGTCATCGGCCGCATCGTCGGCTACGAGCTCGCCGGCCCGGCCGCCGGAAGCTGGCTGTTCGGCGTGGCCGCGGTCATGCCGTTCGCGGGAAACGCGAGTGCGCTCGGGCTGTCGGCGCTGTTGCTGCTCACGCTGCCGAGCGTCTTTCAGACGGCGACGAGAGGCCGGCCCGATCGCGACGTCCTCATAACGGTGAGGTCGCTACGACGCGACCTCTGGGACGGCTTTCGGTGGTTACGCACCAGCTCTGATATCAGAGATGTCATTATCGCCAGCGGCGTCATCTGCTTCCTGGACGCCGCCTGGTTCGCGGTACTCATTCTCTACGTGATTCAGATTCTGCATCAGCAGCCGGGTGTCTATGGCCTTCTCCTGGCCCTCGGAGCACTGGGAGGACTTCTCACCGGCGCCGTCGGCGCCCGCATCTTCCGGCGGCTGGGAGCATGGCGTTCCTTGCTTCTCTCCGGGATCGCGATGGCGGGAGCCCAGGCCGTCCTCGGCCTCAGCGCCGACCTCGTCATCGCCGCAGCGATGATCTTCGCTGGCAGCGCGGCGTTCGCGCTCTTCAACATCGCGACCGTCACCATGATTCAGCGCTCGGTCCCGGTCAGCATGCTCGGCCGGGTGACCGGCATCTATCTCACCGCGACCCGTGGGGCGGAGGCGGTGGGCGCGATCGGCGGTGGCGTACTCGCCACCACCGCCGGAATCCGTGCCCCGATGCTGGCTGGTGCCGTACCGACCGCCGCCGTCATGATCCTCTTATCCTGGCGGCACCGCGCGCGTGCCGACTCCCGCTGAGTCACCTCATCGGCGACCAGCCGCCATGCCCGTGCCGCAGGCATGACGCAGGCGTTGCAGTCCTTCCGCCCACTCTTCTTCCGGGAGAGCGAATGACAGTCGAGTGAAGTAGCCTTGCCTGCTCCACCATGCGGCGTCGTGGCCGAACGCCGGCGCGGGCAGCGTCTGCAGCCCGTAGTCGTGAAAGAGCTGATAGGTCGTCTTCAAGTAGTCGTATCCGTGAAGCGCCGGCAGTTGTACGAAGGTGTTGAAGTCGCCGTGCCATTGCGGCACATCGCTGACCAGGTCAGAGAACTCCGCCGTCAGCAGGCCGGCGTTGGCGGCGAGAGTCTCCCGAAGAGAGCGTCTCCAGAGTAACAAGGCGCTGACGGTCCCGCCCGCCGCCATGCTTTCCGCCGCATCTTCCATGAACGCTTCCAGCCCTGGGAATGCCGCATGATAGGGCTCGATCTGCCGGCGGATCAGGCCGGTTACGTCGCCATCGGGAGAGATGCTTTTCGTCCCCTCGGGCGAGCTCCGGTCTTCGACCGTGTCCGACTGATAGGCCGAGGATGTGGCCATCCGGTCCACCAGTAGCGCTGGGGACGCGATCGCCGGCGACGATGGTGCGACGATGTCGTTGAGCCGGGCGAACTGACGCACCAGGCCCGCCTTAGCGATCAGCCAGCCAACGCGGAATCCGGGAATGGCACGCGCCTTCGACATGCTGCCGACCGTCACCACCCCGTCCAGATAGTGTTCGGCGTCGGCGATCGACAGCAGGTGAGGGATGGGTTCCGCGCAGGAGATGTCGGAAGAAACAGTGTCGTGCAGGATGGTGATGCCCCGCTCCATCGCGCAGATCACCAGCCGGCGCAGTTCTGTCGCGTCGTAGAGCTCACCACTGGGATTGTTGAAGGTGTTGATGTAGAGCACGCGGGTCGCCGGCGTCAAGGCTCCGATGACTTCATCGACGGAGGGCAACCACCGGTGAGCCTCGGCCGACGCCAGTTCAACGATCTTGAATCCGGCCTGCGTCAGGCACCCACCGGCCATGGAGAACGTGGGGACCGGGACGACGGCCTCCGGAGTCTCAGCGGTTTCTTCTCCGGCCATCACGCGACGCAGCCCGTGGGCGGCCATGGTCAGTGCGGCACTGGCACCGGCGGTGACGATCACATTGTCGATCCCGAGCGGGAGCCGCCGATCGCCGCGCACCGACTCACAGGCGGCGACGGCGGCCCGGCCGATCACGTGTCCCCTGGGGCCGTCGCGGTCATCCCAGAACCACGGGTGACTGGCCGTTCGCACAACGAAGGAGACGAACTGCTCAGGCGGACGGCAGGAGTTGATACCGGAAGAGAGGTTTATTACCGCCGGGGTGTTTCTGTCGTCTGAAAGTGCGGCGATTTCCTGCGTGTCGTAGTTGACGTCGTCCACCGCGAGCATGAATTGCCAAGGCGCATAGGCGGGGCTTACGAGATCGGTCCAGACCAGGGCTGCCACCCCATTACGGCCGCAGGAGAAGGTGATGCCCGCACCAGTATGGCGCACTGACCGACCCGCTCAAAGAGCCACCGGGAAATGACAGGCGGCGATGTGGCCGGGGCCGAACGAGCGCGGCTGTGGCTCCTGTTCGGCACACAGCTTCTGGGCGAACGGGCACCGGGTCCGAAACCGGCAGCCTGACGGCGGGTTGATGGCGCTGGGCAGCTCGCCCTTGATCCCTGCGCCTTCCCGCGCCCGCGCCTCGGCCGGATCGGGGACCGGGATGGTCGCGATGAGGCTGGCCGTATAGGGGTGTGCCGGGTTCTGGTAGATGTCCTGCGTCGGGCCCACCTCGACCAGCTTGCCCAAGTACATGACGCCGATCCGGTCGGCCATGTACCTGACCACGGCGAGGTCATGGGAGATGACGATGTAGGTGAGGCCGTGGTCGGCCTGGAGCCTTTTCATCAGGTTGAGCACCTGAGCCCGGATGGAGACGTCCAGCGCGCTGACCGGCTCGTCGGCGACGATGACCTTCGGGCTGAGAGTGAGTGCTCTGGCCAGCCCGATTCGCTGGCGCTGCCCGCCGGAGAACTCATGCGGGTAACGCTCCACGGCGTTTCGCGGCAGGCCGACTTCATCGAGCAGTTCGAAGACGCGCTGCCGCTGTTCCCGGCGGGTCCCGATTCCCTGGATGCCGAGCGGCTCGCGGATGATCGGGCCGACCCGCATGGTCGGGTCGAGCGAGGAGTACGGGTCCTGGAACACCAGCTGCAGGTCACGCCGCTGCCTGCGCAGCGCACCGCCCCTGAGCGTGGCCACGTCCCGGCCGTGTAACAGCACCGACCCGGCGTTCGGGCGCTCCATCGCCGCGACCAGGCGCCCGATCGTGGTCTTGCCGCAACCCGACTCCCCGACCAGGCCGAACGTCTCCCCCGCGGCCACCGTGAACGAGACGCCGGAGACCGCGTGCGCGAACGCGGCCTTGCGCTGCAAGATCGCTCCCACCGTGACCGGGAACTTCTTGACCAGGTCCCGTACCTCCAGAAGAGGAGGGCCGGCCGGCGCCTCGGTCTCGCCGCCGGGCCCAGCCGGGCGGGCGCGGACGACGGCGCCGTTCTCCGCCGGGGCATCGGCGGGCCCTTCGACCGGGTGCCAGCATGAGTACAGGTGCCCGGCGGTCTCCCCCGTCAGCGGCGGCTCTTTTTCCTCGCACTTGCCGATGGCCCGGGCGCAGCGCGGAGCGAACCGGCAGCCCGTCGACGGCCGGGACAGGTCCGGTGGCAGCCCGGCGATCGTCAGCAGCTGCCGACTGTTGTCCTGGCTCAGCCGCGGGATGGATGCCAGCAGCGCCTGGGTGTAAGGGTGCCGCATGCCGGCGAACAGCTCCGGCGTCTCGGTGACCTCCACCATCCGCCCCGCGTACATCACCTGGACCCGGTCCGCGTGGCCGGCGATCACCCCCATGTCGTGCGTGATCAGCAACATCGCCATGCCCAGGCGGTCTTTGAGATCATGCAGCAGTGCGAGGATCTGCGCCTGGGTGGTGACGTCGAGCGCGGTTGTTGGCTCGTCGGCGATCAGGAGCCTGGGCTCGCAGCTCAGCGCCATCGCGATCATCACGCGCTGTCGCATGCCGCCGGAAAGCTGGTGCGGATAGTCGCCCAGCCGCTCGGCCGGCCGGGGCAGGCCGACCAGGCCGAGCACCTCGGTGGCCCGGGTCATGGCGGCCGCCCGGCTCGCGCCCTGGTGCAGCCGCACCGGCTCCGCCACCTGATAGCCGATCGTCTTCGTCGGGTCGAGTGAGGTGAGCGGGTCCTGGAAAATCATCGCGATCTCGTTGCCGCGGATCCCGCGCAGCTCATTTTCGGCCAGGCCCACCAGCTCCCTGCCGTCCAGCTTGACCGAGCCGCCGACGATCGCTCCGCCGGGCGGTAGCAGCCCGATGATGGAAAGGGCCGTCATCGACTTTCCGCAGCCCGATTCGCCCACCAGCCCCAGGGTCTCACCCGGCGCAATGCGCAGATCCACATTGCCGACCGCGTGCACGACCGAACTGGTCAGGTGAATATGTGTTGATAGATCGCTGACCTGAAGGACAGGCGCCGCCCCTTGTCGCATCTTAAGGTTAGATCTATCACAATTTGCCACCCGTGGGAAGGCAGTCAGCTGCGCATCACGATGAGCAGGTGCGTCACCGGCCTCGGAGGCCAGTTCAACTACCTATGACCACGAATCCGTTCATATACTAGAAGGCACCACTGCACCCGCTATAGGCTGCCGCTGCATCGTTGAGCCGCCGGATGACGCACTTGTCGCCGGCCACACGGAGCCGACGAGACACGGGAGGTGCGAGCGTGCCCTCGGGCTCGGAGGATCCGTGGCGGAAGGCCGACGCCGCGGACTCGTTGACCGCGCCGTCACCGGTGATCAGCGCATCGCCTGAGCTCATTCACTCCCGGTTCGTACGACTGGCCGAGGCCGGCCCCGACCGGCCCGGGCTGTTCTCCGGCGATGAGTGTCTCTCCTACGGCCAGCTCCTCACGTCCGGTCGAGGTGTCGCCGTGGCGCTGACGGACCTGGGGTTGGCGCCCGGTTCCCGGGTGGCGATCCTCGCCAGGAGGAACCCCCGCCTCGTGATCCAGTTACTCGGGGTGCTGCTGGCCGGGTGCCAGTTCGCGATTCTGGACCGGACATACCCGCGTGCCCGGGTACAGGCCATGGTGGACGCGTGCCGGCCCCATGCCGTGCTGGAGGACGACCGGCTGGACAAGCGGGCCCCGGAGGCTCCCGGGGCCGAGGACGGCGCATGCCTCGCGGATCCCGATCCGGCGCCTGCCGGACCGCCCGCCTACCTGGCGTTCACGTCCGGCACGACGGGAACGCCGAGGTGCGTGCAGGGCGGACACGCCGCCGTCGTCCACTACCTCACGTGGTCTCCGAAGACGTTCGGCTTACAGGCCGGTGACCGCTTCAGCATGCTCTCCGGCCTGTCCCACGACCCGTTGATCCGAGACGTCTTCAGCCCGCTCTCCCTGGGTGCTCAGCTGTTCATCCCGGACCTGCGCACCTGGGCGCGTCCGGAGGCACTGGCGACCTGGCTGCGCGAGCGCCGGATCTCCGCCACGCACCTGACGCCCACGATGGCGCGCCGCGTCTTCGTCCCGGGGAAGGTGTCACTGCCTGACCTGCGACGCGTGCTCCTCGGCGGCGAGGTGGTCCATGCCGGTGATCTTCGCTCCTTCGCCCAGGTCGCGCCGGGGGCCGAGTTCACCGTCGTCTACGGCTGCACCGAGACTCCCCAGGTCGCGATGCACTACACGGCCGCCTCCGATGAGCCTGCGGGTGACGCGGCCGCGGTGGTCCCGCTCGGTGAGCCGGCGCCGGCCCTGGAGGTCGAGATCGTCTCGGCGACCGGCCGGGAGGTGCCCGCCGGAGAGCGCGGGGAGCTGGTGGTGCGGACTCCCCATCTCGCGCTGGGCTACCTGCACAGGGACGGTGCGCGACTGCGGCTCGAGCCGTTCGGGTCTCAGTACGCCACTGGGGATCTGGCCTACCGTGACGCCGATGGCCGCCTGGTGTTCGCGGGCAGGTCAGACCGTCAGGTCACGATCCGCGGTGCCCGCGTCGAGCTCGAGGAGATCGAGCACCACCTCCGGTCCTGCCCGGGAGTCGTCCTGGCCGCCGCGACGACAGCGCCGTCCGATGCCGGCCCGTCCGTCCATGCCACCGTCGTGGTCGAGCCCGGCAGCGGGCTCACGGAGCGGGAACTCAAGAAACACGTCGCGGCACTGCTGCCCGCTCCGGTGGTGCCGTCGGCCATCACGGTCCTCGAAAAGATACCCATGAGCCCGAATGGAAAATTGGACATGAGCAATGACCAGACCGCCCGGTCCGCCGGGCACGTCACCAGCCGCGTCAGCGAGATCCTCGGCACCGTCCTCGGCCGGGGGCCGCTTGCTCCGGACGAGGACTTCTTCGAGCTGGGCGGCGACTCGCTGGCGGCCATCGAAGTGGCGGCGACGATCGAGGACGAGTTCGGATACGAGCTGTCCATCGAGGACATCTTCCAGGTGTCGGGTGCGGCAGATCTGTCGATGCTGGTCTGGAATGGCGTACGCGGCGACTCCTGACCCGATACCGGCCATTGATGTCAGTCGCCTGCTCGCAGGCTCAGACCCTAGAAAAGAGCAGTCTCGGTATGGCAGAGCGAAAGGTGCCGATGGCACCGGTGCAGCTGGAGATGTGGCACGCCGAACAGGCCACGAGGTCCGCGCGTGAGAACGTCTACTGCGCCTTCAAGCTGCACGGCCGTCTCGACGTCGATGCCTTAGGTCGTGCGCTGGCCGCCGTGGTGGCCCGGCACGAGCCGCTGCGTACGAGAATGGTCGTCGACGAAGAGCCGGTCCAGCTGATCTCTGACTCCGTCTCCTCGAGCCTGGAGCCGATCGAGGTGGCCGGCGAGGCAGAGGCCATCGACCTCATCCGGGCCGACGCGGACACCCGGATCCCCCTGGACACGCTGCCGCTGTGGCGCATCAGCCTCGTCAGGCTCCCTGACGGCGACCACATCCTCGGACTCGTGTTCCACCACATAGTCGTCGACGGCTGGTCCGTGTACGTCTTCCTGGCCGACCTGGGAGAGGCCTACGGGCAGGCGGTATCCGGTCGCGACCCCTCGCTCGCCCCGTTGCCGTACACCTACAGCGACTACTGCCACGAGGAGCGGTACCGCTCGGACAGCGAGAAGTTCACGAAGATCCTGGCGCACTGGCGAAAGCTGCTGCCCGCCACTCCGCCGGAACTCCACCTCCCCCGAGACGGAAAGCGGATCGACGGGGCCGAGGC
Source organism: Actinomadura sp. DC4 (assembly GCF_030406325.1). Lineage (GTDB taxonomy): Bacteria > Actinomycetota > Actinomycetes > Streptosporangiales > Streptosporangiaceae > Actinoallomurus. The sequence goes on along the minus strand of NZ_JAUEQY010000032.1, from coordinate 105,322 downwards.
GCGCGCCGACGCGCTGGACACGTTCCTCGACGCATCCGCGACGGCGTACATGAACCGGCACGCTCGCGCGTCACGCTGCACGGTCTTCACGCTCATCCTCGACGCCGTCGGGGTGACGCTCGCCGAGCACGGAGACACCGACCAGGTCACTGTCGGTGTGCCGTTCCACAACCGGGTGAAACGCGAGCAGCGTCCCCTCGTCGGGTTCATCGCCAACATGCTTCCGATGACCATGACCGACATCAGCCGCCGAGGCACGGATCACGATCGCCTGGATTACGCGAAGTCGGTCATCGCCGCCGCCCTGCGCTATCCGAGCGTGCCTCCGGAAGTGCTGATGCGAGAGCTGTACGGGCTGACGGATCCGGAGCCGCTGACCTTCTGCCTCAACGTCGAGTCCCCGCAGGACATCTCCTACGGCCTGACCGGCATCGACCTGACAGAGATCCCGGTGCACAACGGGACCATCTTCCACGACTTCGAGCTGACGCTGATGATGATGTCCGACCACGCCATCGGGGATCTCACCTACGACGCGGACCTGTACTCGCGATCACGGGCCGACGCGCTCTGGACCGGCATGAAGAGCACGCTGATCAGGCCGACCTCCTGACGGAAAGGACTACGCGATGAGCACCACCACTGTCCCGGTACTCGACCTGGCGGTGACGAGCCCCGACGAGCTGACCCAGGCTCTCGTCGACTGGTCATGCGTGCTGGTCAGCGGTCACGGAATCCCCGACGAGCTGCAGCAGGAGATGGCCGACGTCTCGGCCGAGTTCTTCGACCTGCCCGAGCAGGAGAAGGGCAGGGTTCACTCGCGAGCGCACGGCATGTGGCAGGGATGGGCGCCGGTCTACCGCGGCGACCGCGACTTCGTCGAGCCGGGCCAGGTCCCGGACCTGGTCGAGTGGTTCCAGGTGCAGGACATCGAGTCCTTCGATCTGTGGCCGGGGCGGCCGGCCCGGATGCGGCCGGTGTGGCTGGAGGCCTTCCAGTCGTTCCGCGGCCTGTCCAGCCGCGTGATCGACATGGTCGCGACCGCGCTGGACCTGCCGCACGAGGACGTCTCGGCCTGGACGGAACGGCCGTTCTGCGACCTGGCGGTGAACAACTATCCGTCGAGGCGCGAAGCGCCCCTGCCCGGGCAGGTGCGTCTCAGCCCGCACACCGACGAGGACGGCATCACGCTGGTCATGTCCAGCAACGACACCGGCGGGCTGGAGGTCCGGCGCCCGCATACGCCCGAGGATGACTGGAGGCCGGTCCTGATACCGCCGGGGTTCGTGTTCATCCAGACCGGGGACGTGCTGGCGAGGTGGACCAACCGGGTGATCCACGCCAATCACCACCGCGTGGTGAACCCTCCCGGCCTGGGCACGCCGACCCCGCGACGCCAGTCGATCGTCTTCTTCCACTACCCCGCCTGGGACACGATCGTGACACCGGCGCCGAGCTGTGTCGCGCGGACCAGCGAGGTCCTGCCTCCGCTGCACGTCGGGAACCACATCCTGAAGAACCAGCAGGTCTACTCGGCCGGGGACGAGCGGGCGCTTCTGGAGGACACGAAGCACTGAGAGCCTGCCCGGCCTGAGGCGTCATCCGCCGTCGGCCACCAGCCCCAGCTCGGCGACCAGCCGGTCGATCGCCTTCGTCAGCTGAGCGTCGAGCCGGTCGGCGTCCACGGACGCGCCGAGCGCGTAGGCCACCCGTCCCCAGTTGCCATGGATCCGGCCGACCCGCTGCCCGGCTTCGACCAGCTGGTTGGCGACGTGCACGTCGGGCAGGTCGGCGAGCACCTCGGCAGGGCGGACAAGGCGCCGGGCCGTCCCGGTGGCGATGGCGAACCGGACCGCTGAGGTGACGCCTTCTCTGTCGCGGGCCACCGGGGTCTCCTGGGCGTCGCCGGCCACGGCGCACTGCAGGGCGTACAGGTCGACGCCGTGGGTCCGGCGGACGAGCTCGGGGATGAAGTCGCCGGGCGGGCGCACGGCCGCCTCGACCAGCGTCCACCGGTCCGCCCCGATCTTGAACTCGGCGTGCATGATCCCGCTCCCGAGCTCCCACGCCCGCGCGATCCGCTCGACCTCCGCTGCGGCGCGGTCGGCATCGGGCTCGGCCGCGTCCGGGCGGACGACATGGCCCAGTTCGAAAAAGCCCGACGGACCGCCGGTCAGCTTCCGCGTCAGGGACGAGAACTCCAGGCGGCTCCGTACGAACACGGCTTCGACGCTGATCTCCAGCCCCGGTATGTACTCCTCGACGATGCCGGTCGCGTTCGGCGAGAAACGGCGGACCTCACCCCAGCGCGCCAGCGCGGACGCCTCGTCGTCCACCCGGTACACGGCTGTGCTCGCCGCCGCGTCAATCGGCTTGAGCACCGCGGGGCGACGGCGCCCTCCGTAGAACGCACTGATGTCGTCCCGGCCGCGGACCTCGCGCCAGGCCGGGACGGCGAGGCCGGCAGCGGCGGCCACCGCTCGCTGGCGGGCCTTCGACCTCGCGACCCGGGCCGCGCCGACGCCCGTTCCGGGCAGGCCGAGCTCGTGAGCCACCGTCGCCGCGGTGATCTGCGAGCCGTCCGAGAGCGTCACCACCGCGTCGGCGCGGGCGCCGAGCCGGACGAGCGCCTCGATGTCGCTGCTCTCGTCTCGGGCATCGAGCGCGTGGAACTCACTGACAGCGTGCTCGTACCGCGCGTGCGAGCTGCCGTCGGCCAGCACGACCCGCCGGCCCTGCCTGGCCCAGGTCAAAAACGCGGCCGTGCGGAAAGCGTCAGCCCCGATGACCAGCAGCGTCGGGCCGTGCGGCTTCGGCGACATGGTCACCGCCAGAACTCGGGCGCGATTATGCCTTCGGCTACCGAAATGCCTTCGATAGCATCGTCCGCATGATTGGCGAGATACATGTCGATGTCGCCTCCTCGCTCCGATCTGTCGAGCCGGCCGAGTGGGACGCCCTGAAGTCCGCCGCCGGGTTCTACACCGCGCACACATGGCTGCTCAGTGATGAGGCAGATCCATCCGCGGACGTATCTTATCTAATCGCCCGTGACGGAAATGGCGCCCTCATGGGCGGACTTCCGTATTACCGGCCACGGGTGGCCGGTAACGAACGTTACAATCTGCGCGTGTTATTGGAGCGTGACGACGTCCCTCGCTCACGTGCGCTGGTGCTCGCCGGGGCCAGGTCCGGGTATCGCTGCGACGTCCCCGTGAGCGACCGCCTCGCCCCCGCCGACACGAGCGGGGTCCGCACGCGTCTCCTGCGCGAGGCCGCGGAGCGCGCCGGTCATGATGACCGGCAGGCGGTGCTGCTGTACGTTCCAGGGAACGCCTACTCCCAGCTCGCCGCGGACGTCGGCAGCCGCGGCGCCCCGGTCGACAGCGACGCGACGATCGCCCTTCCCGACGGATCGTTCGCCGACTGGCTGGGCGAGTTGCCGAAGAAGCAGCGGACGAGTATCCGGCGTGAGCTCAAGGCGTACGACGCGTGCGGATGGCGCACGGAGGTCGTTCCGCTGGGCGCGGTCATCGACGACGTGGTGCCGTTGGTGGCGGCTCTCCAGGAAAAGCACGGTGCGCGGGGAGAGCCGCGCGCGCTGGCGCGGCTGCTCGCGCGTCAGGAGCAGGCCTTCGGGGACCGCGCGATCGCGTTCGTCGGCCGGCTACGCGGCCAGATCGGCGCGTTCGCGCTCGCGTACCGGCATGGCGACGCCCTGTATATCCGGATGGTCGGCTTGAACTACGACCTGGCCCCCGAGGCCGCCTACGCGTACTTCAACATCATGTACTACGCACCGATTTCCCACGCCTACGCCACCGGCGCGCGAGCCTTGCATCTGGGCGTCAGCTCGTTGCTTGCCAAGGTACGGCGCGGCGCCCGGCTGACCTCGCTGTGGGCGCTGCCGATCGGATGGGCGTGGCCGGACGACGTCGTCGACGGAGCGGTCCGGCGGGTCACTGACGGGTTACGGGCCGAGATCGGTGAGCGGGCGGCGGCGCACTTCGCCGACGAGGCCGATCCCCTGCTGCCCGCGTTGCGATGCCCGCAGCCGCTGACGAGGCGGCATGAGACCAATGGCAGCTGACCCTCCTATCGCGCGCCCGCAGTGGCGGACCAGGGACTTCCTGCTCTTCTGGGGCGGCGAGACGGTGTCCGCGCTCGGCACCCAGGTCACCTACCTCGCGCTCCCCCTGGCGGCGATCCTGACGCTCCACGCCACGTCGGCCTGGGTCGGGCTGGTGACGGCGGGCACGACGCTGCCCGTCCTGATCGTGACTCCGCTCGCGGGCGTTTGGGTGGACCGGCACCGGTCGCGCCCCCTCATGCTGGTCGCCCACATCGCGCGTGCGGTGACGCTCGCGGCGATCCCGCTGCTCGCCTGGGCGGCGATGCTCACCCTGCCGACGTTGCTGGCCGTCGCGCTGCTCGTGGGCGGCTTCTCCGCCGCCTTCGAGATCGCCTACCTCTCGTACGTGCCTACCCTGGTCGATCGTGATGCCCTCGTCCGCGCCAACAGCGCGATCGAAGGCACCACTTCGGTCGCCGACACGCTCGGCCCGGGCCTGGCCGGCGTGCTCATCCAACTCGTGACCGCACCCGGCGCCATCCTCTTCGACGCGGTGTCGTACGCGGTCGCGGGCTGGACGGTGCTCGCCGTGCGCTCGCGAGAGCCGGCGAGGGAGGCGTCGAGCGCCACGGCTCCGGACGCACCGAGGGCGACGGTCCGCGAGATGGCTCGCGACATCGCGGACGGTGCGCGGCGCACGCTCCAGGATCCGATTCTGCGCGGGTTGATCGCGGTGAGCGCGTCCTTCAACTTTTTCGAGCAGGCGGTGATGACCAACTTTCTCCTCTACACGTCTCGGGTGTTGCACCTGCGCGCCGGGACCATCGGCCTGGCCCTCGCCGCAGGGGGTATCGGAACGATGGCCGGCACCGTGTTCTGCGGCCGGGTGGGCCCGACGTTGCGCTCCGGGCTCGCCCTTGGCGGAGGGATGGCCATCGCATCCGTGTCGCTTGCGCTACTGCCGGCCGTCGCGGACATCGGCCTGTGGACGCCCATCGCGTTCGGAGCGATATTCGCGCTCTACGGCCTCGGCCTGGTGGTCTTCAATATCTACGCGGTCACGCTCCGCCAGCTGCACGTCCCGCCGGACATGCTGGGCCGCGTGAACGCCGGCTACCGCACCATCACCTACGGGGCGATGCCGCTCGGCGCACTGGCCGGCGGCGCGGTCGGCGGTCTGCTCGGGTTCCGCGTGACGCTCGCGCTCGCCGGCGCCGGACTGATCGCCGGCGCCGTCGTCTTCCTGCGGTCGGTCGCCGCCAGACTCCGCGGCGTACTCCCGGCCTGACGTCCGGGAGCTGCGGGGTCAGGCCGGAAGCCCTGCTCGCTCCAGCCGCCGCGCGACCTCACCGGAGAGCCGGTCGAGCTCCGGTCCTCCGCCCGAGGCGGCCTCCATCTTGGCGTCGAAGAGCCGCACCCACAGGCCCGCGGCCCAGGCGGCCCGCCGGGCGGGCCGGGTCCAGCGCACGCCGGCCGCCCGCTCGTAGGCGTCGAGAAAGGCACTGCTCTGCTCCACACTCGCGACCTCGTCTGGCTTGCCCTGCTTGGTCCATACGGCGGACGCGAATCCCACGATGGCCGCCTCGGGCTGGGCGATCACGCTGTCCCAGTCGTGGACCGCGGTCGCCTCGTCGTCCAGCCACCGGATGTTCTGTGACTCCCAATCGCCGTGTCCCACGCGGTCAGGCGCGCGATGGTCGCGGAGCAGGCGCCGTACGTCGGCCGCGGCCCGGTCGAGCCATGCCGGGCCACCGACGCGGTTGAGGTTGCGACCCTCGTCATCGCGGTCCGGCCACAGCTCCGCTCCGCCGTGGTCCCAGCCGTTCCACGGCGGAGACGGGTCGAGCGACGGCACGGCGGCAGGAGCGGGCGCGGCCGCGACCAGCCTCGCCAGCAGCCCGGCGAACGCCTCGGCCCCATCCGCCACGCCGTGCTGTACCCCGACGTCGGCCAGCGTCTCCGCGGTGACCGCGAGTGTGTCGATCAGGTCGGGACCGGCGAGCGGAGCAGGGCACGGGAAGCCGCCCGCCGCGAGCGACCGCTGCACTTCGACGCATCCCCGCAGCCTCGGTTCGAACGGGCGCACCTTCACGACGACCTGACGACCATCGGCGAGCACCACGACGAGGACCTGGGACAGGTGGCCGGTCCGCCGGACCACGTCGACCACGCGTGCGCCCAGCGCGGACTCACACCACGCGCACAGGGACTGGCGGGTCAGCACATCACCAGTGTGCCCGATCGCCGCACCGGCAGGCCAAAGAGATGCCGCCGCCGCGCGTCGACCAACGCGTCCTGGCCCTTAAGTTCCGCTATCCGGCACAACTGGCTCATCTACGCACCTGTCAAACGATCACTGACCAGCACATATATATCCCACCAACGATCGAGAGCCCACCTCGAAGTGAGCGTGCCTTGAAGTCCCGCCGTCGAGACATGCTCCGGTCCCCCGCCCGGCCCGCCACGGCGCTTCGGGCGGGGGGCTATCCATCCACGCAAGGACAGTGCATGATTGCGTTATGGCATAGGCCTAAATAGGCTTACATGTCACTATGGGGAACTGTCGCGTGGGTGACGAGGGGAACCGAGCCTGATTCGCGCCGGCCTGGCCAGCGATGCGCCGGAATGTCCCGTCTTAGGAAGTTTGACGCGCCATGCGGAAAAGATGAACTGAAGGGATAAGCCGATGGTCTACTCCAGCGACCAGGCTCATGAAGCGCGGCCGGGGAAGGCGCGCCGAACGCCCGCACTCGTCATCGCGATCGCAGCGCTCTTAGCCCTCGCCGCTTGCAGCGGGAGCCATGGCCCCACGGCCAAGGACAGTTCGACGATGAAAGGCTCGGTCGGGTCCGTGCCCGAGCCCGCCACGGGAAAGCAGTACGCCGGCACGATCACCTACGCGCTGGCACCGAACTCAGTGCCCATCTGGATCTTCCCTCTCAACAGCTCATTCAGCGCCTCAGCCTACAATGTCCAGCCGTTCCAGTGGCAGATGTGGCGGCCTCTGTACTGGACGCAGAACGGCGCTGTCCCAGAGATCGTCCCATCGATGAGCCTGGCTCGGCGGCCGGTGTGGTCGGATAACAACAAAACGCTGACCATCACCATGAACAGCGCCTACAAATGGTCCGACGGGCAGCCGGTCACCTCCAGGGACGTCCTGTTCGACCTCGACCTGATGAAGGCCGCGGTCAAGGAGAACCCCGCGAACTGGGTTTATTACACTCCCGGATACTTCCCGGACAACCTGGTAAGCGCCACCACGCCGAGCCCGTCGACACTGGTGCTCAAGCTCTCCAAGCCGGTCAACCCCACCTGGTTCGAGGAGGACATCCTCGCCACCGCCGGCACTCCGTTCCCGAGCCACGCATGGGCGAAAGACTCGGTCGACGGCTCCATTCTGGACTTCACCAAACCGGCCAACGCGAAGAAGATCTACGACTTTCTGATAGCGCAGAACAAGTCGCTCAAGACGTACGCCACCAACCCGCTGTGGAAGGTCGTGGACGGCCCTTACCACCTGAGCGCCTACAACCCCACCAGCGGCGCCTTCACGATGGTCCCCAACCCCTCCTACGGCGGCCCCCACGCCGCCCGCGTGTCCAACTTCCAGGGCGTGCCGTTCACTTCCAACACCGCCGAGCAGAACGCCCTCAAGACCAGCAAGATCGACGTCGGCTACATCGACTACACCGCGGTCCCGCAGATCCCCTCGGTCCGCCGGCGCGGCTACAACGTCTTCGGCATCCCCACCTTCGGCAGCGCGCTGGCCGCCTTCAACTTCAAGAACGCCACCGGCCACTTCGGCGCCATCGCCAGCCAGCTGTACTTCCGCCAGGCCCTCGCCCACCTGCAAGATCAGGAAGGCTGGATCAAGGCCTACATGCACGGCGCCGGCGTCCCCAACTTCGGCCCCATCCCCACCGTCCCCCCGAACCACTGGGTGCCCGACGTCGCCAAGACCAACCCCTACCCCTTCAACGTGGCCGAGGCCATCCGCCTGCTCAAAAGCCACGGTTGGACCATCCGGCCCGGCGGCACCGACACCTGCACCCGGCCCGGCACCGGTCCGGACGCCTGCGGTGCCGGCATCCCGGCAGGCACCCGCCTCGCCTTCAACCTGATCTACGCCAACAGCCCTGCGCTGTACGGGCAGGAATCCGCCAACCTCGCCGCGACGGCCAAGCAGGCCGGCATCACCATCTCCCTTTCCAGCGCGAGCGGCCCCTACATCGCCAGTCATTACGCCAACCCGTACACACCGGCCACCATCAACAAATGGGCCATGCAGATCTGGGGACGCCCAGGAGAACCGAACCTGCCCTACCCCACGCAGTTCGGGTTTCTGAACACAGGCGGGGTTTACCAGGCCGGCAGTTACAGCAATCCCACGGCGGACAAGCTCATCAATGCCTCGATCTACGGGAACGACCCTGAGGCGGTGCGGAAGGAGGCGGCCTTCCTGACTCTGGACGAGCCAGTCCTGTGGCAACCGATCCCTGATATCATCTTCGCCTGGAAGAACAGCATCTCAGGGCCTCGCGCCGCGTTCGAGAACTTCAGTCAATACTATGTGACACCGGAATTCTGGTATCTCACCACCCCCCAGCATTAACTCAACTCAAAGTGCCCGGTAGGCCCGCACGCCTGGACCGGGTCCGTCATCTCCTTCTCACTCCGGGGTGGCCTTGATCTCTTACCTGGCTCGCCGACTGATGGCATCGGTCATCGTTGTCTTCGGCATCTCGATTGTCATGTTCGGCCTGTTACATGCGGTCTACCCCTCGCCCGCCAGAGACGTGATAGGACTGCGCGCAAGCGTGACGGCAGTCAATGCCTGGAACAAGGCAAACGGATATGACGACCCGGTCGCCGTGCAGTACCTTCACTATCTCAATAACGTCCTGCACGGTAATCTGGGATTTTCGTATGCCGCCAACCAGACCGTTACCGCCCTGTTCATGCAGCGGGCCGCACGCAGCGCCTTTCTTTCTGGCATCTCACTGCTCTTCGCCGTGCTCATCGCGCTACCACTCGGCATCTATCAGGCGGTAAGACGGAACAGCATCGGCGACAACGTGGTAACCAGTCTGGCGTTCATCGCCTACTCGACGCCGCTGTTCTTGCTCGGCCTCATCCTGATACAAGTCTTCGCACTCTGGCTGCCCATCTTCTCGTTCGAGGCGAGCCAATCATCGTCGGTGCTGACCGTCATGGGCGCATGGCGCGAGATGACGCTGCCGATAGCAACGCTCACCGGCCTCTCCGTCGCCACCTTCTCACGCTATATGCGCTCGTCTTCTCTCGACGTACTCGCCCAGGACTACATCAGGGTGGCGCGAGCAAAAGGGCTACCAGAACGCCTCGTACTCCTGCGGCATCTCGTTCGCAACGCCTCGGCACCGATCATCACGTTGATCGGCCTGTTCATCCCGACACTGCTGACCGGCGACCTGATAACAGAGTATCTGTTCAACTATCCTGGGCTCGGGCTGCTTTTCTTCAACAGCCTGCAAAAGGCCGACTATCCCCTGCTGCTGGCCTTCAGCATGCTCGGCGCCATTTTGGTGATTGCCGGAAACTTCCTCGCGGACATCGCTCTCGCCGTTACTGATCCTCGAATTCAGCTGACCTGACACCGGCCGAGCAGGGAAGGCAGGACATGACCGGACAGATCCAGGCACTACCTGAGCGGGGGCCGACCCCCGAGGGCGGCGAGGTAGGTGTCTTTCAGAGCAGCTGGCGACGTGCGCTGCGCGAGTTCGCGAGGAACAGGCTGGCGGTCGTCGGCCTGGCGATCCTGGTCTTCTTCGTGCTTTTCTGCTTTATCGGGCCATTTGTGTATCACACTGATCAGATCACCCCCAACTTGTCCGACTCCTACGCACCACCGAGCGCCGCACACCCCCTGGGGGCGGACAATAACGGCTTCGACGAGCTCGGCCGAATAATGAAGGGCGGCCAGACCGCGCTTGAGATCGGCTTCCTGGCAGCCTTCATCGCCATCACCGTGGGCACCCTCTGGGGCACGCTGGCCGGACTTCTCGGCGGCATCATAGATTCGGTCTTGATGCGTGTCGTCGATGTCTTCCTCTCCATCCCGATCGTATTCGTCGTGCTCATCCTGGCGGTGAAGTTCGGCGCGACCGTACTCTCCCTGAGCATCGTGATCGGCGCCTTCTCCTGGCTGTTCGCCGCCAGGATCATACGCAGCGAGGCGCTCTCCCTGCGGTCCATGGACTTCGTGTCGGCAGCGCGCGGCGCGGGCTCGGGCAACTGGCGCTTGATCTTCCGTCACCTGCTGCCGAACTCACTGGGAGTGATAATCGTCAGCGTCACCTTCCAGGTGGCGGACGCGATCCTGTTGGTCTCCTACATCGGGTTCCTGGGTTTCGGGCTGCACTATCCGAATGTCGACTGGGGAAACCAGCTCTCCGACGGCATCGAGGACGTGCAGGACGGCTACTGGTGGCTGGTCTTCCCGGTCGCCGCCTGCATCGTGGCCACGGTCATGGCCCTGAACTTCGTCGGCGACGCCCTGCGTGACTCGTTCGACGTGCGCCTTCGGCGTCGTTAGCCGACCCGCGTGACCGCCCGGCGCAGGCGCTGGAGGCCCTCCGCCCAGGTCTCCGCCGGGAGTGCGAACGACAGACGGGTGAAGTAGCCCCGTTCAGCCCACCACGCGCTGTCGCACCCGAAAACAGGGGCGGGCAGGGTCTGCAGCCGGTCGTCTCGGAACAGGCGGTGGGTGGTGGCGAGGTAGTCGCGGCCCCGCAGCGCCGGCAGTTCCACGAACGTACTGAAGTCGCCGTGCCAGGCGGGCACCTCCCCGACCAGGTCGCCGAACTCCTCGCGGAGGATCGCGGCATTGCCACCCAGCAGCTCCCGGAGCGACGCCCGCCACCGGGCCAGTTCGCTCACCGCACCGTCCTCGGCCAGTTCGGCCGCCGCCGTGCCCAGGAACTCCTCCAATCCGGGGAACGCCGGCAGGTACGGGCCGGTCAGCTCCAGCACCTGGCTCCACGCCGTGGCCAGGTCCTGAGCGTCCGGCGCAGGCCGGCCGCCGCCGGACCGCGCCCCGGCGGCGGCGGCCAGCCGGTCGATCAACAACGCGGGGGAGGCGATCGCGGGTGACGACGGCGCGACGAGGTCATTGAGCCGGGCGAACTGCCGGGCCAGCGCGGCGCCGGCGATGAGCCAGCCGACGTGGAAGCCCGGAATGGCCCGCGATCGGGACATGCCGCCGACCGTGACCACGCCGTTCAGGTAGTCCGCCGCGGCGGCGATCGAGAGCAGATGCGAGACCGGCTCGGCGCAGGAGATGTCGGACGAGACGGTGTCATGCAGAATCGTGACGTCCTGGTCCCTGGCCCACGTCACCAGCTGACGTAGCTCGGTGCCGTCGTAGCGCTCTCCGCTCGGGTCGTTGAACGTACTCAGATACAGCACCCGGGTCCGCGGTGTGGCGGCCGCGATCACCTCGGCCACCGAAGGCAGCCAGCGATGCCCCGGTGCGGCGGGCAGCTCGGCGATTCCGAAGCCCGCCTGGGCCAGGCAGGCGGCCGCCATCGGGAAGGCGGGCACCGGGACGATGGCCTGCGGCGGCTCCCCGTCCGCGCCTGCGGACCGTACGTGGCGCAACCCGCGAGCGGCCACGCTCAACGCGGCGCCGGCACCCGCGGTGATGATCACATTCTCGATGCCCAGCTCGAGCCGCCCGTCGCCGCGCAGTGATTCACACGCGGCCACGGCCGCCCGGCCGACCACGTGACCGTAGGGACCGTCATAGTCTTCCCAGAACAGCGGGTCACTAGCCGCACCGACCACGAACGACACCAGCCGCTGCGGCGGGTGACGGGAGTTGATCCCGGACGACAGGTTGATGATCGCGGGTGCGCCTGCGCCACCGGCCTGCGCCGCCGCCTCGCGTGGATTCTCATTGACGTCGTCGACGGTGAGCATGAAGCGCCATGGCTCGTACCGCGGGCTCACCAGATCGTCGCCGCTCACCGCGGCTGCCCGCCGCCGTCCCTGAACGCGGTGAGCCGCAGCTCGCAGCAGTACCGCTCCCCCGCGATCTCCAGCCACAGGTCGTCGAAGCCCGGCAGCATCTCATCCAGGCCCAGCCGGTCGCATCCGGCGGCGGCCCGCAGGAACGTGTCCACCGAAAGCGGGCTGCGAAAGTCCAGGAACATCGGCTTTTCCTCGCCGGGCAGCCGGGCGAACATCTGGTCGGGCATCTTCCACTCGGTCTTCCACCGCCACGCGGCCAGATACTCCTCGAACGACCCGGCCGGGACCTGCCAGCGGGGCAGGTCGTCCGCGGCCAGGTCCCACCGCTGCCGCTGGTAGACCAGCCTGCCGATCGTGATCCGCGGCGTCATGGTCGACAGCCGGACCGGCTGTTTGTCCACCCCCGGCAGCGCGACGGCCCGCAGCATGCGCATGTCGGGATAAGCGTCTTCGTACTCGGGGAAGAGCGCCAGCCGGCGACCGTCACCGTCTCGCAGGACCGGCCTGCCGTCCGGGCCTTCGTCCACCCGGCAGTCGCCGATGCGCACGCTGTCCGCCCGTGGCTCGTGGGCCTGCCAGTTCAGCCAGAGCACCGGATGGCCGGCCGGAGTGTAGTCCCGGACCTTGTTCTGCCGGTCGATCCCCTGCAGCAGTGGCCGCGCCGTCCCGGCCAGAGATCGTACGGCGTCCCAGGTCTCTTCCCGCACCCTGGCCGGCTCCGGGTCGAACGTGACGAACGGCAGCTGCGTCGGCGGGCAGATGTGGTGCGCCTCCGACAGCACGACCTGCCAGTCCGCGCCGCGGAGCTGCTCGCTGTCGCGGGCCACCAGCATCACGTCAGGGGCACAGAACAGCGGCCACTGATCCAGGTCGCCGCGGATCAGCCCGAGATCGCGAAGGTCATCGGGAGTGAGCTCCAGCCGCGGCGCCCCGGTCAGCCGCACGCCCGGCCATGTCGCCGTGCCGTCTCCCGGCCCGGGACCGGGCATGTCCAGGAGCTGCTCCGCCCCGATCACGCCGCCGGCCGAGGCAAGGAGCCCCCGTACGCTCTCGTGCTGGGCCTCGCGTTCGTCCACGGCGCTGCTGGCCAGGATCTCCAGGGCGGGTGCGAGCGCGCCGGCCAGTTCTCCTGTGACAGGCCGCCCGAAGGTCACGTGCCCGAGATTGCCGACGGCCTCCTCGGTGTACCAGAAGCGATCCGCGTAGAACGATCCCGCGCCCCGGGCCGGGGGTACTCCGGTCAGGTCGGTGAGAAGCTTGCTCCCCTCGGCCAGCAACCGTTCACGCTCAGGCAGGTCGGCCTGCTCGAAGTCGCCGAGCAGGTGGCCCACCATGCTGAGCTGGCCGGGCAGGCCCACGCGGGCCGCGAGCTCGGAGTCCTCGACAAGGCCGCGCAGCGCGGCCAGTGGATCGCCGGCGGTGGCGGGCACCCGGATGCCTGTCCGCAGCCATCCGCGGGACTGCGCGTCCAGCACGACGGCGTGGAGGGCGTCCAGCGCCATGCCGAGCCGCCGCGCCACCGACTCCAGGGTGTGCTCCCCGGTGGCCAGCGCCAGCAGCGCGGGCTCGGGTGCCGGGCCGCTCCCCTCGTCGCTGCGGGCCGCGCGGTACAGCCGCAGCAGGCCGGTGAGCCGCTCGTCGCGGGCCCACGCGGACGCGATCTGCTGCGCCGTCCAGTAGCTGAGGAGAGTACGCCGCCGCCCGGCCCGGCCGTCCCCGCCGGCCTCCAGCGACACCGGATCCGGCGAGCCGGGCACGAGCTGCCCGTGGTTGATCGGGCCGTAGAAGCCCCCGGTCTCCACCTTCACGCAGAACCGCTGCAGGTACCGGATGACCAACCGGCGCAGTGGCGCGGACCTCTGCCCGCCGGCGAAGCGGCGGATCCCGGTCAGCGCGTCGGGGCTGTTGAGGAACACGGCCTCCTGCAGGTCCGGCGATGAGGCGGTGCACCGGAGGACTGCCTCCAGGCGCTCCAGCTCGGCCGGCCATCCGGCCGACGCCGCGGCGAGCAGCCGCCGGCGTTCGCGCGCCACCGCGTTCCATGGTTCCAGCCGCTCCGGCCAGGTGCCGGGCAGCTTGTCCGGCGGCACCGGCTGCAGCCGCCATACCCGCCGCGCGGCCCGGTTGGCCCCGCTGCGGACCAGGGCGTCGGCCGCTGTCCGCCGCTCCTCGAAGAGCCAGTCGAGGTACTCGCTCCGGCGGCTGAGCAGGTCTGCTTCGAGAGCGAGGAAGTCGCGGACCCACCCGGTCGCCGTCGGCGACTGGAGTCGCAGCAGCCAGGAGACCGGAAACCCCGCCATCCGGACCACCACACGCCTGCTGAAGGACCACTGCGGCCCGGTCATGGCCGGACCATGGCCCCGGCCGCCCGGTGCTCGGGTGGCCCTGCCGGGGAGGGCTGCTTGACGAGCACGAAGTCCTCGATCACCAGCGCGTCCATCGCCGTGGTGTAGAGGTCGGAGATCGCGTGCACGGGGTCGTTGGCGATCGGCTCGCTCTTGACGTTCAGCGAGGTGTTCAGCACCGCACCGATACCCGTCCGGTCCTGGAACGCCCGGATCAGGCGGTGGTAGCGCGGGTTCGCCGCCGCGGAGACCGTCTGCGGCCGGGTGGTGCCGTCGGTGTGCGCGGCCGCCGCCAGGTCCCGCCGGCCGAGCTCGGTCAGCGGGATGGTGAGCAGCATGAACGGAGATGGCGTGTCGATGGCCAGGTACCGCGAGCGCTGCTCGTCGAGGACCGACGCCGCGAACGGCCGCCACCATTCCCGATCCTTGACGACCATGTTCATGCGGTGCCGGTTCGCGACGTCCCCGGGGTGAGCCAGGATGCTGCGGTTGCCGAGCGCGCGTGGACCGCATTCCGACCGGCCCTGGAACCAGCCGACGATGTTGCCGTCGGCGAGCAGTTCCGCCGCCGCGTCCCAGGGCTGCTCGATCCGCCGGTAAGGGAGCTTCAGACGGTCGAGCAGCGCCTGGACCTCGCCGCCGGTGTAACCAGGTCCCCAGTACGCGTGGGGCAGCGGCTCCGGCCTGCTGCCGGACGCGCGGAAATGGGCGTAGTAGGCCGCCCCCAGCGCCGTCCCGGAATCACCGGCCTGTGGCTGGACGTACAGCTCGTCGATGTCACCCCTGCGTAACAGGGTCCCGTTGGCCGCGCAGTTCAGGGCCACTCCCCCGGCCAGGCACAGTCGCCGGCTGCGCGTGGTGGCCAGGGCCTGGTCGGCGAGGTGGTTCACGACGCGTTCCAGGACCTGCTGCGAGGCGGCCGCGACGTGGGTGTAGGGAGGACGGCAGACCTCGGCGGCCGACGGGCCGGCCGGCACGCCGAGGACACCGGCCAGCGGGGGCGGGCGGTCCATCTCGATCACGTCGCTGCCCCACATCGCGTCCGGGTCGGTCGCGAATCCATCAGCGGCCGGGTGGAGGATCCTCCCGAAGTCGGCCGCGAACACCGCGGGGTCACCGTAGGCGGCCAGGCCCATCGTCTTCTGCTCGTCGCTGAACGGCCGGAACCCGAGGAAACTGGTGACCGCGGCGTAGAAAATGCCCAGCGAGTGCGGAAGCGCGACCTGCCGGGCGACGTGAAAGTCGCCGTCGAAGTAGCCGAACGTGCTGGATTCGAGTTCACCGAGCGCGTCCATTACCAGGAACGCTGTTTCCCGGTAGCCGGAGCCGAACACGGTGCCGCTCGCGTGCGCCAGGTGGTGCGGCACGTATTCCAGCCGAGCCCCGCAGCGCTCGGCGAAATCCGCCAGCATTCGCTGCCAGTACCGCAGCGCCGCCACGGATTGCTCATTTTGGCGCGCGGACGCTAACTCACTGACCGGAAGGAAACGGTCCCACTGTCTGATCCGCCGGTCGAAATCAAAGTCGTACGCGACGATGTCGACGTCCGTGAGTCCGATTTCCGCCTCGGACAGCAGGTAGTTGATGCTTTGTTCCGGAAAGTAGCGGAGCTCGAAGCCGTCGAGCGCCTCTGATTCGCCGAGCGAGGACACGAAAATTCCCGATGGCCGCTCCACAGCGTGCTTCACACGCAGGAAACGCTCCTCCTCCGAGATGCCCACCACCGCGCCATCTTTGAGCAAGGCGGCCGTCGCATCATCTCGGAAGCAGGAAAGGCCGAGAATCCACACTCCTGGCGTCCTCCAAACCGTCTTGCGGGCCTCGATCCAGCGTCCTTCCGCCCGCGCAGCAGTCACAAGTATGCACGGCTGGCTCCCCGGAGCCAAGGACCGGAGTGGTCGGCCGTTGTGGTGGATGCCGCGTCGTTCGATCGGGCAACCTCGCTACGGCAGCTCAGGGCCACTTGACGGCTCCTGTCCCATTCGTAAGACTGAAGTTAAATATTCGTAAGACCGGCCTTGAATGGGCCTCTATTTAACGCCCGGACCATCGACAAGCCACCGGGCCGGCTCCTCGCTATCGTTCACGCTTCGCCACCGGCAAGGGAGAAGGGCCAGCAAGATGACAGCTGCCACCGTCCCAGTCCTCGACCTGGCCACGACCAGCGCCGGCGAGCTGACCCAGGCCCTGATCGACTGGTCGTGCGTATTGCTCACCGGCCATGGGATCCCCGAGGAGCTCCAGCAGGAATTGGCCGATGTCTCGGCCGAGTTCTTCGACCTGCCCGAGCAGGAGAAGGCCAAGGTCCGCTCGCCCGGGGAGGGCCTGTGGCAGGGATGGGTGCCGATCTACCGTGGCGACCCGGACCTCGTCGAGCCCGGGGTGGTTCCCGATCTCGTCGAGTGGTTCCAGGGATATGAGTTCGAGTCCTTCGGCCTGTGGCCCGAGCGGCCGGCCCGGATGCGGTCGGTGTGGCTGGCGGTCTTCCTGCTGTTCCGCGACCTGTCCACCCGGGTGATCGACATGGTCGCCGCCGAGCTGGACCTCCCCCGGGAGGATGTGGCGGCCTGGACGGAACGGCCCTACTGCGGCCTGGCGGCGAACAACTACCCGGCGAGGAACCAGGCGCCGCTGCCCGGGCAGGTACGGTTCAGCCCGCACACCGACGAAGACGGCATCACGATCCTCACGGCCAGGAAGGACCCCGGTGGGCTGCAGATCCGGCGCCCGCACACGCCCGAGGACGACTGGCTGCCCGTCGTCCTCCCGCCGGACGCGGTGTTCATCCAGCCCGGAGACCTGCTCGCCAGGTGGACCAACCGGGTGATCCACGCCAATGAGCACCGGGTGGTGTACCCGCCCGACGCGGGCGCGACGATCCCGCGGCGCCAGTCGGCCATCTTCTACCTCGACCCCGCGCGGGACACGACCGTGACACCCGCTCCGAACTGCGTCGCGCGGACCGGCGAGGCCCTGCCTCCGCTGCAGGTGGCGGAGTACATCATGAGGGGCCAGAAGGTTCTCTCCTCCGGGGACGAGCAGGCCCGGCTGGGAGACACCAAGGACTGACGGGCTCGAGCCGCGCCAGGCCGAGACGTACGTGCCCTGGCGAACCGGGAGCGGCCGGCCGAGGCGGTGGCCGGCGCAGACCGACAGGAATGGAGAACAAAGTGCGGCTGAACGCTGCATTGGTCGACTACCTGGCCGCTTGCCGGCCTGCGGCGGCGCCCGTCCTTCAGGACTTGAGTGCGGAACTGCAGAAAGTCGTGGGCGCGTATTTTCCGTCGGCGGGAGTGGCTACGGTCCCTTTCCTGGTCGACGCGGATGACCACGCCCAGATGTGCCGCGGGACCGACGTTCTCACCGCGGGACTCGCCGCTCTGCCGCGGCTGGTCTTCGGCGATCTGGAGACGGCCGTACGGGAGCTGCGTGTGCAGCAGGCCATCGCACCCTTCGTCGAGGAGGACATACCGCTGAGCGTGCGGCTGGCCCGGAGCGATTTCCTGCACGAGCCGGCCGGCTGGCGCATGGGAGAGATCAACCTGACCGGCGGGGCCGGCGGGCTCATCGTCGAGGACTATGACGATGTCGTCCGCCGTTACCCGCTGGTCGCCGATTTCCTGGCGGAGCATCGCCTGTCCAACGTTTCGCCCCTCAGCATGCTCGCCGGCGCCGCCACCGAGCGTTGTGCGGGCCTTGCCATTGACGACCGGCCCGCCGTGGCCGTGATGGATTGGCAAGGAGTCGGGGACGCCCAAGAGGCAGAACAGCGGAGAATCGCCGACTTCTATCAGGCGCACGGGTTCGATGCGGTGCTCTGCCATCACCGAGAGGTCCGCTACCGGGACGGACGACTCTGGCACGGCCGGCGTCCGATCCATGTGGTCCATCGCGCCTTTCTTCTCGAAGACATCCCCACCGATCCCGCGTCGGCCATGCCGGTGCTGGAGGCCGCTGCCGACGGCGCGACCGTCTTGATATCCACGTTCCGCGATGAGTGGCTGGCGGGCAAGGCGGCGTTCGCGATGCTGCATGACGCGCGGAGGCGCGGGCTGCTCGATCCGGAGGCTTCAGAGGTGGTGGCCTCCCTGGTCCCGCCCACCTGGCTGCTGGACGGCGAGGGTGCCGGACGGCACGGTCCCTGCCTCGGCCTCGATGAGCTACGCGGCCGCGATCACGGCGAACTCGTCCTCAAGCCGACCATCGGCTCCTCCGGCGCGGGTGTCGTGCTCGGTGTCAGCACACCGGCGCGGGTCTTCTGGAGTTCCGCCGAGCAGGCGGCCCGCGAGGATCGGACACACGTCGTCCAGGACCTCATCGTGCCCGGCCCCGTCCTGTTTCCCTCGCTCGACGAGGGCCGGGTGGCCGTCTCACCCTGGCAACCGGTCGTCGGGATTTTTCAGGTAGACGGAAAATATGCCGGCATGTGGGTACGGATGCGATCGGGAGCGGCACCCGGAATAATCGGCGTCCGGTTCCGCGCGTCATGGGGCGGCGGGTGGGCACCCGCCGTGGCATAATGCCGAGATGGTTGCGTATATACGCAGATTATCGAAGCCTTTTTCCTGGTACTGGCTCTCGGGCTTTCTTTCCGATTTCGGCGACGGTATCCGGCTGGCGGCGTTTCCCCTTCTTGCCGCCCAGCTCACCCGCTCACCAACGGCGGTAGCCGCGGTCACGGCTGTCCAGCAACTCCCCTGGCTGCTGATGGGCGCGGGGATCGGCGTTATTGTCGACCGCAGCGACAGTCGGCTGCTCATGGTGATCGTGGACAGTGCACGAGCCGTCATCGTCTCGGGTGTGGCGGTGGCAATCTTTGCGCATCACGCCGGACTCGGACTTATCTACCTGGCGGCGTTCATCACAGGGACAGGTTCGGCGCTGCGCGGGACCGCGGCCATTATTTGCGTGCCCCGTCTGGTCGAGCCCGCCGACCTCGAATGGGCCAACGCACGGGTGGTCACCGGGCAGATCGTGGGTAACGAACTGGCGGGACCCGCGGCAGGCGGCTGGCTGTTCGGCCTGGCCGCTGTTCTGCCTTTCGCCATCAACACCGGGACGCTGGGAATCGGCGTGCTTTTGTTGCTCACGCTACCGAGCGTTTTCCAGCCGGTGTCACAGAAGCCGGCCGGGCAGGACCAGGTGTCACCCCTGGTGGCCATCGGCCGCGACCTTCGCGAGGGCGTGCGGTGGCTGTGGCGGCATTCTGAGATGCGGAACGTCACGATCGCCTCTGCCGTAGTGTGCGCGATGGATGCCGCCTGGTTCGCGGTGCTCGTCCTGTACGTGATCCAGATCCTGCATCAGCGGGCCAGTGCCTACGGTTTGCTGCTGGTCGTTGGAGCACTCGGCGGGATAGCGATCGGCGCGGCCGGAGCCCGTGTCCTGCGGCGCCTCGGGTCCTGGCCCACACTGCTGACCGCCGGGCTGGCAATGGCGTTCTCCCAGGCCGGGCTCGGCCTCACCGGCAACGTCGTCGTCGCCGCAGTGATGCTGTTCACCAGCAGCGGCGCCTTCGCCCTGTTCAACATCACGGCGGTAACGATGCGACAGCGACAGGTACCCGCGGGGATGCTCGGCCGCGTCTCCGGGCTGTACCTCACGGTCAGCCGCAGCGCGGAGGTCGTGGGCGCCATGGCCGGCGGCGCGCTGGCGAGCTCCGCGGGAATCCGTGCCCCCATGCTGTTCGGCGCGATACCCATCGCCGCTGTGATGATCCTCTTCAGCTGGCAGCACTGGTCCCGCCGGGACCCGACATCCGTCTGAGTGCGTGTTCGGTCAGGGCCGCACCGCCGGGCTGGCGGTCTTCGCCCCGTCCGTGACGATCTGCCCCGCGAAGATCTCGTCTATTCGCCGCAGCGCTTCCTGGTCCAGCCGGATCCCGGCGGCCCGTACGTTCTCCCGGATCTGTTCAGGCCGGCTGGCACCCACAATCGCGCCGGCGACATTCGGGTTCTGCAGCGTCCACGCCACGGCGAGTTGGGCCAGAGTCAGTCCCGCCTCCTCGGCGACCGGTCGCAGCAGCTGTACTCGGCTGAGGATGTCGTGGGTCAGATACTCCGCAATGCACTCTGAGCCGCCGCGGTCGTCGGTGGCCCGTGAGCCGGCAGGCGGCGCGGCGCCGGGCAGGTATTTGCCGGTGAGCGTGCCCTGCGCGATCGGCGCCCAGACGATCTGGCTGATTCCTTCCCTCTCGCACAGCGGCACGACCTCGGACTCGATGACCCGCCAGATCATGTTGTACTCCGGCTGGTTGGAGACGATCCGGTCCAGGCCCAGCTCGCCAGCGATCTTCAGTGCCGCCGCGATCTCCTCGGCCCGCCACTCCGAGACGCCCACATAGAGCACCTTGCCCTGCCTGATCAGGTCGTCAAAGGCCCGGAGTGTCTCCTCAAGCGGCGTCTCGTGATCAAATGCATGAGCCTGGTAAAGGTCCACATAGTCGGTTTGCAGTCGCCTGAGCGACGCGTTCACGGACTCCATGATGTGCTTGCGGGAAAGGCCGCGGTCGTTGGCCCCGGAGCCGGTCGGCCAGTAGACCTTGGTGCAGATCTCGACGGATTCACGGCGTACGCCATGCAGCGCTCTGCCGAGTACCTCCTCGGCCCTGGTCTCCGCGTATTCGTCCGCGGTGTCGAAGGTGGTGATGCCCTCATCGAGGGCGGTCGCGACGCAGCCGAGCGCGGCGTCTTCCTCGATTTGTGAACCATGCGTGAGGAAGTTCCCGTAAATTATCTCACTGACTTTCAGGCCGCTTCGGCCGAGGTGACGGTATTCCATGGGTGCACCTTTCTTCGGAGTGGGGACGGAAAGGCCGATCAACACCACAACGGACGTGCCGTTCCGGTGTATCGAATAGGTGATCGGGGCCGAAGTCCTCCTCTTCCATCCCGGCGGGCGAGGACGGTTTCCTGGCGACGTATCAGAACTTACCGCATTCTTTACGGTCAAGTGGTGAACCGTTACTCTGCTTGTATGGAGTTACGGGTCCTCACCGAACCGCAGCAGGGAGCCACTTACTACCAGCAGCTTGCGATGGCGCAGCTCGCCGAGCAATGCGGCTTCACCGGCTATTTCCGGACCGATCACCTGCAGCGGGAGGGCAATGCCGACGGCCTGCCAGGGCCGACGGATGCGTGGATAACACTCGCCGGTCTTGCCAGGGAGACCTCCCGGATTCGCCTGGGCACACTCATGACCTGCTCCACGTTCCGCAACCCCGGGCACCTGGCCCTCATGGTGGCCCAGGTCGACGCGATGAGCGGTGGCCGGGTCGAACTCGGACTGGGCGCAGGTTCGTTCGCCGGCGAACACCATGCGCTCGACATCCCGCTGGCCTCGGCCCGGGAACGGTTCCAGCGCCTGGAAGAACAGCTCGCCCTGATCACAGGACTGTGGACCGCCTGCCCCGGCGAGCCGTACTCGTTTCACGGGCAGTACCACGTGGTCCACGATTACCCGGCTCTGGTACGGCCGGTGCAGTCACCGCACCCGCCGATCCTGGTCGGCGGCCAGGGACGGAAGCGCACGCCGGCCCTGGCCGCGCGGTTCGCCGCCGAATACAACACCGACGGAGTGTCTCCTGCGGAATGCGCCGAGGCGTACGACAGGGTCGGCTCCGCCTGCGAGGAGATCGGCCGTGACCCGGCCGACATGACCTTTTCCGCCGTGGTGACGCTCTGCTGCGGCACCGGCTCAGCGGAGATCGCGCAGCGGAAGAAGGCCATCGCCGCAAAGAGCGGTGGCGATTTCGACGGCCATGTCGACAATGGCGCGACGGGGACGCCCGCCCAGGTCGCCGAGCACCTTCACGCCTTCAAGGAGGCCGGCGCGGACCGCGTCTACCTTCAACTCTTCGACCTGACCGACCTGGATCACCTCCGGCTCGTCGCCGAGGAGGTACTGCCGCAGCTTTCGTGAGTCGGCTCTGGGGTTCTCGCTGATCAGTCCGGTGACGGTCCGTTCAAATGGCTTATCTGACAGGTCAGGCTCGCCGGAAGGAACGGGAAGTAAGCGCCGCGATGCCGATGGCGGTGAGGAGGAGCCCGTCGATCAGGGCGATCGTGCCGGGATCGGTCGCCTCAGCGAGCCCTCCGGCCAGCGCGAACGTCATCACGACGCTGAGGTTTTGAACGAGGGTCATCGCGGCTGCGGTGCGAGACAGATGCGAGTGGGGAGACGCGTTGATCACCAGTGGGGTGAGGTGGGTGGCGGCGAGGCCGTAGCCCAGGCCGGCCACCGACGCTCCGGCGATCCCGACGGCCAAGGTGGGCGTCAGGGCGATGATGCCGACTCCCACGCCCATCGCGGCGATTCCCGCCGCCGAGGTGAGCCCCAGACGTCTCAGCGCACCGCGGCGCGAGATCAGGATCGCCAGAAGGAAGAAGGCCATGCCCTGGGAGGCCATGAGCCACCCGACCGCGGTCGCCTCCCAGTGGTGCATCCTCACGAGCAGTGGGGTGAGCAGGGGCGCCACGGGGGCGAAGAACGCGGCTGTCGCGGCCATGACGAGCAACGAAGGCCGCAGCAGCGGGTCGCGTGCCGCGAGCAGTATCCCGTCCCGGACCTCGCGGCCCAGGCTTGCCCGCGGTTCTGATGGTGGCGGCGTCAGTGCCGGCCGGACGCCCAGCAGGGTCACGATGACCAGGACGCAGGCCATCGCATTGATGAGCGCCGCTCCCACGAGGCCGCCGGCGGTCGCCATGAGGCCGCCCAGCGGGGCACCGGCGAACGCGGCCATCTGCTGGCCCGCCTTCTGAGTGGCGTGTGCACGCGGCAGCTGATCCTTTTCTACCAGCCTGCGAACCATCGAGGTCGTGGCGGGAAGATGGAAGCCGTTGCCGGCTCCGATGATCGTGCTGTACGAGATCAGCACCCACACGGCCGGGCCCGCGGCCACGACGACGGCGGCCAGGCTCAGTGACGCCAATACCTCTGACACCAGGGTGATGAGCATGACACGGCGCACGCCCACCCGGTCCGCGACGGCGCCTCCGATCGGCAGGAGGATCATCTGCGGGACGGTGCCGCACGCCAGCACGACTCCCGCGACGATCCCACCGTGAGTGGTCGCCGTCCACTGCAAGGTGACGGAGAAGGCGACGTTTCCCGTTGTGGCGATGATCGTGCCGCAGAACCACTTCTTGAAGTCGCGGGGTAGTGGCGTTCTGGCCGCCGTCGCGACCTGGGTGAGGGTCATGACGATTCTGGTACTCGGCGGGGTTCGATCGTTGATACGAGTGCTCGCCCGGCCTCGGTCAACGGAAGCTCGGCGCAGACGGCGGCGTGTGCGGCGATCAAGTCTTCGCGCGCTTCCGTCACCCGCTCGGGAATGGCGCGCTCGCCCAGTCGGTCATGCCATTCGCAGAGTCGCGCGAGGACGAACAGCTGGTGGAGCAGACCGGCCGCGGGGCGCGGATCTTCCCGTAGCGGGGTCTCATAGACCTTGCCTCCGTCGTCGAGGAGGCAGGGCGTGCTGGCGAGGAGGCTGTTCAGGCGTACGTGGGAGGATTCGTGAACGATCTCCTCTGCCAGTTTGGCCAGCGGCGCCGTCAGCTCGATCGCCCGGAGTGCTATCAGCCCATGGGTATAGATGTCGGCGAAGCCTATTGCCCTCCCTGCGGTGAAGAACGTCAGGCAGGAGAGGGTGACCGACATTTCCGCCAGCATCGCAGGCCAGTAGTCGCCGACCAGCCGGCGAGCCTCGCGGAGGGCGTCGTCGGGCTCTATTTCTTCGGGCCGGTGAAAGCTGATCGTCTCTACGTCGCCCATTCGCCGTGCCATGTCCACGTGCCGGTCGAGGGTGGCCGCCATCACCGTCTCGTCCAGAGGAAGGAGATCAACCGCGAACGATCCGCCCGTCACGCCCTTCTCTGCCCGACTGCGGCTTTCGCCGATGGCGCGGACCATGGCCTGCCTGGGAAGAGACAGAGAAACGCCGTTCTTTTTCGCGTACGCGATCGAGGTCGTCACCGGATGAACAAGGTCTCCCCCGAGCTCCTGCTCCAGCTCCAGCGGCTCCCAGCCGAACAGTTCTTGTAGTTGCGTCCCGAGAAAACGGGAGAGCGCGGCACGTTCGAGCCGCGCTCTCGCCGGATCGGGCTGCCAATGCAGCTCCATCAGATGCCTCTCAGCCGCTGAACACCGTGGCCGACGACGCCTGCACTGAGAGTGGGATCTCCGGAAGAGAAGTCACCTCGAGCTTGTCCATCTGTTTCTCCTTCCATCCACGAGGCCAACAGCCGGTTGCCATTGCCCTTCGCTGTGACGGAAGTTAACAAGCCGCCGTTTCACATCGGCTTCACGTCGGTTCGCCGTGCCGGCCGGACTCCTGTCCGGCCACGGCCGAGGGGCGACAGGTCGTGCAGAGGCCCAGCGTGACCAGCGTGGCCGCGATTTCGAGCGCCTCGTCCGCCACAGCGGAGATATCGCCGACCCTCATCGGCCCGTTCCCCAGGCGGCGACACGTCTCGGCGGCTTCCTGCGGCAGGCGGAATCGGCTGTCTCCAACCGTTATTCGCTCGTCGTCGTCGGTCACCGGCCAGGTTCCCGGCCGCAACGAGATCCGGTCCGCGAGGGCGATCGGTGCGTCGAGCAGCGCCTGCTGGAACAGGCCGGTCTGGAGCCCGTCGCCGAACGCGGTCCTGCCGTAGACGATCCGGTGCACGGCCTCCGGGTCCGCGCGGTCGATCACCGCCGCGAAGAGCAGGTCCGCATGCTTCTTCACCATCGGCGCGGCCCGTTCGGCGACGTCGCGGCCCAGCGGCAACGCGCCGGCGAAGTCGTCGGACCGGAGGATCTCCAGCACCATGCCGCGAAGGAGATCGGCCCAGGTCAGCGTGTTGATACTGATCGTCAGGTGAATGGATGACGAGTCGGCCGTGCGGACCAGGTGCGGCATGCCCCGGGGCACGTACAGCACGTCGCCTTCCTGGAGTTCGTACAGTGACGACGAGGCGCCCGGATCGGAGACGACCTTTCCGCCGCCGGGATTCGCCGCGATCGCGTCGAACAGCTCCCACCGCTTCCCGCCGTGGATCTGAATGATGATGATGTCCTGGGCGTCGCAGTGGACTTCGAAGGCACGCGCGTGCGGCGGCGCGACATAGATGTTCGCGTCCACCGGGTGCCCGAGATCCGTCTCGATGTCCTTGCAGAGCGCGTGCAGGTGAGGCAGCAGCAGGTTGACCGTACCCAGCACGATGGTCGCACCGTTGCGGAAGAACCGGACGACCTTGACCGGGTCGACGACGTCGCCGAGATCCGCGTACCCGAGCGTCGATTTCGACACGTAACGGTCCGCCGGGATGACGGCCCCGTCCTTGGCGATCCGGATGCCAGGCGTACGAAGCGCGCTTCCGGTGAGAACCCGGTCGATGTCCTCGGCCGAGACGAGGTTCTGGAGCTTCGACGCGGCACCCGGTCTGTGGAGCACCGCTTTTCCGAGATGCCGGGAAAAGAACTCGTCGACGTCCCCGATGAGAGTGGAGAGTGCCGTCACTGCGAGAACTCCTTCTTGTCGTCGGCTGTGGGGAGCGGCGCGTACTGCTCGGCCTGCAGCCGGTACATCTCGGCGTACGTGCCGTCGTCGGCCATCAGGCTTTCGTGCGAGCCGTGCTCGATGACCTTTCCCTGCCGCAGGACGTAGATCCGGTCCACGCGGCGAACAGATGCCAGCCGATGAGTGATGAGGATGACCGCCCGGCCGTCCGCGGCCAGGGACCCGACCTTTTCGAAGATCTCCGCCTCCGCCCGGGGATCAAGGGAGGAGGTCGGCTCGTCGAAGACGAGAACGGGCGCGTCACGGAACCACGCTCGCCCGAGGGCGATGCGCTGCCACTGCCCACCGGACAGCTCGGTGCCCCCCATGAACTCCCGGGCCAGCAGGGTGTCCCAGCCGTCGGGCAGCGACGCGGCCACGGTGGCGGCGCCACTGGCCAGCCCGGCCCACCACAGGCGTTCGCGGTCGCCGGTGTGATCGGTACGGCCGATGGTCAGGTTGACCCGAGCGGTGAAGGGCCAGCGGGGGAAGTCCTGCGCGGCCAGGGCGACCCGCTCGAAGACGCTTCGCCGGTCCAGCAGCTCGATGGGCACCCCGCCCCAGGTCACCTGCCCGCTGTTCGGCAGGTAGAGGCCGGAGAGCAGCTTGGCCAGGGTGCTTTTGCCCGAACCGTTCTCCCCGACGAACGCCACGATCTCGCCCGGCCGGATCACGACGTCGACACCGTCCAGCGCCGGCCGCGTCTTGTGCGGATAGACGAAGCTCAGATTCCTGGCGCGGATCTCGACCGGATGCGGCGGGAGCGCCAGCTCGCCGGTGCGCATGGCCCGCTGCTCCGCCTCGCCGCACGCCCGTTCCCACTCGAGGATGAACAGTCCCTGCTCGTAGATCTGGTTGGTCGACATGATGAGACCGATCAGGCTCGTCCGGCCGGTCCGGATGGCCATCACCGCCGCCCCGGCCACCGCGAGCGGAACGGTCCCCATGAAGAGGAGCGCGCCGAGTGCGGCGTAGGTCGCCACACTCGCCAGCCCCGACAACGCGTCACCGGCCAGCAGGCCGCGCGCCTCTGCGCGGCCCAGCCGTTCCTGTTCCTCCTCGGCCACCGAAGACAGCCGGTCGTACTGCGCGAGCAGGTACGGCGCGGCGCCGTGCGCCCGGATCTCCGGGCCGGTGTTCGGGCTGCTGAGCAGGTCACCGAGGACTTCGAGCTGACGTGTCAGGTCCATGTAACGCTTGGCCGAGGCGAACCTGGCCCGCGCGGCCCGTACGGCGCTCCAGCCCTTCGGCGCGATCGTCGCCATGAGCAACGGCACCAGGAGCGGGTGCAGCACCGCGAGAACACCGGCGGAGGCCACCAGGTTCGTCAGGCCCGTGAGGAGCGCGACCGCGTTCGTGATGACGATCCGGGTCGCCCGGGTGCCCTGCCGGGCCGCTCCCAGCAGGTTGTGGAAACCGGCATCCTCCAGGGCGGCGACTTCCACGTTCGCGGCCCTCTCCAGCAGCCGCGTGTAGGCCAGGCGCTCGGCCCGTGGGCCGAGGCGGCTCGCCGCGGCCTTGCTGCACGCGCGCATCAGGCTGGCCGTCCCGGCGGCCAGGGCGATCGCGACCAACGCGGGCGCGGCGGCGAGGAGCCGATCCCGGGACGGCCCGCCGGCCATCAGCGGCACGAGGACGCGATAGGTCGCCATCAGCGTCACCGCGGTCGCGACGCCCCCGACGAGTTCCGCGATCACGATGCCGGCCAGCGCCCCGGGTGCGGATGCCCGCCCCAGCCGGATCGTGACGGCCATCAGCCGCGGCAGCTCGCGGACCATCGCGAGGAAGCCGACCCGCAGACCGGCACCTTCATGGCGGAGCTGACCGATGGACAGGCGGATGCCGGATCCGAAGAGTTCGTCGCGGGCCGCCTCGGCCGTGGTACCCGTGCGGTGGCGTCCCATCACGCCACCAGGAACGGGCGGGCGGCCGGATCCGGTGAGTCCCCGGTCGCCGCCAGCAGCGTCAGCGCGACGCCCACCGCACCGGTCAGCAGGCCCTCGCCGTCGGTGTCGAAGCCGAGCGGCAGGTCCGGGTCGAAGGCATCGAGGATCCGGCCGAGCAGATCGTCCGCGGCCGTGGCGAACCGCGTGTCATCGGCCGCGAAGGCCGCCGTGACCAGCAACAGCCCGCCGAGTCCGTGGCAGAGGTTCGGCGAAGTGCCGATGCCCCACGCCTCCGGATGGTCGAGCAACGCCGTCATCGCCTCGCGGGCGATGCTCTGGTACGCGGGCTCGTTCAGGGCCCGTCCGGCCAGCCAGAGCGCACGGGCGGTCCCGGGGACGCCGTAGCACCACGACGCCCGGCGCGGCGACGGCAGCCGGTCCCGCCCCGCGATTCCGGCCGGCCACGCCAGGCCGTACTCATCGGTGTGCGCCGTGTCCACGAGCCAGTCCGCGATCCGCACGAGCGTACGGGCGGGTACGTCGGCGCACTCCTCGCTGAGCAGGGCCAGGAGCGCGAGCGGGCCCGCGGCGCCATGGGCCAGGCCGCAGTCGGCATAGCCCGCGGGCAGGGACCAGGCCGGAGGAACCCGATGCGGCGGCACGTGGAACGGCGGGTCGCCGGCGGCGGCCTCCGCCAGGGCGCGGATCACGGCCTGCCGTTTCGACGGCAGTGGCCGCATCAGCGCGTACACCCCGACGCCCGTGACTCCCTCGATGAGATCATGGTCTTCCACCAGAGCGATCGCCCCGTCCACCTTCGCCAAGAGGCCCCCGTAGCGACCGGTCCGTCCTTTGAGAAGCGCGGCTGCGACGCCGAGGCCGGCGAGGCCGCCGGTGAAGAGCCCGGCCGGTCCGGCCGGCGTGAGCCCGCGTTCCAGGAACCGCTGGCCGATCTCGTCCCAACCGGCCTCGGGCTCGAGCCGGTGCAGCGCCGCATAAAGCTGTGCGCATCCGAGGTGATCCGGCCGGTGTCCTCTCGGTGCCGTGCCTTCGCGTGTTCCCCGGCGAGCCAGGCGAGCCGCCACCTCGGTAGCGATCTTCCTGGCGGCGGCTCGCCGTACGGCATCGATCAAATGCACATGCCGGGAGCCATGGCGCCGTACGTGGGGCTGCAGGTCCCGCAGTCCTGCGTCGCGCCACAGGTACCGCTCCAGGACACCTGCGTCCCGCAGGTGTTCTCACTACCGCTACAGGACTGAATCGGGGTGACGGAGTCCGACTCCATCAGCAATTCGATGTCCAGATCGAAAATGCTTTTATCCATATCGGGAGATGCGACCGGCGGCATTCGATTTCCTTTCAGTCATTGAAGAACGCCGCAGTGTGGCGGCGCGTCGAGAAGTCTGCCATCCGGCGCTTACCGATCGCTGACCTCACAAATGCGGGCCTTCTCGGCCAATTCCCTGATACCTTCTTGGCCGGATATCGGCGTCGATTCAATTTACCGACCCGGTCAGATGGCAGAGTTCAATCAGCGTGCACGGAGAGATGCTGCATGACAGATATGCCGAGACTCAAGGCCGCCGAACGCGTGCTGGTGCGGATGAGCGTTCTGTCGGCGGACTCGGCGGCACGGACCCGGAGCGATCGAGATGACCCGGTCGGGTATCTCCGCTCGCTGATCGCCGACCCGCTGGTACGGGAGGCGATCGCGGTGTCCAGCCCGTCGCTGACGCACACGCTCGACGCGCTGGAGGCGGGGCGCCCGGTCGATCCCAAGAAGCTGCGGCGCGCCGTGGTCTCGGTGTCCCGCTACGTCCTTCGCATGGCGACCCGGGCCACGCCCTTCGGCGTCATGGCCGGGGTGTCCGAGGCGCACTTCGACCACGCCGCCAAGGTGGAGTTCGGCGACGACCACCGTAAGCGCGCGAGGCCGGACGTCGGCTGGCTGCACGCCCTGGTACGCGACTGGGAACACCGGCCCGAGGTCGTACGGCGCCTGCGGGTGGTCCGCAACAACCTCTGCTTCATCCGTGGCGACCGGCTCGTCCTGCCCCACCTGCCCGTGGGCGACGACGGACCCGCGATCGAGGTGTCCGTGCGCCGTACGCCGGTGCTCGAGGCGGTGATCGAACGAGCCCGCCGCCCGGTGCCGTTCACCGAGCTGGCCGAGCACCTGCGCGCGGTCTTCCCCCAGGGCTCACCGGATGCCGTGGAGCGAGTGCTCCTCCAGCTCATCGAGCGGTACCTGCTGCTCACCGAGCTGATACCCCCCGACGACGCCGACCCCGTCCGGCACGTTCTCGACCGGCTTCCCCCAGGTGAGGGGGCCGGGCTCGAAGAGGCGGCCGCCGCGCTGGACACCTACGCGGCGACGCCGATGGCCGAGGGGCTGACGGCGTGGAACGACGTCCTCCGCACCACCCGGCGGCTCGGTGACAAGCAGCACGCCCCCCACGTGGACGTGGGACTCGACGCCGAGGTCACGCTTCCCTGGGCGGTGGCCGAAGAACTCGAGTCCGTCGCCGCGGTACTGACTCGCGTCACCCCGCCCGACCGCGCCGCTCCCCACATGCGCGCCTACTACGACGACTTCATGGACAGGTACGGGACCGGCCGGTTGGTGCCGGTGAAGGAGCTCCTGGATTCGGAGAAGGGACTCGGCACCCCGGCCGGTTATCGCACGTCGACCCGTAACGTCTCCCGGCCGGAGCCGGACAGATATCGCGAACGCGTCTTCGGCGAGCTCGCGCAGCGCGCGCTGCTCGACGGAGTGCACGAGGTCGAACTCGACGCGGCGATGATCGAGCGCCTCTCCGGCACCGACGACGGCCGCGTACCGCCGACGCTGGAGATCGGAGCCCATGTCCTGGCCGAGTCGGTGACCGCGCTGGAGAACGGCGACTTCCGTCTCGCCCTGGCGACGATGCCGCTGTCGCGCCGGGCGGGCGCGCTGAGCGGCCGCTTCGTTTACCTCCTCGACGGTCTTCGCG
Organism: Actinomadura sp. DC4; assembly: GCF_030406325.1. Lineage (GTDB taxonomy): Bacteria > Actinomycetota > Actinomycetes > Streptosporangiales > Streptosporangiaceae > Actinoallomurus. Next base: position 74,474 of record NZ_JAUEQY010000032.1, on the reverse strand, counting down.
ACCAGACCCGCCGGATCCTGAACGACGACCGAACCGTCCGGCCACAGCTCACGTTCCAGGCGAACTGGACGCGGGTCTCCAATGTGGCCCGAGTGCCGCTGCTGACCGACCACAGCCTGCCGGTCGGAACGTTCGCCGACCCGGGCGGCCCCTCGGTGATCGACCTTGACGACCTGGTCGTCGGCGCGGCGGACGGACGCCTGTTCCTATACTCGCCGGCCCGTGACGCCGAGATCGCTCCGACGACCGTTCACATGCTCGTCGTGAGCCGTGTCGGCCCGGAGGTCGCCCGCTTTCTCTACGACATCACCGATGCCCGCGCTCGGGCGTGCAACGCGTGGACCTGGGGCGAACTCGACGCGATGCTGCCGTTCCTGCCCCGGGTCCGCCATGGCCGTACGATCCTGGCCTCCGCCACCTGGCGGCCCGACGTTGGCCTCATCGACGCCGGGCTGACCGAGTCGGAATGGTCGCGGCGCCTCGACGCCTGGCGCGAGCGCTGGCGCGTGCCCGCTGAGGTGTTCATGACGAACGGCGACAACCGCATCGGGCTCGACCTCGACGCGCCACTGCACCGGCGAATCCTCCGCCATGAGCTCGGCCGCCGCCCGAGCACGCTGCTCGTCGAGTCGCCCGGTGGGGAGGGCTTCGGCACCGGATGGTCGAACGGGCGCGCCAACGAGATCGTCGTCACGCTGAGCACCGGCTCTCCCGAGCCCGCCCTCCGTACGTCCGCGACGGTCCGAGACCGCCCGTCGGCGCACCGGCCGGGGGGAGAGTGGCTGTTCGCCAAGCTGTACGCCTCCGCCGATCGGCACACGGACCTGATCGGCCGGCGGCTGCCGACGTTGCGGGCGTCACTTCCGCCGTCGGTGGATCGGTGGTTCTTCATCCGGTACTTCGATCCCGAACCGCATCTTCGACTCCGGTTCCACGGCAGCCCGGATCGCCTGAACGCCGACGTCCTGCCGCTGGTGCACGACTGGGCGGCGGAGCTGTGCCGGTCCGGGCTCGCCCGGACCCTGGTGCTCGACACCTATGAGCCCGAGGTCGAACGGTACGGCGGGCCGGAGGCGCTGGAGGCGGCCGAGCGGGTATTCCAGGCGGACAGCGAGGCCGTGATCGAGCAGCTACGCCTGCGCCTGTCCATGCGGCCCGAGTTGCTCGCGGCCGCGAACTACGTGGACCTGGTACGCGGCTTCGGCGACCCGGACTGGCGAGACTGGTTCCTGCACGCCTACCCGAAGGGCGAGCACCACCCGGCATTCCAGGCGATACGCCGAACCGCGATCGAGGTCATCGACGGGCGGGACCTCGACGCTCGCCTGACCGAGATCTGGGGGCGCCGCCGGACCGCCGTGGCCGCGTACGGCCGTCTCATCCGATCACTGAACCACCGCACCCCGCTGCACGCGCTGCTGCACATGCACCACAACCGGCTCATCGGGGCGGCGCCGGACGCGGAGGGCGCCTCGTACGCGATCGCGCGTGGTGCTCTCCAGGCTCTGCTGGGCAGAGAACGGCACGCGAAGTGAGGCCGGGGCAGATGACGACAGGCGCCGCCCATGCAGTGCGGACGGACGCGGCGGCGATCGTCGCGGAGGTGGCGCGGAGGCTGGCCGACCCGGCCGCCGTCACCCGGATCACCGAGGCCGCCGTCGACCGGTTCCCGGACGGCCGTACACCCGCGACCTGGCATCCGGCCGCCCTGAACGAGGGATGTCTCGGGGTCGCGCTGCTGCATGCCGAGCTGGGCGACCGGCCGGCCGCGCACGTGTACCTGTCCCTGGGGGCCAGAGCCGCGATGCCCGGTCGAAGCGGCCTGTTCGCCGGCCTGCCCGCCGTGGTGTTCGCCACGCGGGCGGCGGTGACGCGGCCCGGCGACTACGCGAACCTGCTCGGCCGTGCCGAACCGGAGCTCCGCGCCGCCGCGGGCGAACGAGCCCGAGAGGAGACCGCGCGCATCGCCGCCGGACGGCCGGGCACCGGCTTCGCCGCGTACGACGTCGTGCAGGGGCTCAGCGGCCTGGGCCGGCTGTTGCTGGGCACCGGCGATGCCGAGCCGGCGGTGAGCTACCTCATCGCTCTCACCGAGCCGGTGGAGGTCGCGGGCGTACGCGTGCCCGGCTGGTGGGTGTCCCACGCTCCGCTGAAGAACACACCCGACGGAGAAGGCCACTTCAACCTCGGTCTGGCACACGGGATCGCGGGTCCGCTGGCCCTGCTGGCCATCGCCCACCGTGACGGGCTGCGCCTGCCGGGACACGAGGAGGCGATCGAGGCGATCGTCGCGTGGCTGCTGGAATGGCTGCACGAGGCCTCATGGCCACCGGTCGTCAGCCTCCACCGGCAGCTGCGCGGCCCGGACGGATCGGCACGGCCCGACCGCCCGAGCTGGTGCTACGGCGTGCCGGGGATCGCCCGTGCCCTCCAGCTGGCCGGCATCGCGCTCGACCGGCCCTCATGGCGGGAGACGGCGGTCTCGGTGCTACGCCGCGTGCTGGCGCGTCCCTGGGAGGAGTGGGACATGATCGACGCGGGCCTGTGCCATGGCTGGGCGGGCATGTTGCACATCACGCGCCTGATGGCCTCCGACGGCGACGCCGCCGACCTGCTGGAAGCGGCCGATGGGCTCGCTCGCCGGGTCATCGGCTGTTTCGACCCCGACGCGCCGTTCGGCTTCCGGTACGCCGCGGGGGCCGACGCGGCGGTCGCACCGGACCGGGCGGGTTTCCTGGAAGGCGCGGCCGGCGTCGCCCTCGCGCTGCATGGTTACGCGAACGACGAACCTTCGAGGACCGGCTGGGACACGGCCCTTCTGCTGAACTGACGGCGAGCGGCACGGGCGGAATCGGCGCACCGCCGGCGCCACCCGGCGGGCCCGATTCCGACTCACCGTCTCACCACGGTGGGACCGGCGGCTCAGGCGTTCAGGAACGCCTCGATGTCCAGGGCGATGTCGATCTCGTCGGCGACGACGATCTTGGTGCCGTCGGCGACCAGGCCGAAGGTGATGCCGAAGTCGCGGCGGCTGAGGGTCGCCCGCGCCGAAAAGCCGATCCGCGGCTCGCCTTGGAGCCCGGTCGGGTCGGAGCCGAGGAACTCGACCTCAAGGTCCACCGGCCGGGTGACGTCGCGGATCGTCAGCTCACCCGACAGCGTCCAGGAGCCGGCCACCGGGCGCAGTGCCCGACTGGCGAACCTCATCCGCGGATACCGCTCGGCGTCGAAGAAATCGGCCGACCGCAGGTGGCCGTCGCGCGTCTGGTTGCCGGTGTTGACCGAGGCGGTCGCGATCACGGCGGTGGCGGCCGAGCGGGCGGAGTCGAGGTCGGTGACGATCTGCCCGCTGACATCGGTGAATGTTCCGCGTACCCGGCTCATCAGGTGGCGGACCGAAAAGCTCACCACGGTGTGGGCGGGATCGATGGTCCAGGTGCCCGCGGCCCAGCCGTCGGGCGTCTGCGGGCCGACGGTGGTGTCGGTGATCGTGGTCATCGGGGTCCTCCTGTTCGTCGCTGGTATTGGAACTGCGGCTTCAGACCTCCACCGTCATGTCGACGGCGTTTCCGAACACGCGGTTGCCCCCTCGTAGGAGCACGTAGCGGTGCCGCCCCGGTCTCGTCCGGCGCCGCCGGCCCGGCGTCGGTGTCGGCGTAGACCGCCTCGGCCTGACCCACGGGTCCCCCTTGTCGTCGGCCGTGCCGGGCACGAGGTAGCGGTTCGCCGCGAGAACACGGCCGATCGCGGAACGGTCGATCGTTCCGGCTGCCTCATCGCCCCGGTTCACCGGCGTACCTTGAATCGCAGGTGAAGCACCCGGTCGCCCCGGATGACCACGTCGGGATCCTCGAGCAGGTGCTGCCGGTCGATGGTGCCGAAGTAGCGCCTGCCCGACCCGAACACCACCGGCACCACGTCCATCGCCACTTCGTCGACGAGACCGGCCGCGAGGATCTGGCCGCCCACGTCACCGGCGTTCACGGCGACGGTTCGCTCCCCGGCGAGTTCCTGGGCCTTGGCGATCCCCGCCGCCACGCCGTCGACGAAGTGGTACGACGCCTCGGGGTGCCAACCCTCTGGCTTGGGCCGGTGGGACACCACGACCACGTGGTCGCCCGCGGGTGGATGGCCTTCCCACCCGTTGACCAGGTCGAACAGTCTGCGGCCCATGACGATCGTGCCGAGTGAGTCCCACGTCGACCGGACGTAGCCCGAGGATGCGCCGGAGACCTTGAAACGGCTTCCGACACCGGAGTGATCGAACCCCTCACCGCCGCCGACGCCGATCGGGGTGTCCCCGCTGAAGTACCACTCGTGGAGTGGTCCGGGATCGTCGTTCTCATCGGCGATGAAGCCGTCCACCGACACCACGTTGTGCATGACCACGGCGCCCATCGGATTCTCCTCATTTCCCAAGGTGGATTGCGTGCCGGCTCGTCACGACCTTGCGGCCCTTGACGTCAGGGGGTCGTGGCCGGTCCTCCCGGGTTCGATGGCACAGGGCCCGAAACGGGCGAAGGCCACGAGGGCCGCGAAGGCGCCGAGAACGATGGTCGGAACGGCACTCGCGGGCTCACCGATGGCGACGTTGGTGATCGTTGCGCCGATCATGGTCACAACGAGGCCGGTCGCCGCGATGGGCGTCAGAATCGGCATGATCCTCGTTGCCGCAGGAATCACCAGACCGATGGCGCCCAGTACCTCAGCGGCGCCGGCGAGTTTCAGCAGGGCGACGGGTACTCCCTCAGCCATTTGCTGGAGCTCGCCTGCCGGCGCCAGCAATTTGCCTCCGCCGACGACGAGGAATGCGAACGCCAACAGCGACGATGCGATCCATACCGCGATTTTCACAGCGTTGTCCTATTTGGTGTGATCCGACATATCTCAGACGGTCTGAGTTGGTGCATGACGACCTCACTCTCCGCCGGTGCCGGGGGCGCCTGGTAGTGCGCGACGACACGAGGGTTCCGGTGGTTCTGCATGCGGCGACCGTGCACTTTGCATGACTGCGGCCCGCCCGATCCTCGATGTGGACGTGGGCACTTAGAGTCGACCTGTGCAGACAATCGCCCAGCACGTCGCGCTCGGCGGGGACCCGTCGTGCGGTGGTGGACGACGCCCCGATCGCCGCGTCGCGGGTCTTGGCATGGCGACGAAAACGCTGGTGTTCGCCTATCTCGGTTGCGTGCTGGTCAGCAAGCTCGCCGATGGAAACGAACATCCCGACTTCAGGTACGGCCCGTTCGTTGTCGTGTGCTTCGTGCTGCCGTTCTGGTATGTGAGCGGACGTGCGCGAGGACCGTGGCTGCGGTGGCCCTGGCTGCTGCTGCTCGCGCAGTGCGCTGTGACCTACCTCGGGTTCGCCGTCTTCGAGGATCGCTGGGTGGGCGGCGTTTCCGGGTTGCTCGGCGGGCTGGTGCTGCTGGTGGTGCGGTCGCCCTGGTCCTGGTGGCTGTTCGGCCTTCTCGCCGGTGCCGAGATCTCGGTGTGGCTGGTGGTCGGGCTGCCCTATCAGCCGCCGGTCAACGCGGCGTGGTGGGTGCTGAACGCGTTCGGCAACGTCAGCATGGGCTTGTTCGGCCTCACCCGGCTCGCGTCCCTGGTCGAACGGCTCGAGTCCACCCAGGACGTTCTCGCGGGTGCGGCCGTCATGGCACAGCGGCTCGCGACGGCGAACGACGTCCGATCCACGATCATGCGACGTCTCGAACAGCTGGGCGAGCACGTCCGCAACGCCCTCACCAACGGGCCGGCCGCCGAGCGGACCGAGCTGCGGCTGGCCGGCGAGGCGGCGCGCGCCGCCGCCGCCTCGGCACGCCGCATCGTCACCGAGATGCCCGCCCCGCCGGAACTCGGCACCGCGGACGGCATAGAACGGGTCACGCCCGCGCTGGCGCGCCGGATCGTCGCCGCTGTCGTCGTCCTGTACGGCGTCCAGTACCTGCTGAACCTGACCGCCCCCTCCGCCGGTGGAGCAACGGCCGGCGTCGCGACGACGGCGCCGGCCGTACTGGTCGCGGTGACGATGGTCCTTCTGCAACTCCGGCACGCCCGCTTCCGCCCCGGAGGCGGACTCCCACCCGGATGGCCATGGACGCTCGGGGCGCAGGCCGTGCTCAGCTTCGTCGCGTACCCGGTATTCGGCGTGGCGAGCACGGGGTTCCTCGCGTTCCTCGGCGGCAGCATCCTGCTGTTGATCGAACGTCCGATCCGCTGGGTGCTCTTCGGCGCGATCATGGCCAGTCTGCCGATGCTGACCTTGCTCAACCCGGGCGATCTGGCCGGCCTGCCGTTCCAGCTCCAGTGGTCGGTCTACGCCGCCTCCACCCTCGGCGGAGCGGGACTGTTGGTCTACGGGCTGTCGCGGTTCAACCGGACCGCCGGAGAGCTCGACATCGCGCGGCGGCAGCTGGCCCTCGTCGCCGTCACAAGCGAGCGGCTCCGGATCGCACAGGACGCCCACGACACCCTCGGCCTCGGCCTGTCGACCATCGCCCTCAAGAGCGATCTTGCCCAGACGCTCCTCGACCGCGGCGACCCTCGCGCGCACCGTGAGATGGTGCACATGCTGCACCTCGCAAGGACGGTGGCCTCCGACGCGGAGTCCATCGTGCAGAGCGCGCCCGCACTGGACCTGGACGCGGAGATCGCCACCGCGCGCGACGTGCTCACGACCGCCGGCGTGACGACCACGATCACACGTACGGACATCCCGCTGGACGCGACCACCGAATCCGAACTCGCCGCGGTCCTCCGCGAGGCGATCACCAACATCCTCCGGCACAGTGCCGCACGCGAATGCCGCATCGAGCTCGTCTGCGGCGACGGCCAGGTGTCCCTCGTCATCGACAACGACGGCGCCCCGCCCGGCCGTGAGGCGGCGCAAGGACATGGGCTGGCCAACATCGCCGCACGCGCCGCCCGGATGGGCGGCTCGATGAGCACCGAAGCCGGCGGGCACCGGTTCGTGCTCGCCACTTACGTGCCCTCCGGACGAGGGACGACGGCATGATCCGCATCCTGGTCGCCGAGGACTCCGCCATCCTCCGCGACACCCTCGTCTCGGTGCTCGACCTCGAAGACGACCTGACCGTGGTCGCCGATGTCGCGACAGGCACCGAGATCGTGCCCGCGGCCCGCCTGCACGCCCCGGATGTCGCCGTGCTCGACATCGACCTTCCCGGTATCGACGGATTGACCGCGGCCAGGCAGATGTCCGCAGAGCTCCCCGCCTGCAGCGTCCTGATCCTGACCGCTCACGCCCGGCCCGCCAACCTCCGAGCCGCCCTGAACGCACACGTCGCGGGGTTCCTCGCCAAGGACACCTCGGCGCGCGACCTCATCACCGCCATCCGTACCATCGCCGCAGGCGGCCGCGTCGTCGACCCGGAAGTGGCGATCGCCGCGATCGAAACCCGGCCCAGCCCGCTCACCGCACGCGAGACCGACGTACTCCGCCTCCACGCCCAAGGCGCCGGTCCCCGCGATATCGCGAACACGCTGTACCTGTCCTATGGCACGGTCCGCAACTACCTCGCCTCCGCCACCGACAAGCTCGGCGCACGCAACCGCACCGACGCGGCCATCATCGCAAGTCAGCAAGGATGGCTCTAGTGATACACCCGGATCTGCCGCCATGACCTCCTGGTCGTCTGGTTGCCACCGGTGTGTCCCCACACCGGCCCACATGGGCCGGCGTACCGCATGAGGCCCAGGCCGTACCGCATGGTGCCCTGCATGCCCTGGTCGAGCTGTTCTGCGCCGGGCACGCAGAACGAGAGGACACCCGCATCGCCCCGTGAGGCATCCGGGCGAGGTAAAAGAGGCAATTGCCTTCTACAGACGGCGGGGCCCACACGTAGGCAAAGGCGGAATTGCCTAACGCTAGGGTTCCCCTGACCTGCGTTCTTCTAGTGTCGCGATACCGCTCACCGCGCCGGCGGCTGGCATCACCTCACCGCGCTAGGGGACCTGTGGCCGAGCTGTTGGGTTTGACCAAAGCCGGTTTCATCGCATCGTCGCTCGTCATCGCGCTGGTGGCGGTGGTGGTCTGCGTCCGGCTGCTGCCGAGATACTCCGGTACGGGTCTCGGGCAGGCGGCCGTACGGGCGGGGCTGCTGGTGGGCAGTCAGGTGCTGCTCCTGCTGGCGCTGCTGGTCGTGATCAACTCCGACATGCAGTTCTACTCTTCATGGGAGGACCTGTTCGGTGCGGACTCAGGCACCGTACGGATCGCCGATCAGTCTCCCGTGGCGCAGCCGCCCCCGGCCGCGCCACGCGTCAGGCCGTCGCATGACGCCCTCACCCGCCGGTTGCCGGCCGGCGAGGGACGGCTGCGCGTCCTCAGCCTGCGCGGCTCGCGGTCGGGGATCGGCACCCGGGCGTACGTGTACCTGCCGCCGCAGTACGCGCAGGATCGGTCCCAGCGGTTCCCCGTCGTGCTGTTCCTCGCCTCTCCACGCGACACGATCCTGCGGCGGCGCCTTCCCGAACTCGCGGCGCGTGAGATCGCCGCCGGGCGGCTGCGTCCAGAAGTGATCGTGATCGCGCCGACCGGCCCCGGCTGCGTGGACGTGCCCGGCGGCAAGCAGGGCGAGACGTTCCTCAGCGAGGATCTGCCCGCCGCGGTCGACGCCGCGTACCGCGTCGGCACCGCCCCGGGGAGCTGGTCGGTGGCGGGGCCGGGCATCCGCGGGCCGGCGGGGTACTGCGCGGCGCTGCTCGCGATGCGTCACTCCGACCGGTTCGGCTCGGCGGTCTTCGCCGCGCCCTCCCTCACGCCGCCTCCCGGGAGGCTGTACGGCGACAGCCGGTCCATCCGTGATGAGTACGACCCGCGCTGGCGGCTCCGGCACCGGCCGCCTCCGCCGATCAGTGTCGGTGTCATCGCCGACGACGGGTTCTCCGCCGACGCCCGCCCGCCGATGCGTGCCGAACCGCTGCCCGTGACCGCCGCGCAGGACGTTCCCGCGATCCTGCGCTGGCTGGGCACCCACCTCTCGCCGGGGAGCCGGCCGTGATCAGACTCACCGGAGTTCCCCTGCAGGTCATGCTCGTCATCGTGGCGGTGATCGTGCTCGCCGCGGCGATCTGGTTCGCCCCGCGGGTGGCAGGCCGGCGGTCCACGCACGTGCTGGCGCGCCTCGGCATCGTCGCCGGCTGCCAGTTCTTCCTGGTCGTAGCCGTACTGACCATGGTCAACGCCACCTTCGACTTCTACGGGTCGTGGGGCGACCTCATCGGCGCGCAGGCCGGGCGGAGCGGTCCGGGCGTACCCATGGCGGCCGGGGCGGGCGGTTTCGGCACCTCGGCGGTCCGCACCGCGCCCGTCACCTCGGACCCTTCGGCGCCGAGGTACCGGCTTCCGGCAGGGCAGGGCCGCATCGACTCCGTCGTCATCCACGGAGTGCGCACGGCGATCAGCGAGCCCGCGTTCGTCTACCTTCCGCCGCAGTACTTCGCACCGGCGTACGAGGCCCGGCGATTCCCGGTGACCGTGGCCTTCACGGGATACCCGGGCAACGCCGAGAACCTCATCACCCATCTGCGGCTGCCGCAGACGGTCGCCCAGGAGATCGCCGCAGGTCGGATGCCCCCGACGATCGTCGTCATGGTGCGCCCCACCGTCGCCCCGCCTCGCGACACCGAGTGCACCGACATCCCGCACGGTCCCCAGGCCGAGACGTTCTTCGCCGAGGATGTGCCGGCCGCACTCGCCGCCGTCTACCGGACCGCCGACCGCGCGTCCGGCTGGAGCGCGCTGGGCGACTCGACCGGAGGCTACTGTGCGGTCAAGCTCGCCATGCGGCACTCCGACCGCTACTCCGCCGCGGTGTCACTCGCCGGCTACTACCACGCCCTCCGAGACTTCACCACCGGGGATCTCTACGGTCACAGCAGGGCGTACCGGGATGAGTGCGACCTGATCTGGCGACTCCGGCACCTGCCACCGCCGCCGGCGAACCTCCTGCTGACCACCAGCCGCACCGGCGAGAAGGACTACGGCCAGACGCGAGAGTTCCTGGCCCTCGCGCACCCGCCCACCCACGTCGCCTCGATCACGCTGCCGTTCGGCGGCCACAACTTCACCACCTGGCAACGCGAGCTCCCGCCGGCGCTGCGCTGGCTCGGCGCCCACCTGAAACCGGGCACCTGACCAACTCGTACCTGGTGTTCGAACTGCGGGTCGACAACGTCGACCAGCGAGCCTATGACCTGACCGCCGTCCGCGCCGCGATCGATGACTGGATTACCGCCCGCGTCGCCGGCCGGGCGTCGGAAAGGCCGGTCGCGTCACATCTGGACCAGCCGGACGGGCGGCGCTGATCCCACGGCGGCAGTCCTCCAGGGTCTTGTCCACGCCGGCCTTATCGGGCCGCGCCCGCCGGGCTAAACTGCATGATCGAGAACGGGCGTCGAGTGACCGGCCGGCGGGTGAGCGTCATCGCGATGAGCAGCACCTCCTCCCTGGACTCGTCCTCGGCCGACCCCGAGGACCCGATACTCCGGCTGCACCGTGACGGGCGTCTCCTGGCCGAATACCCCGAGGTCCGGCGGTTGCTCGACGGGCTTCCCGACGACCGGCTCCACCGGGCCGGGCGGCTGCTGTCGCGGCTCGATGCGGACGAGGTGCTCCGTGCCCACCCGGACGTCCCGGTCACCACCATCGCAATCACCGGGCACGGCACGCTCGACGCGCTGGTCGCCCCGCTCACCGCCGAGACGGCCCGGCACGGGTTACTCCTGCGGCCCGTCATCGGCGACTTCGACGCGTACGTCTTCGACCTCGGTGACCCCGGCAGCCGGCTGTACGCCGCCGAGCCGGACCTCGCGCTGTGCCTGCTCGACCCGGCGGTCGTCTTCGACGAGGTGCCCTCGCCCTGGCGCCCGGACGACGTCCAGCGCGTCCTCGCGGACAAGCTCGCGCTGCTCGACGGCCTGGCGGCGCGGTTCGGGGAGACCGGGCACGGCACGCTCGTGCTCAACACGATTCCGCTCCCGCGCCTCATGGCCGCCCAGCTGGTCGACCACCGGTCCCGCGCGGCGCTCGGCGCGCTGTGGCGCGAGGCGAACGCCCGGCTGCTGCGGCTGGCCGAGACGCATCCGCGGGTCGTCGTGCTCGACCTGGACACCCTCGCCGCGGAGGGTGTCGCCGTCACCGACCCGCGCCTGAGCGTCTACACCCGAGCCCATCTGACGCCCGGTCTGCTCGCCGCGTACGCCCGCGAGGCCGGGCACCTGGCCCGGCACCTCTCCGGGCGGGCGAAGAAGGTCCTCGCCATCGACCTGGACGGCACGGTGTGGGGCGGTGTCCTCGGCGACGACGGTCCCGACGGGCTGGAGGTCGCCGGGAGCCACCGGGGCGCGGCCTACCAGGCGTTCCAGCGGACGGTGCGCCAGCTGGCGGCGCAGGGCGTGCTGGTCGCCGTGGTGAGCAAGAACGACGTGGAGCCCGTACGCCGGATGCTGCGCGAGCATCCGGACATCCTGCTGCGCGAGGACGACGTCGTACGGGTCGCCGCGAACTGGCGGCCCAAGCACGAGAACCTCGCCGAGCTGGCCGAGGACCTGGGGCTCGGCGTGGACGCCATCGTGTTCGTCGACGACAGCCCGCACGAGACCGGCCTGGTCCGCCGCGAGCTGCCCGGGGTCGCGGTGGTCGCGGTGGACGACGAGCCGGCGTGGCACGTGTCCCGGCTCCTCGCGGACGGCTGGTTCGACGGCGTGGAGCTGACGGCGGAGGACCGGGAGCGCCCGGCGCGCTACCGGGACGAGTTGTCCCGAAGGGACTTCCTCGGCTCGTTCACCACGGTCCAGGACTACCTGCGGGAGCTCCGGATCACCGTACGCGTCGCGCCCGCCGTCGCCGGCGAGGCCGGGCGGCTGTCGCAGCTGACGCTGCGTACCAACCAGTTCAACCTCACCACCGAGCGGCTGCTGCCCGCCGACGTGGAGGAGCTCCTCGGCGATCCGGACGCGCTGACGCTCGCGGTGCACGTGGCCGACCGGTTCGGCGACAGCGGCATCGCCGGCGCGATTCTGGCGCGCCGGGAGGGCGGCGTCCTCGCGATCCGCAACTTCCTGCTCAGCTGCCGGGTCTTCGGCCGCGGAGTGGAGCAGGCCGCCCTGTCGGCGCTGCTGGAGCACGCGCGTACGAGCGGTGCCACGGCCGTGACCGGGGCGTACCGGCGGTCGCCGAAGAACGCCAACGTCGCGGAGTTCTACCCGCGGCACGGCTTCGCGGCCGTCGACAGAGGCGACGACGTCGCGACGTTCCGGCACGACCTTGCCGAGATCGCACCACCGCCCGACCACATCACGCTGACCTTCGGCGGGAGCCCGTGAACGACATCGACGATTTCCTCGCCCTCCTGCGGGACGAGCTGGGCATGGCGGTCACCCGCGATGACCTGGACAAGCATCTGGACCACGTCACCGAGTGGGACTCGGCGCACCTGGTCGAGCTGGTGACCCTGCTGGAGCGCGACACCGGGCACGGCATCTCGCTGCCGGACGCGCTGACCGCATCCAGCCTGGCCGAGATCTACGCGGTCGCGGTCGCCGGCACCGCCTGAGGACCGGCACACGACGTAGGAGGACCGTGCTCACCGACGAGAACCTGGTACGCCTGACCCCGCGGGACTCCCCCGCCGCCCACCTGGTCTGCCTGCCCCACGCCGGGGCCGGCGTCGCGGCCTTCAAGGTCTGGAGCGAACGGGTCGACGAGGACATCGAGCTGATCGCCGTGCGCCTGCCGGGCCGGGAGTCGCTGTTCCAGCAGACCCCGATGCGCGACATGGCGGCGATCGGCGCGGCCGTGGCCGGCGTCGTCGCCGGCCTCGGCGGGCCGGTCGGGCTGTTCGGCTACTGCGCGGGCGCGTTCGCGGCGTTCGAGACGGCGCGGCGGATGACGGCGACACCGGCCCTGCTCGCGGTCTGTTCCCAGACCGCCCCGCACCGCAACGCGCCGGCCGCGACGGTGCACGACCTGCCCACGCCGCGGCTCAAGGAGGCCCTGCGGGAGATGGGCGGCACCGAGCCGATCGTCTTGGAGCACGAGGAGTTCTGGGAGGTGACCGAGCCCGCGATCCGCGCCGACTACGAGGCCGCGGAGACGTACGCGACCGGAACCGAGCCAAGGATCGCCTGCGACGTCCTCGCCTTCCGGGGCGACGGTGATGAGGAGGTCTCCGCGAAGGACGCCGGGGCCTGGGCGGAGGTGACCACCGGCACGTGCACGACGCGTCCGCTGGACGGCGGGCACTTCCTGCTCAGGACGCGCGCCACCGAGGTGCTCGCGGAGGTCGAGCGCCGTCTCCTCGGCCGCTGCTGATCATCGGGGCTCGAACGCGACCGGCAGCTCCTTGAGGAACCGGAAGTTGATGGTCTCGTGCCATTCGAGCCGCGCGGACGTGAGCCGCAGGCCGTGCGTACGGGAGAGCAGCGCGCCGAGCACCAGCTCGGTCTCGGCGAGCGCGAGCGCGGCGCCGAGGCAGTAGTGCCGGCCGTGGCCGAAGGACAGGTGCGCCTTGGCGTCGCGGGTCACGTCGAGGCGGTCGGGGTCGGCGAACGCCTCCTCGTCCCGGTTGCCCGAGCCGACCAGCAGTGTCACCTGGTCGCCGGCCGGGATCGTCCGGCCGTGCAGTTCGATGTCCTCCCGCGCGGTCCGCGCCGTGAACTGCACCGCGCTGTCGTACCGGAGGAGCTCCTCGGCGGCGGTGGCCCGCAGCTCGGGCCGCCCCTGGAGCAGCTCGAGCTGGCCGGGGTCCGCCAGCAGGGCGCGTACGGCGTTGGGGATCTGGTGGGTGGTGGTGACCTGGCCCGCGTCGATGATCAGCAGGAAGTTCGCGAAGACGACGCCGGGATCGCGGCTCTCCGGTGAGCCGGCCGCCAGCATGTGCCCGAGGAGCGCCGGCGGTTCGTCCTGGGCCGCGAGCGCGTCGAACACCTCGCGCAGGCGGCGGAGCCGCCCGGACTCGGCGCCGGACTGGGTGAAGTAGACGTGCAGGAGGCTCTGCCAGTCGTCGAGGAGGTGCCGGTGCTCCGGCGGGAGGCCGAGCATCTCGGCGATGACCGCCTTGGTCAGCGGCGCGGACAGGTCGCCGACCAGGTCGATCTCGCCACGGGGCAGAACCTCGTCGCACAGCGCGGCCGCCCGCCGCTCGATCGAGGCGCGCAGGTCCGCGACGACCCGGCGGGAGAAGCCGGCCTTGGCCATGTTCCGCAGGGCGGCGTGGCGGGGGCCGGTCGCGAACAGCATCATGTCCGTCAGCAGACCGGCGAGCGGCCGCATGAGCCGGCGGGTCTCCGGCGTCAGCCGCGCCTGGAACGCCGTGACCCGGTCCTCGGTCAGCCGGTCGTCGGTCGAGAGCGCGGCGATGTCGCCGTGCCGGCTCACCACCCAGCTGCGCAATACTTCGTCGTGGTAGACAGGATGGTCCTCGCGCAGCCGCCGGTAGAAGGGGTACGGGTCGGCGAGCCATTCCGGGGCGAACAGGTCGACGAGCGTCGGGGTGCTCACGGGGCCGCGCCGACGGCGTACGGCATGGCCCCGGTGGCCCTCAGGATCGCTCCTCGTGTTCCCGCATCGCCTCGATGAGGGAGTTCGGGCGCATGTCCGTCCAGTTCTTCTCGACGTAGTCCAGGCAGGCCGCGCGTGTGTCGTCCTCGAAGGCGACGCGCCAGCCTTCCGGGACGTCGATGAAGGCCGGCCAGAGGGAGTGCTGGCCCTCGTCGTTGACGAGCACGTGGTAGCGGCCGTCCTCGTCCTCGAAGGGGTTGGTGTTGTCGGGCATTCAGCCGACCTTTCTCTCGATGGCCTCGGCGATCTCCGCGAGAGGCCGGGGCTGGGTGAGCTGGCCGTGGTGGCAGTCGATCCGGTGATCCTCCACCGAGGCCCCGGTGAGCTTCTCCCAGACCCCTGCGGCCCCCTCGGGATGGTCGCGGGCGGCGGTGAAGAAGAGCACGGGACCGTCGAGGGGAGCCGGGGTGTAGGCCGCGGCGAGCTCGATGCCTGCCGCCCAGACGGCGAGGACGGCCGCGAGACGCGCCTCCTCCAGGTCACCGAACGGCCCGCCGGTCCGGCGGCAGAGGCCGAGGACGCCGTCCAGGTCCCGTACGCCGGCCGCCGTCTCGGGATCGAAGCCGAGTGCCTCCAGGATGGAGCGGATCCGCGCGCGGGTGTCGGTCGTACGGGTGTCCTGACCGCCGGATGGATAGGCGTCGAGCAGCGCGAGCAGCGCGACCCGCTCGCCGCCGGCCTGGAGGCGGGCGGCGATCGCGTTCGCGACGAGGCCGCCGAAGGACCAGCCGAGCAGGTGGTACGGCCCGGTGGGCTGGATCTCGCGGATCCGCGCGGTGTAGTCGGCGGCCATCTCCTCGACGCTGCCCGGCGGCGCGCCCGCGGTGAGACCGCGCGCCTGCAGCCCGTAGACGGGACGGCCGGGCAGCAGGTCGGCGAGCCCGCGGTAGCACCAGGCGAGTCCCGCCAGCGGATGGACGCAGAACAGCGGAGAGCGGGTCCCTTCGGACCGGATCGGCAGGAGGTTCGCGAACGCGCCGCCCTCACCGGCGGCCGCGGCGTGTGCGGCCAGGCCGTCCAGAACGGCGAGCCAGGTGCCGGCGATCTCCCGCGCGTCCCGTTCGGTGAGAATCCCCTCCGGCCAGGACAGCGCGATGGTCATCTCGGGGCCACCGGCCAGGTCGCGGACGTGGGCGAGGACCTCCAGGGCGTGGCCGGCCGGGGTGTCCGCGCCGTCTCCTCCGCCGAGGACCGTCCGCCCGGACGGCGTCCAGTCGCCGCCGTCGCCCGCGGTGAAGCGTCCCAGGTAGTTGAAGCCGACCTGCGGCGCGGGCAGCGCGGCCAGAGCGGGAGCCGTCTCCGGGTTGAGGTGGCGGAGCAGCCCGTGCCCGCGGCCGTCGCCCGGAACCGCGCGCAGCCGTTCCGCGACGTGGCGGACGGCGTCGCCCGCGGCGGGACCGCCGGCGCGTACCCCGGCGACGTCGGCGGTGCCCGGGTCCAGGCGAACGGGGAGCACGTTGGTGAACCAGCCGACCGTACGGGAGACGTCGGCGTCGCCGAGCTGCTCGCGGCCGTGGCCCTCGAGGTCGACCAGGACGCTCCGCAGGCCGCGGTGTTCGGCGAGAGCGAGCGTGAGGCCGGTCAGCAGAACCTCGTCGACGCCCGTCCCGAAGGCGGCGGGCACGCTGCTCAGCAGCGGCCCGGTGCGTTCTGGAGGCAGGGTCACCGTCACCGTGCGGAGCCGGCTCGCCGTGTCACGCGCGGGGTCGAGCGGGCGGTCGCCCAGCGGCGGATCGTCGCCGTCGAGCAGGCGTTTCCAGGCGTCGAGCTCGGCGACCTGGCCGGGCTCGTGCGCACGCGCGGCCAGCAGGCGCGCCCACCGGCGGAACGACGTCGGCACCGGCTCCAGCTCCACCGCACGCCCCGCCGAGACCGCGCGCCACGCCACCTCCAGATCCGGCACCAGCACCCGCCACGACACACCGTCCACCACCAGGTGGTGGACCACGACCAGCAGACGGCCGGAACCGCCCGCACCGGCGTCCAGCCAGACGACCCGCACCATCGCGCCCCGCCGGGGGTCCAGCCGCCCGGCCTCCGTACGCGCCTCCTCGGCGAGCGCCTCGTCGCCCGTGAACGCCACGCGGCGTACGACGTCGGCCGCCCGTACCGTGCCCGGCGGTGGCACGACCAGCCCGTCCCCGCTCAGCCGGGCGCGCAGCATGTCGTGGTGGTCCAGCACGCCCTGGACCGCGACGGTCAGGGCGTCCAGGCCCAGATCGGCGGGCACGGACAGCACCATCGACTGGCAGAGCCGGTCGGCGAGGCCACCGCGTTCGCCGAGCCAGCGCATGACCGGGGTGAGGGGCAGCTCGCCCACGGCGACGTCCTCCGGCGCGTCCGTCTCCTCCGGGGGCGCGGCGACGGCGGCGAGCGCGGCCGGGGTCCGGCGGACGAACACGTCCCTCGGCGTGACCTGCAGGCCGGCCCGGCGTGCCCGGGTGACGAGCTGCATCGACATGATGCTGTCGCCGCCCAGGTCGAAGAACGAGTCATCGGCGCCGGCGTGGTCCAGGCCGAGGACCTCGGCGAACAGTGCGCACAGCGTCGTCTCGGCCGCGCCGGCGGGCTCGCGCCCGGCGGCCGCGCCGGTGAAGTCGGGCGCCGGGAGCGCGGCGTGGTCGAGCTTGCCGTTCGGCGTCCGCGGCAGCTCGGTGAGCGGCACGACCGCGGCCGGGACCAGGTAGGCGGGCAGGGTCTCGGCCAGCGACCGCCGCAGCTCCGCCGGGCCGGCCCCGTTCGCGCCGTCCATGACCACGTAGCCGACGAGGCGGCGCTCGCCCGGAGCGTCCTCGCGGACCGTGACGGCGGCCTGGCCGACGCCCGGCAGGGCGGTGAGCGCGGTCTCGACCTCGCCGGGCTCCACGCGGAAGCCGCGGATCTTGACCTGGCCGTCGGCGCGTCCGGCGTAGGACAGCCGGCCGTCGCCGGTCCAGCGGGCCAGGTCGCCGGTGCGGTACATGCGCTCGCCCGGCGCGAACGGGCAGGCCACGAAGCGTTCGGCGGTCAGGCCCGGCCGGCCGGCGTAGCCACGGGCCAGCCCGGCTCCCGCCACGTACAGCTCTCCCACCACGCCCTCGGGCACCGGGCGCAGCCATCGGTCGAGCACGTGGACGCGCGTCCCCGCGACCGGCCGGCCGATGGGCGGCGGGCCGTCGCCGAGCGGGTCGCTGACCGTCGCGCACACCGTCGTCTCGGTCGGCCCGTACGCGTTGACCATGCGGCGGCCCGCCGACCAGTCGCGCACGAGGCTCTCGGGACACGCCTCCCCCATGACGGCCACCGAGCGCAGCGCGGGCAGCGGCCGCCGCGGCACCGAGGCGAGGACGGTCGGAGGGATCTGCAGGTGGGTGATCCGCCGGTCGGCGAGGAAGGCGCCGAGCTCGTCGCCGGCCAGCGGGCCGGGCGGCGGGAGGACGAGCGTCGCCCCGGAGGTCAGGGCGAGGAGGATCTCGGCGACGGCGGCGTCGAAGCTCAGCGAGGACAGCTGTGCCACCCGCGCGCCGGGCCCGGCGTCGTGGCCGATGCGCTCGCGCTGCGCGGCGGCCAGGCTCGCGAGGCCGGCGTTCGGCACCACGACGCCCTTCGGCGTGCCGGTGGAGCCGGAGGTGTAGATGACGTACGCGGGATGCTCCGGCCGCGGTACGCCCGGGGCGGTGACGCCGGTCCCCGCGGAGCCCTCCTCGCCGAGGACGATCCGGGGCAGGTCGACGTCCGGCAGGACGCCGGCCGTGGTGAGGAGCACCGCGGGGGCGGCGTCGGCGATCATGTGGTCGACGCGGGCCCGCGGGTAGTCCGGGTCGACCGGCAGGTACGCCGCGCCGGTCTTGGCGATGGCCAGCAGCGCGGTGACGGTGCCCGCGGAGCGCGGCACGGCGAGGGCGACGACCCGCTCGGGACCGGCGCCGTGTCCCGCCAGGTCGCGCGCGAGCCGGTCCGCGGCGGTGTTCAGCTCGGCGTAGGAGACCTCGGTGTCCTCGTCGCACAGCGCGACGGCGCCCGGGGTCGCACGCGCCTGGGCCTCGAAGAGCGCGGCGAGCGTCGATCCGGGCGCCGGCGGCGCCGGCGCGGCGCCGTACCGCAGCAGGCGCCGCCGCTCGTCCGGGTCCAGCGTCTCCACCCGGCCGAGCGGCCGGCCGGGGTCGTCGGCGATCTGCCGCAGCAGCCGGACG
The DNA here is from genome assembly GCF_030406325.1 of Actinomadura sp. DC4. Classification (GTDB taxonomy): domain Bacteria; phylum Actinomycetota; class Actinomycetes; order Streptosporangiales; family Streptosporangiaceae; genus Actinoallomurus. The sequence goes on along the minus strand of NZ_JAUEQY010000032.1, from coordinate 55,718 downwards.
AGGCGGTCCGCGACGCGCTCCACCTCGGTGGCGTCGTACAGGTCGGGCCGGTACACGAGGCGTACCCGGATCGGGTCGCCGGGGAAGACGACGAGGGTCAGGGCGTAGTGGTTGGCGTTGCGGACGCCGGCGAGCGTGACCCGCGGGCCGTCCTCGGCGGCTTCGCCGGCGGCCTCGACCGGGTAGTTCTCGTAGTTCACCAGCGTGTCGAACAGCTCACCGGCGCCCGCGAGCCGCTGGACGGCGGCCAGGCTCAGGTGCTGGTGCGCGATGAGCTCGGCCTGCTCGTCCTGGAGCGCGGCGAGGGTCCGCGCGATCGACCGCTCCGGGTCGAGCCGGACGCGAACCGGGATCGTGTTGATGAACAGGCCGAGCATGGTCTCGGCGCCGGCGAGCTCGGGCGGCCGGCCGGCGACGGTGTTGCCGAACACCACGTCGTCGCGCCCGCTGAGCACGCCGATGAGCAGGGCCCACGCACCCTGCATGACGGTGTTCAGCGTCAGGTCGTGGCGGCGCGCGCACGCGCGCAGGCCGGCGGTCAGCCCGTCGCCGACCTCGACCTCGATCTCCCTCGGCACGAGGGACGCGCGGCCGGCGTCCCGCGGCGCCACGAGGGTGCCCCGGTCCAGGCCGCGGAGGATCCGCCGCCAGGTCGACTCGGCCTCCTCGCGGTCCTGGTCGCCGAGCCATTCCAGGTAGTCGCGGTACGGGGTCACGGGCGGGAGCCCGGCGGGATCACCGCCCGCCGCGTAGAGGGCGAACAGCTCGCGCGCGAGGACGGGCATCGACCAGCCGTCCAGGAGGATGTGGTGGTGGGTGAGCAGAAGCCGGTGCCGGCCGGGCGCGAGGCGGATCAGGACGAACCTCAGCAGCGGCGGCACGGCCGGGTCGAAGCGGCGGTCTCGTTCCTCCTCCGCCACCCGCTCGGCGGCCGCCGCCGGGTCGTCTCCCGCGGCCGGTACGACCACGCGCCACGGCGTCTCGACGCGTACGGGGATGACCTGCACCGCGCCGCCCGACCTGCGCTGGCGGAACCCCGCGCGGAGGTTGGCGTGGCGGTCCAGGAGCGCCGCCGCCGAGGCGGCCAGCACGTCCGCGTCCAGCGGCCCGTCGAGCCGCCAGGCGAACTGGACGGTGTAGACGTCCGGGCCCCGCTCGTCGTAGAGGGAGTGGAACAGCAGGCCCTCCTGCAGGGGCGTGAGCGGCCAGACGTCCGACAGGGCCGAACGGGTCATCGCGAGGTTCCCCCTTCCATCTCCGCGGCGATCTCCTCGAACTCGTCGACCTCGTCCTGGCTCATCGCGGCCAGGAGGTCGGACGGCGTGTGGCCGCCGGAGCCGGGTTCGGCGGTGCGGGCGGTCAGCCCGTCGAGCGCGGCCAGCCAGCCGTCGGCCAGATCGCGGGCGTCCTCGGCGGTGAGGACTCCTTCGGGCCAGTAGAGCGTGACGGTCAGCTCGGGCCCGTCCGGCAGGTCACGGACGTGTGCCAGGACCTCCAGGACGTGGGTGACCGGGACGTCTTCGCCGGCCGCGCCCAGGGCCGTCTCTCCGGCGGGCGTCCAGTCCGCCTCGCCGCGGCTCGCGGTGAAGCGGCCCAGGTAGTTGAAGCCGATCTGGGCGGACGGCAGGGCGGCCAGTTCCGGAGCGGTGCCGGGGCCGAGGTGGCGCAGCAGGCCGTACCCGAGGCCGTCGCCGGGGACCGCCCGGAGCTGCTCCTTCACCCGCTTGACCGCCTCACTCGCGGCCGGCCCGCCCTCACGCACGCCGGAGAAGTCGGTGACGCCCGCGTCCAGGCGTACGGGAAGGACGTTGGTGAACCAGCCGACCGTACGGGACAGGTCGAGGTCGTCGGCGGCCGGCTCGCGGCCGTGCCCCTCCACGTCGACCAGCACGCCGCCGGGGTCCTCGCCCCTCCGGTGGCGCCGTTCGGCGACGGCGACCGCCAGGCCGGTCAGCAGGACATCGTCGACGCCTCCGTGGAAGGCCGCCGGGACGCTCGTCAGGAGCGGCGCGGTCCGCTCGGCGGGCAGGTGCGACGTGACCGAGCGGAGGTTCGCCGCGACGTCGCGCTCCGGGTCGAGCGGGCGCTCGCCCAGCGGCGGTTCGCCGCCGTCGAGCAGGCGTTTCCAGGCGTCGAGCTCGGCGACCTGGCCCGGCTCGTGCGCACGCGCGGCCAGCAGACGCGCCCACCGGCGGAACGACGTCGGCACCGGCTCCAACTCCACCGCACGCCCCTCCGAAGCCGCGCGCCACGCCACCTCCAGATCCGGCACCAGCACCCGCCACGACACACCGTCCACCACCAGGTGGTGGACCACGACCAGCAGACGGCCGGAACCGCCCGCACCGGCGTCCAGCCAGACGACGTCCGTCATGGTCCCGGCGCGAGGGTCGAGCCGGGCGACCGCCGCGCGCGTCTCCCCGGCGACGGCGCGGTCCAGGTCGCCGGACGCGTCCACCCGGCGTACGGCGGCCCTCGTCTCACCGGCCGGCGGGACGATGAGCCCGGACTCGCCGAGGCGGGCCCGCAGCATGTCGTGGTGGTCCAGCACGCCCTGGACCGCGACGGTCAGGGCGTCCAGGCCCAGATCGGCGGGCACGGACAGCACCATCGACTGGGCGTACCGTCCGGCCGGGTCGCCGTGCTCGGCCAGCCAGCACATGATCGGGGTGAGCGGGAGTTCGCCGGTGCCCACGTCCTGCGTGCGGTCCGGCGCGGGCTCGCCCGCCGTGGCCGCGAGCCCCGCCGGGGTCTTGCGGGTGAACACCTCGCGGGGCGTCAGCGTGAACCCGGCACGGCGGGCGCGGGTCACGAGCTGCATCGACATGATGCTGTCGCCGCCCAGGTCGAAGAACGAGTCATCGGCGCCGACACGGTCCAGGCCGAGCACGTCGGCGAACAGGCCGCACATCATCTCCTCGGCGGCGGTCGCGGGCCCGCGACCGGAGACCAGGCCGGCGAAGTCGGGGGCGGGCAGCGCGGCGCGGTCCAGCTTCCCGTTCGGGGTCAGCGGCAGCGCGTCGACCACCAGCACCGCCGCGGGCACCAGGGAGTCCGGCAGGGTCTCGCCCAGGGCGCCGCGGAGCGCGGCCGGGTCGAGCGCGCCGGAGTCGGGGACCGCGTAGCCGACGAGCCGCCTCTCCCCCGTGTCCGCGTGGACGGCCGCCGCGGCCCGGCCGACGCCCGGCAGGGCGGCGAGGGCGGACTCGACCTCGCCCAGCTCGACGCGGAAGCCGCGGATCTTGACCTGGCCGTCCACCCGTCCCTCGTAGACGAGCCGCCCGCCGGCGTCCCAGCGTGCCAGGTCGCCGGTCCGGTACATACGCTCACCCGGCGCGAACGGGCACGCCACGAACCGCTCCGCCGTCAGCCCGGCGCGATCCCGGTAGCCGCGGGCCAGCCCGGCGCCCGCCACGTACAGCTCGCCGACGACGCCTGCGGGCAGCGGTTCGAGCCGTTCACCGAGCACGTACGCGCGGGCGTTCGCGATCGGCCGCCCGATCGGCACCGGCCCGGGTGCCAGAGGGTCGCCGGGGCGGATCCGGTGCTCGACGCAGCCGACGGTGGCCTCGGTCGGGCCGTACTCGTTGACGACGACGCCGTCGTGCCGGTCGCGCCAGTCCTGCACGGGGCCGCTCTGGACGGCGTCGCCGCCGAGGACGAGCTCCTCCGTTGGCGCGGCGGCGTCCGGCAGGACCGGCAGCAGCGCGGGCGTGACCTTGTAGAACGTACGGGCGGGCGCGGTGCCGTCCAGCCCCGCGGCCTCCTCCGCCGCCATGACGTGGACGCGCCCGCCGGAGGTGAGCGCGCCGAACAGAGGTGTCACGGCGAAGTCGAAGGACAGCGGGGCGTTCAGCACCGTCGTGCCGGTGAGCCCGGAGTAGGCGTCGCGGACGTGGGTCACGTAGTTCACCACGGCGCGGTGCTCGACGACGACGCCCTTGGGGGTGCCCGTCGAACCGGACGTGTAGATGACGTACGCCGGATGCGCCGGGGTCAGCGGCGCGACGCGGTCCCGGTCGCCCGGATCGCGATCGGCGGCGCCGGCCGCCTCTCCCACCAGGACGCGGGGGACCTCGCCCGCCGGAAGCCCGGTGCCCTCGGTCGTGACGAGCGCGGCGGGAGCGGCGTCGGCGAGCATGAACGCGATCCGCGCCGCCGGGAGGTCCACGTCGATCGGCAGGTACGCCGCGCCGGCCTTGAGGACGGCCAGCACCGCGACGACCATCTCCGCCGACCGCGGCACCGCGAGGGCGACGACGCTCTCCGGACCGGCGCCCCGGCCGATCAGCTCCCATGCCAGCCGGTTCGCCGCGGCGTTCAGCTCCGCGTACGAGAGCGCGGTGCCCTCGTGGACGACGGCGGTGGCCTCGGGGGTCCGCCGCGCCTGGTCCTCGACCAGCCGGGTCAGGGTGTCACCGGGGATCTCGCGGCCGGTGTCGTTCCACTCGTGGACCAGCCGCCGCCGCTCGCCCGGTTCGAGGACCTCGACGGAGCCGAGCCGCAGCCCGGGCCGCCCGGCCACCTGTTCCAGGACGCGGACGAGCCGTGCCACGATCGTCTCGGCGGTCGCGGCGTCGAACAGCTCGGCGCTGTACTCCAGCCGGCCGGTGATCCCCTCCGCCGAGCCGTCCGCGGAGCGGCGCTCCCAGAGGCTGAACGACAGATCGAACGTGGTCACCCCGGTGCCGGCGCCCTCCGGCCGTACGGCCAGGCCGGGCAGGTCCCACTCCGGCGGCGGGTCGCTCTGGAAGGTCAGCATGGCCTGGAACAGCGGGTGCCGCGCCAGGGAGCGTTCGGGCGCGAGCTCCTCCACGAGCCGCTCGAACGGCAGGTCCTGGTGGGCGTACGCGGCCAGATTCGCCTCACGGACCCGGCCGAGCAGCTCACCGAAGGACGGGTCGCCGGACAGGTCGGCGCGCAGCACCAAGGTGTTGACGAAGAAGCCGACCAGCTCGTCCAGCGCCGGGTCGCCGCGGCCGGCCACCGGGACGCCGAGGGGCACGTCGGTGCCGACCCCGAGGCGGGACAGCAGGGCGGCGAGGCCCGCCTGGACCACCATGAACAGGGTCGCCTCGTGCTCGCGCGCCAGGCGGGTGAGGCGGTCGTGCAGGGCGGCGTCCACCTGCACCGGGACCAGGCCGGCGCGGTGTTCGGACCGGGCCGGGCGGGGGCGGTCGGCGGGCAGCCTCAGCTCGCCGGGCAGCCCGGCGAGGGCCCGCGTCCAGTACGCGAGCTGGTCGCGCAGCACGCCGCCGGACTCCTCCAGCGTTCGCCGCTGCCAGAGCGTGTAGTCGGCGTACTGCACCGGCAGCGGCGCCCAGAGCGGGGCCTCGCCGCGCAGCCGGGCGCGGTAGGCCGCCGACAGGTCGCGTGCCAGCACTCCGAACGACCAGCCGTCGCCGGCGATGTGGTGCACGACCAGCAGTAGCACGTGCTCGTCCGGGCCGGCCGCGAACAGGCGTGCGCGCCAGGGCAGCTCCCGCGCCACGTCGAAGCCGCGGCCGGACTCGGCGGTGAGGCGGCCGGCCAGGTCGCCGCCCGCCGTCTCGGCGTCGAGGCGCGGGCGGCCCGCGTCGCCGCCGAGGACCTGCTGGCGCGGGACGCCGTCGACCTCGGGATAGACGGTGCGCAGGGTCTCGTGCCGGTCCGCGACGTCGCCGAGCGCGGCCTCCAGGGCCTCCCGGTCGAGCCGCCCGCTCAGCCGTACGGCCATCGGGACGTTGTAGGCCGCGCCGCCCTCCAGCCGGCTCAGGAACCACATCCGCAGCTGCGCGAATGACAGGGGCACGACGTCCGGCCGGTCGGCCTTCCGCAGCGTGGCCCTGCCCGGTTCGCCGGACGGCCCGGCCAGGCGCGCCACGGCCGCAGGGGTGGAGGCCTTGAAGAGGCCGCGTACGCCCATCTCCACGCCGAGCACCGCGCGGACGCGGGCGATGACCCGCATCGCCTGCAGGGAGTCGCCGCCGAGGTCGAAGAAGGAGTCGCCGGGGCCGACGTCCTTGCCGAGCACCTCGGCGAACAGGCCGCAGACGACCTCCTCGGCCGGTACGTGTTCCGGGCCTGCCGCGTCCGGGGCGGGCAGCGCGGCGCGGTCCAGGCACCCGCCGGGCGTGAGCGGCAGGTCGCCGACGACCACGACGGCCGCCGGGACCATGGCCTCGGGCAGCTCGTCCAGGAGGGCACGGCGCAGCGCGGCGGGATCCGGCGGCGCGCCGTCCCCGGGCCCGCGGCCGACATAGGCGACGAGGTGACCCTGGGGGTCCTCGCGGGTCGCCATCGGGCCGACGCCGGGCCGCGCCGCCAGCGCGCTCTCGACCAGGGCCGGGACCGGGTCCGCCGAGGGCGCGCGCAGCACCCGGCCGTCGTGGGTCCACCGCGCCCGGTCGCCGGTGCGGTGCATGCGCGCGCCGGGTTCGAACGGGCACGCGACGAACCGCTCCGCCGTACGGGACGGGTCGTCGCGGTGGCCGCGGGCCACGGCGGCGCCCGCGACGTAGAGGTCGCCCACGACCCCGGCGGGTACGGGCCGCAGGCGCTCGTCGAGAACGTAGAGGCGGGTGCCGGCGGCCGGGCGCAGACCCTCGTGGTCGCCGCGCGCCGCGCGGCCGTATGTGCTCGTCAGGCTCCGGCCGGCCGACCAGCGGCGGGCGAGCCACGCCGGGCACGCGCCGGTCACGGCCAGGCTCCGGAGCGCCGGCAGGTCCTCGGCGGGCAGGGCGGCCAGCGCGGACGGAGTGATCCGCAGCCGGCCGATGCCGAGGTCCCTCAGGGCGCGCGCCAGCTCCCCGGCCGAGGACGGCGGACCGGCCGGGATCACGACCGTGTCGCCCGCGGCGAACGCGCCGGCGAGGTCGCCGGGGTCGTGGCCGAGCCACAGGACGCGCCCGGCGGGTTCGGCCTCGGCGGCCGTCAGGTTCGCGTGCGTGACGACGGTGCCCTCGACCGTGACGTGGACGGCGCCGGCCGGACTCAGCGGGACGCCGGGGTCCTCGGCGCGGCGGGCGGCGATCGCGGGATCGTCGAGGGCGATCCGGCCCTCACCGGCCGCCGAGCCGGTGATCGTGGCCCACGCTTCGGACGGTGCTCCGCCCGCGGCCAGGTGGACCCCGCCGGCCTTGGCGACGGCCAGCAGCGCCGTGACCGACGCGATCGACGGGGGTACCGCCACGGCGACGACCCGCTCGGCGCCGATGTCGCGGGCGATCAGCTCGTGGGCGAGGCGGTTCGCGGCGGCGTTCAGCTCCGCGTACGAGATCTCCTCCTCCCCGCAGGCCACCGCGGTCGCGTCCGGGCGGCTGCGTGCCCGGTCCTCGACCAGGCCGGGCAGCGTACGCTCCGGCGCGGGGGCGGCGGCGTTCCAGTCACGCAGGATCCGGCGGCGTTCGGCGGCGTCGAGGACCTCCACCCGCGTCAGCGGCAGCTTCGGGTCCTCGGCCACCTGCTCCAGCACGCGGACGAGCCGCGCCACGATCGCCTCGGCGGTCGCGGCGTCGAACAGGTCGGCGCTGTACTCCAGCTCGCCCACGATCCCCGCGGGAGCGCCGTCGGCGCTGCGCTGCTCGGCGAGGCTGAGCGACAGGTCGAACTTGGCGCCCGCGGTGCCCGCCCGCTCGGGCCGCGTGGCGATCCCGGGCAGGTCCCACACCGTGGGCGGGGCGTTCTGGAAGACGAGCATGACCTGGAACAACGGATGCCGGGCAAGGGAGCGTTCGGGCGCCAGCTCCACCACGAGCCGCTCGAACGGCATGTCCTGGTGGGCGTACGCGGCCAGGTCCGCGGACCGGACCCGGGCGATCGTCTCGACGAAGGTGGGGTCGCCGGACAGGTCGGCGCGGAGCACGAGGGTGTTGACGAAGAAACCGACGAGGTCGTCCAGCGCCTGGTCACCGCGCCCGGCGACCGGGACGCCGATCGGGATGTCGGTGCCGGCACCGAGGCGGGACAGGAGGACCGCGAGGCCGGCCTGGACGACCATGAACAGCGTCGCCTCGTTCTGCCGGGCCACGCGGACGAGCCGGTCGTGCACGCCGGCGTCCACGGCGAGCCGTACGGTGCCGCCCCGGTAGGTGGCCTGCGGCGGCCGGGGGCGGTCGGCGGGCAGGCGAAGCTCGCCGGGCAGGCCGGCGAGCGTCGTGCGCCAGAAGGCGAGCTGCGCGTCGAGCCCGTCGGTGTCACCGTCCGCGGAGAGGACGCTTCGCTGCCAGAGCGTGTAGTCGGCGTAGCGGACCTGCAGCGGAGCCCAGCCCGGCGCGCGTCCGTCCAGCCGCGCCCGGTACGCCGTCGACAGGTCACGGGCCAGGACGCCGAGCGACCAGCCGTCGCCGGCGATGTGGTGCACGACGATGAGGAGGACGTGCTCGCCGGGTCCGGCCGCGAACAGGTGGACCCGCCAGGGCGGCTCGACGCGCACGTCGAAGGCGTGGGCCGCCTCGGCCGCGACGGCGTCCGCGAGGTCCGCGCCGGGCGACGCGACGAGGAGCCCGGGACGGCCCGCCGCGCCGGTGAGGATCTCCTGCCGCGGCACCCCGTCGGTCTCGGGGAAGACGGTCCGCAGCGTCTCGTGGCGCTCGGCCACGTCGGCCAGAGCGGCGCCGAACGCCTCGATGTCCAGGTCGCCGGTCAGGCGTACCGCCAGGGGCACGTTGTAGGCGGACCCGCCCTCCAGCCGGTTGAGGAACCACATCCGCGTCTGGGCGAACGACAGCGGGACCACGGCGGGCAGGTCGCGGCGCTCCAGCACGGGCCGCGCGTCCTTCCGGCCGGCCTCGGCCAGCCGGGCCACGCCGGCGGGCGTGGACGCCGCGAACAGCTCACGGATCTCGATCTCCGCGCCCAGCACCGCCCGCACGCGCGTGATCAGCCGCATCGCCAGCAGGGAGTCGCCGCCCAGCTCGAAGAAGGAGTCCTCAGCGCCGACCCGGCCCACGCCCAGCACGTCGGCGAACAGGTCGCACAGGACCTCCTCGGCCGGCGTCGCCGGCCCGCGGCCCGACACCGCGCCCGCGAAGTCCGGGGCGGGCAGCGCGGCGCGGTCGAGCTTGCCGTTCGGCGTCAGCGGCAGCCGGTCCAGCACCAGGACGGCGGCCGGGACCATGTGACCCGGCAGCCGCTCGCCGGCGTACCGGCGCAGGGTCCGCGCGAGGCCGCCCGCGGCGCGCGAGCGCACCGGGTCGTTCGCGTGGGCGGCCGGGGATCCGGCGTCGTCGTCCCCGGGCAGGTAGTGGCCGGTCGCCTCGCCGTCGCGGGCGAAGATCACGTCGAACGCGCCGTCGTCGCCGGCCGACCAGGTGGGGGCCGCGGAGTAACCGGCCGTCTCACCGGCCGCGCCGAGCTCCTCGGGATCGATCCCCCCGGTGACCTCGGCGCCGCGCAGCGCGGCCAGGTCACCGGCCAGCCGGCCGTTCGGGACGCCGGCGACGCGGACCCGGTCCGGCCGGTCCGCCGTGAGACGTCCGACCAGTTCGGCGATGTCGCGCACCTCGTCGCCCCAGCGGAGGCAGAGGGTCACCGGCTCCGGCCCGGCGTCCCCCTTGCGCAGGACGACGTCGTAGCGGTAGCGGGTCAGCTCGTTGTGGTGCGCACCGCGTTTGAGCCGGACGTCCACGGCGCCGACGCCCTCGGCCGTACGGGCCAGGGCGGTGAAGAACTCCGGGTCGGCCAGGAGCTCCTCCTCGGCGGACACGGCCGCGTCGACGAGCCTGGGCAGCTCAGCGGGGTCGCCCGTACGGGACGCGTGCACGCCGGCCTGGAGGCAGCCCAGCAGCCGCCGGTTGCGCACGTCGCCGACGAACACGGCGCCGCCGGGCACGACCAGGTCCACGGCCCGCCGCAGGACGGTCTCCAGGTAGCCGGCGCCGGGGAAGTACTGGACGACGGAGTTGATGACGACGGTGTCGAAGAAGCCCTCCGGCAGGCCGTCCGTGACGTCTGCGGCCTGCTCGCGCAGCTCGACCCGCCCGGCGAGGTCGTCGTGCCGCGCCACCTGGGCGCGGAGCGCCTCGACCGCCTCGCGGGAGACGTCGGTCCCCCAGTACGCCTCGCACTCGGGTGCGACCTGCGACAGGATCAGGCCGCTGCCCACGCCGATCTCCAGCACCCTGCGGGGCCGGAGCGACCGGATCCGGCCGACGACGGCGTTGCGCCACTCCCGCATCTCCTCCACGGGGATCGCCGACCCGTCGTAGCTGCTGCTCCAGCCGGCGAAGTTCTCCCCGAACGGCGCCGACCCCAGCTCCTGGCGGTAGAGCGTGTCCCACAGCGAGCGCCACTCCTCGACCTGCGCCGCGCCGTCCCCGGCCGGCTCGTCCGCGGGGACGACGTAGCCGACGAGGCGCCGTTCGCCGGGCGTGTCCTCCCGTACGGTGACGGCGGCGCGCGCGATGTCCGGATGGGCGGCGAGGGCGGCCTCGATCTCGCCGAGCTCGATCCGGAACCCTCGCACCTTGACCTGGTCGTCCACGCGGCCGAGAAAGACCAGCCGCCCGCCGGTGTCCCAGCGGGCCAGGTCCCCGGTGCGGTACATCCGCTCGCCGGCGGCGAACGGGCACGCCACGAAGCGCTCCGCCGTCAGCCCGGCGCGGCCCCGGTAGCCCCGCGCCAGCCCGGCGCCCGCGACGTACAGCTCCCCTGCCACGCCCGGCGGCACCGGCCGCAGCGCCGCGTCCAGCACGTACGTCCGCGTGTTCGCGATCGGCCGGCCGATCGGCGGCACGCCCTCGCATCCGTCCAGGTCCATCGCGGTCGACCAGATCGTCGTCTCGGTCGGCCCGTAGACGTTCACCGCGCGCCGCATCAGCCGCGACAGCCGGGCGGGCAGGGCCTCACCTCCGACGACCATCCGCACGTCGCCGAGGCCGAGTTCGGTCTCCAGCAACGCCTGCCACCAGCTCGGCGTCGCCTGGACGACGGTGACCCCCGCCGCACGGATCAGGTCGGCGGACGCGGCCGGATCTCGCACCCGCTCCTTGGTGGCCAGCACCACGGCCGCACCGTTGACCAGCGGGAGGAACAGCTCCAGCGCCGCGATGTCGAACGCCACGGTCGTCACCGCGAGCAGCCGGTCGGCCGGCGTCAGCGGGACCACCTGGTCCATCGCCGCCAGCAGGTTCACCAGCCCCGTCTGCGGGACCACGACGCCCTTCGGCCGGCCCGTCGAACCCGACGTGTAGATCATGTACGCCGGATGCGCCCCCCGCCGCGCCGCGCCCGGCGGGTCGCCGGTGTTCTCCTCGACCGGGTCCGCGCCGGACAGGACGGTGGTCGCGCCGGAGTCGGCGAGCATGAACTCGATGCGCGCTGCCGGATGCTCGCCGTCGACCGGCAGGTACGCCGCACCGGTCTTGGCCACGGCCAGCAGGGCGGTCACCAGCGCGATCGAGCGCGGTATCCGTACCGCCACGACGTGCTCGGGGCCGACGCCCGCGCCGATGAGGTCCCACGCGAGCCGGTTCGCCGCGGCGTTCAGCTCGCCGTAGGAGACGGACTCGTCCTCGCACACCACCGCCACGGCGTCAGGTGACCGGCGCACCTGGCTCTCGAACAGCCCGGCCAGTGTCGTGTCCGGGATTTCGCGGGCGGTGTCGTTCCACTCCCGCAGCACGCGCCGCTTCTCGCCCGCCTCCAGCAGCTCCAGCCGGGCGAGGCGGAGGTCCGGGTCCTCGGCGATCCGTTCCAGGATCCGTACGAGCCGCGCCATGATCAGCTCGGCGCTGGCGGCGTCGAACAGGTCGAGCCGGTGGACGAGCCGCAGCCGCAGCTCTTCGCCGGGGAAGACGACGAGCGTGAGCGGGTAGTGGGCGGCGTCGGTCGCGGCCTCCAGGCCGACCCGCAGGCCGCCCGTCTCCGACGGCGGGCGCCGGGCCGGGTCGAGCGGATAGTTCTCGTAGACGAGCAGCGTGTCGAACAGCTCGCCGAGACCGGCGAGGCGCTGGATGGCCGCGAGGCTCAGGTGCCGGTGTTCGATCAGCGCGGACTGCCGGTCCTGCAGGCCGGTCAGCAGGTCCGCCACGGAGGCGCGCGGATCGAGCCGGGCGCGCGCGGGGACCGTGTTGATGAACAGGCCGAGCATCGTCTCGGCTCCGGGCAGTTCGGGCGGCCGTCCGGCCGCCGTCACGCCGAACACGACGTCCTCACGGCCCGTGAGCTGGCCGACGAGCAGCGCCCACGCGCCCTGGACGACCGTGTTCAGCGTCAGGTCGCGGCGGCGCGCCGCCTCGCGCAGGGCCGCGGTGACGGTCTCGCCGACGCCGGCGACGGCCTCTTCGGGCATCAGCGCGGCCCGCCCGGCGCCGCCGGGCGCGACGAGCACGGGTTCGCCCAGACCGGCCAGCGATGCGGTCCAGGCGTCCTCGGCGGCGCGGCGGTCCTGGCGGCTCAGCCAGGCCAGGTACTCGCGGTACGGCGTCACCGGCGGCAGGCCGCTCGCGTCGCCCCCCGCCGCGTAGATCGTCAGCAGCTCCTGCGCCAGGACGGGGCGGGACCAGCCGTCGAGAAGGATGTGATGGTGCGTCAGCACCAGATGGTGCCGCCCGGGCGCGAGGCGGACCAGCGCGAAGCGCAGCAGCGGCGGCACGGCCAGGTCGAACCGGCGTTCGCGTTCCTCCGCCGCGACCCGCTCCGCCGCGGCCGTGGCCTCGTCCTCGTCTCGCCCGGACAGGTCGACGGTCCGCCAGGGCGTGTCGACGCGCACCGGGATGCCCTGGACCGGATCGCCCGACTTCAGCTGCAGGAAGCCGGCGCGGAGGTTGGAGTGCCGGGCCAGCAGCGCCTCGGCGGAGGCCGCGAGGAGGTCGCCGTCGAGATCGCCGTCCAGCCGCCACACGAACTGCACCGCGTAGACGTCGGGGCCCTGCCGGTCGTACAGGGCGTGGAACAGCAACCCCTCTTGCAGCGGTGTCAGGGGCCACGCGTCCGCCAGTTCCAGGTCGCTCATGTCCGCCGTCCCCAGAGGTTCTCCAGCTCCTCGACCTGGTCCTGGTCCAGCGAGACCAGGTCGAGGTCGGAGGGCGTACGGCCGCCGGCGCCGGGGTCCGCGACGTGCGCGGCCAGCCCGCCGAGCGCGGCGAGCCAGCCGTCGGCGAGCTCCTCCGCGGCCCGTTCGGTGAGGACCCCGTCCGGCCAGAGCAGGGTGAGGGCCAGCTCCGGGCCGCCGTCGCGGTCGCGGACATGCGCGAGGATCTCCACGGCGTGGGTGACCGGAACGTCCTCGTCACCGTCGGAGACCGTCTCCCAGTCCCCGGCGCCGGCGCCGAGACGGCCCAGGTAGGCGAAGCCGATCTGCGGTTCCGGCAGCGCGGCCAGCTCGGACCGCGTTGCGGGGTTGAGGTGACGCAGCAGGCCGTGGCCCAAGCCGTCCCCCGGCAGCGCGCGCAGCTGCTCCTTGACGCGCTTGATCGCCTGGCCCGCGGCGGCTCCCCCGGCGCGGGCCTGGGCGAAGTCGCGTACGCCGGCGTCCAGGCGTACGGGGACGACGCCGGTGAACCGGCCCACGGTCCGCGACACGTCGACGTCGCCGGCGAGCGGCTCCCGGCCGTGGTGTTCGAGGTCGACCAGCACGACGCCGTCGCCGCCCGCGCCGCGCCGGTGCCGCCACTCGGCGATCGCGATCGCGAGGCCGGCCAGCAGGACGTCGTCGACGCCGCCGTGGAAGGCGGCCGGGACGCCGGTCAGCAGCGGCTCGGTGCGGCCGGCGGGCAGGCTCCTGGTGACGGACCGTACGGCCGACGCGCGGTCCCGCCCGGGGTCGGACGGGCGGTCGCCGAGGGTGGGCTCGGCGACGTCGAGAAGCCGTTTCCAGGCGGAGAGCTCGGCGACCTGCCCCGGCTCACGGGCACGTGCGGCCAGCAGGCCCGCCCAGCGCCGGAACGACGTGCCCGCCGGAGCCCGCTCCGCCGGTCCGGTGCCCGAGGCGGCCCGCCAGGCCGCCTCCAGATCGGGCACCAGGACGCGCCAGGAGACGCCGTCCACGACCAGGCGATGGATCACGATCGCCAGCAGCCCGGACCGGCTCGTCCCCGCGTCCAGCCAGCTGACCTGGATCATGACGCCGGTCCGCGGGTTCAGCCGGGCGGCCGCCTCGCGTACCTCGGCCGCCGCCTGGTCCGGGTCGCCGGACGCCGCGACCCGGCGTACGACGGCCTCCGCGTAGGGCGTACCGGGCGGAGGGACGACGAGCGCGGCGTCGCCGAGCCGGGCGCGGAGCATGGCGTGTTGGTCCAGCAGGCGTCGTACCGCCGCCGTCAGGGCCTCCAGCCCCAGGCCGGCGGGCACGCGGAGCACCATCGCCCGGGACAACCGGCCGGTCAGGCCGCCCCGTTCCTCCAGCCGGCGCATGAAGGGCGTCAGGGGGACCTCGCCGGTGCCGGTGTCGTCCGCGGCGGCGCCGGCGCGCGCCGTCTCGGGCACGGCCTCGGCCGCCTCCGCCAGGCCCGCGGGCGTCTTGCGCACGAACACGTCGTGCGGTGTGATCCGCAGCCCGGCGCGGCGAGCACGCGTGACCACCTGCATCGACATGATGCTGTCACCGCCCAGGTCGAAGAAGGAGTCCTCGGCGCCGGCCCGCTCCAGCCCCAGCACCTCGGCGAACAGGCCACAGATAGTCTCCTCCACCGCGGTGGCGGGCTCGCGGCCGGAGACCATCCCGGCGAAGTCGGGGGCCGGGAGCGCGGCCCGGTCGAGCTTGCCGTTCGGGGTCCGCGGCAGCGCCTCGACGATGACCACCGCCGCCGGGACCATGTGGCCGGGCAGCCGGTCGGCGGTCAGCCGCCGCAGTGCGGCCGGGTCGGCGTCGCCGGTCTCGCCGGTCTCGAGTACGACGTAGGCGGCCAGCCGCCGCTCGCCCGGAGCGTCCTCGCGGACCGCGGCGGCCGCCTGCCGCACTCCCGGGTGGGCCGCCAGCACCGCCTCGATCTCGCCCAGCTCGATCCGGAAGCCCCGGACCTTGACCTGGTCGTCCACGCGGCCGAGGCAGGCGAGCCGGCCGTCGGCGTTCCAGCGCGCGAGGTCACCGGTGCGATACATCCGCTCGCCGGCGGCGAACGGGCACGCCACGAAGCGCTCCGCCGTCAGCCCCGCGCGGCCGAGATAGCCGCGCGCCAGCCCGGCGCCCGCGATGTACAGCTCTCCGGCCACCCCGGGCGGAACCGGCCGCAACCAGCGGTCCAGCACGTACACCGCGCCGTTGGCCAGCGGCGTGCCGATCGGTGGCGGCCCGTCCCGGTCGTCCAGGTCCATCGCGGTCGACCAGATCGTCGCCTCGGTCGGGCCGTAGAGGTTCACCGCCACGGCGCCGGCCTCCCGCAGGTCCGCCGCGACTCCCTCGGGCAGGGCCTCCCCGCCGGCCAGCGTCCGGACCCCCCGTACGGCCTCGCGGTCAGCGTCCAGCAGCTCCCGCCACCAGCTCGGCGTCGCCTGCACGACGGTCGCGCCGGACGAGCGGACCAGCTCCGCCGCCGCGGCCGGGTCGCGTACCTGGTCCGGCATGGCGACGACGACCCGGGCGCCGGCGACCAGCGGGAGGAACAGCTCCAGCGCCGAGATGTCGAAGGCGACCGTCGTCACCGCGAGCAGCCGGTCGGCCGCCGACAGCGGGAGCCGGGCGCCCATCGCCGTCAGGAAGCCGGCCAGGCTCCCCTGGGAGATCACGACGCCCTTGGGCCGGCCGGTGGAGCCCGAGGTGTAGATGACGTACGCCGGGTGCTCCGGGGAACGGCCGGCCACGGCGGGGCTCCCGGCGGGCCCGGAGCGGGGGACATGCGCGTCGCCCAGGAGGACTCGCGGCGCGTCGCCGCCGGGCAGGTCCGTCGCTGCGGTGGTGACCACGACGGCCGGACCCGCGTCGTCGAGCATGAAGGCCACCCGCGCCGCCGGATAGTCCGGGTCGACCGGCAGATACGCGGCGCCCGTCTTGGCGACGGCGAGCAGGGCGATGACCGTCTCGGCCGACCGCGGCAGGGCCAGCGCGACGGTCCGCTCCGGGGCGGCGCCCCGGGCGATCAGCTCGTGGGCCAGGCGGTCCGCGGCGGCGTCCAGCTCCGCGTACGAGAGCGAGACGTCCCCGCACACGACCGCGGTGGCGTCCGGGGTCCGGCGCGCCTGCGCCTCGAAGCGGGCGGACAGCGGGGGTTCGGGCGCGGGCCGGGTCGTGGCGTTCCAGCCGGTCAGCACCTGCCGGCGTTCGCCGGCGTCGAGCACGTCCACCCGGCCGAGGCGAAGCTCCGGGTCGGCGGCCACCTGCTCCAGCACGCGGACGAGCCGGGTCACGATCAGCTCGGCGGTCGCGGCGTCGAACAGGTCGGCGGAGTACTCCAGCTCCCCCGCCAGCCCGGCCGGGGCGCCGTCGGGGCCGCGGCGTTCGGCCAGGCCGAAGGACAGGTCGAACTTGGTCGTGCCCGTGCCGGCCGGCTCGGGCTCCACGCTCAGGCCGGGAAGGTTCCAGTCCGGTGGCGGGGCGTTCTGGAAGGCCAGCATGACCTGGAACAACGGGTGCCGGGCGAGGGAACGTTCGGGCGCCAGCTCCTCCACCAGCCGCTCGAACGGCAGGTCCTGGTGGGCGTACGCCTCCAGGTCGGCCGTGCGCACCCGCCGGACGACCTCGGCGAAGGACGGGTCGCCGGACAGGTCGGCGCGCAGCACGAGGGTGTTGACGAAGAAGCCGACGAGGTCGTCCAGCGCCTGGTCGGCCCGCCCGGCGACCGGGACGCCGACCGGGACGTCGGTGCCCGCGCCGAGGCGCGACAACAGCACCGCGAGACCGGCCCGTACGACCATGAACAGCGTCGTCTCCGACCGCCGCGCCACCTCCACGAGCCCGCGGTGCGCCTGCGCTCCGACGTCGATCGGCACCCGGCCGCCGCGGTGGCCGGGCCGTACGGGGCGCGGCCGGTCCGCGGGCAGGGTCAGTTCGCCCGGCAGCCCGGCCAGGGCCTCGCGCCAGTGGGCGAGCTGGTCGCCCAGCAGGTCCTCGAGCAGGTCGCGCTGCCAGAGCGCGTAGTCGGCGTACCGGACCGGCAGCGGAGCCCAGCCCGGCGCGCGCCCCTCCAGCCGCGCCGCGTACGCCGTCGACAGGTCACGGGCCAGGACGCCGAGCGACCAGCCGTCGCCGGCGATGTGGTGCACGACGACCAGCAGCACGTGGTCCCGCGGCCCGGCCGCGAACAGCCGGACCCGCCAGGGCAGCTCGGCGCCGACGTCGAAGGCGCGCGAAGCCTCCGCGGCGACGGCGCCGGCGAGATCCGCCCCGGCCGGGAGCACCTCGACGCCGGGACGGCCCGCCGCGCCGGTGAGGATCTCCTGCCGCGGCACCCCGTCGGTCTCGGGGAACACCGTCCGCAGGGTCGCGTGGCGCTCGGCCACGTCGGCCACCGCGGCGGCCAGCGCCTCGGTGTCCAGGTGCCCGGTCAGGCGTACGGCCATCGGCACGTTGTAGGCCGAACCGCCCTCCAGCCGGTTGAGAAACCACATCCGCGTCTGGGCGAACGACAGCGGGATCACCTCGGGCAGGTCCCGGCGCTCCAGCGCCGGACGCGCAGCACCGCCGGCCTCGGCCAGAAGGGCCACGCCCGCGGGCGAGGACGCCGCGAACAGCTCACGGATCTCGACCTCCGCGCCCAGCACCGCCCGCACGCGGGCGATCAGGCGCATCGCCAGCAAAGAGTCGCCGCCCAGCTCGAAGAAGGAGTCCTCAGCGCCCACCCGCTCCAGGCCGAGAACCTCCCCGAACAGGTCGCACAGCACCTCCTCGGCCGGCGTCGCCGGCCCGCGGCCCGACACGGCGCCCGCGAAGTCCGGGGCGGGCAGCGCGGCCCGGTCGAGCTTGCCGTTCGGCGTCAACGGCAGCCGGTCCAACGCCAGGACGGCGGCCGGGACCATGTGACCCGGCAGCCGTTCACCGGCGAGACGCCGGAGCTCCGCCGGGTCGAGGTCCTCATTCCCGGCCACGTGGGCGACCAGGCGGGGCTCGCCCTCGCCGTGGATCGTCGCGACGGCCTCCGACACGCCCGGCAGGGCGGTCAGTACGGCCTCGACCTCGCCCAGCTCGACGCGGAAGCCGCGGATCTTGACCTGGTGGTCCACCCGCCCGGCGAACGCGAGCGTCCCGTCCGGGGTCCACCGTGCCAGGTCCCCGGTCCGGTACATCCGCTCTCCGGCGGCGAACGGGCAGGCGACGAACCGCTCGGCCGTCAGGCCCGCGCGGCCCCGGTAGCCGCGGGCCAGCCCGGCGCCCGCGACGTACAGCTCGCCGGTGACGCCCACCGGGACGGGCCGCAGCCGTCCGTCGAGGACGTACCCGCGGGTGCCCGCGATCGGCCGCCCGATCGGCGGTGTGCCCGTGCCGGGCTCGCAGTCGGCGTACAGGGCGTCGCCGGTGACCTCGGTGGAGCCGTACAGGTTGACCAGCCTGGACGCGGTCCGGGTCAGCCGGTCGGCCTGGGCTCCGGAGAGCGCCTCGCCGCTGCTCACCAGGCACGGGGACGGCAGCGGCCGGGACGCCAGCTCGGTCAGGAACCCCGGCACGCCGGTGATCAGGCCGACCCGGTGGCGGACGGCCAGTGCGGCGAGCTCGTCCGGGTCGGCGGGGTCGGCGACGACCACGCCCGCGCCGAACAGGAGCGGTCCGAGCAGCTGGGTCGAGCCGTCCACGAAGCTCAGCGACGCCTGCGCGCAGCCGGTCGCCGCCTGGGGGCCGGCGTAGGTCTCGGCGAACCAGGTCAGCCGGTTGACCATCCCCGAGTGGAGCCCGGTGACGCCCTTCGGCACACCCGTCGAGCCGGAGGTGTACAGGACGTAGGCGGGGTGGGCCGGGTGGAGGGGCGCGGTCCGGTCGCCGTCGCCGAGGTCGGTGTCCGGCCGGGCTGCGATCGCCGCGGCGATGCCGGGGGCGTCGAGGACGAGGGCCGGTACCTCGCCCGGCAGCCGGCCCACCGTGTCCTCCGTCGTGAGGAGGACCGCCGGGGCCGCGTCGCCGAGCATGAACGCGACCCGCTTCGGCGGGTAGCCGACGTCGACCGGCAGGTACGCCGCGCCGGTCTTCAGCACAGCGAGGAGGGCGACGACCATCGCGGGAGAGCGCGGCACCGCGAGGGCGACGACCTCCTCGGGGCCGGCGCGGCGGCCGGCCAGCTCGCGGGCGAGCCGGTTGGCGGCGGCGTTCAGCTCCGCGTACGTGAGGGCGGTGGCGCCGTGGACCAGGGCGGTGGCGTGCGGCGTACGGCGCACGCGGTCCTCGAACAGGGCGGGCAGCGTACGGTCCGGGGCGGGCCGGGCCGTCGCGTTCCAGTCCTCCAGCACCTGCCGCCGCTCGGCCGGGTCCAGGACGTCGACGTCGCCGACGCGGCGGCGCGGGTCCGCGGCGACCTGGTCGAGGATCCGCGCGAGCCGGGCGAGGATCCGCCCGGCCGTCTCCGCGTCGAACAGGTCCGGCCGGTAGACCAGCCGGAGCCGCAGCCGGTCGCCGGGGATGACGACCAGCGTCAGCGGGTAGTGCGCGGCGTCCCTGGCCTCGGCCAGGGAGACCGCGAGGCCGGAGGAGGAGTCACCCCCGGCCGGGTCGACGGGGAAGTTCTCGTGGACGAGCAGCGTGTCGAACAGCTCGCCCAGTCCGGCCTGCCGCTGGATCTCCGCGAGGCTCAGGTGCTGGTGGGCGATCAGCCCGGCCTGCCGGTCCTGCAGCGCGGCCAGAGTGCCGGCCACGGAGGCGCGCGGGTCGAGCCGGACCCGCGCCGGGACCGTGTTGATGAACAGGCCGAGCATGGTCGCGGACCCGGAGATCTCCGGAGACCGCCCCGCGACGGTGACGCCGAACACGACGTCGTCGCGGCCGGTGAGCCGCCCGACCAGCAGCGCCCACGCGCCCTGCACGACGGTGTTCAGCGTGAGGTCGTGGCGCCGGGCGCACTCCCGCAGGCCCGCGCCGGCGGCCTCGCCGAGGTCGAGGACCACCTCTTCGGGGACGACCGGGATCCGGGCCGCGTCTCTCGGCGCGACAAGGACGCCCTCCTCCAGCCCGTCGAGCGTCCGCGCCCAGGCCGCCCGCGCCGCGTCGCGGTCCTGACGCGCCAGCCACCGCCGGTACTCCCGCTGGGGGGTGACGGGCGGCAGGCCGCTCGTGTCACCGCCCGCCGCGTACGTGGCGAGCAGCTCCCGCAGGAGGACCGGGACGGACCAGCCGTCCAGCAGGATGTGGTGGTGGGTCAGGACGAGCCGGTGCCGGTCGGGCGCGAGCCGGACGAGCACGAACCTCAGCAGCGGGGGCGCCGCCAGGTCGAACCGGCTCTCGCGCTCCTCGTCCGCGACGCGCCGCGCCCCGGCGAGCGCCTCGTCCTCCGGCGCCCCGGAGAGGTCGGCCTCCCGCCACGGCAGACCGGGACGCGCCGGCACGACCAGCCGTACGTCGCCCGAGGGGAGCTGGGCGAACGCCGAGCGCAGGGACGCGTGGCGCGCCAGGAGCGCCTCGGCGGAGGCGGCCAGCGCCTCCCGGTCGAGCCGCCCACGCAGCTCCCACACGAACTGGACGGTGTAGACGTCCGGGCCCTGCCGGTCGTACAGGGCGTGGAACAGCAACCCCTCCTGCAACGGGGTCGGCGCAGGCTCGTCGTCGCCGGTCTCCGGAACGGCCTCGCCGGCCGGCTCGGTGGCGGCCGAGGCCAGGCCGGCCGGGGTCTTGTGCGTGAACACGTCGCGGGGCGACACCGCCAGCCCTGCCTCGCGGGCGCGCGTGACCAGCCGCATCGAGGCGATGCTGTCGCCGCCGAGGTCGAAGAAGGAGTCCCCGGCGCCGACCCGGTCCAGGCCGAGGACGTCGGCGAACAGGGCGCACATCGTCTCCTCGCCGGGCGTCGCGGGTCCGCGTCCGGACGCCAGGCCGGCGAAGTCGGGCGCCGGCAGCGCCACCCGGTCGAGCTTCCCGTTCGGGGTCAGCGGCAGCGCGCCGACCGGGAGGACCGCCGCGGGCACCATGTACTCCGGCAGCCGCTCACCCGCCAGCCTCCGCAGCTCCGCAGGGTCGGCGCCGGCCCCCTCGGCCGGGACGACGTAGCCGACGAGACGCCGTTCGCCGGGCGTGTCCTCCCGTACGGTCACGGCCGCCCGCGCGACGCCGGGCTGCGCGGCCAGCACGGTCTCGATCTCGCCGAGCTCGATCCGGAACCCCCGGACCTTGACCTGGTCGTCGGCCCGGCCGAGGAAGACCAGCCGCCCGGCGGTGTCCCAGCGGGCCAGGTCGCCGGTGCGGTACATCCGCTCGCCCGGCGCATACGGGCACGCGACGAACCGTTCGGCCGTCAGCCCCGCGCGGCCGAGATAGCCGCGGGCCAGCCCCGCTCCGGCGATGTACAGCTCGCCCGCCACACCGGGCGGCACCGGCCGCAGCGCCGGGTCCAGCACGTACGTCCACGTGTTCGCGATCGGCCGGCCGATCGGCGGCACGCCCTCGCGGCCCTCCAGCTCCATGGCGGTCGACCAGATCGTCGTCTCGGTCGGCCCGTAGACGTTCACGCCCCGCGAGATCGCGCCGGCCAGCGCGGCCGGCAGCGCCTCGCCGCCGACGACCATCCGCACACCCCCGAGGTCCGCGCCGGTCTCCAGGAGCGCCTGCCACCAGCTCGGCGTGGCCTGCACGACGGTCACCCCGGCCGAGCGGATCGCCTCCGCCGAGGCCGCCGGGTCGCGCACCCGCTCCTCGGAGGCCAGCACGACGGCCGCCCCGTGGACCAGCGGCAGGAACAGCTCCAGGCCCGCGATGTCGAACCCGACCGTCGTCACCGCGAAGAGCCGGTCGCCGGGTGTCAGCGGGATCGGGCCGCTCATCGCCGCGAGCAGGTTCACCAGGCTCGCCTGTGAGACGACCACGCCCTTGGGCCGGCCGGTCGAGCCCGAGGTGTAGATCACGTACGCCGGATGCGCGCCGTGCCGCCCCTCGCCCGGCGGGTCGGCCGCCTCGGCTCCGGGCCGTGCCGTGTCTGCCGCCGTGAGCACCACGGACGGGGCGGCGTCCTCCAGCATGAACGCGATCCGCGGCTCCGGATAGCCTCCGTCGACCGGCAGGTAGGCCGCGCCGGTCTTCGCCACCGCCAGCAGCGCCACCACGAGCTCCGCCGAGCGCGGCAGGCGTACCGCCACGATCCGCTCCGGCCCGGCCCCCCGCGCGGACAGGTCCCGCGCCAGCCGGTTCGCCGCGGCGTTCAGCTCGGCGTAGGACAGCGTCACGTCCTCGCACACCAGCGCCACGGCGTCCGGCGACCGCCGTACGCGGTCCTCGAACAGGCCCGCGAGCGTCGCCTCCGGCACCGCGCGCGCCGTGGCGTTCCACTCCTCCAGCACCCGGCGGCGCTCGTCCGCGCCCAGCACCTCCACCCGGCCGACGGGAATCCCGGGGTCGGCCGTCACCTGCTCCAGCACGCGGACGAGCCGCGCCACGATGGCCTCGGCGGTCGCGGCGTCGAACAGGTCGGTGCCGTACTCCAGCCAACCGTGGACACCGGCCGCGGTGCCATCGGCGTCCCGGCGTTCGGCCAGGCTGAAGGACAGGTCGAACGTGGTGCCGGCCGTCCCGGCGTCCACGGGTTCGGCGGTCAGGCCGGGCAGCGCCCAGTCCGCCGGCGGGGCGTTCTGGAAGACCAGCATGACCTGG
Source organism: Actinomadura sp. DC4 (assembly GCF_030406325.1). Lineage (GTDB taxonomy): Bacteria > Actinomycetota > Actinomycetes > Streptosporangiales > Streptosporangiaceae > Actinoallomurus. Next base: position 33,088 of record NZ_JAUEQY010000032.1, on the reverse strand, counting down.
AACAGCGGATGCCGGGCCAGGGAGCGCTCGGGGGCCAGCTCCTCCACGAGCCGCTCGAACGGCAGGTCCTGGTGGGCGTACGCGGCCAGGTCCGTCGCCCGTACGCGCCCGAGCAGGTCGGCGAAGGACGGGTCACCGGACAGGTCGGCGCGCAGCACCAGGGTGTTGAGGAACAGGCCGACCAGGTCGTCCAGCGTCTGGTCGGCACGGCCCGCCACCGGCACGCCGACCGGGATGTCGGTACCCGCGCCGAGCCGGTACAGCAGCACCGAGAGCGCCGCGCGCACGACCATGAACGGGGTCGCCTCGTTCTCCCGTGCCACGCGGACGATCCGGTCGTGCAGCCCGGGCGGCACGCCGACCGGCACCGTCGCGCTCGTGTGGCCGGCGGTCGCCGGGCGCGGCCGGTCGGCGGGGAGGGTCAGCTCGGCGGGAAGCCCCGCGAGAGCCCGCTTCCAGTACACGAACTGCGCGTCGAACAGGTCCGCCAGGACGCGCCGCTGCCAGAGCGTGTAGTCGGCGTACTGCACCGGCAGCGGCGCCCAGCGCGGCGCCTCGCCGGCCAGCCGGGCCGCGTACGCCGCCGACAGGTCGCGGATGAGCACCCCGAACGACCAGGCGTCCCCGGCGATGTGGTGCATCACCAGCAGCAGGACGTGCTCGGCCGTACCGGTCGCGAACAGCCGGGCCCGCCACGGCGGTCCGGCGCCCACGTCGAACTCCCGCGCGACCTCCGCGGCCAGCGCCTCCGCCAGGCCGGCGCCGGCCGGGACCACGCGCAGGCCGGGCCGGGCGGCCTCGCCCGTAACGATCTCCTGCCACGGTTCCCCGCCGGCGTCGGGGAAGACGGTGCGCAGGCTCTCGTGCCGGTCCGCGACGTCGCCCAGCGCCGCCGCCAGCGCGTCCCGGTCGAGATCACCGGCCAGCCGTACGGCGACCGGCACGTTGTAGGCCGACCCGCCCTCCAGGCGGCTCAGGAACCACATGCGCAGCTGCGCGAACGACAGCGGCAGCCGGTCCGGCCGCTCGCCCCGCTCCGGTGCCGGGCGGGTCCGCCCGGCACCTCGCCCCGCCAGGCGCGCGACGCCCGCGGGCGTCGGAGCGGAGAACAGGTCACGGATCGCCACCTCGGCGTCCAGCACGCCGCGCACGCGGGCGATCAGCCGCATCGCCAGCAGCGAGTCGCCGCCCCGCTCGAAGAACGAGTCCTCGGCGCCCACGCGCTCCAGGCCGAGGACCTCGGCGAACAGTCCGCACACCACGTCCTCGACCGGGGTGGCGGGCCCGCGTGAGGACGCCGTCGCGGCGAGCTCGGGAGCGGGCAGCGCGGCGCGGTCGAGCTTGCCGTTCGGCGTCAGCGGCAGGTCGTCCAGGACGACGACGGCCGACGGCACCAGGTGGCCGGGCAGTCGCAGCACGAGCTCCCGGCGCAGCTCCACCGGGTCGGGCCGGTCCCCGTCCGGGACGACGTAGCCGACCAGCCGCGGCTCCCCCGGCGCGTGCTCCCGCACCGTCACCACCGCGCGGCCCACGCCCGGCAGTGCCGCGAGCGCGGCCTCGACCTCGCCCGGCTCGATCCGGAAGCCCCGGACCTTGACCTGGTCGTCCACCCGGCCCGCGAACACCAGCTCGCCGTCACCGGTCCGGCGGACCAGGTCCCCGGTGCGGTACATGCGCTCGCCGGGGGCGTACGGGCAGGCCACGAAGCGCTCGGCGGTGAGCCCCGCACGGTCGTGGTAGCCGCGCGCCAGCCCGGCGCCGGCGATGTAGAGCTCGCCCTCCACCCCGGCGGGCACCGGGCGCAGCCACCGGTCCAGCACGTACGCGCGCACGTTCGCGATGGGCCGCCCGACGGGGGGCACGCCGGGGACGTCGTCGCCGGTGTACCAGGCGAGGGAGTAGACCGTGGCCTCGGTCGGGCCGTAGATGTTGGCGATCCGGGCGTCCGGCAGTGCCGCGCGCACGTCCGCGACGACCTGCGCGGGCAGCGCCTCGCCCGCCAGCACCACCAGCTCCGCCGTGATGCCCGCGCCCACGGCCCCCTGCTCGATGAGGTGCGCGAAGGCCGACGGCACGCCGCTGACCAGTGTGCCGCCGAAGCCGTTCTCACCCAGCGCCGTCAGGTCCGCGACGATCTCGGCGCATCCGCCGGTGACCAGCGGCGAGAGGATCTCGAACACCGACACGTCGAAGCTCAGCGACGTCGAGGCGGCCACGTGCCGCAGCCGCTCGGGCCCGATGTCGCCGGCCGCCCACGCCAGCAGCGACACGACGCCGCCCCGCGGCACCACGACGCCCTTGGGGACGCCGGTCGAGCCGGAGGTGTAGATCACGTACGCCGGGTGCTCCGGATGCGATGGAACGGTCCGGTCGTGGTCGCCCGGATCGGTGTCCGGCCGGCCGGCCAGCGCGCCGGCCACCGCCGGGTCGTCCAGCACGACGCGGGGGACGTCGCCGCCGGGCACACGCGTGCCGGACGTGGTGACCAGCACCGCCGGGCCGGCGTCGGCGAGCATGAACGCGGTCCGCGCCTCGGGGTAGTCCGGGTCGACGGGCAGGTAGGCCGCGCCGGACTTCAGGACCGCGAGCACGGCGGTGACCAGCGCGGCGGAGCGCGGCAGGGCCAGCGCGACCGTGTGCTCCGGGCCGGCGCCCCGGCCGATCAGCTCGTGGGCGAGGCGGTTCGCGGCGGTGTTCAGCTCCGCGTACGTGAGCGAGTCGTCCCCGCACACGACCGCGGTCGCGTCCGGCGTCCGGCGCGCCTGGGCCTCGAACAGCCCCTGCGGCGAGGACTCCGGCACCGGCCGCGTCGTAGCGTTCCACTCCCGCAGGAGCCGCCGCCGCTCGGCCGGGTCCAGTACGTCCACCGCGCCGAGCCGCAGCGCGGGATCGGCCGCCACCTGCTCCAGCACGCGGACGAGCCGCGCCACGATCGCCTCGGCGGTCGCGGCGTCGAACAGGTCGGTGCTGTACTCCAGCTCGCCCTCGATGCCCATCGGCGCGCCGTCGGGGCTGTGCCGCTCGGCCACGCCGAACGACAGGTCGAACTTGGCCCCCGCCACCGCGACGTCGGCGGGGTCGACGTCCAGGCCTGGCAGCTCCCACATCGCCGGTGGGGCGTAGTGGAACGCCAGCATCACCTGGAACAGCGGGTGCCGCGCCAGGGAGCGTTCGGGCGCGAGCTCCTCCACGAGCCGCTCGAACGGCAGGTCCTGGTGGGCGTACGCGGCCAGATTCGCCTCACGGACCCGGCCGAGCAGCTCACCGAAGGACGGGTCGCCGGACAGGTCGGCGCGCAGCACCAAGGTGTTGACGAAGAAGCCGACCAGCTCGTCCAGGACCTGGTTCTCCCGGCCGGCCACCGGGACCCCGATCGGGACGTCCGTGCCGGCGCCGAGGCGTGAGAGCAGCACCGCCAGGCCGGCCTGCAGGACCATGAACAGGGTCACGCCGCTCCGCCGGGCGACCTCGCCCAGCCGCGCGTGCGCCGCCGGCCCGATCCGTACCGGGACCAGGGCCCCCCGGCGGCCGGCCCGCGCCGGGCGGGACCGGTCCAGCGGCAGGTTCAGCTCGGCGGGCAGGCCCGCCAGCGCCGTACGCCAGTGGGCGAGCTGGTCGGCGAGCAGCCCGTCGAGCAGCGCGCGCTGCCAGAGAGCGAAGTCGGCGTACTGGACGGGCAGCGGATCCCAGTCCGGCTCCCGGCCTCCGAGGCGCGCGGCGTACGCGGCGGACAGGTCGCGCGCGAGCACGCCGAACGACCAGGCGTCGCCGGCGATGTGGTGCATGACCAGCGACAGCACGTGCTCACGTGCGCCGAGCACGAACAGCCGCACCCGCCACGGCAGGTCGCGGCTCACGTCGAACTCACGCGCGGCCTCGTCCGCGACGAGACCCGCCAGGTCGTCGCCCGGCCCCACCGGCACGGCCGTGAGCTCCGGGCGGCTCGCGGCACCGGTGAGGATCTCCTGCCGAGGGACGCCACCGGTCTCGGGGTAGACCGTGCGCAGGGTCTCGTGCCGGTCCGCGACGTCGCAAAGGGCGGCGGTCAGGGCCTCCCGGTCGAGGTCACCCCTCAGCCGTACGGCCACCGGGACGTTGTAGGCCGCGCCGCCTTCGAGGCGGTTCAGGAACCACATGCGCTGCTGGGCGAATGACAGGGGGAGGGGGTCCGGCCGGCCGGCACGGGCGAGTGCCGGGCGGTCGGCGGCCCGCGCCACGCGCACCGCACCGGCCCGACGGCGACGTCGCTCCGCCTCGCCGGTCATCTGACCACGCTCTCAGCAGTGAAAAACGCCATGCGCCTCAGAAAACATATTGGCCGAGATAAAGGTAGGGTGGATGATAGTCACAATTCCACTAGCCGTCAAGATCAGTTTTATTTTCAACAAAAACGCCATGTCCGCGAATGGATGATTACAGCAGGTCAGCGCATTTAGTCGTTGACGGTAAACATCACTGCTGGTACCGTCGCGGCCTATCTGTCCCCAACTCGGACTCATCGATCCGCGACGGCGAGAGACGTGGTCTTTATGGGCGAGAAATTGCCGACCGCGGCGCGGGAAGCAGATGTCGTGACCGTTCCCCGCCTGCTCGCGGCGCGGGCCGGGACCGAGCCCGGCCGCCTCGCGCTGCGGCTCGACGGCGGCGCGTCGCTCACGTTCGGCGACTGGCACCGCCGGTCCGAACGTCTCGCCGGAGGGCTCGCAGGCGCTGGAGTGGGGCCCGGTGACCGGGTCGGCCTGGTCTTCGGAAACGCGTGCTGGCCCGAGTACGCCATCGCCTACTGCGCCGCCCAGCGGGCCGGGGCCGTCTCCGTACCGGTCCCGCACAACGCCACCCCGGCCGAGTGCGACGAGATCCTCGCCTCCTCTGGCGCCACGGTGGCCGTCACGGGCGTGCCGCGGACCGGCGAGCCGCCGATACCGCACCTGCCCTTCGACGACCTCGACCGCGGCGACGCCCCACCGCCCGAGGTCGACCCGCGGCCGGGCGACCTCGCCCAGATCCTCTACACCTCGGGCACCTCGGGAAAGCCGAAGGGCGTCGCGGCGAGCCACGAGAACCTCACCTTCGGCCAGCGGCTCACGCCCCTCCACCGGCTCTTCGACCATTCGCAGTATTTCGTCCACGCCTTTCCGATCGGCACGACCGCCGGTCAGATGGCGCTGTTCCACTCGCTTTCGGCCAGTCCTCCCGGGCTCGCCCTCGAACGCTTCGACGCGGAGCGCTTCTGCGGCGCGATCGCGGAGTTCTCGGTCGGCACGGTGTTCCTTGTCCCGGCGATGGCGATCGACCTGATCGCCTCCGGCGCCGCCGCGCGGCACGACCTTTCCAGCGTGGTCATGGTCGCGTCGTCCGGCGCCGCGCTCCCCCAGTCCGTCGCGCTCGCCCTGACCGAGATCTTCGCGGGCGCGACCGTCTTCAACGCCTACTCCTCGACCGAGGCGATGCCCGCGCAGCTCCTTCTCATGGTCGATCCGGAAGAGCCCGAGTCGGCCGGCTTCGCGGTGGGCAACGTCGGCATCCGCATCGCCGGTGAGGACGGTTCCTCGCTGCCGCCCGGCGAGACCGGCGACGTGTGGCTCCGCTGCCCGGCGCCCTCGCGCTCCTACTACGGCGCCGCCGAGGAGAACGCCGCGGTCTTCCAGGACGGCTGGGTGCGCATGGGCGACGTCGGCTACCTCGACGAGGAGGACCGCCTGTTCCTGGTCGACCGCGAGAGCGACGTCGTGAAGTCCGGCGGTCTCAAGGTCTCCACCCCCGAGGTGGAGTCCGTCCTGTACGACCACCCCGGCGTACGCGAGGCCGCGGTGTTCGGCGTCCCGCACGAGGTGATGGGCTCGATGGTCGCGGCCGCGGTCGTGCTCGGCGAGGACGGCTCACTGCCGGAGGTGCGCTCCTTCCTGCGCGAGCGGCTGGCCCGGCACAAGGTCCCGCTGCGGTGGCTCACCGTCGACGCCCTGCCCCGCAACGAGGTGGGCAAGGTGGTCAAGGCGGAGCTCCGCGAACGCCTCGAGGCGGAGCGCTCCCGCGCTCCCGGTGACGCGTGACGCCATGAGCGACGAGGTCCCGCTGAGCGCGCAGCAGGAGGCGTTCCTCGCCTGGATGGACGGGCCGGACGGGCTCCGGCATCCGGCGCCCGTCACCGTGGCGCTGCGGATCACCGACGAGCTCGACCCGGACCTGCTCGGCGCCGCTCTCGCCCACGTCGTCGCGCGGCACGAGGCGCTCCGCACGGTCTTCTGCGGCGCCGGCCGTCGGCGTCCCGTCGTGCTCGGCGACCGGCCGCCGGAGATCCGCCGGGTCGCCGCCGCGGGCGAGGACGCCGGGGAGCGGCTGGCTCACGCCCGCGTACTCGCACTGGCCGAGCGCGACCGGCCGTTCGACCTCGCCGACGGCCCGCTGCTGCGGGCCACCGTGATCCGGGTGGCCGACCGCGACCAGGTGCTGCTGCTCGCGGTCCACCACCTGGTGTTCGACGCCTGGTCGATGGGTCCGCTGCTGCGCGACCTCGGCGTCGCCTACTCCGCGCTTCGCGCGGGCCGCCCGGTACGCTCCGGCCCGGTCCTGCCCGCCTCGGAGGTCGTCCGCCGGTCGCGGGAACGCTGGCCGGACAACCGCGCCGCCTGGGACGAGGCGCTCGCCGGGGCGCCCGCCGCGCTGGAGATCTTCCCCGGCCGCGAGCCGGCCGACGAGGTGCGGCCGCGCTCCCACGACTTCACGATCGGACGCGAGGCGGCCGCCGGGGTCGCGCGCGTCGCCCGCGCGGCGTCGGCCACCCCCTTCGCCGTGCTGCTCTCGGCGTGGAGCGCCGTGCTGTCGAGCTGGTCCGGGGCCACCGACATCGTCCTGCTCTCGCCGGCCGCCGCGCGTACGCTGCCGGGCTCGGAGAACGCGATCGGCTGCCTGTTCTCCTCGCTGCTGATCCGCGTCGACCTGGCCGGCCAGCCGGAGTTCGGCGAGCTGCTGCGGCGTACCCGCACCGCGATCCTCGACGCCCACGCCCGGCAGGACTACCCCTACGCCGAGTACGCCGCGCGGTTCCCGTACGCCCCCTGCCTCGGTTATTACAGTTGGCACGTTCCACCGCACTTGCCCGGCCTGGACTCCACGGCCTTCGACCTTCCGCCGACGCTCGTCGACGACCTCGACACGCCCGGCAGCGGCCTGAGCACGCCGCAGCTCTGCGTCTTCGAACAGCAGGGCGAGCCCATGGCCGCCCGGCTCGACTTCAACGCCGCCGCGTTCGACGAGCCCACCGTCGAGGACCTGGCCGAGGATCTCACCGCGTTCGTCACCGACCTGTCCGCGCACACGATCGAGGCTTCCGATGTCTGACGGGCACCAGCAGGGCCGTACGTCGTTCGCCCAGCAGGGGATCTGGCTGAACGAACGCACCCGCGACATGCACGACGCCTACCACGCGCCGTGTCTCATCACCTTCGACGGAGAGCTGGACACCGGCGCCCTCCGGACGGCCTGCGCCGCCGTGCTCGCCCGGCACCCCGTGCTGACCAGCGCGTTCGAGGAGGACGGCGGCGTCCCGTGGATGCGCCCGGCCGACCGCGTGCCGGAGCTGGAGATCGACGATCCGGGCGAGGGCGACCCCGAGGCGCGGCTCGCCGAGCTCGTCCGGCGGCACGCGCCGGCCCCCTTCGACTTCGAGCGCGGGCCGCTGGTCCGCCTCGTGCTGGCGCCGCTCGGCCCAGGCCGGCACGCGCTGCTGCTCGTGACCCACCACCTCGTGTTCGACGGCCCCTCGCTCGACCTGTTCACCCGCGACCTCGCCGCCTGCTACCGGGCCGCCGTCTCCGGCGCCGGGCCCGAGGCGCCCGCGGCGTCCTTCGCCGGCTACGCCGCCGGGGAGGAGCGCCGCATCGCCGCCGCCCTGCCCACGGCGAGGCGCTTCTGGCGCGAGCGGTGGCAGGAGCCGGACCAGATGGCCCTGCCGGGCGTCACCGGCCCGATCGGGTACGCCGCCCCCGCGCACACGATCCGGTTCACCATCGGCGCCGAGCGGCGGGACGCGCTGGGCCGGGCCGGCGAGGCGCTGGGCGTGACGCGGTTCGAACTCCTGCTGGCCTCGATGTACGCCCTGCTGTACCGCTACGGCAACGCCGATCCGGTCATCACGGTCGCACTCGGGCTCCGGCCGGAGGAGTTCGCCGACGCCATCGGCCCGTTCGCCCAGGAGCTGCCCGTCGCCGCGAGAGTCGGCGGTGACCTGACCTTCCGCGAGCTCGCCGCGGCCGTGCACGAGCACCTGGGAGGGCTGTCCCCCCACCGCGGGGTACCGCTCAACCGCGCCGTCACCGGGGTGCGCCCGGCCGCCATGCGCACCGCCGTGTCCATCAGCTACCGGCGGTCGAGCCCGGCTCACACACTGCCGGGCCTGCGGATCCGCGGCGAACGCCTTCCCAACCAGAGCGCTCGCGGCGCGTTCTGGGTGCTCGTCTTCAACGAGGACGACGGCATGCGCTTCATCATCAACCATCCCGAGGAGCGCTTCCCGGCCGAGAGCGCCGAGCGGGTCGCGGGCCACTGGCGTGAGCTGCTCGACCAGGCGGTCGCGGCGCCCGACACGCGCGTCGGCGCCCTGACGTTCCTGGGCGACTCCGAGCGCGGACTGCTCCTGGCCGCGAACCCCGGCGAGCCCGCCGGCGCCGCGGAGCGTACGGTCGTGGACCTGTTCGCCGAGCGCGTCGCCGCCGATCGCGGAGGCGTCGCCGTCCTGCGCGGGACGGCCGAGACGACCGGTGAGCGGCTCGACGCCGCCACCGAGGGCCTGGCACGCCGCCTGCGGTGCGCGGGCGTCACGCCCGGATCGCTCGTCGCGATCGAGACCGGCGACCCGGCCGACGCCCTCACCGGCATGCTGGCCGTGCTCCGGGCCGGGGCCGCGTACCTCCTGGCAGGCCCCGACGGCCCCACCGTACGGTCCGGGGTCTCCGCCGTGCTGAGTGCGGCGGCCGGGACCGGAGGCCCGCCCGTGCTGGCCTTCGACGCGGACGGCTGCGTCTGCGGGAACTGCGGCGCGGACGCCCTCGCCGATCCCGCACCGGAGGACGTCGCCTACGCCGCCCTCTCCCCCACGCCGGACGGCCCGAGCCGGATCGTCCGCTTCGACCACCGGGCGCTGACCGGCGCGCTCCTGGCGTTCCGCGCGATCCTGGAGTTCGGGCCCGGCGGCACGTTCCTGGCGCTGAGCCGGGTGACGGCGCCGGGCGCCGCCCTCGAACTCCTCCTGCCGGCGACCGCGGGCGGGCGGGTGGTCGTTCCCGCTCCCGAGGAGGCCGATGAACCCGCGCGACTGGTCGCCCTCGTCGGCCGGCACGCGATCACCCACGCGCAGGCGACGCCCTCCCTGTGGCAGCTCCTCCTCGACGCCGGTCTGGACGCCCCCGGCCTCACGGCGCTCAGCGGTGGCGAGACCCTGCAGCCGACGCTCGCCCGCCGGCTCCGCGCGCGCCTCCGGCGGCTCTGGAACGTCCACGGCACCGATGACGCCGCGCTCTGGTCGACCTGCGGCGAGGTCGCGCCCGGCGCGGAGACGGTCGCGATCGGCCGGCCCGTCCCCGGCGCGCGCGTCCACCTCCTCGACGCGTCCGGCGCCCTCGTGCCGATCGGCTCGCCCGGCGAACTGTGCGTCGCCGGGCCCGCCCTCGCGCGGGACGACGACGGGCGGTTCGCGCCCGACCCCTTCGGGTCCGGCGGCTCGCGGCTCGCCCGCACGGGCAAGCGTGCGCGGTGGCGGCCCGACGGCGAGCTGGACTTCCTCGGCGGCGACCACCGCCGGATCCGGCTGAACGGGCAGGAGGTCGAGCTCGCCGACGTCGAGGCCCGGCTCGGCGCGCATGACGCCGTCGCCCGCTGCGCCGTCACCACGGCCGAGGACGGCGGTCTCCTCGCCTACCTCCTGCCCGCGGGCGACGAGCCGCCGGCGGAGGAGGAGCTGGGCGGATGGCTCGCCGCCACGCTGCCCGAGGGGACGGCGGTCGGCTACGTCACGCTGCCGGAGTTCCCCCTCACACCCGACCGCCGCCTGGACGTCGGCCGGCTGTCCCCGGAGGCGGGCCGCGCGCGGAGGCCGGCCGTCACCCGGTCGGCCGGCGTACGGGAGGAGGACCTGGAGACGGTCGCGAAGATCTGGCGCGACGTGCTGCGCGCCGGCGAGGTCGGCCTCGATGACAACCTCTTCGACTTCGGCGTGAACTCCCTGATCGTGACGCAGATCTCCGCGCGCATCTTCCGGCGTACGGGCGTCGACATCCCGCTCGAGACCTTCTACGAAGCCCCCACGATCAACGAGATCTGCGGCGTGATCGCGCAGGCACGACGCGAGGAGTGAGGCGTGAGCGACTCCCTCGAACGTGAGGAGACCGAGGCGGCGCTGGCCGCGCACCCCGGCGTCCGCGAGGCGGCGGTCGTCCTCCACCGGGACGAGATGGACGAGCAGGTGGTCGCCTATGTCGTCCCCGAAGCGTCCGCCGGCGATCTGAATCGGCTGTGCTGCCACATGGCGGCGGCGCGGCCGGGAGGCCGGCCGCCCGACGTGTACGTCACCGTCGACCGGATGCCGCACGCCGCCGACGGGACCGTCGACCGCGACGCCCTGCCGCACGCGACCCGCGGAGAGGACGAGGACTCGCCCGGACCCGCCGTGTGCGGAGGGATCGCGGCGACGATCGCCGACATCTGGCGGGAGGTCCTGCACGTCGACGCGGTACGCCTGCGCGACAACCTCTTCGACCTCGGCGGGCACTCGCTCGCCATCACGCGGATGGCGATCCGCGTCCGCGAGGAGCTGCGGGTCGAGGTGCCTCTCTCCGTCTTCTACGACACGCCGACCGTGCCCGCCATCACGGCCGCGATCGAGGAGTTCGCGCACTCGTGCCACGAGCCGGGATGACCCGCGGCGGGGCGCCGCTGCGCCGCGTGGGCCGGTACTGCCGCCGGCACCGGCGGCACCTGTACGTCGCGACCGGCGGCGCGCTGACGGCCGCGGCGATGTCGCTGCTCATCCCGCTGGTGCAACGCCGGATCATCGACGGGGCGATCCTGTCCCACCGGCACCCCATCGGCCCGTACGTGCTGGTGCTCGTCGGCGCCGCGCTGCTGACGTTCGCCGGGTCGTTCCTGCTCAACTACGTCAGCGGGCGCCTCGCCATGAACGTGCAGCACGACCTGCGCGTGGAGATGTTCGAGTCGCTCTCGCGCCTCGACGGCACCCGCCAGGACGAGCTGGACCGCGGGCAGGTCATCGCGCGGGCGATCTCCGACATCAGGAACATCATCGCGGCGCTGATCTGGATGCCGACGATGCTCGGGAACGTCGCCGTGTTCACCTTCTCATTAGTGATCATGGCCGTCCTGTCGCCCCTGCTCACGCTCGTCGCGGCCCTGACCGGCCCGCTGCTGCTCGTGATCGCGCTCGCGTCGCGGCGGCGCCTGTTCCCCGCCACCTGGCGGGCGCAGGAGCTGGCCGCCGACGTCGCCTCCGTCCTGGACGGCGCGGTCACCGGCGTACGGGTGGTCAAGGGGTTCGGCCAGGAGGAGCAGGAGCTCGACCGGTTCGAGCGGGCCAGCGAGCGGCTGTACGCCGCGCGGGTGCGCACCGTGAACCTGACCGCCCGCTACGATCCGGCCCTGCGCGCGGTCCCGCTCTTCGGCCAGATCGGCGTGCTCGCGCTCGGCGGGTGGCTCGCGATCCACGGCTCGATCAGCCTGGGCACCTTCCTGGCGTTCTCGCTGTACCTGCTGCAGATGGTCGCGCCGGTACGCTTCCTCGCCGGGCAGGTCACGCTCGTCCAGCAGGCGGCGGCCAGCGCGCTGCGCGTCTTCGAGGTGATCGACGCGCGCCCGGTCGTGGCCGACCGGCCCGGCGCCGTCACGCTGCCGGGCGGTCCCGCCGCCGTCGAGTTCGACGGCGTACGGTTCGGCTATGACCCCGCCCACCCGGTGCTCGACGGGCTGAGCCTGCGCGTGGCGCCCGGCGAGACCGTCGCGATCGTGGGCACCTCCGGGTCGGGCAAGTCCACGATCTCGATGCTGTTGCCGAGGTTCTACGACGTGCAGGCCGGCGCGGTCCGGGTGAACGGCCACGACGTCCGCGACCTGACGCGCGGCTCGCTGCGGGCCGCGATCGGGCCGGTCCTGGAGGACGCCTTCCTGTTCTCCGACACCGTGCGCGCCAACATCGCCTTCGGCCGGCCCGGCGCGTCCGACGCCGAGGTCGTCGCGGCGGCGAAGGCGGCCGAGGCCGACGGCTTCATCCGCCGCCTCCCCCAGGGCTATGACACGGTCGTCGCCGAGGAGGGCCTGACGCTGTCCGGCGGCCAGCGGCAGCGGGTCGCACTGGCCCGCGCGATCCTCGCCGACCCCCGGATCCTGCTGCTGGACGACGCGACGTCCGCCGTCGACCCCGGCGTCGAGGCGGTGATCAACGCCACCCTGCGGCGCGTGCTGGAGGGCCGTACGACGCTGCTCATCGCGCACCGGCGCTCGACGCTCCGGCTCGCGGACCGGATCGCCGTGCTCGACGAGGGCCGCGTCCTGGACACGGGCACCCATGAGGAGCTGTCCGCCCGGTGCGCGCTGTACCGGCGCCTGCTGTCCGGGCCCGGTGACGACGCGGAGGGCACCGGGACCGAGCCCGCCGTGGCGCGGGCCACCCCGGACCTGTGGGACGCGGAGGAGCGGCCGTCCGACACCCCTGAGACGCTGCCGCCGCGCGACCGGCCCGCGATCGACCGCGAGGCGGCGCGCACGCCCGAGCCCGGCTTCCGGCTCCGCCGGCTGTTGCCGCCGATCCTCGGCGCGCTCGCCGTCGCACTGGTCCTCGACATCCTCGATGTGGCGGCCGGGCTGACGCTGCCGATCCTGACCCGTGACGGCATCGACCGCGGGGTGCTGGCCTCGGGGTTCCAGAAACTGGCCGTCCTGTCGGCCGTCGGCGTCGCGATCGTCGCCGCCGACTGGGGCGTCAACGTCGCCGGCACGGCCATCGTGGGACGCAACGGAGAGCGGCTCGTCCACGTCCTGCGCGTGCGGGTGTTCGCCCACCTGCAGCGGCTCGGGCTGAACTACTACGAGAGCGAGTCGTCGGGCCGGATCTCGACCCTGATGACGATCTACATCGACGCGCTGTCGGTGTTCCTGCGCACCGGTCTGGTCGCCATGGTCAACTCGCTGCTGTCCTTCGCCGGGATCATGGTCGGCCTGCTCGTCATCGACTGGCGGCTGGGGCTGCTGGTGCTCACCGTCATGCCGGCGCTCGCGGTGGCCACGCTGCTGTACCGCGCCAAGTCCGGCCGCGCGTACCAGGACTCCGGGGAGAAGACCGGCGACGTCAACGCCGACCTGCAGGAGAACGTCGCGGGCCTGCGCGTCACGCAGGCGTACCGCCGCGAGGGCCAGCGGAAGGCGCGGTTCGCCCGCCGCAGCGACGCCTACCGCGTCTCGCGGATGCGCGCCCAGCTCTACAGCGCGCTCTACTTCCCGTTCGTGCAGCTGCTGTCGACGGTCTCGGGCGCGCTCGTCCTGCTCGTCGCCGCGGGCCAGGTACGCAGCGGCGCGATGTCGGCCGGCGCGCTGATCGCGTACCTGCTCTACATCGAGATGCTCTTCTGGCCCGTGCAGCAGCTGTCGGAGGTGCTGGACGCCTACCAGCAGGCCACCGTCGGGGTGCGCGAGGTCGGCGGCTTCCTGCGCGTCCCGGTGTCGCCGCCCCCGCCGGAACATCCGCTCGAGGTCGGGCGCCTGCGCGGCCGGATCGAGCTGCGCGGCGTCCGCTTCCGGTACGGGCCGGACCTGCCAGAATCGATCCGCGGCGTCGACCTGACGGTGGAGCCCGGTGAGACGGTGGCGCTCGTCGGCCGTACGGGTGCGGGCAAGTCCACGCTGGTCAAGCTCGTCGCGCGGTTCTACGACGTGACCGAGGGCGCCGTGCTCGTCGACGGTGTGGACGTGCGCTCCTACGACATCCCCGCCTACCGGCGGCGGCTCGGCATCGTGCCGCAGGAGTCCTACCTCGTTCCCGGCTCGGTGCGCGACACCATCGCGTACGGGCGGCCGGACGCCGACGACGCCGCCGTGGAGGCCGCGGCCCGCGCCGTCGGCGCGCACGAGATGATCGCGGGGCTGCCGGCCGGCTACCTGCACGCGGTCGGACCGCGCGGGCGGACGCTGTCGGCCGGCGAACGCCAGCTGCTGGCCCTCGCCCGCGCGCGCCTCGTCGACCCCGACATCCTGCTGCTCGACGAGGCGACGGCGGCACTCGACCTCGCCTCGGAGGCCGCCGTCACGCGTGCGACCGCGGAGCTGACCACGCGGCGTACGACGCTGGTCGTCGCGCACCGGCTCACCACCGCCGCACGGGCCGACCGTATCGTCGTGCTCGACGAGGGCCGCGTCGCCGAGGTCGGCACCCACGACGAACTGGCCGGCGCCGGAGGCGTGTACGCCGCGCTGTGGTCGGCCTACACCGACCAGGGCGGCCGGGTCAGCTCGGCGCCTCCAGGGACTCCTTGACCGCCTCCAGGAACGCCACCGCCTGGCCGCCGTTGACGAACCGGTGGTCGTAGGCGAGGCCGAGGTTGGCGACCGTACGCGCCGTGACCCGGCCGTCGTCGTCCAGGGCGACCTCGCTCTGCGCGCTCGCGAGCGCCAGGCAGCAGGTCTGGCCCGGGAAGACGAACGGGATCGCCAGCACGACGCCGGGGTTGTGGTGCAGCGCGACGCTGATGTTCCCGCCCGTGAGGTCCTGCTCGCGGAACGCGCCCTTCGCCGCGCTCGCACGGAACTCCCGCAGCGCCTCGACGATCTCCTCCAGGGTGCGGGTGGAGGCGTTCTTGATGACCGGGACGTACAGGCCGTCGCCCCGGTCGACGGTGACGCCGACGTGCGCGTCGTCCGGCAGCCGGGCCGAGCGGTCGTCGGCGGGCGCGGCGAAGAACAGCGGGAACCTCGCGTGGAGCGGCGCGACGGCGGCGATGAGGAACTCCGGCAGCCCCACCGGCTTGCGCAGCCGCCGGCCCAGTCGCGCGGCCGCCTCCTGCGCGGCGCCGACGTCGATCTTCATCACGGTGTAGGCGGCCGGGATCTCCCGGTGGGAACGGCCGACCATGCGCCCGACCGCCGCCTGTACCGCGGGCACCGTGTGGACGCCGGCCGGGCCGCCCCTCTCGCCCTGGTCACCGGTCTCCGCGAGGCGTTCGACGTCGGCGGCGCGTACGAGGGTGCGGTCCAGCTCGCGTACCCGTGCCGGGTCGACGCCCAGCTCCTCCATGCGCCTGCGCGCGGGCTCGGTGACGACCTGGTCGCTGTCCTGCCCGCCGCCGGGCCGCGCGACGGCGTGTTCCTCAGTACGCGGCGTGCCCGGCGGCACCACCCAGCCGATCACCGCGCCGGGCTCGCACAGGGCGCCCTCCTTCATGCCGTGCCAGAGCACGCCGCCCTCGTCGCAGCCGATCTCCTCGGCGGCCTTGGAGGTCTCCAGCGCGACGACCGCGGTGCCCGGCTCGATCGGCTCCTCGTCGCCGGCCAGCCACTCGGTGAGGGTGTACTCCTGGTCGTTGTTGTTCAGCTTGGGGACCCGGATCTCAGCCATCGAGTGCCTCCACCAGCGCGTCGAAGATCGTGTCGTCCTGGATGAGGACGTCCTTCTCCAGGTGCGCCGACGCGGGGATGACGCTGTCCTTGGAGTGGACGAGCAGCACCGGCCGGCGCAGGTCGTCCCACAGCTCCTGGTGGACGAGCTGGGAGATCTCACTCCCCCACGTGCCGCCCGCCGTGCTCTCCTCTGCCACGCAGACCAGGCCGGCCCCCTTGAGCAGCGGCAGCAGCGGCACGACGTCGAACGGGTAGAGCCGCGAGGGCACGAGCACCTCGCACGAGACTTCGCGCTCGACCAGCAGCCTGCGCGCCGCGCTCAGCGCCTGGTGCGCGACGCCTCCCGGCGCGATCACCACGCAGTCGGCGGACCCCATCTCGCCGGCGAAGGCCCGCGCCGTACCCGGTACGGGAAAGTCGTAGGAGAACAGGTCGTCCACCGTGCCGTCGGCGAACATCTGCCGGGTGTAGAGACGCTTGTCCTCGAAGAACATCGTCGGCTCGCCCCCGGCGAGGATCTCGCGCAGCAGCGGCCCGTTGTCGTGGAAGGGCGACATCTCGTGCAGCGTGAGCCCCGGGACGCCGACGAAGTGCTTCTGCAGGCTCTGGCTGTGCGTCGGGCCGTACGCGCGGCCCCCTCCCATCGGGCAGCGCACCAGCAGCGGCATCGGGACCCGCCGCCCGTACATCGACACCGACTTGCTCGCGAAGTTGACGATCTGGTCGAAGGCGAGGGCGACGAAGTCACCGAACATGATCTCGACGACGGCACCGTCGCCGGCCAGCGCGAGGCCGGCCGCGACGCCGACGATGCCGGCCTCGCTCAGCGGCGTCGGCATCACGCGGTCCGGGAAGCGCGTGGTGAGCCCCTTGGTGACATTGAACGCGCCGCCGTACGGGTCGGCGATGTCCTCGCCGAGCAGGTGCAGGCCCGGGTTGTCCGCGAGCAGATCGTGCAGCGCCCGGTTGAGGTTCTCCGAAACTCTCATTCGGGCCTCGCGGGCGGCAGGGCGGCGACCTCTTCGGCGATCACGTCGACGCGCGCCCGCACCTCGCCGTCCCAGCGTGCGAACTGGTCGGGGAACTCCCGCGCGTAGCGTCCGCACCAGTCACGTTCGCGTACGTGTTCGAGGGCGAGCGCCGGGCGCGTGTCGTCGCCCTTGCTGTGCGGGCCGACCCGCTCGGTCTCGAACTCGATCACCAGGGGCAGCAGCGAGTCGCGGACCCGGCGGATGAGCGGGTCGAGCTCCTCGCGGATCAGGTTGATGTCGGCGAACGCGATGTGGTGGTGCCAGACCTCGAACGCCCTGCAGCGGCCCGCGATCGTCCCGGCCATCTGGGTCTCGGTGGCGGTGGTCTGCGCGATGCCGTTGTTCTCCACCACGACGACCAGGGGCAGACGCCAGAGCCGTGCCATGTTGAGCGCCTCGTACGTCGACCCCTCACCCCACGTGCCGTCGCCCACGTAGGCACAGGCCAGGGAGCCGGGCGCCGACCGCTTCAGCGCGAGCGCGACCCCGGTCGCGACCGGCAGGCTCTGCCCCTGCACTCCCGTCGACAGGTAGCGGTCGCGGAGGATGTGCTGGCTGCCGCCGACACCGTCGCACACTCCGCCGCGGCGGCCCATGATCTCGGCGAGCAGGCCGTGGGGATCCTTGTAGCGGGCGAGGTAGTGGCCGTGCCCGCGATGGTTGCTGAAGACGAAGTCGCTCAGGTCGAGCAGGGGGCGCAGGGCGACCGGAATGTATTCCTGGCCGATACAGGTATGCGTCGTGCCGTTGATCCTGCCCTCTTCGAACAGGTCGAGGAGTTTGCGCTCGAAATGGCGGATGAACAGCGCGAGTCTCAGATCCTCGTCGGCCAGTCGCGTGAGTTCGTCGGTGGAGGCGTGGTCGGCGAGCTGTTCCGGTCCGGCGATCGCCGAGCGGCCACGGGAACGCTCCATGCTGACCCCAATGTGCTGATCCGATAATGGTTCTGATCTTTGGTGCCCATTGTCAGGCCGAAGAAACGGGAGCCAGCCGGCGGCGTATCCACGACTCCGGTGAGTCATCGAGCACCGCGTCACGCAGACCGGGGGCGCCGTCCTCGGCGAGCGCCGCCGCCAGCGCGCCGGCGGTCTGCCCGATGTCGAACGGGTGCACGGTGTGGGCCCACGCGCCGAGCTGCTCGTGCGCGCCGGTCGTCTCGCTGAGCACGAGGCGCGTACGCCCCTCTCCGGCGATCGCGGTCTCCTTGGCGACCAGGTTGAGGCCGTCGCTGGTGGAGTTGACGAGCGCGACGTCGGCCATGCCCAGCCCGGCCAGCGCACGGGCGTGCTCGCTCCCGCCGGCGACCAGCAGGTGGATCGGGCCGGGCCCGTACGGGTCCAGCCGCTCGTTGACGCGCCCGGCCTCCCGCCGGCACGCCGCCAGGTATCTGCGGTACTCCGGGAGGTGGGTCCGCGACCGGACGAGCAGCGCGACGAAGACGGTGTCGGGCGCGCCCCCGTCCAGGACCAGCCGCTCGAACGCCGCGAACCCGCGGATGACGTTCTTCCACAGGTCGACCCGGTCGGCGCGGACGATGACACGCCTCCCCGCGGCGAGCCGGGTCAGCCGGTCGCGCCAGCGCTCCGCCGCGTCGCCCGCCATGACCTGGCGCAGGTGCGGCACGTCGACCTGGGCCGGGGCGACGACGATCGGCGTCTCCCGGTCGCGCCAGCGGACCCGGCCGGGTTCGCACTCGGCGCCGGGCAGGAAGGCCTCGCAGCAGGCCACGAAGGCGTCCGCCCACATCCGCGCGTGGAAGCCGAGGGCGTCGAAGGCCAGCAGCCGCGACAGGACCTCGGTACGCGCCGCGCGCGGCAGCAGCGCGAAGTAGGCCGGCGCGCACCAGGGCACGTGGTGGAAGTACACCGTCGGCCCGGGAGGAGAGAACCCGATCTCGCGCAGCGCGTCGGCGACGAACATCAGGTGGTAGTCCTCGACGAACACCGGTCCCGCCACGGCCGTCTTCGCCACCTCACGCGCGTAGGCGCGGTTCACCTCCCGGTACGCCGCCCAGGCGCGGTCGAGCCGCGCGTCGAAGGTCGGGGTGTGGGCCTGGTCGACGAGGCCGTGGAAGAGGAAGCCGAGGCCGGTGACGCACGCCTCGTCGTAGAAGAGCCGGTGCGTCTCGGCGGGGATGTCGAGCAGCCGCGCGCCGACCCGGCCGTCGCCGGCCGGACGGCGTCCGCGGGCCACCTCACGGTCGAGGTCGGAGAGCGCGCACGCGAGCCACGCGAGCCTGTCGCCGCCGCGCAGCAGCCCCGAGACCGCGTTGACGAGCCCGCCGTTTCCCGGCCGCTCCTCGATCCGCCCGTCGACGTCCGCGTACGTGAAGGGGCCGCGATGGGAACAGACCAGACCGTCCATACCGCTATCCCATACCCGCATTTCGTACGAGCGTCAATCGCCCGAAAAGTGGGGTAAGGGACGCCGATATACACTGACCGGGGGGACGAACCGCACTTTGTGAGGGATGAGAAATGTCATCGTCTCAGCCGCATCGACGCAACGACGCAGTTCACAGCGGCATTTCCGGATTGGCGGAAGACACGGTCCTGACCGGTGCCGAGACCGTCGCGCTTCTCCTCGCCGAACACGACGCCGAGACCGTTTTCGCCTATGCCGGCACCTCCGAACTCGCGCTGTGCGACGCGGTCGAGGCGGCCGGCCGGCTCCGTCTCGTCAACGCCCGCGGCGACAAGGAGTGCGTCTTCATGGCGGCCGGCACGTCCCTGCCGCGCGCCAACCGCGGCGTGGCGATCGTGCACGGTGCCCGCGGCCTGACCAACGCGGCCGGCGCCCTCGCCGACGCCCACCGCAACGAGACCGGCACCCTCGTCATCGTGGGTCTCGCCTCCACCCGGTCGGCGCGCTTCCTGCCGCCCCACGCCGAGCCGGACCTCATCGCCTCGATGGGCACCTTCGCGCAGTGGTCCTGGGAGGCGCCGGCGATCCCCGGCGACGCTCCGGCCCGGGCTCGCGCGGCGGAGGAGTTCGTCCGCCGGTTCCGCGACGCGCTGGGCAGCTCGGCACGCCCGCCCACCCGGCCCTCGATCTTCGGCATCCCGCAGGACGTCGCCGAGACGCGCTGGATCCCGGCCGCGGAGCTCGCCCGGCCCTGGTGTCCTCCCGCGCCGCCGGTCGCGGCGGCCTCCGACCTCACGCGTGCCACGGAGCTGATGGCCGGCGCGGCCCGCCCGCTGTTCCTCCTCGACGACTTCGCCCTCGCCCACACTGACCTGCGGGAGGCCCTCGCGAGGCTGACCGATCTGCTCGGCGCGCCCGTCCTCCAGCTGCGCTACCGGCGCGGCCCGATGCTGTTCGAGCGCCTGCGCGTGGAGGAGGTCGGCAACTTCCTCGGCTGGTTCAACCCGTTCAGCGAGGCGCACCGCGCCCTGCTGTCCGACTGCGACCTGTTCGTCACCCTCGAGGACCGCAACATCTACCGGCGCGTGGTCGGCGTCGTCCCTCCCTGCCGGAAGGTCGCGATCACCAGCGACGGCGGGAAGGTGCGCAAGAACGAGTACCTCGGCGGCGGCGACATGCTCCTCGAAGGCGAGGTCGCCACGACGCTGCGTTCGCTCGCGGATGGGCTCGCCGGGCGTACCGGACGCTGGTTCGCCCCTCCCGGCGAGGCCGCGGCCCGCACGACACCCGAACCCGCGGACGAGGCCGTCGAGCGGCTGCGCACGGCGATCGTCGGCGCCATCGGCCAGACGCTGAGCGGCTGGGACGCGCCCGCTCTCGTCGACGACAGCCAGATGTTCGGCGGGCTGCTCGCCGAACGCTACGAGCTCCTGCCGCCGGGCCTGCGCGTGTACGGCGACCACGGCGGCTTCGTCGGCGGCGGGCTGGCGACGGCGATCGGCCTCGCGATCGGCGACCCCTCGCTGCGCGTGCTGTGCACGCTCGGCGACCAGGGGTTCACGAACGCCTTCCAGGGCCTGGTCTCGGCGGTCCAGGAACAGGCCCGGATCCTCGTCATCGTGTGCAACAACGGCCGCTCGGTCTCGCTGGAGAAGCAGGCGGCCGTGAGCGGCGGCGCCCGGCCGGGCGGACGCGACTATCTCGGCAACGTGCCGGGTTTCGGCTACCGGCGCGTGGCCGAGGCGATCGGCGCGGCGGCCTGGTCGGTGGAGATGCGCCCGGACGCGGTGGAGGATGGCGCCCACCTGCTGAAGAACGTGCTGGCCAAGGCCGAGTCGGCCGACGGCCCGGCGCTGATCGAGCTCGGCCTGCCCTCTGACCCGGCGATGTGGCGCGGCATCTGGCTGACCCAAGGCTTCGACGAGGCCACCGCTGACCGATCAGCGGGACCGCGCGTCGAAACCCGGTAAGGCGGTCTCGTGGGGGCCACCGCGGTCTTCGGGGCGGCCGGGCGTCCGGTCGACGAGGAAGTCGCGGAAGGCGGTCACCGCGGGTGACCGCACGTCCCGCGTCCAGGCGAGGCCGATCTCGCGTTCGGCACGTGGGTCGATCACACGGAGCTCGCGGACGTCGGTTCTCGGCAGCGGAGCCGGCGGTAGCAGCGCCAGGCCCAGACCCGCCGCGACCAGGCCGCGTACGGTCTCGGCCGTCTCGCCCTCGAAGGCCAGACGGGGTTCGAACCCCTCGCCCCGGCAGAGCCGTTCGGTGATCCGGCGCAGCCCGCTCCCGTCGGCGAACCCGACGAACTCACAACCTGCGGCCTCGGCGAGGCGTACCTCCGAGCGGGCGCCCAGCGGATGCGCGGCCGGCACGGTCAGCACGAGCTCCTCCCGGTAGATCCCGCGGATGGCGACGTCAGGGGCGTCGGGCGGCGGCGAGACCAGGCCGAGGTCGGCCTCGCCGAGCCGCAGCTTCTCCAGGACCAGGTCCGATCCGCCCTGCAGCAGCCGGAACCGCACCTGGGGGTGGACGGTCAGGAACGCCCGCAGCGCGAAGGGGACGAGGCGGGCGCCCAGCGTCGGAAGGAACGCGAGTGTGATCTCACCGCCGACCGACTCGTCGTCGACGAGCTGGGTGAGGCCGCCCTCCAGCTCGGACAGGGCACGCTCGGCGTACGCGAGGAGAGCGCGGCCGGGACCGGTGAGGCGGAGCTGGTGGGCGTTCCGATCGAACAGCGGGACGCCGAGATCGGACTCCAGCCGGGTCATCGCCCGGCTGAGGGTGGGCTGCGGTGTCCGCAACCGCGTAGCGGCGCGGGTGACGTGTTCCTCCCGGGCTACCGCCACGAACCGACACAACCGGGGACACAGGACCTGCAGCGCCGGGTGATCATACATAATCGCATCGTACAATATTCAATTTTGAATTACGCGTATGAATGAATTTTGACCGGGTAGCAGTGAGAGATGCTCGGGCCTGAAAGTAATCACCTGATCTATTTCTCGTGGCGGACGTTCTCTTCACTTTCGGTGATTCACATCCGCTAGAAGGGGCCGGAACATCTCATGACACCCACCCGCTCCCCCGACATCCTTGAGCTGCTGGCCAACGACCCTCAGCTGCGCGTCGATCGCGACGACTACAACTACAACGTCACCTACACGGCGGGAAGCGAGCTCGATCCCGGGCAGGCCGAGGCCAGCCTGCAGGGCTTCACCTGCGAGCAGGAGGCCCTGCACCTCTACTTCCACGTGCCGCTGTGCAGTTACATCTGCCATTACTGCAACTTCGTCAAGCGGCTGATTCCCGAAGGTGACGAGACCAACGCGCTGACGCAGTGGACCGATCTACTGATCGAGGAGTCGAACCGATACCTACGGCGATGTGAATGGCTTCGACAGGCGCGCGTCGAGTCGGTCTATCTCGGCGGCGGCACCGCCGCACTTCTCCTCAACGTCCCCGAGGCCGCGAACCGCCTGTTCGCCCATATCCGTGACAACTACCCGCTCAGCACCGACTGCGAGATCACGATGGAGGGCAACCCGGACAACTTCGGGGCGGACAACGTCCGGCTCGCCATGGACCTGGGCGCCAACCGCTTCAGCATGGGCGTCCAGTCGCTCCAGGACGAGGTGAACGAGTTCGCCAACCGCGGTCACTCCTCGGAGCTGACCGTCGCCGCCATCGGCAACCTCGGCGAGACGGGCCGCCCGTTCAACGTCGACATGATCTACGGCCAGCCGCGGCAGTCCGCCGAGTCGTTCAGCGCCGACATCGAGCGGCTCATCGACCTGGGCGTTCCGACCGTCACGATGTACCGCCTGCGCAACAACGACCGGCAGGCCCTCGCGATCGGGAACCGCGCGGTGTGGAACAACGAGAACGTCCGGCAGCGCCTCATCGCGGAGGGCGCCTTCCCCTCGCTCGAGGACACCTACCGGATGCGCATGGCCGGAGTCGACGTCCTGCTGGGCCGTGAGTACTGGCCGGCGCCCGCGTGCTGGTGGAGCGCGCCCGGCACGTACGACGAGGGCCTGCCGCACCTGTCCAAGAGCAAGTGGGAACGTTACGACTCGATGGTCGCCTTCGGCCCCGGCGCGTACGGGTGGGTCAACTCCGGCGACGAGCACGGACTCGTCCAGATCCACAACCTCGGCAACATCGGCCAGTACGCCAACCACATGAGCACCGAGGACTCGCTCCCGATCAGCTTCGGCCGGCGCATCACCGGTGTCCGCGCGGTCGCGGCGACGCTGGCGTTCAACTTCAAGGCCAACCAGCCGATGTCGCTCCAGCGCTACGCCGACCAGTTCGGCGTGAACCTGCTGAACGACGAACCGTTCGCGGGCGCCATTGAGGCGATGCTCGGGCACGGGTACGTGGAGCGCTCCGATGACGGCGCCGACCTGATCCCCACGCTGCTCGGCGAGGCGCTGCACGAGGAGATCATCTCTTGCTATTTGCACAGTCTGGAATGACGGCGAAGTCTCCCAATGGGGGTTCGCACCGGCCTCCACCACTCCCAGCTGCCCGGATGACATTTTTCAGCAAACACAGAAGCCGTAATGTATCATATATTTCCGCTCGGAAATATGGTGAATTAGTGGATATACCGTTCGCCCGAATGGCCTGGCCGACTGATTTCCGATTGATCGTTTCCAGCGACCTACCAGCAATGATTCGCCCACGCGAGAGGCCGGGGACAGATAATTCAATGTCGGCGACCTAAGGTCACAACGCTCCGTGACGGTGGTATTGCCAAGGGCTCCGGGGCCCGTCTACGATCACCCATGATCAGCCGAATCGAAGGCCTGCCGACGCCACGGTCAACTGCAATGACGCCGAAACGCCATGGACCGTCGGCCTAAAGGGAATGGATCAGGATGGACATCGAAATCCGCAAGCTGGACCAGATCGAGACGACAAGTTTCTGCGCTACCGAAATGTGACGTACAAGTAGGCAGATTACGGGTCGCGACGGCAATTGTCGCGGCCCGTGACTTCGAAAACCTCCGGACGCTCGATGTTCGACCACCAGGGCTTCTCATCGAGTCATCCGCTCGACAGATCTGGCGCGTAATCCTTGATGCAGACAGACGAGGACCGGGGCCGTTCGTTGCCCCACCACCCTCGAATAAAGCCCGAACACCAGCCGTACAGAACCACGGACGGCCGTATACGGCTGGGAAGCGGACTCTTCGGGATAGCCGCGGAGATCGCGGATCCCTCAGGCCGAATCTGGGAACTCCTTGAGGCCATGAACGGCTCTCGCACCATCCCGGAGATCGTCGAGGTGATGTCCTCGGGTGAGCGAACACAGGTCACGGCGCCGCAGATCACTGACGCGATCGAGTCCTTGTTCAACGCCGGACATCTCGAAGACGCGAGCAGCCTGGAACCTGAGACGCTCTCCCCGCGCGAACGGGAGCGCTACAGCCGCGGTCACGCCTACTTCCGGTGGGTGGACACGCTGCCCAGGGAGGGTTCCTGGGACGTGCAGTTGATGCTCCGTGACGCGCGCGTGGTGGTGGTCGGCGTCGGTGGCGCCGGAGGCGCGGCGGCGCAAGGTCTGGCCGCGAGCGGAGTGGGGCATCTGCACTGCGTCGACTCCGACGTCGTGGAGTTGTCGAACCTCAACCGGCAGGTTCTCTACGACGAGGACGACCTCGGCAAACCGAAGGTGGATGCCGCGGTCGCCCGATTGGGTCGGTTGAACTCCGATATCAAGATCACAGGCGAGCGACGCACCGTGCGCGGCCAGGCCGATCTGGAGGCTCTGGCGGAGGACTGCGACGTGCTCGTCCTGGCCGCCGACCGGCCGGAGAGTATTCGCACCTGGGCCAACCGTGCCTGTCTGGCCAAGAACGTTCCCTGGGTCGGCGGTGGATATCACGGCGCACTACTGACGGTGGGCGTCTTCAAACCGGGCGACGGCGCCTGCTGGGAGTGCCTGAACCTCGCAGAGGCGCGCCGACCGGAAATGTCGATCTTCAGACCGGAAGACGAGCCGTCCTTCGGTACGCAGAGACCTGGGCATCCGGTGACAGCGGCGTCGGCCGGGATGACGGGCCTCCTCATGACACACGCGGCCATCTCCCTTCTCACGGGGGCCCCGGTCCTGCCGGCCGGACGTGTCTACGGCATGAACCTCGTCGCGCTGACCGACCCCGTACTCGTTTCTCACCCTCGCCAGCCCGGCTGCCCCGCCTGCGGGACGACCTAGGATGACTCGGCCGGCGTCTCCTCTCGCCAAGGACGACTCGGCGATTCGCCTGCACTCCCTCCGCTTTCGCCAGGACGGGCAGGAGTGGATCGTCGGCCGGGCCGAGACCGGGACCTTCGTCGCCATCCCGCAGATGGGCATGCGGGTCATCGAGAAAATCCAGGACGGGCGACCGCTCGACGACATCCGGCGAGAACTCGAGTCACGCAGTGATCAGCCCGTCGACGTGGTCGCTTTCGTGAATCAGTTGATCGACCTCGGCTTCGTGGCTGCGGTGGACGATCGCGATGTCGCGCAGTCCCCTCTTCAGGAACCCTCCCTCCCCTGGCTACGACCGCGTCACGTCCGCTGGACCCTCAGCCCGGTCCCGGCCGCGCTGATGGCCACAGTGGTGATCGTCTCTCTCGGGGTGATCGCCTGGGATCCGGGCGTGTTTCCGAGTTATCGGGAGCTGTTCTGGACCGATCATCAAAGCCTGAATCTGCTCAGCCAGGCCCTTGTCATGTGGGCTCTTATTCTCGTCCATGAGATCGGCCACCTGGCCACGGCACGGGCCGCCGATGTTCCGGCGCGCATAAGACTGGGGACCCGGCTGCAGTTCCTCGTCGCCCAGACCGATGTCAGCGGAATCTGGACGGCGCCACGGAGACACCGGTTCACCGTCTACGGCGCGGGGATGGCGATCGATCTGACGATAGCGTCACTCGCCATTCTTGCCATCAAGACATTGCGGGTAATGGGTGTCGACGCCCCATCGGTTCTGCCGATCATCGTACTGATGGTCTCGTCGATGATCCCCCTGCAGTTTCTCGTCTTCATGCGAACGGACGTGTATTTCATACTCCAGGATCTGGCGAGATGCCGGAACCTCTACGCGGATGGATCCGCTTACGTTCGTGACGTCGCCCACCGCCTCACCCGGCGACGCGGCGAATCGGCGAGTCCCGCCATACTGCGACTTCCCAGACATGAGCGAGTAGCCGTTCGCTGCTATGCCGTACTGCTCGTCCTCGGCACGAGCGTTTGCATGCTTGTCGTCGGCGCCATTACCATCCCGACTTATGTCAGGTTGATCGCTGATTCGATTCATACCTTTCTTGTCACCGAATCCACAGGTGCGGCGGCGGAAGCGGTCGTGGTCGTTTCCATTATCCTGGGATTCCAGCTGACCTGGCTTTCCGCCTGGTGGCGCAGGCACGGTGAACGCCTCCGCCGATGGTTTCGACGGACCAGGACGCGGACCCGCATGACCGGGTAGCCGCTCCCAGCCATCGTGGGCGGAGCGGACGTTCCTGCCCGCGCTCACGCGACCGCTCCCCCGCGATGTCGGGTCCCGGACGGCGTACCGCCGCCACACCCTGCTGTACACCACGGGCACCGACGCCGGCCGGTGCGTTCGCGCGGCTCGGCGCGGGGCGGAAGTACCGCCCTCGCCGAATTAGGGCGCGGATTGCTCGTTTGGCGATGCCAGGAGATGGAAGATGCTCACTGTTGACAGATGCCGTCGGAACGTAGTGAGCAAGGACAGGTGCCATGCCTGACCGTTACTCCGAGTGGGACGCCTACCGGATGAAGCAGCGATCGGAGCCGGTTCCGCCGGACACGGCCGACGATCCCGTCGCCGAGTCCTACCCGCCCGCCATCATCTGGGCGTCCTCCATGTACGCGGAGGACGCGGGCACTGACGTGCGGCCTCCGCCGCCCGAGGCCCCTCCCTCGCAGGGAGCGTCTCGCCGTTCGATGATGCGGCCCGTCCTTCTCGGCATCGCCAGTGTGACCGTACTGGCGGCGCTGATCGCGGCTCCCGTGGTGACGCACCTGACCGGACGGGGCAGCCGCAAGCCGTCAGGGGCCGGCACGCACCCGGCCGCGCCTCCCCTCCCCCCGAGCACCACCGGGCCGGGCTGTGGAGGTGGCGCCTACAAGCGTGTCGGTTTCTACAAGGACGGCAAGGCGGGGTGGCTGAGCGGTTCGGGCGGCTTCTCGGGAGCGGGGTGCGACGGGAAGTTCGACGCGCTTCCGATGTCCGGCGACGCGAAGAAGGCCGACCCGAAGCTGTACGCCCAATGGGCGTTCGATCCCAAGTCGGGACGTCAGTGCACGGTGGCCATCTTCATTCCGAACGACGGCGACGAGGTGTTCGTCGGCGGGAGCCCCGCCCTCTACACGGTCCGGCGGAAGAAAGACGACGCGAAGCTCCTCTCCTTCGGTATCGACCAGCCTCGGTCCCGGGGACGATGGGTCAGCAGCGCGGCCTTCACGGCCGACGGCCCCTTCTACGTCCGCCTGGCGAACACCGGGAAGGACTGGACGGACACGAAGAAGACCTTCACTCACGTCGCCGCGGCCCAGGCCCGCGCAGTCTGCGGCTGACCTGCCCTGAGGGGAGCCGGTCCGCGGCCGGGTGAACCTTTTTGATCTTCGGCCCCGTGTCACAAGTGATGCTGGTGTGTCTGGCTGGTTCGTGCCTCTTGTACAACGGCAGACGACAATCGTGTTGACCGTATCCCTGGAGGACATCGCTCGCTCGTTGTCATGTTCCATGCCGGACGGCGGCGTCTGCTTCACCACGGAACGCGCATACTTCGACGTCCTCGCCGACGAGGCCCGGAAGCGGAACTGCACGCTCGTCCCGGTGAACCCGGACGACGTCACCGACGCCGAGATGGCGGGATTCGGCTGGGTGACCTTCAAGGAGAACGTCGCCCTGGCCCTGGCGGTCGCGGCCCACGCCGGAATCCCCCGCCAGCAGGCCCTGCGGGGGGATGTACGCCGCGCCGCCGGACCCCGGAGTCCTGCGCGTGGAACGCCGGTGGTTCGGCGCGACGGGGTTGCAGGCCGTGAACCTGTTCGCCGCCAACGATCCGACCTCGACGCTGATGAACATCGAACTGTTGAACCTGGCCGGCCGTGACGTTCACCTGGTCATCAACTGCCGGCCGGACCGCATGGAGCGCAATGCCCAGATGGGCGCGATCCTCGCCCGGATCGACCCCTCGATGGTCTACCTGATCGGAACGCCGACACGGTCGGCGCGGCGCGCGATCGCCGCTCCCATCGTTCCCTCGTGGTCGATCTGGGCGGTGACACCCACACCGGGCAGAGCCTGCTGGAGGGCATCGGCCGGCGGCTCCGCCCCCGCCACGACCCTGCTCATGATCGGCAACATCCATGGCCAAGGGGAGCATCTTCTCGCGGCCCTGGGCATGGATCCCGCGTGCTAGGAGACAGCGTTGCACCTTCTCCCCGTGGTCGGACTCGACGTCGGCCCCACCCTGTCCGCGGTGATTCTCAGCATCGGGCTGCTGGGCTCCCTGATCTGCTACCTGACCACCAACCTGTCCCCGGGCGGGCTGGTCGTCCCCGGATGGCTCGCGCTCACCGTCACCGAACGGCCCCAGACCCTCCCGATCGGGATCGGCGCCACGGTGTGCATGTACGGGATCATGAAGCTGGTGAGTCAGTACACCATCCTGTACGGCAAGCGCCTCTTCGCGGCGACCGTCCTGGTCGGTGTCCTGGTCGAGGTCGACGCGTTCCTGACCCTCGCGGGTAAGTACCCGAGCCTGTTCCCCCACGACACTCTCGGCCTGATCGTGCCGGGCCTGATCGCCTACCAGGTGAGAAGTCAGCGGGCACTGCCGACCATCGTGTCCCTGATCTCGGTCGCCGCGGCGTCCTGCGTCCTGCTCACCGTGGGGGTGGCCCTGACATGAGGAAGCCGGTCATCCTCCTCTCGGCCATCGCCGGGCCGGCGATCATAGCGCTGGTGCCGGTGATGAGCCGTTCGATCGTCGACGCCAGGGCGCACGACAAGATCAGTAAGTCCGCGCGGCCGCTCCTGCCCGGTTACCGGTACATCCGCTCGGCCCATCCGGACCGTACGGCGGTCTATGACCGTCATGACCATCTGGTGGCCCAGCTGACCGAGGGCTCCTCCACGGTCGTCTTCCACGGTCGGACCCGGACGTTCACCGATCCCGACACCACCTCCGCCGCGGTGCGCACCGACGCCTGGGTGCGCTTCGCGCCCAGCCCGTGGAGGTTCGGTCAGCAGCAGCAGGCGTGGTTCCGCACCTGGTTCGGGGCCAAGCTAGGCGGCCGGTCGCCGGATCTGTTCGCCGACGCCGTCCGCTATCTGTCGGGCCGACCGCTCGACGCGGGGTTCGGGCCACCGGCCGAGGACTCGGTACATCGCGTACGGGGCGCGGACTGGAACGACTACCTCGGAGTCGTCTGGGCCGGCCGGCAGCCGCGTACGACGCTGAGCCGCGACGTCGACTGCTCGGGCTACATCCGGCTCCTCTTCGGCCATGACATGGGCGTACGTCTGTTCCGCGACCGGGACCCGCACACTGACGGGCTGGGCCGCCTGTCACGTGCGATGGCCGCCGCCGCGCCCGGCATCGAGATCGCGGACAGCCGCCCGCGCCAGCTGACCGACCTGGGGCTCCTGCAACCCGGCGACCTGGTCTTCTTCGCCCTGCACGACGACACGAGGATCTCCCACATGGGATTCTTCCTCGGCGTCGAAGAGCAGGGACACGACCGATTCGTCTCCTCCCGAATGCGAGCGAACGGACCGACCTTCGGCGACATCGGCGGCGCGGGAATCCTGGACGGCCACGGCTACTACGCACGTCACCTGCGCATCATCCGCCGCCTCTGAGGAGGAGCCGTGCACAAGCACCTCATGGCCGCCGGCCCGCGGTACGCACACCGGCTCTGACACGGGTGCGGGATCAGATCGCGCGGAGGCGGGCGGCGGCGGCGCCGGGGAGCACGTCGTTGATGTACGCGCCGCCGCCGGTCTCGCTCGTGGCGAGGAACTTCAGCTTGTCGGCGGTGCGCTGCGGCGTGTAGATCCGGGCGCACAGGTGCGCCGCGTCGCGCTTCGTACGTGCCGGGGCCTGGTACCAGCAGGCCATGTACGGCGTCGGGTGCTCGTAGAGGGCGTCGAAGCGGCGCAGCACGTCGGCGTACAGACGCATGAGCTCGTCGCGCTGCGCGGCGTCGAGGGCCGGCAGGTCGGGGACGCAGAAACGGGGGGCGACGTAGACCTCGTACGGCCAGCGGGCGGCCTCGGGCACGTACGCGAGGAAGCCGTCGGTCTCGGCCACGACGCGCGGCCCGGCGGCCTCGCGGGCGACCACGTCGCACATCAGGCACCGGCCGTGCGCCTCACGGAACCGCTCCGCGGCGGCGAGCATCCGGCGCGGAGTGGGCGGAACGTACGGGAAGGCGTAGATCTGGCCGTGCGGGTGCGGCAGGGTCGCGCCGATCGCCGCGCCGCGGTTCTCGAAAAGGAAGACGTACTCCACGTCAGGACGCCTCCCGAGCTCCGCCGTGCGATCGGCCCAGGCGCGCCCGACGGTGGCCAGCCGCTCCGGCGGCAGGGTCGCGAAGGACCCGTCGTGGTGGCTGGTGAAGCACAGCACCTCGCAGCGGCCGCCCGCCGGGCCGCCGAGCGAGGGAAAACGGTTCTCGAACGACACCACGTGGTAGTCGGCGGCCGGGATCTCGCTGAGATGGCCGCTGTGGGAGCCGCACAGCGGGCACTCGCCGGGCGCCGGCTGGTAGGTGCGGTTCTGCCGGTGGGCGGCGACGAGGACCTCCTCGTCGTGCAGCACGTCGTAGGTCAGCTCCGCGGCGGGCGCGTACGCGGGCAGTTCCCGCAGGTCGGGCACGGAACGGTCCTGGCCGGGCGCGTCGTCGAAGTAGATGAGCTCTCGTCCGTCCGCGAGCCGCACGGACGTGCGAGCGGTGGACACGGTGACGGCATGGGCCGACATGGTCGTCCTTTCACTGGTGCGGAGCGCGGGAGAGGACGGGGTTACGCGGGTGCCCGTCCGGCACTGTTCCGGCTGACCAGCTCGGTAGAAATGATGATCTTGTTGTCGCTGCGGTGACCGCTCTCGATCTGCTCGAGCAGCAGGTTCACGCTGGACCGTCCGACCGCGGTGAAGTCCTGGCGGATCGTGGTGAGCGGCGGGATGAAGTACGCGGCCTCGGGGATGTCGTCGAAGCCGACCACGCTGACGTCCTCCGGCACCCTGCGGCCCGCCTCGTGCAGGGCGCGCAGCAGGCCCAGGGCGTTCTGGTCGTTGGCCGCGAACACCGCCGTGACCTCCGGGTCGTCCGCCAGCGCCAGGCCCCGTTCGTACCCCGACCCGGCGCTCCAGTCGCCGGCGATGGTCGGCGGAACCGGCGCTCCGGCCTCGGTCAGCGCGTCGTGCCAGCCGCGGTGGCGCTCGCGCGCCTCCAGCCACGACGTCGGGCCGGGCAGGTGGTGCACGGTCCGGTGGCCGAGGTCGAGGAGGTAGCGGGTGGCCGCCTTCGGCCCGGTGTACTGATCCACCCCGACGGCCGGGACGATCGTCTCGCTCTCCATGACCACGACGGGCAGGTCCCGCGGCAGGTGCTTGATGGTCTGGGTCAGCGGGGCATGGCCGGGGATCACGATGAGCCCGTCGACGCCCTGGCCCCGCAGCCGCTCGGTCGCCTCGGCGATCGAACGCTCGCTGGCCGACTGCAGCGTGATGACGCTGGTGAAGTAGTCGGCCTCGCGCGCGCAGCGCTCGATCTCACTGATCATCGACGCGGGCCCGAACTGGGTCGCGTCGAAGCTGACCACGCCGAGCGTGCGCGACCGGCCGGTGGCCAGGGCACGGGCGAAGGCGTTGGGCCGGAAGTCCAGCTGGGCGGCGGCCGCCAGGACCTTGGCCCGGGTCTCCGTGCTCACCCTCGGGTGATCCTTGAAGACCCGGGACACGGTCTGGTGCGACACCCCGGCGAGCTTTGCCACGTCCCGGAGACCGGGGCGCGCCGCGTGTCGCGCGTCGCCCCGGTCCTCGGGCTCTGTGGTCATGGAATCGATCTTAATTATCGGGAGGTGCCGGCCCGGCGCTTTGCCCAAACGTCGAACGCGACGGCGGCGAGCAGCACCAGACCCTTGATCAACATGACCCGCTCGCTGGGCGCGCCCAGCAGGGACATGCCGTTGTTGATCACGGCCATGATGAGACCGCCGGTGATGGCGCCGACGACCTTGCCGACACCGCCCTGCACCGCCGCGCCGCCGATGAACGCCGCCGCGATCGAGTCGAGCTCGAAGTTGGTGCCGGCGGTCGGCCCGGCCTGGTTGAGCCGCCCGGCGAAGATGACGCCGGCGATGGCGGCCAGTACGCCCATGTTGACGAACAGCAGGAAGACCACGGACTTGGTCTTGATGCCCGACAGCCGGGCGGCCTGGAGGTTGCCGCCGAGGGCGTACATGTGCCGGCCGAAGACCGCGCGGGTGGTGATCAGCGTGTACGCCAGGACCAGGACGGTCAGCAGGATGAGCACCACGGGCAGGTTCTTGAACCGCGAGAGCTGCACGACGATGAACATCACGACGAACCCGGCCAGTGCCATCCGCACGACGAAGACCGGCAGCGGGCCGACGTTCTGGCCGTACCCCGCGCGGGCCTGGCGGGCCCGCCACTGGGTGAACACGATGCCCGCGACGCCGATCACGCCGACGAGCAGAGTGAACGTGTCCCCGCCGCCGAGCGGGCCCAGGCCGATATTGCCGAAGTAGCCGGGCAGGAAGCCGTTGGCGAGCGTGCGAACCTGGTCGGGGAACGGACCGATGCCCTGGTTGCCCAGCACGGTCAGGGTCAGGGCCCGGAATATGAGCATGCCGGCCAGCGTGACGATGAACGCCGGGATCTCGAAGTAGGCGATCCAGTAGCCCTGCCAT
The DNA here is from genome assembly GCF_030406325.1 of Actinomadura sp. DC4. Classification (GTDB taxonomy): domain Bacteria; phylum Actinomycetota; class Actinomycetes; order Streptosporangiales; family Streptosporangiaceae; genus Actinoallomurus. The sequence goes on along the minus strand of NZ_JAUEQY010000032.1, from coordinate 117 downwards.
GCACCGATCAGCGCGCCCGCGAGCAGGGTCAGCACCACCGCGAGCGGCCAGGGCACGTGGTGGGGGCGCCGCGGCACGGCGGAGAGCGGGGGGGCGGCGTGGGGGGGCGGGGTGGAG
>NZ_JAUEQY010000031.1 GCF_030406325.1 Actinomadura sp. DC4 | reverse complement strand
CACGTGTCACCGTCCGGGCAACAACGGCCTCAATAGATGGGGGCATGCCAACACCCTCACACACCCCACCCTGATCACTTGCTGATACTCACCAGTCACCAAAGGTGATCTAGTGATGTAGTACTAGGCGTAGGGGCGGGTCCGCGGGCCGGTGTGCGGCCGCCACCAGGGTGTCTCCGGCGCTCGTCCGGTAGTACAGGACCGACCGCCCGGTGCGGCGGCGGTTCACCAGGCCCGCGTCCAGGAGCACCCTCAGATGGCGGCCCACCGAGCCCAGCCCCTGCCCCGTCAGCGCCACCATCTGCGTCGTACTGAAAGGCGACGACAGCAGCACCAGGACGCCCGCCCGCGCGGGCCCCAGCAGCCGGCCCAAGGCCTCCGGGGCCGGGGTCCGGTCCGGCGAGGCCAGGACGCCCGAGCACGGGTACACCACCGCGTACCGGTGCGGCTCCTCCCACGACACCCAGCCCCGCCCCGTGACCGGCACGAACAGCAGCTGCGCGCCCGAGATCTCCCGCGGCGGATGGTCGTGCACGTTGATCTGCAGGCGGCCGTCGCCGAGCCAGCGCATTCCCTCGCGCATGTCGTTCAGCGCCGCCGCCCAGCCGTCGAGGCTCAGCTGCCGTGTACGGGAGACGATGTCGGCCTCGAGGATCCGCCGCCGCCGCGCCCAGTAGGGCCGTACGGTCTCCGCCCACACCCACTCCAGTAGGTCCGCCGCGAGGGCGGGCAGGTCGTCGCGCCGCAACAGGGGCGGGAGCGGGCCGTCCAGCGCCACCTCCAGGTCCGCGCGCGCCGCCGGTGGCGCGGTCTCCCGGATCACGGTCAGCTCCGCGGCGAACGACGGCGATCCCGAGGCCGGCGGGGTGGGCGTCAGGAAGTCCACGTTCCAGCGCCGGTTGAACCCCGCCCGTACGAGCAGCGCGGTGACCGGGTCCAGGCGCTCCCGGTACGAAGGCAGGTGCGCGTCCAGCCACGCACGCTCGCCCGGGTGAGAGGCGGTGGCGCGCTGCAGGGCGATGAGCGCGGAGATGGTCTCGTTCAGCGCCGATACCACGAAGCGGCTCCCCGCCAGCGTGTCCGCATTGACCTGCCACAACCCCATCGTTTCGCCTCCCCGCGAAACAATAACCACCACGAACGACGAACAGCGATATTTCGCGTCATGCGTACATACGGGGACCTGTTCCGCGCGAAGGAGTTCACGCCGCTCTTCGCCACCTCCGCCCTGCAGGTCGCCGCCTCGACCGTGAGCGGCCTCGCGCTCGGCACGCTCGTCTACACCGCCACCCGGTCGCCGCTGCTGTCCGCCCTGAGCATGTTCGGCGCCTCCTTCGCCCAGCTGATCGGGGCCGTGGCGCTCCTGTCGGCGGCCGACCGGCTGCCGCCGCGGGCCGCGACGACCGTGACGGCGCTGGCGTTCGGCCTCAGCACGGTCGTACTGGCGCTGCCCGGGCTGCCGATCGGCGCCGTCTTCGCGATCGTCCTCGGCCAGGGCCTGGTCGCCTCGGTGGGCGGAGGGGTGCGGTACGGCCTGCTCAGCGAGATCCTGCCGGCGGAGGGCTATCTCCTCGGGCGCTCGGTGCTCAACATGTCCTCCGGGACCATGCAGATCATCGGGTTCGGGGCCGGGGGAGTGCTCGTGACCGTCCTGTCCCCGCGCGGCACGCTGCTCGCCGGGGCGGCCCTCCACCTGGCGGCCGCGGTCGCCGGCGCCGGCCTGCGACCGCGCCCGCCGCGCGCCTCCGGACGCCCGTCCGTGGCCGAGACCTGGCGGACCAACGCGCGGCTGTGGGCGGGCGAGCGCCGCCACGTCTTCCTCGCGCTCTGGGTGCCCAACGGCCTGATCGTCGGCTGTGAGTCCCTCTTCGTCCCGTACGCCCCAGATCGCGCGGGCCTGTTCTTCGCTCTCGCGGCGTTCGGCATGCTCATCGGCGACACGCTGACCGGCCGTTTCGTCCCGTCCCGGTGGAGGCGGCGCCTGGGCGCCCCGATGCGGCTGCTGCTCGCCGTGCCGTACCTCGTCTTCGCCCTGGACCCGGCGCGGCCCCTGGCCCTCGCCGCCGTCACGATCGCCTCGATCGGGTACGCGGCCACGCTCCTGCTCCAGGAGCGGCTGATGACGCTGACCCCGGCCGCCATGCACGGGCAGGCGCTCGGGCTGCACTCCTCGGGCATGCTCGCCATGCAGGGGGTCGGCGCCGCCCTCGCCGGGACGGTCGCCCAGCACACCGCGCCCGCGACGGCCATGGCGGTGATGGCCGCGGCCTCCGTCGCGGTCACCCTGGCCCTCGCGCCCGGCCTGCGGCGGGCGGACCGAAATCCGGATGCGGCCTCCGGCGGCACCGTGCCACCATCGGACGATGGAGTGGAGGCCGGACGAACTCGCGTACGCGGGGCCCGAACACCTTGATCCCGCCTACGTCGCCGGATACGACCGCAAGGCCGGCTACGAGGCCGGGCTCGGCGACGTGGACGCCGACCTCGACGAGCTCGCCGCGCACGGCCTGGACCGTACGTCGACGCTGGTCGACCTCGGCGCCGGCACCGGACGGCTCGCGCTCGCCGCCGCGCGGCGATTCGGCCACGTCGTCGCCGTGGACGTCTCACCCGCCATGCAGCGCCACCTACGCGAGCGGGCCGCCGAGGAGGACCTGGCCGGCCTGGAGTGCGTACGCGCCGGGTTCCTGTCCTATGAGCACGCCGGCCCGCCCGCCGACGCGGTCTGCACCCGCAACGCGCTGCACCAGCTGCCGGACTTTTGGAAGGTCATGGCGCTGGAGCGCATCTCGGGACTCCTGCGACCCGGGGGCGTCCTGCGCCTGCGCGACCTGGTCTTCGACTTCGCGCCGGGCGACGCCGAGGAGGTCATCGGGCGCTGGCTCGACCACGGCGCGTCCGACCCGGCGCTAGGCTACACCCGCGAGGACTTCGCCGAGCACCTCCGCACGGAGTTCAGCACCTTCCGGTGGCTGTTCGAGCCGATGCTCACGGCCGCCGGGTTCGAGATCGTCCGGGCCGAATTCCGCGGCGCGGTCTACGGGGCGTACACCTGCCTGAAACGCTGAGGGGAACACCGCCGCCGAGTCGCGGCGTTGCAATTCTTGCGCGACACTAGGCGTCTACCCCGTTCCCCCTTGCAGGAGGTCCACCATGCCGATGCTCGACGCGGCGGCCGGGCAGGTCGGCACGAGCACGGCCCCCGGCCAGGACGCGAAGGCGCCCGTGGCCGGCGAGCCGTGTGTGCTCCTCAAGCTGGGCGAGATCGTGCTGAAGGGCCGCAACCGCGACCAGTTCGAGCGGCGCCTGCAGAACAACATCCGCAGTGCGGTCAAGGGCCTCGGCATCAAGATCCAGATCTGGCAGCGCGAGGGTGTCATCGTCGTACGCGCCGAGAGCGGCGAGCTCGCCGACGTCGACGCCGTCGCGCGGCGGATGCTCGACGTCATGGGCATCGTCTGGGTGCACCGCGCATGGCGGGTCGCCAAGGAGCCGGACGCCACCGTGCAGGCCGCCCTCGACCTCGTGGGCCAGCACCCCGCGCTCGTCCGTAAGGGCGCGTTCGCGATCCGTGCGCGCCGCCGCGACAAGCGCTTCCCGATGACCTCTTCGGAGCTGAACATCCTGGTCGGCTCCAAGGTCCAGGAGCGCTACGACCTGCCGGTCAACCTCAAGCACCCCGACATCGCGGTCTTCATCGAGGTCGACCAGCGCGAGGTGTTCGTCTTCACCGACGGCACCCCGGGCGCGGGCGGCCTGCCGGTCGGCATGAGCGGCCGTGCCCTCGTGCTGATGTCCGGTGGCATCGACTCGCCGGTGGCCGCCTACCGCATGATGCGCCGCGGCCTCAAGGTCGACTTCCTGCACTTCTCCGGCATGCCGTTCACCGGGCCCGAGTCGATCTACAAGGCGTACGCGCTGGTCCGCGAGCTCGACAAGTTCCAGGGCGGCTCGCGGCTGTTCGTCGTGCCGTTCGGCAAGGCGCAGCAGCAGATCAAGTCCTCCGGCGCCGACCGGCTGCAGATCGTGGCCCAGCGTCGCCTCATGCTGAAGACCGCCGAGGTGGTCGCGCACAACCTCGGCGGCGCGGCGCTCATCACCGGCGACGCCCTCGGCCAGGTGAGCAGCCAGACCCTGCAGAACATCACCGCCCTCGATGACGCGGTGGAGCTCCCGATCATGCGGCCGCTCATCGGCATGGACAAGATCGAGATCATGGCCGAGGCCCGCCGCATCCATACGCTGGCCATCTCCGAACTCCCGGACGAGGACTGCTGCACGGTCCTGACCCCCCGCCGCGCCGAGACGCGCGCCAAGATCGACGACCTGCGTCAGATCGAGAAGCGCCTCGACGCGGGGGAGATGGCCGAGCAGCTCTCCACGACCCTTCAGGAGCACCGCCCGTCGTACGGCGACCCGGGCGCCTGACCCCTCAGCCCCGCACGGGGAGGGCGAGCACGAGCAGGCTGAGGACGAGCAGGGCCAGGCCACCCAGGGCGACCGTGCCCAGGTGCTCGCCGAGCACGACGAGGCCGAGCACCGCGGCGACCGCGGGCTCGGCCAGCGTCAGCGTCGTCGCCACCGCGACCGGGGTCGTCCGCAGGCCCCGGCCGTACAGCACGTAGCCCACGCCGGTGGTGACCAGGCCGAGGTACAGCGCGGCCGGGCCGCCCTGCCCGGTGAGCAGCCAGCCCGGCCCGTACGCCAGCAGCACGGGGAGCAACAGGAGGCCCGCGCCGCCGAACAGCGCCCCGACGACCGCCCGGTCGTTCTCGCCGCGGGTGATCAGGCTCGACGCCACGGTGGCGTACGCCGCGTAGCCGAAGCCGGAAAGCAGGGCCAGCGCGATGCCCAGCGGTTCGACGCCCGCGGATCTCCCGCCGGCGGTCAGGGCGGCACAGCCGGCCACCGCGCCGGCGGTGGACAGCAGCCAGCGGCGGGTCGGCGCGCCCATCCTCAGCAGCCAGGACAGCAGACCGGCGAAGACGGGCCCGCTGCCGATCGTGACGACGGTCCCGGTGGCCACGCCCGTACGGGCGACGGCGCTGAAGAACGCCACCTGGTAGACGGCCGCGAGGACGGCGCCGAGGAGCAGGATCAGACGGGTCCGGCGGCCGCCGTCGAGCAGGGGACGGAGACCGCCCGAGCGGAGTGCGAGGGCGAACAGGACGGCCCCGCCGATGAGCAGCCGCGCGGCGCCGACGGCGACGGGGCTGGCGTGGACGAAGCTGCGGACGGTGCCGGTGGTGCCCCAGAGCGCGGCGGCGAGCATGATGTCGGCGGCTCCGCCGAACCGCCGTACGGGCGTGGTCGAGGACAAGGACGTACTGGTCACGGATGACGCTCCAGATATCGAACCGGATGAGAACGTCGATTCCGGGGCGCGCGTAGGCGAGAGAACACGCGCGGCCTCGAGGCCTGGCGCGTGAGGGAGGGCGGCCCCGGTCAGATCCGGGGCGGGCCGAGCTGCGCGGTGAAGTACGCCATGCCGGGCAGCTTAACGGCCGCGAACCCGGAGCGTCACGCCGCCGAACGAGCGAGGCGGAGGAGACCGGCGCGCATCCGCTCCTCGCCCAGCTCCGGCAGGAGCGCGGACACGTGCTCGGCCGAGAGGGCGGCGAGCAGCGCGTGGGCGGTGTGGTCCGGGTCCGGCCCGCCGGCGAGCAGGATCGCCGCGTGCCGGTGCCAGAACCGGTAGGCGCCGATCCGGTAGCGGGCGCCCGGCGCCGCGGTCTCCGACATCCGCACCAGGTCCAGGTGTTCCAGCAGGTAGTCGAAGTAGGCGCCCACGAAGGCCGCGAGCCGGTCGCCGGCCGCGGAGCCGGGCCCGAGCGGCGGCGGCCCCCGCAGGATCGCCTCCTGCAGCTCACGCTCGCGCGCGTCCAGCAGGGCGACGGCCAGCCCCGACTTGTCGCCGAACCGGCGGAAGAGGGTGCCCTTGCCGACACCCGCCGCCGCGGCCACCTGGTCCATGGAGACCGCCTCCACGCCTCGCTCGGCGAACAGCCGGGCGGCGGCCTCTAGCACCGCGGCCCGGTTGCGCACCGCGTCCGCCCGCTCCTTCGGGGGCGGCGGCGTCAGCAACAGTTCCAACGGCATTGCAGAAGCGGACCGTAGTCCGCTATCGTCGTGAGCCACAAACCGGACTATAGTCCGATTCTCTCGGAGGTGTGCCATGACCGCACTCATCACCCGCGACGAACTCAGGAAAGAGCTCGACGCGGGCACCGTCACCGTCCTCGACGCACTCGGCGGCGACTACTACGCCCGGCAGCACCTGCCCGGCGCCCGGCCGCTCGTCCGCGACGACGTCGACGCCCAGGCGCCCACGCTGCTCCCGGACCTCGACGCCGCGATCGTCACCTACTGCTCCAACATCGCGTGCCCCAACAGCGGCCAGGTCGCCGACCGCCTCACCGCCCTCGGGTACACCAACGTCCGCAGGTACCGCGAGGGCATCCAGGACTGGGTAGAGGCGGGCCTGCCGACCGAGTCCGCGTGATCCGGCTCCGGGGGAGGGCGCCGCCCTCCCCCGGAGCTCACGCCTGGGTCAGCACGCGGTTCACCAGCGGCGGCAGCTCGCGGACCGTCTTGGCCAGCTCGCGCAGGTCGCCGTTGACCAGGGCCTGCGGGCCGTCGCACAGGGCCTGCTCCGGATGCGGATGCACGTCGATGATCACGCCGTCCGCGCCCACCGCGATGGCCGCGCGGGTCAGGGGCAGGACCAGCTCGCGGTGGCCGCCCGAGTGTGACGGGTCGATGATGACCGGCAGGTGGGAGAGCTTCTGTGCGACCGGCACCGCCGAGATGTCCAGGGTGTTCCGCGTCGCCTTCTCGAAGGTCCGGATCCCGCGCTCGCACAAGACGATGTCGAGGTTGCCGCGCTGGGCGATGTACTCCGCGGCCATCAGCCACTCCTCGATCGTCGCGTTGAAGCCGCGCTTCAGCATCACCGGCCGGCCGGCGCCGCCGACCGCCTGCAGCAGCGCGAAGTTCTGCATGTTCCGCGTGCCCACCTGCAGCATGTCGGCGTAGGAGGCGACCAGCTCGACGTCGCGGGCGTCCACGACCTCCGTCACGATCGGCATGCCCGTCTCCTCGCGCACCTCCGCCAGGATCCGCAGGCCCTTCTCACCCAGCCCCTGGAAGGCGTACGGCGAGGTGCGCGGCTTGAACGCGCCGCCCCGCAGCAGCGTCGCCCCGGCGGCCTGCGCCATCTGCGCCGCGCCCAGCGTCTGCTCCGGCGTCTCCACCGCGCACGGCCCGGCGATGAGCGTCATCGTGTCCGGGCCGATCGGCACGCCCCCGACCCGTACGACGGAGCGCTGCGGGTGGTTCTCCCGGCTGACCAGCTTGTACGGCACCGAGATCCGTATGACGTCGCGGACCCCGGGCAGGCCGCGCAGGTTGAGGGTGCCGAACCGCTCGACGTCGCCGACCAGCCCCACGACCGTACGGCTGACGCCGCGGCTCACGAACGCCTCACCGCCCGCCGTCTCGACGAGTGTGACGACGGCCTGGACATCTGCTTCCGAGGCCTCTGCGGCCATGACGACGACCATGCTTGCTCCCTGATCCAGAAACGACGAATGCCCCGGACCGCAAGGGCCCGGGGCATTCGTTCAGCGGTTGCCTTTAGTGCAGCGTCTTCCTGGCAGCCGCCCGTGACCCGGGCCCGCCATAGGTAAAGGAGAAGACGTTGCTCACGCCGCACACAGTAGCCGATGCCCGGTGGTGCGCGTGCGGGGAGGGGCATGCGACCCCGCCTCGCAGGTGGATGGGAGGATGACCGGCGATGACGAACAGGCCGGAGACCCGCGATGGCCCATGAGGAGCCTCTCCCGCCAGGCCAGTACGTCCCCCGGAGCTGGCCGGTCCTGCACTACGGGCCGGTGCCCAGGTTCCGCCCGGAGCGCTGGGACCTCCTGGTGCACGGGGCGACCGCCTCGGGCGGCGAGCACCGGTGGACCTGGCCCGAGGTCGAGGCGATGCCGCGCGACCCGGTGGTCGCCGACTTCCACTGCGTCACGAAGTTCACGATCACGGGCGTCCGCTGGGAGGGCATCCTCGCCACGACCGTCGCCGAACTCGTCCCGCCCGCCGGTGACGCCACCCACGTGATGATCTGGGCGGACTACGGCTACAGCGCCAACCTGCGGATGTCGGACTTCCTGGCCGACACGAGCGTGCTGGCCACGCACCGGGACGGCGAGCCCCTGAGCGCCGAGCACGGCGCGCCGGTGCGCATGGTGGTGCCGCACCTGTACGGCTGGAAGAGCGTCAAGTGGGTACGGGCGATCGAGTACCTCGTCGCGAACCGGCGCGGCTTCTGGGAGGAGCGCGGCTACCACAACGTCGCGGACCCGTGGCTGGAGCAGCGCTACTCCTACCAGGAGGAAGCTCCACCCGTCTGAACAGCGGAAACGAACACCGGCCCGGCAAAGCGCCGCGCGAAGTGTGACTGAGGCATTACCGTCTGCTGTCATGTTCGTGACTACCGCCGACGCCCTGCTCGCCGTGGCGTCCGCCCTCCTCGTGGGTGCCGCGGGCTGGTCACTGTGCGCGGTGCGGCAACGCACCGGCCGGGGGGCGCTCGCCGACGAGGCGACCTTCGCGGCGCTGCACACCGTCGCCGTCGCCTCCACCTCGCTGCGCGCCGGCCTCACCGAGGACTCCGCGCGCAAGGCCGTACGGCACCTGCGGGACCTCCTGGGCGTCCCGGTCGTCGCCGTGACCGACACCGAGCGCCTCCTGGTCTGGCAGGGCGGCATCGCCCACTCCGACTCCACGCTCCGGCTCGCCGCGCCGGTCCTGACCGCCGCGCGCCCGCGGGTGATCGTGCGCGAGCTGGACGCCTGCGGCGACCCGGGGTGCCAGGTGCGCGTCGCCATGATCGCGCCGCTCACCATCGACGGAAAGGTGGCGGGCGCGCTCGCCGCGTACGCCGACCGGGCGCGATTCCAGCGGCTGCGGATCCTCGGGGAGGTGGCGCGGTGGATGTCGGGACAGCTCGAGCTCGCCGAGCTCGACTCCTCCAAGGCGCGGCTGATGGAGGCCGAGATGCGGGCCCTGCGCGCCCAGATCTCCCCGCACTTCGTCTACAACTCCCTGACCACGATCGCCTCGTTCGTCCGCACGGACCCCGAGCGCGCGCGTGAGCTGGTCCTGGACTTCGCCGACTTCGCGCGCTACTCCTTCCGCAACCCGCGCGACTTCACCACGCTGGCCGAGGAGCTCCGCTCGATCGACCGCTACCTGCTGCTGGAGCGCGCGCGCTTCGGCGAGGAGCGCCTGCGGTTCAGCGTCGAGATCGCGCCCGAGGTGCTCCCGGTGGCCGTGCCGTTCCTGTCGCTGCAGCCGCTCGTGGAGAACGCCATCCGGCACGGCATGGAGTGCGGCATGCAGCGTTTCCACGTACGGATCGTGGCGCGGGACGCGGGCGCGGAGGCGGCGATCAGCATCGAGGACGACGGCGTCGGCATGGACCCGGACAAGCTGCGCGCACTGCTCGAAGCGGGCGACAGCACCGGGACGTCCCGCGGCATCGGCCTGCTCAACGTGGACGACCGGCTGCGGCAGGTCTACGGAGAGGAGTACGGCCTGGTCATCGAGACCGCCGTCGGCGCCGGCATGAAGGTCAGCTTCAGAGTGCCGAAGTGTCAGACCAATCTCTCCCCGGGGTAAGAGTAGAGTCTCACTCTACGAAATTAGTTGCATGCGAAGAGTAAAAGGGGGAGTCTCCTGCCATGCTGCGCGTTCTCGCCGCCGATGACGAGGCCCCGGCGCTGGAGGAGCTCACTTACCTCCTCCGCCGGCATCCGCGCGTGCAGATGGTGCACCCGGCCGCCGACGCCTCCGAAGCCCTGCGCGACCTCGGACACATGATCACCGAGGGCGAGCGTCTCGACGCGGTCTTCCTCGACATCCGCATGCCCGGCCTGGACGGGCTCGACTTCACCCGGCTCGTCACCGGCTTCGCCGACCCGCCCGCGGTCGTCTTCGTCACGGCGCACGACGAGTTCGCGGTGACCGCGTTCGAGCTCGGCGCCGTCGACTACCTCCTCAAGCCGGTCGACCCCGGCCGCCTCAGCGAGGCGATACGCCGCGTCGAGCAGGCCGCGCGCCGCGAGGCCGCCGGCGAGCCCGAGCCTGGAATCGACGAGATGATCCCGGTCGAGCTCGGCGGGCGCACCCGCCTGATCCCGCTCGCCGGCGTCACGCACGCCGAGGCGCAGGGCGACTACGTCCGGCTGCACACCGGCGAGGGCAGCTATCTCATCCGCGTGCCGCTCGCGGCGCTCGCCGAGCGGTGGGGCCCGGCCGGCTTCATCCGCATCCACCGCAGCACGCTCGTCGCCGCCGCGCACATCAGCGAGCTGCGCCTGGACGACGGCCGCGCCGTCGTCCAGGTCGGCGACCGGCCCCTGCTGGTCGCCAGACGCCACACCCGAGAGATCCGTGACCTGCTCGTCCGCCGATTCCGGCAGGAGGCCCGCGGCCCGAGATGACCGATCGCGTCACCGTGACCTTCTCCTGCGCCCGCCGGCGCGCCCGCCGCCGAAAACCCTCCGACGAGGCCACCGATCCCGGCGCGGCGCAGGTCAGGTCCTTGATCCGCACGCAGGCTCGGCTGGCGCTGACCAGCACGGCGATCGTGTTCGTGTTGCTCACGGGCCTGCCGCTGCTGTTCGCCCTCGCCCCCGGGCTGTCCCACGTACGCCTCATGGGGGTGCGCCTGCCCTGGGTGATCCTCTGCGGAGGCGTCCAGCCCATCTGGGTCATGGCCGCCCGCCGGCACGTACGCCTCGCCGAGCGCGCCGAGCGGGCCTTCACCGACCCGGCACGGCGCGGGTGACGGTGACGCGGAGACCGGACCCGGGCGAGGAGCGACCGTGATCACGATGCTGGCGTTCGCCCTGCTCGTCGTCTCCCTGGTCTGCGTGTCCGCCCGTACGCGCCCGGCCCAGGCCTCCGACCTCTACACCGCCTCGCGCGCCGTCTCGCCCTGGTGGAACGCCTCGGCGATCAGCGGGGAGTACATCTCCGCCGCCGCGTTCCTGGGCATGGCCGGCCTCGTCCTCGCGTACGGCGCGGACATGCTGTGGCTGCCGATCGGCGCCGCCGCCGGCCACGTGGTGCTCCTGACACTCGTCACGGCCCCTCTGCGCCGTTCCGGCGCGTACACCCTGTCCGACTTCGCGGCCTGGCGGCTCGGGTCGCGTACGGCCCGCCACGCGGTCAGCGGGTGCGTCGTCGTCATCGGCTGGTTCTACCTCCTGCCGCAGTTCCAGGGGGCCGGGGTGACGCTGTCGGTGATCAGCGGCCTGCCCGTGTGGACCGGGTGGGTGGTCGTCGTCCTGGCCGTGGCCGCGCTCGTGTTCCCCGGTGGCATGCGGAGCATCACCGGCGTCCAGGCGGTCCAGTTCTGGCTGAAGCTCATCGCGGTGGTGGTGCCGGGGCTGATCTTCCTGGCCGTCTGGCGGCTCCAGAACGACGCCGACGCCGCCCGTGCCCCCTACTTCCACCGGCCGACCACCGTGACGGCCGGCGCGAGCGCCGGCATCCAGCTCACCGCGCCCGCGTTCGTCGCCGTACGGGGCGTCGTGGACGGCCGCAGGCACCGCGGCGAGCGGATCCGGCTCGGCGCCGGCGTGCACCGCGTACGTGCCGGGGCGCGGCTGCGGTTCCCGGCCGGCGCGGCGGTGCCGCACACCTCCCACCTCAAGCTCCTGCGCGGCGATCGGTGGGCGACGCCGTTCGCGGGCGGCCGCAACCATCCGCTGGCCGCGACCTACTCCGTGCTGCTCGGCGTCCTGCTCGGCACGATGGGCCTGCCGCACCTCGTCGTGCGCTTCTACTCCAACGCCTGCGGGAGGGCGGCCCGCCGTACGGCGAGTCTCGTCGTCTTGATGCTCGCGGCGTTCTACCTGTTCCCGGCGCTGTTCGGCACCCTCGGCCGGCTCTACACGCCCGAGCTGCTGATGACCGGCGAGACCGACGCGACGCTGCTCATGCTGCCGCACCGGATCCTGCCGGGCCTCGCGGGCGACCTGCTGACCATCCTGGTGGCCACCGGGGCGTTCGCGGCGTTCGCCTCGACCTCGTGCGGCGTCGTCGTCGCGGTCTCGGGGAGCATCGCGCGCGGGTGCGGCGGCGGCGTGAGCGGCCTCCGGTTATCCGCGCTGATCACGATGGCGGTGCCGCTGCTCCTCGCGTCGCTGACCTGCGCGCCGCAGTCGACCGCGCTGATCACGCTCGCCTTCGCCGTCGCCGCCTCGTCGCTGTGCCCCCTGCTCGTCCTCGGCGTCTGGTGGTGGCGCCTGACCCCGGCCGGCGCGGTCGCGGGCGTCGTCGCGGGCGGCGGGCCCGCCGCCGCGGCGGGCCTGGCCCGCATCCTCGGCGGGCAGCGCGGCGGCTGGCCGGGCATGCTCATCGAACAGCCGGCGCTCGTCACGGTCCCGCTGGGCTTCGCCGTGATGATCGGGGTCTCGCTGCTGACCCGGGCGACCGTGCCCGCCCACACCGGACGGGCGATGGCCCGCATGCACCTCCCGGAGGACGTCGCGCCGGAGCGGCGGGCGTGAACCCGCCGTTCGTCGCGCCGGACCGACCGCTCACGAGCCGCTTGCCGAACGCATACCGCCGACTACTAACCGTTTACCGAGGCAAGGGCGTTATGGGTTTCGCCGCAGGTCTTCGGGACTCTAGTGTTTCGGCACAGCAACGTTCTCGGGACGGCCGCCAGGCTCCGACTCGGGGGGGTGGAGGCCAGGCGGCGGCGCCTGGGTGCTGCTGAACGGTCGGGGGGTTGTTCAGCGGCACCCAGGCCTTTTTCATGTCCGGGGTGCGTCCCGCAGGGCCTTGAGGGTCTCGACGTCCGCGCGGTGCGGGTCGGGGCTGCGGCCCGGCGTCTCGATGACCAACGGCACGCCGCGGCTCACCGGGTGCCGGAACAGCTCCGCGAACGGCTCGGCCCCGATGAGGCCCGCCCCGATGTTCTCGTGCCGGTCCTTGGCCGAGCCGCAGGCGTCCTTGGAGTCGTTGGCGTGGATCAGCTTGAGCCGGCCCTCGCCCACGGTCGCGGCGAGCCGGTCGAGGGTGTCGGCGACGCCGCCGGGCGCGGCGAGGTCGTGACCGGCCGCGAAGGCGTGACAGGTGTCGAGGCAGATGCCGACGCGAGGGTGCCGGTCGAGGGTGTCGAGGTAGGGCCCGAGGTCCTCCACGGTCGCGCACAGCATCGCGCCCTGCCCGGCCATCGGCTCCAGGAGCAGGTCCGGGCCGTCGCCCGGGATCTCGTCGAGCAGCGGCAGCAGATGCTCGCGGAGCTGGCGCACGGCGTTCTCGCGGGGCTGCGACACGGCCGAGCCGGTGTGCACGACGACGCCGCGGGCGCCGATCGCCGCCCCGCGCAGCAGCGAGTGGCGTACGGAGGCCACCGAGCTCGCCACGGTCTGCTGGTTGGGCGAGCCGAAGTTGATGAGGTACGGGGAGTGCACGAACACTGGCATACCGGTGTCCTCACTGTGCGCCCGCAGCCGTTTGTCCTCGTCCCCCTTGCCGGCGGCCATCGCCCACCCGCGAGGGTTGCTGACGAACACCTGGACGGCCTCCGCCCCGATCAGCGCGGCGTACCGCAGCCCGCCGGTGGCGAGCCCCCCGGCGACCGGCACATGCGCCCCGACGGGGCTCCTCAGCTCATCGACCACCGAAACAGACTAGGCCCTGCCCCGAGGTCCCGCTGTGCGGTGGCCGCGGGCTCAGTGCCAGATGGTGACGGTGGCGCCGTGGGGCTGCGGGGTGTTGGGTGCGGGGTTCTGGCCGGTGACGATGTCGCGGCCTCCGCCCTTGCTCACGTTGACCTGGAAGCCGTTCTGCCGCAGGATCTGCCGCGCCTGGGCGATGGGCTGGCCGATGACGCCCGGGACCGCGCCCTGGCCGCCGTCGTTGTCCTTGCAGAACGGGTTCCACCACTGGCACTGGCCCTTGGTGACCGTCACCTGGACCGGGTCGCCCCGGTTGACCTGCTGGCCCGGTGGCGGGTTCTGCGCGACCACGGTGTTCTCCGGCTGGCCCGGAGCCGGGTCCTGCTCCTGCCACTGGACGTTCAGACCCAGCTTGGTGAGGGTCGTGTTGGCCTGGTCGCGGCGCATGTTGACGAGGTTCGGCATCTTGATGCCGGTGCTCACCACGAGCGTGACCGGGTCGTCCGGGCTCTGGGTCTCGCCCGCGGCCGGCTTGGTCCGGACCACGTAGCCGCGCGGGATCGTGGTGCTCTCCTGCTGCACCTCGTCGCCGGCCTGCAGACCGGCCTCCTTCAGCCGCTGCTTGGCCTGGTCGAGGGGGATGCCGTGCACGTCGGGGATGTTCACGGGCTTCTTGCCCTTGGAGAACACCAGCGTGAGCAACGCGCCCTTCTTGACCTCCGTGCCGACCTTCGGCTGGACGTCGGCGACCTTGTCCTTGGGGACGTTGGCGTCATAGCGCGACTCGCCACGCTTGACCTTGAGGCCGACCTTCTCGGCCTGGGCGCGGGCGGCCTCCTCGGACAGGCCGACGAGCTTGGGCACGCGCTCGGTGCTGCCGACCGTCACGCTCCACACGAGGCCGCCGAGCAGCAGCACGACGACGACGGCCGCCGCGATCACGCCGTACAGGCCCGGGGGCCGCAGCAGGCGGTCCTTGAGGGTCGCGGGTGCCGGGGCCTCCTGGGTGTGCTGCTCCTCGCGCGGGATCGCCATGGTGTGCGGCCCGAACGCCTGGGTGCCGGGGCCGGCGTTGAACGCCTGCGTCGAGTTGTCCGGCGAGGACGGCGGGCCGGGCAGGGCCGGCTGGGCGCGGGCGGGAGCGGTGACCGCGCTGATGTCGGCGAGTGTCTCGTCGATGTCGCGCGGCAGCGTCCGGTAGACCTCGCCGGCCGCGGAGTGGAAGTGGATGGCGTCGGAGGGACGCCGTGCCGGGTCGCGGTTGGTCGCGCTCGCCACGAGCGCGTCGAGCTGCGGCGGCATGCCCGGGATGACGCTGGAGGGCAGCGGGACGGCCTCGTTGACGTGCTTGTACGCGACGGACAGCGGCGATCCGCCCTGGTGCGGCTGGCGCCCGGTCAGCAGCTCGAAGAGCATGATGCCGGCGGAGTAGACGTCGGTGCGCGTGTCGGCGTCGCCGGAGACGACCTGCTCGGGAGCGAGGTAGCCGACGGTGCCGATGAGCATGCCCGTCTTGGTCTGCTTGCTCGCCGACTCGGCGCGCGCGAGGCCGAAGTCGGCCACCTTGATGCGGCCGTCGGCGTTCAGCAGGACGTTCTCGGGCTTGACGTCGCGGTGGATCACCCCGGCGCGGTGCGCGGCGCCCAGCGCCGCGAGCACCGGCTGCATGATCTCCAGCGCCTGGCGCGGGCCGAGCCGGCCGCGCTCGGTGAGCAGGGCGCGCAGCGTGCGTCCGGGGACGTACTCCATCGCGAGGAACACGTGGCCCTTGCTGGTGCCCTGGTCGTACACGGCGACCACGCTCGGGTGCGACAACGCCGCGGCGTGCTTGGCCTCGGAGATGAAGCGTCGTACGAACTCCTCGTCGCCCACGAGGTTCGCGTGCATGACCTTCAGCGCCACCGTGCGCTCGAGCTTCGTGTCATGGCCGACGTACACCGTCGCCATGCCGCCCTGGGCGATCCGCGCTTGGACGCGATAGCGCCCGTCGAGCACCTGCCCGACGAGTGGGTCCGCAACCGTCGTATCCATCAGGAGGGAGTGTATTCGTGTTCAAACGCAATACTTGCCGCTAGGCCGCAGTAAAGCATCGATTGTTCACCCGATCGAGATCAAGCGCCCGAGGTCAGGCCCTGCCACGGTGACGACGCCTGAGCGTACCGTCGCTTGGGGATGCGTCCCGCGCGCCGCGCCAGCCGCCCGCCCTCGACCGCGTGTCGCATCGCCTCGGCCATCAGCGCGGGCGACTGCGCGCGCGTCACCGCCGTGGCGAGCAGCACCGCGTCGCAGCCGAGCTCCATCGCGAGCGCGGCGTCGCTGGCCGTGCCGAGCCCGGCGTCGAGGACGACCGGCACGCCGGCCTGCTCGACGATGAGCTCGATGTTGTGCGGGTTGCGGATGCCGAGCCCGGAACCGATGGGGGAGCCGAGCGGCATCACGGCGGCGCAGCCGGTCTGCTCGAGGCGGCGCGCCAGCACCGGGTCGTCGTTGGTGTACGGGAGCACGACGAAACCGTCGTCGACGAGCTGCTCGGCCGCGTCGGCCAGCTCGATCGGGTCCGGCAGCAGCGTCCGCTCGTCCGCGATCACCTCGAGCTTGACCCAGTTGGTCTCCAGCGCGTCGCGCGCGAGCTTGGCGGTCAGCACGGCCTCGCCCGCGGTGAAGCAGCCGGCGGTGTTCGGCAGGACGCGGATGCCGCAGCGGCCGAGCACGTCCAGCACCGAGCCGCGGGCGCCGGCGTCGACACGCCGCATCGCGACCGTGGTGAGCTCGGTGCCGGAGGCGGTCAGCGCCTCCTCCAGCACGCTCATGCTCGGCGCGCCGCCGGTTCCCATGATCAGCCGGGAACCGAACGTCTCTCCGGCGATGACAAGCGGGTCGCTCATCGTCAACCTCCCTGTACGGCGGTCAGCACCTCGATGCGGTCCGCCTCCCGGACGATCGTGGTGGTCCAGTCGGCGCGCGGCACGACCTGGTCGTTCAGCGCGACGGCCACGCCGGCCGAGCGCCCGGTCACGGTGGACACCACTCCCGCGACCGAGGCGCCCTCGTCGGTCTCGTGCTCGGCGCCGTTGACGGTGATCTTCATGCTCTCCTCAGAACCGGCCGGGTGAGAACGGCCGGGCGATCTCGGGCGCCGCGCCGGTCGCGAGCGTCTCTGCCATGACGTCGCCCGTCACCGGGGCGAGCAGGACTCCGTTGCGGAAGTGCCCGGTGGCCAGCAGCAGGCCGGGCAGCGCGGACGGGCCGAGCACCGGTGCGTTGTCCGGCGACCCGGGCCGCAGCCCCGCGCTGACCTCGGTGAACGCGAGCTCGGTGATGCCGGGCAGCAGTTCACGGGCGTCGCGGAGCAGCTCCCACAGCCCGCCCGCGGTGACGGTCGTGTCGAAGCCCATCTCCTCCTGCGTGGCGCCGACCACGAGCTCCCCGTCGTCCCTCGGCACGAGGTACACCGACGAGCCGCGCACGAGGCCGCGCACGCACCGCCGCAGGAACGGCGTGGCGCTCCGCAGCCGTACGACCTGGCCCTTGACCGGGCGTACGGGCGGCAGCACGCCGGGCGGCACGCCCTTGACGTCCTGGCTCCACGGGCCCGCGGCGAGCACGACCTGGGCGGCGTGGAGCGTCTCGCCGCTCTCCAGGCGCACTCCGGTGGCGCGCCCGTCCTCGACCAGCACCTCCGTCGCGCGCTCGCGTACGAGGACGCCGCCGAGCCGCTCGACGGCGGCCAGCAGCGCGGCGGTGAGACGCCGGGGGTCGATCGAGCCGTCGGCCGGGGCGAGCAGCCCGCCGCGCACGGCGGGGGCCAGCATCGGCTCCAGCCGGCGGCACTCGCGCCCGGTGAGGGCCTCGGCCGCGATGCCCAGCGACTCCTGGAACCTCCGCAGCTCGTCGAGCACGGCGAGGTCGTCGGAGTCGAGGGCGACCTGGAGGATGCCGTCGTCGCGGAACCCGGTCACCTGCCCGGAGATCTCTTCCAGCTCGGCGACGAACGCCGGGTAGCGGTCACGGGAGGCGAGGCCGAGGCGCAGCAGCGCCTCCTCGCCGTACGTCAGCTCGCTGACCGGGGTGAGCATGCCCGCGGCGACGTGGGAGGCCTTGGTGGCGGGCTCGGGGTCGGCGATCGTGACGCGAAGACCGCGTCCGAGCGATCGCCAGGCCGCCGCCAGACCGATCACACCGCCGCCGACGATGACCACGTCGTCCACTTGCGCTCCCTTCGCCGGCATGATCCGGATCAGGTCCAGAGCCCGGCACGAGGCCGGGCTCTTGCGGTCGGCGGCCGGTCATGCCGCCCTCTCAGCCCGGTTCGCCGGACTCCCGCGCTTTGGGGCTCCTAGCCTACGTCCTCGCCGCTCGCCTAAGGTCACCAGCATGGACCGGGTGATCATCGTGGGCGGCGGCCTGGCCGGGCTGCGCGCCGTCGAGGCGCTGCGCGCAAAGGGGTACACCGGCGGCCTGACGCTCGTCGGGGCCGAGCCGAGCGCGCCCTACGACCGTCCGCCGCTGTCCAAGGCGGTTCTCCGCGGCGAGACCGACGACACGACGGTCGTCGCCGACTGGGACGCGCTCGGCTGCGAGCTGCTGCTCGGCCGGCGCGCGACCGGGCTCGGCGAGGACCTGGAGACGGCGGAGGGGCCGCTCGGCTTCGACGGGCTGGTGATCGCGACCGGCGCGACGCCGATCCGGCTGCCCGGCGACGGCCCGCAGCACGTGCTCCGCTCCGCCGGTGACGCCCGCGCGCTCCGCGCCGGCCTGCGGCCGGGAGCACGGCTCGTCATCGTCGGCGCGGGCTGGATCGGCGCGGAGGTCGCGACGGCGGCGGCCGCGGCCGGCTGCCTGGTGACCGTCGTGGAGGCCGCGGACGCGCCCCTCGCGGGCGCCATCGGCACCGAGGTCGGGGCGAGGACGGCCGGTTGGTACGCCGAGGCCGGCGTCGAGCTGCGGCACGGCCTCAAGGTCGCCTCGGTCGGGCCCGGCGGCCTCGACCTCGCCGGCGGCGGGTCGATCGAGGCCGACGTCGTGCTCACCGCTGTCGGCGTACGGCCCGAGACCGCCTGGCTGGAGGGTTCGGGGCTCGCGCTGGAGAACGGCGTCGTCGTCGACGAGCGGCTGCGCACCGAAAGGCCGGGCGTGTACGCGGTGGGCGACTGCGCGGCGTGGTGGTCGCCGAGGTTCGAGCGGCGGCTGAGGGTCGAGCACTGGGACACCGCGCTGAACGCCCCCGACGTGGCCGCCGCGAACCTCCTCGGCGGGGAGCGGAGTTATGACGCCGTGCCGTACTTCTGGTCGGAGCAGTTCGGCCACATGGTGCAGTACGCCGGGCACCATCCGGTGGCCGACACGATGGTCTGGCGTGGTGACCCCGGCGCCGGGCGCTGGGCCGTGTGCTGGTTGTCCGGCGACCGCCTCACCGCCATCCTGACCGTCGACCGGCCCCGTGACCTGCTGCAGGGCCGCCGGGCCATCGCCGCCGGAGCCCGCGTCGACGCCGGCCGGATCGCCGACCCCGACGTCCCGGTCAAGGCCGCCGTGCAGGTTGAATGAGGGACCCGGCAGAGTCGAGACCAGAAACCAGGTTTCAGATGGGACCCAAGATGGTAAGCAGGCTTGCGTGACGCACACCGTTGCCGAAATCGAGATCGACCGAAAGACCGACGCACTGGTGGGCGAGTGGCTCACCCTCCCAGAGGCGGGCGAGCGCCTCGGCCTCGATCTCAAGCGGGTCAAGCAACTCCTCCGAGACCACAAGCTGCTGGGCGTGCAACGCGAGAGCGGGTTGAGCGTGCCCGCCGCGTTCATCCAGGACGGCCAGCCCCTCAAGGGCCTGCAGGGCACTCTCACCGTGCTCGCGGACGCGGGATACGGCCGCGCCGAGGCCCTGCGATGGCTGTTCACCGCCGACGATTCGCTCCCCGGCACGCCGGTGCAGGCCCTGGCCGAGCACCGCGTGAAGGAGATCAACCGGCGCGCGCAGGCGCTCGCGCTTTGAGCCGCGGCGTGACCGCCCGGCGCGACGGAGGATGCCGGTTTGCCCGCACGTCTTCCCTCTGACCGGGCGGTCGCCCTGCGGTCCAGGCTCGGCCGGGCACGGCTCTACCTGTGCACGGACGCGCGTGAGGCGCAGGGCGACCTGCCGGAGTTCCTCGACGCGGCGCTGAGCGGCGGCGTCGACATCGTCCAGCTCCGCCAGAAGGGCCTGGAGGCCCGGCAGGAGCTGGAGCACCTCGCGGTGTTCCGCGCGGCGTGCGAACGCCACGGCGCGCTCCTGGCGGTCAACGACCGCGCGGACATCGCGCACGCCGTCCGTGCCGACGTGCTGCACCTCGGCCAGGACGACCTGCCCGTACACCGGGCCCGCGCGATCGTCGGCGAGGACGTCCTCATCGGCCGCTCGACGCATTCTGAGGAGCAGGCGGCAGCGGCGGCCATCGAGCCGGGTGTCGACTACTTCTGCACCGGGCCGACCTGGCCGACGCCGACCAAGCCCGGCCGGCACGCCCCGGGTCCCGGCCTGCTCTCCTTCACCGCCCGCCGGGGGTTCGCCCGCCCGTGGTTCGCGATCGGCGGCATCGACCTCGGCAACCTCGACGAGGTGCTGGCCGCCGGCGCGCGCCGCGTCGTCGTCGTCCGCGCGATCACCGAGGCGGACGACCCGCGCGCGGCGGCCGCGGCGTTCGCCCGGAGGCTTCCCGGTGAGTGATTTTCACCTGGGGTTCACCCGGTCCGGGCCGGCTCGTGCGCGACAATGGTGCCCATGATCGGCAATCCTGACGACGAGCGCCCCGTCGAGCTGTCCGACGACGACGAGCTGGACGTGCTACCCGATCAGACGCGCGACGACTCCGACACCGGCTGGGGCGAGTGGCGCGAGGCGGACGACGACGCCCGCCTGATCGACGAGCGCCCGCCCCACTGGTAGGGGCGGCGGCCGCAGGAGTAGTCGCCCGGGATGACGCTCGCCCCGGTCGTGGTGAACGTCAGCGGCTTGCCGCGCAGGGTGCTCGGCACGTTGGAGGTGGTGTCGAACACGTTCGGGGCGTGACCTGCTCTCCCGGCGCCGGTGACCGACCATGATCGTTCCGGACGGTGTCGAACACCATGCGGCCAAGGTCGCGAATTCGCCGTCCACGGATCGGGCGGAGGGCCCGTCCGGCCGGGACAGTCCCACGGGAAGCGCGGGCCGGACCGGGCTCAGGGGTGGATCGGCACTCCCAGGCCGAGCAGGAACCCGGCCACGATCACCAGAGCGAGCGCGACGACCAACTGACGGTTGCGTCGTGGCCGAGGCGTATGTGCCGGGGGACGGGCCCGTACGGGCTCCCGGCGCGCCGAGAGCTTCTGCTCTCCGGTGTCCAGTTTCATGCTGACATTCGTGCTCATGCGGACGTTCGGTGGGTCATACCTCATTCTTAACCAGGCAAGATCTTCGTGTCCCGCGAACGCCCATTCACGCTCAGCCGGTGCGGGCCGTCGCGGTGACGGTGAGCTCCGCGAGGGCGTCGCGCGCCTGAGCGGTCAGCGAGGCGCCGGCGAGCGCCGCCTCGGCGTCCGCGGCGTAACCGGCGATCATCCGCTCGCACTCCTCCAGCGCGCCCGTGCCGACGATGATCGAGCGGAGCAGCTCGACGCCCGCGGTGTTGAGCGCCGGGTCGCCCAGGAGGCTCTCGACGGCCTCGGCCTGCTCGGCCGTCGCGCGTTCGAGGGTCAGTGCCACGAGCACCGTCCGCTTGCCTTCGCGCAGGTCATCGCCTGCCGGCTTGCCCGTCCGCGCGGGGTCGCCGAAGACCCCGAGCACGTCGTCGCGGAGCTGGAACGCGATGCCCAGCGGCAGCCCGTACGCCGAGAGCGCCTCGACGGAGTCCGAGCCGGCCAGCGCGGCGCCGAGCTGGAGGGGCCGCTCGATCGTGTACTTCGCACTCTTGAACACGACGATGCGCAGCGCCGCCTCGACCGCCTCGTGGCCGCCCGGCCGCCGCCCGCGTGCCTGCCCGAGCAGGTCGAGGTACTGCCCGCACATCACCTCGGTCCGCATCCGGTCGAAGATCGGCCGCCCGCGCAGGAGCGCGTCGGCCGGCAGCCCACTGCCCTGGAACATCTCGTCACACCAGGTCAGGCACACGTCACCGAGCAGGATCGCCCCGCCCTCGCCGAACGCCTGGGCCGACCCGCGCCAGCCGGAATCGTCGTGCAGCGCCTCGAATCTGCGGTGCGTCGCCGGCTGCCCCCGGCGGGTGTCGCTGCCGTCCATGACGTCGTCGTGGATGAGCGCTCCGGCCTGCAGCAATTCCAGAGAGGCCGCGGCGGTGAAGAGCTCCGCGCCATCGTCTCCGCCGGACCCGCGCCAGCCCCAGTAGCAGAACGCCGGGCGCAGCCGCTTGCCGCCGGAGAGCAGCGCGTCCAGGGCGGTGAGCAGGGGCGACAGGTCATCGGAGACGTCGCCGAGCAGGGGTCGCTGGCGGTCGACAAAGGCGTACAAAGCCTCATCGATCTCTTTGCGGATTCGACTCGCGATCACAAAAAGAGACTAGTGGGCGGCCCCGCTCGCCCCGTTACCCTGTGGGGCATGACAGCCGCGCGCCGCCGTACGATCCGGGAAGTCCTCGCCTCCGGTGAGACGACCTTCTCGTTCGAGTTCTTCCCGCCCAAGACCGAGCAGGGGGCGCGCAACCTCTGGCAGGCCATCCGCCGCCTCGAGGTGCTGCAGCCGACGTTCGTCTCGGTGACGTACGGCGCGGGCGGCGGCACCCGGGACCGCACGGTCGACATCGTCGAGCGGATCGCCACCGACACGACACTCCGGCCCGTCGCGCACTTCACCGCGGTCAACCACTCGATCGCCGAGCTGCGGAACCTCGTCGGGCGGTTCGCCGCGGCCGGCGTCACCGACCTGCTCGCCTTGCGGGGCGACCCGCCCGGCGACCCGATGGGGGAGTGGGTGCGCCACCCCGAGGGCGTGGAGTACGCCGAGGACGTCGTACGGCTCATCAAGTCGGCGGGCGACTTCAGCGTCGGCGTGGCAGCGTTCCCGTACAAGCACCCGCGTTCACCGGACGTCGAGAGTGACACGCATCACTTCGTGAACAAGTGCCGCGCGGGTGCGGACTACGCGATCACCCAGATGTTCTTCCAGGCCGAGGACTACCTGCGGCTGCGCGACCGCGTCGTCGCGCTCGGCTGCGAGGTGCCGATCATTCCGGGCATCATGCCGGTCACCCAGCTCAGCACGATCGAGCGGTCCGAGCAGCTGTCGGGGGCGCCGTTCCCGGCGGAGCTGGCCGCGCAGTTCGAGGCGGTCGGCGACGACCCGGAGGCGGTGCGCCGGCTGGGCGTGGAGCAGGCCGCGGACCTGTGCCGCCGGCTGCTCGCGGAGGGCGTGCCGGGCATCCACTTCATCACGTTCAACAAGTCGACGGCGACGAGCGAGGTCTACTCCCGGCTCGAGGTCAACGGCAGCTCGGCGCCCATCACCGCGTAGAGCGGGCCGCCGCCGGGGAAGCGGAAGCCGGTCAGCAGGTCGGTCAGGCCGAGCGAGTGGTACAGCGCGCGGGCCGGCGTCTGCGCGTCCAGGGTCGACAGCACGACGGTGCGCTCGGGCCGCCCCTCGCACAGCGCGGTGATCAGGCCGCGGCCGAGCCCCCGGCCCTGGGCGTCGGGATGCACGTGCAGCTCGGCGACCTCCCAGGCGTCGTCGAGCCAGTGCCCGGCGTGCGCGGCACCGCCGACGGTGCCGAGCTGGCCGCGTACGACGTCGTGCCACCACTGGCCGGCCTCGCCGTGGAAGCCGTAGCTGAAGCCGGCCATGGCACGCGAGCGCTCGGCGACGAAGGCGCGGAACTCGGGGTATCCGGCGTGCCGTTCCATGATCATGTGACGGCCCGGGAGCTGGCCCGGCGGCGGTCGCATCGCCGCCTCGTAGGTGGCCAGCATCGGGTTGAGACGCCGCAGGAAGCCGCGGCGGTCGATCTGGCGGATCTGCGGCGCCGACTCGCGGCGGGCCCTGAATGCTGGTCTCACGTGCCTCACTTGGGAATGAACGGCGGAACCTTCGAGAGTGCGCCGTAAATGTCCCACAGAATCTGCGTCGCCGCCTTCTTCAACTGCGCGCGTTGGGTCTCGAGATCGTTCTGCCAGCTGCGCGCGGCGGGCCCGACCCAGGCGTCGCCGGCGGTGCGTACGGGAGGGTCGAGGGCCGCGTCGAGCGTGTCGGCGCCGGCGTAGGCCCGCTGGTAGGCCTCGTAGAGCTCGGCGTACTCCGGGTTGGGCCGCATCGCGGCGCCGGGCGGCGGAGGGTCGGACGGCGAGTGGAGCGTGCCCGGGGACGGCGGGTAGGTGCTCATGCCCGGGTGCTCGTCGGCCGGTGGGCGGCGAGCCGCTCGGCGTTGGCGCGTACGGTGCCGGGGTCCGCGTCGTGGGCGGTGGTGGCGTGGCCGACCAGGAGGGCCAGCGTGTCGGAGTCCGGAGAGGCATCGAGCGCCCGGTGCACGGCGTCGGGGTAGCGGGAGTAGAGCAGGACGGCGGCCTGCGGGTCCTCGGCCGCCGGCTTGATCATCGCGTCGTCCGGGTGCCGGATCGCGGTCAGTCCGAGGTGGCCGAGGGCGATCTTGGCGCGCTGCCCGAGCCCGGCGTGGTCCAGAACGCGCACCGCGTCGTCGCGTACGCCGTCGCGGAACGCCTCGTCGAGCATGGCGCGCAGCCACTTCTCGTTCATGGGCAGGTGGTGGCTGGCGACGCCGAGAGAGGTCTCCACGGCCCGCAGATGGTCCTTGTCGCCGAGCGCCGCCTTGATCAGGTGCGCGGTGCCGGCCGGCCCGAGCCGGTCGTACAGGCCGTGGGCGTAGTCGGGGTCGTCGGCGTTTTCGGTGAGGCGCTGCCAGATGTCGCTCTTGCCCTTGCCGATGGCGGCCGCGTCGGCGGCGCCGGCCTTCGTCGCGGCGTGGACATCGGCGAAGTTGCCCACGCTGTGGCCCGCGCCCGCCCGGGTCGTACGGTGCTGCCGGCCGAGCCCGCCCGCGCTGACGCGGGGCATGTCGTGGCCGCCCTTGCTGAGGTGGGTGATCGCGTAGTTGCGGCGCCGGGTCAGCATGCCCGACTGCCCGCCGACCCAGGTGTGCACGGCGGCGGCCTGCCGCAGCCCGGTCCGCGGCACGCTGGGCGGCAGCGCGCCGTTCGTGCGCAGCCACGCGGAGATGGCCCCGGACGCGCCGCCCATCTGGTGGATGAGCCGCGCCATCGCGTCGATGTCCACGCCGACGAAATCCTTGTCGCGCGCGCCTGCGGCACGCAGACTTTCCTGCCCAGCCATGGACGCTCCGAAGAGTGCGCTAGAGCCTCAGGTGATTGTTGTACCACCCTGCGTCGCGCCTGTCTGCCCACGCGTGCGCTGACGGTATTACGGCCCTGCCGCACGTCAGAAGGGATGCCGTCGCTAATTGCGTCATGGCGCCCCGGGAGAGGTCTCCCGCCGTTGCCGGTAGGCGCGCATGCGGGCGTTGGCTCCGCAGCCCGAGACGTCGCACCAGCGGCCTGAGCGGTTGCGCGTGTGGTCATAGAACGCGTAGCTGCAGTCGTCGGCGGCGCAGGCCTTCATGCGGGGCCAGGTGCCGGCCGCCATCGCGGCGACCACGCCGCCGAGGACGGTTCCGAGCAGCCCCCGCGCCGGCCACCGCAGGCCGTCCTCGGCGATCTCCGGGCGCAGGCCGCAGGCGCCGATCTCCCCGTTGACCAGCGTCAGGGCCTCCGGGGCGGCGGGGCCGCCGTTGTTGGCGAGCATCAGCGACCGCAGCGCCTCGCGCAGCCGCATGGCCCGCTCGTACGTCCCCGCGCTCGCGTCGCCGGCGAGCCCGTGCTCGGCGCACCAGCGGCCGAGGCCCGCGGCGTCCGTGATCTCGTTCCGGGTGCGCAGGAACGCCTCCACCAGGCCCAGCGGGCCCGGGGCCGACGGTCGGTAAGGCATGGACGACAGGTTACATCCGTACGGCGTTGACACGTAACGCGTGACGATCGTACGGTTTTAGCCCGTAACAAGGAGGAGAGACATGCCCGAGCCGTTCCGCATCGAAGTGCCCGACACCGTCCTCGACGACCTCGCGCGCCGCCTGGAGCACGCCCGCGCGCCCTCGCCGCCGATCCTGGGCGGAGGCGAGAGCGCCGCGACGATCGCGCGGGTCGAGGAGCTCGTGGCGTACTGGCGTTCCGGATACGACTGGCGGGCGCAGGAGCGGCGGCTGAACGCGTTCCCGCAGCATCGCGCCACCGTCGACGGCGTCGGCATCCACTTCGTCCACGTCCCGGGTGTCGGCCCGGACCCGCTGCCGCTGCTGCTCGCGAACGGCTGGCCGAGCTCGTTCGTGGAGTACCTCGGGGTGCTCGGCCCGCTGACCGACCCGGCCGCGTACGGCGGCGATCCCCGCGACGCCTTCAGCGTGGTGGTGCCGGCGCTGCCCGGGTACGGGTTCTCCGACCAGATCCCGGAGCGGCACGTGGACCGGGCCATGATCGCGGGCCTGTACGACCGGCTGATGGTCTCCGAACTCGGCTTCCCCTCGTACGTCGCGCACGGCGACGACATCGGAGGCGGCGTCGTCAACCGCCTCGGCATGCGCCACGCCGGCACCGTACGGGCCATCCAGACCGCGAACTGGCTCAAACCGCACGACGTCACCGACGAGACCTACCTCGCCGCCGCGCGCCACTGGGACCACGAACACGGCGCGTACGCCCACACACAGGCGACGCGCCCGCAGACCCTCGCGTACGGGCTGAACGACTCACCGGTCGGGCTCGCGGCCTGGATCCTGGAGAAGTTCCTGACCTGGAGCGACCCGGCCACGCGCGACGGCCTGTCCGCCGATGACCTGCTCACGAACGTGATGATCTACTGGGCGACCCAGACGATCGGCAGCTCGATGCGGCTCTACACGGTCGACTCCGCGCCGCTCGCCGCC
Source organism: Actinomadura sp. DC4 (assembly GCF_030406325.1). Lineage (GTDB taxonomy): Bacteria > Actinomycetota > Actinomycetes > Streptosporangiales > Streptosporangiaceae > Actinoallomurus. Next base: position 116,911 of record NZ_JAUEQY010000031.1, on the reverse strand, counting down.
GGCGACGTGGTCACCGTGCCGGCGTCGATCGTCATCTCGCGGGAGCCGGAGATCCCGGTGCCGCCCACGTCGTGGCTGCGCCGCGCGTACCCGCGGCTGACCCGGATCACGACCCTGGAGGAGGGCGGCCACTTCCTGGCCCTGGAGTCGCCGAGCCGGTTCGTCACCGGGGTGCGCGAGGCGTTCGCCCCCTACCGGGGCTGAACCGGGCTCACTCGACGTCGGCGGGCGTGCCGCCGGTGATCCGCACGAGCTCCTCGTACGAGGAGGGGAAGATGGTGTGCGGGTGCCCGGCGGCGGCCCACACGACCTCGTGGCCGGCGAGCCACTTGTCCACGAGCGTAAGGACCGGCGCGGGGTGGCCGACGGGGGCGACGCCGCCGATCGGCTGGCCGGTGGCCTTACGGACGAACTCGGGGTCGGCGCGCTTGACCTTGGCGGCCCCGATCTGCGCGGCGACCTTGGCGGTGTCGACCCGGTGGGCTCCGCTGGTGAGGACGAGCAGGGGTTCGCCGTCGGCGGCGAAGATCAGGCTGTTCGCGATCGCGCCGACCTCGCAGCCGAGGAGCGCGGCCGCCGCGACCGCGGTGGGTGCGGCCTCGGACAACTCACGCACCTCGCCGCCGGCGCCCAGCTCACGCAGGCGTGCGGCGACCTTCGCGGTGTTGGGATGCATGGCCGCACTTTAGGGCCTGAGCGCCGTTCCGCGCACCGTTTTCCGTCGTCCGTGGGTGTTGTTCGACCAGTCTGAACTGCGGAGACGTGCCGTCATTCGAACATGTTGACGAATGGGGGTGGGGCCGGTTTACTGGGTGCATGCTCGAACTTGTGTTCGAGTTCGGTGCGGGTCTCGCGGGTCCGCGCCGATGGGGTTCGTCTCGCGGGGCAGCGCAATGCCATGCGAGATGCGGCGGCCGGGCGGGACGAGGGGAAGCGTTTCGCCCGCGCCGTCCCCGGGTTCGTCCTGGGACCCCGCCGAGCGGAAGGAGGCACGCCATGTCCGCAAGGTCCACGGCCGTCCCTCTGCGCCCCGTACCACGGCGCAGGCCGGCACCGCCGGCGATCCAACTGTTGCAGACGGCCCGGCACGGCCTGGCCGAGGCGGCGGAGTCCGCCGTCCCGGCGACGCGCTATGTCGCCGCCCACCTGGCCGCACTGCGCGCCGCGGCGGCGGTTCTCGCGGCCCGCGGCGACCCGGCGGCGAGCCGCAGGGGACGTCCGCGCAGCGTCTGGGTGCTGCTCCCCGAGGTCGAGCCGGCGCTGCGCGAGTGGGCCGCCTTCTTCGCGGCGGGCGCGGGCAAACGAGCGGCGGCCGAGGCCGGCCTCCCTCGCGCTGTGTCCACTCATGAGGCCAACGACCTGCTCCACGACGCGGAGATCTTCGTCGCCCTCGTGGAGACGACGCTGGGCATCGACAGCCAGCCGATGCTCCCGGTGGCGGGCTGAGCGATGTGACGGCTCCTGCCGGCTCTCGACGGGCTTCGGAGGGTCGGGGGTCCCGGGGGGATGACCGTGGCCTGGCGCGGCTGGGTGATCCGGCGCGTCCGGCTGCGGCGTAACCAGAGCGTCTGATCTGGCCGGGCTCGTCCGGTACGACTACCCGGTCTCGGCGAGGTCACGCGAGCCGGCCTGCTCGTGGGTCTCGACGACCTTGTTCAGCCGAAAGTCAGGTCCTCGGTCTCGGCGACGGCCCGTCGGTGACGGCCGGGTGACCGTGACGCCGGTTCATGCGGTGTGACCGGTCCCGTCCGGTGGGCCGATCAGGACGCGTCATCCGGTGTGATCGGGCCCGCCCGGTTCGGCCGTGATCTGGCATGGCCGCCGATCCGGCCCGACCGGGCGCAGTGCGACCGGATCACGCACTGTCGCAGGGGCGGCTGGATGATCCGGCGTGATCGGGCGCAGCATGAACGCACCGCCGGTGCGTCTCTGGTGCGGTCCGGTCGAGGCGGCGCGGTGAGGCGATCCGTCGTGGCCGGACCGTGCGTTATCGCCGGGGCGGCTCTGGCGCGGTCCGTCGAAGCGGCGCGGTCGGGCGATCCGGCGCGGTCTGGGCGCGGCGTGGCCGGGCCATGCGCTACCGCCGGGGCGGCTCTGGTGCGGCTCGTCGATGCGGCACGGCGCCCGTCGGCCGGCCGCCGCGAACGGGGCCGCCCGATGAGGCTGGCCGGCGCGGCCGGCGGACCGACAGGTCTTTTGGTCAAGAACTTGCCGTCTCGGCCGGGCGCGGTGGCCGAGACGGCGGAAGAGGCTTGGGATGCACGGTGGCATTGCGGGATGTCCGGTGCGTTCCAGGCAGGCCGGCCTTCTCACCGGAGCGGCCGGTCTGGGCCGTGCGGGTCTCGTCGTGATCCCCCGAAGCGGCGGGACCCGCCGGCCGCCCGGCCGAAGAGCGCAGGGCGCGCAGAAGCCACGTCCGGCCCGCCGAGGCGGTGCGGTGGCCCCACAGGGTTCACCGCACCACTCCGGTCGGGTCAGATCAGAAGGCCTCCACGGCGCGGCGTGCCTCAGGATCGAGGACGCCCCAGCCGATGAGCTCTTCGGTCAGTTCGGTCGGTGACTTGTCATAGATCACCGCCAGCGAACGCAGATCCTCCTGCCGGATGGACAGGACCTTTCCGTTGTAGTCGCCCCGCTGGCTCTGAATCGTCGCGGCGTAACGGGCGAGTGGACCGGCCTTGTCCTTCGGAAGCTGTTGGAGTCGTTCGAGATCGATGACGAGCTTCGGCGTCGGGCCGAGCGGACTCGGCGCGGCTCCGCCGGGTAGCAGCTCGGACACCGGCACGCCGTAGAACTCGGCGAGCTCGGACAGCTTCTGAACGGTGACGGCGCGGTCGCCCCGCTCGTACGAACCCACGACGACGGCCTTCCAGCGGCCACGTGATTTCTCTTCCACACCGTGCAGGGACAGGCCCTGCTGGGTGCGGATGGCGCGAAGTCTCGCGCCGAGAGCCTTTGCATATTCAGACGGCATCGTTGCGGCCCCCAGGCTCACTTTCTCGTCGTCGACGGCGGCCCGGGAGGGGACCAAGGGGCGTGAACCCCTGTCTCCCCGGAAGGCGTGCGTCATGGGGGCGCACTTTCAGCCGGCGTGGGGGCCGACTGACCCGAGGGGTCCATCTCCTGGGATGGTTACGGACAGTGACGGTAAAACGGGTAGGGCTCCAGGTCAAGCCGATTGGAAAAAAGCGGTCGAATCCGTCATCGCTGGCAGTGTCCTCCAGGAGAGTGCCGAACGCCGGAAAACCCCGTCCGCATAAGGCTTCGCGCGTCCGGAGCGGCCCCGCGGGCGGCACCCGTCACCTGGGAAAACAATCACGGAGGCGGGTGCCATCCCGTCGGACCCGGGCTGCTACCTTGAAAAGGCCGATCCTTTAAGGCCCGTCCAGTGAGGCGGGAAAGGAGGTTTCCCCGGTGAGTGCTGCCTCTGTGCCCCCGCACAGGTCATCTCCCGATGGTGACGTGAGTCACAAATCAGTTCTCGAGGCGCCTGACATACGCCGTGCGCTGAGTCGAATCGCCCACGAAATACTCGAACGCACCAAAGGCGGCAGAGACGTCGTCCTCCTCGGAATCCCGACACGAGGGGTCACTCTCGCCGCTCGGCTCGCGCGCCGCATCGAGGAGGTCGAGGGCCACCCGGTGCCCCACGGCTCTCTCGACGTGACGATGTACCGCGACGATCTGAGGCTGCGGCCCGCGCGCGCCCTCGGCCGTACCGAACTCCCGCCCGAAGGCGTCGACGACCGCGTCGTCGTGCTGATCGACGACGTCCTGTTCTCCGGCCGCACCGTACGCGCCGCGCTCGACGCCCTGAACGACCTCGGCCGCCCGCGCGCCGTCCAGCTCGCGATCCTGGTCGACCGCGGCCACCGCGAGCTGCCCATCCGTGCCGACTACGTCGGCAAGAACCTTCCGACGAGCGCCAAGGAGACCGTACGGGTCCTGGTCGAGGAGGTGGACGGCCGCGACGCCGTCCTTCTGGAGGCAGGCAAGTGAAACACCACCTGATCTCCGCGGCCGACCTGACCAAGGACGACGCCCTGCTGGTCCTCGACACCGCCGAGGAGCTCGCGAGCATCGCCGACCGGCCGATCAAGAAACTCCCCACGCTGCGCGGGCGCACCGTCGTCAACCTGTTCTTCGAGGACTCGACCAGGACCCGCATCTCGTTCGAGGCCGCGGCGAAACGCCTGTCCGCGGACGTGATCAACTTCTCCGCCAAGGGGTCGAGCGTCTCCAAGGGCGAGAGCCTGAAGGACACCGCGCTGACGCTGGAGGCGATGGGCGCCGACGGCGTCGTGATCCGCCACGGCGCCTCCGGCGCGCCGTACCGCCTCGCCGACTGGGTGCGCGGCAGCGTCGTCAACGCCGGCGACGGCACCCACGAGCACCCCACCCAGGCGCTGCTCGACGCCTACACGATGCGACGCAGGCTCGGCGACCTCGACGGCCGGCGGATCACGATCGTCGGCGACATCCTGCACAGCCGGGTCGCGCGCTCGAACGTCCTGCTGCTGGAGACCCTCGGCGCGGAGGTCACCCTGGTGGCGCCGCCGACGCTGTTCCCGGTCGCGATCGGCACGTGGCCCTGCGAGGTCTCCTACGACCTCGACGCCGTCCTGCCCAAGAGCGACGTCGTCATGATGCTGCGGGTCCAGCAGGAGCGGATGAACGCCGCGTACTTCCCGACCGTGCGGGAGTACAGCCGCAGGTACGGCCTGGACGCCCGGCGCATGGACACGCTGCCGCCGCACGCCCTCGTCATGCACCCCGGCCCGATGAACCGCGGCGTCGAGATCGCCGCCGAGGTGGCCGACTCGCCGCGTTCGACCATCGTCGAGCAGGTCGCCAACGGCGTCACCGTGCGCATGGCCGTGCTCTACCTCCTGCTCGGCGGCTCACAGCCCGCGATCGGAACCACGCGAATGGACGGCGAATGACCTACCTGATCAAGGGCGCCCGCATCCTCGGCGGCGAGCCGCGGGACCTGCGGATCGACGACGGCGTCATCGCCGAGATCGGCGATGACCTCGACGGCGCCGGCGCCGAGATCATCGAGGCCGACGGCCTGATCGCGCTGCCCGGCCTGGTCGACCTGCACACCCACCTGCGCGAGCCCGGCCGCGAGGACGCCGAGACGGTCGAGACCGGCACGCGCGCCGCCGCGGCCGGCGGCTTCACCGCCGTGCACGCCATGGCCAACACCGAGCCGGTCGCCGACACGGCGGGCGTGGTCGAGCAGGTCTGGCGCCTCGGCCGTGAGGCCGGCCACTGCGACGTCCACCCGGTCGGCGCGGTCACGCGCGGCATCGAGGGGCGCCAGCTCGCCGAGCTCGGCGCCATGGCCGACTCCGCCGCGCACGTGCGCGTGTTCTCCGACGACGGCCACTGCGTGGACGACGCGGTGCTGATGCGCCGCGCGCTGGAGTACGTCAAGGCCTTCGACGGCGTCGTCGCCCAGCACGCGCAGGAGCCGCGGCTGACCGAGCACGCGCAGATGAACGAGGGCGAGGTCTCCGGACGGCTCGGCCTGGCCGGCTGGCCGGCCGTGGCCGAGGAGGCGATCATCGCCCGCGACTGCCTGCTCGCCGCCCACGTCGGCTCCCGCCTGCACGTCTGCCACGTCTCCACGGCCGGCTCCGTCGAGATCATCCGGTGGGCCAAGAGCAAGGGCTGGCAGGTCACCGCCGAGGTGACCCCGCACCACCTGTTCCTGACCGACGCGCTCGCCGAGTCCTACGACCCGATCTACAAGGTCAACCCGCCGCTGCGGACGAAGGCCGACGTCGAGGCGCTGCGCGAGGCCCTGGCCGACGGCACGATCGACTGCGTCGCGACCGACCACGCGCCCCACCCGGTCGAGGCCAAGGAGACCGAGTGGGCGCCCGCCGCGATGGGCATGATCGGGCTGGAGACGGCCCTGTCCGTCGCGCAGGCGGCCATGGTCGACACCGGGCTGCTCGACTGGGCCGGGCTGGCCGACCGCATGTCCGTACGGCCCGCGCGCATCGGACGTCTCCACGGCCAGGGGCACCTTCCGGCGGAGGGCGCGCCGGCCAACCTGACCCTGTACGACCCCGGCGCGCGCAGGGTCATCGACCCGGCCGCCTCGGTGTCCAAGAGCCGCAACACGCCGTTCGCGGGCATCGAGCTGCCGGGCCGCGTTCTGGCGACGTTCCTGCGCGGGCGGCCGACCGTTCTGGAGGGAAAGCCGGCATGATCCAGCCGCCGAGACAAGCGCTCCTCGTCCTGGAGGACGGCCGCGCCTTCCGCGGCGCCGCGTACGGCGCCGAGGGCGAGGCGTTCGGCGAGATGGTCTTCAACACCGGCATGACCGGCTACCAGGAGACCCTCACCGACCCGTCGTACCACCGGCAGATCGTCGCGATGACCGCCCCGCACATCGGCAACACCGGCGTCAACGACGAGGACGCCGAGTCCGGGCGCGTCCAGGTCGCCGGGTACGTCATGCGCGAGCCCTCACGCGTCGCGTCGAGCTGGCGTTCGCAGCGGTCCCTGGAGGACGAGCTGCGCGCGTACGGCGTCGTCGGCATCGCCGTGCAGGGCACGCGGGCGCTGACCCGCCACCTGCGCGACCGCGGCGCGATGCGGGCCGGCATCAGCACCGGGGAGACCGAGCCCGCCGCGCTGCTGGAGCGCGTCCTGGCCAGCCCCGACATGGTCGGCGCCGACCTGGCGCGCGTCGTCTCCACCGCCGAGCCCTACGTCGTACGGCCGGAAGGGCGGGTCCGCCACCGGGTCGCCGCCGTGGACCTCGGCATCAAGACGATGACGCCGCTCCGCATGGCCGAGCGCGGCTGCGAGGTGCACGTGCTGCCCGCGACGGTCACCGCGGAGGAGATCCTCGCGCTGGAGCCGGACGGCGTCTTCTACAGCAACGGCCCCGGCGACCCGGCCGCGTGCGACTACGCGGTCGCGTCGATGAAGGGCGTGCTGGAGGAGGGCCGGCCCGTCTTCGGCATCTGCCTGGGCAACCAGATGCTCGGCCGCGCGCTCGGCCTGGGCACCTACAAGCTGAGGTTCGGCCACCGCGGGGTCAACCAGCCGGTCCAGGACCGCGGCACCGGCCGGGTGCACATCACCAGCCACAACCACGGCTTCGCCGTGGAGGCGCCCCTCGACGGGCCGTTCGACACCCCGTACGGCCGCGCCGAGGTCAGCCACGTCGACCTCAACGACGGCGTGGTCGAGGGCCTGCGGCTGCTCGACCGCCCCGCGTTCAGCGTCCAGTACCACCCCGAGGCCGCGCCCGGCCCGCACGACGCCACCGGCCTCTTCGACACCTTCTGCGAGCTGATGAGCGAATGAGCGACGTTTCCAGCCACGAGGCCGACCACGCCTCCGAGGCCGCTTCCCACGGGCACGTTCCCGTCGACCCGAACGACGCGGTCCTGCGCGCCAAGGCGCCGAGCCCGCGTGCCCTCCTCGTCGCCACCGCGGCGGCCGTGCTGACCGTGGCGGTCCTCGTCGCCGCCGCGATCGCGTCCGCGCAGGGGGCCTGATGCCGCGCCGTACCGACCTGAGGTCCGTTCTCGTCATCGGCTCCGGCCCGATCGTGATCGGCCAGGCCGCCGAGTTCGACTACTCCGGCACCCAGGCGTGCCGCGTCCTGAAGGCCGAGGGGCTGCGGGTCTCGCTCGTCAACAGCAACCCGGCGACGATCATGACCGACCCGGAGATCGCCGACGCCACGTACGTCGAGCCGATCACCCCGGCGACGGTCGAGCAGGTCATCGCCAAGGAGCGCCCCGACGCCCTGCTGCCCACGCTCGGCGGCCAGACCGCGCTCAACACCGCGATCGCGCTGCACGAGTCCGGCGCGCTGGAGAAGTACGGCGTCGAGCTGATCGGCGCGAACGTGGACGCGATCCAGGCGGGGGAGAACCGCGAGCGGTTCAAGGGGATCGTCGCCGACATCGGCGCCGAGTCCGCCCGCAGCGTGATCTGCCACACGATGGAGGACTGCCTCGGCGCCGCGAAGACGCTGGGCTACCCCATGGTGGTCCGGCCCTCGTTCACGATGGGCGGCGCCGGGTCCGGCATGGCCTACGACGAGGACGACCTGCGCCGGATCGCCGGCGCCGGCCTGGCCGCCAGCCCGACCAGCGAGGTGCTCCTGGAGGAGTCGATCCTCGGCTGGAAGGAGTACGAGCTGGAGCTGATGCGCGACCGGAACGACAACGTCGTGGTCGTCTGCTCCATCGAGAACCTCGACCCGATGGGCGTGCACACCGGCGACTCGATCACTGTCGCGCCCGCGATGACGCTCACCGACCGCGAGTACCAGCACATGCGCGACGTCGCGATCGACGTCATCCGCGCCGTCGGCGTCGACACCGGCGGGTGCAACATCCAGTTCGCGATCGACCCGCGTACGGGCCGCATGACCGTCATCGAGATGAACCCGCGGGTCTCGCGGTCCAGCGCGCTCGCCTCCAAGGCCACCGGCTTCCCGATCGCCAAGATCGCCGCCCGGCTCGCGGTCGGCTACACGCTGGACGAGATCCGCAACGACATCACGCGCGAGACCCCGGCCAGCTTCGAGCCGAGCCTGGACTACGTCGTGGTGAAGGCCCCGCGGTTCGCGTTCGAGAAGTTCCCCGGCGCTGACGGGACGCTCACGACGCACATGAAGTCGGTCGGCGAGGCCATGGCCATCGGCCGCTCGTTCCCCGAGGCCCTCCAGAAGGCGCTGAGGTCGCTGGAGCGGCCCGGAGCCGCCTTCTCCTGGGCCCCGGGTCCCGAACTCCTCACGGAGGCCGACCGCGACGCGCTCAAGGCCGAGCTGCTCCAGCGCGCCTCGCGCCCCCACGACGGGCGGCTGCGCGCGCTCCAGCAGGCGATGCGGGCCGGCGCGACGATCGAGGAGGCGCACGAGGCGACGGCGATCGACCCGTGGTTCCTCGCCGAGATCGCCGCGCTCGGCGACATCGCCGCGACGCTCACGGGCGACCAGCTCGACCCCGAGGCGCTGCGCGCGGCCAAGCGGCACGGCTTCTCCGACGAGCAGATCGCCGAGATCCGCGGGGTGTCGGCCGAGCTGATCCGCGGGCTGCGGCACGCGCTCGGCATCCGGCCGGTCTACCTGACCGTGGACACGTGCGCCGCCGAGTTCGCCGCCGAGACGCCGTACCTGTACTCCACCTACGACGAGGAGACCGAGGTCCCGCCGGGCCGCAAGCCCAAGGTGATCATCCTCGGCAGCGGGCCCAACCGCATCGGCCAGGGCATCGAGTTCGACTACAGCTGCGTGCACGCGTCGTTCACGCTCGCCGAGGCGGGCTACGAGACCGTCATGGTCAACTGCAACCCCGAGACGGTCTCGACCGACTACGACACCTCCGACCGGCTCTACTTCGAGCCGCTCACCCTGGAGGACGTCCTGGAGGTCGTGCACGCCGAGCAGGAGACGGGCGAGGTCGCCGGTGTGATCGTCCAGCTCGGCGGCCAGACGCCCCTCGGGCTGGCGCAGCGGCTCAAGGACGCCGGGGTGCCCGTCGTCGGCACCTCGCCCGAGAGCATCCACCTCGCCGAGGAGCGCGGCGCGTTCGGCCGCGTCCTCGAACGCGCCGGGCTGCCCGCGCCCAAGCACGGCACCGCCACCGCGTACGAGGAGGCCGTGGCGATCGCGGAGGAGATCGGCTACCCGGTGCTCGTACGGCCCTCGTACGTCCTCGGCGGCCGCGGCATGGAGATCGTCTACGACGCCGAGACGCTGCGGGACTACATCGACCGCGCCACGGGCGGCGGCGGCCAGTGGAGCCCCGAGCACCCGGTACTCGTCGACCGGTTCCTCGACGACGCGATCGAGATCGACGTCGACGCGCTCTACGACGGCACCGAGCTCTACCTCGGCGGCGTCATGGAGCACATCGAGGAGGCCGGCATCCACTCGGGCGACTCCGCCTGCGCGCTGCCGCCGATCACCCTGGGGCACGAGGACATCTCCCGGATCCGCGCCTCCACCGAGGCGCTGGCCAGGGAGATCGGCGTCCGCGGCCTGATCAACGTGCAGTACGCCCTCGCCGCCGGGGTGCTCTACGTCCTGGAGGCCAACCCGCGCGCCTCGCGTACGGTGCCGTTCGTCTCCAAGGCGACGGCGGTGCCGCTCGCCAAGGCCGCCGCGCGCGTCATGCTCGGCACCCCGATCGCCCGGCTGCGCGGCGACGGGCTGCTGCCCGCGACCGGCGACGGAGGCGACCTGCCCCTCGACGCGCCGATCGCGGTCAAGGAGGCCGTGCTGCCCTTCGACCGGTTCCGCACTCCTGAGGGGCGCGGCGTCGATACGATCCTCGGCCCGGAGATGCGTTCGACGGGAGAGGTCATGGGCATCGACGCCGACTTCGGCACGGCGTACGCGAAGTCGCAGGCGGCGGCGTACGGCTCGCTGCCCACCAAGGGCCGCGCGTTCGTATCCGTCGCCAACCGCGACAAACGCGCCATGATCTTCCCGGTCAAACGCTTGGCTGACCTAGGTTTTGAGATTCTCGCAACCGAGGGCACCGCCGAAGTCCTGCGACGTAACGGCGTCCATGCCAAGATCGTTCGCAAGCACAGCGCCGGACCAGGTCCGGACGGCGAGCCGACGATCGTACGGCGCGTCCTCGACGGCGAGGTGGACCTCATCGTCAACACCCCGTTCGGCAGTCCGGGCCAGTCCGGGCCGCGGCTCGACGGATACGAGATCCGTACCGCGGCGGTGCTGCGCGGCGTTCCGTGCCTCACCACGGTGCAGGCGCTCGGCGCGGCGGTCCAGGGCATCGAGGCGATCACCGCCGGCAACGTCGGCGTGCGGTCGCTCCAGGAGCACGCGGAGCATCTCAGGGGGAGTAGTTGACGGACTCGCCGGTCCAGGTACCCGGCACCGTGCTCACGATGCGGCGGATCGGGGCGTACCAGACGATGACGCTGGTGGCCCCGGGCGTCGCCGAGCGCTTCCGGCCGGGCCAGTTCGTGGCGCTCGCGGTCGGTGGTGAGCAGTCCGGCATGCTGTTGCGCCGGTGCTTCTCCGTCCGCGAGGTCAAGCCCGAATACGGCGGCACCATCGAGATCGTCTTCGCGGTGCGCGGCAAGGGCACCGAGTGGCTGGCCGCGCTGCGCCCGCGCGACATCGTTGACGTCGCCGGGCCTCTCGGCCGGCCGTTCCCGCTCCCGCGCGACCCGGTGAACTGCGTGCTCGTCGGCGTCGCGCACGGCAGCTCCCCGCTGTTCCCGCTCGCCTCCGTGCTCCGCCAGCGCGACTGCCGGCTGCACTTCCTGCTCGGCGGAGCCACCTCCGACGACGTGCTCGGCGCCCGCGGTGCGCGGCGGGCCGGCGACTCGGTCGCGGTGGCGACCGAAGACGGCTCGCTCGGCTCTCCCGGCTCGGTCGCCGAACTCCTGGCGGGAGTGATCGAGGACGCCCAGGCCGACGTCGTGTACGCCTGCACGCCGCTCGACACGCTCCGCGCGATCACACGGACGTGCGCCGGCTACGGCATCCCGGCGCAGGTCCTGGTCGAGGAGCCGATGGCGTGCGGCACCGGCGTGTGCATGGCCTGCGTGCTCCCGGTGGTCGGCGACGACGGCGCCACGCACATGGTGCGCACCTGCGTCGAGGGCCCGGTCTTCCGCGGCGAGCGCGTCCGCTGGGACGACGTCGGCACCATCCCGTTCGACGCGCTGGGCGCTCCGCGCGCGCTGCGCCTCGGAGAGCGCCCATGAGCGTCGACCTGACCGCCCGGATCGGCCACGTGACGCTGCCGAACCCGATCATGACGGCCTCCGGCTGCGGCGGCAGCGGGCGCGAGCTCGGGCGCTTCTTCGACGTGACCAAGCTCGGCGCCATCGTCACCCCGTCGATCACTCCGGAGGCGCGCTCGGGCCGCCCCACGCCCCGGCTGGCCGAGACGCCGAGCGGCGTGATCAACTCCACCGGCCTGCAGGGACCGGGCATCGACGCGTTCCTCGAACACGACCTGCCCTGGCTCGAGGAGCAGGGGGCCCGCACGATCGTCTCGATCGCGGGCAACAGCCTCGAGGAGTACGCCGAGGTGGCCGCCCGGCTCGCCGGAGCCCCGGCCGTGACCGCCGTCGAGATCAACACCGCCTGCCCGAACGTCGAGGACCGCGGCCTGACGTTCGCCGCGCACCCGACCGCCGCCGGAGAGGTCGTCCGCGCCGTGCGCGCGAACACGCGCCGCGGCGTCCCCGTGCTCGCCAAGCTGTCGGCGGACGTCACCGACGTCGTCGGCGTCGCGATGGCCTGCGCCGACGCGGGCGCCGACGGCCTGTCGATGATCAACACGCTGCACGCCATGGCGGTCGACACGACGACGCTGCGCCCGCGGCTGGCCGGCGTCACCGGCGGGCTGTCGGGCCCGGCGATCCGTCCCGTGGCGGTCCGCTGCGTCTACCAGGTGCACTCGGCGCTGCCGGAGGTCCCGATCGTCGGGATCGGCGGCGTACGGACCGGCCTGGACGCCCTGGAGCTGATCCTCGCGGGCGCGTCGGCGGTGGCCGTCGGCACCGCGAACATCCACGACCCGTCCGCGTGCGTACGGATCCTGCGCGAGCTCGACGCCGCGCTGCGCGAGCGCGGCATCCCGCGCCTCGCCGACGCGGTGGGGCTGGCGCACAAGCCCGCCGGAACGCTGATGCGCCGTATCGACCCGAACGTCGGCGTGGGTGAGCCCACGGAACAGGAGACTCTCCAGTGAACCCCGCCCCCATCGCCGTCGCCCTCGACGCGCCGGACCTCGAGACGGCCGCCCGCTGGGCCACCCTGGTGACTCCTCACGTCAGCACGGTCAAGGTGGGCCTGGAGCTCTACCTGAGATACGGGCCGGACGTGGTCGCGAGCGTCCGCGGCGCCAGCGGGGTCCAGGTCTTCCTGGACCTGAAGCTGCACGACATCCCGGCGACGGTGGCCGGCGCGGCCCGCGCGGTCGCCCGCCTCAAGCCCGCGTACCTCACCGTCCACGCCACCGGCGGCTCCGCGATGATCCGCGCCGCCGCCGAGGCCGCCCCGAACACCAAGATCGCCGCCGTGACGGTGCTGACGTCGCTGGCGGACGGCGACCTGACGAGCGTCGGGCTGGCGGGCCCCGCCCCCGACGCGGTGCGCCGCCTGTCGTCGCTCGCGGTCGAGGCGGGCGCGCAGGCGCTGGTGTGCTCCCCGATGGAGGCGGCGGCGGTGCGCGCGGAGGTCGGGCCGGACGTGACGCTGATCACACCCGGCGTGCGGCCGACCGGCGCGGCGACCCAGGACCAGGCGAGGGTGGCGACTCCGGAGGAGGCCCTGTCGTCGGGCGCGGACCTTCTGGTGATCGGCCGCCCCATCACCGCCGCCCCGGACCCGGGCGCGGCGGCGGCGGGCATCGCCGCGTCCCTGCGCCGTACGCGCGGCATCGCGTAGGGCTCTCCCTCGAACAGCACTCATGCCGGCCATCGCCACCATGACGGTCAGCCCGGACACCAGCACCGAGCGGCTCGACGTCGCCGCCGCGATGCGCAGCGCGGTCTCCTTGTCGTGCTCCTTGTCGTGGCCCGCCGCGCGCTCCTCACGCTCCCCGGGGCGACGCACGTCTCAGAGCGGCTCTGAGGCCGCGTGGGGCATGGGGTGGTCTGTCGTGGTGGTGTGGGCGGGTTTCACGGCGCAGGCGAGGCCTCAGCGCCGTTGAGGGCCCTCGCCGGGCGAACGCGGGGAGGCGGCGACGCCGGCCTCGGTCGTTCGGCGCGCGGCCCGTACGGTTTCCCGGCCTTTCGTCGCGGAGCTTCGCGGTCCGCCGGTCGGGGCGCATCGGTCCCGGCTCGGCCTTCTCGATATCGGTTACCTCTCCGGCGCCGGAAATGCCGCCGCCCTCGTGCACCGGGGCTCGATCACCCGGTGTTTGTCCCACTGCTTCAACAGCCTTCTGACCTGGTCTTTCGCCCTCTCGGGGGCCTGTCCCGCCGGCCCGTCCCTGGGACCTGTCCCGCGGAATCACCGCTCCTGCCCAAGTCCGCGACGGCCCGTCCGGGCCCCGTGCCGAGGGCATCCCGCGCCGTCTCCGCCCGCTCGCGGGCCGGGGGATGGACGCGGAAGGGGGCACTCGTAATGGCCTCGAAGCCGTTCCCGGGGGGATGGGTGACGAAGATCACCAAACCGTTCTGTGGCAGCAGTACGACCATCCGCCGGAGCGCTCGTCGCATAGCCGCGGCCGCTCACTCGAGCGTGCTCAACTGAGCACTTTGAGAAGCGGTCCATCGTGATTGGCGCGCTCCAACCCGACAAACGGCATGCAATAACCACGACCCCGGACGGCGCGCCGATGTTCGAAATACCGGAAGGCATACTCCGGCTCCCGCGCGGCGGGCGGCCGGCGCCGCGCCCGGTGATCGTCACACTCGTCCCGGCGACACCACAGGTCAGCCGCGTGCGCTCACCCGACGTGATCTGCACCACGCTGACGTGGCGGGAGACCGTCCGGCCCGTGGACACCGGAGCGTAAGCGCTTCCGGAGGGCGGCAAGCGGCGAAACGTGTCCCACAGACCGCCGTCTGCCGCCGTTTCGTCTTGACTGGGCCATTTGCCCCTCGCAAGAAACGCCAGGCCGTCGTACGGTTCGGGGTGAAGCAACCCCCCTGATTGGGTACTCTGCGTGTTCAGGACAGCTCATAGAGTGACATCTGCAATTTAATGACGGGCTAAACGGGCTTTCACGTTGCTTTATGGGCCCTGAACTCGCTAGGTTCCCGAGCCGTCCGACTCAATCGAGTGGAAACACGAGGTGACCCGGCGTGGCGCTTCCGCCCCTAACCCCTGAACAGCGCGCCGCAGCCCTGGAGAAGGCTGCCAAGGCCCGCAAAGAGCGTGCCGAGGTCAAAGACCGCCTCAAGCATGGGGGAACCTCCCTCGCTGAGGTTCTGAAAGACGGTCAGGCCGACGACGTAATCGGAAAGATGAAGGTGTCGGCACTACTGGAATCCCTGCCTGGCGTAGGAAAGGTTCGCGCTAAGCAGATCATGGAGCGGCTCGGTATCGCCGAGTCCCGCCGCGTGCGGGGCCTTGGCGCCAACCAGCGTGCCGCTCTGGAGCGTGAGTTCGGCGGCGGTGCAAATCGCTGATCGGCTTGCGCCGGACGGGCGCGGCGGCCACCCCCACACGGCCGCCGCGGCCGGTTCCGCTCCACCCGCGGCTTCCGGCTCCATCCCGTCCAGGCGCCTGACGGTCCTCTCCGGGCCGTCCGGCGTCGGCAAGAGCACGGTCGTCGCCGAGATCCGGCATGCGCATCCTGAGGTGTGGCTGTCGGTCTCGGTGACAACCCGTGCGCCGCGACCCGGCGAAGTCCACGGCGTGCACTACTTCTTCGCCGACGAGGCCGAGTTCGACCGGCTCGTCGACGAGGGCGAACTGCTCGAGTGGGCCGAGTTCGCGGGCAATCGTTACGGCACGCCGCGGCGACCGGTGCTCGAGCACCTCGCCGCCGGCGTGCCGGCTCTGCTGGAGATCGACCTGCAGGGCGCACGCCAGGTCCGCGCCTCGATGCGTGAGGCGCGGCTGGTCTTCCTGGCGCCCCCCTCCTGGGAGGAGCTCGTACGCCGGCTCGTCGGCCGTGGCACCGAGCCGCCCGACGTGATCGAGCGGCGGCTGGCCGCGGCGCGAGCCGAGCTCGCGGCCGAGAAGGAATTCGACGTCACGCTGGTGAACACTTCGGTCAAGGACGTCTGCCGTGAGCTGATATCCTTGCTGGCTGTTGACCCATCTGATTCCGACTGAGAGGCGCGGGAGTGGCTTCGAACACCCCCGGCGGTGCCGACGGCATCACCAATCCGCCTATCGACGACCTGCTCAAGATCGTTGACAGCAAGTACAGCCTCGTGATCATGGGGGCCAAGCGCGCCCGCCAGATCAACGCCTACTACGCGCAGCTCGGCGAGGGCCTGCTGGAATACGTCGGTCCCCTCGTGGAGACCCAGGTCCAGGAAAAGCCGCTGTCGATCGCGCTGCGTGAGGTCCGCGAGGGCCTGCTCAACTCCGAGGCCATCGAAGGCCCGTAAGTGTTTCCCGGAGACCCTCACGGGCCCCGGCCGCATCAGGCCGTGTCCGCGCCATGACAGACGCACGTCCGGCCGGTGAGGGTCCACGGGTTCTCCTCGGCGTCGGCGGCGGCATCGCCGCGTACAAGGTCTGCGAGCTGCTGCGGCGGCTGAAGGAGTCCGGTCACCGGGTCCGCGTGATCCCGACCCGCGACGCGCTGCGGTTCGTCGGCGAGCCCACCTGGGCCGCGCTGTCCGGCGAACCCGTCACCACCGAGGTCTGGTCCGGCGTCCAGGACGTCCCGCACGTACGCCTCGGGCAGGGCGCCGACCTCGTCCTCGTCGCCCCGGCCACCGCCGACCTGCTGGCCAAGGCCGCCCACGGCATCGCCGACGACCTGCTGACCAACACGCTGCTCACCGCGCGCTGCCCGGTCGTGTTCGCGCCCGCGATGCACACCGAGATGTGGGAGCACCCCGCGACGCGCGCCAACGTCGCGACGCTGCGCTCCCGCGGCTGCGTCGTCATCGAACCCGCCGTCGGCCGCCTCACCGGCGCCGACTCGGGCAAGGGACGACTGCCCGACCCCGACGCGTTGTTCGAGGCCGCCCTCCGCGTGCTCGACCGCGGCTCCCTGGCCCTCCCACAGGACCTGGCCGGCCGCCACGTCGTCGTCTCCGCCGGCGGCACGCGCGAGCCCATCGACCCGGTCCGCTTCATCGGCAACCGCTCGTCCGGCCTGCAGGGATACGCCCTGGCCCGTACGGCGGTGGCGCGCGGGGCCCGGGTCACCCTCGTCGCGGCCAACACCGCGCTGCCCGACCCGGCCGGCGCCGACGTCGTACGCAGCGGTTCGACGCGGGAAATGCGCGACGCGGTGCTGAAGGTGGCGGGCGAGGCCGACGCCGTGGTCATGGCGGCGGCGGTCGCCGACTTCCGTCCGGCCGAATACGAAAGCGCAAAAATCAAGAAGACCGCAGGTGCCGGGCTGGCCCCGATCCACCTCGTGGAGAATCCCGACATCTTGGCCGAAGTCGTCCACGCCGCGCGAGCGCCGGGGGCTCATCCGCAGGTGATAGTCGGGTTCGCCGCCGAGACCCATGACGTGCTCGAACACGGCCGCCAGAAGCTCGCCCGCAAGGGTTGCGACCTGCTCGTCGTCAACGAGGTGGGGGAGAGCCTGACGTTCGGCGCGCCCGACAACGCCGCGGTGATCCTGTCTCCCGAAGGGGAGGCCGTCGACGTGCCGCGAGGCACGAAGGAAGCACTCGCCGACGTAGTGTGGGACCTGGTCACCGCCAGGTTGAGGTGAAATTCGGCCGACGCGCTTCAACGTGACTTAACCCGTTCTCGGTAGACTTCCCCCCCACCTACGCAAGTCCGTTTCTGCTACGTCAGTCAGCAGCCGCTGCAAGGAGTACACGCACGTGTCCCGTCGCCTGTTCACTTCAGAATCCGTGACCGAGGGTCACCCGGATAAAATCGCGGACCAGATCAGCGATGCGATTCTCGACGCGATGCTGAAGGACGACGCCAAGAGCCGCGTCGCCGTCGAGACCATGATCACTACCGGCCAGGTGCACGTGGCCGGTGAGGTCACCACCGAGACGTACGTGGACATCCCAGGTGTCATCCGGGAGAAGATCCTGGAAATCGGCTACGACTCCTCCAGCAAGGGCTTTGACGGACGTTCGTGCGGGGTCTCGGTGTCGATCGGCGCGCAGTCGCCCGACATCGCCCAGGGCGTGGACGACGCGTACGAGTCCCGTGGTGGCGAGGGCGTGGACGACCTCGACCGGCAGGGCGCCGGCGACCAGGGCCTGATGTTCGGCTACGCCTGCCGGGAGACCCCGGAGCTGATGCCGCTGCCGATCACCCTCGCGCACCGGCTCGCCGGCCGGCTGTCCGCGGTCCGCAACAACGGCGTCGTCCCCTACCTCCGGCCCGACGGCAAGACCCAGGTCACCATCGAGTACGACGGCGACAAGCCGGTCCGTCTCGACACCGTCGTCGTGTCCTCCCAGCACGCCCCGGACATCAGCCTCGACGACCTGCTCACGCCGGACGTCAAGGAGCACGTGGTCGACCCGATCGTGGCCGACCTCGACCTCGACACGAGCGGCTACCGGCTGCTCGTCAACCCGACCGGCCGCTTCGAGATCGGCGGCCCGATGGGCGACGCCGGCCTGACCGGCCGCAAGATCATCATCGACACCTACGGCGGCATGGCCCGTCACGGCGGCGGCGCCTTCTCCGGCAAGGACCCCTCCAAGGTCGACCGCTCCGCCGCGTACGCCATGCGCTGGGTCGCCAAGACCGTCGTCGCCGCCGGTCTCGCGGACCGCTGCGAGGCCCAGGTCGCGTACGCGATCGGCAAGGCGCACCCGGTCGGCCTGTTCATCGAGACGTTCGGCACCGAGAAGGTCCCGACCGCCAAGATCCAGGAAGCCGTGCTCGCGGTCTTCGACCTCCGCCCGGCCGCGATCATCCGCGACCTCGACCTGCTCCGCCCGATCTACTCCCAGACGGCGGCGTACGGCCACTTCGGCCGCGAGGAGCCGGACTTCTCGTGGGAGACCACCCACCGCGCCGACTCGCTGCGTTCGGCCGCCGGTCTCTAGTTCTTCGCACAGGGCGGTCCCGGTCGGGGCCGCCCTCCTGCTTCGCCGTGTAGTTCTCTGGGCACAGAGAGTAACGCGGGGTGATCTCGCCCTGCGTGGAGGTGCCCCATGGATGAGCCGACGGTGTTCCCGTACGACGACCCGGAGTTCGTCGCGGATCCGTTCCCCTTCTACCAGGCGCTGCGCGAGGAGGGCCCCGTACGGCGGGTCGCCACGGTCCGCGGCGTGGAGGCGTGGCTGATCACCCGGTACGAGGACGGGCTCGCCGCCTTCTCCGACCCGAGGTTCAGCAGCGACCTGCGCGACGCAGCCGACACGCGGCTGCTCGACCAGCTGCCCACGGCCGAGCGCGACTCGTTCACCCGCAGCATGATCCGCGTCGGCCCGCCCGACCACACCCGGCTGCGCCGCCTCGTCTCCGCGGCGTTCACCGCCCGCCGCGTCGCCGCGCTGCGGCCCCGCGTCCAGGAGATCACCGACGCGCTCGTCGACGAGGTTCTTCCGGCCGGCCGTGCCGACCTGGTCGCCGACCTCGCGCTGCCGCTGCCCGTCACCGTGATCAGCGAACTGCTCGGCGTGCCCGTCGAGGACCGCCAGGAGTTCCAGAAGTGGACGGACCGGATGCTCACCCAGCATCCGGACCACGTCGACAAGGACGCCACGGACGAGGCCTGGAACCAGATGTGGACCTACCTGCAGGGTCTGCTCGCCGCCAAGCGCGCCGTTCCCGGCGCCGACCTGCTGGGCGCGCTCGTCATGACGCGCGACTCGTCCGCGGACAGCCTGTCGGAGGACGAGCTGGTCTCCATGGCCTTCCTGCTGCTGGTCGCCGGGTACATCACGACCGTCAACCTCATCGGCGGCGGCGTCGCGGTCCTGCTCGCCCATCCCGCGCAGCTCAAGCTGTTGCGCGACGACCCGGGCCTGCTGCCGGGCGCGGTGGAGGAGCTCCTGCGCTACGACGGCCCGGTCAGCCCCGGAGTCATACGCTTCCCGACCGAGGACGTGGAGATCGGCGGCGTGACCATCCCGTGCGGCGCGACCGTGCTGATCGGAACGGCCGTCGCGGATCGCGACCCGGGCCGGTTCGCCGACCCGGACCGGCTCGACGTCACCCGCACCGACAACGCCCACCTGGCCTTCGGCCACGGCCCGCACTACTGCCTGGGCGCGCCCCTCGCGCGGCTGGAGGGCGAGGTCGCCATCGGCACGGTCCTGCGGCGGCTGCCGAACCTCGCCCTCGCCGTGCCGTACGAGGACCTGGAGTGGCAGGTCGCCAGCCTGCGGGGGCCGAAGCGGCTGCCGGTCTCGTTCGCGTGAAGTGTCGGTGGGCGGTGTTTGGATGGTGGGCGGGAGAGGGGGTGGGGCATGGTCACGGTCGACGACATCCGGCGGCTCGCGTCCACACTGCCGCGGTCGGAGGAGCATCTGATCCGGGACCGGGTGAAGTTCCGCATCGGCCGGATCGTCTATGTCTCCATTTCGCGGGACGAGACGACGATGGGCTGCGGCTTCCCCAAGGAGGAGCGTGAGGCGGTGATCGCCGCGGAGCCGGGCAAGTTCCTCATGCCACGGGTCTCGGACCAGCGGTTCAACTGGATCGAGGTACGGCTGGCGGCGATCGAGGTCGAGGAGATGCACGAACTGGTCCTGGAGGCCTGGCGCGGCGCCGTACCGAAGAAGGTGGCGGCGGCGTACGCCCTGACCGCCACCCGCGAGGGCGTGTAGCCGCCTCGGGTGAGCTGCGGTGTGGGACTCGCGCCACGCCTGAGCCGGCTGCGCCGGGGGGCCGGACGGACTGATGCGGCGGGGCCACCGCGGCCGGCGCGCCTGATTCGCGCAGCGCCGCCGCCGAAGGTCGGGGCGGGCTGCGGCTCGCCGGTGGTCGGGGGAGCCGATGCGGAGGGCGGGTGGCTGGGGTGGGTTCCGGCTCGCGGGACGGTGACGGAAGGCCGCGCCGGGCCCGGGGCCGTCGGGGGCACCCCATCCGCAGGGCTCGCCCCCGCCCCGCCCGCGTTCGGCGGGGACGGTCTGGGGTTCGCCGGTCGTGAAGGCTCATCGGCCGGCGGCGGCTCCATCCGACACGCCGCCGGGGCGTGGCGGCGTGCTCTCCCGCACGAGGCCGTCGTACGCCGGGCGACCTGCGTTCGGTCGCGCGGGCGAGCAGGCCGTAGTGGCGCAGGGTTCCGGCGCGGTGGCGACGAAAGTACGCCCTGGTGATCAGGGTTGGTCTCTCGGCTCCGTCGTCGTCAAGCTGAACCCGGACTCGATCTGGGACACCCGTACGCGGACCACCGAGGTCTCGGGGTGGGCGCGGAAAGCCCGGCTCGCGACGGGGCGCGTCGGGTGCGGGCGGGCGCCGGGGGTTCGGGGGTCTGGTAGGACGGGAGCGTGAGCGAGGGCGTGGAGACGGGCGTGCTTCCCGGGATGGGCGACCTCCCGGTCTCACCCGTGCCCGCCGGAGCCGGTGAGGAGCGGCCGGCCGGCCGTAGGCGCGCCACCAAGAAGGGCAAGCGCGAACCCGCGGAGCTCCTCCCGATCGCGCGTGTGGCGGTGGACATGTCTCTACCGCACCTGGACCGCCCGTTCGACTACCTGGTCCCGACGACGCTGGACGCCGCGGCCGTGCCTGGCTGCCGGGTGCGCGTGAGGTTCGCCGGACAGCTCATGGACGGCTACCTGCTCGAACGCGTCGACCACACCGACCACGACGGCCGCCTCGCCTTCCTGGAACGCGTGACCTCGCCCGAGCCGGTGCTCACCCCGGAGATCGCCGCCCTGGCACGAGAGATCGCCGACCGCTACGCGGGCACCCTCGCCGACGTACTCCGCCTCGCCATCCCACCCCGCCACGCCCGCGTCGAAGCCGAGAACGACACACCGAAGACACCCGCCGGCGACACCGAAGACGAGCCAGAGGCACCTCCGCGCTCCGTCGTGGCGGCGGTCGGCACGCCGGGGCCGGGAGGCCGGGTCGCCGAGACGCCCCCGCTCCGTGGCCGCGAGGCAGGGGCAGCGGCGCCGGAGGGCGTGCCGGAACCCGGCGATGCGAGGAGCGAGCCGGTGGCACCTCCGCGACCGGTCGTGGGGAAGGCCGCGGGGCCGCCGCCCGCAGAGGAAGAGGCCGGGACACAGCACTCCTCCGGCGGCGGGGGAACGGGCCCAGGGGGATCGGACACCGCGCACGGGCCGGCCGGCCGGCCGGAGACGCCGCCCGCCGACGGTGGCGAGACCGGAACATACGCGCCGCCTGAGGCGACGCGGTCCGCTGCCGGGGAAATCGCGGGTGCGGGGCCGGTGCCCGGAAGCGGTGCGGCGAACGTCGGGATGCCGGGTGGCGGCGGCGAGGGAACGGAAGCCTCGGGGGCCGTATCCGAGGCGACGCGGTCCCGCGCGGTCGCCGGGGGGCCGGCGGCGTCTTCGCGTCCGGTCGCCGGGGCGGGGCCTGCGGGTGCGGTGGCGGACGCCGGAACGCCGGCTGGTCACGAGAGCGAAGAGGCGCCGGGCAACGGGGAAGACGCCTCGCGGTCCGGTCGTGCCGGAGGCGAAGTGGACGCATCACTCGCCGGGCCGCTCAGGCGACAGGCGGCCGGCGGTGTGCCGGAAGGCGCCTCCGCCCGTACGACGGAGCCGCCTTCCGGCTTCGCCGGAGTGACGGCCGCAGGCGGCCCGGGAACCCCGGGCACGACGGCGCGAGAAGCGATCGAGCCGGGCCCCTGGGCGGCGTATCCGGCCGGCCCCTCCTTCCTCGGGGCGCTCCAGGAGCGGCGGGCGCCGCGGGCCGTATGGAGTGCGCTCCCCGGGGCCGACTGGACGCCCGCCGTCGCGCGGGCCGCCGGCGCCGCGCTCGCCGGCGGACGCGGGGCGCTCATCGTCGTCGCCGACGGGCGGGACGTCGCCCGCGTCGACCAGGCGCTGACCGCCGAGCTCGGGCCCGGCGGCCACGTCGCGCTGACCGCCGAGCTCGGGCCAGCCGAACGCTACCGCCGCTGGCTCGCCGTACGCCGGGCGAAGGTGCGCGTCGTCGTCGGCACGCGTGCCGCGATCTTCGCGCCCGTCAAGGACCTCGGGCTCGTCGTGCTCTGGGACGACGGGGACGACGTCCACGCCGAACCGCACGCGCCCTACCCCCACGCCCGTGAGGTGCTCGCGCTCCGAGCACACCGCGCCGGGGCGGGCGCCCTCATCGGCGGGTTCACCCGCACCACCGACGCCACACAACTCGTCCAGGCCGGCTGGGCGCACCCGCTCACCCCCGACCGGGAGCGGCTGCGCGCGGCCATGGCCTACATCCGGCCCTCCGGCGACGACGCCGACCTCGCCCGCGACGAGGCGGCACGCAGCGCGCGCCTGCCGCACCTGGCGTTCCGTACCGCGCGGCAGGGGCTCGAGCACGGACCCGTGCTCGTCCAGGTGCCGCGCCGCGGGTACGTCCCGGCGCTGGCCTGTTCCCGCTGCCGCGGCCCCGCGCGCTGTACCGAGTGCGAAGGGCCGCTGTCGCTGCGGTCCTCACACGCGGCGCCGTACTGCCGCTGGTGCGGCCGGATCGCGGGCGCGTGGGCGTGCCCGGAGTGCGGCGGGCGGCAGGTGCGCGCCGTCGTCGTCGGTGCCCGGCGTACCGCCGAGGAGCTCGGCCGTGCCTTCCCCGGCGTCCCGATCCGTACGTCCGGGCGGGACGGTGTGCTCGCCGAGGTCGGCAACGAGCCCGCGCTGATCGTCGCGACGCCCGGGGCCGAGCCCGTGGCCGAAAAGGGGTACGCCGCCGCGCTGCTGCTCGATGGCTGGGTCCTGCTCGGCCGCGCCGACCTGCGCGCCGGCGAGGAGGCGCTGCGCCGCTGGATGAACGCCGCCGCTCTCGTACGCTCCCGTGGTCCCGTCGTCGTCCTCGCGGACGGCGCGCTCGTGCCCGTCCAGGCCCTGATCCGCTGGGACGCGGTCACGTACGCCGAGCGGGAGCTGGCCGAACGCCGCGAGCTCGGCTTCCCGCCCGCCGTGCGGATGGCCTCCCTGACCGGCACCCCGCAGTCCGTTCGCGAGCTGGTCGAGGCCGCCGACCTGCCGAAGGACGCCGAGGTCCTCGGGCCGGTCGAGGTGGGGGAGGGCCAGGAGCGCGCCCTCGTACGCGTCGAGCGGGCCCGCGGCGTCGCCCTGTCCCGGCTCCTCAAGACCGCGCAGGCCGCTCGGAGCACGCGAAAGACCGCCGACGTCGTACGCGTCCGGGTCGACCCGCTCGAGCTGATCTGAACCGTAGACTGTTCCCTGCCCAATACGAGACGTGATCGGAGCCGTACGTGGCCGTCAAGCCCATTCGTCTGTTCGGTGACCCGGTGTTGCGTACACCGGCGGACCCGGTCAAGGACTTCGACAAGGAGCTGCGCACGCTCGTCCAGGACCTGTCCGACACGATGATGGAGGCGCCCGGCGTCGGGCTCGCCGCGCCGCAGCTCGGCGTGGGCCTGCGGGTCTTCACCTACTACGTGGACGAGCAGCTCGGGCACGTCGTCAACCCGACCCTGGACCTGTCGGAGGAGCAGGAGGAGGGCGACGAGGGCTGCCTCTCGCTGCCCGGCCTGGTCTTCCCGGCCAAGCGCGCGCTGGGGGTCGTGGCCAAGGGCTTCAACATGTACGGGGAGCCGATCACCCTGGAGGGCACCCACCTGCTGGCCCGCTGCGTCCAGCACGAGACCGACCACCTCGACGGCATCATCTTCATCGACCGGCTCGACACCGAGCAGCGCAAGGCCGCGATGAAGGCGATCCGCGAGGCCGAGTGGTTCGGCGACGAGCCACCGGTGATCAAGAACTCCCCGCACCAGCTGTTCGGGAAGGCGCTCTAGTGCGGCTCGTCTTCGCGGGTACACCGGAGACCGCCGTGCCCGCGCTCGACGCGCTGCTGAAGTCCCGGCACGAGGTCGTCGCCGCCATCACGCGCCCCGACGCCCCGGCCGGCCGCGGGCGCCGGCTGACCGCGAGCCCGGTCGGGCAGCGCGCGGCCGAGGCCGGCATCGAGGTGCTGAAGCCCGCCAAGGCACGCGACCCGGAGTTCCTCGACCGGCTGCGCGAGATCGCCCCGGACTGCTGCCCGGTGGTCGCGTACGGCGCGCTCATCCCGCCGGTGGCGCTCGACATCCCCCGGCACGGGTGGATCAACCTGCACTTCTCGCTGCTGCCGGCCTGGCGCGGCGCCGCACCGGTCCAGCGGGCGGTCCTGCACGGCGACGAGATCACCGGCGCGGCGACCTTCCAGATCGAGGAGGGGCTCGACACCGGGCCGGTGTACGGCGTCGTGACCGAGCCGATCCTTCCCACCGACACCAGCGGCGACCTGCTCGGGCGGCTCGCCGCGACCGGCGCGCAGCTGCTCGTGGCCACGATGGACGGCGTCGAGGAGGGCGAGCTGGAGCCGCGCCCGCAGCCGGCCGACGGCGTCTCGCTCGCCCCCAAGCTCACGCCCGAGGACGCCCACGTCGACTGGGGCCTGCCGGCGCACCACATCGACCGGCTGGTCCGCGCCTGCACGCCGGCGCCGGGGCCCTGGACGACGTTCCGCGGCGATCGGCTCAAGCTCGGGCCCGTACGCCCGGCGCCCGACGAGGCCCCGCTCGCCCCGGGCGAGCTGCGGGTGACCAAGACCGAGACCTTCGCGGGCACCGGCTCCCACCCGGTCCGGCTCGGCGACGTCCAGCCGCAGGGCAAGCAGCGGATGGCCGCGACCGACTGGGCGCGCGGCGTGCGCCCGGCCGAGGGCGACGCGCTGATCTGATGCCGCAGCAGCGATCCTCCGGACCCCACAAGCCCAAGCCCAAGCCCAAGCGTCCCCGCGACCCGGTCCGCCGTACCGCCTTCGACGTCCTGCAGGCCGTCGACGACCGCGACGCGTACGCCAACCTCCTGCTGCCCTCCCTCCTGCGCGAGCGGGGCCTGTCCGGCCGCGACGCCGCGCTCGCCACCGAGCTGACGTACGGCACGCTGCGCGGGCGCGGCACGTACGACGCCGTGCTCGGCATGTGCAGCGACCGGCCCGTCGCCAAGATCGACCTGCCGCTGCTCAACGTCCTGCGGCTCGGCAGCCACCAGCTCCTGGGCACGCGCATCCCGCCGCACGCCGCGGTCGGGACCGCGGTCGACCTGGCCCGTTCGGTGTCCGGCCCGGGGCAGGCGAAGTTCGCCAACGCCGTGCTGCGCAAGGTGGCGGCCCGCGACCGCGACGCGTGGCTGGCCATCGTCGCGCCCGACGACGAGGTCGGCCGCCTGTCGATCGTGCACAGCCACCCCCGCTGGATCGTCAACGCGCTGCGCGACGCCGCCGGCGCGGACGAGGTCGAGGCCCTGCTCGCCGCCGACAACGAACGCCCCCGCGTCACCCTCGTGGCCCGGCCCGGCCGCTCGACCGTGGCCGAACTCGGTGGTGAGCCCGCCGCGTACTCCCCGTACGCCGCCTACCTCGCCGAGGGCGACCCGGCCGCGGTGCCCGCCGTGGCGGAGGGCCGCGCCGCCGTCCAGGACGAGGCGAGCCAGCTCGTCGCCCTCGCTCTCACCCGCGTCGAGCTCGACGGCCCGGACGGGCGCTGGCTCGACCTGTGCGCCGGGCCGGGCGGCAAGGCGGCGCTGCTGTCGGGGCTGGCGGGCGAGCGCGACGCCCGGCTGCTGGCCTGCGACCTGCAGCCGCACCGCGCCCGGCTCGTACGGCGCTCCGTCGGCCCGGCCGCGGCGGTCGCCGTCGTGGACGGCACGCAGGCGGCCTGGCGGCCGGGGGCCTTCGACCGGGTGCTCGCCGACGTGCCGTGCAGCGGCCTCGGCGCGCTCCGCCGGCGCCCGGAGGCGCGCTGGCGGCGCGGCCCGGAGTCGATCGCGGAGCTGGGCCCGCTCCAGCGGAGCCTCCTCACCTCGGCTCTGGAGGCCGTACGGCCGGGCGGTGTGGTCGCCTATGTCACGTGCTCGCCGCACCTGGCCGAGACACGGGTCGTGGTCGACGACGTCCTCCGGCGGCGCGAGGACGTCGAACGTCTTGACGCCCCGTCGTACCTGGAAGGCGTGCCCGATCTCGGCGACGGCCCGTACGCGCAGTTCTGGCCGCACCGGCACGGCACGGACGCGATGTTCCTGGCCCTGCTCAGGCGGCGCTGACCCCGTCGCCGAACCGCACCTCGACGATCGGCATCCGGAGCCTGCGGATGACGGGGATCCGGTGGACCAGGGGCGCGATGGCGAGCGCCCCGCGGCCGCGGGGATAGCGCAGGTCACGGACGCCGGCGATGTTCGGGTGGTAGCTCAGGATCTCCCGGTGCTCACCCGGGTCCAGGCTCCACTGCCAGGGCGGCGCGGTGTACTCGCTCCGGGCCGCCAGGCTCCCGTCGCGGCTGCGCTCGGCCATGAAGTGGGGGACCGCGTCGAACAGCAGCGTCCCGCCGGGGAACCGCTCGGCGCACGCGGCGATCAGCGACCGTACCTCGTCCGGCCGGAGGTACATCAGCAGGCCCTGCGTCGTGATCAGTACCCCGCCGGCCGGGTCGACCTCGTCCGTCCAGCCCAGGTCCAGTGCCGAACCCGCCAGCGTACGGCGCCGGGGCGGGTCGTCCGGGAGCAGCCGCCGGCGTACGTCCACGGTCTCGGGCAGCTCCACGGTGAGCCAGCGCACCCGGCCGTCGTCGACCCGCCAGAACTGGGTCTCCAGCCCCTCGCCGAGGGCCACGACCGTGCCACCGGGATGGTCCTGGAGGAACCGGCCCACCGCCCGGTCGAAACAGAGCACCCGCAGCGCGTGCCACTGCGCCATCTGCGGCTTCCCGAACTTCTCGAACGGGAAGTCGATCGCCTCGACCAGCTCGACCGCCCGCGGATCATTCAGCAGCGCGTCCGGGCGGCGGGCCTCGGCGGCCCGGTGGAAGAGGTTCCACAGCAGCGTCTCCGGCACGCCGTCGAGCTCCACCTTGATCTTGTCCGGCATTCCCCCAGAATGCCATCTCACCGGAGGGCGGCGAGGGCCGTCTTCGTGGCGCCGGCGAGCAGGGCGTCGTCGGAGGCCGCGTTCTTCGTACGGCGGTCGGACTGGAGCGCGATGACGACCGGGGACCCCGAGGGCGGCCAGGCGATCGCGATGTCGTTGCGGGTGCCGTAACCGGCATTTCCGGTCTTGTCGCCGACCTTCCAGCCGGCCGGGATCCCGGCCCGGATGTACGGGCCGCCGGTCGTGTTGGCCACGAGCCAGCCGGTGAGCAGCGTCCGCCGGCCCTGCGGCAGGGCGTCGCCGAGGACGAAGCGGCGCAGGTCCGTGCCCAGGGCGCGCGGGGTGCTGGTGTCGCGGACGTCGCCGGGGGCGGTCTCGTTGAGTGCGGGCTCGCGCCGGTCGGCGTGCGTCGTCGTGTCGCCCAGGGCGCGCAGGGCCGTCTGGAGGCCGTGCGGGCCGCCGATCCGGTCCACGACCAGGTTGGCCGCCGTGTTGTCGCTGTAGCGCAGGGCCGCCGCGATGACGTCGCGCAGCCTCATGCCCGTACGGACGTGCTTTCTGGTGATCGGCGCGTAGTCGAGGAGGTCGGCGCTCCGGTAGTGGACGACCGCGTCGAGCCGGGCGTCCGTGGCGCGGTCGAGCAGGACGCCGGCGGAGAGGGCCTTGGCGGTGGAGGCGTACGCGAAGCGTTCGTCCGCGCGGTACGTGACCGTACGGCCGGTGCCGGTGTCCGTCACGTACACGCCGAGGCGGGCGTGGTAGCGCTGTTCGAGGCGCGTGAAGGCTCCTCCGTCCTGGGGCGTGGGGGCCGTCGCGGTCCGGGCGGGCGTCTTGGAGCATCCGCTCAGCGAGACGAGGACGAGAGCGGCGGCGAGCAGGTGAGAGCGCATGACGGCAGCCTTCCTCTCGTCTTTCATGCCGTCAAAGACACAAATGCTGATTTGTATGCTGTTTTGGCATAAGGTGAGCTTGTGGATCTGGTGGCGGCGTGCCGGGTGTTCGTGCAGGTGGGGGAGCGGGGGAGTTTCACGCTCGGGGCGGCGGCGGCCCGCGTGCCGCAGTCCGTGGCGAGCCGGCGCATCGCCGCGCTCGAAGAGCACTTCGGCGAGCGGTTGTTCGACCGCTCGACGCGGCGGGCGGCGCTCACCGCGTTCGGCCGCGACATGCTCCCCTCCGCCAGGCGCCTGGTACGGCTGGCCGAGGCGATGGAGCACGACGCCGAGCGGGCGAGGCTCCGGCCGCTCGGCCTCGCGGTGCCCGAAACGTGCTCGGTGCGGCGGCTGGCGCTGCTCGACGCGGCCGCCCGTGCGCAGGAGATCGTCCTGGACTTCCGTACCGCGGGCCCGGCCGAGCGCGCGGAGCTCCTGCGGTCCCGCGAGGTCCGTGCCGCCCTCGACGCGGTCCCGCCGGACGAGGCCGACTGGGTGGTCCCCCTCGGTGTCGCGTCCCTGGCGGACGAGGGCGCGGGCCCGTTCCGGCTCGAGACCCTGCGGTCCGTACGGGGACGGCGGTCGTTCCGGCGGATCTGGGTCCAGCCGGAGGACGAGGTGGCGCACATCAGGGACCGTCTGCAGCGGCTCGGCCACCGTTCGGCGCTCGTACCGGCGCAGATCACGTCGGCGGCCTCGCTGGTCGCGGCCGCGTCGGAGGCGATGAGCGCCGGAGATCTTCTGCTGTGCTCACCGCCGCAGGCGGACGAGCTGGGCCTGCGGTGGCGCCCGCTCGCGGGCACGCCGGTGGCCCGCGGATACGCGGTGTCGGCGGAGACCGCGGACGACGCCGGCCGAGTGCGCGGCCTGGGAGAGCACGTCGCCCAGGCGCTGGGGGAGGGCGGATGAGCGTCGCCGCGGGACGCGTGAGCCGCCCGGAGCCGCGGAGCCCTGGGGTGGGCGGGTGAGCGCGGTGCGCCTGGCGCGTGAGTCGTGCGTGGTACGGGTGGGGTTCGCGGTACGTCGGCGGGGCGGCGGCGGAGTGAGGGGTCGTGGGGTGGGCGGGTGAACGGCGTGCGTCTGACGCGGGAGTTGCGCGGGGTCCTCTCCGACGCGGGACTGTCGGGGTCGTTCCTCGTACGGGACCTGTCGACCGGTGAGGAGATCGGGATCGACCCCGACGTGGAGTTCGCGGTCGCGTCGCTGGTGAAGGTGCCGCTCGCCGTCGCCGTGCTCGCGCGAATCCACGACGGGAGCCTCGACGGGGCCGCGATGATCGACGTCGAGCCGGGGCGCGCCGCCGTGCCGGGGCCGGCGGGGCTCGGCAGGTTTCGCCATCCGGCGCGCGTCGCGGTCGAGGATCTGCTCTACCTGAGCACCGCGGTCAGCGACAACACCGCGGCCGACGTGCTGTTCGACCTGGTCCCGCCCGCCGAGGTCCACCGGGCCGTACGCGACGCGGGGGTCGCCGGTATCGCGGTCCGGCACCGCCTGCGCGACCTCGTCGAGACCCCGGCCGAGCGCTTCGAACCGGGCGACGCGCACCTCGCCCACGCGCTCGCGATCGGCTCGCGGACCGAAGGACGTGGGCACCCGGTGCCCCAGCTCGACGTGAGCCGCGCGAACGCCGGATCCGCGCGGGCGTTCACCGACCTCCTGCAGGCGCTGTGGACGCCCTCGCGCCTGCCGGCCGCCGTCACCGCCCGGGTACGCGCGCTCATGGGTGAGAACCTCATCCGCCATCGCCTGGCGCCCGACTTCGCCTCCGACGCCGCGAAGTGGTCCTCGAAGACGGGCACCCTGCTGAACCTGCGGCACGAGGTCGGCGTGGTCGAGCACGACGACGGCGCCGTCCTCGCGGTCGCCGCCCTGACCGAGTCGAACGTCCCGGCGGTCGTCCAACCGGCCGCCGAGGCGCTCATGGCCCACGTCGCACGGACTCTCCACGATCACCTTCGCTGAGACGTCAGCCCATGACGGCCACCCCTCGGCGCCCCGCCTGAGGGCCGCAGCGCTCGCAGTCCACTCCACTGCACGGTCGGCGCGCCTCCGGTAAGGCGTCAGGCGGTTACGGCCACCCTCTCTCGTACCGGGGCGGACTCGTGGGCGGTGAGGTCGGTGAGGACCTCCGTCGTGCGGTCCAGGGCGGCGGCGATCCACGGGAGCGACACCGGGTCCTGGGCGGTGAGGGCGGCCGTGCGCTGCTCGTCGGTCTCGCCGTACAGCAGGCTGATCGCCACCCGCAGGCGCAGTGCCTCCGGCGGCTCGCCGAACGCGCTGCCCGGCAGGACGCCCATGCCGTACCGGTCGAGGAGCAGCGCCGCGAGCTCGGCCGACGTGTGGACGCCGAGGGGCTCGCGCAGGTGCTCCAGGTCCGGGTAGAGGTAGAAGCCGCCCTGCGGCCGGGCCACGCGGGCGCCGGCGGCCGTGAAGCGTTCGGTCATCGCGGAGACCGTCGCCTCGTGGAGGCGGCGGCTCGCCGTGACGCGCTCGACGACCGCCGGCGGCTCCGCGAAGGCGTACGCCGCGGCCTGCTGGGTCGGGCCCGAGGTGCTCGACCAGATCTCGCTGGCCACGGCGGCGAGCCGGTCGCGTACGGCGCTGAGGGCCTCGGGCAGCAGCGCCACCCCGATGCGCCAGCCGCCGAGAGCGAGGTTCTTGCTCAGCGCGGTCGTGATCACGGTGCGCTCGGGAGCGTAGCGGGACGGGCACGGGTAGTCGGTGCCCTGGTCGAAGACGAGGTCGCGGTAGATCTGGTCGGCGATGATGATCAGGTCGAGGTCGCGGGCGACCTCGCACACGCGGCGTACGGTCTCCGGGCGTGCCAGGGTGCCCGTGGGGTTGTCGGGAAGGGTGACGACGAGGCAGCGGACCGGGCGGCCCGCGGCGCGCTCCAGCGTCACGGCCACGCGCAGCTCGTCCGGGTCGGGCACGCCGCCCTCTCCGGGCGGTGTCCGTACGAAGATCGGCTCCGCGCCCGTCAGCCGGGTCTGCGCGGCGTAGCTCACCCAGCTCGGCTGCGGCACCACGACGCCACCGCCGATGGCCAGGAGCAGGCCGTACAGCAGGGGCTTGCTCCCCGGGCCGGCGACGATCAGGCCCGGGTCGGCGGGCAGGCCACGGCGCCGCCAGTAGCCCGCGGCGGCCTCGCGCAGGTCCGATCCGCCCGCGACGGGACCGTACGCGCCGTGTCCGGCGGCGGCTGAGAGTTCGCGTTCGAGCTCCGGCATGACCGGCAGGCCCGCCTCGCCGAAGGCGAGCGGGAGGACCGGGAGCCCGGCCCGGCGTCTGTGGTCGAGGGCCTCGTTGGCGGCAAGAGTCGCGGAAACGGCGACTGGCATTGGTTCACTCCCATGGAGCTGTTCTGGCTGCTAGATCACTCGCGCGGGCCGTACGACTCCATCGTTCATTGGACCGCGCCATCAGTACAAGCGAGCCTTTCCACTGCCATGCGTAAGATGAACTTATGCTCGATGTGCGACGGCTGCGGCTGCTCCGCGAGTTCGCGGACCGGGGGAGCATCGCCGCGACCGCGAAGGCCCTGGGATACACCCCGTCCGCGGTCTCCCAGCAGCTCGCCGTGCTCGAGCGCGAGGTCGGCACCGCGCTGCTCGACCGCACCGCCCGCAGCGCCGAGCTGACCGACGCCGGCCGGCGCCTGTCCGACCACGCCGACCGCATCCTCCGGATGATCGAGTTCGCCGAGGCCGACCTGTCCGAGGTCGAGCCCACCGGGCAGATCGTGCTCACGGCGTTCCCGACGGCGGCGGTGGCCTTCGCGCCCGCGCTCGCGCACAGCCTGCGCCATCACGCGGGCCTGACCTTCCAGCTCCGCCAGACGCGTCCCGGCGAGGGGCTGCGGCAGGTCCGCTCGGGCGAGGTCGACATCGCCCTCGTCGACGACTGGACCGGCCGGCTGCCGACGCGCGGCGGCGGCAGCCTTCGCTTCTCCCTGCTCCTCCCCGACCCGCTCGTGCTGGTCGTCCCCGCGGGACACTGGGCCGCCGACCACGAGCGCGAGATCAACCTGTGGCGGCTGCGCGAGGAGCCCTGGCTGGCCGCCCCGGCGGGCGAGCCGTCGCGCCAGGCGTTCGACCGCCTCCTCGCCGACGTGGGCGGCGCGCCGCCGATGCCGTGGGAGTTCGAGGGCCTCGGAACCATCCTCGGCCTGGTCGCGCGGGGCGTCGGCATCGCCGCCGTACCCAGCCTCGCGCTCACCGCCGCCGTCCCCGGCATCGCCGCGCGCGAGCTGCCGGGGTCGCTGACCCGCTACGTGTACGCCGTCGTGCGCACGGCGAGCGTGCGCCGTCCGTCGGTGGCGGTGACCCTGGAGGCGCTGCGCGACGCGGTGGCCGAGATCGACGTGCTGGCCGTGGGCCGGTCCCAGGTGCCGAAGGACGCGGAGTGACCGGGGCCGGGGAGCACTGGAGCCGGCGCCGCCTGACCCCGGCGATCTACGAGGCGGCGGCGGCCCGCGAGCCGATCGCCCGGCTGGGCGGCCGGGTGCTGTGGGGCGCGGACGTCCGCCCGATGTACGCCTCGTTCGCCGAGGTCGGGGGGCTCCCGCAGGGCGGCGCCGTCCTCGACGTGCCGTGCGGCGGAGGCGTGGCGTTCCGGGGCGTACCGCCCGGCGCCGGCCTGCGCTACGTCGCCGCGGATCTGTCGCCGTTCATGCTCGGCCGGGCGCGCGCCGAGGCCGCGCGCCGCGGGCTCGACGCCGCCTTCGCGCGGGTGAGCGTGGACCGGCTGCCGTTCGTGGAGGCGGCGTTCGACCTCGTCGTGACCTACAACGGCCTGCACTGCCTCCCCGGCCCGGCCGCCGCGGTCGCCGAGATGGCCCGCGTCCTGCGGCCCGGCGGGACACTGCGCGGCAGCGCGGTGGTGACCGGCGCCGGAGTGCGCCAGGACGCGCTCGTCGCGCTGCTCCGGCGTACGGGTGACTTCGGTGAGCCGGGCAGTGCCGCAGATCTGCGCGCCTGGCTGGAGGCGGCGGGGCTGCGGGCCGGCGCGGTCACGGTGACGGGTGCGCTGGCCTGCTTCTCGGCGGTCAAGCCCGGCTGAGGCGGCGCGGCCCTACACTTGATCCACCATGGCCGTGCACATCGCTCCCAGCATCCTGTCCGCCGACTTCTCCCGGCTCGCCGACGAGATCGCCGCCGTCGCCGACGCCGACCTGATCCACGTCGACGTGATGGACAACCACTTCGTGCCCAACCTCACCCTCGGTCTGCCCGTGGTCGAGGCGCTGCTCAAGACCACGACGCTTCCGGTGGACTGCCACCTGATGATCGAGGACCCCGACCGGTGGGCGCCCGGCTACGCCGAGGCGGGCGCGGCCAGCGTCACCATCCATGTCGAGGCGGCGAGCGCCCCCATCCGTACGCTCCGGGAGATCCGGTCCGCCGGCGCCCGCGCCGGGCTCGCGCTCAACCCGGGCACGGCCGTCGAGCCGTACGCCGGCCTGCTGTCGGAGATCGACATGCTGCTCGTGATGACCGTCGAGCCCGGCTTCGGGGGGCAGCGGTTCCTCGACGTCGTGCTGCCCAAGATCCGCCGCGCCCGCGAGCTGATCCGCGGCCGCGACCTCGACGTGTGGCTGCAGGTCGACGGAGGTGTGAACGCCGAGACCATCGAACGCTGCGCCGAGGCGGGCGCGAACGTCTTCGTCGCGGGCTCGGCGGTCTACTCCGCCGACGACCCGGGCGCGGCCGTACGCGCCCTGCGCGAGCGCGCCGAGAGCCGCTACACCGCGTAGACCGACGCGCCGTCCTCGATCCGCGAGCGCAGGCGGCCCTGGGCGACCAGCACCTCCAGGTGGGCGCGGGTCTCGGTGGTCGCCAGCATCTGGTTGAACACGTCCAGGTCGTCGAAGCTGCGCTCGCGGCGCGTCCAGGTGAGCGCGCGTGCGGTCTCGTACGCGGTGCCGGACCCGGCCGCGACCGCCGCCGCGCACGCGTCGAGCCGCTCGGCGTGGTGCTCCAGCAGGGCGTCGACCCGGGCGTGCACGCTCTCGGTGACCGGCCCGTGCGCCGGCAGCAGCCGCATGTCGGGCAGCTCGCGGACGAGCTTCAGGGACTCCATGTACGACCCGAGCGGCGATGACTCCGGCGCGCTCTCGAACCCGATCGAGGGCGTGATGTGCGGCAGGACGTGGTCGCCGGCGAACAGCAGCCCGCCCGCGAGGTCGGCGTAGACCAGGTGCCCGCGCGTGTGGCCCGGTGTGGGTACGGCGAGGAGCTCGCGGCCGGAGAGGGGCAGCTCCGCGCGGCCCTCGATCCAGTCGTCGGGCATCTCCCACTCGGCCGGCTGGTGCCCGCCTTCCTTCCACACCGCGCGCAGGGCCTCGATGACCGGGCCCGCGCCGCAGACGCGGAGCTGTTCGAGCTGGGGGGAGCGGTCAGCCGACCCGGGCGCGGTGAGCACCTCGAGGGTGTGCCGCTCGCCGATGCCGAGGCTCACGCGCGTGCCGAACTCCTTGCGCACCGCGATGGCCTGCGTGTAGTGGTCGCGGTGGACGTGCGTGACGAGGAACCGGCTGATGTCGGCCAGGCCGAACCCCAGCTCCTTCAGCGACGTCTCGAGCCGCCGCCGCGACTCCTCCAGAGCCCAGCCGCCGTCGATGAGCACCAGGCCCTCGTCGTGCTCGATCGCGTAGACGTTCACCGCGCGCAACCCATCCGATGGCAGCGGCAGCGGTATCCGGTGCACTCCAGGTGCGACCTGGAACGCTCCAGAGTTGATCCACTCGTTCCGCTGCGACATCGACACGCCCTCGTCTTCCGGCTGCAGAATTTAGAACCTGATTCGATTAATACCGGACTCCCTCGCCCGGGACTACGGCTGAGGCCGGTGAATCTCGACACTCTAGCCATGTGACGGCCCCTGCCGGCCGGGGTGATGAGGTGGCGGCGCGTACGGTCCTGTGGCACCGTCCCCGGCATGATCCAGGCGATCGGGCTGGGAGTGGTGGTCCTCGTCGGCGCGAGCGCCCAGCGGGTGACCGGCCTCGGCTTCTCGCTCGTGGCCTCGCCGTTCATGGTGCTGCTGCTGGGCCCGTTCGACGGCGTGCTGGTGATCAACGCCTGCGGGGCGGTCACCGCGCTGGTCGTGCTCACCCAGGTCTGGCGCGACGTCGACCTGCGGCGGGCCGCCCTGCTGATCGGGCCCGCGCTGCCGGCCGTCGCGGCGGGGGCCTGGCTCGCCCGCGACCTGCCCGCCCCGCCGCTCGCCATCGTCGTCGGCCTGCTCATCCTCGTCGCGCTGGTCGCCGTCGTGGCCAGCGAGCGCGCCCGGGTCCTGCGCGGCACGCCCGGCGCGGTGATCGCCGGGATCGGGTCGGGCTTCCTCAACGTCACGGTCGGCGCCGGCGGCCCGGCGGTGGCCGTCTACGCGGTGTCCATCGGATGGGCGCAGCGCAACTTCGCGGCGACCGCCCAGCTCGTCTTCGCCGCGCTGGGCGTCGCCTCCCTGCTCGCCAAGGGCGGCCGGCCGTCCATGGCCGCGCCCGGCTGGGTCACGGTCACCGCCGGTCTGCTCGCGGGCATCGTGCTCGGCAACCACCTGGCCGGACGCGTCTCGCCGGAGCGTGCGCAGGCCGCGGTGATCGTCCTCGCGATGGCGGGCGCGGTGCTGACGGTGGTCAAGGGCGTGATCGAGTTGTGAACCGCACCCATGCGGGACGCAAGACGTCAACGTGCGCTTCCTCACACGTTGCAGGGAATGTCCGGCGTGGCACACTGGTTGGCAAGTGTTCGTAAGCGTGCTCCGGGGTCGGTGAAATTCCGAACCGGCGGTTACAGTCCGCGACCCGGCCGAAACCATCGGCCGGTTGACCCGGTGAAATTCCGGGACCGACGGTTAAAGTCCGGATGGGAGGCAGCGCGCGGCCGTACCCCCTTGCGGGGTGCGGTGCGAGTGGCGTTCTCCGCCGTTATCCCGGAGCCTGAACAGGAGGCCCGGGGTGACCGCATCCACCGCCGAAGCGTCGGCGATGCTTCAGGCGATCGAGCTGGCGGCACGCGCCTTCGGCCAGACCAGTCCCAACCCCGTCGTCGGCTGCGTCGTGCTCGACGCCGGCGGCGAGACGGCAGGGGAGGGGTTCCACGCCTTCGCCGGCGGCCCCCACGCCGAGGCCGTAGCACTCGGGCAGGCCGGCGAGCGCGCCCGCGGCGGCACCCTCCTCGTCACCCTCGAACCCTGTGACCACCAGGGCCGTACCGGTCCCTGCAGCGAGGCCGTCCTGGCCGCCGGCGTCCGGCGCGTCGTGTACGCCGTGCCCGACCCGAGCGACCGGGCGGGCGGCGGCGCCCGGCGGCTCGCCGAGGCGGGCGTCGAGGTCGAGTCCGGGCTGCACGCGGCCGAGGCCGAGCGGGTCAATGCCGAGTGGCTCACCTACGCGCGCCTGCGGCGCCCCCACCTCACGTGGAAGTTCGCCGCCACCCTCGACGGCCGGTCGGCCGCGCGCGACGGCACCAGCCAGTGGATCACCGGGCCGGAGGCGCGCGAGGACGTCCACCGCCTGCGCGCCCGCTGCGACGCGATCATCGCCGGATCCGGCACCGTGCTCGCCGACGACCCGCGGCTCACCGTGCGCGGCTTCGAGCCGCACGACCACCTCCGTACCCACCGCAGGCCGCTGCGCGTCGTCGCCGACGGCCGCGCCCGTACGCCGGCGGGCAGCCGCGTCCTGGACGACGAGGCGCCGACGCTGATCGCGATCGCCGAGGACGCCCCCGCCCTGGAGTCGGCCGCGGCCGTCGTACGGCTGCCGCGTTCCGGGGCCGGCCTGGACCTGAACGCCCTGCTGGCCGAGCTGGCCGAGCGCGAGGTCGTCTCGGCGCTGCTGGAGGGCGGCCCCACGCTGGCCGGGTCCTTCCTCGCCGAGGGCCTCGTGGACCGCGTCGTGGCCTACCTCGCGCCCACGCTGTTCGGCGCCGGGACGGCCGCCCTCGCCGACGCCGGGGTCGCGACGCTCGCCGAGGCGCACCACCTGGAGATCGAAGAGATCACGACCATCGGGCCGGACCTGCGGATCACCGCGGCGACCCGACGCTCCGAAGGGAGAACCTGATGTTCACCGGAATAGTCGAGGAACTGGGAGAGATCGTCGCGCTCGACCGCGCGGCCGACTCCGCCCGGCTCACCGTACGCGGGCCCCTCGTCGTCTCCGACGCCGTGCACGGAGCGTCCATCGCGGTGAACGGGGTCTGCCTGACCGTGGTCGGCATCAAGGACGACGCCTTCACCGTCGACGTGATGCAGGAGACCCTGGACCGGTCCTCCCTCGCCGCGCTGGCCCCCGGCTCCCCGGTCAACCTCGAGCGCCCCGTACGCCCGTCGGACCGGCTCGGCGGCCATATCGTGCAGGGCCACGTCGACGGCGTCGGCGAGATCGTCTCCCGCGAGCCGGGCGAGCGCTGGGAGGTCGTCACGATCGGCCTGCCCGCGGACCTGGCCCGCTACGTCGTGGACAAGGGCTCGATCACCGTCGACGGCATCAGCCTGACCGTGGTCGAGGCGCGCGACGACGCGTTCACGGTGGCGCTCATCCCCACGACCCTGGAACTGACCACGCTCGGGCGCAAGAAGGCCGGCGACCCGGTCAACCTCGAGGTGGACGTCGTCGCCAAGTACGTCGAGCGCCTCGTCGGCGCGCGGAGATGAGCTCCTGGGCCGAGGCCGGCGTCACGGTCTTCGGCGAGAAGCTGCTGTGGACCGACCTGCTGGGCAACGTCTTCTCCCTCGCGACGGTCCTGCTGGCGATCCGGCGCACCATCTGGACGTGGCCGGTCCAGCTGGCCGGCGCGGTGCTGCTGTTCACGGCGTCGGCCAGCGCGCACGCCCCCGGCAACGCGCTCAAGCAGGTGATGTTCCTCCTCCTCGTCTCCTACGGCTGGGTCAGGTGGGTGCGCGGCATCCGGGAGAGCCGTGACCTGCCGGTACGCCCGGCCACCGGGCGCGAGCGGGCCCTTCTCATCGGGGCGCTGGCCGCCGGCACGGCGGTCGTCGCGCTTCTGTTCGCCGACATCTCCTGGCTCCAGATCACCTGGTCGCCGACGGCGAACGCGTACATCTTCGTGGGCAGCGCGGTGGCGACCTTCGCGCAGAGCCGTGCCCTCGTCGACTTCTGGATCATCTGGGTGCTGGTCGACCTGGTGGGAGTGCCACTGGCGATCAAATCCGGCCTGTACGTCTCCGGCGCGGCGTACGGGATCTTCTTCGTGATGGTCCTCGCCGGATTCCGAAATTGGATCAAGCAGTACCGCCGACAGCGGCGGGGTGCCGAACTGGAGGCGGTGGCGGCATGAGTTTCGCCAGTGTGGAAGAAGCGATAGCCGATATCGCGGCGGGCAAGGCCGTCGTGGTGGTCGACGACGCCGACCGGGAGAACGAGGGCGACATCATCTTCGCCGCCGCCAAGGCGACGGCCGAGCTGCTCACCTTCACCATCCGTTACAGCAGCGGCGTGATCTGCGTGCCCATGGAGGGCGCGGACCTCGACCGGCTGCAGATCCCCCTGATGACCTCGCAGAACCGCGAGCGGATGCGCACCGCGTACACCGTCAGCGTGGACGCGCGCGACGGCGTGGCCACCGGTATCTCGGCGGCCGACCGCGCCACGACGATCCGCACGCTGTGCGACTCGGCCACCGAGCCGTACGAGCTGGTGCGCCCGGGGCACATCTTCCCGCTGCGCTACCACGACGGCGGCGTCCTGAAGCGGCGCGGGCACACCGAGGCGGCCGTCGACCTGGCCCGGCTCGCCGGGCTGACCCCGGCCGGGGTGCTCGCCGAGGTCGTCAACGACGACGGGACGATGGCGCGGATGCCGCAGCTGGAGGTGTTCGCCAAGGAGCACGACCTCAAGCTGATCACCATCGAGCAGCTCGTGGAGTACCGCAAGCGCAACGAGCGCGTGGTCGAGCGGGTCACCGAGACCCGCATCCCCAACAAGCACGGCATGTGGCGCGCCGTCGGGTACTCCAGCGCCATCGACGGGGGCGAGCACATCGCGCTGGTCCTCGGCGAGATCGGCGACGGCCAGGACGTCCTCGTACGGGCGCACTCCGAATGCCTCACCGGCGACGTGCTCGGCTCTCAGCGCTGCGACTGCGGCACCCAGCTCGACGCGGCGATGGCCGCGATCGCCGAAGAGGGCCGCGGTATCGTGCTCTACCTGCGCGGTCACGAGGGCCGGGGGATCGGCCTGCTGGCCAAGCTGCGGGCCTACCAGCGGCAGGACAACGGCTCCGACACCGTGGACGCCAACCTCGAGCTGGGCCTGCCGGTGGACGCGCGGGAGTACGTCAACGCCGCGCAGATGCTCACCGACCTCGGCGTCCGCTCGATCCAGGTCCTGACCAACAACCCCGCCAAGCTCACGGGCCTGGCCGGCTTCGGCGTCGAGGTCCGCGGCCGTACCCCCCTGCCCGTCGTCGTCACCGAGCACAACCGGCGCTACCTCACCGCCAAGCGCGACCGGCTCGGCCACCAGATCGGAGACCTGGCATGAGCGGCGCGGGACGTCCTGAGGTCGCGGCGGTGGAGGCGTCCGGGCTCCGTCTGGGCGTGGTCTGCGCGCGCTGGAACGCCCAGATCACCGACCGGCTCCTGGAGCGCGCGCTCGCCGCGGCCAAGGAGAGCGGCGTCGCCGCGCCGGTCGTCGTACGCGTCTCGGGAGCCCTCGAACTCCCCGTCGTCGCGCAGCAGCTCGCCCGCGACAACGACGCGGTGGTGTGCCTCGGCGCGGTCATCAGAGGAGGTACGCCCCACTTTGACTATGTATGCGATTCCGTCACCGCGGGTTTGACGAGGGTTGCGCTGGATGAGGGCGCACCCATCGGCAATGGCGTACTAACCTGTGAGACGCTTGACCAAGCACTGGAACGCTGCGGGCTCGACGACAGCAGCGAGGACAAAGGATGGGAGGCGACCGTGGCCGCTCTCGATACGGCACTGACCCTGAGGGGCCTGCGGCATCACGGTCACGCGCGGCATCACACGGAGCATCTGGGCTCCTGAGTTCCGACGCCGCGAGACCCGATCTTCCTTCAGGAAAGGTTCTTTCACCGTGCTGTCACTCGTGCTTCCCAAGGGCTCTCTGGAGCGCGCGACGTTCGAGCTGTTCGACGCCGCCGACCTGACCGTCCGCCGTGGCTCCGACCGTGACTACCGTGCCTCGGTCGACGACCCGCGCATCGACCGCGTACGCGTCCTGCGCCCGCAGGAGATCCCCACCTATCTCGAACAGGGGCTCTTCGACCTGGGCATCACCGGCCGCGACTGGATCACCGAGACGCAGGCCGACGTGGTCTCGCTCGGCGAGCTGAAGTACTCCAAGGCGACCTCCAACCCGGTACGCGTGATCATGGCCGTGCCGAACGACGCGCCGTGGCAGTCCGTCGCGGACCTGCCCGAGGGCGTACGGATCTCCACGGAGTTCCCCGCGCTGACCGAGCGGTTCCTGACCGAGCACGGCGTCAAGGCGCGCGTGGTGCCCTCCTACGGCGCCACCGAGGCCAAGGTGCCCGACATCGTCGACGCGATCGTGGACCTGACCGAGACGGGCTCCTCGCTGCGCAAGAACGGCCTGCGCATCCTCGACACCCTCCTCGTCAGCTACACCGAGCTGGTGGCCAACCGCGACGCGTACGAGGACCCCAACAAGCGTGCGGCCATGGAGGACATCGCGCTGCTGCTGCAGGGCGCGATCCGCGCCCGCGGCAACGTCCTGCTGAAGCTCAACGTCTCCGACACCCAGCTGCAGGAGGTGCT
Source organism: Actinomadura sp. DC4 (assembly GCF_030406325.1). GTDB lineage: Bacteria > Actinomycetota > Actinomycetes > Streptosporangiales > Streptosporangiaceae > Actinoallomurus. The sequence goes on along the minus strand of NZ_JAUEQY010000031.1, from coordinate 75,616 downwards.
CGGCATCATGCCGTCGCTGTCCTCGCCGACCGTCACCCGCCTGGCCGGCGGCGAGATGCACGCGGTCGAGAGCGTCGTCGCCAAGCACGGCGTCAACACGCTCATCCCGGCGATCAAGGCGGCCGGCGGCCGTGACATCCTCGAGATCCCGATCAGCAAGATCGTCGACTGACATGACCGCGGCGACATGGCGGCCGCGCCGGGCCCGGATCGTTCCCTACGTTCTCGCGGTGATCGTCGTGGCCGGCATGGTCGTCCTCGCCGTGGTGATGCCGTCCAACTGGCACCTCGGCGACCGGATCGGCCTCGTCGTGATCGGACTGATCGTCGCGGGCATCCTGCACATGCTGGCCCGCAGCCGGATCACCGCCGACGACCGTGGTGTGACGGTCGTCAACGGCCTGCGCACGCATGAGTACGAATGGGCCGAGGTCCTGGGCGTGTCGATGACCGAGGGCGCCCCGTGGCCGACGCTGGACCTGGCGGACGGCTCGACGATCCCCGCGATGGGCATCCAGGCCAGCGACGGCGACCGCGCCTTCCTCGCGGTCGCCGAGCTGGCCGCCCTGGTGCACGAACGCGGCGAGGCCTGACCTTCGCTCAGCCGACCGCGTACGCGACGGGCGGGAAGACCGCCTGCGGATCGGCTCCGGCGAGGTAGAGGCCGATGGCGAACGCCGCGGTCGCCTCCAGCAGGCCGGCGCGGTCCAGGCCGCCCGCCTCCACCGGTTCGCAGCCGAGACCGGTCACCAGGGCGCGGGCCGTGGCGAGGGCGTCCGGGTCGTCGCCGCAGAGCGGCACGGTCAGCGGCCGGCCGTCGAAGTGCGGCGGGGTCCGCCGCCAGACGCTCTCGTGGCACAGGTTGAACGCCTTCACGACCCGCGCGCCCGAGCGTGCGGCGATCTGCTCGGCCACCGACGGGCCGCCGCCGGCGGCCAGGGTCACGCCCGGATGCACGATGCCGTTCACGCAGTCGAGCAGCGGGCGGTCGCGCAGCGCGTCGCCGGCCGCGTCCAGGACCTCGGGCACCGCCTCGTACAACACCGCCAGCAGCACGGCGTCCGCGTTCTCGGCGGCCGCGCGCAGGCCCGCCGCCGCCCGTGCCGGCGGGCCGATTCGGTCCGCGAGCGCCGTTGCCTTCGCCGTCGTACGCGCGCCGATGACCACCTCGTGCCCGGCGCGGGCCCACTGGGTGCCGAGCGCCTCCGCCATGTTCCCCGCCCCAAGGATGCCGATCCGCATCGTTGACCTTCTTCCTGTCGGTTCGGGGGAGACTGTAGGAATTCCGATGGGCACCGTTCGGTGCCTGGCCGTTGCGGTAGGGAGGGGTCATGCCCGAAGGCTTCGTCGCCGACTGCCAGGCGCGCCTGGCGTTCGACTTCTTCACCCACACCTGGAACGCCGTGGTGATCTTCGCGCTACGCGAGGGACCGCGTAGGCCGGGGGAGCTGCGCACGGCGATCGGCGGCATCAGCCCCAAGGTCTTGACCGAGACCCTGCGCCGCCTCGAACGCACCGGGCTGGTGTCCCGCGAGGCGTACGCCGAGGCGCCCCCGAGAGTGGAGTACGCGCTGACCGCACTGGGCCGCAGCCTGCTGGAGCCGTTCGAGGCCCTCGGCCGCTGGTCCGAGGCGCACGCCGACGAAGTGCTCGCGGCGCAGGAACGGGTGATGAATTCCGGCTAGCTGCGGGGTCATTACCTGTACACGGTCAGAGGGGGGCGCGTGAGGACGCAGGAGATCGCGGACGAGCAGGAGTTCACCCGGCTCACCGATCCGTACCGGCGTGAGCTTCTCGCGCTGTGCTACTCCATGCTCGGCTCGGTGCACGACGCCGAGGACCTGGTCCAGGAGACCTACCTGCGGGCGTGGCGGTCCTTCGGCGCCTTCGAGGGGCGCTCCTCGGTGCGCAACTGGCTCTACCGCATCGCGACGAACCGCTGCCTGACCGCGCTGGAAGGCCGCGACCGCCGGCCGATGCCGTCGGGGCTGGGCGCTCCCGCGGACGACCCGGACGCCGAACTGCTGGACGCACCGGGAACCCGCTGGCTCCAGCCCCTCCCCGACGATCCGGCGGCGGTCGTCGCGCTCCGGGACGGCGTACGGCTGGCGCTGGTGGCCGCGATGCAGCACCTGTCGCCCCGGCAGCGTACGGTGCTGATCCTGCGGGACGTGCTGGCCTGGCGAGCGGCCGAGGTCGCCGAACTGCTCGGTATGAGCCCTGTCGCGGTCAACAGCGCGCTGCAGCACGCCCGCACGCGGCTGGCGCGGGTCGCGGCGGTGGAGGACGAGCCCGCCGAGCCCGCCGAGCCCGCCGAGCCCGGCCGACGTGCCCTGCTGGGCCGTTTCATCACCGCCTTCGAGAACGCCGACGTCGCCGGGCTGGTGGCGTTGCTGCGCGAGGACGTGGTCCTGGAGATGCCGCCGTACGCGACCTGGTTCTCGGGCCGGGCGGCCGTCGCCGGGTTCCTGGAGCGGCGGTGCCTCGCGGCGGGGGCGTTCCGCCTGGTCCCGATCGCGGCCAACGGGCAGCCGGCCGCGGCGGCGTACCTGGGCGGGCCGGACGGCGTCTATCGGGCGCACGCGATCCAGGTGCTCGACGTACGCGCGGAGGGGATCGCGCGGATCGACACGTTCCTCGACACCGGCCTGTTCGCCGCCTTCGGGCTGCCCGCGACGTACTGAGGACCGGTCTCCGGATCCGTGATGAATCCGGCCCTCGCCCAGGGTCTCTATTTCGGCAGACCGAAATAGAGAAAACGGAGCACATCATGTCGGAGACAGCGGATCGGATCGGCGCGGTCGCGCCGTCCCCGCGACCGGCGGAGCGGGCGATCTGGACGATGGCCCTCGCGCCCGTCGGGATCTTCCTCACCTCCCTGGACATCGTGGTGGTGGCCACCGCGCTGCCGGTCGTCCGCAGCGACCTGCACGCGAGCCTGGCCGACCTCGAATGGACGATCAACGCGTACAACCTGGTCCTCGCCTGCCTGCTGATGACCGGCGCGGCGCTCGGCGACCGGTTCGGCCGGCGGCGGGTGTTCGTGACCGGGCTGGTGGTGTTCAGCCTCGCCTCCGCGGCGGCGGCGCTGTCCACGACCGCCGGGGAGCTGATCCTGGCCCGGATGGCGCAGGGCGCCGGCGCGGCCGTGGTGATGCCGCTGACCCTCACCCTGATCATCGACGCCTTCCCCGTCCACCGGCGCGGCGCCGCGATGGGCGTCTGGGGCGGCGTCAGCGGCCTGGGCGTCGCCCTGGGGCCGGTGGTCGGCGGCGCGATCACCGAGGGCCTGTCCTGGCAGTGGATCTTCTGGGTGAACGTCCCCGTCGGGCTCGCGGTCGCGGCGCTGTCGGCGCTGCGGCTGAAGGAGAGCCACGGCCCGCGCTCACGGCTGGACATCGTGGGCCTGCTGCTCGTCGGCGGCGGGGTGTTCGCGCTGACGTGGGCGCCGGTCCGCGCACCCGAGGCCGGCTGGGGCAGCGCCGAGGTGCTCGGCGCGCTGGTCGCCGGAGCGGTCCTCATCGGGGCCTTCGCCGCCTGGGAGCGCCGTACGACCCATCCCATGCTGCCGTTCGGCTACTTCGCCCGGCGCGGTTTCGCCGCCGCGAACGCGGTCGCCTTCGCGCAGCAGGTCTCCCTCATCGGCGCGCTGTTCATGATCTCCCAGCTCCTGCAGATCGGCATGGGCTACTCACCGCTCGGCGCGGGCCTGCGCATCCTGGTCTGGAACGGCACGCTGATGCTGGTCGCGCCCGTGGCGGGCATCCTCGCCGACCGTTTCGGCAACCGGCCGATCATGTTCCTCGGCATGGTCGCCCAGGCGGCCGGGCTGGGCTGGCTGGCGGCGGTCGCAGGCCCGGGGACGTCGTACGGCGCGCTGGTGGTCCCGCTGGTCGTGGCCGGGGTGGGCATCTCGATGGGTTTCCCGACGGTCGCGAACATGGTCGCCGGCGCGGTGCCCGTGGAGGACGTCGGAGTGGCCGCCGGGACCAACAGCGCACTACGCGAGATGGGCAGCGTCTTCGGAGTCGCGATAATCGCCCTTGTCTTCGCCGGTCAGGGCGGCTACGCGTCGCCCGCGAACTTCATCGAGGGGTTTCGGCCGGCCATGGCGGTCGCCGCCGCGATCGCCCTTCTCGCGGCCGTACCGGCCGCACTCGGACCCGTACGAGAGGAGACTCGATGAGCGAGGTCAGGATCGTCCGCTACGAGACCAGGCCGGAGGCGGCCGAAGAGAACCAGCGGCTGGTGGAGAGGGTCTTCGCCGAACTGAACGCCGAGGACCCGGGCGGCGTGCGGTACGCGTCGTTCCGGCTGGCGGACGGGGTGAGCTTCGTGCACGTCGTGGTCGGCGAGGGCGAGGAGGATCCGCTGGGAGGCTCGGCGGCCTTCGCGGAGTTCCAGCGGGGAATCGGCGACCGCGTCACCGGCCCGCCGCAGGCCGACGCCGCGACCCTGCTCGGGTCCTATCGGTTCTCCGTCTGAGCGACCCCGGCCCGGGGAGCGTTCCCCGGGCCGGGGTCAATGAGCCGGCGTCGTTACGATGGCGCCCGTGGTCAATGCGATGCGCGTCGCCTTAATCTCCTCCGGCGCCGAGGAATTCTCACTCCTTCACGAAACGTGCGTCACGGAAGGACACCACCCGGTCGCCTTCGCGCTGAGTCGTTCGATGAGGCCGAGGAGCCCCGCCGACGAGGGAATGGCGGCGACGATCGGCCGGATCATCGCGTCGATTCCGCCGGAAACCGACCTGCTTCTGCCGGGCAGCGCCGAAGGTCTGGGCGAGGCTCTCGCCGGATATCACGCTGATTTAGCGGTCGTGTACGGCTTCAACTGGAAACTGCCGCCCGCCGTGTTGCAGCTACCGCGGTTCGGTGTCATCAATATCCACTCTTCGCTTCTGCCCGAATATCGAGGACCGGCGCCGGTGCTCTGGGCGATCCGCAACGGCGATCCCGAGATCGGGTTCACGATCCATCGCATGGACCACGATTTCGATACGGGACCGATTCTCGCCCAGCGGGGCGGAATACCGCTTGATGACGACATCACGCCCGAACGGCTGCGAGTCTCTGCCGAGCCGGTGATCCGGGACCTTCTGACGGTCGCGCTTAAGCGGATCTCCCTCAACGACCCCGGCCGGCCGCAAGGCCACGCGGGCGCGTCCCGCGCGGGGTTGATGGAGCCGGGGTTCTCCGTGGTCGACTGGTCATCGACGGCTCGCGAGATACACAACCAGGTACGAACGTTCCGCTTCATGGGCGCGGGCCGGGGACCCGTCGCCCGGGTCGGCGACCGCTGGCTGAGGGTCCTGCGCACTCGCCTCGGCGAGACCGGGGGACTGCGCGTGGAGTGCGCGGACGGCCCGATCTGGATCGTCGAGTCAGAGCCCGCCGAGCCGCCTACGGGGTCCGCAGGCCCTCGCTGACGCGCCGGGCCAACGACACCGCCTTGGGATCGTCGAAGGCCTCGAGCAGAACCAGCGCCTCCTCCCGGTGCGCCCGCGCCTGTTCGGACGCGTCCGTACGGTCGAGCGCCATGGCGAGGTGGTGCAGCGCGACGGCGAGCTGCCAGCGGTCCCCGAACTGCCGGTGGGTCGCGGCGGCCTGGCGATGGAAGTTCGCCGCCTCGGCGAAGCGACCGAGCTCCTGGTAGGCCTCGCCCGTTCCGTCCAGCGCGGCGGCCTCGCGGCTCCGGTCGCCCAGCTTCCGCTGGATCGACGCGGCCCGCTGGTAGGAGTTCAGCGCTTCGCCGGGCTGTCCCGCCGTTCGCTGCACCTTCGCCAGCTCGACGAGCCAGTGAGCCTGCCAGACCGGGTTCTCTTCCTCCGAGGCGATCGTCAGTGCCTCGTCGATGGACGCACGGGCGTCACCTGTCCGCCCCAGCTCCCGCCGTGCCCAGCTGAGCAGGAACAACGCGTTGCCCTCGCAACTCCGGTCGCCCAGGTCACGGAAGACGCCCAGCGCGACGCCGAGCCCGCTCACGGCGGCTTCGTACTCGGCCAGTTCGCAGTGCGCCTCCGCGAGGTTCGCCTGCAGGAGCGCCACCCAGCGCCGATCACCCAGCTCACGGAAGATCGCCGTGCTCTGCTCGAAGCGAGACTCCGCCTCGTCGAGCCGCCTGTGCCGCAGTCCCAGCAGCCCAAGGGCATTGACGGACACGGCCTCGCCGAAGCGGTCGCCGATCTCGCGGCGGATGACCAGGGCGGCCCGATGGGCCTCCTCCGCCTCGTAGAGCCGCAGGGACTGGAAATACGCCTTTCCGAGGCTCTCGAGCGCCTCGGCCTCACCGGGACGGTCACCTGCCTGTGCCGCGGCGTCGACGCCGACGCGCGCGGTGACGACCCAGTCATCGAAGGCGTTCTGATGCATGTAGATCCCGCGCAGTACGGCGGACAGACGCCAGGCGGTGGAGTGGAGGCCGGCCGCGGCGGCGATACGGGTCGCCGCCACGAGGTTGACGCTCTCCGTCTGGTACCAGCGGTAGGCCGGTTCGTATCCGTCGAAGGCGAGCGGTGCGACGTCGGCCGGTACCCGCTGATCAAGGGGATAGCCGTCGAATGGGCTGAGGACGAGCTGGGCCGCGTCCGCGGTGTGGAGGTACCAGCCGAGCACTCGCCGCAGAGCCTCGATCCGCGCGTCGCCGGACTCGAGATGGTGGAGCTGGTCGACCGCGTAGGCGCGGAGTAGATCATGAAAGCGGTATCTCCCGGGAGCGCTCTGCTCCATCAGGTGAGCGCCGACCAGCACGTCGAGCTGCTGCCGCGCCTGCGCCGGCGTGATGCCGACGACCGCCGCGGCGGCGGGCAGACTGAAATCGTTGCCGGGATGCACCCCGAGGAATCGGAAAAGGCGCGCCTCCTGCTCAGGAAGAGCGCGGTAGGACCAGGCGAACACCGTACGCACCGCGTCGGTCTCCTCATCGTCCTCCGCGCTCAGGGCGTTCCACAGCGCGGACTCGTCGCGTAGGTCCGCGATCAGCTCGCCGAGCATCATCAGCGGACGGCTCGCCGCCCGCTCCGCGGCGATGCGAAGCGCGAGCGGCAGCCGTGCGCACAACCCGGCCAGCTCCCTGAGCTCGTGCGGCTGATCCTCACCTCGGTAGCCGGTGGTGACGGCTCGCAGCAGCGCGACGGCATCGGCCTCGAGGAGCATGCCGACGCCGAGGCGGTACGCGCCTTCGCGCGCCACCAGGCCGGACAGGCGGCTGCGGCTGGTCACCAGGACCAGGGAGCCGGGTGTGCCCGGTAACAGGGGCCGTACCTGGCTCGCGCTCGCGGCGTTGTCGAGGACGATCAGCATCCGCCGATCCGCCAGGATCGACCGGTAGAGCGACGCTCTGTCCTCGAGCCCCGCGGGTATCGCCGCGGTGGGAACGCCGAGGTCGCGCAGGAACCGGTCCAGGACCTGTTCCGGCGTCGCGGGAGGCCCGGGGTCGTAGCCGCGGAGGTTCACGTACAGCTCACCGGCGGAGAAGCGCTGACGGGCGCCGTGGGCCCAGTGCAACGCGAGCGACGTCTTCCCGACACCGGCCGTGCCCGTGATCACCGCGACGGCGGACACGGAGGGCTCCCGGTGGTCGGCGGCGATGTCGTCGAGCCGCGCCAGCTCCGCATGGCGATTGACGAACCCGCGGACACCGCCGGGAAGCTGCCGCGGTGTCACCGCGAAGGCCGGGACGTAGCCGTGGAAATGGACTCCGCCCTGCACGTCGCGCGCCTGGACGACGTCACCGCCCGTGCCGCCGAACCGGTTGGCGTGCCGGAGCTCTTCGTCGGGCCCGTCCGGATCCTCGCCGCGCATCACTGGCCTCCGGAGATGTCAGCCCTGGCGCTGCGGGCCGGGAGGAGGGAGGGGCGCCACCTGACGTGCGAAGTAGCGCCCGAGAGGTTCGCCCATCTCGTAGAGGTCCGCGACGAAGCGCTGGCAACGCGCGATCAGACCGCGGTCGAGGTAACGGACCACGGAGTCGAGCACGCCTTCCTCGTCGTAGACGGCCTCGTACATGACGTGCGGCCCGAGAGTGTAGATCTCGGGTAGCGGCCCGTCGGTTTCGAACCGCGTGATCTGCGCCGGCCGGACGACGCGTACGCCGCCGCCGCACTCGTCCCGCACGCGCAGCGCGTTGAGCTCCCACTGCAGGTACGCGCTGATCGGCTCTTCGACCACCCGGACTCGCGCGGCGACGAAGCCGTGCTCGGCGATCTTGCGGTGGTAGTCCAGCATGTCCGCACGTCCGGCCTCGAGGAGGCGTATCGACTCGTCCCAGTCGCCGTGTGCGAATGCCGTCCAGCTGTCGTATCCGGGCTCTTTGAAGACCTGCTGGCGTTCAAGCTTCCAGAAGCCGAGATCGGTTATGTTCCAGAAGTTCTTCTCGAAATCGGCGTAGTAGGCATCGAGTTCCATTCGCTCACCCGATGCGCCGTCAAGAAGATCACTCATCGGGAATATCTGCCTTTGCCGCGGTGATGGTCTTGCGAGGGATAATCACAAGGCGTTCACCTGGGTCGACGCTGACGCCCGCCGGTAGCCTGGCCTCGTATTCCGACGTGAGATCCTGGCCGATCACCGCGACATCTCCGTTGTCCAGCTCCCAGATGTCCGGGCAGCTGGAATTGCCGGAAGTCTGTCCTAATTCATGCGAAGACTTGCCGAGACGCCGCAAGAATGAGGCGGAGGAATCGGCTTCCCATTTCTTGGGCATTTGTGCTCCCGGTGAGATGCTGGTCTATTTTCAGGACGTTAGCATCTGCCCGCTAGGTGGTCAAAGGTGTGTGACCTGGGGTTATTGGATCCACTCAGCCGGACCACTTGGGGGTAAAGGTGTCGATATGAGGGGATAGTGATCTCGTGGCCCCTGAATGGTGCTGAGTTTTCTGATGAGGCGGTCGTTTCTCGGGTGGGCAGGCTTCGCCGCCATCCCCGTGACCCGGGACCTCTGCCCGGAGTGACTCGCGTAGCCTGCTGCGGGTGAACGATGACGGGGGTAAGCAGCGGGGTTCGTTCGTCGAGCCGGAGATCTACTACGCCGGCCTGGCCGCCGCGTTCGTCACCGCGGGGGCGCTGATCACCGATGGCGGCGGCCGGGTGCTGCTCGTCAAGCCCAACTACCGTGACCACTGGTTGTTCCCCGGCGGGACCGCCGACGACAACGAGTCGCCCGAGGCCGCCTGTGCCCGGGAGATCAAGGAAGAGCTCGGCCTCGACCTTCCCCTCGGGCCGTTGCTCCTCGTCGACTGGCGGCCCGCGCGGGCCGAGCGGCCGCGGCCCACCGTCAGTTTCATCTTCGACGCCGGCATCCTGGAGAACCCCGACCGGATCCGGCTCCAGGAGGACGAGCTCGACGACCACGCGTTCTTCGAGCCCGGCAAGGCGGCCACCCTGCTCGGTCACGTGGGCGACCGACTGCCCGCCGCGCTCCGGGCGCGGGAGGCGGGCGGCCTCGTCTACATGTCGCCTTCATGATCTGGGGCGGTGCGGCGGGAAGTAGCCTTTAGGGCGTGCCGCATACCACGTCAACACCGGCATCGGACTTCGCGTCGCCGCAGGACCTGAGTGAGGCCCTCGAACGGCACTCGTACCTGTCCGACGACGGACTCGCGACCGCCTGCTTCCTCGGCCTGCGCATGCGCCGGCCGCTGTTCCTCGAAGGTGAGGCGGGGGTCGGCAAGACCGAACTGGCCAAGACCCTCGCGGCCATCCTGGACGTTCCCCTGATCCGCCTGCAGTGTTACGAGGGCCTGGACGCCGCGCAGGCCCTGTACGACTGGGACTTCCCCCGCCAGCTCCTGCACCTGCGGGCGGCCGAGGCGGCGGGCGTCACCGACGTTCAGCGCCTGGAGTCGGAGCTGTACGACCGGAGGTTCCTCGTCTCCCGGCCGCTGCTCCAGGCACTGGAGACCTCCACCGAGGCGCGCCCGAGCGTCCTGCTCGTCGACGAGATCGACCGGGCCGACGACGAGTTCGAGGCCTTCCTGCTGGAGGTGCTCAGCGACTTCACGATCTCCATCCCCGAGCTGGGCACGATCAGCGCCGAACGCCCGCCGGTCGTCGTCGTCACCTCCAACCGTACGCGCGAGGTGCACGACGCCCTCAAGCGCCGTTGTCTCTACCACTGGCTGGAGCACCCCGCGTTCGACCGGGAGGTGGCGATCATCCGGCGGCGGCTGCCGGAGGCGGCCGAGAGTCTCGTACGGCAGGTGGCGGGCGCCGCGGGCAGGCTGCGCGGGCTCGACCTGCTCAAGGCGCCGGGGATCGCCGAGAGCCTCGACTGGACCGAGGCGCTCGTCGCCCTCGGCGCGCGCGACCTCGACCCCGACACCGCGGCGGTGACGCTCGGCACCGTCCTGAAGTACCGCGAGGACACCGAGCGCGTGGTCGCCGGCGGCATCGAGACGCTGTTCAACGGGGCGTGACCGGATGGCACGGGACGTCGTCGAGACGCTCACCGGCTTCGCGCGTACGCTGCGGGCCGCCGGTGTGGGCGCCGATCCCGAGCGCGTCCAGGCCATGATCGGCGCGGTGAGCCACCTCGACGTGCTCGACGCCCGCGACGTCTACTGGGCCGGGCGGCTCACGATGTGCGCCGACCCCGCCGACCTGCCGCGCTATGACCGGTGTTTCGCCGCGTACTTCTCCGGCACCACCGCCACCGCGCGAAGGAGCGCCCCGCCGCCGGTCACGGTCGTACGGCACGCGGCCACGCCCGGCACCGGCGGCGACGATGACCGGACCGGCGACGTCTCGGCCGCGACGGCCAGCGAGACCGAGATCCTGCGGTCCCGCGACGTGGCGCGCCTCGACGCGGCCGAACGCGCCGAGGTGCACCGGCTCCTCGCCCTGCTGGACGACGTCTCCGCGCAGCGCCGCTCGCGGAGGTTCACCGCGCGGCACCGCGGACGGCTCGACGCGCACCGTACGGTCCGCTCGATCCTGCGGCGCGGCGGCGAGATCTCCGGCCTGCACTACCGCGCGCACCGTACGCGGGCCCGGCGCGTGGTCCTCATCGTGGACGTGAGCGGCTCGATGAGCCCGTACGCCGACGTCCTCCTGCGTTTCGCCCACGCGGCGGTGCGCTCGGCACCCCGTACGACCGAGGTGTTCAGCGCGGGCACCCGGCTGACGCGGGTGACGCGGGAGCTGCGGCACCGCGAGCCGGACGCGGCGATGAGGGCGGTCTCGGCGGCGATCCCCGACTGGAGCGGGGGTACGCGGCTGGGGGAGGAGCTGAAGGAGTTCCTCGACCGCTTCGGGCAGCGGGGCATGGCGCGCGGCGCGATCGTGGTGATCGCCTCCGACGGCTGGGAGCGCGGCGACGCGTCCCTCCTCGGCGATCAGATGGCGCGGCTGCACCGGCTCGCCCACAGAGTGGTCTGGTCGAACCCCCACAAAGCGCAACCTGGGTATGAACCCCTCACAGGAGGGATGCTCGCGGCGCTTCCGTACGTTGACGACTTTGTGGCCGGGCACAGCCTCGCCGCACTCGAAGAACTGGCAGGGGTGATCGGAAATGCGTGACGTCCTCCGGGAGATCGGGAAGTGGTACGACGGGGAGGAGGCCTTCGGGCTGGCCACCGTCGTCAACACCTTCCGCAGCGCCCCGCGCCCGGCCGGCGCCGCGATGGCCGTCTCGGCCGACGGCGAGGCCGTGGGCAGCGTGTCCGGCGGCTGCGTCGAGGGCGCGGTCTACGAGCTGGCGCAGGAGGTCATGGAGTCGGGCCAGGCGGTCGTGCAGCGGTACGGCGTCACCGACGACGACGCGTTCGCCGTCGGGCTGACCTGCGGTGGCATCCTCGACATCCTCGTCGAGCCGATCAGCCGGGAGACCTTCCCGCTGTTCGGCGAGGTGGTCGCCTCCATCGAACGCCACGAGCCGGTCGCGATCGTCACGGTGATCGAGGGGCCCGGAGAGGTCGGCGCCCGCCGGATCGTGTGGACCGACCGGGCGGAGGGCTCACTCGGCGTGGACCGCCTGGACGAGGCCGTGGACGACGACGCGCGCGGCATGCTCGCTCAGGGCACGACCGGAATCCGCCGGTACGGGCGGCACGGCGAGCGCCGCCTGGACGAGCTCGGCGTCTTCGTGCACGCCTTCGCCCCGCCGCCCCGCATGCTGGTGTTCGGCGCGATCGACTTCGCCGCCGCCGTGGCCCGTGTCGGCAAGTTCCTCGGCTACCACGTGACCGTCTGCGACGCCCGCCCGGTCTTCGCGACCGCCAAGCGCTTCCCCGAGGCCGACGAGGTCGTGGTGAAGTGGCCCCACAAGTTCCTGACCGAGACCGAGTCGGACGTGGACGAGCGCACGGTCATCTGCGTGCTGACCCACGACCCGAAGTTCGACGTGCCGCTGCTGGAGGTGGCGCTGCGCACCGGCGCGGGGTACGTCGGGGCGATGGGCTCACGCCGCACGCACGAGGACCGGCTGGAACGCCTCCGCGAGGCGGGCGTGACCGAGGAGGAGATCGCCCGGCTCCGCTCACCGATCGGCCTCGACCTCGGCGCCCGCACCCCGGAGGAGACGGCCGTCTCCATCGCGGCCGAGCTCATCCAGCTCCGCTGGGGCGGCAGCGGCCAGGCCCTGACCGAGACCTCCGGCCGCATCCACGGCATGTGAGGGCCTGACCCGATCGAGCGGCGGCGCGGCCACTCCGCGGTACGCCGAGAGGCGATGGAGCGGAAGATCCGCCGGTTCCGCCCGCGATGAGCGGGAGACGGTCGTGATCGGTGGGCCCGCTTGCATCAGGTGGTCTCGGACGGCCGGCCTGCACCGCATCGCGGCGGTGGAGTCCGCAGTCCGGGACCGGAGCCGGCCTGGCCGCGACCTGACCGCCGTCCTGGTCGCCGAAGCCGGCGGCGAGGTCGTCTCCGCGACATGGCCCGTGTTCCCGGCTGGGCGCCGCGCTCTGCGACGGATGGATTCTCCCCGTCCGGTCCGGACCACCCCCCTTCACCAGGCGGATCGCGGACGTGACGCTCTTCTCTTCGGCGACGGCGGCCTCCGTGTCCCGGACCGATTCCCCTGCCTGCGCTTCGTCACTCGGGAGAGATCAGGAGCCCGAACAGCGCCTCGACGTGCGCGGGGTCGGCGTCGGGGAGCGTGAGGACGTCGCGCATGAGTCGTACGCCCGCGATCAGGGCCAGGACCAGCGCGGCACGCTCGTCCGCCCGTGCTCCGGGCAGTGACGCCGCCAGGTGCCGTGAGAGATGGCGTTCGACGGCGCTCCGCAGGATGCGCGCGGCCCGGGGGTTCGCGGCCGAGCGGAGCATCAGCGTGAAGGCGTCGCCCGGCGCCGGACGGGCCGAGAGCGCCTCCGTGACGTCGCGGGCGAGCGTGGTCACGTCCCCGCCGAGCGGGTCGGCGGAGGCGAAGGCGGCCTCCACCGCCTCGGCGAACAATCGCTCCTTGCCGCCGAAGTAGCGGTTGACCAGCGTCGCCGTCACGCCGGCCGCCTGGGCGATCTCCCGTACGCCCACGCCGTCGTAGCCGGAGCGGGAGAAGGCGGCCAGGGCGGATTCCAGGATCGCCTCGCGGGTCGCGGCGGCGTCGCGCCGCCGCCGGGGCGCGGCCCGTGCGTCCGCAGGAGAACCGTCCATGTATACAACTGTAGACTTCGCGAACAGTGACGGTTTGAGCCAGACGCGGGCGGGCGTCGTGGCTACTCTTCCGAAGCATGGAGACCAGGCACGCGGGCGCGCCCGCCGGGCTGTTGCTCGCGGCGGGTGAAGGGCGGCGGCTCGGCACGCCCAAGGCGCTCGTGGAGATCGACGGGGTTCGCCTGACCGACCGCGGAGTGCGGATGCTGCACGAGGCCGGCTGCACGCCGATCGTCGTGGTGACCGGCGCGGCCCGCGTCGACGTCGCCGGCGCGGTGGTCGTGCACAACCCCGACTGGCGCACCGGCATGGGTTCCTCGCTGCGCGCCGGCCTGTCCGCGCTCGCGCCCGACTGCCCGGCCGTGGTCATCGCCCTCGTCGACCAGCCGAACGTCACCGCCGAGGCGGTGCTCCGGCTGCGCGCGGCCCATGAGGCCGGCGCGCGCGTCGCGGTGGCCTCCTACGGCGGACGGCCCCGCAACCCGGTGCTGATCGGGCACGAGCACTTCGCCGAGGCGGCCGCGTACGCCGAGGGCGACGTGGGCGCGCGCGACTTCCTGCGGGCCCGCTCCGACCTCGTCGTTCCCGTGCCGTGCGACGACGTCGCCGACCCGGGGGACATAGACACGCCCGAAGATCTGCGGCGCTTCAGCGGTGACTCGGCGCGATGACAACCGACCACGGGCCCCAGGCGTCGTACAGAGGCCAGGGGGCTCGTGGTGTAGACGACGACCAGCGGTACGGGTGGGCCGCGGGAAGGCGAGCAGCGCGCGATGACATCGAGCTGGCCGGAGGAGCCCGGCTACCACTGGGTGACTCACAACGACAACACGGTCAACCACCTGGCCAAGGCGGTCCAGGCCCTGGAAGGGGACGTGCCCGACACCGCCGCGGCACAGGTCCACGCCACCATGGCCCAGGCGGAGGCGACCCTGGTGGTCGTGCACACCCTGCGGGACATCATGGGCCGCCTGTACGAACAGTCGGTCGCGGTCGACAACCTGCGCCGGACCATCGCCGGCGGCCTGGAGAGCGGCAACGACGACGATCTCGGCGGCGACCCGATGGCGTTCGCGCACCGGGGCGACGTCAGTCCGGCAGACTGACCGCCGAGGCGTCGATCGCACCACAGTCGACCGCTCGCCTCAGGCGGGCGGTCAGCGCCTTGATGGTGGCGGGCTCGTCCACGACGCCGTCGGTGCGCACGTCCCGGCCGTCGCCTGCGTTCCACGACCGCACCCGGTCGATCGCGTCGTCCAGGCCGGCCAGGTGGAAGGCGTAGACGCTCGCGAACCGGCTGGCCAGGTGCGCGGAGTGCAGGTCCCAGCCCTGGTTGTAGCCGTGGAGCAGGGAGTAGCGCACGAGGGCGGCGTGGGTGCGCCAGGCGCGGTGCACGTCCGCCGTGTCGTCGCTCGACGGGACCACGTTGGTCGAGCCGTCCGACAGGCGTACGCCCGTGCCGGCCAGGGTCACCTGCATGACGTGCCGGGCGTACTCACAGGCGGGGTGGTCCAGGCGCTGCTCCGACGGCGGCAGTCCGATCGCCGCGGTGTAGTCGAACACGCCGAAGTGCGCCGCGCTCAGCCGGCGGCCGGCCGCCTCGACGATCTCGCCCAGCCGGGTGATCGACTGCGGCGTCTCGATCTGGACCTCGAACCGCAGCATGTTCTCCGGCAGGCCGATCTCGTCCTCGAACCGGCCCAGGAACTCGGCGAACAGCTCGACGTGCTCGGGTACGACGATCTTGGGGAAGGTCACGACGAAGCCGCCCGGCAGCTTGCCCAGGCGCTCGGCCAGCCCCGTGAGGAACCCGTCCAGGGTACGGAGGCCGCGCTCGTGCCCGCCCTCGGCGAAGGACTTGACCCGCAGCCCCCAGTAGTAGGGCAGCCGGCGCGCCTCGTACGCCCGCGCGACCTCCTCGACGGCGCGCAGGACGTGCGCGTCCTCCTCCTCGTCGTCTCGTACCCCGTAGCCGTCCTCGAAGTCGATCCGTACGTCCTCGACCGGCTCGCGGGCCAGCTTGGCGACGACCCGCTCGCGTACGGTCCCGGCGAGCGACTGGCCGACGCCGAACGCGGTGGCGATGGCGCCGGGGTCCGGGGCGTGGGCGTTCAGCAGCCGCAGGGCCTCGGCGCCCATGTCGGAGGGGGTCTCCGCGGTGAAGCGGTCGGCGGGCACGTAGACCGTGTGCACCGGCTGCCGGTCGCCCCGGTCGCCGGGGTACCGGCGCTCGTGCTCCTCGCGCGCCTCCTCGACACGTGCGTTCAGATCGTCGAGCGAGGACAGAGTCAACTTCACCGCTGGATTTCCCTTTCGGGTGAGGGCGTAAGGTGCTCCGGCACACGTTACAGACCGGAACTCTCCCCAGACGGGTGATCACGGACAGCGGTGGTCAGCCCGCGGTGATCCCCCACAGACCGCCGGTCTCCTCGCCGGGTTTGAGCGCGATGAGATCGACTCCGGTCACGAAGGCGTTCGGCGGGCAGGTCATCGGCTCGGCGCCCAGGCCCGTACGCCGGGTCTCGTCGTGCACGTCGTCGCGGGTGTAGATCTCCAGCCACGGGTGCCCCTCGCCGGCCCACAGCGCGACCGCGTGCTCGCCGTCGCTCAGGCGTACCCACGCGCGCCCGTCGCCGTCGCCGGCCAGCGCGGTGTAGGGGTTGTTGATCGCGGTGTCCCCGACGCGCCGCGGCTCGCGGAAGTCGTACGGGGTGCCGGCCACGTCGAGCGGGTCGCCCGCGGGGATGGACCGCGCGTCGGTCTCCAGGTAGCGGCCGGCCGCGATGAGCAGGTCGCACTCGTCCAGGGACCGGCCGACGGTGAGGTACGGGTGCGCCCCGTGCCCGTACGGCGCGACGCGGGTGCCGGTGTTGCGCGCCGACTGGCGTACGGTCAGGCCGTCGTCGTCGAGGGTGTACTCCACCGACAGGTCGAGACGGAACGGGTAGCCGGAGTAGCCGAGCAGCCGGTGCGTGAGGAGCACGCGGTGCGCCTCGTGCTCGGCGACCCGCCACGACCCGAACCGCACCAGGCCGTGGATCGCGGTGTCCAGCTCGCCCTCGTTGATCGGGAGGGCGTGCTCCTCGCCGTCGAAGGAGTAGCGGCCGTGGTCGATGCGGTTGGGCCACGGCGCGAGGAGCTGCCCGGCCGCGGCCGGCGGGGCCTCGTCGGCGTCGTGGGACAGGACCAGCGGCCGCCCGTCGTGGCGGAGCGCGCGGAGGCTGCCGCCCTGCTCGGTCACGATCGCGTCGTACGGCCCGGCGGAGATCTCGTACTGCTCACCCGTAAGCGTCATGGTGCGATTGTCGCCTGCTCGGCGAGCGCGTGCAGAGCCTGGGTGAACACCTCGGCCGGCGGGGAGACCAGGCCGGCGCCGACCTGGCCCGTGCCGGCGACGCGTCCGGCGATGCCGGTGTTGACGACCGGGAGCAGTCCGGTACGGACGACCTTGGTCACGTCGATGCCCACGGGCGTGCCGCGAAAGTCCAGGATCGGCACCTGGAAGGCCGGGTGCTCGGCGAGGGTGATCTCATACATCCGCTGCGTCGCGGCGAGCGCGTCCGGCACCTCGCCGCCGATGAACCGCACGATCGCGGGGGCCGCCGCCATCGCGAAGCCGCCCACGCCGGTCGTCTCGGTGATCGTCGAGTCGCCGATGTCGGGGTTGGCGTCGGTGGGCCCGTACGAGCCGAGGTAGAGGCCGTCGGGGACGCCGGCGGGCCCGGTGAACCAGCGCTCGCCGGTGCCGGAGGTCTGGATGCCGAAGTCGGTGCCGTTGCGGGCCATCGCCACGACCAGCGACGAGCCGGGCACGTCGCGGGCGGCGTCGGCGCCGACCTTGCCGGCCGCCATCGCCAGGTTGAGGAAGAAGTGGTCGTTGCCGGCCGCGAACCGCAGCGCCTCCGCGCCGCCCGACGCCTCGGCCAGGTCGCCCGCCAGCTCGCGGACGAACAGGGACGTGGCCGCGCGGTTGCGGTTGTGCAGCTCGTCGCCCATGTGCAGGGCCTGCGCCATGATCGACCGCAGGTCGACCGGGCCGTGCGCGCGTACGGCGTCGCGCAGCGCGGGACCGAGCGAGCCGGCCATCCAGCGCAGGCGTTCGATCACCTCGGGCCCGTACGCCCCGTAGCGGAGCACCTTGCCGAGGCCCTCGTTGAGCGAGCAGTACGCGGTGCCGCCGCTCTCGGCGTCCTCCACGACGAACATCCACATCGACGGGGACACGACGCCGGCCATCGGGCCGACCGTCCCATGCTGGTGGCAGGGGGCGAGCGGGGCCGTCCGCAGCAGGCGTTCGGCGTCTTCGGGCGTGCCGGCCAGCCCTTCGAACAGCGCCGCGCCGATGAGCGCGCCGCGCATCGGCCCGGACGCGCGGTCCCAGGTCAGCGGCGGCCCGGCGTGGAGGAACGTGCCGGGTTCGACGTCGAGCACCTCGTCGGCGGGCCGGACGTCGACCAGGTGGGGGCGGGCGGCCAGGAGCCGCCCGACGGCCTCGGCGTCGGCGCCGGACCGGCGCCGGTCGCCCATGACCACGGCGAGGTCGCCGGCCAGGCCCTCGGGCCCGGAGGGCGGCCGCCACTCGACCGGCTCGACGGGCACGGCCTGTTCGGCGAGGGCGTCGGCGAGCACGGAGGTGCCGGCCGTGACGACGGCGACCTCACGGTTGAGCAGTCCGCCGAGCTGGGGGGCGCCTCCGTTGGAGGGCGTGTGCATGGTCAGGCCCCTTCGGCGAGCGCGACGGCGTGGCGGGCGGCTTCGGCGCTGGAGGAGAAGACCGCGGCACCCGCCGCCGCCAGCGCCTCGGCCTGCCGGTCGCGGCCCTGCGGGTCGCCGGAGGTGCCGCACAGCGACACGACCACCGGGATCGCGGCCGCCTGGATCAGCGGGACCAGGGCCGCCGCGGGGTCGGGCTCGGCGCCGTGCCCGAGGACGACGTCGATGAGGACGACCGCGGCCGTGTCACCGGTGGTCTCGGCCGCCAGCCGGTCGAGCCGCAGCGTCGGGTCGATCATCGGGTGGGCGCGGCCCCGCGTGTAGCGGTCGTCGCCCAGGTCGGTCATCTCGTGCGGGGTCGTGCCCGCGATGAGCGCCGCCTCCTCGCACAGCGTGCCCCCGGCGAACAGCCCGCGGAGCAGGCCGGCGCGCGGCGGGTGGACGCGCCGGGACGGCAGCCAGGACGGCCAGGCCGGCACCGGGACGCCGACGGCGCCCAGGGCGTCCGCCACGACGTCGGTCAGGTCGCCGCCGTCGCCGAGCAGCCCGAACCGGACCGGGGTGGCCAGCCGCCGCGCGGCCGAGCGGATGAGGTCGCCCACCTCGGGCGCGGGCGGTTTGGAGACCACGACGATCAGCTCGGTGACCGGGTCGGCGTCCAGCGCCCGCAGAGCCTGGAGCGTGGACCGGCCGCTGATCTCGGCGGACAGGTCGCGGCCGCCGACGCCCAGCACGTGGCTGACGCCCTCGCCGGCCTCGTCCAGCAGGCTCATCACCTGCTGGGCCCCGGTGCCGGAGGCGGCGACCAGGCCGATCCGGCCGGGGCGCACGACGTTGGCGAAGCCGAGCCCGACGCCGCCCACCACGGCGGTGCCGCAGTCGGGGCCCATCACGAGCAGGCCGCGCCGCGCGGCGGTCTCCTTGAGCTCGAGCTCGTGCTCGACCGGCACATTGTCGCTGAAGATCATGACGTTGAGCCCGGCGTCGAGGGCGTCCACGGCCTCGGCGAAGGCGTACTGACCCGGCACCGAGACCAGCGCGACCGTGGCGTTCCCGGCGCGGCGCGCCGCCGACCCGGTCGTACGGGCCGGGGGCGGCTCGCCGAACGCGCGGGGCGCGGACCGGTTGGCGAGCAGGTCCTCGACCGCCGCCCGCGCCGCCTCCAGAGCGGCCGGGTCGTCCGCGCGGATCGCGACCACCAGGTCGTCGGGCCGGGCGCCGGGCGGCGGGGTGAAGCCCATCTCGGTGAGCAGGTCGATGTTGAGTGCGGTGGCCATGGCGGTCAGCGCGGCACTCACGCCGGGGCGCTCGGCCAGGCGGCGGCCGGCCCGCATGAGCGTGACCGAGTCGTGGTACGCGCCGGAGCGTATCTCCACCAGCTCGTTGGCATCGGTGACCAGGGTGCCCTGCCTCCCGCCGTCTCGGATCACGCGCCGCCACCGTGGGCGGCCGGACGCCCCGCGCTCAGCGCGAGGGCGGCCCGGCAGCCCAGGAGCAGTCCCCAGGCCAGGTCGGCGCCGGAGGTGTGGCCGGTCGCGAGAAGCCGGCGCGCGGCCGGCAGGAGGGGGTCCTGACCGGCGATGCCGCGCAGGACGGCCGCCGCCTCGACGCTGGCCTGGCCGCGTGCGGCGCAGTGCAGCAGGGTGGCGGACAGGGAGGTCGTGCGGTCGCACGTGTGGGCGGTGACGGCCGCGCCGAGCCAGTCGGCGAGCCAGACCGCGCGTCCGCCGCCCGCCACGGCGCCGCCGAGCAGGCGCAGCGCCAGCAGCAGGCCGGAGAGCGCGTCGTCCCCGCTCGGCGTCAGGCCGGGCCCGAGGCCGACGATGCGTTCGGCGGCGTCCACCGCGTGCGCGAGGTCGCCGGCCAGGCAGGCGTCGGCGAGGTTCTTGGGGCCGTCGTGCCCGGACAGGCCCCACGGGCCGGTGACGGCGTCGAGCGCGCGCTCACCGTGGGACAGGCGTGCCAGGGACAGCGGGCCGAGGACGGGAGTGGGATCCCACCAGCGGCGGACGCGGACGCGGAGCCGCCCGCCGATCAGCGCGCAGCCGTCGCCGACGAAGGTCTCGTCGCCCTCGCGCACGGCGAGGAACGGCTCCTGCCGGGTGGGCGCCGCCAAGACGATGGCGTTCGGCGGGCGTACGGCGTCGGAGGCGGTGAGCGCGATCACCGCGGGCTCCGCGGACCGGTCGACCTGGAGGTAGACGGCCGAGGGAAAGACCGCGATGACGCGGCCGTGCCGCCGTGGCCCGCCGAGGGCGGAGCGCACCCCGAGGCTGGCCGCGCCGGCGAGTGTGGGAGCCGTCGCGGCGTGCGAACCGCGGGACCTCGGTCTCCGCCGGGCGGTGGACACCGTCAACAGATCCTCCCCGAGATGGCTGGTGATGATGGGCCGCTCGTGGCGAACGTAGACCGGCCCCGAGCCTCACCGTATGGATAATTCTGCCAAGGATGGTTGCCATCGTTCGTGTCTCTTGTCATGGTTGTTCGCGCATAGTTAGCCAAAGGGTGGTCAACTGCGGCAGATCGGGCACCGATGTCCTTCACCGAACCCCTCCCTCCCACACTGCGTCTCGCGAGCACCGGAACCCTGACGTACGGGCTCTCCGTCGGCGAGGTCCTCGGCGTGCCCGCGCTCTCCGGAGCCCACGTGATCGCGGGGGAGAGCGGGCTCGACCGGGTGGTGCAGCGCCTCAACGTGATGGAGGTGCCGGACGTCCTGGCCTGGGTGAAGCCGCACGAGCTCCTGCTCACGACCGGCTATCCGCTGCGCAACACCCCGCAGTCGCTCGCCCACCTCGTCGCCGACCTCGACGAGCGCGGCCTCGCGGCGATCGCGGTCAAGCTCGGCCGCTACCTCGACGGCCTGCCGGACGAGATGATCGAGCAGGCCGACGAGCTGGGCTTCCCGCTGATCCTGCTGGCAGGCGACGTCGGCTTCGATGACATCCTCAACCAGGTGCTGACCGACATCCTCAACCGCCAGGCGGCGATCCTCGCGCGCACGGAGGAGGTCCACCGCGCGCTCGTGCAGATCGTGCTGTGCGGCGGCGGGCTGCAGGAGATCACCGACGAGGTCGCCGCGCTGCTCGGCGCGGCCGTCGCGGTCATCGACGGCGACGGCCGCGAACTGGTCGCCTCGGGGGACGAGCGCCACCTGGCCGGGCTCCGGTCCGGCGGCACGGAGCCGGAGGAGTACGGCGCGCACGGCGACCGCACGGTCGTCCCGGTCGTGGCCGGCGGCTACACCTACGGCCGGATGGCGGCGGTGAGCGACGTCGCGCCCGAGGTGGGCATGCTGGAGCGCGCGGCCACGGTCGCCGCGCTGGTCATCACCAAGCAGCAGGCCGTCTCGGCGGTGGAGAGCAAGTACCGCGCCGACTTCCTGCGCGACGTGCTCACCGGCCGCCCCGGCGGCGGCGACGAGCACGTCGTCGCGCACAGCGCGAGCTTCGGCTGGGACCTCGGCCGCCCCGTGACGGTGGTCGTCGCCGAGCTCGACCCCGACGCCACGGGCGCCGCCGACGAGCGGGTGCTCCAGGACCGGCTGACCGCCGCGCTGACCTCCGCCGTACGCCGCCGCGACCGCAAGGGCGCGGTGGCCGGTTTCAGCCATGAGGTGGTGGCGGTGCTCGGCGCCGACGCGCGTGACGTGAACGCGCTCGCCAAGGACGCCACCGCCGTCTTCGCCGACGCGGGCCGTACGTTCTCGGTCGGCGTCAGCCGTACGGCGGGAGTGCCCGGCGAGCTGCCGGCCGCGTACGACCAGGCGGTCAAGGCCGTGCACGTGGGCCGCCAGCTCCACGGCGACGGCGCGGTCGCCCACTTCGACCAGCTCGGGGTCTTCCGGCTGCTCAGCCTCGTCGGCGACACCGCTGAGCTGCACGCCTTCGTCGCGGAGACGCTCGGCGAGCTCGCCGGGGACGGCGATCCGGAGGCGGTCGACCTGCGGCGCACGCTCCAGGTGCTCCTGGAGACCAACCTGAACGTGGCCGAGACGGCGCGGCGGCTGCACTTCCACTACAACACCCTGCGCTACCGCATCGGGAAGCTCGAGCGGCTGCTCGGGCCCTTCACCGAGGACGCGCACCTGCGGCTCAACCTCACGCTCGCGCTTCACGTCCTGCGCATGCGGGGTATCTAAGGTCACAACCGCGTGCCTCGCGGTTTGGCAGTTCTCTACGATGTCCGAGCGGAGGCAGGGTTCTAGCGTGCCCGCATCTAGATCCTGGAGGGCCGCCATGGCGATCGGCTGGAAACTGCACGGCGACGGACGCGGCCTCGCGCCCGGCGAGGTGGTCGCGCCGGACGAGCGGCTCTCCTGGGGGAAGACCGTCGGCATCGGCGCCCAGCACGTGGTCGCGATGTTCGGCGCGACGTTCGTCTTCCCGGTCGTCATGGGGCTCGACCCGAACCTGGCGATCATGATGTCGGGCATCGCGACGATCCTGTTCCTGCTGATCGTGAACGGAAAGGTGCCGAGCTACCTCGGCACCAGCGCCTCGTTCGTCGGCGCGGTCGCCTCGATCCGCGGAGCGGGCGGCTCGACCGCCGACGTCACCGGCGCGATCCTGGTCGCCGGCCTCGTGCTGCTGATCGTCGGCGTGATCATCCACTTCCTGGGCGCGCAGGTGATCCACCGGATCTTCCCGCCCGTGGTCACCGGCGCCGTCGTCATGCTGATCGGCTTCAACCTCGCGCCGGTCGTGGCGAACGTCTACTGGCCCCAGGACCAGTGGGTGGCGCTGGCCACGCTCGCCTTCGTGGTGCTGTGCGCGGTGCTGCTGCGCGGCTTCTGGTCCCGGATCGCGATCCTGCTCGGCCTGGTCTTCGGGTACGCGCTGTCGTGGATCCTGGACAAGACCGCTGGCAAGATCACCGCGGTGGACGGCACCGGGGCCAAGAGCACGCACTTCCGGGTCGACTTCGACAATGTCAGGGCGGCCGACTGGTTCGGCTTCCCGCACCTGCACGGGCCCGACTTCAAGACCTCGGCCATCCTCGTCGCCCTGCCCGCCGTCATCGCCCTCATCGCGGAGAACACCGGGCACGTCAAGGCGGTCGCCGCGATGACCGAGACGAACCTCGACCCCTACCTCGGCCGCGCCATCGCCGCCGACGGCGTCGGAACGTTCCTGGCGAGCGCGGTCGGCGGCTCGCCCACGACGACCTACGCCGAGAACATCGGCGTCATGGCCGCCACCCGCATCTACTCCACCGCCGCCTACTACGTCGCGGCGATCGTGGCGATCCTGTTCGGGCTGTGCCCGAAGTTCGGGGCGCTGGTGGCCGCGACCCCCGGCGGCGTGCTCGGCGGCATCACCGTCGTCCTGTACGGGATGATCGGGCTCCTGGGCGCCAAGATCTGGATCGAGAACCGCGTCGACTTCGGTGACCCGGTCAACCTCGTCCCGGTGGCGGCGGGCATCATCCTCGCCATCGGCAACGTCACCCTCCAGATCACCAAGGACTTCCCGCTGCAGGGCATCGCCCTCGGCACCATCGCGGTGCTGGTCGGCTACCACGCGCTGGCCGCCGCGCAGCGGTCCCCGCGCGACGGGGGCGGCGGGGTGATCGCGCCGGGGGAGAGCGACACCGTCGCCGACGCACCGGGCCGCCCGGCCACGGAGGCCGCGGAGTGACCCGGCCGTGAAGCCACCGCCCTTCGAGCACCACGCTCCGGAGACGCCGGCGGAGGCCGTGGAGGTCCTGTCCCGTACGGCGGAGGACGCCAAGGTCCTCGCGGGCGGCCAGAGCCTCATCCCGCTGCTCAACATGCGGCTGGCGGCGCCGGGCCACCTGGTCGACATCAACCGGCTGACGTCGCTGGACACCCTGGAGGTCACCGCGGAGGGCGTACGCGTCGGCGCGCTCGCCCGGCACGCCCGGGTCGAGCACTCCGAGGAGGCCGCGCGGGCGCAGCCGCTGCTGCGCGCGGCGCTGCGGCAGGTCGCCCACCCCGTCATACGCAACCGCGGCACGGTCGTCGGCAGCCTCGCCCACGCCGACCCTTCGGCCGAGCTGCCCGCCGTCCTCGCGCTCCTGGAGGGCACGGTCGAGGCGGTCTCGTCCGGCGGACGGCGCGTGATCCCGGCCGCGGAGTTCTTCGCCGGGCCGCTGGAGTCGTCCCTGCGGCCGGGCGAGCTGGCGACCGCGGCGTTCTTCCCCGTGTCGCCCCCGCGCTCCGGCACCGCGTTCGCCGAGGTCGCCCGCAGGCACGGCGACTACGCCATGGCCGGCGCCGCCGCGCTCGTGACGCTGGACGACGACCAGCGGGTACGCCTCGCCAAGGTCGCCTACCTGAGCGTGGCGGCCACGCCGCTCGTCCTCGACCTGACCGCCGTGCTCGGCCACCGCCCCCCGGTCACCTGCGACTGGGCCGCCGCCGCGGCGTACGCCCGCGAGCACATCGACACCGACGAGGACATCCACGCGAGCGCGGACTACCGCCGCCACCTCGCCGGCGTCCTCACCGAGCGGGTCCTGCGAACCGCCGCCCAGGAGGCCCTGTGACCGATATCAGCCTCACCGTTAACGGGGTGCCGCGGACCGCCTCGGCGGAGGCGCGGCGGCTGCTGTCGGACTTCCTCCGGCACGACCTCGGCCTCACCGGCACCCACGTGGGCTGTGAGCACGGCGTCTGCGGCTGCTGCACGGTGCTGCTCGACGGAGAGCCGGTCCGCTCGTGCCTGATGTTCGCGGTGACCGCGTCCGGGCACGAGGTCACGACCGTGGAGGGCCTCGGCGGCGACGGGATGTCCCCCGTACAGCAGGCGTTCCAGGACTGCCACGGGCTGCAGTGCGGGTTCTGCACGCCGGGCTTCCTCTGTACGGTGACGGCGCTGCTGCGGGACAACCCGCGCCCCACCGACGAGGAGGTCGTCGAGGGCATCTCCGGCAACCTGTGCCGGTGTACGGGCTACCAGAACATCATCAAGGCGGTGCACCGGGCCGCGGACCTGATCGCCGAAGAGGGGACGGGCCCGTGACCGGGCGCGCGGCGCCCGCCCCCCGCCGTCACCCTCTCCGACGAAGGAGGCCCCGATGACCTCGATGTTCGGCGAGGCGATCGTCCGCCGGGAGGACCCGCGCCTGATCACCGGTCAGGGCCGCTACCTCGACGACCTCGGCCGCGACGCGCTCGCCGCCGCGTTCGTCCGCTCGCCGCACGCGCACGCGCGGATCACCGGGATCGACGTGGACGACGCCCTGGAGGTCGACGGGCTGGTCGCGATCTACACCTGGGAGGACCTGCCCGGCCGGATCGGCGAGCCGCTCCCGCTGCTGATCCCGCACCCGGCGCTGACCCACGGGCGCACCGCCTACCCGCTCGCCCGCGAGGTCGTACGCCACGTCGGCGAGCCCATCGTCATGGTGGTCGCGCGGGACCGCTACCTCGCCGAGGACGCCGCCGAGCGGGTGCGGGTGGAGTACGAGCCGTTGCCGCCCGTCGTCGGCATAGAGAACGCGGCGACCACCGAAAGGCTCGTCCACGACGACGTGCCCGGCAACGTCGGCGCCGAGCTCACGCAGGAGACCGGCGACGTGCCCGCGGCGATCGCCGCCGCGCCGCACGTGCTGGATTTCCGCCTCGACATCGAGCGGAGCGCGTCGATGCCGCTGGAGGGACGCGGCGTCTACGCCCGCTGGGACGCCGACGACGGCTCGCTGCGCGTCTACTCCTCCACGCAGACCTCCACGAGCGTCCGCATGGCGATCGCGGCCAGGCTCGGCCTGCCCGCGAACAAGGTCGAGGTGATCGCGCCGGACGTCGGCGGCGGTTTCGGCGTCAAGATCGTGCACCCCTGGCCGGAGGAGGTCCTCGTGCCCTGGGCGGCGCGGCTCCTGGACCGGGAGATCAAGTGGACCGAGGACCGGCGCGAGCACTTCATCTCCTCCGCGCACGAGCGCGGCCAGGTGCAGCACGTACGCGTCGGCTTCGACGGCGAGGGCCGGCTCCTCGGCCTGGACGTGCGGATCCAGCACGACCACGGCGCGTACACCCCGTACGGCATCATCGTGCCGATCATCACCTCGACGCAGCTGCTCGGGCCGTACAAGCCCGGCGCGTACCGCGTGCGGTTCACCAGCCTCTACACCAACACGGTCATCGTCACGCCGTACCGCGGCGCCGGACGCCCGCAGGCGGCGTTCTGCATGGAGCGCACGATGGACCGGATCGCCGACGAGCTCGGGCTCGACCGGGCCGCCGTGCGCGAGGTCAACCTGATCCGGCCCGAGGAGTTCCCGTACGACCAGGGGCTGATCTTCCAGGACGGCCGGCCGCTGATCTATGACTCCGGCGACTACCCGGAGATGCTGCGGCGCATCAAGGAGCTCATCGGCTGGGAGGACTTCGCGGCGTACCGTGCCGAGGCCCGGCGGGAGGGCCGGCGTGTCGGCATCGGGCTGGCCTGCTACGTCGAGGGCACCGGCGTCGGCCCGTACGAGGGCGGCCACGTCGAGATCGACTCCAGTGGCCGCGTGCACGTGTCCACGGGCCTGACCTCCCAGGGTCAGGGGCACCAGACCGTGTTCGCGCAGATCGCCGCGTCCGAGCTGGGCGTGTCCATGGACGACGTGATCGTCACGACCGGCGACACGCGGCGGTTCGGCTACGCCGTCGGCACGTTCGCCTCGCGCGCCGCGGTGATGAGCGGCAACGCCATCGCGCTCGCCACCCGCAAGGTGCGCGAGAAGGCGCTGCGCATCGCCGGCGAGGCCCTGGAGGCCGACCCGAGGGACCTGGAGATCGTCGAGGGCGTCGTACGGGTGAAGGGGAACGCCTCGGCCTCGATCCCGCTGAGCACGGTCGCGGTGCTGTCCAACCCGCTGCGGTACGCCTTCGACGAGGCGGCCAAGCAGGCGACGCAGTTCGCCACCGGCGGCTCGATGGACGACCCGCCGCTCACCGGCGAGCCGGGCCTGGAGGGCAAGGACTACTACTCACCGCCGCGCTCGACGTTCGCCTCGGGCATGCACGCCGCGATCGTGGAGACCGACCCGGACACCGCCGAGATCCGCGTCCTGCGCTACGCCGTGCTGCACGACTGCGGGCGGCTCATCAACCCCCGGATCGTCGAAGGGCAAATTCACGGAGGAGTCGCCCAGGGCGTCGCGGGCGCGCTGTACGAGCGGATGGTCTACGACTCCGAGGGCCAGCTGCTCAACGCGTCGTTCATGGACTTCCTCATGCCGTACGCGACCGAGATCCCGCGTGTGGAGACCGGGCACATCGAGACCGCGTCGCCGCTGAACCCGCTCGGCATCAAGGGCGCGGGGGAGGCCGGCGTGATCCCGGGGTCCGCGGTGATCGCCGCCGCGGTCGAGGACGCGGAGGGCATCCGCATCGCGAAGATGCCGATCTCCCCGTCGGAGCTGTACCACCTGCGCCTCCAGGCGGAGGCGGGCACCGCCGAGCGCACCAACCGGGCCCGCTCGGCCGCCGCCTCCGGCTGAGTCAGGCCGGGGCGCCGAACCACGCGCGCAGGGCGTCCTCCAGCCCCTCGCCGCCGGCCCAGGCGACGTAGGAGTCCGGGCGGATGAGGACGGCCTCGGCCGGGGCGCCGACGGCGGTGGCGGCCACGACGTCGATCCGGTCCGTCCAGGGCCCCGCGACCTCCGCGTGGCCGGTGCGGCCGTCGAGGATCAGGAGCACGGGCCGCCCGCCGCGCAGCAGCCCGGCGACGGTGCCCGTGCTCAGTGCCAGGTCCGGCATCCAGCGGCCGGTCAGCGGGTGCGGCCCGGCGGCGTAGGCGACGTCGGCGCCGGTCATGAGATCGGCGATCCGCGCGACGTTGGCGCGGTCCTCCAGCAGCTCGCCGAACAGCTCCCGCAGCGCGGTGACGTTCGGCCCCGGCGACAGCAGCGCCATCTGCGCGCGGGTCTGCGTGATGACGCGCTCGCCCACCGGCTGCCGCTCGCTCGCGTACGTGTCCAGCAGGCCTTCCGGCGCCCGGCCGCCGATCGCGGCCGCCAGCTTCCAGCCGAGGTTGAGCACGTCCTGCATGCCGAGGTTCAGGCCGGGCCCGCCGACGCCGCTGTGCACGTGGGCCGCGTCGCCGGCGAGGAACACCCGGCCCGCGCGGTACCGGTCGGCCTGGCGGGAGTTGACCCCGATCGACCGGCGCAGGGCCGCGTGCGCGCCGTCCGGCGCGCTCATCGGCACATCGCCGCCGAGCACGCGCCCCACGGCCTCGCGCAGCTCCTCCAGCGGCATCTCATCGCTGTCCTCCAGCTCCGCGGAGGTCCACTCGTGCACGCTCACGCGGTAGAGCCCGGGCTGGAACATCCCGTACGCGAACATCCCCCGCTCGGTGCGCGTGAACGTCGCGGGACGGAACCGGCCCGCGCCCGGCACCTCCAGCTCCCCGGTGCCGGGAACGGCGACCGGAGCGGGGATGACGACCTGGCCGCTGCGGGCGACGAAACCGCGGTCGGTGATGCCGGGAAAGCCGATGCCGCACTGCTTGCGCACCGTGCTGCGCCCGCCGTCGGCGCCGACGAGGTACCGGGCGGTCAGCTCGTAGCGTTCCCGCGGGCCCTCCACCTCGGCCGTCACGTGGTCGGCCGTCTGGCCCAGCGCGACCAGCTCGTGGCCCCGGCGGATCTCCACGCCGAGCTCGGTGGCGCGCCCCTCGAGCAGCTCCTCCAGGCGGCGCTGGGGGATGGGCAGGATGTGCATCGGGTTGTCCTCCAGCGCGGACAGCGCCAGCGGCAGGCCGGCGAACTGGAAGCCGGGCACCGCCGCCGGCGGCTCGTCACGGCCGCTGAGCAGGGCGTACAGGCCGCGGCGGTCGAGGGCCGGCACGACGCGGCCGACGAGCCCGTTGGCCTTGGGCATCGCCGGGCGCTCGGGCGAGCGTTCGAGCACGACCGGGCGTACGCCGGCCAGGGCCAGCTCACAGGCGAGCAGCAGGCCGTTCGGGCCACCGCCGACGATCGCGACATCCATGGGTTCTCCTTGTTCCGGGCATGACGAAATGGCGGCTCCGCGGAGCCGGGTCGTGTGGCGGGGGGTTACTCGGGCGCGGGCAGACCGGCCGCCAGCCGGTCGAGGGAGTCGCGCAGCAGTGCGGGCAGCGGGACCGGTGGATCGGCGCGCAGCCACTGTTCGCTGGCGACGCGGATGACGGCGCCGACGACGGCCGCCACCAGCAGCGGGTACTGGTCGCGGCTCGCGTCGGTGCCGGTCCGTTCGGCGACCACCTCCGCGTACTCGCGCTCGATCGTCGCGCCGGACCTCAGCAGCTCTCCCTGGAACTCGCTCTCGGCGAGAATGCGCCGTACGCCCGTGGTCCACCCCGAGTCCGGGAGCTTCTCTCCCTCGCCGAAGGCCCCCATGACCGCGCTGGAGATCGCGTCCCAGAGCGGCTCGTCCGCCGGGCACGCGCGCAGAAGCGCCGCGACCTGGCGGTAGCGGTTCATCTGCCGCCAGACGATGGCCTCGGCCTTGCTGGAGAAGTAGTTGTTGAAGGTGCGCGGCGACACTCCGGCCTCGGCGGCGATGTCCTCGACCAGGACGTTTCCGAAACCGCGATCGACCGCCAGCCGCAGCGCGGCCCAGCTCAGCGCCTCACGGGTCTGCTGCTTCTTGCGCTCTCGGAGGCCAGCGGCGCGCGGAGTGGTCATGGCCGGAACTCTACGGCGAACGTGCGTGGTCCGCAATATTGCCGACCCCGCAAGTTTTGTTTCAGAGGCGCTTCTCGTACCAGTGGTCGGCGTACGGGCCGTGGGAGTACGCCGGGATCTCGGCGTAGCCGTGCGCGGCGTACAGGGCACGGGCCTCGGTGAGGTCGTGGCGCGTGTCCAGCCGCATCGTGTGCGCGCCCAGGTCGAGGGCGGCGTCCTCGGCGGCGGCGAGCAGCGCGTGCCCGCCGTGGGTGCGCCGGGCCGACGGGCGCACGAACATCCGGGTCAGCTCGGCGACGCCGGGCCCGATCAGCCGCAGGCCGACGCACCCCCCGGGCGCTCCGTCGCGGCGGCCCACGAGGAAGCGCGCCAGGTCGTCGCTCGGGTCCTCGGCCAGCGCCGCGTCCACCTCGGCCTCGGTCGCCGGGCGGCCGTAGTAACGCGAGGCCACGTCGGTGAAGTAATCACGCAGGAGGCTCGTCGCCTCGACCGGCTCCGGCGTGACCACCCAGTGCGGTCTCGGCGCCCGTCCGGAGCGGGTCAGCGCGCGGTCGAGGTCGGTGAGGAGACCCTGGCCTCCGGTGAGGTCGGCGCGCTCGTGCCGGGTGAGGCCGCCCAGCGGGTCCGGGAGGGCACGGCCCTCCGGCACGTACACCGTCTGCCCGGCGAACCGCCGGCACGGCGAGCACCAGACGTAGGACGCGCAGCGCTCGTACATCGGCGAGCCGGCGGGGTGCAGGCGATACAGGGTGGACCGCAGGGGTCCCCGGCATCGCCCGCACACGCCGCCGGCGCCGAGGCCGGGAACCGGGCGCCATCGCCTCACTGTCGCAGTATGACGGGCTTTCCGGTTCTCCCGGCAATGTCAGCCGACGCACCCCGGAACGGTGTTGAGAGGATTGCAGTTGTCGGGAATGTTGTTACGCACGACCGACCGGCGAAGCGTCACGTTGGTGTTACCGGTGGCGATTCCGCCGCCGCTCGAACCCCGGTTGAGATGCACCAGCGTACGGTCCAGCGCGAGAGTGCCCAGATTGGAGATGCCTCCGCCGAGGCCGCCGGAGGTGTTGTGCGCGACGGTCGTCTGGATGAGCCGCGTCATGCCGCCCGGCTGCGTGTTGACGGCACCGCCGTTGATCGGCGCGGTGTTCGCCGACAGGACGCTGCCGATCACGGTCAGCGTGCTGAAGTTGATGAACGCGCCGCCGCCGACGCTCGTCGTGGTGTTGCTGCTGAACAGGCTGCGGGAGATCGTCGCCGTGGCGTTCGCGCTGTTCGCCACCGCGCCGCCGTTGCTCGCCGCGTTCCCCGCCAGTGTCGCCTGGCGGATCACGAGGTGGCCCGCGTTCTGGATGGCGCCGCCGAGACCGGCCGTGCGGCCGCCCAGGATCGAGATCCCGGCGATGCGGAGCGTGCCGGTGGCCGCCACGTCGAAGACGCGGAACAGCGCGGCCGCGCCCGGGTCCCGCCTCACCGTGGTCTTCGGGCCGCCGACCAGGGTGATGTTCCCGGTGACGGCCGGCAGCCCGGTGGCCGCGGTCGCGGGCGTCGTGATGCTGTACGTGCAGCGGGAGGCGAGCCGGAGGACGGTGCCGGCCGTGACGTTCGCCGCCGTTATCGCCGCGGCGAGCGCGGGCGCGCTGCACGCGACGCGTACGATCCGCGGACCGGCGGCCATCGCGGGCGTCGCCATCGCCGCAGTGATGATGACGGCGCCCGCGCCGCCCGTAGCCTTCGAGAAGGACCCCATGAGACCGCCTTGCCGGAATTGAACGCGTATCAGATTGGCGAAGCGTCGCTTCGCCGGAAAAGCAGGAGAACACGCGCGGGGGCCGATGGGCGTCGCGCCCCTCCCGAGATCGGTCAGGCTTTGCGGCGGCTTTCCACGGGGCCGGTCAACGCCGGAAGTAGCGCGCGGGCAGGTGCTTCTTCAGGGCGGCGGGCCGGAAGCCCTGTTTCCCGATCGTGTGCAGCATGCGTTTGAAATCGGCCGTCATGTTCGGCTTGAAATGCACGAGCAGGATGTCGCCGGGGTGCAGTCTTCCGGGCTTCTGGTAGGCGATCCGGCCGCCGGTGACGACTTCGCGCCAGAAGATGACCGCCTTCATCCGGCAGTCGCGTGCGGCGCGCAGCGTGTCGGTGTCGGTCGCGCCGTACGGGGCGCGGAACAGGGTCGGCCGTGCGCCGTACTCGCGGGCGTAGATGCCGGCCGGTCCGCAGATCTCCGCCCGCTGTTTCTCATAGGACAGCTTCCGCATCTCGGGGTGGGTCATCGTGTGGTCCTCGATGAGCGCGCCCGTACGCTGCAGGCCGCGGAAGTAGCCGTAGTCGTCGCGGACGGCGGCGTTCGTGAGGAACAGCGTGAGCGGGATGTGCTCGCGGCGGATGAGTCCGACGAACGAGGGATCCTTCTCCCAGCCGTCGTCGATGGTGATGAACACGAGCCTGCCGTGGACGGGGACGTTGCTGATCACCGGCGGGAGCGGGCCGGCGGGGGCCAGCGTCATCGTGGCCGGGGCGGGCGTGTGCGCCTTCGGGGGCTTGCCGGAGGGGCGGCGGTTCCGGGCGTTCCCGGAGGGCGTGGGAGTGCGGGCCGCCGCTCGCGTCGCGTCGTGGCAGGCGGTCAGCCCGCCCGCGGCGATCAGCGTGCAGGCGGCCGCCGTCGCCGCGCGGGCCGGGGGCCGAAGCGCCATTGAAAACCCCTCATATGGCGTCGAATGTCGGCTTTGTCGCCAGCGGCTCATGATTGCATGAATGCCGTCGGAAACCGCTTCCGACGCCGAGCCGGTTCGGGGGCGGGCCGGCTGGGTGCGCGTGGTCGCCAAAGGCCGTGCGTGTCGCTCGGCAGTTGTTGCCATTCGCCCGGCGTCCGGGGTTTCCTAGGGTCGGGGCTCACAGGAGGTCGCCGATGAAGGTCAACGGCAGCGTCAGCGTCGCCGCGCCCGTACCGGACGTGTGGAGGGCACTGCAGGATCCCGCCGTGCTGGCACGGACGATCCCGGGCTGCGAGCGCCTGGACGAGGTGGCCCCGGACACGTACGCGATGACGATCAGGGCCGGAGTGGCCTCGATCAAGGGCACGTACGCGGGTCAGGTCGCGCTGTCCGACCCCGAGCCCCCGCACGCGTTCACCCTCCGCGCCCGCGGCCAGGGCGCCCCGGGCACGGTGGACGCGACGGTACGCGTACGCCTGTCGGAGGCGGACGGTGGCGGCACCCGCGTCGACTACGACGCGGACGCGACGGTGGGCGGCATGATCGGCGGCGTCGGCCAGCGCATGCTGGCGAGCGTGGGCAAGAAGACGGCCGGGGAGTTCTTCTCGGCGGTCGAGAACGCGATCGTCGGCCCGGCGGTGCCCGTTCCGGCGGCGGCCGGCGCGGTCATGGTCCCGGCCGGTCAGCCGGCGGCTCCGGCGACGTACCCGGGTTCGGTGGCGACGGGGTCCCGCTCGTCGTCGGACCTGTGGGCGATGGCCTCCGCCGTCGGCGCGGGCGGCTTCCTCGCCTTGGCGGGCGTGGCCGTCGGCTGGACGCTGGCCCGCCAGAGCCGCCGCCGCTGACCTGCGGCCCCGGCTCGACACCAGGGCACGAGATACGGGCGGTAGCGAGTTCGCGTGGGGCGGGCGCGGCCGTCCACCGGTTCCCGGCCCCGGGTGGGAAATGGGGGCGGTAGAGGTGTTTCGCCCTGGCGGGCGTGGTTGTCGGTCGGGCGTTGGGCCGCCAGAGTCGCCGCTGACTTGCGGCGCGGTCCCGACACCAGGGGCGCGGCCGTCAGCCAGGTCCTGGCCCCCAGGGAGAGCGCGCGATGGGGACGGTAGCGGATTCGCGTGAAGCGGGTGCGGCGGTCCGCGGGTCCTGGCCTCGGGGAGGGCGCGCGATGGGGGAGCGGCGTTTCGTCGTGGCGAGCGTGGTCGTCGGCGGCGCTCGGCCGCCATCGCCGAGAAGGCCGGTCTGCACACCACCGAGGGCTCGCTACGGGTACGTGTCGAGGACGGCGCCGCCTTCGTGCCGCGCATGTGCGCGGCCTCGCCGTCGCGCTCCGGTCGGCCGAAGCCGTCGGCATCGGCTGCACCTGAGATCCCGGGCAACGTTTTGAGTCATACGCCCAGGGATGCACCGTCGCCGGCTCGGGTCGGCGAGGTCCGCCGTCGGCGGGTCGGCGCCTATCGCATGGCGGACCCGTCCCCGGCGGACCGGCTACCTCTCCTGGTCCGGGTGCGAGTGCCGCGCTCTCGCTTCCGGCTCGGGTCGTTGGCGCCCGACGCTGGCGTCTATCGCGCGGCGGACCTGTCCCGGTGAACCCGCCATCACGTTGATCCAGGCGCAAGCGCCGCGCTTCCGCGCCGGCCCGGCCCAAGGTCCGGCGGGGGACTCCGTATCGCCGGGCCGCTCAGGCAGGGGTGAGGGCGCGCATGAGGGTCCGGGTCAGGGTGGTGGCGAGTTCGTCCGAGGCGGGGGCGGCGGCGACGCCTTCGGCGAAGTAGCGCAGGAACGCCTGCTGAAAACAGGCGCCCGCCAGCAGCGCCGCGGCCGCGTGCGGGTCGGCGTCGGCGGAGACCCGGCCCAGTTTCTGCTCCGCCCGCAGATAGTCCGCGATCCGGTCGACCGCGTGCCGCGGGCCGGCGCCGTAGCGGCTGATGGAGGCGTGGTGCGCGGCCATCAGCTGCGGTTCGGACAGCAGTGAGGCCAGCATCGGGAACGCCTCGCGGTAGAAGTCCAGTGAACCCCGGATGAGCTGGAAGACGTTGTCCGAGACGCGACCCTCGCCGGGCTCCATCCGTACGCGGGCGAAGCCGGGCATGCGTTCGCGTAGTACGCGCAGGAGCAGCTCCTCCTTGTCGCGGAAGTGCTTGTACAGCGTCGCCTCGGAGAAGCCGGCCGCCTTGGCGATCTCCTTGGTCGTGGTCCGGACGATGCCGCGCGTCCGCATGAGCTCCGCGGCGGCGTCCAGGATGCGATCGCGCGTGGTCATCGGGCCTCTCTTGGTCAGCGGGTACGCACCTACTATGGTAGTTGGTGAGTACTCACTAACCTAGACGAGACGGGGCCGGTATGAGACTCACGATTTTCGGAGCCACGGGAGGCACCGGCACGCAGCTGGTGCGTCAGGCGCTGGAGGAGGGTCACGACGTGCGGGCGGTCGTCCGCGACCCGGCGCGGCTCGACGTCCCGGCGCACGAGCGGCTGGAGGTCCTCACCGCGGACGTACGGGACCCGGTCGCGACCGCCCCGGCGGTCGAGGGCGCCGACGCGGTCCTGTCCGCGCTCGGCCCGCGCGGCCGCGGGCCCACGACGATCTGCTCGGACGGCGCCCGCGCGATCGTCGAGGCGATGGACAAGGCGGGCGTACGGCGGCTGCTCGTGGTCAGCGCCGCGGGGCCGTTCACCGACGCGGGTGACAGCGCGGTCATCCGCTACGTCATCAAGCCGATCATCCTGGAGCGCCTGATGAAGGACGCCTTCGACGACATGCGGCGCTGTGAGGACGAGGTCCAGGCGAGCGAACTGGACTGGACGATC
Organism: Actinomadura sp. DC4; assembly: GCF_030406325.1. Lineage (GTDB taxonomy): Bacteria > Actinomycetota > Actinomycetes > Streptosporangiales > Streptosporangiaceae > Actinoallomurus. The sequence goes on along the minus strand of NZ_JAUEQY010000031.1, from coordinate 40,164 downwards.
ATCCGTCCGCCGCAGCTCGTGGACAAGGACGCGACCGGCCGCTACCGGACCGCGACCGACCTCAACCTGCGCGGCGGGCGCAAGATCTCGCGCGCCGACCTGGCCGCCTGCATGCTCGGCCTGGTCGCCGACGAGTCCTCGGTGCACCACCGCGTCTCGGTGGCGTACTGACGAGGACCCGCCGGCGTGCATCCGTCAGTTGACGGAGATCAGGTCCACCACGAAGATCAGCGTCTCGCCGGGCTTGATGGCACGGCCGGCGCCGCGGTCGCCGTAACCCAGGTGCGGCGGGATGACCAGCCTGCGGCGGCCGCCGACCTTCATGCCGGCCACGCCCTGGTCCCAGCCCTGGATGACACGGCCCGCGCCGAGCGGGAAGTCGAACGGCTCGCCGCGGTTCCACGACGCGTCGAACTCCTCGCCGGTGGAGTGCGAGACACCGACGTAGTGGACGGTGACGGTGGAGCCGGGCTGGGCCTCGGCGCCGTCACCGACGGTGAGGTCGGTGATCTCCAGCTCGGCGGGCGGGTTGCCCTCGGGAAAATCGATCTCGGGTCGCTCAAGCGCCATGGGAAGTCTTTCGAGTCTGGACGACATATGAGCTGCCCAGCCTAGCGATTTCGCCTCCGCGATTGTCCGGGGGTACGGAATGCGCCTACGGCGCGCCGGGTTCGCAACGACGTGAACATCGAGATCTTCTCCGACGTCGTGTGTCCCTGGTGCTACCTCGGCCGGGCGCGGTTCTCGGCCGCCGCCAAGGCCCACGACGGGGACACCACGGTGACGTGGCGGCCGTTCCAACTCGACCCGAGTACGGTCGGGGGCGGGCTGACCAGCGAACTTCTGGCCGACCGGTTCGGCGGGCCGGCCAAGGTCGCCGAGATGCACGCGCAGATGCGCGGGCTGATGGCGGCCGAGAACCTCCCCTACGAGCCGGACACGGCGATCAGCGCCAACACACGCGACGCCCACCGGGTCATCGCGCTGGCGGGCGCGGCGGGCGTGCAGGACGCGGTCGTCGACCGCCTGTTCCGCGCCTACCACGCCGAGGGCCGCGACCTGAACGACCACGAGACCCTCGCCGAGCTGGCCGCCGAGGGCGGGCTCGCCGACGCGGCGGAGCTGCTCGCGGCCGGTGACGGCGACGCGGAGGTGACCGAGCAGCTGGAGCGCGCGCGTGCGGTGGGCGTGAACGGCGTGCCGTTCTACGTCTTCGAGGGCACGTGGGCGGTCTCCGGCGCGCAGTCGGTGGACTTCTTCGAGAGCGCGCTGCGCGAGGTGGCCGCGCAGACGTAGCCCCGGTGACGAAAAACGGCGGGTGCGTTGGCAGGACTCGACGGTTCCCCGCCGCCCGCCGGCCGGGTAGACACTGACCTATGGCGATCCGGATCGGTATTGACACTGGTGGCACGTTCACCGACGTCGTCGCGGTGGATGAGGACAGTGGCGCGATCGTCACGACGAAGACGCCCTCGACGCCCGGCGACCCGGCCGAGGGCTTCATGGCCGGGATCGGGCGGCTCGGCGCCGCCGACATCGCGGCGGTCTGCCACGGCACCACGGTGGCCACCAACCGGCTCCTGGAGGGGCGGGTCGGCGACCTCGGCTTCATCACCACCGAGGGTTTCGCGTTCATGCTCGAGATCGCCCGCCAGAGCGTGCCGGACGGCTACGGGAACTCCTACTTCTGGGTCAAGCCGCCGCGGATCGTGCCCGCGCACCGCGTGCGTACGGTCGGCGGGCGGCTCGACCACACCGGCGCCGAGGTCCGGCCGTTCGACGAGGAGTCCGCCGTACGCGCCGCGCGGTGGTTCCGCGAGCAGGGCGTCGACGCGATCGGGGTGTGCTTCCTGCACTCGTACGCCGAGCCCGCGCACGAGCTGGCCATGCGCGAGGTGCTGCGCCGCGAGCACCCCGGCGCCGTGGTCTCGCTGTCGCACGAGGTGCTGCGGGAGTACCGGGAGTACGAGCGCTCGGTGACCACCCTGGTGGACGCGGCGGTCAAGCCCGCGATCGGCCGATACGTCGCGCAGATCGCCGACCGGCTCGGCGACGTCCCGCTGTACGTGATGACCAGCAGCGGCGGGGTCCTGTCCGCGGCCGAGGTGGTGAACCAGCCGATCACCACCGTCCTGTCCGGCCCGGCCGCCGGCGCCCTCGGCGCGGCCTTCGTCGCCCGCGCCGGGACGGGCTCCGACGTGATCACGCTCGACGGGGGCGGGACCTCGACCGACGTGGCGGTGGTGCTCGGCGGGGAGCCGACGCTCACGACGGAGGGGACCGTCGGGCGGTACCCCTCCAAGATCCCGATGATCGACATCGTCACGGTCGGCGCCGGCGGGGGTTCCATCGCGTGGACCTCGCCCGAGGGCACGCTGAAGGTCGGCCCGCGCTCGGCCGGGGCCGATCCCGGCCCGCTCTGCTACGGCCGGGACGCCGCGGACGTGACCGTCACCGACGCCCACGTCCACCTCGGCCGCATCCCCCCGCACCTGCTCGGAGGGGAGATCCCGCTCGACGTGCCCGCCGCGACGGACGGCCTGCGCAAGCTCGCCGCCGGCCTGAACCTGCAGGTCGAGGCGGCGGCCACCGGCATCCTGGAGATCAGCGCCTGGAACCAGGCGAACGCCATCCGGCAGATCACCGTCAAGCGCGGCCTCGACGTACGGGACTTCCCGATGGTCGCCTTCGGCGGCTCCGGCCCGCTGCTCGTGTGCCGCCTGATCGACGTCCTCGGCCTTCCCTCGGTCATCGTGCCGCGCGACCCCGGGAACCTGTCCGCGTTCGGGCTGCTGACCGTGGACGTGCGCAGCGAGTACGTGCGGACCCACGTCACACGCGAGCCGTCCCCGGCCGCGCTCGCCGGCGTCTACGCCGACCTCGAACGCCAGGCCGGCGAGGCGCTCGACCGGCAGGGCTTCGCCGAGCATCGCTACCTGCGCTCGGCCGACCTGCGCTACTACGGGCAGGCGTTCGAGGTACGCGTCCCGGTGGGCGCGGTCGACCCCGATGAGGTGGCGGGCCGGTTCCACGACGAGCACGAGCGCCTGTACGGCTACTGCCACCGCGGCGACCCGGTCGAGTGGGTCAACCTGCGCGTCTCCGGTGTCGGCCCGATCCGGCGGCCCGATCCGCCCGTACGCCCGCCCGGCGACGGGGACCCCGCGCGTGCCCGTACGGGCGTGCGGCGGGTCTACTTCGAGGACTGGGCCGACGTACCGGTCTACGCACGCGAACGCCTCGAACCCGGCGACCTGCTGACCGGCCCGGCGGTCGTCGAGGAGTTCGGATCCACGCTGCCGCTCCACCCGGGCTTCACCGCCCGCGTGGACGGCCACGGCAACCTGGTGGTCACCGCGGGGGAGCGAATCCCGGCGAGTGAGGAAGGTGGTGACCGATGAGCATGAGGGCCGACCCCGTACTCGTGGAGATCGTCGAGGGCACTCTCGCCTCCGTCGAGAAGGAGGTCGAGACGGCGATCGCCCGTACGGCCCGCTCGCCGATGATCCGCGACGCGCACGACTTCCGCGCGGGCATCCACGACCGCCGCATGCGCAAGCTCACCGGGCGCTCCTACTCCGCCCTCGTGCAGCCCGTCGTACGGGACTTCCCGATCGAGACGATGCGCCCCGGCGACGTGTTCTTCCACAACGACGTCTACCTGTCCGAGGGCGGCATCGGGCACCTGCCCGACCTGTGCGTGACGGTGCCGGTCTTCTCCGATGGTGACGTGGTCGCGTTCGTGCAGGCGTTCGGGCACCACGACGACATCGGCGGCGCGGTGCCCGGCTCGATGCCCTCGCACGCGCGGTCGGCGTTCGAGGAGGGGCTGATGGTCCCGCCGATCAAGCTGTGGGACCAGGGCGTGCCGAACGACGCGGCGTTGCGCATCATGACCCGGAACTCCCGGATGCCGGACTCGCTCGCCGGGGACCTGGACGCGGAGTGCTCGGCCTGCCTCATGGGCGCGCGGCGGCTGGGCGAGCTGTTCGCCCGGTACGGGCGCGCGGCGATCGAGGACTGCTTCGACGCGATCCTCGACAAGACCACCGAGACGTTCCGCCGGGAGATCCTGTCCAAGATTCCCGACGGCACTCACGTCTGGGAGGACTACGCGGAGCATGACGGCGTCGACCCGCCCCGGCTGCACGCCCAGCGGATCACCCTCACCAAGACCCCCGACAAGATCATCATCGACTTCAACGGCACGTCTCCGCAGGCCAAGGGCCCGATCAACCACGCGGGCGACTACGCCGACGGCGTCTTCCTGAAGAAGTGGCTCGCGCCCATCCTGCGCAATCTCGCCGACACGCCCGAGCGGATGGCCGAGCTCGACGTCAACGAGGGCGTCGTACCGCTCATCGAGATGCGGTTCCCGGAGAAGGGCACGCTGCTCACCCCGATCTTCCCCGCGCCCACCAACGCCCGTACGTTCGTGATCCTGCGCCTGCTCGGCGTCCTCGCGGGCGTGCTGGCCAAGGCCACCGGCGGCCGGATGCCGGCCGACCAGGAGACGATCCGCTACACCGGCGTGTACGGGTCGGACCCGGAGCCGTACCTCATGCGCGAGGTGCTCGGCGGCGGGTCGGGCGGCCGCTACTACGCCGACGGCGAGGACACGATCCACGTGGTGCCCGACTCGCGGAACATCCCGGTGGAGTTCGCCGAGGCGCGCTGGCCGTTCCGGGTGGAGCGGCTGGGCCTCGCGGTCGACTCCGGCGGGCCGGGGGAGTACCGCGGCGGGCTCGGCTACGACAAGCACATCCGGATGCTGCGCGACGCGCACTACATGTCGATCGCGGACCGCTCGATCCTTTCCTGCTGGGGCGTCGGTGGCGGGCACGCAGGGCGGCCGTTCCGCGTCGAGATCGAGGGGCGGGAGATGGAGGGCCTGGTCGATGCCCATCCCGTACGTGCGGGAGAGGTGATCAGGATCCGTACGACCGGCGGTGGCGGCTGGGGCGACCCGCTGAACCGCCCGCCGGACAAGGTCGCCGCCGACGTACGGGACGGCAAGGTCTCACCCGAGGCCGCGCGGGACGACTACGGGGTGGTCCTCGCCGGGGAGTCGGCGGACCCGGAGGCGACGGCCGCCCTCCGGACCCGGATGCGCGCCGGCCGCGGCCCGGTCTCCTTCTTCGACCGCGGGCCGGGCTACGCGACCCTGGCCGACGGCCGTACGCGGGCGGACGTGGACGACTAGGACGCGTCTCTCCCCAGTGCCCCGGCGTGGCCCCCGGTAGAACAGCGAGCGGCCGGCGCGGGCCATGCCGCAGGCGTGCCCGTTCCGCGGAAGGGCGATCGCCGGCTTTCCGCGTTGTAACCAAAGCCCGTCCTCGTTCCGTCTTCATGGTCAGGAGCGCGCGCCCCGGTCCGAAGAGAGGTACGACATGGACGAGAGGCTCAGAGAGATGTTCCGTGAGGAGATGTCCGCCCAGCAGCAGCCGCCGGTGAGCGGCTTGCTCGAGGACGCGGTGCGCGACGGCCGGCGGGCACGACGGACGCAGAGGGTGTGGATCGGCCTGGGCTCCACGGGTGCGCTGGCGGCCCTGGCCGTCGGGGCGTTCGCGATCGTGTCGCCGGGGAGGGAGACGGAGCCGCTCGCCGCCGCTCCGCTGAAGGTGGCGGCCCCCGTGCTCGCCGCGAGCTCGACCTCCACGGTGATCAAGCAGCCGGCCGGGCCGAAGTCCCCGGTCACCGACGCCGCCGTGGTCGAGCAGCTGCAGCGGCTGCTGCCGCAGGGCCGGACCAGCGGCTACGCCCAGGGGCCCGAGGAACAGGGCAGGTACGCGTTCGGCCAGATCTACCTGGACACCGGCAAGGGGCCGGGCATGATCCGCGCCTTCGTCTACAAGGGCGCGCTCGGTGATGACCTGTGCGACCCCGCTAAGAGGAAGGCCGCGCGGAAGGTCCAGGAGAGGAGCAAGCTGAAGTTCGCGACCGAGGCCCAGCGCAAACAGCTGGAGAAGCAGCTCGCCGCGCAGGACGAACGGCTGGAGAAGGCCGACAAGGGCTGCCGGGACCTGCCGGGAGGCGGCCGCGCCCTCGTCAACATCGAGCCGGACGGTGCGAGCGCGGTGACGGTCGACCACGGCGACGGCGTCACCGTCGAGGTGTTCACCACGACGTGGCTGGCCTGGAACGGAACGGCCAACCCGCCCGGCACGATCGCGATCACGCCGGCCCAGGTCCTCAAGATCGCCGCAACCCCGGCATGGGGGGCGAAGATGGACTCCGCGCTGGTGAAGCAGGGCGCGGCCGACCACCCGTCCCTGCCCACCGTCTCCTGACCCGTCGTGCGGCGGGCCTCGCCCGCCTGAGGCCCGCCGCACCGAGAGGACCCCATGCGCGACGACAGCGAGTTCTCCGCGTTCGCCGAGGGCGCGGTGATCCGGCTGCGGCAGACCGCCTTCCTGCTCAGCCGGGACTGGCATCTCGCCCAGGACCTGACCCAGATCACGCTGGCCAAGGTCTACCTCAAGTGGCGGCGGATCGAGGATCCGCACGCGTACGCGAGGAGGATCCTGCTGCGGACGTTCCTGGACCACAAGCGGCGGCGCAGCTCCGAGGAGCTCACCGTCGAGGCGCTGCCCGAGACCGCCGCGGCGGGCGACCAGGCCGAGCTGCGGCTCACCCTGGTCGAGGCCCTGGGCCGCCTGGCACCACGGGACCGGGCGATCGTCGTGCTCCGCTACTGGGACGACCTGAGCGTACGGACGGTGGCCGAGATGCTGGGCCTGTCCGAGAGCAACGTGAAGATCCAGAGCATGCGGTCGCTCGAGAAGCTGCGTGTTCTCCTCGGTGAGGGCACCTCGGCGCCTCGCTAGCGTCCCGACTCGTCGCACGTGGCGGCGGGGTGGGCGGCCGGCTGCGGGTGGCGAGGTCGCTCGGGGGTCTGGTGCTCGCGGTGCGGTGCGGCTCGGTGGTGACGGTGCCATCGGCCGCACCCGCACCGCGTACGCCCGCGTCGGGGTTCCGTTTCGAGCGGGACCTAAGGCGAGGTGGCCGCGAGGGCGGCGCCGACGCCGAGGCAGGCCAGCTCGCCGGCCAGGCCGATGAGGGCCCAGCGGCGCATCCAGGTCGCCGAGGACCACTTGACGCCGAGGACGGACACGGCGCAGAAGAGCAGCGTGCCGAAGACGGTGATCGGCACGATGACGTCTTTCAGCGCGTCGTCGCAGATCGCCGCCGGGTCGCCCGGGGCGCACCCCTGCTCGGCCGACGACATCCAGTGGATGACGACTCCGGCGCCGGCGAGGGCGAACATGAGGAGAATGAGCCCCAGCGTCGTTTCCGAACGCACCACCCATCGCCAGACTTTCCGCATGTGAGCCATTATGACGCGATAGGTCAGGCGAGCTATTCGGGATTTCCGTCTATGACCAGGTCGATCCGGTCGCGCGTACGGTCGGCGGCGAAGAGTCCTTCCTCACTCGCCGCCCAGCGTTCCCAGTCGCCGAGGTCGTCCCCGCGCTCGGCCGCACGCCGCCGCCGTACGTCATAGGGCGCGTCCACCCAGATCCGGAACGCCGCCGGCGCCCGCGCCGCGCCGACCCCCTCGACGATGACCACGGGCGCGGGCGGGACCTCGACCGCCTCGGCGTAGGCCGCGCGCCGCCAGTCGTAGCGGCGGAACCGTGCGGTACGGCCCGCGCGGAGCGGCTCGAGAACCTGCGAGGTCAGCGGCGGCCACCAGGCGAGCGGATCTCCGTCCCAGGGCACCGGGAAGTCATCGGACCGGACGACCGGAGCACCGCCGAGAGCCTTAGCGAGCCCCGACGCGAACGTCGACTTGCCCGCCGCGCTCGGCCCGTCCACCGCGACGATCCGCACCGCCCCCCACGAGGGCGGCAGAACGAGCAGCCGCGTGGCAAGGGCGGCCACGTCGACGGAATCGGCGAAGGCGGACATGCCGCCCATCCTGGCCGAGCCGCCCCCACCCCGACCGACCGCCCCTCGGCTCGGGGGCCCGGGGCCGGCGGAACTTGATCGATACGGCCACGGTCTCGTACGCCTTCGATCGCTTCTCGGTTCGGGGGGTCGGGGTCGGCGGTGCTCAATCCAGCGCGGTCGCCGTCCTGGGCGCCTTGGCCTCGGTCGCCGTCCCCGCGCGCCCTTACCTCGCTCATCGGCCGGCGCCGTCCCGCCCGCACGGCAGGCCCCAACGACCGGATCGGCATCGCCCGTGCGCGCCGAGGGGTGCCCGGCGGGCGGATGGCCGGTCACCGCCCCAGGCGGCCGGTCGACAGGGGCGGCACCGGGCGGTGAAGCCGTCCGCACGCGTCGCGGCTGACGGTGGAACGGCTCCCGGCGATCGCCGGGGCCGGTGTTGTGACGGGCCGGTCGTCCGGCGGCCGTGCACCGGTGGCGCCGACCTGCCGTCCGCCGCCGTTGCCTGAGTGACGGCCGGTCGTCCCGTCGAGACCATGTGCGGCTTCGTCGACGCCGAGCCCCCACGTTCCGACGCTCGTCGTCGGCGTCCGATCCGCCGCCGGCCCATCTCATCCGGGCGGACGTACCGCCGCTCCCGATGCGGCTCTTCCGGCGAATGCGTCTAATGGACCCCTTTGTCCAGATCCGGTCAATACCACCATATTTACTGCTTAGTAACTATTTGGTTGACTCTAGCGCGAGTCTCATGCGGGGAGCGGGATCCACGGATGAGAGGACCCCGTAGTGCGACGACGTGCCGCAATGATCGTGGCGACCCTTATCGGGATCGCGACCCTCGCCGGACCTTCGACCCGGGCGCTGGCCGATCCGCCGCCGCCCCCGTCGGAGTCGGTCGCGCGGACCGAGCTCGCCTCGCTCACGGTCGGGACCCCGCACAGCATGGACGGGTACAGCCGCGACGCCTTCGACGTCTGGGCCGGTCAGCCCGACGGCTGCACCACCCGCCAGGACGTCCTCGCCCGTGACGGCGACGACGTCGTCGAGGGAAGTGACGGCTGCCAACCCGCCTCCGGCTCCTGGTACAGCGCCTACGACGACACCACCGTCACCGTGGTCGCGCAGGCGACGATCGACCACGTCGTCCCCCTCGCGGACGCCTGGCGTACCGGGGCCGACACCTGGACCGCCGCCCGGCGCAAGGCGTTCGGGAACGACCTGACCGACTCCCAGCTGGTCATCGCCTCCAGCTCCAGCAACAGCTCCAAGAGCGACCAGGACCCGAGCGAGTGGAAGCCGCCGAACACCGCCTACTGGTGCACGTACGGCGAGCAGTACGTGAGCGTGAAGTACACCTTCGACCTGTTCGTCACGAGCGCCGAGAAAGCCGCGCTGGGGGACCTCCTCGACGCCTGCTGAGGCAGAACGCAAGAACCCGGCCGGGGCGGCCGCCGCGTGACCCACCTCACGCGGCGCCGCCGCGACCACGGCGGCCATACTGCCCGGTAGGCGCTTCACTCCCTGATCTTGGAGGCAGTCGGCTGATGAACGGTCCACTCGAGGGCATCGTCGTGCTCGACCTCACCCGTGTCCTGTCCGGCCCGCACGCGACGATGATGCTCGCCGACCTCGGCGCTCGCGTGATCAAGGTCGAGCAGCCGGGTACGGGCGACGAGACCCGGCAGTGGGGGCCGCCGTTCGCCACCGCGCCCGGGCAGGAGGGCGTGGACCCCGGTGTCAGCACCTACTTCCTGTCCTGCAACCGGAACAAGGAGTCGATCACCCTCGACCTGAAGTCCGACGAGGGCAAGGAGACGCTCACCCGGCTGATCCGCCACGCCGACGTCCTCGCCGAGAACTTCCGCACCGGCGTCCTGGACCGGCTCGGCTTCTCCTTCGAGCGGATGCACGAGATCAACCCGGGCCTGGTCATCCTGTCGATCTCCGGGTTCGGGCACGACGGCCCCGAGGGCGGGCGGCCCGGGTACGACGCGATCGTGCAGGGCGAGGCCGGGATCATGAGCGTCACCGGGCCCGCGCCGGACCAGCCGACCAAGATGGGCATGTCGATCTGCGACATCCTCGCCGGCGTGAACGGCGCGTACGGCATCGTCGCGGCACTGTACGAGCGCACGCGCACCGGGCGCGGCCGTGTGGTCCGCACCTCGCTGCTGGCCTCCGTCGTCGGCGCGCACGCCTACCAGGCGACCCGGTGGACGGTGGCCGGTGAGGTGCCCGAGGCCATCGGCAACGACCACCCCTCGATCGCGCCGTACGGCAGCTACCGGTGCGGCGACGGCCTGCTTCAGGTGGGCGTGGCCAACCAGGGGCTGTGGCGGAGATTCGCGCCCGTCGTCGGGATCGACCCCGACGACCCGCGGTTCTCCACCGGTGCCGACCGGTCCCGCAACCGCGCGGAGCTCGGCGCGCTGATCGAGAAGGCCTTCGAGACCGGTACGCGGGAGCACTGGCTCGCCCGGCTCGCCGAGGTGGGCGTACCGGCGGGGGCGATCCGCTCGATCGACGAGGTCTACGCGTGGGACCAGACCCGGTCCCAGGGGCTCGTCATCGAGGTCGAGCATCCGGTCCTCGGCCCGATCGAGCTGCCGGGCCCGTCCCTGCGCTTCGAGGGCGTGCCGCCGCGCGAGCACACCGCGCCGCCGGAGCTGGGGCAAGACACCCGTGACGTCCTCTCGTGGCTGGACCAGGTAGATTCCTGACCTGCGGGTTCGTCGCGCTTCGGGGGAGGTTGATTGGAGCCGCAGGTGCTCCGCCGCAGCCTGTCGTCGGGTGATCTGATCGTCTACGGGTTGCTGTTCATCGGGCCGCTGGCCCCGGTGGGCGTCTTCGGCGTCCTCGACGCCAAGAGCTCCGGGTCCGTCGCCCTCGTCTACCTCGTGGCGACGCTCGCGATGGCCTTCACCGCGCTCTCGTACGCGCAGATGTCACGGCAGGTGCCGCACGCCGGGTCGGTGTACGCCTACGCGAGCATCGGCATCGGGCGTCCCGCCGGGTTCGTGGCGGGCTGGCTGGCGATGCTGGACTACCTTCTGATCCCCGCCGTCGGCTACCTGTTCTGCGGCATCGCCCTGCACTCGCTGGTGCCCTCGGTGCCGGCCTGGGTGTTCACCGCGATCGCGTTCGTCTCCACGACGCTGCTGAACCTCGTCGGCGTGCACCTGGCCGCGCGGGTCGGCTTCGTCGTGCTCGTGGTGGAGATCGTGCTGCTGGCGGTGTTCGTCATCGCCGCGGTCGTCGTGCTGATCATGAAGGGCCCGGCCCGGCCGTGGCTCTCGCCGGCGATCGGCGTCGGGGGCACCACGACGGCCGCCGTGATGGGGGCCGTCTCGGTCGCGGTCCTGTCCTTCCTCGGCTTCGACGCGATCGCCTCCTTCGCCGAGGAGAACACCGGCGACGAACGCCAGGTCGGCCGGGCCGTGCTGTTCTGCCTCGGCGTCGCCGGCCTGCTCTTCGTCGCGCAGACCTACCTGGCCGGGCTGCTCATGCCCGTCACCCCGCGCCACCTCGCCCAGGTGCCCGCCGAGCAGGGCACCGCGTTCTACACCATGACGAAGACGGCCATCGGGACGTGGATGCAGCGGGCGTTCGCGGTGGTCAAGGGCGTCGGCCCGGCGTTCACGGCGATGGCGGCGGTCGCGGCGGCCTCACGACTCCTGTACGGCATGGCGCGCGACCGCGGCCTGCCGAAGGCCCTGGCCTCGGTCGACGAGCGGTCCCAGGTGCCCCGCGCGGCACTGCTGACGACGGCGGCGGTCAGCCTGGTCGTGTCGGTGTGGGCCGCCCGGCGTTCGGACGGCCTGGACGTGCTCGTGTCGATCGTGAACATGGGCGCCCTGGCCGCCTTCACGCTCCTGCACGTGTCGGTGGTCGGCTACTTCGTCATCCGCCACGGCAGCCGCCTGTGGATCCCCCACCTGGTCATCCCGGTCCTGGGCGCCGCCGTGTCCATCTGGATCATGGTCTCGGCGACCACCCTGGCGAAGGTCGTCGCCGCGGGGTGGCTGGCCGTCGGCGTGGTCGTCTTCGTCACCGGAGGCCGGGCGAAGGCGTCCTCAGCCTCAGCCGAGTAGGTCCGGGCGGCGGTGGGACAGGGACGGCAGGACCTTCCGCACCCGGTCGGTGAGGCCCAGGTCGATCTCGGCGAGGCGTACGGACGGCGAGGGGCCCAGGTCGGCCTGGACGACGCCCATCGGGTCCACGAGCATGCTGCGGCCCACGCCGCCCGGCCGGCCGCGCGGCGGAGCCGTCAGGTCGGGCGCCTTGCCCGTCGCCGCCACCCAGATGGTGTTCTCGATCGCGCGGGCGCGCACCATCGTGACCCAGTGCTCCTCCTTGAAGGGGCCCTGCGCCCAGGCGGCGATCACCGCGAACATCTCCGCGCCCGCGTCGACCAGGGCGCGTGCCAGCTCGGGGAACCGGATGTCATAGCAGGTGATCAGGCCGATCCGTACGCCGCACAGCTCGACGGTCACCGGCGCGTCGCCGGAGTCGACGAACTCCGACTCGCGGTCGTGGAAGGCGTCGAACAGGTGGATCTTCCGGTACGAGCCGACGAGCTCGCCGGAGGCGTCGATGGCCACGGCCGTGTTGAACACCCGGCCCGCGGCCGCCGGCTCGAACACGCCCGCGATCACCGCCGTGCCGTGCTCTCGCGCGGCCTCGGCCAGGCCCGTCACCCATGGCCCGTCCAGGGGCTCGGCGACGGCGGCGAGGTCGCCGCCGAAGCGCACCAGCGCCGCCTCGGGCAGGATCGCCAGATCCGCGTCCGCGGCCTCGGCCAGGGCCTCGCGGGCCCGCTCCAGGTTCTCCTTGGGGTCGTCGCCGACCGTGATCTGACACAGGGCCACTCGCATCGCGCACTCCTCCACCGCGGGCTTCCACTGTGGCACAGGCTCCCGACCGCGTTGTTACCCTGAGCCGGGTGACGGTCAACATCGATCCGCTCGTCGCGCGGATGCAGGGGTTCGGCACCACCGTGTTCGCCGAGATGACGGCGCTGGCCATCCGTACCGGAGCGGTCAACCTCGGCCAGGGCTTCCCCGACACCGACGGACCCGCGAAACTGCTCGAGACCGCGGCGGAGGCGATCCTCGGCGGCGCCAACCAGTACCCTCCCGGCCCCGGCCTGCCCGAGCTGCGCGAGGCGGTCGCCGCCCAGCGCGCCGAGCGCTACGGCCTGGCCTACGACCCCGACGGCGAGGTGCTCGTCACCGTCGGCGCCACCGAGGCGATCGCCGCGACGCTCCTCGCGCTCGCCGACGTGGGCGACGAGGTGATCGTCTTCGAGCCCTACTACGACTCGTACGCGGCGATCATCGCCCTGTCCGGCGCCGTACGCCGCGCGGTCACGCTGCGGCCCTCCGGCGACCGGTTCACCTTCGACCCGGACGAGCTGCGCGCCGCCGTCACCCCGCGCACCCGCCTGATCCTGCTCAACTCCCCGCACAACCCGACCGGCACGGTGTTCGACCGCGGCGAGCTGGAGGTCATCGCGGAGGTGTGCCGCGAGCACGACCTGGTCGCGGTCACCGACGAGGTGTACGAATACCTGACCTTCGACGACGCCGAGCACGTGCCGCTCGCCACGCTGCCCGGCATGCGCGAGCGTACGATAGCGATCTCCTCGGCGGGCAAGACGTTCTCGGTCACCGGCTGGAAGACCGGCTGGCTCACCGCACCGCCGGAGTACGTCCGCGCGGCCCAGACCGTCAAGCAGTTCCTCACCTTCACCGCGAGCGCCCCCTACCAGCGCGCCGTCGCGTACGCGCTCCGCTCGGAACTGGACTGGGTCGAGGCGCTGCGGGTCTCACTGCAGGCCAAACGCGACAAGCTGACCGAGGGCATCCAGGCGGCCGGGCTCACCGCGCTGCGCGCCCAGGGCACCTACTTCGTCCAGGCCGACGTACGGCCGCTCGGATTCGCCGACGGACGCGACTTCTGCCGGGCCCTGCACGAGCGCGCGGGCATCGTCGCCATCCCCGCGCAGGTCTTCTACGACTCCGACGCCGGCGACCCGTACGTCCGGTTCGCGTTCTGCAAGCGCGACGAGGTCATCGACGACGCCCGCGACCGACTCGCCCGGATCGCGGTGTAGGGCCGCCCGCCCGAGCACCACCGGCGGGTCCTCGCGTACGCGCTGTCCCACGCCGGCCGCGATCGCCGACCACGTCATCGAACGCGACGGCGCGCCGCCCGCCGTCGCCTCCCCCACCAGGGAGGACGAGGCGAGGTGGAAGGCGGCCGGCTCGCCCGAGCTCCAAGGCCGCGCTCTACCGGGTGCCGCCCCGCCTGCCGGGGGTGAAGACGGCACCGTCAAGGACCGCCTGGGCCGTACGGGAACGGCGCCGGCCCTGCCGGACCGGGACGAGGAGTCCCGGCCGATCGTGGACCAGCGCTCGGGGCGCTCCTCGCCCACGAGTCGTGGGCCACGGGCGCGCGGTATCCGTGGCGTACCGGTCGGCGGGCCGTCCGGCCGCCCCTGAGACACATCGTGCCGAAGGAGGCGGCCGTTCTTGGGCATACTCTGCCCGAGAACGGCCGCCTACGGAAAGGCTAGGTTCACCCTCGTGACCACCGCGAATGGCGAGCGGGTCCTCATCGCGCTCGGCGGCAACGCGATGACCGGGCCGGACGGAAGCGCGACGCCGGACGCCCAGCGGCGCGCCGTCGCCGCCGCGGTCGAGCCCATCGCCGACCTGGTGGCGGCCGGCACGCAGGTCGTGCTGACCCACGGCAACGGCCCGCAGGTCGGCAACCTGCTGATCAAGAACCAGCTCGCCGCCCGCGTGGTCCCGCCCGTACCCCTCGACTGGTGCGGGGCGCAGACCCAGGCGACCATCGGCGTCCTGCTGCTCAACGCCCTGCAGCGCGCCCTGGCCGCGCGCGACGTCGACCGGCAGGTGGCCGTGGTCGCGACCCGCACGCTCGTGGACGCCGCCGACCCCGGCTTCACCGACCCGGCCAAGCCCGTGGGCCGCTACTTCTCCGCCCGCGACGCCGAGCGGTTCGGCGCGCTCGGGCAGACCTGGCGCTCGTTCGGCGCCAAGGGCTGGCGCCGGGTCGTGGCCTCGCCGGAGCCGCTGGAGATCCTCGACGCGCCCGCGGTCGACGCGCTGATCGCGGCGGGGTTCATCGTCGTGGCGGCCGGCGGCGGGGGAGTGCCGGTGGTCCGCGAGAACGGCGGCTACCGCGGCGTCGAAGCGGTGATCGACAAGGACCTCGCCGCCCAGCTCCTGGCCCGCCACGTGGGCGCGACGACGCTCGTCATCGCGACCAACGTCGAGTGCGCCATGGCCGGGTACGGCACCCCGGACGAGCGGCCGATCGGCCGCACGACCGTCGGGCGGATGCGGGCGTACGCGGCCGAGGGGCACTTCGCCGGGGGCAGCATGGGACCCAAGGTCGAGGCGGCCGTACGGTTCGTCGCCTCGGGCGGCCGGCGCGCGGCGATCACGTCGCTGGAGCTCATCGGCGACGCCGCGGACGGCAAGGCCGGAACAGTCATCGAGCACGACCTGTCAGAAGGGTGAGGACATGCCGGACCCGATTGAGGTACGCAAGGTCGCCATCGAGAGCGTCACGGACGCTTCGGGGCTGGCCCGGCTGATCGACGACGGCGTGATCGAGGCCGACCGCGTCCTTGCCGTGATCGGCAAGACCGAGGGCAACGGCGGTGTCAACGACTACACCCGCATCCTCGCCGACCGCGCGTTCCGCGAGGTCCTGGTCACCAAGGGCACCCGCACGCCGGAGGAGGCCGCCCAGGTGCCGCTCGTGTGGTCCGGGGGCACCGACGGGGTCCTCAGCCCGCACGCGACGATCTTCGCGACCGTGGCGGCGGACGCCGCGCCGGTCTCCGACGAGCCGCGGGTCTCGGTCGGCGTCGCCATGAGCGAGGTGATCCTCCCCGAGGACATCGGCCGCCCGGCGATGGTGGAGAAGGTCGCCGCCGGCGTACGCGACGCGATGAAGGCCGCCGGGATCCAGGACCCCGCCGACGTGCACTACGTGCAGACCAAGACGCCGCTGCTGACCCTGGACACGATCAACGACGCCAAGAGCCGCGGGCACGACGTCTTCACCGAGGACACCCTCAAGTCGATGGACATCTCCAACTCCACGACGGCGCTCGGCATCGCCGTGGCGCTGGGCGAGATCGAGACGCCGTCGGCCGCGCAGATCCACAAGGACCTGTCGCTGTACTCCTCGGTCGCCTCCTGCTCCTCGGGCGTCGAGCTCGACCGGGCCCAGATCGTCGTGGTCGGCAACGTCACCGGCATCGGCGGCCGCTACCGCATCGGCCACAGCGTGATGAAGGACGCCCTGGACGCCGACGGCATCTGGGAGGCGATCCGCTCCTCCGGCCTGGACCTGCCCGACCGCCCCCACCCGAGCGACCTGGGCGACCGGCTCGTCAACGTCTTCCTCAAGTGCGAGGCCGACCCGTCGGGCTCGGTGCGCGGCCGCCGCAACATCATGCTGGACGACTCGGACGTGCACTGGCACCGCCAGATCAAGGCGTGCGTCGGCGGCGTGACCGCGTCGGTCACCGGCGACCCGGCCGCGTTCGTCTCGGTCGCCGCGGTCCACCAGGGCCCGTCCGGCGGCGGCCCGGTCGCGGCCATCGCCGACCTGGGCTGACCCGCCGCGGGTGAGGGATACGCTGGTCTGTCGTGTCCGGACGTAACATCCCGCAGCCCGAGTTCCCCGACGACGACGGCACGGCGGCGGCCGCCGTGGAGGCGGCCCTGCGCGCCTACGCCGAGGGGCAGGGCGGTGAGCACGCCGTGCTGGCCGCCCTCACCGGCTCACGCCTGCTCGTCCCGGTCGTCGCCATCCTCACCGAGGACGAGACCGTCGAGGGCCTGCGGCGCGAGAAGGAGAGCGAGATGGCCCTCCCGACCCTCGTCGGCGAGGACGGGCGGCGCGCCGTTCTCGCCTTCACCTCCACCGCCGCCCTGGCCCGCTGGCGCCCGGACGCACGGCCGGTCGCCGTCCGCGTACGGCAGGCGTGCCAGGCGGCCGTGGACGAGCCCGCCGACGCCGTGGTCATCGACGTGGCGGGCCCGTTCCCGTACACGATCGAGGGCGCGCGCCTCCACGTCCTGGCCGAGGGCGGCACCATCACCGCCCCGCACGAGGACCCGCACGTGCTCGCCGCCGTGCACGCGGCGGTCGGCGGCCTTCCCGGCGTCACCGGCGTCCAGGTCGGCCCCGGCACCCAGGCGGCACTGGCGGTCCGCCTCCGTCTCGCCGAGGACGCCGACCGCCGGCCGGTCCTGAACACCGCCGCCACCCGGCTGTCCGAGCACCTGAACGGCCACGTCACCGGCGGCGTCGAACTCACCCTGGCCCCGCTCCAGGGCCTGTCTCGAAGTCCCCGTTCGTGACAGGTCCTAGCCGTTCGCGGTGCCCTCCACGTACGGGCGTAGGGCCTTGACGAGGTCCTGGGCGGACAGGAACTGAGCGACGGTCGTCGCGGTGGGCCGACCGTCCTTCCCGGTCGGCACGTTTTGGGTGTACTGGCACAGGGAGGCGCCCGGCACCCGGAGCGACGCGACCTTCGCGGCGCTCCCGGCCTGGTACACCTCGACGGTGTACACCGTGGCCAGCTGGGTCAGCCGGATCGTCTTCCCGGGGCGGTCGTGCAGGCCGTACGTGCACGTCTTCGTCGCCGTCGAGGTCACGTGCGAGTAGACGCAGGCGACGAGCTGGACCAGGGAGGCGTCCTCGCGCGGCGGTCCCCAGGTCGCGGGTAAGCCGCTCCAGCGCTCCTGCCACGCCGGGCCCGCCGCCACGATCGGGTGCGGGCCCGCGCCCTCGTACGGCGCCGCCTTCGCCCGGTGGTCCCCGACGTCGCCGGAGGGGCTCGAGGGGCACAGGTCGCCGGGCGTGCGTGGCGGTGCGTCGAGCATCCCGATCACCTGGATCGCGCCGAGGATCAGCACCACGCCGGCGCCGAGACAGATCAGTGCCACTCGATCGGATCGCCGCATGCGGCTGAGTATGGACGAACGGCGGCGCGGCCGTAAGGTGCTCGGCCCCGGCCATCGGGCCCGGCGGCATCGCCCCGATGGCTAGGCTTCGGGGATGCCGACGACGACGTTGACGATGCAGGACGCCCTGATCCGGCTCACCGAATACTGGGCCGCACAGGGCTGCGCCATCGTCCAGCCCATGAACACCGAGGTCGGCGCCGGCACACTCAACCCGGCGACCGCGCTGCGGGTCCTCGGGCCCGAGCCGTGGAAGGTCGGCTATGTCGAGCCCAGCGTCCGCCCGGACGACTCGCGCTACGGCGACAACCCCAACCGGCTCCAGACCCACACGCAGTACCAGGTCATCCTCAAGCCCGAGCCCGGCGACGCGCAGGAGCGCTACCTCGGCAGCCTCACCGCTCTCGGCATCGACCTGAACGCCCACGACGTGCGCTTCGTGGAGGACAACTGGGCCTCGCCCGCCCTCGGCGCCTGGGGGCTCGGCTGGGAGGTCTGGCTCGACGGGCTTGAGATCACCCAGTTCACCTACTTCCAGCAGTCCGGCGGCATCGCGCTCGACCCGGTGTCGGTCGAGATCACCTACGGCATGGAGCGCATCATCATGGCGCTCCAGGGCGTCGGGCACTTCAAGGACATCGAGTACGCCCCCGGCCTGTCCTACGGCGAGGCGTTCGGCCAGGCCGAGTACGAGATGAGCCGCTACTACCTCGACGACGCCGACGTCGAGGCCAACCGCGCGCTGTTCACCGCGTACGAGGCCGAGGCGCGGCGCCTGATCGAGGCCCGGCTGCCGGTGCCCGCCCACTCGTACGTGCTCAAGTGCTCCCACGTCTTCAACGTGCTGGACGCCCGCGGCGCCGTCGGCACCACCGAGCGCGCCACCGCCTTCGCCCGCATGCGCACGCTCGCGCACGAGGTGGCGGGCCTGTGGGCCGCCCGCCGGGAGGAGCTCGGCCACCCCCTCGGCGACGCCGTCACGCCCCCCGCCCCCGAACGCCGTCCCAGCGAGTTCCCCCGGATCGAGGAGCCCGCGGCACTGGCCTTCGAGATCGGGTTCGAGGAGCTCCCCGCCACCGAGACCGAACGCGTCGCCGGAGCCGTACGCGACAGCCTCACCGAGCTCCTGAAGGGCACGCGGCTCCGCCACGGCGGGGTCCAGGTCCTGTCCGGGCCCCGGCGGGTCGTCGCGGTGGTCGAGGACGTGCGGCCGCGCGAGGACGACGTCGAGCGCACCGTACGCGGCCCGCGCCGCTCGGCCGCCTACGACGCCGACGGCGCGCCCACCAAGGCCGCCCTGGGCTTCGCCCGCGGCCAGGGCGCCGGCGTCGAGGACCTGGCGGCGATCACGGTGAACGGCGGGGAGTACGTCGGGCTCGTCCAGAAGGTCACCGGCCGCCCGGCGGCCGAGGTGCTCGCCGACGTCCTTCCCGGCGTCGTCACCGGACTGCGCGCCGACCGCAACATGCGCTGGAACGCGCCCGGCCTGTCCTACAGCCGCCCGATCCGCTGGATCACCGCGCTCCTCGGCGAGCACGTCGTCCCGTTCTCGGTGGCGACGCTGGACAGCGGCCGTACGACCCGTGTGCACCGGACCGCCGCCGAGCCGGTGATCGAGGTCGCCGAGGCCGGGGAGTTCCTCGCCACGCTGCGCTCGCACGGGATCGAGCCGGACGCCGGCCTGCGCCGCGAGCGCATCGTCGCGGCGGCGGCCGAGCTGGCCGCGACGGCCGGCGGCACGCCCGACGAGACCGTCCTGGACGAGGTCGTCAACCTCGTCGAGGAGCCCGTCGCCATCCTCGGCTCCTTCAGCGAGCGCTACCTCGACCTGCCCGCCGAGGTGCTCACCACGGTCATGCGCAAGCACCAGCGCTACCTCCACGTCCGCGCCGCCGGGCGCCTCCTGCCGCACTTCGTGGCGGTCGCGAACGGCGCCTGCGACACCGGCGTCGTCCGCGCCGGCAACGAGGCGGTGCTGCGGGCGCGGTTCGAGGACGCGTCGTTCTTCTTCGCGGCCGACCTGCGCACGCCCCCGGAGGAGCTGACGAACGGCCTGGCCGCCCTGACCTTCGAGGAGCGCCTCGGCTCGATGGCCGACCGGGCCGGCCGGATCCGCTCGATCGCCGCGGTCCTCGCCGAGCGCGTCGACCTCGACGACGAAGAACGCGCGACGCTCGACCGCGCGGCCCGGCTCGCCAAGTTCGACCTCGCCTCCCACATGGTCATCGAGCTGTCCAGCCTCGCCGGGACGATGGCCGGGGAGTACGCCCGGCGCGCCGGAGAGCCCGAGGCGGTCGCCGAGGCGCTCGTGGAGATGGAGCTGCCCCGCTCGGCCGGCGACGCCCTCCCCGTCTCGCTGCCGGGTGCGCTGCTGTCGGTGGCCGACCGGCTCGACCTGCTCGCCGGGCTGTTCGGCGTGGGCGCCGCGCCGACCGGCAGCTCCGACCCGTACGGCCTGCGCCGGGCCGCGCTCGGCCTCACCGCGGTCCTGCGCGCGCACGCCCGGCTCGCCGGCATCCGGGTGGACGACGGCCTGGCGATCGCGGCCGCCTGCCAGCCCGTGGAAGTGGACGCGGACGCCGTACGCGAGGCCGGGCGCCTCACCGCGCGGCGGCTGGAGCAGGCGCTCCTGGAGTCCGGCCACCCCGTGCACGTCGTCCGCGCCGTCATGCCGCACGCCGCGACGCCCGCGCGTGCCGCACGGGACGCCGCCGACCTGGAGGGACTGTCCGAGTCCGAGGGGTTCGGCCGCCTGACGGCCGCGCTCCAGCGGGTGCTGCGGATCGTTCCGGCGGACGCGCCCGCCGCCTTCGACCCCGGGTTGTTCGAGGACGAGGCCGAACGCACGCTCTCCACCGCCCTGGCGGGCGTCGTGGAGAAGGCGCGCGGCGGCCCGCTGCCGCTGCCGGAGTTCGCCACGGTCGCCGAGGCGCTCGTCGAGCCCATCGACGACTACTTCGACAAGGTGCTGGTCATGGCCGAGGACCCGGCCGTACGGGCGAACCGCCTGGGCCTGCTGGCCGCGATCGGCGACCTCGTGGCGGACGTCCTGGACTGGCGTGAGATCGCCTGAGGCCCCCGTACGGTTGGACAGTTGTGAAAGCGGAGTCGACCGCATGAAAGTATTTACCGCATGTTGCGCTGGCTGACCGCGGGGGAGTCGCACGGACCTGCCCTCGCCACGATCCTCGAAGGGCTGCCGTCCGGTGTGGCCGTGACCTCGGCCGACATCGCCGAGGCGCTGCGCCGCCGGCGGCTGGGGTACGGACGCGGCGCCCGGATGAAGTTCGAGCAGGACGAGGTCGAGATCATCGGCGGCATCCGCCACGGCCGCACGCTCGGCGGCCCGATCGCGATCCGCGTGGGCAACTCCGAGTGGCCCAAGTGGGAGACGGTGATGTCGGCCGACCCGGTCGACGCCGACCTGCTCGCCCAGCAGGCGCGCAACGCGCCGCTGTCCCGTCCGCGCCCGGGCCATGCCGACCTCGTCGGCATGCAGAAGTACGGCTTCGACGACGCGCGGCCGGTGCTCGAGCGCGCCAGCGCCCGCGAGACGGCCGCCCGGGTGGCGATCGGCGAGGTGGCGCGCGCCTTCTGCCGCCAGGTGCTCGGCGTGGAGATCCTCAGCCACGTGGTCGCGCTCGGCGAGGTGAGCGTCCCGGACGACGTGCTGCCCGAGCCCGGCGACCTCGAACGCATCGACGCCGACCCGGTCCGCTGCCTGGACCCGGGCACGAGCGCGGCGAT
The DNA here is from genome assembly GCF_030406325.1 of Actinomadura sp. DC4. Taxonomy (GTDB): domain Bacteria; phylum Actinomycetota; class Actinomycetes; order Streptosporangiales; family Streptosporangiaceae; genus Actinoallomurus. The sequence goes on along the minus strand of NZ_JAUEQY010000031.1, from coordinate 18,511 downwards.
CGTGGAGCACATCGAGCAGGTCAAGAAGGACGGCGACACCCTCGGCGGGGTCGTCGAGGTCGTGGTGCACGGCCTGCCGCCCGGCCTGGGCAGTCACGTGCACTGGGACCGCCGCCTCGACTCGCGCCTCGCCGGCGCGCTGATGGGCATTCAGGCGATCAAGGGCGTGGAGCTCGGCGACGGCTTCCGTACCGCCGCGCGCCGGGGCTCCCAGGCCCACGACGAGATCGCGCGCGAGGACGGCACGGATGACATCCGGCGGCTGAGCAACCGCGCGGGCGGCGTCGAGGGCGGCATGACGACCGGCGAGGTCCTGCGGGTCCGCGCCGCGATGAAGCCCATCTCGACGGTGCCGCGCGCGCTGAACACGATCGACGTCAAGACCGGCGAGCCGGCCAAGGCGATCAACCAGCGCAGCGACGTCACCGCCGTGCCCGCGGCAGGCGTGGTCGCGGAGGCGATGGTCGCGCTGGTCGTCGCCGAGGCCGCGCTGGAGAAGTTCGGCGGCGACTCCGCCGAGGAGACGGCGCGCAACCTGCAGTCCTACCTATCCTCGTTGGTGATCAAATGAGTCCGAAGGCCGTCGTCATCGGCCCGCCCGGATCGGGCAAGACCACCGTCGGCGAGCTGCTCGCCGAGCGTCTCGGCGTCGCCTTCCGCGACACCGACCACGACGTCGAGGCCACCGCCGGCAAGCCGATCGGCGATATCTTCGTCGACGACGGCGAGGAGCGCTTCCGCGCGCTCGAACGCTCCGCCGTCGGCGAGGCCCTCGCCGCGCACGAGGGCGTCGTCGCCCTCGGCGGCGGCGCGATCCTCGACCCGGTGACCCGGTCCGCCCTCGACGGCCTGCCCGTGGTCTACCTGGAGGTCGGGCTGTCGGACGCGGTCAAGCGCGTCGGGCTCGCCTCGGCGCGGCCGCTGCTCGTGCTCAACCCGCGCAGCCAGTTCCGCAAGCTGATGGAAGAACGCCGCCCGATCTACGAGGGCCTCGCGTCGATCAGAGTCCTCACCGACGACCGCGAGCCCGCCGCGATCGTGGACGAGATCGTCGAGGGGCTCGAGTGACCCGGATCACGGTCGGCGGCGAGGCGCCGTACGACGTGGTGATCGGCACCGGGGTGCTCAGCGAGCTGCCGTCGCTGCTCGGCGACGCCGGGATCGTCGCGGTCGTGCACGCCGAGGGACTGCCCGAGATCGCCCGGCCGGTGTGCCACGCACTGGCCGACGCCGGGTACGACGCGCGGCCCGTGCCGGTGCCCGACGGCGAGGCCGGCAAGGAGGTCACGGTGCTCGCCGGCCTCTGGTCGGCGTTCGCGGGCTTCGGCATGACCCGTACGGACGCGGTCGTCGGCGTCGGCGGGGGAGCGACGACCGACCTCGCCGGGTTCGCCGCCGCGACCTGGCTGCGCGGCGTCCGCGCCGTGCTGATGCCCACCACGCTCCTCGGCATGGTCGACGCCGCCGTCGGCGGCAAGACCGCGATCGACATCCCCGAGGGCAAGAACCTCGTCGGCGCCTTCCACCCGCCCGCCGGGGTCCTGTGCGACCTGGCCACGCTCGTGACCGTTCCGCGCGCCGACTACGTCAGCGGCCTGGCCGAGACGATCAAGGCCGGGTTCATCGCCGACCCCCGCATCCTGGAGCTGGTCGAGGACGACCCGGAGGCCGCGGGCCGGCCCGACGGGCCGCACACCCTGGAGCTCACCGAGCGCGCCGTCACCATCAAGGCGCGGGTCGTGGCGGAGGACCTCAAGGAGAGCGGGCTGCGGGAGATCCTCAACTACGGCCACACGCTCGGCCACGCGATCGAGAAGGTCGAGGCCTACCGCTTCCGGCACGGTGACGCCGTCGCCATCGGCATGGTCTACGCCGCCGAGCTGTCGCACCTGGCCGGCCGGCTCGACGCCAAGGTGGTGGACCGCCACCGGGCCGTTCTCAGCTCCGTGGGCCTGCCGACGTCCTATCCCGCCGAGGCCTGGCCGTCGCTGCGCGACGCGATGCGCATCGACAAGAAGGCGCGGGGCTCGCGGCTCCGTTTCGTCGTCCTCGACGGCGTCGCCGAGCCGGGCCGCCTGGAGGACCCGGACGAGGACCTGCTGAAGCGCGCGTACGAACGGGTGGCACGATGAGTGGGCGGATCACGGGCCAGGGCCCGGCGAAGGAGGGCTCATGACCGGCATCGGCGAGGTCCTGGTCCTCAACGGCCCCAACCTCGGCCGGCTCGGCAGCCGCGAGCCCGAGGTCTACGGCGCGGCGACCTTCGATGACCTGGCGGCGCTGTGCCGCGACACCGGCCGCCGGCTCGGCCTGCACGCCGAGGTGCGCCAGACCGACGACGAGGCCGAGCTCGTGGGCTGGCTGCACGAGGCCGCCGACGGCCGCCTGCCGGTCGTGCTGAACCCCGCCGCCTTCACCCACTACTCCTACGCCCTGCGCGACGCCATCGCCCAGCGCACCGCGCCGCTGATCGAGGTGCACCTGTCCAACCCCGCCGCGCGCGAGGAGTTTCGCCACACCTCGGTCGTGGCGGCCGTGGCCTCGGGCACCGTCGCCGGGTTCGGCGTCTACTCCTACGTCCTGGCACTCCAGGCCGTCGCCGAGCTCCTCGCCGAGAGCTGACTCACCCGCGGCCGAGGCGCCGCGTACGGCCCGGGCGGTCGCTCAGCCGGTCTCGCACGCCGAGGCGATGAGCTCCTCCAGCTCCGCGGCGACGTCGTCGAGCGGCTCCAGCGAGCGGCGCGCCCGGCACAAGATGGTGGCGCCCTCGACGGAGGCGACGATGAGCGTGGCGAGCCGGGCGGCCCGCGCCCGCCCCGCGCCGGCCGAGACCAGGCCGGCGGCCAGGGCGTCCTGCCAGCGGCCGAAGGCGTCGGCCGCCGCCTCGGTGAGCCGGGACTCCACGGTCACCGCGACGATCGGGCAGCCGGCCCGGAAGTCGCTCTTGACCAGGACGCGCCGCCACCAGCCGAGGAAACCCCGGACCGCCGCCACCGGGTCGTCGTCGCGGCGCGCCGCGCGTACGCCCGCGCCCAGGTGGTCGCCGGCGTAGCGGACCGCCTCCTCGGCGAGCTGCATCTTGCCGCCGGGGAAGTGGTGGTAGATCGAGCCGCGGGGGGCGCCGCTGTGCGCGATCACGTCGCTGAACGCCGTACCGCTGAAGCCGCGCTCGCGGAACAGATAGGCCGCGCTGCGCACCATGCGCTCACGGGCGTCGGAGGCCATATGACATACACCACCTTGACTATGACGCCCATCATAGAGAACGCTCACTATGACAAGCGTCATAGAGGAGGCGATCGTGGCGACCGGACTCGAACAGATCTCGGCGTTGCTCGGGGAGCGCGCGCCCGGCATCGCGTCGTTGCTGGACATGTCGCTGGAGGTCCTGGAGCCGGGCCGCGTGGTGTTCACGCTGGAGACCCGCCCGGACCTCGGCAACCCGCTGGGCACCCTGCACGGCGGCGTCTGCAGCACCCTGCTCGACTCGGCGATGGCCTGCTCGGTGCACGCCTCGCTGCCCGAGGGGACCGCCGGCTACACCACGCTCGAGCTCAAGGTGAACTTCATCCGGCCCGTACGGCTCGACGGCGTCAAGCTGCGCTGTGAGGGAACGACCATCCACCTGGGCGGCCGGATCGCCACCACCGAGGGACGCGTCACCGACGACCAGGGGCGCCTCGTCGCGCACGGCACCAGCACGTGCATGGTGTTCAGCGCGGCCTGACTACGCTATTACTGAATCTGATTCGGTTCTCGGGCAGAAAAAGAGGTACCGCGGCATGCGCATCGGAATGTCCCTCAACTACGCGGGGGGCTTCAGGGAGACCGTCGACGAGCTCGCCGACTACGAGAAGGCCGGGCTCGACATCGTCTTCGTCCCGGAGGCCTACAGCTTCGACGCCGTGAGCCAGCTCGGCTTCATCGCCGCGCGGACCGAGCGCCTGCAGATCGCCTCGGGCATCCTCCAGATCTACTCGCGCACGCCGACCCTCACCGCGATGACCGCCGCCGGGCTCGACTACGTCTCCGACGGGCGCTTCGTGCTCGGCATCGGCGCGTCCGGCCCGCAGGTCATCGAGGGCTGGCACGGCGTGCCGTACCACGCGCCGATCGGCCGTACCCGCGAGATCATTGAGATCTGCCGTACGGTGTGGCGGCGTGAGCGGCTGTCCTACGACGGCAAGCACTACAAACTGCCGCTGCCCGCCGAGCAGGGCACGGGCCTCGGCAAGCCGCTCAAGCTGATCAACCATCCCGTACGCGAGCGCATCCCGATCATCATCGCCTCGCTCGGCCCCAAGAACGTCGAGATGACCGCCGAGCTGGCCGAGGGCTGGGAGCCGATCTTCTACCTGCCGGAGAAGGCGGGCGACGTCTGGGGCGAGCCGCTGGCCAAGGGCAAGGCCAAGCGCGACCCCTCGCTCGGCGAGCTGGACGTCGTCGCGCAGGCCAGCCTGGCGATCGGCGACGACGTCGAGGGCTACCTGGAGTTCGGCCGCCCCATGGCCGCCCTCTACATCGGCGGCATGGGCGCCAAGGGCAAGAACTTCTACAACGACCTGGCCCGGCGCTACGGCTACGAGAAGGAGGCGGAGGAGATCCAGGACCTCTACCTCGACGGCAAGAAGCAGGAGGCCGCCGCCAAGGTCCCGTACGAGCTGCTGCAGAAGACCTCGCTGATCGGCTCGGAGGGCTTCGTACGCGACCGGATCGCCGCGCTGAAGGAGACGGGCGTCACCACCCTCAACGTCACGCCGATCGCCGCCGACCACGCCGCCCGCGTGAAGCTGATCGAGAAGGCTCGGGACCTCGCCGCGTCGGTGTGAGCCGGCCAGGGGGGCCCGGCGTCGTGCCCGGCCGGGCGGCCCGGTCGCCGAGACCGCGGCCGCCCACCGGCCTTCCGCCGATGGGGGCCTGCGGTGGGCCTCCGGCCCGTGGACGGTGTCGCCGAGCCTCCCGGCGCCGGTGACGGCGGCCGGGAGGCGGCCGTCGCCGCACCACCTGCGGCGGCCGGGCTCCTTCGCCCCGGCCGCTCGGGTACGCGCGGCGGCCTGCGGCTCGGCTGTGACGCGTACGCGGACATGTCCTGATTCGTGACCGTGTCCGCCGCCGTTCCGCCGGGCGGCGGCGCGTACAGTCGTGCCATGCCCGGGATTCATGAAGCACGCCGTGCGCGGCTGGGCGCGCTCGTCGCCGAACGAGGCGCGGACGCCGCCCTCATCACCCGCCTGGTCAACGTCCGCCACCTGTCCGGGCTCGCCAGTTCCAACGCCGCGCTCCTCGTGCGCGCCGACGGCACCGCCGTCCTCGGCACCGATGGGCGCTACGCCGGCACCGCCGCGCGCGTGTGCCCCGAGCTGGAGTGCGTCATCGACCGCGACACGGCCGGGGCGCTCGGCGCGCGTGTGGCCGGGCGGCTCGCCTTCGAGGCGCACGACCTGACGGTCGAGAGCCACCGCGAGCTCGCCGGCCGGCTCGAGGGCGTCGAGCTGGTCCCGCTGGGACACGCCGTCGAGGAGCTGCGCACGGTCAAGGACGAGGAGGAGATCGCCCTTCTCCGGGAGGCGTGCGCGATCACCGACCGGGCCTTCGACGCCGTGCTGCCCTTCATCCGGCCGGGCCGCACCGAACGCGACATCGCGATCGTGCTGGAACGTTCGATGGTCGACCTCGGCGCCGAGCGGCCGGCGTTCGCCTCCATCGTGGCGAGCGGCCCCAACGGCGCGATCCCGCACCACGTGCCCGGCACGCGTACGGTCGAGTCCGGCGACTTCGTGACCATGGACTTCGGCGCGCTGTACGCCGGCTACCACGCCGACATGACCCGTACGATCGCGGTCGGCCCGGCCTCCGGCGGGCTGCGGGAGATCTATGACCTGGTCGCCCTCGCGCAGCGCGCGGGCGTCGAGGCGGCGTGTCCGGACGCGGCCACCAAAGACGTCGACGCCGCCGCGCGCGACATCATCATCGAGGCCGGGTACGGCGAGGAGTTCCCCCACGGACTCGGGCACGGAGTCGGCCTGGAGATCCACGAGGCACCGCTCCTGGGGTATGACAAGACCGGTAAACTGACCGATCGAGTCCCGATCACCGTCGAGCCCGGCGTCTATCTCGCGGGTCGCGGCGGGGTCCGCATCGAGGACACTCTGGTCGTCCGCACGGACGGCGTGGAGCTGCTCACCAAGACGACCAAGGAACTGCTCGTCATCTAGACGCGGCAGGCAGCCGACGCAGGAGAACACACGCAGTGGCGACGACGAACGACCTCAAGAACGGCATGACGCTGAACCTCGACGGCCAGCTCTGGACGGTCCAGGAGTTCCAGCACGTCAAGCCTGGCAAGGGCGGAGCGTTCGTCCGCACCAAGCTCAAGAACATCCTCTCCGGCAAGGTGGTCGACAAGACCTTCAACGCCGGCACGAAGGTCGACGTGGCCAGCGTCGACAAGCGCGAGATGCAGTACCTCTACCGCGAGGGAGAGGACTTCGTCTTCATGGACACCGAGACCTACGACCAGCCGCACATCCCGGCCGGCACGGTCGGCGGCGCCGCCGACTACCTGCTGCCCGAGCAGAACGCCGTGATCGCCTTCAACGACGACACGCCGCTCTACGTCGAGCTGCCCGCGGCCGTGGTGCTCCAGGTGACCGAGACCGAGCCGGGCCTGCAGGGCGACCGCTCGACCGGCGGCACCAAGCCCGCCACGGTCGAGACCGGCGCGGTGATCAACGTCCCGCTGTTCATCACGACCGGCGAGAAGATCAAGGTCGACACCCGCTCGGGCGACTACCTCGGCCGCGGCTGACCGTGGCCGCACGGAGCAAGGCGCGTAAGCGGGCCCTTGAGGTCCTGTACGAGGCGGAGGTCCGCCGCGAGCCGCCGGCCGACGTGCTCGGCCGGCGCGCGGCCGAGCCCGGGCAGCAGCCGCTGGCCGAGCAGGCGTTCGCCGACCGCCTGGTCGCGGGCGTGGAGGAGCACCGCGACCGCATCGACGAGCTGATCGCGACCTACTCGGTCGGCTGGACCCTGGACCGCATGCCGATGGTCGACCGCAACATCCTGCGGCTGGGGTCGTACGAGCTGCTCTGGAGCGACGAGGTGCCGGGCGGCGTCGCGATCAGCGAGGCCGTGGCCCTCGCGACGGAGCTGTCCACCGACGAGTCGCCTCGTTTCGTCAACGGCCTGCTGTCGCGCCTGCTGGAGCTGAAGCCCTCGCTGTCGCTCTAGGCGTCGCGCTACGGCGAACAGGGCCTAAGCTGGGCGCTGTGAGGCGAAAGAGGCAGCCGTGAAGACGCAGCATCGGGGGGCGCCGTGACCGAGCGTCCGCGGCAGCGGCCCATGCGGACCGCCGTCGTGTGGGAGATCCTGCGCGAGGTGCTCGACGAGAGCGCCAAGGCGTCCGGCCGGGCCGTCCTGGACGTCCTCGACGCGGGCGGCGGCACCGGGGGGCTCGCCGTTCCCCTGGCCGAGCTGGGCCACAACGTGACCGTCGTGGACTCCAGCCCGGACGCCCTCGCGGGCCTCGAACGCCGCGCCGCGGAGGCGGGCGTCCGGGTCCGCGCGCTGCAGGGCGACGCGGACGGCCTGTCGGCCGTGGTCGGGCCGGACAGCGCCGACCTGGTGCTGTGCCACAGCGTGCTGGAGTACGTCGACGACCCGGCCGCCGCGATGACCTCGGTGGCCCGGACCGTACGCACGGGGGGCGCGGTGAGCGTCCTGGCGGCCAACCAGGTCGCGGCCGTGCTGCACCGCGCGCTCGCGGGCCATTTCGAGGACGCCCGGCGCATCCTGTCCAGCGCCCAGGGCCGGTGGGGCGAGCACGACCCGATGCCACGCCGCTTCACCTCGGGCATGCTGTCGGAGCTGCTGGCCGGCGCGGGCCTGCACGTCGGCGAGGTCCACGGCGTCCGCGTGTTCACGGACCTGGTGCCGAGCGGCATGATCGACGGCGAGCGCGGCGCGACCGAGGAGCTCGTCGCCCTCGAGAAGGCGGTCTCGATGCACCCGGTGCTCAAAGACGTGGCGACTCAGCTCCACGCCCTGGCCCGCCGGCGATAGCGGGACGAACCGGTGGACGGGCCTCCAGTCGAACCCCAGCCGCGGAACGACCATCCGCGCCGGGGATCACCCTTCGTCCCCCTGACCCCGCCACGCAGCGTGAACGCGGAGCATTCTGGGACAAGCCGGGCCCACCCCGGCACGGGCCCGCGCGGAAGATCCGACGGCATGTTCGCGGGCCGGTCCGGGTTCTCCTCATCCGGGTGGCACAGGCCGGTGGGTCCGCGCCCGGGACGGGGGCGGACGTGAGCAGAAAGCAGCAGTTGCACCGGCCGGGGCCGCAGCCCGGGCCGCCGGCCGACGACACCGGCTGCGGCGTCCTGCACGTCGACATGGACGCCTTCTTCGTCAGCGTCGAGCTGCTCGAACGCCCCGAGCTGCGCGGCCACCCCGTCGTCGTCGGCGGGGCCGGCGGACGCGGGGTCGTGGCCGCCGCCTCGTACGAGGCGCGAAAGTTCGGCGTGCACTCGGCGATGCCGATGAGCCGCGCCCGCAGGCTCTGCCCGCAGGCGGTCGTGCTGCCACCGCGCCACGACCGGTACGCCGAGGTCTCCGCCGGCGTGAGAGAGATCTTCGAGTCCATCACCCCGGTCGTCGAGCCCCTCGCGCTCGACGAGGCCTTCCTCGACGTCTCCGGGGCGCTCAAACGGCTCGGGAGGTCCGCCGAGATCGGGCGGATGATCCGGCGGCAGGTCGCCGAGCAGCAGGGGATCACGTGTTCGGTCGGGGTCGCGAGCACGAAGTTCGTCGCCAAGCTCGCCTCGACCCGCTGCAAGCCCGACGGGCTGCTCGTCGTGCCCGCCGACGGCGTGGTCGGCTTCCTGCACCCGCTGCCCGTCGCCGCGCTGTGGGGCGTCGGGGAGCGTACCGAGCAGATCCTGACCCGCCTGGGCCTGCACACCGTCGGCGACCTGGCCGCGACGCCGCTCGACACCTTGCGGCGGGAGGTCGGCGAGGCCGCCGGCGAACACCTGCACAACCTCGCCTGGGGACGCGACGAACGCTCCGTCGTGTCCTCGGTCAGGGACAAGAGCATCGGGGCCGAGGAGACCTTCGACGTCGACATCGCCGACGCCGTCACCATCCGGCGTGAGCTGCTGCGGCTCTCCGACCGCGTCGGCGCGCGCCTGCGGGGGAGCGGTCAGGCCGGCCGTACGATCGCGGTCAAGCTGCGCCGGGACGACTTCACCACGATCACCCGGGCGCGCACCCTCCGCGAGCCGACCGACCTGGCCCGCGAGATCTACGCGACGGCATGCGCGCTGTACGCGGCCTCGGGGCTGGAGTACACCCCGCTGCGGCTCGTCGGCGTACGTGTCGAAAATCTCGTTCCCGCGGACTCGACGACCCGCCAGATGGCCCTGGGCGAGCCGGAGACCGGCTGGCGGGAGGCCGAGCAGGCCATGGACCTCGCGGCCCGGCGGTTCGGCGCCGGCGCCGTTCGCCCGGCGGCGCTCGTACGGCCCGACGGCGAGCGTCAGGCGTACTACGGTAAGGAGGGGGCTCGTGACGGCTGAGCACCATGTGACTCAAGTGACCACGGACGGTGAATATGTGGATTGACTCGGCAATCCGCGTGTCAACGGCCCAACGTTTTCTTTCACACAGTGGTCCCGGCTCGTATTCTGGGCATATCACCGATAGCCATGTCCCCGTCCGGCGTGGGATTCCCCTTCGCGGGGCTGTCTTTGGGAGGCGCCGTGCCGCTCTCTGACCACGAGCAGCGCTTGCTCGACCAGATCGAGCGTGCGCTGTATGCCGAGGATCCGAAATTCGCGTCCGCGGTCCGCTCGACCGATCCGAAGGTCCACTACAAGCGCAGGATCTGGAAGGCCGCGGTCGGCTTCGTACTCGGCCTGATCGTGGTGATGGCGGGCCCGATCCTGAACACCATGCCGATCAGCATCGTGATCAGTGTCGCGGGCTTCCTCCTCATGGTCTTCTGCTGCGCGTGGGGCCTGACGAGCTGGAAGCGCATGACGGGCGTCGGCACCGAACCCGAGCCGAAGAACAAGCGCGAGGCGAAGCCGTCACGCGGGGCCAAGACCGGGTTCATGGAGCGACTGGAGGAGCGCTGGCGCCGCCGCCACGAAGGTCCCTGACCGGCCCGCCGCCGTTCCACCGGCCGGCTCGTACGGCGGAGGCCCGCCCGCTCGCGCCGGCCTGCCTCCGTAGCCACGTACGCCCGCAAGACCCACCGCGCCGCCACGACCCGCCCTCCCGCACGGCTCGCCGAGCCCAGGCCCCGCCGCGTCCCACCGGGCATGCGAATGCCCCGGATGCCGTCCATGTCCGCAATCGGCCGGTGATCCACTGCGATCCCAGCCGCGAGGCCCGAGATCAGCCGGCTGACCGGCTCCGCCATCACTGCGGCGCGGCCCCACGCCGGGCGGCTGGGGCCCGCGCCCCACGCTGATGCGAGCGCCCGGCGCATGGCCCGTACGTTCCCGCCTCGCGGCGATCATCCGTCTCATGGTCGAAGGCCCATGATCATCCGGCCGCGAGCCGAACGCTCCCCGTGGCCCAACGTCCGTGATCGGGGCCGGTGACCTGGCCCGTCCGCGCAGGGCACGAGGGCTCCGGCCCGGCCGGACGCCCGCAATCGGCCGACACGCCTGGTTGGGGCGGCCGCCGACATCGCTACGTGTGACGACGGCGGCGCGGAATGGCCACATCCAGCCACTCGAAGACGTCCATCATCCGTGTCCCCGCCCGCCGCAGGGCCGCCACGGCCGACGGCGGGAACAGCCGGGCCCGCCACCGCGTCCGCCGCCTGGCCCGGGTGCCGAACGCCGCCCGCAGCAGGCGTACGTCCTCCCGCGCCGTCGGCGACGCCTCCACCTCAGGCGCGTACCGGGCGCGCTCCTCGGCCCGCGACAGCCGCGTCAGCGCCGCCGCCTCCTTCGGGGACAGCTCCAAGGCGGCGCTCAGCCGCCGCGCCGTCGCCCGCGGCGTCTCGCTCGAAGGCCATTCCAGCCCGTGGTCGGCCGCGTCGGCGCGGAGGTCGTCCCACGCGGCGTGCGCGACGGCCTCATCGGACTTGGCCCGTGCCCACCGGTGCGCGCGTGTCAGCCGGCGCAGGGTGATCGGCGTCAGCAGCAGCAGGACCGCGACCAGCGCCACCAGCAGCCACGTGATCGGCGGGCCGGACCCGCCGTCCTTCGGCGCCACACCAGGCGCCGCCTGCTGGTCGGCGAGCGTGTCGGTGCGGTGGCCCGGGATGGTCGGGGCGGCCGAGGAGTCCCCGCCCGCCACCGTGCCCGTCGACGGCACGCCGCCCGGCGCGTCGGTGCCCGGCGCCCCGGGCAGCAGCAGCGGCGAGCTGTAGGCCGGCACGGTCGCGCTGCCCTGGCCGCCGTCGCCGCCCGGCGTCGGCTCGAAGCGCAGCCAGCCGACGCCGGCGAAGTACAGCTCCGGCCACGCGTGGGCGTCCTTCGTGTGGACCACCCACCCGCCGTCCGGCTGCTGGGCGCCCGCCGTGTAGCCCATGCCGACGCGCGCCGGGATGCCGAGGATGCGGGCCAGCAGCGCCATCGAGGACGCGAACTGCTCGCAGTACCCGGTACGGCTGGTGAACAGGAAGTCGCGCAGCGCCCCGTTCTGGTGCCGCGGAGGCGCGTCCAGGCTGTAGGTGAAGTTCCCCGGCGCGGTGAACCAGTCCTGTAGCTTGACCGCCTTCTCGTACGGCGTCGGCGCCCCCGCGGTGACGTCGGTGGCGAGCTTGGCGATGTCGTCGCCGACCGAGTCCGGCACCGACAGGTAGCGCGAGCTGATCGAGGCCGGCGGCGGGGCCGTGGTGACGAGCTCCTGGTACGTCGGCTGCGGCCGGACGCTCGTCACGGTGTAGGACCGGCCGCCCGCGGAGTCGTTGGTGGAGAACACCGTCAGCGACCGGGGGTCGACTCGCCAGTCGCCCTTGATGTCCACCTTCGTGGGCAGGTACGGAATCGGCAGCACGTCGAGGCGGTGCACCCCCGGGCCGATGCTGACCTTCGTGGTCACGTCGCGGACCGGGACGCCGGCGAGCGCCGGCTCGGCGGGCAGTTCCCTGTCCTTGACCCGTTCGTCCGTGCCGGCGCGCAGCGGCCCCGTCGTCCAGGTCTCGCCGTCGAACCGGTCGAGGGAGTACATCCGCAGGTAGTCCGGGGTGGAGCTGTCCGTGGAGCGGTACCTCAGCACCTCCGCGTCCCCGGTGCGCACGAGCTGGCGTCGTACGCTCACCAGCGGGTCCAGGGCGTTCAGCCCGGTGATCGAGCCGCCTCCCTTCCCCGAGGACGAGCCGTCGCCCTCGCCGACGCCGAGGAGCCCGTGCGACTCGATGCCGGGCACCGCGAACGGCAGCACGATGGCGATGACCACCGCGGTCAGCCCGATGCGCCGCCCGCTGGCCGAGAGCGGGCTGGAGTCGGGCCGCTCGTCGATCTGCCGGGTCGCCGACCAGTGCCGGGTGAACACCGCGCGCCCCCAGCCGGAGAGCTGGTCGCGCGCGTCCGCCACCAGCAGGCCGAGGTAGCCGCCCGCGCCCAGGAGGAACGCCAGCCAGCTCACGGTCTGCTGGCGTACGGCGGCGGGCACGCTGTACACCGCGAGGAGCGGCAGCCCGGCGAGCGCCGCGCGCCGCATGCGGACCGCAAGGAAGTCGACCAGGATCGCCACCAGCCCGATGCCGACGCCCGTGAGCATGTTGATCGCCGGCAGCATCGGCACCGGGGCCGCGTAGGAGTTCGCGTCGTGCCAGCCCTCGCTCATGAGGCGGCCGAGCCGGGCGGTGGAGGACGGGGTCGGCACGACGCCGAGGAACGCGTGCCCGGAGGCGAACACCACGGTCAGGTAGAGGAACAGCGCGAGCAGCCCGATCGCCGGGCACAGCGCCGCCGCGACGCGGAACCGCCGCGTGAGCACGCCCGCCCCGCCCACCACGAGCAGCGCGCCGAACCCGGTGAAGAACCACCCGCTGGACTCGTACAGCGGATAAAGGCCGACGGAGGCGAGCAGCGTGGCCAGCCCCGCCACCATCGTCAGCCGTAGTCTCATGAGAGCCCTCCGTCCCCGTCGACGACCTCCCGCCGGGCGGTCCGATCCCGTACGGCGCGCAGCTCGGAGTTCTCCGCCGCCTGGTCCGCGCCGGCCCACGCGCTCGCCAGCGCCGCCGCCGAGTCGATGGTCAGCACCCGCCAGCCCGCCGCCCGCAGCACCGACGCCGCCCGCGCGGCCGCGTGCTCCTCGTCGCCGACCAGGACCGCCACGCAGGTGGCGGTGCCCTGCCGGGACCGGGCGACGTCCTGGGCGTCCTCGGCGGTCAGCCGCCCGAACACGCCGACGACCAGGCCGTCGCCGTCGGTCGCCGCCGTACGGAGCGCGGACAGCCCGGTCCGCAGCGACCGTCCGGTCGAGGCGCGCGCGACGGCGAGCGAGTCCAGCAGCGCGCCCTCGAAGGCCGACGAGGCGCCGAGCGCCTCGCCCTGGTCCGTGACGTACCGCAGGCCGAGGCCCTCGCGGCCGAGCTGCACCCCGATCGAGGCCGCCGCCGAGACGGCCTGCTCGAAGGAGGCCCCGGGCCCGTCGCCCCAGTGCGCGACCCGCCGGGTGTCCAGGAAGAGCGCGCCGCGGCTCTGCCACTGCTGCTCCTCGCGGCGGACCATCAGCTCGCCGCGCCTCGCCGTGGAGCGCCAGTGCACGCGCCGCAGGTCGTCGCCGTGGCGGTACTCCCGCGGCGCGACGTCGTCCTCGCCCGCCGTGGCGACCGTACGCGCCCGGCTCTCGCCGCCGCCCGTCCACGAGCCGGTGAGCCGGCCGTGGGGGAGCGGGACGATCGGCGGCGTGACGGTGAGCCGGTTGGCGCCGGTGAAGGACCGGGCGAGCTCCACCAGGCCGAACGGGTCGGCGAGACGGACCGTCAGCGGCCCGACCTGGTACCGGCCGCGTACGTCCGCGCGAATCCGGTAGCGCATCTCCCGCCCGCCGCCCGGCTCGATCCGGTCGACGACGAACCGCGCCCGGTCGCCGAGCGTGTACGGCACCTGGTCCTCGACCAGCAGGATGCCGGTCGGCAGCTTGGAGACGTTCTGCAGGACGACGCTCACCTGGGCCTCGTGCCCCACCGGCAGGCGGGAGGGGTTGGCGCGGCGGGTGCACGAGAGCCGGTAGCGGGTGCGGGACACGACGAGCGCCGACACGACCGGCAGCGCGAGGATGAGGACCCCCGCGCGCAGCAGGTCGCGCTCGCCGAGGACGAACGCGCAGGCGATCGCCGTGACGCCCGCCGCCATGAAGGAACGGCCGCGTGTGGTCAGCGCGCCCAGGCTCCTGCGCACGGCGCGGGACGGGTTCAGGGACGCTCCGCCCGCCGTACGCCCGTCGGTCGCGTCGCCGCCGTCCACGCCGCCGCCTCTAACGCCGGGGGTCGGGCACGGGCACCTGGGCGACCAGCTCGGCCACCACCTGCTCGGGCAGCCGCCGTTCGACCTGGGCCTCGGCGGTCGGGAGCAGCCGGTGGGCGAGCACCGGGACGGCGAGGTACTGCAGGTCGTCGGGCAGGACGTACTCCCGGTCCTCCAGCGCGGCGTACGCGCGGGCGGCGCGCACGAGCTGCAGCGTCGCGCGGGGCGAGGCGCCCAGCCGGAGCTCGGGGTGCTCGCGGGTGGCGGTGACCAGGGCGATCGCGTAGTGGCGGACCGAAGTGGAGACGTGCACGTTGCGTACGAGCTCGATCAGGGTGCGCACGTCGGTGGCCTGCGCGACCGGCGACAGGTCCTCCAGCGGGGAGGCCTGGCCGTGCACGTCGAGCATCTCCAGCTCCGCGCTCGGCTCGGGATAGCCCATCGAGATGCGGGCGGTGAACCGGTCGCGCTGGGCCTCGGGCAGCGGGTAGGTGCCCTCCATCTCGACCGGGTTCTGCGTCGCGATGACCATGAACGGCCCGTCCAGGTCGTACGTGTGGCCGTCGACGGTCACCTGGCGCTCTTCCATGCACTCCAGCAGCGCGGACTGGGTCTTCGGCGAGGCGCGGTTGATCTCGTCGCCCACGACGATGTTGGCGAAGATCGGGCCCGGCTTGAACTCGAACTCCCGCCGCTCCTGGTTGTACGCGCTGACCCCGGTGATGTCGCTGGGGAGCAGGTCGGGGGTGAACTGGATCCGCCGTACCGAACAGTCGATCGAGCGGGCGAGCGACTTGGCGAGCATCGTCTTGCCGACCCCGGGAACGTCCTCGATGAGGAGGTGGCCTTCGGCCAGAAGCACCGTGAGGGCGAGACGCACCACGTCCGGCTTGCCCTCGATGACGGACTCGATGGCTCCGGAGATCCTCCCTGAGATCTTCGCGAGGCCTTCCAGCCCCCGTCCGACGTCACCGTGTGTGCTGACTGCCACTAACCCCTCCTCGGGCCATCCGTACGCTGCGCGGCCCGGGGCGCCGGCCACCCGGCTCGATCCCGTCGCACACGGATGCGGATGGGGAGCTCCATCCGGTTTGTACATGTTGTTGTCTGTCGAACCGACAGTACGTCTTTTGGGCTGGTTGGTGCGACGTCCCGTGGCAGGAGAGTAAACCCCGAATCGGGCATCGGGCGCATCCGCGAGAGCATTTCCGGATTCCCCACTTCCATCCATGATGCGCGGGAAGCCTGCACGCCTCCTGACCTTCCGGGTGCCCCGGGCTTGACGCCGGCCGACGGCTCGCTGTGAGGGCCGCGGTGGAGCCTTCTGACACCCCACTTCGCCCCACCTCTCTGACCTGCGGTTTTGTCGGGCGACCCGGCGCGGGGCAGGCGTTTTGGTCGTTGACCGTGGGGCAGAGTGGAGTAGAGTGGGGCGCCGTGGGGCGGGGTGTCTCGCCTCGCGGGGGGCGGGGAGGTGAGGCCGGTGTTCCTCGGCACTCATTCACCGCGCCTCGACGACAAGGGACGACTGTTCCTGCCGGCGAAGTACCGCGAGGAGCTCTCGGGGGGATTGGTGATCACGAAGGGTCAGGAGCGCTGTCTCTACGTCTTTCCTGAGGCGGAGTTCCAGCGCATCACCGAGGCACTTCGCACCGCGCCGGTCACCGCCAAGGCGGTACGCGACTACAGCCGGGTCTTCTTCGCCGGCGCCTCGGACGAGGTCCCCGACAAACAGGGGCGGATCACGATCCCGCCGGCGTTGCGCAATTACGCCGGCCTGGGCCGGGACTGCGCCGTGATCGGGGCCAACACGCGCTTGGAGATCTGGGACGCGGCCGCCTGGGAGACCTACCTGTCCGAACAGGAGCCGCAGTTCTCCGACCTGTCCGAGGAGGTGCTGCCCGGGATTCTTTGACCGCATTGCCGTCGGTCGTGGAACTCGTTCGGCGAGGTCTCCACCCGCTCCCAGCTGGCGCACCTTCCCCGGTGCCAGATGGCCGTTGCACATCTTCCTCCACGGAGCAGCGGATGGGGACCTGGCCGGACGAAATCCAAACGGGGGCCGACGTAAGCCATTGAGCGGTGAGCCGCAGAGCACACCGGGTCCAACGCACCCGGTGTGAGTCCGCATCGGCCGTCCGCGGGGGTGCTTGCGCGCACCTCCCGCACACGGCGGGCGAGCGGGCGCGGCATCAGCGCAGTCCGCGAGCAGTGGCGTCAGTGAGAGGTTTCGATGCGAGGCGACGAAGAGCGCGCGGGGGGACCACGCGCGGCGGGGCACGTGCCGGTCATGCTCGACCGGATCCTGGCACTGCTGGGACCGGCCCTGTCGGCGTCCTCCGATGAGGACGTGTTCTTCGTCGACGCGACCCTCGGCCTCGGCGGTCATGCCGAGGCCGTGCTCGAGGCCAACCCGCGCGCGACGCTCATCGGGCT
Organism: Actinomadura sp. DC4; assembly: GCF_030406325.1. Classification (GTDB taxonomy): domain Bacteria; phylum Actinomycetota; class Actinomycetes; order Streptosporangiales; family Streptosporangiaceae; genus Actinoallomurus. The sequence continues at coordinate 1,634 of NZ_JAUEQY010000031.1, read as the reverse complement.
CGACCGCGACACGACCGCGATCGAGCGGTCCGGGCGGCGTCTCGCGGCCTACGCCGGGCGCGTCCACCTCGTGCACGCCGTCTACGACGAGATCCCGCAGGTCCTGGACGACCTCGGTGTTCCCGGCGTGCACGCCGTGCTCTTCGACCTCGGGGTCTCCTCCCCGCAGCTCGACGAGGCCGAGCGAGGCTTCGCCTACTCCTACGACGCGCCGCTCGACATGCGGATGGACCGCACGCAGGAGCTCACCGCCGAACAGGTGGTCAACACATACTCCGCCTCCGACCTCGCGCGCATCCTGCGCGAATACGGCGAGGAGCGGTTCGCGCGGCGCGTGGCGGAGGCGATCGTACGGGAGCGGGGGCGCGCCCCGCTGACCTCGACGAGCAGGCTCGTCGAGGTCGTCCGTGACGCGATCCCCGCCGCCTCGCGCCGCACGGGAGGCCATCCGGGCAAGCGCACGTTCCAGGCGCTGCGCATGGAGGTCAACGGCGAGCTGGCGGCGCTGCGCGACGCCGTGCCGGCCGCGCTCGACGCCCTCGTGGTGGGCGGCCGGGTCGCGGTGCTGTCCTACCACTCGCTCGAGGACCGCATCGTCAAGCGCGCGATCGCCGAGCACACCACCGACACCACCCCCCCGGGCCTGCCGGTTCCCCTGCCGGAACGACAGCCGCGCTTCCGCCTGCTCACCCGCGGCGCGGAACAACCCTCCGACGAGGAGAACACGACCAACCCACGGGCCGCCTCGGCACGCCTTCGCGCGGCCGAGCGGATCCGGGGGCGTGAGGGACGTCCGCGAGGCGGCACGACGCCGCTCGACGAGGACCCGCCGAGCGGGCGGAGCCAAGCAGGAGGCACCACATGACCATCACGACTCCGCCGCAGGAGACCCGTACCCGCCGGCCGCGGCCGGCCGGTGACGACGCGGCGCCTCCACGCCCGGCGCGGCGCCGCACGCCGCCGCCCGACGAGCGCGACGAGAAGGTCAGGGGCCGCGCGGCGCGCTCCGCCAGGCCCGGCACCCGCACCGCGCCGAAGACCGCCCCGGGACGGCGGACGTCGGCGCCGCGGAAGCCGCCGCCGAAGACCGCGGCGGCGCGCCGGTCGGCCACGCCGCCGCGCGCCCCGTTCGTGCTGGTCGTCGTCGGCCTGCTCGGCGGCGCCCTGGTCAGCCTGCTGCTGCTCAACACCGTGCTGGCGCAGGACGCCTTCACCCTGAGCGAGCTGCAGCGCGGCAACCAGCAGCTCGGCGAGCGCAGGCAGGCCCTGCAGGAGGACATCAACCGGGAGAACAGCCCGTCGGTCCTGCACGCCAAGGCCCGTGGCCTCGGCATGGTCGACTCGCAGCGGCCCGCGTTCATCGACCCGCGTACCGGGCGGGTCACCGAGGGCGGCGCGCGGCCTCCGGGGGTCTCCGACGAGGCGATGGCGGCCGCGGCGGGCGCGGGCGTGACCGGAGCACCAGGCGCGATCATGCCGCCCGCAGGCGGTGGCCGGACGGGAGGCGTCCTGTGCGCAGGCTCACCCCGCTCCTGGCCGCCGTGGTGCTGACCGCCGCCGCGTGCAACGGCGCCAAAGACGACTCCACGATAAAGATCGGCTTCATCGAGTCCCTGACGGGCAACTACGCTCCG
>NZ_JAUEQY010000030.1 GCF_030406325.1 Actinomadura sp. DC4 | reverse complement strand
TCGCGCGCCCTGTCTCCCCCCGCCCGCCCGGGTCGGGCCGGGGCGGGTGCGGGGGGGCCCCCCCCGCCCACCCGCCCCGCCCCCCCCCCCGGTTGCGGGGTTGTGTGGGGGGCCCGGCTGCCCCCGGTGTCCCCCCCTGGCCCCGCCCGCCCGCCGCGCCGCCCCCCCCCCGGGGGGGCGGGGGCGGGGCGGCCCCCCCCCCCCCCGCGCCGCGGGGGGGGGCCCCCCCCCCCCCCCCCCACCACCCTGATCAGGAGAATTCACGCCCTGGGGGCGCCTGCTTTCAGCTGCAGCCGCTGGTCGAGCCGCAGCCCTCGCAGACGTAGCAGCTGCCCGCCGGGCGCATCTTCGTGCCGCAGGTCAGGCACAGCGGGGCGTCCGCGGTGCGGCCCTGGTGGCTCTCGATCAGCTCCGTCGAGGAGTGGGCCTCCGTCGTACGGGCCGGTGCCGGCTTCTCCGTGGTCTTCGGGCGTTCGACCGGGACCGACTGGGCGAGGGTCTCCGGGTCCACGTCCTCCTCGGCGCGCAGTGACGCCGGGTCCTGACCGGCCGCCTGGGCCGCGCGCTCCTCGGCCGAGAAGATGCCCAGCTCGGCGCGCGTGTCGTAGGGCAGGTGGTCGAGGGCCAGCCGGCGGAAGATGTAGTCCATCATCGAGTTCGCCATGCGGATGTCCGGGTCGTCCGTCATGCCCGCCGGCTCGAACCGCATGTTGGTGAACTTGTCCACCCAGGTCTCCAGCGGCACGCCGTACTGGAGGCTGATGGAGATCGCCATGGAGAAGGCGTCCATCACACCGGCCAGTGTGGAGCCCTGCTTGCCGAGCTTGAGGAACACCTCGCCGAGGCCGTTGTCCGGGTACGTGGAGGCGGTCATGTAACCCTCGGCGCCGCCGACGGAGAACCGCGTGACGGTGGCCGGCCGCCGCTTGGGCAGCCGGGTGCGGACCGGGCCGACCTCGGCCGGAGCCGGGGCCGTCTCGGCCTTCTCCTCGGTCTTCTTCTTGGCGATGGACAGCGGCTGGCCGACCTTGCAGTTGTCGCGGTAGATCGCCAGCGCCTTGAGGCCGAGCTTCCAGCCCTGGAGGTAGACCTCCTCGATGTCCTCGATCGTCGCGCTCTCCGGGACGTTCACGGTCTTGCTGATGGCCCCGGACAGGAACGGCTGCGTGGCGGCCATCATCCGCACGTGGCCCATCGGGCTGATCGCCCGCTCGCCCATCGCGCAGTCGAAGACCTCGTAGTGCTCGGGCTTGAGGCCCGGCGCGTCGATGACGTGGCCGTGCTCGGCGATGAACTCGACGATCGCCTCGATCTGCTCCGGCTGGTAGCCGAGCTTCTTCAGGGCGCGCGGCACGGTGTTGTTGACGATCTGCATCGACCCGCCGCCGACGAGCTTCTTGAACTTGACCAGCGCGAGGTCAGGCTCGATGCCCGTGGTGTCGCAGTCCATCATCAGGCCGATCGTGCCGGTCGGCGCCAGCAGCGACGCCTGGCCGTTCCGGTAGCCGTTCTTCTCTCCGACCTTGAGGCACTCCTGCCACTGCCGGGTGGCCTCGGTGTGGATGGCCTTGTCGATCGCGTCCAGCGTGCGGACCTGGTCGTTGGCCGCGGCGTGCTTGCGCATGACCCGCTTGTGGCCCTCGGCGTTGCGGGCATAACCGTCGTAGGGCCCGACCACGCCGGCCATCTCGGCGGAGCGGCGGTAGGCGACGCCGGTCATCAGCGAGGTGATCGCCCCGGCGAGGGCACGGCCACCCTCGGAGTCGTACGCGTGGCCGGTCGCCATCAGCAGCGCGCCGAGGTTGGCGTAGCCGATGCCGAGCTGGCGGTACGCCCGGGTGGTCTCGCCGATCTTCTCGGTCGGGAAGTCCGCGAACGTGATGGAGATGTCCATCGCGGTGATGATCAGCTCGGTGAGCTTCACGAACCGCGGGACGTCGAAGGTGTTGTCATCGTTGAGGAACTTCAGCAGGTTGAGGCTGGCCAGGTTGCACGAGGAGTTGTCCAGGCTCATGTACTCCGAGCACGGGTTGCTCGCCGTGATCCGGCCGGTCTCCGGGCTGGTGTGCCAGTCGTTGATCGTGTCGTCGTACTGGATGCCCGGGTCGGCGCACTCCCAGGCCGCCTTGGCGATCTTGGTGAACAGGCCCTTGGCGTCGATCTTCTCGATGACCTCGCCGGTCTGGCGGGCCCGAAGACCGAAGGAGGAGCGGGACTCGACCGCGCGCATGAACTCGTCAGAGACGCGAACCGAGTTGTTGGCGTTCTGGTACTGAACGCTGACGATGTCCTTGCCGCCGAGGTCCATGTCATAGCCGGCGTCGCGGAGAGCGCGGATCTTGTCCTCTTCACGCGCCTTGGTCTCGATGAACTCCTCGACGTCGGGGTGGTCGACGTCGAGCACGACCATCTTGGCCGCCCGGCGGGTCGCGCCGCCGGACTTGATGGTGCCCGCCGAGGCGTCGGCGCCACGCATGAACGACACCGGGCCGCTCGCGGTGCCGCCGGAGGAGAGCAGCTCCTTGCTGGAGCGGATGCGGGAAAGGTTCACCCCCGACCCCGAACCGCCCTTGAAGATCACGCCCTCTTCCTTGTACCAGTCGAGGATCGACTCCATCGTGTCGTCGACCGCCAGGATGAAACACGCCGACACCTGCTGCGGCGAGGCCGTGCCCACGTTGAACCACACCGGCGAGTTGAAGCTGAACGCCTGGTGGACCAGGGCGTGCTTCAGCTCGTGGTCGAAGATCTCGGCGTCTTCCTCGGTCGCGAAGTAACCGTGCTCGCGGCCCGTCTCGGTGTAGACGCCGACGACGCGGTCGACGAGCTGCTTCAGGCTCCACTCGCGCTGCGGGCCGCCGACGGCGCCGCGGAAGTACTTCGAGGTGACGATGTTGGTCGCGTTGACCGACCACGACTCGGGGAACTCGACGCCACGCTGCTCGAAGTTGACCGAACCGTCCCGCCAGTTGGTCATGACGACGTCGCGGCGCTCCCACCGAACCTCGTCGTACGGGTGAATGCCGGGCCGGGTGAAGATGCGCTCCATCTTCAGCCCCTTACGGCCGCCCCTCCCGCGCCGTGCCTGGCCGCTCACCGTTTCCGTCATGACCTCCCCCTTCTCGGGCCTCACCGGCCCATCTCCAGGATTACTCGTACAACACGCGACAGCGGACAGGTGTTACCGGCCGCGTTCAGCCGCGCGAAGAGTTTCGATTTCCTTCTCGAAGTCGTCGATCGACTCGAACCCCCGGTAGACGGAGGCGAATCTCAGATAGGCGACCTCGTCGAGCTCGCGCAGCGGCCCGAGGATGGCGAGTCCCACCTCGTGGGAGCGCATCTCGGCGTTTCCGGTCGCCCGGACCGCCTCCTCCACCCGCTGGCCCAGTTGGGCGAGGGCGTCCTCTGTCACCGGACGCCCCTGACACGCACGCCGGACCCCCGCGATGATCTTGTCGCGGGAGAAGGGCTCCGTGACGCCGCTGCGCTTGGCGACCATCAACAGCACCGTCTCCTGCGTGCTGAACCGGCGCCCGCATTCGGGGCACGACCGGCGTCGCCTTATCGCCGCCCCGTCGTCGGTGGAGCGGCTGTCGATCACCCTGCTGTCGGGATTGCGGCAGAACGGGCAGTGCATGCCCCACCCCTCTCTCCCCGAGCGGCACGGCGTTACGTGCCGGTTACGCCGACTTCGCTGCGTAACCACAACCTGTGGTGAACTACATCTATGTAACTACTAGATGTTGTGGTCCACCGTACGGCCCCACAGTGCCCTCCGCAACCTCGTCCGCAACAAGCGCACGAAGAGCCCGCTCACGTCACAGCCATCGGCGTGTCGCACGCCGGGCGGCAGGCGCCCGGCGGGTCACCGGGACGGGATATAGACCGTCTGACCCGGGTTGACGACCGCGCCCGGCAGGGCGTTGAGGTCGATCATGCGCTGCACCGTGACGCGCGGGTCGACGCCCGGACGCGTTCGTACGGCGATGCCCCACAAGGTGTCGTGCGGCCCCACGACCACAGACTCCAAGCGTACCGACGACGGCCCCCGATCCCCCTCCGACGTGGCACGGGCACCGTGCCGTGCCCCCACCCACAGACACGTGAGGAGCACGAAGGCCACGGCACAGATGACGACCACACGCCCTCTCCGGGTGAGCCGGACCGGCGCGGAAGGGCGAGTATGAACGGTCATGCTCATGTCGCTCCCCTCGATGAGTCGAACGAGATTTCGATCGAACATCAGTACGAGTTGTACCGCGAGAGGCCGCAAAATTCCAGGACATCTTCGAACAGGTGTTTGATCATTAAGCGGCGAGGCGATAACGTCCGTCTACAGGAGCGAAATTCCGGCGACAGCGCGTCACCGGAGCACAGCCATCCAGCGGAGACACTCATGAGCAAGGTCCGGGAAATGCCTGATGGCCCCCGCGACGAGACCGGTTTGACCGCACGCCAGCGCAAGGTGCTGGAGGTGATCCGCGACTCCGTCCAACGGCGTGGCTATCCTCCCTCGATGCGTGAGATCGGCGAGTCGGTCGGACTCACGAGCACCTCCAGCGTGTCGCACCAGCTGCGGGCGCTGCAGAGCAAGGGTTTCCTGCTGCGCGATCCCAATCGCCCGCGCGCCGTCGTCGTCCGCATGCCGGGCTCGGCGGCCATGCAGAGCGAGGTCGGGTCGTACGAGACCTCGTCGGGCCAGGAGACGGCGGCGCGCCCGGCCCCGACGTACGTGCCTCTCGTCGGCCGGATCGCCGCCGGTGGCCCGATCCTGGCCGAAGAGGCGGTGGAGGACGTCTTCGCGCTGCCCAAGCAGCTCGTCGGCGAGGGCACCCACTTCCTCCTCAACGTCACCGGTGACTCGATGATCGAGGCCGCCATCGCCGACGGCGACTGGGTGGTCGTCCGTCAGCAGCCGGTGGCCGAGAACGGCGACATCGTCGCGGCGATGATCGACGGCGAGGCGACCGTGAAGACGTTCAAGCGCCGCGACGACCGGGTCTGGCTGATGCCGCACAACCCGGCGTACGACCCGATCCCCGGCGACGACGCGACCATCCTCGGCCGCGTCGTGGCGGTGCTCCGCAAGATGTGACGTGCCACGTCTCCCCGGCACTGTGCGAGCCGTGAGGGCACCCTGGGGGGTGCCCTCACGGCTTTCGTATGAGGTGTTTGCGGGGGTTCGCCCCGGTCAGGCGGGCACGATGTTGACGATCTTCGGCGCCCGTACGATGACCTTGCGGACGCCTCGGTCACCCAGGGCCGCCTTGATCTTGTCCGAGTCGAGCGCCAGCCGCTCCAGCGCCTCGGCGGCGATGTCGGGCGCGACCTCCAGCCGGTCGCGGACCTTGCCCGCCACCTGCACGACGCACGTGACGGAGTCCTGGACCAGCAGCGCCGGCTCGGCGACGGGCCAGCCGGCCTTCGCCACCGACGCCTCGCGTCCCAGCCGCTCCCACATCTCCTCGGCGGTGTAGGGCGCCACCAGGGACAGCATGACGGCCAGGGTCTCGCCGGCCTCGCGTACCGCCGGGTCGCCCGCTCCCGCACCGGAGTCGATCACCTTGCGGGCGGCGGAGGTCAGCTCCATCATCCGGGCCACCGCGACGTTGTAGCGGTGGGCCTCGATCAGCCGGGTGACCTCGTCGATCGTCCGGTGCGTCACCTTGCGCAGCTCGACGTCGCCGCCCGCGGCGGCGGCGCCCGGCGCGGACGTCACGTCGGCCGCCACGCGATGCGCGCGGGCCAGGAACTTCATCGCGCCCGACGGGGAGACGTCGGCCCAGTCGATGTCGTCCTCGGGCGGACCCGAGAAGATCATCGTCAGGCGTACGGCGTCGACGCCGTAGGCCTCGATCTGCTCGCCCAGGTCGACCAGGTTGCCGGTCGTCTTGGACATCGCGGAGCCGTTGAGGATGACCTGGCCCTGGTTGACCAGCCGGGTGAACGGCTCGACGCAGTCCAGCATGCCCATGTCGTACAGCACCTTGGTGAAGAAGCGCGCGTACAGCAGGTGCAGGATCGCGTGCTCGACACCGCCGGTGTACTGGTCGACGGGCATCCACGCGCGCGCCTTCTCGACGTCGAACGGGCCCTCGGCGTAGTCCGGCGAGCAGTAGCGGATGAAGTACCAGGAGGAGTCGACGAACGTGTCCATCGTGTCGGTGTCCCGCTTGGCGGGGCCACCGCACTTCGGGCACTCGACGTTGACCCAGTCGGTGGCGGCCGCCAGCGGCGAGACACCGCGGGGCGCCAGGTCCGCGCCGCGCAGGTCGTCCGGCAGGCGTACGGGCAGTTGCTCGTCCGGGACCGGGACCTCTCCGCACCCCTCGCAGTGGATGATCGGGATCGGGGTGCCCCAGAACCGCTGCCGGGAGATCAGCCAGTCGCGCAGCCGGTAGTTGACGGCCGCCTTGCCCAGGCCCTTCTCCTCCAGCATCTCGGTGATCCGCGGGATGGCCGAGGTCTTGGCCAGGCCGTCCAGCGGGCCGGAGTTGACCAGCTCGCCCTCGCCGGGGGTCGCGACGCCGGTCTCGCCCGGGTCGGCCTCGCCGGTGTGCACGACGACGCGTACGGGCAGCTCGAACCTGCGGGCGAAGTCCAGGTCACGCTGGTCGTGCGCGGGAACCGCCATGATCGCGCCGTGGCCGTACTCCGCCAGGACGTAGTCGGAGGCCCAGACCGGCATGCGCTCGCCGTTGACCGGGTTGACGGCGTAACGGCCCAGGAAGACACCGGTCTTCTCGCGGTCGGTGGCCAGCCGGTCGATGTCCGACTCGCGCTGCACCGACGCGCGGTACGTCTCGAACTCGGCCCGCGCCTCGGGCGCGCAGATCTCCTCGGCCAGCGCGGCGTCCGCGGCCACCACGAAGAAGGTCGCGCCGTACAGCGTGTCGGGCCGGGTCGTGTAGACCGTGACCGGCTCGTCGCGGCCCTCGATCTGGAAGGCCACGTCGGCGCCCTCGGAGCGGCCGATCCAGTTGCGCTGCATCAGCAGGACGCGCTCGGGCCAGTCCAGCTGCTCCATGTCGGTCAGCAGCCGGTCGGCGTACTCAGTGATCTTGAAGTACCACTGGGTCAGCACGCGCTTTTCGACCAGCGCGCCACACCGCTCGCAGTGGCCGGCGACGACCTGCTCGTTGGCCAGCACGGTCTGGTCGTTCGGGCACCAGTTGACCTGGCCGCCCCGCCGGTAGGCCAGGCCGCGCTCGTAGAAGCGCAGGAACAGCCATTGGTTCCAGCGGTAATACTCCGGGTCGGAGGTGTGCAGCCGGCGGGACCAGTCGAAGGAGGTCGCGTAACGGTGGAACGAGTCGGCCTGCGTCTCGATGTTGGCGTAGGTCCATTCGGACGGGTGGGAGTTGCGCTTGATCGCGGCGTTCTCCGCGGGCAGCCCGAAGGAGTCCCAGCCGATGGGGTGCAGGACGTTGAAGCCGTGCTGGTTCCAGTAGCGGGCGCTGACGTCGCCGATCGCGTACGCCTCGGCGTGCCCCATGTGGAGGTCGCCGGAGGGGTAGGGGAACATGTCCAGCGCGTACCGGCGGGGACGCTCGTCACCGGAGTCCTCGCTCGCCGCGAAGGGGTTCAGCTCCTCCCACCGGGCCTGCCATTTGTCCTGGATTGCCCGCGGGTCAAAATTCTCGTCGGCGCCAGTCATCGTTCCTCGTCTGATCTCGCACGGCTTCGGCTCACGAAACTGTGCCCCTTGCATGAGAAGGCCCCTCGCACATGGAGGGGCTGCCGCGTCGATCGGATGGTCACGTCAACGCGGCCGACCAAGGAGCAGCCGAGAGCACATATCCCAAGACTAGCGCAGACGCAAGCAAGGACCGGCTGCCTTTACCGCTCCCGAGGGGCGGGTACGCCGCACTGCCTCACTGGACACCTTACTTACAGGAAGGTTTCCAGTAAGTTCGTGACGCAGGCTCGCCACAGTGATCCGGGTCCCCGCCAGGACTCCCCGCCCCCAAGGAGGGTCACATGCCAGGAAAGATCGCCCTAGCCGTCACCGGCGTCGTCACCGCCACGCTTCCCCTGCTCACGGCCACCCCGGCCTTCTCCCACGGCTACACGACGTCGCCGCCCAGCCGCAGCTACCGGTGCGCCCAGCACCAGGTCGCCGACTGCGGCTCGATCCAGTACGAGCCGCAGAGCGTCGAGGGCCCGAAGGGGTTCCCGCAGGCCGGCCCGGCCGACGGCCACATCTGCAGCGCGAACCACACGGAGTTCGCCCAGCTCGACGACCCGCGCGGCGGCGCGTGGCCGGCCGCGGCGATGACGAGCGGCGCGTCGTACGGCTTCACCTGGACCTTCACCGCCATCCACGCGACCACCTCGTTCCGCTACTTCGTCACCAAGACCGGCTACGACCCGGCCGAACCGCTCACCCGCGCGGCCCTGGAGTCCACGCCCTTCCTCAAGGTCGACTACAACGGCCAGCGCCCGCCCAACCCGGTCACGCACCGCGGCACCCTGCCCACCAGGCACGGCCGGCAGCTGATCCTGTCCGTCTGGGACATCGCCGACACCGGCAACGCCTTCTACTCCTGCGCCGACGTCGACTTCAGCTGATCTCCTCGCTGCGGTATCAATGGGAACCCCCCGTTGATACCGCAGCTGGAGTAGCCGATGCTCAACCTCTCGGTCGTCCTCGACGACGCCGCACGCGAGACCCCCGACCGCGAGGCTCTGGTCTTCGGCGACATGCGGCTCTCGTACGCGTTCGTCAACACCATCGCGAACCAGGTGGCGAACCTCCTGCGGTCGCGGGGCATCGGGCCGGGCGACAAGGTCGCGCTCGCCTGCCCCAACCTGCCCTACTTCCCCATGGTCTACTTCGGCATCCTCAAGGCCGGCGGCGTCGTCGTCCCGCTCAACGTCCTGTTGAAGCGGCGTGAGATCGCGTACCACCTCGACGACTCCGGGGCGAAGGCGCTGTTCTGCTTCGAGGGCACGCCGGAGCTCCCGCTCGGCGAGGAGGGCTGGGGAGCGCACTCCGACGTGCCGGGCTGCGAGCACTTCATCGCGCTGCCCGCGACGCCACTGGCCACCGAGGTCCCGCACGGCGAGTCGATCTGGGCGGTCCTCGGCGAGCAGCCGGGAGAGTTCGAGACCGCGCAGACCGAGGCCACCGACACCGCGGTGATCCTCTACACGAGCGGCACGACGGGCCGGGCCAAGGGCGCCGAGCTCAGCCACCAGAACATGCTGATGAACGCCATGGTCTCCGACGGGATGTTCGACCGGACCGGCGATGACGTGTTCCTGGCCGCGCTGCCGCTGTTCCACGCGTTCGGCCAGTCGGTGATCCTCAACACCGGCTTCCTGCGGCGCGCGACGCTCGTGCTCATGCCGCGGTTCGAGGCGGGCGCCGCGCTCGACCTCATGCTCGCCGAGAGCGTCACGCTGTTCGCGGGCGTCCCCACGATGTACTGGGGGCTGCTGACGCACCAGGGCGACCACACGCCGGAGCAGATCGCCGCGATCGCGGCGAACCTCACGACGGCCTCGTCCGGCGGCGCGGCGCTGCCCCTGGAGGTGCTCAACCGCTTCGCCGACCGGTTCGGGGTGAACATCGTCGAGGGGTACGGCCTGTCGGAGACCTCCCCCGTCGCCTCCTTCAACCGGCCCGGCCGGCCGGCCCGGCCCGGGTCGATCGGGCAGCCGATCTGGGGCGTGGAGATGAAGCTCATCGAGGACGACTGGAAGGACGCGGGCGACGGCCCGGGCGAGATCGCGATCCGCGGGCACTGCGTCATGAAGGGCTACTACGAGCGTCCCGAGGCCACCGCCGAGGTGCTGCGCGACGGCTGGTTCCGTACGGGCGACATCGCGCGCCGCGACGAGAGCGGCTACTACTACATCATCGACCGCTCCAAGGACATGATCATCCGCGGTGGGTTCAACGTGTACCCGCGGGAGATCGAGGAAATCCTGATGACGCACCCCGGGGTCTCGCTCGCCGCCGTCGTCGGCATCCCGCACGAGACCCACGGCGAGGAGATCAAGGCGTACGTCATCCCGGTCTACGGCGCGACGACCACCGAGGACGAGCTGGTCGGCTGGGCCAAGGAGAACCTCGCGACCTACAAGTACCCGCGCGTCGTGGAGTTCCGGGACGAGCTGCCGATGACCGCGACCGGAAAGATCCTCAAGCGCGAGCTTCGTTGATTCCGTACGCTTACGAACCGTGAAGTCGTTGATCGCCGCCGCTGCCGCATTCATCCTTGCCGTCGCGGCGGCGATCGTCTTCCTCCTGAACCGCCACACCGAGACCGGCCCCGACGCCTTCACCGGCGCGTACCCGCTGGTCACCGCCGCGCCGACCGGCGTACCCGCGCTGACGTGGCGGCCCTCCGGCGCTCCCGCCGGCCCGCTCCCGGCCTTCCGCGGCACGGGGTCGCCGGTGACCGGGCGGATCACCGACCGCGGCAGCGGGGTCTCCTACGCCCGGTTCGGGGCCCCGTGGCGGCAGCTCACCTCCCGGCTGAGCGGCGCCCACTCGTCGGGCCAGGAGGTCGACAGCAAGGTCAAGGACTACAAGCACTTCTGGTACGCCGCGGTGTACGTCGGGCCGCTCGACCCCAAGCTCGACGTCGCCGGCGCGCAGCGGCTGCGCGCCGCCGCCGAGCTCACCGGGCAGGCCTTCGTGAAGGAGCTCTACAGCGACGACGGCAGCCGCAAGGACCTGGCCGGCGCCGCGCTGTCGGTCGACCGGCACGCCGGGTGGGTCACCGCGTTCCGGATGACCCACTCCGGCGCCGACCGGGTGGAGAAGGGCCAGACCGAGGTCGTGGTCGCGCTCGACACCGGACGCCGGGAGCCGACGATCATCGAGATCACCATCCCCAGCAACCAGCCGCGGCTCCTGCCCGACATCAACCGGCTGGTCCGGTCCCTGCACGTGGTGAGCTGAGGTGGCTCAGACCTCGTACGGCAGGTGCTTGATGCCGTTGATGAAGCTGGACAGCAGGCGGTCCGGCGGTGCGGTGGAGCGGATGCCCGGGGCGCGCCGGAACAGCTCGCGGAACATCACGCCGATCTCGCGCCGGGCCAGGTGCGCGCCCAGGCAGAAGTGCGGGCCGGGACCGCCGAACCCGATGTGCGGGTTCGGGTCTCGGGTGATGTCGAAGACGCCGGAGTCCTTGAAGACCGTCTCGTCGCGGTTCGCCGCCCAGTAGAACAGCAGCAGCTTGTCGCCCGCCTTGAAGGCGTTGCCGCCCAGCTCGGTGTCGCACGTCGCCGTACGGCGCATCCAGATCACCGGGGAGGCATAGCGGACGATCTCCTCGACCGCGCCGGGGAGGTAGCGCTCGACGTCGGACAGCAGCAGCTCCCGCTGCCCGGGGTTGACGGTGAACAGCTTCATCCCGTGCGCGATGGCGTTGCGCGTCGTCTCGTTGCCGGCGACGACGAGCAGGATGAAGAAGGACCCCAGCTCCTGGTCGGTCAGCGACTCTCCGTCGATGTTGGCATTGACCAGCGCGGAGATGAGGTCGTCGGAGGGGTTCTCCCGACGGTGCCGGCCGAGGTCCTCGACCAGGTCCTTCAGCGTCTGCCCTGCGGTGAGCAGCTGGACCGCGACCTCGTCGTCGTCCTCGGAGATGAACTCGGTGTCGGCGCCGGCGAGGATGATATTGGAGTTGTCGAAGACCGTCGTGTAGCTGCTCTCGGGAATCCCCATCATGTCGCAGATGATCTTGAGGGGCAGGCGTGCGGCCACGTCGGGGACGAAGTCGCCCGACCCCTTGGCGAGCACCTCCCCCACGACCAGCTCGGCGACCGACTGCACCTGCGCCTCGAAGCGCTGGATCATGCGCGGCGAGAAGGCGCGCGAGACGATGCGGCGGATCTTGGCGTGCCGTGGGTCGTCCATGTTGATCATCGAGCCGAAGTACTCGTTCAGCTCCGCGGGCATGTCCGTGATGTTGGTGGCCCCGCCGCTGGAGCAGAAGTCCTGCGGGCGGCGGGACGCCTCGACGACGTCCGCGTGTGTCACGAGCGCGTAGTAGCCGGGCCCCTTCGGCGCGAACGAGAGCTCGGGCTCCCGGAAGAACGCCGGGCGTGGCAGCTGCCGGAGCGCCCGGAACGCCTCGTGCCGCTCACTCAGCGGCCGGGCCCAGAAGTCCCAATCGGTGAGGTCGATCTCGGCCGGTTCGGCCGTACCCGTGGTCACTGCCCGCTCACTCTCCTGAACTAGAATCCCGTTCGGGGTCCATCCTGCCAAGTAAGCGCAGGCGACAACAAGCGAACCGGGCAATCGTCTACTCAGTGAGCCAGCCGACGATCAGGCGGTTGACCACGTCCGGTCGCTCAAGGTGCAGGAAGTGCCCTGCTCCGGGCACGATCTCGGCGCGGGAGCCCGGCGGAAGGTGGTCTTCGACACGCTGGGCCTGGTCCACGCCGAGACAGCCGTCGGCGCTTCCGTGCAGGTACAGGACGGGCCGCTCCCCGGTGGTGGCCGCGGACTCCTGCTCGGCGGCGTAGGCGGCGACGTGCTTGGAGGGGTCGAACATCGCACGGTAGTAGCCCAGCGCCGCGGTGAGGTTCGCCGGCTCGCGCAGGCACGCCTTGACCTCCTCCAGGTCGGCGGCGGCGTCGTACCCGGGCGACCAGTCCGCCCACAACCCGTCCAGGAAGCCCATGCCGTCGGCGCCGGCCGCGGCCTCCCCCAGCGGCGTCTGGAACACGAAGATGTAGAAGGACCGCTTGAGCTGGGCGTAGTCGAGGAACGAGGTCGCCAGCGCGGCGAGCGGCGGCACGGACATCGCGACGGCCCGGCGCCAGCGGGACGGCTCGTGGGCCGCCGCCGCGTAGGTGGCGGTGGCGCCCCAGTCGTGCCCGATGAGCACCGCGTCGTCGGAGCCGCCGAGGGCCTCGTGCAGGGCGTTGGCGTCGGCGGCGAGAGCGCCGGTCTGGTAGGCGCCGTCCTCGGGCACGCCGGTCGGGGCGTAGCCCCGCTGGAACGGCGCGACCGCGTGGTAGCCGGCCTCGGCCAGCGCGGGCAGGAGGTGGCGCCAGGTGTGGGCGGAGTCGGGGAAGCCGTGCAGGCAGAGCGCGAGCGGGCCGCTGCCCGCCTCGAGGTAGCCGAATGTCAGGCCGTTCGCGTCAACCGTCTCGATCACCGTCATGGCGGCGACGTTAAGGGCCGTACGCCGTGCTGTCCACGGCGTACGGCCCCTCGGTACTTAACCGTGGAACGGCGGTTCGAAGGAGAGACGCAGCGGCATGTCCGAGCGCCCGCCTTCGTGGACCTTCACTCCGAGCACCTGGTGGAGCTGGATCCAGTTCAGATCGAAGCCCAGCCGCGAGCCGGCCATGTAGAGCCGCCAGACGCGTGCCGTGCCCTCGCCGACCTCGGCGACCGCCTCGTCCCAATGGTCGTCGAGGTTGCGGCACCAGCCGGTGAGGGTCTTGGCGTAGTGCTCGCGGAGATTCTCCTCGTGCCGTACCTCGAACCCGGCGTCGTGCATCCTGGAGATCAGGTGGCCCGGCCCCTCCAACTCGCCGTCGGGGAAGACGTAGCGGTTGATGAATCCGTCCTTGCGGATCGCCGGCTGCGTGTCGTCGGGACGGGTGATGCAGTGGTTGAGCAGCCGCCCGCCCGGCTTGAGCTTGCCGTACAGGAAGGAGAAGTACGCCGCCAGGTTGCCCTTGCCGATGTGCTCGGTGAGCCCGATCGAGCTGACCGCGTCGAAGTCGGTCTCGGTGACGTCCCGGTAGTCCAGGTGGCGCACCTCGGCCAGCTCCGACAGCCCCGCCTCGGCGATGGCCTTCTGCGCCCACTCGGCCTGCTGCTTGGACAGCGTGACGCCGAGCGCCTTGACGCCGTACTCCCGCGCGGCGTGCATGACCATGCCGCCCCAGCCGCAGCCGACGTCGAGCAGGCGCATGCCCGGCTTGAGCCCGATCTTGCGCGAGACGAGGTCGAACTTGTGGAACTGTGCCTGCTCGAGCGTCGCGTCCTCGGTCGGATAACACGCGCACGTGTAGGCCATCGACGGCCCGAGCACCCACTCGTAGAAGGTGTTCGACACGTCGTAGTGGTGGGAGATCGCTTTGGCGTCCCGCCCCTTGGAGTGGCGCAGCAGGCTGGACAGCACCGGCAACCGCTCGGTCCTGACCTCCTGGGGCGGCGGCTCCAGCCGGGTGAGCGCGGCCGCGCGCAGCAGCGGGTCGCGCACGATCCCGCGCAGCAGTGTGCGCTTGCCGCCCCAGCTCAGGTCACCCATCGCCGACTGCATCCGGGACAGCGCGGTGTACATGTCACCGTCGATGTCCAGATAGCCCGCGACGTACGCGCGGGCGAGCCCGATCGCGCCGGGTGCGTGGGCGAGATACGAGATCGCGTACGGGGACCGTACGTTCACCGAGATGTCGGCGCCCGCCGGCCCGGCCCTGCTGTCGTCATAGGCCAGAAACTCCACCTGCGCGTCGCGGCCCACGACGCGCTCGAATACCTGCGCGAGCTTCATGTTCACCTGCCTCGTACCGTTTTGTCGTAAAGATCGAGCAGCCGCCCGCCGGGGTCGTACTCCTCCTTCAGCTGTCGATAGGTGACTCCGTCGTAGTGGCGCCAGAAATCATCGCGTGTGTAGAACGCGGTGGAATATAGGGACTTGTGCCCGTCGAGGCGGGCGACCTCGCGCTCGATCAGGCGGTTGTGGTGTTCGGGCAGACGGCCGGGCGGAATGGGCACCGTTCCCCAGAAACCCACGTTGACGTACGTTCGTCCCGGCTCCAGGGGGTACAGCGGCCACTTGTCCTGTGCCCGCAACGGACACAACCACACCGGGCTCATGCCGATCTCTCGCCGGAAGAAGTCGAGGAAGTCCGGCAGCCGCTCCACCGGCACCTCGACGTCCTGGATCACGTCCTCGCGCGGCGGCTTTCCGCGCCAGCGGTCGATGCGGGAGGAGAACTGCGCGCGCTTGTCGAGGGCGACCAGGCGGCGGTAGACGTCCGAGCGCTTCTTGGCCGCGGGCCACGCGCGGCGCACGAGAGGGTTCTGCACGCCGAACGCGCGCGAGCACCAGAACCAGTCGGTGTCCCAGCGCCACAGGTAGGAGTGGGTGGTCAGGACGTCGGTCGGCGCGGTGCCCGCGTCGAGCCAGCGCGGTGTCACGTTCCGCTCCTGGATCGAGCGGTAGTAGATCCGCTGGCCGGTGTAGTCGGAGACGTGGTCGGCCGTGTCGGCGAAGGTGCCGAGCGTGAGGTAGAGCTCGTCGCCGCTGAACACCGTGCCGTCGATGAAGTCGACGTCGGGCGCGAGCTTGTCGATCGCCTCCGCGCACTCCTGGGCGGACCCGAAGCGTACGTGGCGCAACTCGACGAAGGGCTTCACCGGCTGCAGCTCGATCTTGAGCCGGAGCGCGTAGCCGAGCGTGCCGTACGAGTTGGGGAAGCCGTAGAACAGGCCTCGGTGCTCGTTGTCCCGCGTCGCCGTGACGATTTCCCCGGCGCCGGTCACGATCTCCATCTCGATGACGGACTCGTGCGGCAGGCCGTGGTGGAAACTCGAGGACTCGATGCCGAGCCCGGTGACGGCGCCGCCCAAAGTGATCGTCTTGAGCTGCGGGACGACGAGGGGCATCAGCCCGTACGGCAGGGTGGCGTCGACGAGGTCCTCGTACGTCGTCATGCCCTGCACGTCGGCGGTGCGTTTCTTCGGGTCGACGCTCAGAACCTGGTCGAATCCGCTGACGTCCAGGCCGGGCGCGCCGGCGTCGTCACGGAAGCGGAAGAGGTTGGAGGTCCGCTTCGCCAAGCGTACGGGCGCCCCCTCGGGAATCGATCGGTACGACTCCAGCAGTTTTTTCGTTGCCGCGCGGTGACCAGTCACCGGACGATCGTCTCATCCCGCGTCCGGGAGTCTGCGCCCGGCCACACGTAGGGTCGGGGGTAATGCCACTCTTGGGGGTGTCTTGTGGGGAAGCTGTACGAGACCATCGACGAACGACTCCGCGCCTTCATCACCTCGCAGCCGATGTTCTTCGTGGCGACCGCGCCTTCGGCGGGCGGCCACGTGAACGTCTCACCGAAGGGCTACCAGGACACCTTCGCGGTCACCGGCCCTAAGACGGTGGCCTACCTCGACCTGTACGGCAGCGGTTCGGAGACGATCGCGCACCTGCGGGACAACGGGCGGATCACCATCATGTTCTGCTCGTTCGCCCGGCAGCCGAAGATCGTACGGCTGCACGGCACGGGCCGGGTGGTGCGGCCGGACTCGGCCTCGTGGGCCGCCCTGATCGGTCACTTCGGCGACGGCCATGCGGGCACCCGGGCGATCGTGACCGTCGACGTGTCACGCGTGTCGGACTCCTGCGGCTACTCCGTGCCGTACATGGAGGTCGTCGGCGAACGCGGCATGCTCGACGAACAGCACGGACGCCGCGCACCGGCCGACTGGGTCCCGCGCGTACAGCGCAACGCCGCCAGCATCGACGGCCTGCCCGCGCTGGAGCCGGACCACCCGGCTCCGGGTCAGCGCGTGATCCGGAGCGTGAACGGGTAGCGGAACGGGCGGCCGGCCAGCGCGAGGAGCGCGGCGACCCCGGCGACGATCCAGGCGACGGTGTAGACGATCCCGCCGACCCCGAACGTCACGATGGTGACGAGCAGCAGAGTGAGCTGGAAGTTGAGCGCGGCGGTGATGTGCCGCCGGACGTACGGGGTGCGCCGTGCCCTCGTGCACATCATCACCAGGGGGCCTACCGCCAGGGTGAAGATGCCGACGACGTGCGCGAGGGCGGCGAGGAGCCGCTGTTCGGCGGTGGGGTCGGTCTCTGGCTTCTCGGTGGTCTGCGTTGGTGGGGGGATGAGGTCGTAGAGGACGGCGTCGAGGTCGGCCCTCGTCTTGGCCGTGATGGCCAGATGCAGTCGCAGGTCGAGCTCGGCCTTGTCGAGCCGCCCTTCGGCGTACGCCTGCTGGAGCCGTTCGACGACCGGTTCACGCTCGGCGTGCGAGACACGAAGCACGCTCAGGGGTGCCATGCCGGCGGTGGGAATGGTCATGCTCTGATCGTGCGCCCGGGGACGTGTCCGGGGCCATCGGGGAAATCCCTGAGGCGCCCCTGGTGTCGGACCCTCGCCACACCCGGCCGACTGCCGCCTACGCCGGTGCTGCGCGTGTTCTGGTCGGCGGCGGGATTCCGGCCGCGGTCTCGCTACGGCTGCGCGGGCTGGGCGGTTTGGTCGTTGCCGGGCTTGAGCGGCTGTGGGGCGAACTGTTCCGGGACTCTCACCGGGGCGAAGCCACGCTTGGCGAGGGCGCACCGCAGGCTGTGGGCGGCCCTCGTGCACGAGCGGGAGGTCGCGGTCGTGCGCTTGGGGGATCGTGCGGTGCGCGGTGTCTTGATCGGGCCTTCGTGGAAGTACAGCGTGCCGGGGCGGAGGGGGCGTGCGGCGAGCAGTTCGGGCACGGTCGCGAAGGTGAAGCCGCGTTTGGCGAGGCCGCGCAGGATCCTCGGCACGGCGTTGACCGTGGTCGGGTGGATGTCGTGCATGAGGATGATGTCGCCGCGGCGGGCCCGGGTGATGGCGCGCTGGGCGACGATCGCCGAGTTCCGGTCGCGCCAGTCGTCGGTGTCGACGCTCCAGGTGATCTGGGACAGCCCCAGCGTGCGCGCGACCGTACCCACGCTCCGGTCGGTGGCACCGTACGGGGGCCGCATGAGGCGGGTCGGGCCGCCGGTCACCTTGGCGATCTCCGTGAGCGTACGGGTGAGCTGGGCCCGTACGGCCTGCTTGGGGAGGGTGCTGAGGTCGGGGTGGCTCCAGGTGTGGTCGCCGATGGCGTGGCCTTCGGCGAGCTCCTTCCGGACGATGGCCTCCCTGCCCTGGATGTTGCCGCCGATCAGGAAGAACGTGACCCGCGCGTGGCGGGCGGCGAGCATGCCGAGCAGTTTGGTCGTGTACGGGCCGGGGCCGTCGTCGAAGGTGAGCGCGACGCACTTCACTGCGCGGCAGTCGACCGGCTCGGGGTGTTTCGCGACCGGTTTCCGGCGTGCGGTGTGCCCGCGTCCGTGCCCGGAGGCCGGGATCGCCGACCGGCCGCTCGCCAGCGTGGAAGCCTGTCCGCCGTTCGCGCCGACGGGTCCGACGCCGCTCAGCCAGCCGAGGACCAACACCCCGGCGACCGCCGCGGCCCACAGCCGCGCCCGGCCTGCAGGAATGGCAAACCGCATCAGGACCCCTGTAACTACTTGCGCCAGTACAGAGGCCACATTAGTGCGAGGTATGTAGCAATGCAGGCCAACGACGCGCGTTGGTCGATGGTGTTCAATTGGGCTCCTCGGGCGGCGCTGGAACCGGGGCGACGGCGCCGACGTTAAAGACGTAATTCGCGAAGTCTGCCGCGGGCTCTGGAAATGACGGGACGGAGCCGCCGCGAGCTGGTGAGGGAGGACCTCCGATGAAGTGGGGCGATCGCTTCGGGATCCGCCGCCGGCGCGGGCACAAGGTGACGACCATGGACCGCGAGGCGACCAACGCCGACATCGAGTCCCTGGTGACCTTCGCCCGCAGCCGTCCGGGCGTGGAGTTCTACGTCGAACCCGAGACCTTCGCCACCGACACGACCGCGGTCGCCATCGCCTCCGACGGCGAATGGACCCGCCGCCGGGTCGGCTCCCCGCAGGTCATCCAGAAAGTGGCCCGCGACCTGCGCCTCCCGGTCTATGACGTACAGATCACCGGCTACCCCCAGCGGATGCGCGACTTCAACGAACGCCGCCGTAAGCAGGGCGGCTCGAACACCTCCTTCCTCTGACTTCCTCTGACCGGAAAGCCCTCTGACCAGGACTTTTGGCACCGCGCCCTGACGACCGCGCCCCTTGTCACCGCGAACCGCATGAACCCACCGCGCCGAGAAACGGCTGCGCCGTCCGGCCCCACGCGTGCGGTGGCCGCGCTGGTGGGGTGGGGGTCGACCGCTCGCCGACGCCGGCCGCGGTCGTGAGACCGCGGCCTGCTCCCGACCTGCCGCCGATCCAGGCTCCGCGCGTGCGACGGGTGCGCCGGCGTGGTCGGCATCCCGGTCTCTTCGGTCAGCGGTGCGGTGGACGGGCGGGTTTCACGTGCGGCGGTCTCGGAGTGAGCCGGGCGTTCTCGGCGGTCGAATGCCTGTGAGGGATCTCCCATGGGACTAGTCCTGAGTCCTCCGGGTGGTTCTCAGAGTGGTGTGGTCGGCTCATGGGCCGGCGGCGGTCGGATGTTTGGGCGGCGTGTCCTCTCCGGCGGCTCAGGCGGGGTCGTCCAGTTGGTCTGGGGTGATGTTCATCGGGACGGACCAGGGTGGGAGGCCGCTGATGAAGAGCTCCTGCAGGAGGCGGGCCATCGAGTAGTGCGGGTCGGCGGCGAGGGCTCGGTCCAGGGCGATGTTGGCCAGGGCGCCCTCGCCCGCACGCCACGCGGCGTAGGACAGCAGGCAGGCCGGGGCGGCCGCGTAGGGCTCGGTCACCCGGGTCAGGACACGTCGCCACAGCCGGATGTGGGACTGGAGGTCAGGTTCGTTCATGCGGACCCAGGCTTCGTCGCGTACGCGCAGGCTGCTCATCAGCAGGGCCAGCCAGGCGGACTCTTCCTCTCCCGGCATGAGGGAGGCGGTGCAGGCCTGGGCGATCACCGTACGGACCAAGGGCACTCCCTCGGCGACCATGCGGGTCGGCACCATGTCGGCGTCTTCTCCGATCCAGGCGGCCAGGCGTCGCTCCGCCTGCTGGACGGCTCGTTCGGTCGTGTCGCCGCCGATCGGGGCGAGCATGCGTTCCAGTTCGTAGCGGTCCGGCAGGGCGACGAGGCCGCCGGCGGTCGCCGCCGCGGTGACCGGGCTCGTGCTCACGTCGACGTAGGTGCCCTCTGGAGGGCAGCAGGTCGTGTCCGTGCACAGATAGGACCAGTAGCGGTCCTTGTCCACGCGCAGGGCCTCGCGAAGTCCCACGCCATGGGCCGAGAGCCGGTCGCGGACTCGGCCCACCGCAGGCGTGACCCGCTCGTCGGTGCCGTAACCGGCGACGATCACGTCCGCCGGCCGGCGACCGGCCACGAGTAACGCGATGTGTTCGATCAACGGGTCTTGCGCCGTCAGGTCCAGCCGCACCGCGCACGCGCGGCGTGCCTCGTCGCACGCCAGTACGACCACGCTGTCGGTCGGGTGGAAGCCGATGAGATAGGGGATCGCGCAGACGACGTCGGCGGGCGACTGGAGTCGCAGTATGTTCGGGCTCATGTGACTGAGCGTGACGTGCCGGGTCTCCGGCCGACACCCCCGCCGGCGGATCTGTGGACAACGGCCCGGAGCTCCCGGCCCGCGCCCCAGCTCCGCCCCGACACGGGTGACCATCGTCGGCAGAAGGAGCCGGCGGCGCGGGCGTGGACCGCCGGACCAGATGGCCGCCGGCGGCGAAGTCCGCCGTCATGGGGGAAGGTGCCCGGCGGAGCACGAGCGCCAGCGCGGCCGGGAGGGCGGTCCGGCACAGCGAAACCCACAGGTCAGAGGGAGCAACGACACCAACCGGCCGTGAGACGCACCCGCCTCCCCCGGCGCGTCGGCCCGGTCTCCGGCGGTGCGGGCGAGTGCGTCGCCATCGTCGCTGGTCGCGGTACGTGCTCGTGGAATGACTGTGCATAAGGGCACGCTTAGTGCCAAGGTAACGGGAATGTTTCGCCTGTCTTCGACAGTGATGGTCGACGAATGAGCACTCCCTACGATGAGCGGCCGTGGCTTCGGTTCTACGCCGACGGTGTGCCCGACGACGTCCAGGTTCCCGATGTGCCCTTGACCTACCTGCTCGACTCGTCCGCCGAGAGGTTCCCCGGCCGCAAGGCGCTGATGTTCTTCGGGCGTTCGATGACGTACTCACGGCTGCTGAACGACGTCAACCGGTTCGCCGGGGCGCTACGGCGGATCGGCGTGCGCAAGGGCGAGCGGGTCGCGGTGATTCTGCCCAACTGTCCCCAGGAGGTCATCGCCTTCTACGCGATCCTGCGGATCGGGGCGATCGTCGTCCCCACCAACCCGCTCTACACGGCCTCCGAGCTGCGTCACCAGCTCGACGACTCCGGCGCCCGCGTCGTCATCGTCTTCGACAAGGCCTACGAGACGCTGACCCAGGCCATGCCCGGCACGGCCGTCGAGCACGTCGTCGTGACCTCGCTCGCCGACCATCTTCCGTTCGTCAAGCGTGAGCTGCTCAAGCTTCCCCTCGCCAAGGCGCGGCGGCTGCTCGCCGAGCTGAGTACCCAGGTGCCCGAGCACGCGCCCGTTCTGCGGTTCGAGGATCTGCTGAGAGAAGGGCCCGACAACCCTCAGCAGACGCCGGTCGACCCCATGCGCGACCTGGCCGTCCTGCAGTACACCGGCGGCACCACCGGGCGGCCCAAAGGGGCCATGCTCACCCACCGCAACCTCGTCGCCAACGCCCACCAGACCACCGCCTGGGACCCCGACATCCGCGACGGTCACGAGGTGAACCTCGCCGTCGTTCCCCTGTTCCACGTCTTCGGGCTGACGTTCTGCCTGACGTGTACGACGCTGATCGGCGGCATGGTCGTGCTGATCCCGAGGTTCGACCTCGACCTCGTGCTGGACGCGGTCCGCAAGCACCGGCCGACGTTGTTCCCCGGCGTTCCGCCGATCTACCAGCAACTCGCCGCGGCGCCCGAGTCGAAGAAGGCCGGCGTGGGCGACATCCGTACGTGCGTCTCCGGGGCCATGAAACTCGCCCGCACGACGGTGGAGGCCTTCAAGGCGGGCACCGGCGGGCAGCTCGTGCAGGGGTACGGGATGACCGAGACCTCCCCCGTGCTGATGGCCAATCCGCTGGACGGGAACGCCCGCCACGTCTCGGTCGGCGCCCCGCTGCCCGGCACGGAGGCGCGCATCGTGGACGAGCACGACCCGCGCCGCGTGCTGCCGATCGGGTACCCGGGCGAGCTCACCGTCCGCGGCCCCCAGGTCTTCGTCGGCTACTGGAACCAGCCCGCGGAGACCGCCGAGACGTTGTCACGCGACGGCTGGTTCCGTACGGGCGACATCGGCGTGATGAGCCCCGACGGATTCTTCACGCTCATCGACCGCAAGCGCGACGTCGTCATCGTCGACGGCTTCAACGTCTACCCCTCCGAGATCGAGAACGTCCTGAGCGCCCACCCCGGCGTCGTCGAGGCCGCGGTCGTCGGCATCCCCGACTCCGCGCACGGCGAGGTCGTCAGCGCGTACGTCATCGCGCACCAGCCGGCGCCGAGCCCGGCAGAGCTCATGGAGTACGCCGCCCGTCACCTCGCGGAGTACAAGGTGCCGGCGTTCATCGAGATCCGCGAGACGCTCCCCCGCAACATGCTGGGAAAGGTCCTGCGCCGCGTCCTCCGCGAGGAGAACGCGATGCCCTAGAGGAAACGGGAACGTTCGGTGCGGAACAGCGTCAGGCGAGCATGGCGATCATGGCGTCGATCATTTCGAGGAGGTGGCGCCGGGGCACGCCGGCCCGCGCCTGAACGCGGAGGCCGATCCACGCGCCGTCCAGCACCGCCGCCAGCTGCTCCGCGGAGTGCGCCGCCGTCACCTCGCCCGACCGCTGCCCCCGCCGCACAAGCTCGAGGAGCAGCCCCCGCAGGAAGCCGAAGTGGCGGTCGAGGCGGATGGCGACGTCGGCGGCCTGGCCCACGCTCTCCGTGGCGGAGTTGACGGCGAAGCAGCCGAGCGGCCCGCCGCCGTCTCTCAGCACGGTCTCGAACATCGAGCGCACGGCGGGTACGACCTCCGTGGCGTCGTCGGCGATCGACCGCTGCCGCGCCTCGCTCGTGGAGATGTAACGGTCGAGGGTCTTGAGGAACAGGGACCGCTTGTCGCCGAAGGTGTCGTACATGCTGCGCTTGTGGACCCCCATGCGGTCCACGAGCTCCTGCATCGACGCCTTCTCGAAGCCCTGCTCCCAGAACACCAGCATCGCCCGATCCAGTGCCGTGTCCGGATCGAACTCCTTGTGCCGTGCCATCCCCGCCCCCCCCTTCACCTGCCCCGTCAGGGTCCACTGTAGTCTTTTGAGAACGACCGGTGCACAATCGGCGGACCCAAAAGGAGACACGTCCATGACCACGACACTTTCCGGAGCGACCGTTCTCGTCACCGGCGCGAACGGCGGGCTCGGCGTCGAGTTCGTCGAGCAGGCCCTCGAGGGCGGGGCCGCCAAGGTGTACGCCACCGCGCGCAACCCGCGAAACTGGGAGGACCCCCGCGTCGTCGCGCTGCCGCTCGACGTCACCAGCGAGGAGTCCGTCGCCGCAGCGGCGGCGGCCGCGCAGGACGTGGACGTCGTCGTCAACAACGCCGGCGTCCTCCGCTACTCCGACAACGTCCTCACCGACGACTTCGACGACATCCGGTCGACGTTCGAGACCAACTTCTTCGGGGCGCTGCACGTCGCGCGCGCGTTCGCGCCCGTCGTCGCCGCCAACGGCGGCGGGGCGTTCATCAACGTCCACTCCGTGCTCAGCTGGGTGGCCGGCTACAACGCCTACAGCGCCTCGAAGTCGGCCTTCTGGTCGGCCACGAACTCCATGCGCGTCGAGCTGGCCGGCCAGGGCACGCACGTCGTCGGCGTCCACCTCGGCTACACCGACACTCCCATGGTCAGCGAGGTGACCGACGAGAAGGCGGCTCCGGCCGACATCGTCCGCGCCGCCTACGACGGATTCGCCGCCGGGCGGTACGAGGTGCTCGCCGACGAACGCAGCGTCAACGTCAAGAACGCGCTCTCGGGGCCGCTGGAGGACCTGTATCCGCAGCTCGCCCGCTGAGCGGCCCCGCGGCGGACGTCACGAGGACTCGTCGAGGCGCCGCAACGCGCCCTTGGCGACCTCGGAGTCGTACGTCGTCCAGAACGGCGGCAGCGACGCGCGGAGGAAGGTGCCGTAGCGGGCCGTGGCCAGGCGGGGGTCGAGGATCGCCACGACGCCCCGGTCGGTCATGGTGCGCAGCAGGCGGCCCGCGCCCTGGGCCAGGAGCAGGGCCGCGTTGGTCGCGGCGACCGCCATGAAACCGTTGCCGCCGCGCGCTCCGATGGCCCGCTGCCGCGCCGAGGACAGCGGGTCGTCCGGGCGCGGGAACGGGATGCGGTCGATCACCACGAGCCGCAGCGACGGGCCGGGGACGTCGACGCCCTGCCAGAGCGACAGCGTGCCGAACAGGCACGTCGCGTCGTCCTCGGCGAAGCGTTTGACCAGCAGGGACGTCGAGTCCTCGCCCTGGCACAGCAGCGGCTGGGAGATGCGCTCGCGCAGCTCCTCGGCGGCCTGCTTGGCCGCGCGCATCGAGGAGAACAGGCCGAGAGTACGGCCCCCGGCCGCGGCGATCAGCTCGCTCAGCTCCGTGAGGTAGGCCTCCTGCAGACCGTCGCGGCCGGGAGAGGGCAGGCTCCGCGCGATGTAGAGGATGCCGCTGCGCGCGTGGTCGAACGGTGAGCCGACGTCCAAGCCCGACCACACGATCGGCTCGCCGCTCTCGGAGGACGGCTTGTCCTCATCGGAGGCGGGAGCGTCGAGCGAGGGCAGGCCCCACTGGCGGGCGAGCGGCTCGAACGACCCGCCGAGGGACAGCGTCGCCGAGGTCAACACCGTCGTACGAGGGCGGAAGAGGCGCTCGCGGAGCAGGCCGCCGACGCCGAGGGGCGCCACCCGCAGCGCGGTCGGCCGGCGGGAGTCCTCCGAGAACGGCTTGTCCAGCCAGACGACGTCGTGGCGGGAGGCGATGTCGGCCTCGAACGAGCGCAGGAAGCGCTCGGCGGTCTCGTGGATCTCCTCCAGCGACGTGAGGGCGGCCCGCCCGGCGCCGAGGCGCTCGGCGTCCTCCTCGGTGCTCTTGAGGGAGCCGCGCAGCGCGGTCGCGCAGGCCAGCGCCGCGTCGCGGACTCCGACGAGCGAGATGCCCACGGCCTGCGGGAGCACGTCCATCCGGCCGGAGTGCAGGTCGTTCAGGATCGGCCCGAGGGCCTCGCCGGCCTCTTTGAGCCGGTCGGCGAGGTCGTCCTCGATGAGCCGCCCGCAGCGGCGCGCGGTGATCTCCACGGTCTGGGCGGACAGCTCGGCGGTGGCCACCGAGGTGACCCGGTCGACCAGCTCGTGCGCCTCGTCGATGATGACGACGTCGTGCTCGGGCAGGACCTGAAAGTCCTCCAGCGCGTCGATGGCGAGCAGCGCGTGGTTGGTGACGACGACGTCGGCGTCGCCGGCCTCGTCGCGGGCGCGCTCGGCGAAGCACTCGGTGCCGAAGGGGCAGCGGGCCGCGCCGAGGCACTCACGCGCGCTCACCGACACCTGCCGCCAGGCCTGCTCGTTCACGCCGGGTACGAGCTCGTCGCGGTCGCCGGTCTCGGTGGTCTCGGCCCACTCGTGGATGCGCTGCACGTGCCGCCCGGCGGCCGAGACGGCCTGCGGGTCGAAGAGGATCTCGTCCGGGTCCTCCGGCGCGTCGACCTGGAGCCGGTGGCGGCACAGGTAGTTGCGGCGGCCCTTGAGGATGGCGAACACCGGCTCGCGGCCGAGCGTGTCCTTCAGCGACTCGGCGAGCCGGGGCAGGTCACGGTCGATGAGCTGGCGCTGCAGCGCGATCGTCGCGGTGGAGACGACGACGCAGGCGTCCGTCTCGACCGCGTGCCGTACGGCCGGAACGAGGTAGGCGAGCGACTTGCCGGTACCGGTGCCGGCCTGCACGGCGAGGTGCTCGCCGGAGTCGATGGCGTGTGCCACCGCCTCGGCCATCTTCACCTGTCCGGGGCGTTCGGCGCCGCCGACACCGGACACGGCGGCGGCGAGAAGGGCGGATACGTCGGGCAGGTCCGTACGGTCGGCGGAGTCGAGGAGGTCGTCGGGCACGACAGGAAACGCTACCGGTGCCGGAGCGCCCGCGGTGCCTCCTTTACCCCGGCGCCGGCACGGACCGGGGACCAGCGGCTCACGCCCGCCGGGTCTCCAGGAACTCCCCCAGCCGCCCGATCGCCTCCTCGATGTCGTCGGCGTGCTGCAGCGTCACGATGCGCAGGTGGTCGGTATCGGGCCAGTTGAAGCCGCTGCCCTGCACGACGAGGATCCGCTGGGTCTCCAGCAGGTCGAGCACGAAGTCCTGGTCGTCCTTGATCGGGTAGATGACCGGGTCGAGGCGCGGGAAGACGTACAGCGCGCCGGACGGCTTGACGCAGCTCACGCCCGGGATCTCGTTGAGGAGCCGGCACGCGCGGTCGCGCTGCTCGCGCAGCCGGCCGCCCGGCAGCACGAGGTCGTCGATGCTCTGGTGCCCGCCGAGGGCCGCCTGGATCGCGTGCTGGCCCGGCACGTTGGGGCACAGCCGCATGTTGGCCAGCATGTCGAGGCCCTCGATGTAGGACTCGGCGTGCTCCTTCGGGCCCGAGACGACCATCCAGCCGGACCGGAAGCCGCACACGCGGTAGGCCTTCGACAGGCCGGAGAAGGTCAGCGAGGGCAGGTCGGGGACGAGCGGCGCGATCGAGACGTGCTCGGCGCCGTCGTACAGGATGCGGTCGTAGATCTCGTCGGAGAGGATCAGCAGACCCTCCCGCCGGGCGAGTTCGGCCACGCCTTCGAGCAGCTCGCGGGAGTAGACCGCGCCGGTCGGGTTGTTCGGGTTGATGATCACGATGGCCTTCGTGGCCGGGGTGATCTTCGACTCGATGTCGGCGAGGTCGGGCATCCAGCCGTTCGCCTCGTCGCAGAGGTAGTGCACGGGCGTGCCGCCGCCGAGCGAGACCGCGGCCGTCCAGAGCGGGTAGTCCGGCGCCGGGATCAGCACCTGGTCGCCGTTGTTGAGCAGCGCCTGCATGGCCATCACGATCAGCTCGGACACGCCGTTGCCGAGGTAGACGTCCTCGACGGCGAGCCCGGCGAAACCGCGCTGCTCGTAGTGCTGCACGACCGCGCGGCGCGCGGGCAGGATGCCCTTCGAGTCGCTGTATCCGTGGGCGACCGGCAGGTTGCGGATGACGTCCTGGAGGATCTCGTCCGGCGCCTCGAAGCCGAACGGGGCCGGGTTGCCGATGTGCAGCTTGAGGATCTGGTGACCCTCGGCCTCCATCTGCATGGCGCGCTTGAGCACCGGGCCGCGGATGTCGTAGAGAACGTTGGCGAGCTTGTCCGACTGGCTGACCTGCATGGCAGACAACCCTAACGGCGCGGCCCCCGGCCGGAGGGCAGGATCGCCGCGCGCACCCTTGTCAGACGCCGCGTCCAATATGTGACCGGGCCAACATACAAGCAGGCTTGATTGCATGTATGGCTGCTCCTACCGTCGAAGACGTGTCAGTAAGCAGTCGCCGACGTCATGGCCGGCATCCACGCGGCGCCTCCCGTACGCAGGAGGAACGCCGCGCCGAGACCCAGGGCCGCCTCCTCGACGCGACCATGGAGTGCCTCGCCGAGCTGGGCTGGTCCGGCACCTCCACCACCGAGGTCGCCCGGCGCGCCGGCGTCTCGCGCGGCGCGCAGCAGCACCACTACCCGACCAAGATGCTGCTGGTCGCGGCGGCGCTGGAGCACCTGCTGGAGCGCCAGCGGCTCGCGTACGAGCGCGCCTTCGGCGACCTGCCCGAGAGCGAGCGGGGCGTCGAGGGCGCGCTCGACCTGCTGTGGGTCACCTTCCGGCAGGCGCCGTCGCTGGCCCTGATGGAGCTGGCCATGGCCGCGCGCACGGACGAGACGCTGCGCGACCTGAGCATCGGAATCAACGAGCGCGTCGTCCAGGTCATCCTCGAGACCTTCCTCCGGCTGTTCCCCACGCCCCTGGACGAGGAGAGCGCGGGCACGCTGATCCGCAGCCTGTTCGCCACCCTCATCGGGCTCACGCTGCAGAACTCACTCGACGATGACGCCCACGGTCACCAGGCCGCCGTGCTCACCCAGCTGAAGAGCTTCGCCCGTCTGCTCATCCCCGACTCTTGAGGGAGCCCGTAATGCCGAACCCCACGAGCACGACGCTGGACGAGGAAGTCCGCGAGAAGGTCGAGGACCGCACGGCCTACGTCGGCGTGATCGAGCGCCTGTCCAAGGCCTCGGTCGACAAGCACTGGGAGGCCTACGCCGACATCCCGTGGGAGGACCCGGACTTCAAGGTCGACCCGAACGACCCCCGCTGGATCCTGCCGCCGATCGACCGGCTCGGCGCGACGCAGTGGTACCGCGACCAGCCCGAGCACGTCCAGGCCCAGATCGGCCTGTGGCGCGTCGCCACGACCATGAAGATCGGCCTGCAGTTCGAGAACCTTCTGAAGCGCGGCCTGCTCGGCTACGCGTACAAGCTGCCGAACGGCTCGCCGGAGTTCCGGTACGTCCTGCACGAGACGACCGAGGAATGCCATCACGCGATGATGTTCCAGGAGTTCGTCAACCGTACGGGGATGCCGATCAAGGGCATGCCGAGGAGCCTGGACACCCTGTCGCAGATCGCCCCGCACATCCCGCGGATCTCCACCGAGCTGTTCTTCGTGTTCGTGCTCGGGGGCGAGGACCCCATCGACTACTTCCAGCGGCAGACCATCAAGAACGGGCACGACCTGCACCCGCTGCAGGACAAGATCATGCGCATCCACATCGCGGAGGAGGCGCGCCACATCTCCTTCGCCCGGCACTACCTCAAGCACCGGGTGCCGCGCATCAACCCGCTGCGCCGCAAGATGCTCGGCGTGATCTCACCGCTGATCCTCGGCCTGATGGCGCGCGTCATGCTCGCTCCCCCCGGCCCGATGGTGCGCCACTTCGGCATCCCCAAGGACGTGATCCGCGAGGCGTACCGCGACGACGCGTGGACCGGCGAGCTGAAGAACTGCGTCGCCAAGGTCCGCGACCTCGCCGCCGAGATCGGCATGATCGACGGGTTCAGCCGGCAGCTCTGGCGCGCCGTCGGCCTGTGGGACGAGCCGAACGTCCGCCGCGCCCGTACGGCCCGCTGACCTCCGACCCCCTCAAGGAGCCGACTCATGACCTCCCGCATCGCGATCATCACCGGCGGCGCCTCCGGCATCGGCCGCGCCATCGCCACCGCCCTCGTGCTCCGCGGCGACACGGTGACAGTGGCCGACCTCGACAAAGAGGGCGCCGACGCGGTCGCCGGCCGCCTGTCCGAGCACGGCGCCGCCGAGGCCGCCGCGCTGGACGTGACCGACCCCGAGGCGGTGGCTGCGCTGTACCGCTCGGTGCGCGAGCGCCACGGCCGGCTCGACCTGGTCTTCAACAACGCCGGTATCGCCGTCGGCGGCCGGACCGACGAGCTCACGCTCGACCACTGGAACCGCACCCTCGACGTCAACCTGCGCGGCGTGATCCACGGGGTGCACGCGGCGTACCCGATCCTGCTGGAGCAGGGCCACGGGCACATCCTCAACACCGCGTCACTCGCGGGCCTGGTGCCGGCGCCGCTGATGCTGCCCTACACCACGACCAAGCACGCGGTGGTCGGGATGAGCCTGGCCCTGCGGGCGGAGGCGGCGCCGAACGGGGTGCGCGTGAGCGCGATCTGCCCCGGTTTCGTGGACACTCCCCTGCTCGACAACGCCAACCCGGGCCTGCCGGCGACGGAGGCGGGCACGCACGCACGCGCCGCCGCGCTGAAGGTGCAGCGGAAGCTCTACACTCCGCAGGCGCTGGCTCGCGACGTGCTGCGCGGGATCGAGAAGAACCAGGCGCTCATCGTCGCGCCGGCCTCGGCCCGTGCCGCGTGGCGTGGTGTGCGGCTGTCGCCGGAGGGCGCCGTACGGGTCGCCGGCCGGGGTATCGGCCGCCTGAACCCCTAGAGGCGTCGCCACGTCAACCGAGATGACCAAAGCTTGACCTGGTCACCACGTGCGTTAACTCACACCCGATGTCCACTTCCGGCCCAAAGTTCCCGCTTTTCGCATCTATTTCATAACGACTATTGCTTCACCCCACAAGCATCGAAATCCTCTCGTGGCGGCCTACCGGCCGCCGACGAAAGGACTGGTGGATGTCACGAGACGCACGACGTCGTCGCGCTCTGACAGCCGCGGCCGTCGCTCTGCCGCTCGTCGGCGCGGCGTTCGCGGTTACAGGGACGGCGCAGGCGACCGATCGGCACACGGTGGCGGGAACCAGGCCCACATGGGCGCTTTCCGCCGCCGACCGCGGCAAGACTGACAGCAACCAGCGGCTCGACGCGAAGATCTGGCTGGCGGGTCGCGACCCGAAGGGCCTCGACGCGTACGCCTCCGCCGTGTCGACTCCCGGCAGCCCGCAGTACGGCAAGTACCTCACCCCCCAGCAGTTCGACCAGCGCTTCGGGGTGTCCGCGCAGCAGGTCTCCGCGGTCACCTCGTGGGTCCGCAGCACGGGTCTGTACGTCGACCTGGCCGGATCCAACGGCCACTACCTCCACGTGACCGGCCACCTGAACACGGCCACGAAGGCGTTCGGCACGGAGTTCCGCAACTACTCCGCGCAGGGCAAGGTCGTCCGCGCGCCGGAGAGCAACATCAGCGTGCCGGACTCGCTCGCCTCCTCCGTGCTCACCGTGACGGGCCTGGACACCGGCAGCCACCTGCGCACCCACGACGACGCGCTTCCGCCGCCGGAGCCGAACTACAACGTCGCCGAGCCCTGCGGGCAGTACTGGAACCAGAAGGTCGCGAACGACAAGCCGACCGCGTACGGCAAGCACCAGTCGCGCGCGATCTGCGGCTACCTGCCCCAGAAGCTGCGCGGCGCGTACGGCTCGACCGCGAGCGGGCTGACCGGCAAGGGCGCCACCGTCGCGATCGTCGACGCCTACGCCGCGCCGAAGATGGAACAGGTCTCCAACCAGTTCGCGAACAAGTACAACAGCCCGGCGTTCGCCAAGGGCCAGTACCGCGAGGTGCTGCCCGCGACGTTCGACATGGTCGACGAGTGCGGCGCGGCCGGCTGGTACGGCGAAGAGGCGCTGGACGTCACCGCGGTGCACGACCTGGCGCCGAAGGCGAACGTCGTCTATGTCGCGGCCCAGAACTGCTCCGACGGCCTTGACGACGCGCTCGCCAAGATCGTCGACAACCACCTCGCGGACATCGTCAGCAACTCGTGGGGCGACCTGTCGGAGCACTACTCCGACGCGATGACGGCCGCGGAAGAATCGATCTTCAAGCAGGGCGCGATCGAGGGCATCGGCTTCTACTTCTCCACCGGCGACTGCGGCTACGAGGTGCCCAACACCCCGTGCCAGGCCCGGTACGGCGATGCCCAGTCGACGCACCGCCAGACCGACATGCCGGCCTCCGACCCGTGGGTGACCGCGGTCGGCGGTACGACGCTCGCGGTGGGCGCGTCGAACAACTACAAGTTCGAGGCGACCTGGAACGTCCAGTACGACAGCCTCGCGGCCAACGGCAAGAGCTGGACCTACCCGCCGCCCGGGCAGTACCCCAACACCTACTCGGCCGGTGGTGGCGGTGGCACGAGCGACCTGTTCACCCAGCCCGGCTACCAGCGTGGCGTGGTGCCCAGGTCGCTCAGCACGAACCTGCCGAACGGCACGACGGCCAAGCAGCCGATGCGTACCATCCCGGACATCTCGGCGGTGGCCGACTCGGGCACCGGCATCCGGTACCCGGAATGGAACCAGCGGTCCGACGGATCGTTCGGCTACACCGAGAGCCGCGTCGGCGGCACCAGCCTCGCGTGCCCGGTGATCGCCGGTCTGCAGGCGCTGGCCCAGCAGGCGCAGGGCCGTCAGCCCATCGGATTCGCCAACCCGGCGATCTACCTCCGCTCGGGCAAACACCTGTTCCACGACGTGACCGACACGCCGCTGGGCCGCGACCCGGTCGCGTACGTCCGCACCAACTACACCGACCCGTACGCGGCGACCGGTCCGCTGCTGTACATCCTGGTCACCTCGGGGAACAAGGGCATCCCGAAGCAGGACGCCCTGACCGCCACCCCGGGCTATGACCGGGGAACCGGTGTGGGCTCCCCGACCGCCGCGTACCTGCGGTCCTTCCGGTAAGCGGTAACGCCTCGTAACACGGGGCCGGATGCCTCCTCGGCATCCGGCCCCGTTTTTCGTCCACTTCTGGTCAAATACCGCCAATTTAACTGCTTATTTCGCTCCCGGCTTCCACGGAGTCGTGCTGGTCGGGCGGGCGGGGCGGATTTCGGACGTGCAAGCACGAAAAGTCAGCATATCGGGGCTTCCGTTGACTTCTGTCATTTCTTGTGTTGATCTTCGTCTGCCGATGATGCGGTCGGCGCGTCGGGACGACGGGGTGACAATCGAATGAAAAGGCTTCGCGGCCGCCGTACTGTGGCTCCGCTGGGGGCGGCATTCCTGCTCGCTTCCGCCACCTTCGTCTGTGCGGGGGGAAGAGTGGCGAGCGCGGACACGGTTCCGCCGCCCGCGCCGGCATATCTGCAGACCACCGGGCAAGGGACCGCCGCGCCGACCATTTCGGGAGTGGTCCAGGATCCGCAGGATCGTATCGCCACCGGCAAGTTCTTCGTGACCGACCCATCGGGAAACCCGGTCGGCGGAACGCCGACCGCGTACGGCGACATGCCGAGCGGCCAGCGGGTCAGCTACCGGTTCCCGGACGGCGCGCTCCAGCCTGGAACCATCTATCACTGGAGCATGCAGGCATGCGTGGACAACGTGTGCTCGGATTCGACAACGGCCCAGACGCTCCGGGCGGGAAACGTCTCCGCGCCGTCCGCGCCGCCCGAGCAGCCGACCACGTCCACGTCCATCACGGGAAGCGCGCTGGTGAGCTTCAAAGGGATGAGCTCTTCACAGAGCAGCTGTTCGAGCTGCGGCGTCACGACCGGAGGCGATTTCAGAGTCGGCGCGGATATCACCGGAGCGTCGGCCCAGTGGACCTCGGGTCTCAAGCCGGACCTTTCCGCGATCCCGGCCGACGCGCGGATCATCACGGCGTCGCTGAACCTGTCGCAGTGCCGGTACCCCGTCCAGCCGCCTCCCGGGGGAGGCGCGGCCATGCGGCCGAGCGGAATCCCCGTTCCCGCGTACTGGACCGGGCTCCTCGATATCTTCCCGGCAGACAGCGATGTCGCCACTGCGAGCACGGGGGCGCAGCTGGCCGCCGCCGCCGACACTGACGCCGTGGCGTCGGACGTGGGCAGCAGACAGGCATGGGACATCGCCTCCGTCGTCCAGAGCTGGGTCATCGGCGACACGCCGAATGACGGCCTGGTCCTCAAGGCGCACAACCCGGCGGAGCCCAACGGGGTGATCTATTGCTCGCCTGCGCAATCCGCCTCGGCGGCGGCCATCACGGTGACGTACGAGGCACCGGCCGCCCCCGGCAGGCCGCAGGGGCTGGTCGTGACCGCCGGCGACTCGGGGCTGCGGGCGCACTGGTCGGTCCCGGCCGACGCGGGCGACCAGGGCGGCGTCACCGGATATGTCGTGCAGGTCGTCGACCCATCGGGCAACACGGTGCGCACCGTGTCCACCGACGACGACTTCGCCGTGGTCAACGGATTGACGAACGGAACGGCGTACACGGTACGGGTGGCCGCGGTGAACGCGGACGGCACCGGCCAGCCCGCCGTCCTCGTCACCCCGTCGACGCCGGTCGCCGTGGCCGGCGGTGCAGGTCAGTACGTTCAGGCCGCACAGCAGTTCCTCGACGCCAGGCAGGGCCTGGATGAGGGGGTGTATCCGAACGCCGCCGCGGCGATCCAGGCGAGCTCGGCCGGCGCCCTCTTCGGTGACCGGCTGACCATGGAGGCTCCCCAGGACCTCGCCTACGGTGCGGACCTGAGATCGGCCGGTGAGGGGCCGAAGAACGGTGTGAGCAGCCTGACGAACACCCTGGCGGTCCCGTCGGCCGACGGGTCGGCCGTCTCGGTCTACACCACCGATCAGCTGACCTATGCGACCGACATCGCGGTCACCGACCCGCCGGACGGCAGCGTGACCTGCTGCAGCCGGCGCGACAACCTCCTGTTCGCCTTCTCGGTCCAGGGCGCGCCGAAGCTGACGGGACTCGTCGACGCGTCGGACGCGGAAGACCAGGTCGGTTCTTCGAGCGACGTCACGGCCGCATCCGACACACTCGGCGATTTCAATGACTCGGACGGCAACGACCCCGCGCCCTTGGACACATCAGCCGTTCAACCGACGCCCGCGCCGAACATCATGCGGCCCAACATCTTCTATCCGAACAGAAGAGGCATCCAGACCTGGGCGTGGAACAACGCCTATCACCGTAACTTCAACGGCTACGGCGATGACTGCACCGACTTCGTCTCGATGGCCCTTCATATCGGCGGCGGCATGAAGATGACCTCATATTGGAAGTGGCATGCCCACCACACCAACGACCATTATTGGGCGCACGACTGGAGCGGCTCCACCTACTCTTGGGGTGGTGCTCCCCATCTCGCCCAATACCTCGCCAATTATGGAAGTGACTGGGTTCGCTACTACTCTCAGGCGAATTACGGGAACGTCGTCTTCGCGAACTGGCGGGGCGGAGGTTTCAAGGGAATCAGCCACGCCGGCGTCGTCGTCGGGGTCTACGGGACCAACGACTTCATCGTCGCCCAGCACAGCCGCAATGTCCGCGAATGGTTCCACACCTGGGTGTCCTATGCGCGTAGCCACGGTCACGAGGGGACCTTCTGGGTCGCTTCCGTACACTCGAAGTGACGAGCCCTCGTGCCCGGTCCGTCAAGGAAACGCGGACCGGTCGGGAGAACGGCACCGCCGGTGAACGCCGGTGCCGTTCTCACGATCGTTAGGAGGTCGAGCGTCGCATGAGCAAGAGACGATGGAGGCTGTGGGTGGCGCTGGCCGGTGTTCCGGTCGTGGCCGCCGCCGGTGTCTACGGATTGAAGAGCTGGGACGAATGGCGTGCCCGGACGGCGGAGCGCATGGGAGCGCCGGTCGTCGTCGCACGCTTCACCGCGCCGGACGCCCGTACGTGGGAACTCGTCGCCCAGCATCAGTGGATGCGCATGGCGCACCCGCACGACCACCTCTGCCTGGACGTGGTGCCGCCGGGCTTCACGGCGGGAGCGATGGGCAACTGCGGTTTCGACCCCCGCCTGCCGATGAGCGACTATTGGGCGGCGAACGCCCTCGCCCCGGTGACGCCGTCG
This sequence comes from Actinomadura sp. DC4, assembly GCF_030406325.1. Classification (GTDB taxonomy): domain Bacteria; phylum Actinomycetota; class Actinomycetes; order Streptosporangiales; family Streptosporangiaceae; genus Actinoallomurus. The sequence continues at coordinate 113,008 of NZ_JAUEQY010000030.1, read as the reverse complement.
GCGCCGCCTCCCCACCGGGCACCGGTCTACTACTGGGGTCCGACACCGGACGACGTGGTGAAGGTCCGGCTCAGCGGCACCGGCCTTCCCGCGTACGACGTGCCGACGAAGCCGCTTCCGACAGGCCACGGCATCGCACCGGGACGTTACTTCCTGGCGGACGTCGACCCGACGGGCCGGATCTCCGGATACTCCGTTGCCGGAGGTAGGTACTGGACCGTCCGCTGGCTCGACGCGGCCGGGCGGCCGGTTCCCTTCCGGCCGTTCTGACCGCCGCCCCTCAGCGGTCCTGACCAAAAGGACCGGTCGGGCTCCCCGACCGCCGCGTACCTGCGGTCCTTCCGGTAGGGAACGACCTGGGCCCGCGTCGTGTCTCCGGCCGGTCAGTCCGGGAAGCCGATGTGGCGGCCCAGGCCGCGCATAGCGTGCTCGAAGACGGCGGCCAGGTCGGTGATGACGTTGTTGTACTGCCCGAACAGCTCGAAGCTGACCGCGCCGAACAGGCCGGGCCAGCCGGTCACCGCCCGCGCGACCATGTCGTCGGGCACGTCCGGCAGCAGCACCGTGCGGATGGCGTTCGCGTCGCCCGCGAACGTCGCCGGCGCCGGCGGGTAGCCGCCCGGCGGGTCGAGCACACCGTCGCGGTGGGCGTCGCCGAAGATCCCGCCGAACACCAGCACGGTGCGGGTCGCGGGGGCGATGGTGTCCTCCGGCGCGCTGTAGCCGGGCACCGGAGAGCCGTAGAGCAGGGCGTACTCCTGGGGGTGTGCCAGCGCCCAGTCGCGGAGCGCGTGGCAGACCGCGAGCCATCGGCCCATATGGTCGCCGCGCGGGCAGGCGGCCTCGGCCTTCTCCACCGTCTCCGCCACCGCGTTGTACCCGTCGATGATCAGCGCGGTGAGCAGGTCGTCGCGGCTGGGAAAGTAGCGGTAGATCGCCGAGGAGACCATGCCCATCTCGCGGGCGACCGCCCGCAGGGACAGCCCGGCCGCGCCGTCGCGGCCCAGATGCCGCCGGGCGATGTCGGTGATCTCCCCGATCAGCTCGGCCCGCACCCGCTCTCTCGCCGTACGGCTCGCGTTCATGACCTCGACCATAACAGAGCGTCGTTATGAAACGAGAGCGCCGCTCCAGAGATCAGCCGGCGACGGCACGCCCGAGACCCGCCAGGGCCTCGGTCAGCAGTGTCTCCCGGCCGGTGGCGGCGGCGTACTCGGCGAGCGCCGCGCACAGGAACACCGCCAGCACCCGCGCCCGTACCTCCCTCTCCTCCCCGACCGGCCCGTACGCGGACAGCAGTGCCGTACGCGCCGGGCCGGCGAACCCGGCATACGCGAGCGACAGGTCGACGGCGGGATCGGCCACGCACAGGTCGCCCCAGTCGATGACGCCGGAGGCCCGCGCGTCCGCGTCCACGAGCAGGTGCCGGATGTGCAGGTCACCGTGGGAGACCACGGCGGCGCCGGTGCACGGCCCGAGGCGTTCGCCGTCGGCGAGGAGACGTTCGACCGCCGGATCGAGCGTCCAGACGCCGTCGCGCGTGAGCCGGGCGAGCCGTTCACGCGCGAACGGCGAGCGCACGGACGGCTCGGCCCGGCTCTGCGGGTCGCGTGGCAACGCGACTCCCGTCACGGGCACCAGCCGCGGGTCGTGCAGCGCCCGCAGGAAGGCGCCCAGACCGGCCGCGGCGCCGGCCCGCGCGCCGTCGGCCAGGCCGGCGTCGGCGAGCTCGCGTCCCGGCAGGTGCCGCGCGCCCCAGAACGGCCAGGGGAACGCCGGCGACGGGCGGCCGGCGAACTCGGGTACGGGCACGGGCAGCGGCAGCCGGGGAGCGAGCCGGGGCAGCACGTCGATCTCCCTGCGCAGGCCCGGCAGCGCGACCGCGCGGCGAGGGAACCGGAAGATCCACTGTTCGGCGACGAGGAACACGGTGTTGTCCCAGCCGGTGGCGAATGCCTCGACGGACGCGCCGCGCAACCGCGGGAACTGGTCTCCGATGAGGTCGGCCGCCGCGTCCGCCGTCACGAGGTGCTCGGGTTCCCAGCCGTTCACCGTGGGACGGTACCGCACGGCGGAGCGTGAGCGGCGGGCTCTAGGGTGGGGTTACGGAGACGCATGAGGAGGCACAGCATGGAGTCCGAGCCCAAGGGCCGGGACGACGAGCAGTCGCCCGAGGAGGGCGGGGACGAGCATCCCCAGTCCAAGACCGCCGCGGAGCTGTCCGACCGGGCCGCCGAGTCCGTCGGCCGCCGCTACGACGGCACCAAGGAAAGCGTCCACGAAGAGCACGGTCACGACGACTGAGCCGTCTCAGTGCGCGACGCGGTCGGCCGACGGGCCGCACCACGCGCTGAGCGCCGTACGGATCGCGGCGGCCCGTCCCGCCGGGTCGGCGTCGTCGTCGGCCCACGCGATGTAGCCGTCCGGCCGTACGAGGACGACCGTGCGGGTCGCGCCGCCCGCGACGGCCAGGTCCACGCGGTCGGCCCATCCGCCGGGCCGCGCGGTGTCCACGTCGGCGCCGGGCGGCACGACCAGCAGGAACCGTCCGGGCCGTAGCGCGCGGTACAGCGTGCGCGGCGTGCCGCCGGCCAGAGGGATGTCCGGCGCCCGGCGCCCGGTGAGCGGGTGCGCGCCCGGCGGCGCGGCGTACGCGAGGTCGATGCCGGAGACCGCTCCGGCCATGCGGCGCGCGATCCACCGGGAACGGCTCGCGGCGGCCAGGAGCGCGTCGCGTACGAAGCGGAGCGCGCCCGGCCCCAGGAGCGCGCCGCGCAGGATGACTCCGCTGGTGCGCAGCACGCGCCGCCCGACCGGATACCGCTCGTCGTGGTAGGTGTCGAGCAGCCCGTCGGGCGCCCAGCCCTTCACCGCGGCGGTGAGCTTCCAGCCCAGGTTGACGGCGTCCTGCAGCCCGGTGTTCATGCCCATGCCGCCGGCCGGGGAGTGCACGTGCGCGGCGTCGCCGGCGAGGAACACCCGGCCGTCCCGGTAGCGCGGCACCTGGCGCTCGTCGCTGTGGAAGCGTGAGATCCACCGCGGGTCGTGCATGCCGAGGTCGGTGCCGAGGACCCGCCTCACGATGTCGCGGACCTCGTCGAGGGAGACCGGCGCGGACTCCGGCGGCTGGCCCCGGCGGTTCCAGGCGATGACCCGGTGCCAGCCGTCGCCGAACGGCACCGTGAAGACGACGCCCTCACCGGTGGCACGGGCCGTCACGGTGTCGACGGGCGGATGGAGGAGCCGCACGTCGCAGATCACGACCGAGCGCACGGCCGAGCGGCCGGGAAACGGCAGGCCGAGTTCACGGCGGACCACGCTGTGCACGCCGTCGGTGCCGACGACGTAGCGCGCCCGCCGGGTGTAGGTCCCGCCTCCGGCGTCGCGCACGGTCAGGTCGACACCCTCCAGGTCCTGGCGCAGCGCGACGACCTCGGCACCGCCCGCGATCTCGGCGCCGAGCGCCCGCGCCCGCGTGCCGAGGATCCGCTCGGTCTCGTACTGCGGAGTGATCAGCAGGTACGGGAAGCGGCTCGGCAGGCGGAAGAAGCCGAGGCCGAACGAGCCGAGGCCGGAGACCCGCACACCGGTCGCGATGAGGTCACGTGCGAGGCCCCTGGCGTCGAGGAGCTCGAGTGTGCGGGCGTGCACGCCGAAGGCGCGCGTCAGGTTGGACTCGCCGTCGCGGCGTTCGAGCAGGGTGCAGGAGACGCCGGCGGCGGCCAGGTCTCCGGCGAGCAGCAGTCCGGTGGGGCCGCCGCCCACGATGAGCACGTCGCTGTCGGGAAGCATGGTCTCCCCCAAGTCGTCCGGTCACCGCAGGTGACCGTCACTGACGACCTTCCCCCGACGCGCCCCGTTCGCACCTGATCAGGGGTTATTCGGCGTGCTCGCCGCTCTCCGGCGCCTGCGTGCGCCCCTCGACCTCGCGGCGGACCTCACGCTCGGCGCGCTCGCGCGCCTCGGCGAAGTAGCGGCGCGGGTTGCGGATCATGCGCTCCGACCGGTCGTCGGAGTCCTGCACCACCAGGTCTTCCGGCATGGCCCCCACTCCCTTTCTCTCGTCAGTGTCCGGTCACGTGCGCGAAAGGTCAATCGATTCAACGCACGAGCCGCCGCAATCCCTCCTCGGCGGCTCCATAGGCCAGCGCGTCCGCGAGCAGGCCCGCGAGCAGCCGTACGAACGGCACCTCCGAACGGCTGACACCACCGACGTTCATCGCGTCGACGGTGAGCATCCCGTACGCCGTGTGCCCGGCGACGACCGGAACGGCCACGAAGGATCGGTAGCCGTGCTCGGCCGAGCCGTGCCAGCCCTCCGGCGGGTGCCGGTCGACGTCGGAGGACTGCAGGTGGTCGTTGTGCCGGATCATGGCGAAGACGGAGTCGCCCTCGGCGGTGCCCTCCTCGAAGACCGTCACGGGCGCGTCCGCGCGGCCGGCGTACTGGGCGGGTTCGAGCCGGCGCGGCCGGCCGTCCTCGATGCGGAACCAGCACGCCCGCACCCGGCGGCCCTTGATGAGGTGCGCCGCCGAGTCGAGGATCATCGGGATCGTGGCCTCCCGCAGGTTGCCGCGCTCCTGCCGGCTGGTGGCCGTCGCGATGCGCCCGAGCTGCCGCACGATCGGGTCGAGCGCGTCATTGATCGTGACCCGCATCTCGACCGCGGCGTCGATCGCCGCGCGCTCGGCCTCCTTGCGCTGGCGTTCCTTGCGGATCTGCTCGTAGCCGGGCACCGCCGCGCCGACCACCGTCATGGCGATGCTGAGGAGGACCCACCAGGTCTTCATCGGCCCGCCCTCGGCCGCCTCGGCACCCGCCACCGCCACCATGGCGACGGAGGCGACGCCGATGCCCGTCGTGAGGTAAATCCTTCTCTGCGGTGGGATGCGCACGCTCGGGAGATTAAACGATCACTCTGCCGTTCTGCGCATCGACGGCATATGGACGCGACATCAACGCCATTTCAGGACAGACCCTTCCCCAGTCTCCTGCGGCGGGGACGGTCCGCGATCCCACGTCCGACCAGCGATGAGTCCCGGCGGCGGCACCGGCCCGACGACGCGGGAGTGCTCGTCGATACGGCCGTCTCTCCCCGCCGGAGGTCAGCCGCTCGCGGACGGCCGTACGGCCGCGGTGACCGCCGCGTCGGCCCGCGCCGCGGGGACGCCTGCGGCGATCAGGCAGGCGCGTGCCGCGTCCCGTGCCGGCTCCGCGCTCTCCCACACGCCCTCGTTGACCGCCTGCAGGAGCCCCAGGAGCAGTGACTCCAGGCCCTGGGCGAGCACGGCCGCCGGCAGGTGGCCCGCGAAGTCCCCGCTCCGCGCGCCCTCCTCCAGCAACCCGGCGAGCCGCTCCCGGGCCGGGCGCAGGTGGTCGCGCATCCCGGCGGCCGTCAGGCTGCGCTGGGCCAGCGCGATCAGCAGCCGGTAGCGGTCGCCGATCTCCCAGGTCGCCATCGTCGAGATCACCAGCGCCTCGACCGGGGATGCGGTGTTCTCCGCGCCGCTCCCCAGGGCCTCGGTGACCTCGCGCGCGGCCTCGTCGGCGATGCCCGCGATGAGCGCCTCACGGCTCGGGAAGTGCCCGTACACGGTGCGGCGCACGACGCCCGCGGCGCGGGCGATGTCGTCCATGCTCAGGTCCGGATCGCGGCTCAGCTCGTCCGCGGCGACGGCCAGGATGCGCCGCCGGTTGACCTCCGCGCGGCCGGGCCGCCTCGGCTCGCTCATGTGACTCCTTTCACAAGCGCCGATTGTTGCACACCACTGTGCAGATAAATAGCTTGCACAGTGGTGTGCAAATACGCGCCCCTTACGCAAGGAGAGGAACGAACATGCCGTTGATCGCGACCACGCCGGTCGACCACGCGGACCCGCCGTACCCCCGCCGCCGGGCGGCGCTGGCGGTGCTCTGCCTGAGTCTGCTGATCATCGTCATGGCGAACACGTCGCTGCTCGTCGCGGCCCCCGCCATGACGCGGGACCTCGGCCTGAGCGGCAGTGACCTGCAGTGGGTCATCGACGCCTACACCGTCCCGTACGCAGCGCTGATGCTGGTCATGGGGGCGATCGGGGACAAGTACAGCCGCCGGGGCGCGCTCCTGGCCGGCCTGGCGGTCTTCGGCGCCGGCTCGGTGACGGGCAGCCTGGCGCACAGCACCGCCGCGGTGATCGCGGCGCGGGCGGTGATGGGCGTCGGCGCCGCGATGATCATGCCGGCCACGCTGTCCCTGCTGACCGCGACCTTCCCGCGCCGCGAGAGGGCACGGGCGATCACCGTCTGGACGGCCACCTCGGGCCTGGCCATCGCGGCCGGGCCGCTGCTGGCCGGCCGGCTGCTGGAGGGGCACGCGTGGGGCCTGACATTTCTGATCAACGTGCCGGTCGCGGGCGTCGCCATGATCGCCGCCCTCGCGGTGGTCCCGCCGTCCCGCGCCGCCGTCTCGGGCCGCCTGGACCTGGTGGGCGGGCTCCTGTCGGTCGTCTTCCTCGCCTCACTCGTCTACATGATCATCGAGGGGCCGCGCTTCGGCTGGGGCCCTGGGGCGATCGGCGCCGCCGTGCTCGCGGGGCTGGGCCTGGCCGGGTTCGTCGCATGGGAGCTGCGGCACCCGCGGCCGATCCTCGACGTCCGCAGGTTCGCCGACCGCGCCTTCGCCGGGGCGAACCTGGCCGTCATGCTGTTCTTCCTCGCGGCGTTCGGCTCGATCTACTACCTGACGCAGCACCTGCAGTTCGTCCTCGGGTACGGCCCGCTGGCCACCGGCGTACGGCTGCTGCCGCTGGCCGGCGCGGTGTTCGCGGGCGCGGCCGTCACCGGTGCGCTCACCCCGCGGGCCGGCATGCGGGTGACCGTGACCGCCGGCATGGCCCTGGGCACGGCGGGCGTCCTGCTGCTGACCCGCGTCGGCGACGGCTCGGGGTACGGCGACTTCCTCGCCCCGCTGCTCCTGCTCGGCGCCGCGATCGGCCTGAGCGTCTCCCCCTGCACCGACGCGATCATGGGCGCCTTCCCCGAGAAGCAGCTCGGCGTCGGCGGCGCGGTCAACGACACGTCGCTGGAGCTCGGGGGTTCGCTCGGCATCGCGATCCTCGGCTCGATCCTGGCGAGCACGTACGCCTCGGGCGTCGACGCGGCCGTCGGCGGACGGCTGCCGGCCCAGGCCACCGAGGCGGCCGGGGAGTCGGTCGGCGGTGCCCTCGCGGTCGCGCGGAAGGTCGCCGAGACCGCCGGCCCCGGACCGGCCGCGGCCCTCGTACGCGCGGCCGACCACGCGTTCGCGCACGCCGTCGCGCACACCAGCCAGGTCGGCGGGATCATCCTCGGCGCCGGCACCGTGGTCGTCGCCCTGCTGCTGCCCGGCAGGCGCCGGGCCGTCCCGGAGGCGCCGCACGAGGCCGCGGACAAGGCCACGGTGTCCGTCTGAGACGAGGCGAAGGTCCCGGCGGACCGCCGGGGCCTTGACGCGCGCGCGGCCCGTGGCCGGAACGGGGCGTTCCGGCGAACCGGGGCGAAGGTCCCAGGTCTGACTTCCGTGCGGCCCTGCCCCGGCGGGCGCCGGCCAATGAGCATGGGGACATGCCGACACTCCGTGACCTCCTCGACCGGTTTCACCCGGACGGCCCGGCCGGTGAACCCGTACCCGCCGGTGTCATCGGAGCTCTCGAACCCGTGGCGATCGACGATCCGCCGTCCGCGCGCCCTGCACCGGAGAAGCGCGGCGCGGCGAAGATCGCGGTCATCGGGGAGAGCGGCAAGGTACTCGGGTTCGGCCTCGCCGGGGCGATCGTGCTGCCCGCCGAGGGCCCGGAGGCCGTACTCGCCGCCTGGCAGTCGCTGGGCGAGGACGTCGCCGTCGTAGTGCTGACCTCGCGCGCGGCACGGACCCTGGCCGGCCGGACGGCGTCGTGGCCGCTCACGGCGGTGATGCCGCCGTGAGCGGGCCAGAGTCGCGGCTGGGTGAGGGCACGCGGAGCCGGGAAGGCTGAGGGAGAGGAGAGCTCGCGCGGCGATCACGGGAAGAGGTGAACCGGCCATGCGCACCGGCACCGGAGAGTGCGTGCTCGGGGGCGACATCACGGCTGTGATCTTCGGCGTGGACGGCGTGGTCATCGACAGCGCCCGTACGTCGGCGGGGGCCTGGAAGACCGTCATGGACCCGTTCCTGCGCGCGTACGCGGCGGCGCACGAGACCGCCTTCACGCCGTTCGGCGTGCGCGAGGACTACCTGAGGTACACCCACGGCAGGCCGAGGATCGCGGGTGCGCGCGACTTCCTCGCCTCACGCGGCGTCAGCCTGCCCTACGACGACCTTCGCGCCCTCACGATCCGGCAGGAGGAGTTCTTCCTCGCCGAGGTCCGCCGGCACGGCGTGAGCCCGTTCGGCTCCGCCGTGACGCTGATCCGGGAGGCCCGTAGGCGCGGCATCCGCACCGCCGCGGTGTCCACGCAGCGGCACGGCGGCGAGGTGCTGCGGAGCGCCGGTGTGGTGGCCATGTTCGACATCGTCCTGGACGGGCTCGACGCGCCCGGCACCGGCCTGCCGTCCGGCCCGGACTCGGCGCTGTTCGCCCAGGCCGCCCTGCGGATGGGCGCCCAGCCGCGGCACACCGCGGTGGTGGAGGAGATCGGCTCGGCGGTCGCGGCGGCCCAGCGGGGCGGGTTCGGGCTCGTCGTCGGCGTCGACCGGCTCGGCGTCGCCGGAACCGGCGAGTGCGGCGCGGACCTCATCGTGACGGACCTGTCCGAACTCCGTGTACACGCGGCCTGACCACCGCTCACAACCGGGCGTGCGGCGCCGGCGTGACGTCGTCCACCTTGTACGTCAGGTGGTCCATGACGGTGAACACACCGGCGACGTGCGCGATGGCCCCGGCGAGCCGGAGCGCGGCGGAGTGGCGTTCGAGCCGCCCGCCGATGGTCACGGCGCCCCTCGTCACCGCGACGTCGAAGTCATCAGGCGGCATCCCCAGCGTGTCCTCGATGATGTCGTAGAGGATCTCGCGGCGGATGTCCTCGTCCGGGCGCTCGTACACCGCGAGCACGTCGGACCTGGTCACGGTCCCGGTGAGCCGGCCGCTCACGCCGTCGACCACCGGAAGCTGGTGGACGTGGTGCCGGTACATCGCGCGCGCCGCCTCGCGGGCGGGCATCGCCCCGGTGACGGTCACCGCCGGTGAGCTCATCAGGTCGGTTGCCAGCCTCTCCCGGCCTCCGTACCTCGTGGGCCGCACGGCGCGCCGGAACCACCGGTCCAGCCGGCCGACGATCCGGTCGCGGGGAGCGCAGGACTCACGGGGCTCGCCGCCGAGCAAAACGTCGTCGTCCACGATCTGCCCGATGACCCGGTCCTCGGCGTCGACCACCGGCAACGAGGAGACGTGGAAACGGCGCATCGCCGAGACGATCTCGGCGAGGCGCGCCCTCTCGCGTACGGCCACGGCCTGGTGACGCATCACGTCCGCGACCGCGATCACGGCCGTCTCCTCCCCTTCGCCGGCGCCGCCTCGGCGACCGCCGGGACGAGCCAGCGCAGCCATTCGCGGTCCCCCTGGACCTCCAGCCGCGCGAGCTGGGTGCCGCAGCCACCGGCCTGGCTGACGTGGGCGCTCATCGCGTACCGCTGGATCGTGCGGGCGACCCGCAGCTCGAAGTCGATCCGCGTCCCCGCGTCCCCGGTCACCGACAGCCCGGTGGCCTCACGTACGACCTTGGCCACCTCGTGCGGCAGGGTCCAGCCGAGCACGGGTACGGCCGCCTCCCGGCCGGCCTGGCAGGCCACGCACGCCGCCGTACGATCGACCACGCGCCCGTCGACGGTGAGGATCAGGTCGACGGACCATTCGCCGATCATGCGGATCACGCGTTCGGCGAGCTGCGCGGTCGGGAGCCGGCGCATCTCGGCCTCCGGATAGTCCGCGAGCAGGCAGTGCACCGCCCGCAGGGCCGACGCGGCCCGGTCCAGCTCGAACGGGCGGATCACCTCGAGCTGTTCCATCGAGTCGTTGTACGGCGACTCGTCCCCCCGGCTGAAGGCGAGAACGCTCACCTGGCTGCCACCACGGCGGAAGGCGTCGAGTACCGCACCGAGGTAGCAGGCCTCGTCGCCGGGCCTCGCCACGACGGCCAGCACACTCCTGGCCTCGGGGAGGGCCGTACCGGCCCCTCCCGGTTCGTGCGCCCCTGATGACGGCCGCATTCCGGTCTCCGCGGTCATCTGATCGTTCCCCCTGTCTGGTCTCTCTTCCGAGAATCGCCGTACGCGGGGGCCATCGTGAGCGGCAAAGGTCCTCGATCCCCGTGACTTCGGCCTCCGGGGCTCAGCCGCGCGGCCGGACGATCGCCACCGAGCAGGGCGCGTGCTGGAGCATGGCGCTGCTGACGGCGCCGAGCCGCAGCCCCGTGACACCCCCGAGACCCCGGCCGCCCAGGACGAGCAGCGCGGCCCGCGCGGCGGCCTCCAGCAGCGCGTGGCGGGGCGTCCGCATGAGCAGGACGGTCTCCGCGTCGACGTAGGGGTACTGCTCCCGCCACGGGGACACCGTGCGCTCCAGCCGGCTCGCGGCCATCATGCGCACCTCGTCCGGGTCGCGGATCATCCCCATCTCCGCGGAGGCGATGACGTCGGGCTCCCAGCAGCCGAGCACGGCCCGCAGCGGCTGCCCGCGCAGGGCGGCCTCCTCGAAACCGAACGCGAGCGCGGCGTCCGAGGCGGCCGAGCCGTCCACGCCGACCACGATCGGCCGGCCGCGGTCGGCGGCGTTACGCACGACCATCACCGGGCAGTGCGCGTAGGCGGGCAGCTGGAGGGCGGAGGACCCGGCGGAGGTCTCCGCGCCGGAGCCCTCGCCGTGCGTGCCGACCACGGCCAGGGCGGCGTCCTTGGACTGGTTCACCAGCATCGCGGGCGCGGGACCGGACACCAGCCTCCCGCTGGCCGGGATCCGCGGCCCGGCCTCCCGCGCGATGAGCATCCCCCGGTCCAGGACGTGCCGGGCCATCTTCTGGACGGTCTCCAGTGCCGACGGGCCGGACGGCGGTACGGGATAGGGCCAGTGCCAGGCGTGGCACACGACCAGCGGCATCCGCCGCAGGCGTGCCTCCTCGACGGCCCAGCGCAAGGCGCGCTCGCCCGCCGCCGAACCGTCGAAACCCGCGAGCACGTACGCCCCGTCGAACCGGCCCATCGGCGCCTCCCCCTCCCTCTCAGGGTCGTGGAGGAGGGCACGGGTCCAGAAGAGGCCGAAAGTCCCCTCGACACGGCCCGGCAGCCCCTGTTCCGGCCCGCTCGGACGGCGCGATGCTGGGGTTCTCGGCTCGCCGCGGCGCGGCCCGGCTCACGGCGGGGTCCGTCAGAGACCGGTCAGGGGGCCAAGCCCTTGCCGGCATGGGGCTGAACGGGACGTGGCACGTATGCCGACGCCCCTCCCCTGTCAGGGCCGAACCGCCTAGTCTGACGGTGAAAGGCCGTTGCGGAGGTGTCCGATGCGAACCTTCACGATCAACCTGTTGGGCGTGATCCGTTACCTGCGCCCCGATCGCAACCCGCTGCGGCGTCCGGTCGACCGTACGCACGCACGCGCGATGATCGCGCTCGGCGTGCTCTTCCTGGTTCTCGCGCCGCTCACGGTCCTGGTGACCGCACGGGTGGCCGGGGGCGCCGGGGCCCGGGCCGAACGCCTGCAGGCGCACACCCGCCACCTGGTGGACGCCGTCGTCATCGACGCCTCGCCCACGGGGTCGCGGGGCGTCCTCGACCAGGCCGTGCGCATCGGCTGGCACGACGCCGCCGGGGCCGGCCACAGCGCCGTCGTCCCGACTGCGGGAGGCGAGCCGGTCGGCACGCACCGCTCCGTCTGGATCGACCGCGAGGGCCGGCTGACCTCGCATCCGCGCAAGCACTCCCAGACGGTCGCCGACAGCATCATGGCCGCGGTGACGGCCCTCACGCTGATCGCGCTGCTGCACTCCGCCGCCCGAACGCTGATCGACCGGCGGCTCGAACGCCGCCGCATCGACCTGTGGGAGCGCGAGTGGGCCGCGGTCGCGCCCCGCTGGACCGGGCTGCCCTGATTCCGGCGATCGCGCAAGGGACCTAGGTCTTGAGGATCGCCGACGTTCGTTCCGCGCTGAACTGAGGAACGCCTCCTAACGTGAGGACACAGGGCCGGCGACCGCCGGCCCGCACGGATGACGGGGGCAGGGCATGACGATCCGGGTATTCCTGCTCGACGACCACGAAGTGGTACGGCGCGGCGTCGCCGCCCTGCTCGAGTCCGAGTCCGACATCGAGATCGCCGGCGAGGCCGCCACCGCCGCCCACGCCATCGCGCGGATCCCCGCCGTACGGCCCGACGTCGCGGTCCTGGACGTACGGCTGCCCGACGGCGACGGCGTGAGCGTCTGCCGGGAGATCCGCTCGCGGCTTCCGGGGCTCGCCTGCCTGATGCTCACCTCGTTCTCCGACGAGGAGGCGTTGTTCGACGCGGTCATGGCGGGTGCCGCCGGCTACGTCCTGAAGCAGATCCACGGGTCCGACCTGATCTCCGCGGTCCGTACGGTGGCCTCCGGGCAGTCTCTGCTGGACCCGCACAGCACCGCCCAGATGCTCCACCGGCTCCGCGAGCGCCAGACCCGCAAGGATCCGCTGTCCACCCTGTCCGACCAGGAGCGCCAGATCCTCGAGCTCATCGGCGAGGGGCTCACGAACCGGCAGATCGGCGAGCGGCTCTTCCTGGCCGAGAAGACGGTCAAGAACTACGTCTCGAACCTGTTCACCAAGCTCGACATGCGCCGCCGTACGCAGGCCGCGGCCTTCGTCGCCCAGCTCAAGGCGACCGGCGACCGCTCGCGGGACGACTGAGCGTCACAGCTCGCCCCGGGTCAGCTCGGTGACCGACCGGCGCACCGCGCCGGGGTGGGCGACCCCCAGCCGCATGATCACCTGCGGGTGGGCGCCATCGCAGAAGCGGTTCCGGACGAACTCCCGCAGTTCCGGCACCTCCAGCGCCTGGCCGTGGAAGGCCGCCGACACCTCGTACTCGGCGGCGCACAGCAGGATCCGCTGCAGGGCCTGGCCGGCGCACAGCCAGTCGCTCCGTTCGTCCCCGTCGGTCAGCAGGATGGCGACGACGCCCGTGGCGTCCCGCTGGGCGGAACCGGCCGGGCCCCAGCCCTGGCCACGGGCGAAGTCGCACCCGGCGAAGTCGGCGTTCAGGTGCGCCGACTCGCTCGGACAGGTCTCCTCACGCTCTCCGGCCGTACGGTGGGCGTCCTGGGTCCAGCGGGCGGCCTCGGCGACGTAGGCGGGGTTCTGGCGCTGCACCTGCTCGGCCGCCTCGGTGAGGGCGGCGAGCGCGATCCGGGTTCTGGGGTCGGCGACGATCCGCAGGCAGACCTGCTCGGAGTAGGCGTGGGTGCGCAGCGCCTGGAGGAGCCCGATCGGCATGCCGCCGGGGCGGAATCCGCCGCTGTGGGTGTGCCTGCGGGCGACCTGCGCGTACATCTGGCGTTCCTCGGCGGTGACCGGCTGTTCCACACCGACGCCGACGTCGGCGATCAGGCCGGGCCGCCGCCGGTCGGACAGCATCCGGACCTCCGGCGTACGGCCGAGGGCGCGGACCCCCAGGCGCAGCGTGTAGAGCGCCGCGCCGCAGCTGATGAACATCTCGCGGCCGTCCGGATCGGCCACCTCCAGCCGGCGCTCGGCGTCGGCGTGCAGGGTGACGGTCGAGCCGCGCGTGCCGAACCACCATGGCTGGGTGTCGTACACCGAAGGCGCCCACACGGCGGCGTCGACGAGCGAGTGCGCGATCCGGTCCGCCCGCGGCGTCTCCACGGCATCCATCGGCGGCTCCTGGTCGAATCGTAGGTATCCAGCGCACCATCCCCGCCCCGAGTCGGGCAGGGACGAAGGTCCTCGGCAGGCCGGGACCTCTCGCTCATCCGGAGGGGATGACGGCCAGCGGGCAGTGCGCGTGGTGCAGGAGCCCGTGACTGACCGAACCGAGGACGAGACCGGCGAACCCGCCCCGGCCGCGCGTGCCCACCACCAGGAGGTCGGCGCGGGCGGAGACACCGGCGAGGATGCGTACGGGACGCCCGTGCACGACCTCGGTGACGACCTCGACCTCGGGGTACTTCCACCGCCACGTCTCCAGCTCGTCGTCCAGCCTGCGGGCGTGCTCGCCGTTCACCACCTCGGGGTTGTAGACCAGCGGCGTCATGCCGCCGGGCCCGATCGCGCCAGGATCGGACCACACGTGCACGGCGCGCAGGCGCGCGCCGCGGAGTGCGGCCTCCTCGAAGGCGAAGGCGAGGGCCGGCTCACCGCTCGGCGGCCCGTCGACGCCGACCGCGATCTCCTGGCGCCGCATCGGCTCCAGGTGCCGTACGACCACGGCGGGCACCGTCGTGTGCGCGACGACCTGCAACGCCGTCGACCCGAGCAGCAGGCCCGCGACCGTGCCCACACCGTGGCCGCCGAGCACGATCATGGAGGCGCCGCCGGACGCCGACCGTTCCAGCAGGGCCCGTGAGGCGCCGCCGGGCACCATCTCGCCGCCGGCGTCGATGCCGGGCGCGCGGGCGCGGGCGGTCCCGGCCGCCGCGTCGAGGACCTCCCGGCCGCCGGCGAGCAGCCAGTCGCGTACGGCGAGGAGGCGCGGGTCGACGTTCCGATCATGCAGCCAGGGCGCCGCGGCGTGCACGATCCGCAGGGACGCCTTGCGCAGCGCCGCCTCCTCGGCGGCCCACTCGACCGCCCGCAGACTGTCGCGCGAGCCGTCCGCGCCCACGATGATCGTGCTCATTCGGCGGCACCTCCCCGCTCGGCTCCCTTCATCAGAACGCGTGAGCGGGGGGCGGTTTCAGGGCCGTACGGTCCGGTCCGGAGCGCCGTTGGTCCCCGGCCTGGAGTCCGCGGCCCGCGAATCAGCCACGAACAGCCCATGGCGGGCCATTGGCGAGGCCATGGAATGGACAGTTGGCATCTTGCCCTATTTTCGGGCTGTAACGCCGCCGGATGCCCTGCTGCCAGGGCGTTCGTGGGCTTTACCGAGGCCAGTCAAACCCACCCAATAGTGGTCAAGATGTTGCATATTGCCCTTTGTCGGTATTGCGTCTGACGATCCGACCATGTGAGGTGTAATTAGGCGATGAGGCCATAAAAGCCACAAATTGCCTGGCATGACAATGACCGGTCATGCCGTCGGGTACCAACCAGGGAGGTAGTTTCCATGGCAATTTCGAAGCGACTCGCGGTAGCCATCTCCGGTGCGGCCTTCGCGGGCGCGGCCGCCCTCACGATGGGTGCGGCGACCCCTGCGGGCGCGGCAACGGCAAGCGCTCCGGTCACCGGTCAGCACCTCAGCAGCCACCTGGTCTCCTGGTGGGGCTGCGGCTGGGACTGCTGCGACGACTGGGACGACTGGGACTGGTGCTGACCGGCTCAGAAGCACCCGGTGAACCACCGGCGGGGCCTCGCACCGAACGAGTGCGAGGCCCCGTGCCGCTCGGGGTGAGGGGGTCAGGTCAGGAGGCGGCCCGGTCCGGGAACAGGGCCGGGGCCTCGCCCAGCGCCGCCGCGGCGCTCTCGTCGTCCTGGCTGCGCCGGGCCTCGCGTTCGGCGTCGACGTGGCGCAGATAGTGTTCCGTCTCTCGCTTCACCGTCTCGGCGTCCCAGCCCAGATACGGGGCGATCAACGCCGCGACCTCCGGCGCGGCGGCCGCTCCCTGGTCCCATTCCTCCATCGAGGCGCGCAGGCGGCGGCGCAGGACGTCCTCCACGTGCAGGGCGCCCTCGTGCGTCACCGCGTACACCGCCTCCGCCTTCAGATAGTCCGTCGCGGCCGGAAGCGGCTCGCCCAGCGACGGGTCGGACTCGATCAGCTCTAGGAGCTCGTCCACGCAGGAGCCGTAACGGTTCAGCAGGTGCTCGATCCGTGCGACGTGCAGGTTCGCGCGGGCGGCCAGGCGGCGGCGGTCGTTCCACAGCACCTCGTACCCCACCGCGCCCGCGAGGGGCAGGCGGTGGGTCGCCGAGGCCGGCACGTTCGTCGGCAGGCGTTCGGCGGCGACGTCGACCACGTCCTCGGCCATCACCCGGTACGTCGTGAACTTCCCTCCGGCGATCACCGTGAGGCCCGGCACCGGACGGGAGACCGTGTGCTCGCGGGACAGCTTGGTCGTCTCGGCTGACCCCCCGGAGACGAGCGGCCGCAGGCCCGCGTACACCGCCTCGATGTCGTCGTGCGCCAGCGGGATCGCGAGCACCGAGTTCACGTGTTCGAGCAGGTAGTCCACGTCCGCGCCGCTGGCGGCCGGCTCGTCCACCTCCTGTTCCCAGGCCGTGTCGGTCGTGCCGATGATCCAGTGCCGTCCCCACGGGATGACGAACAGCACGCTCTTCTCCGTACGCATGATCAGGCCC
Organism: Actinomadura sp. DC4; assembly: GCF_030406325.1. Taxonomy (GTDB): domain Bacteria; phylum Actinomycetota; class Actinomycetes; order Streptosporangiales; family Streptosporangiaceae; genus Actinoallomurus. The sequence continues at coordinate 96,576 of NZ_JAUEQY010000030.1, read as the reverse complement.
GTGTCCAGCCGGATCCGGTCGCGCGGGACGAGGATGTGCACACCCTTGGAGGCGCGGACCTCCACGTCCCCGCGGGCGCCGGCCAGCCGGTGGGTCTCATCGGTCCACACGCCGGTCGCGTTGATGACCTCGCGGGCCCGTACGGTGATCTCCTGGTCGTTCTCCAGGTCGTGTACGCGGGCGCCGGTCACGCGCTCGCCCTCGCGGACGAAACCCGTCGCGCGGGCGCGGCTCACGACCGTCGCGCCGTACTCTGCTGCCGTACGGGCGAGCGTCATCGTGAAGCGCGCGTCGTCCACCTGGGCGTCGAAGTACTGGATCGCGCCGACGAAGGAGTCGCCGCGCAGGGCCGGCGCCATGCGCAGCGCGCGGCGGTGGCTCAGGTGCCGGTGCCGGGGCACCGCTCCGGAGCCGCCCATCGTGTCGTACAGGCCGATGCCCGCGCCGACGTAGAAGCGTTCCCACATCCGGTGCTTCAGCGGGTACAGGAACGGGACCGGGTGCACCAGGTGCGGCGCGATCCTGGTCAGCAGCAAGGCGCGCTCCCGAAGTGCCTCGCGTACGAGACCGAAGTCGCGCTGCTCGAGGTAGCGCAGGCCACCGTGGATCAGTTTGCTCGACCGGCTGGAGGTGCCGGCCGCCCAGTCCGCGGCCTCGACCAGGCCGACGGACAGACCGCGCGACACGGCGTCGAGCGCGGCGCCCGCGCCCACCACGCCGCCGCCCACGACCAGGACGTCGAACTCTTGGTCCGCCAGCTCGCGCACGGCCCGCGCGCGGTAGGCCGGTCCCAGGGATGCGGGTTTCATTTCTCAGGCTCCTCAAAGCTAAGGGACGAGAGGGCGGCGGGCGGGGCGCCCGTACCGGCGCGCCCCGCCCGTCGTCGAACGTCAGTCCACGTCGACCCAGTCGAGGGTGCGGTCGACCGCCTTCTTCCAGCCGGCGTAGCCGGTGGACCGCTGGTCATCGCTCCAGCGCGGCTCCCACCGCTTGTCCTCGTTCCAGTTCTGCTTGAGCTCCTCGGTGGAGTTCCAGAACCCGGTCGCGAGGCCGGCGGCGTACGCCGCGCCGAGCGCCGTCGTCTCCGCGACGACCGGCTTGGAGACCGGCACGCCGAGGATGTCGGCCTGCAGCTCCATGCACAGCTCGTTCGCGGTCACGCCGCCGTCGACGCGCAGCACGTCGAGGGTGACCCCGGAGTCCTGCCGCATCGCCTCGACGACGTCGCGGGTCTGGTAGCAGATCGACTCCAGCGTCGCCCGCGCCAGGTGGGCGTTGGTGTTGTAGCGGGACAGCCCGACGATCGCGCCGCGGGCGTCGGAGCGCCAGTACGGCGCGAACAGACCGGAGAAGGCCGGTACGAAGTAGACGCCGCCGTTGTCCTCGACCTGCCGGGCGAGGGTCTCGCTCTGGGAGGCGCCCGAGATGATGCCGAGCTGGTCGCGCAGCCACTGCACGGCCGACCCGGTCACCGCGATCGAGCCTTCCAGGGCGTACACCGGCGCCTCGGAGCCGAACTGGTAGCAGACCGTGGTGAGCAGCCCGTTCTTGGAACGTACGAGCTCGGTGCCGGTGTTGAGCAGCAGGAAGTTGCCGGTGCCGTAGGTGTTCTTGGCCTCGCCGACACCGAAGCAGACCTGCCCGACCGTCGCCGCCTGCTGGTCGCCGAGGTCGCCGGAGAGCGGCACCTCGCCGCCCAGCGGGCCGTTGGCCAGCGTCGTGCCATAGAAGTCCGGGTTGGACGACGGCTTGATCTCCGGCAGCATGCTCCGCGGGACGTTGAAGAACGACAGGAGCTCGTCGTCCCAGTCGAGCGTCTCGAGGTTCATCAGCATCGTGCGGCTGGCGTTGGTCGGGTCGGTCACGTGCACGCCGCCGGCGGCGCCGCCGGTGAGGTTCCACAGCAGCCAGGTGTCGGTGTTGCCGAACACCGCGTCGCCGGCCTCGGCCGCCTCGCGTACCCCGTCGACGTTCTCCAGGATCCACTGGATCTTGCCGCCGGAGAAGTACGTCGCCGGCGGGAGCCCGGCCTTGGTCCGGATGACGTCGCCGCGCCCGTCGCGGTCGAGCGCCGAGGCGATGCGGTCCGTACGGGTGTCCTGCCAGACGATCGCGTTGTAGTAGGGACGCCCGGTACGGCGGTTCCAGACGACGGCGGTCTCGCGCTGGTTGGTGATGCCGAGCGCCGCGAGGTCGGCGGCGGTGAGGTTCGCCCCGTGCAGCGCGGTCTCGATGACGGACCTGGTGCGCTCCCAGATCTCGGTGGGGTTGTGCTCGACCCAGCCGGGCTGGGGGAGGATCTGCTCGTGCTCGAGCTGGTGCTTGGCCACCTCGTTGCCCGAGTGATCGAAAATCATGAAACGCGTGCTCGTGGTGCCCTGGTCAACGGCTCCGACGAAGTCGGCCATGAAAGGTCGCCTCTCTTATCGCTTGAGTTCAGACGTTCTCGGGCGTGGCCTCGGCCGGGACGCGACCCGGCTCGGTCTCCTCGGCCGGCAGGAAGCGGGCGACCAGGGCCTGGTACAGCCCGGCGCCGAGGACCGCGCCGATGAGCGGGCCGACGATGGGCACCCAGAAGTACAGCCCGCCGTACTGGTCGCGGAAGGCCGTGCCGTACCCGGTGAAGAACGAGGCCAGGCGCGGGCCGAAGTCACGTGCCGGGTTGATGGCGTAGCCGGCGTCGGTCCCCCAGGCCATGCCGATCGCGACGACGATGAGGCCGACGATGAACGGGGTGAGGTTGGCGGCGGGCGCGGAGTTCTTCAGGTCGGTCACGGCGAGGATCAGGAAGAGCAGGATCGCGGTGCCGATCACCTGGTCGCGGAAGGCGCCCCAGGTGTGCACGGGGAGCGCGCCGTTGCCGGGCAGCGTGGAGAAGACGCCCTGGGTCTTGATCGTGTGGCCCGGGTCCATCTTCCCGAGCACCTCGCTGTAGTTCCAGCGGACGATCAGGGCGGCCACGAAAGCGCCGAGGAACTGCGCCGCCGCGTACGGCGCGACCTTGCGCCAGGAGAAGCCCTTGAAGACGGCCAGCGCCAGGGTCACCGCCGGATTGAGGTGGGCGCCGCTGATGCGCCCCGCCACGTAGACGCCCAGCGTGACGCCGAGGCCCCACGCCCACGCGATGCTGTCATGATCGCCGATTCCGCCCGCCACGACCTGCGCCACGACGGCCGTCCCGAAGAGAATCAGGATCAGCGTCCCGGCGAACTCGGCGGCCAGCTCACCGGCAAGTCCGGGGATCTTCAAACGCTCTGCCACGTCTCCTCCTTGAATACGACACCCGGTCCGGGCGTCACGAGGCACCGCACGTGAACGACGGGTCCCCGGTGAAGGAAAGCGCCTCTCACGGCTGCCCGGACGGTAAGTCGGCCCAGGCAGAGGGTCAACAGACAGGTGCCGACATTGTCGAACGCGGCCCTGCGTTGCCAGCTTCGGCCATCCCGTACGGGCGTGTCGCTGTGGCCTGGGTCACTACCAGGGGCGTTCGGGTGACTACAGAGCTTAATGATGCCGACATTGTCGAATACATGACGACATGGCTATGCTCCGCAGCGTGCCCGGACCGGTCCAGTCGATCGAACGCGCGGCGGCGATCCTCCGCCTGCTCGCGCGCGGCTCCGGCAGGCTCGGCGTCAGCGAGATCGCCGGGTCGCTCGGCCTGGCCCGCGGCACCGCCCACGGAATCCTGCGCACGCTCCACGGCGTCGGCTTCGTCGAGCAGGACGAGGAGACGGGCAAGTACCGCCTCGGCGCGACGCTGCTGCACCTCGGCACCAGCTACCTCGACGTCAACGAGCTGCGCTCCCGCGCGATCAACTGGGCGGACGCGCTGGCGGCGCGCAGCGGCGAGGCCGTACGGATCGGCACGCCGCTGGATGGCAAGGTGCTCGTCGTCCACCACGTCTTCCGCCCCGACGACACCCTCCAGACCCTCGACGTCGGGGCGCTGCTGCCGGCCCACGCGACCGCGCTCGGCAAGGTGCTGCTCGCCTACGACGCGGGCACCGCCGCCACGCTGCACGGCGAACTCGAACCGTTCACGCGCCGTACCGTCACCGTTCCCCGCGATCTCGCGCGGGCGCTGGCCGAGGTACGTGACATGGGGTGGGCCGCCGAGCTGGAGGAGATGACGGTCGGGGAGGCTGGTGTCGCCGCTCCCATCCGCGGTCAGGGCGGGCTGGTCGTCGGCGCCATGGGCATCTCCGGCGCCGTCGAACGCATCTGCGGCCCCGGGGGACGGCCGAAACCGGCACTGGTGACCGGCGTACGCGACGCGGCGCGCGCCGTCTCCCGAGATCTCGGCGCCTCCCGATGGTGAGAGGCCCGGCCGCCCGACCTTGGAGGTAGGGACGCGATGGTAGAGCGCTACGTGATGTCGGTCGACCAGGGCACGACGTCGACGCGCTGCATCCTGTTCGACCACGGCGGGCGCCTGGTGTCGGTCACGCAGCGTGAGCACAAGCAGCACTTTCCCAAACCCGGCTGGGTCGAGCACGACGCGATGGAGATCTGGCGCAACCTCGAGCGCATCGCGCCCGAGGCGGTCGCCCAGGCCGGCGCCACCCCCGACCAGGTCGCCGCGCTCGGCATCGCCAACCAGCGCGAGACCACGGTGCTGTGGGACCGCCACACCGGACGGCCGATCGGCCACGCCGTCGTCTGGCAGGACACGCGTACGGACCGGCTCGTCGACGAACTGGCCGCGCGGCCGGACGCCGACATCGTCCGCGACCGCTGCGGGCTCCCCCTGGCCACCTACTTCTCCGCGCCGCGCATCCGCTGGATGCTGGACCACCACCCCGGCCTGCGCGAACGCGCCGAGCGCGGGGACGTGATCTTCGGGACGATGGAGAGCTGGCTCATCTGGAACCTCACGGGCGGCCCGGCCGGCGGCCTGCACGTCACCGACGTCACCAACGCCAGCCGTACGCTCCTGATGAACCTCACCACGCTCGACTGGGACGAGAAACTGCTGGACTTCTTCGGGGTCCCCCGCGCGATGCTGCCCCGGATCCGGCCCTCGACCGAGACGTACGGTCCGGCCAGCCACGTCCTGCCCGGTGTGCGCATCGCGGCGGCGCTCGGCGACCAGCAGGCGGCGCTGTTCGGGCAGACGTGCTTCGCTCCGGGCGAGGCCAAGTGCACGTACGGCACCGGGGCGTTCTTGCTGCTCAACACGGGTACCGAGCCCGTACGCTCGACGCACGGCCTGCTCACGACGGTCGGCTACCAGATCGGCGACGAGCCCGCGGTGTACGCCCTCGAAGGGTCCATCGCGATCACGGGCGCGCTCGTCCAGTGGTTCCGCGACGGCCTGGGCATCATCGGCAGCGCACCGGAGATCGAGACGCTCGCGCGGACCGTGGACGACAACGGCGGCTGTTACATCGTGCCCGCCTTCTCCGGCCTGTTCACGCCGTACTGGCGTAGCGAGGCCCGCGGCATCATCGTCGGGCTGACCTCCTACATCACCAAGGGGCACCTGGCACGCGCCGTGCTGGAGGCCACCGGCTGGCAGACCCGCGAGGTGGTCGACGCGATGAACGCCGACTCGGGGCTGGCCCTCAAGGCCCTGAAGGTGGACGGCGGCATGACCGCCGACAACCTGCTCATGCAGTTCATCTCCGACGTCCTCAACGTACCGGTGATCCGGCCGATGGCGGCCGAGACGGTCTCGCTCGGCGCCGCCTACGCGGCGGGGCTCGCCGTCGGCTACTGGCCTGACCTGGAGGGGCTGCGCCGCAACTGGCACCGCGCGGCCCAGTGGCTGCCCGCGATGGACCCGGCCCGGCGCTCGGTGGAGTACGACAACTGGCGCCGGGCGGTGGAACGCACCTTCGACTGGATCAAGCCGGAGAGCTGATCGTCAGAGCGGCGACCCGCGGCCGTTCCAGTCGAGGCAGAGGACGACCGCGTCGTCGGCGATCTCGTCGCCCTCGTAGTAGTCGAGCAGACCGCGGGTCAGCGTGCGAACCGCCTCGGAGGGGTTCTGCAGGCGCGTCTGGCGCAGCGCCGCCGCGAGGGCGGAGGAGCCGTACGGCTCGCCGTGCGGTCCCACCGCCGCGTGGAACCCGTCGCTGAAGATCACCAGGCGGTCGCCGCGCTCGATGGCGAACTCCTGCTCGGAGTAGCCGGTGTCCTCGAACATGCCCAGCGGGAGCTGCGCCTCCAGCGCGATCGGCTCCACGATGCTGCCGCGCATGCGGAACATCTTCGGCGACCCGGCGTCGATCGCCGCGACGGCACCGGTCTCCAGGTCGAAGCGCAGCAGCAGCGTGGAGACATGGCGCTGGCCGTGGTGCTGGGTGTAGACGGTCTCGTTGGCGAGCGTGGCCTGGTCGACCAGGTCGGCGCCGGAACGCCGGGCGTTGCGCAGGGCGCCGACGGTGAGCTGGGTGAGCAGCGCGGCCTCGACGCCGCGGCCCATGCCGTTGGTGACGGTCACGATGAGGTGGTCCGCGCCGGCCGCCCAGTCGAAGTTGTCCCCCCAGATGGAGTACGCGGGTTCGAGCTGCCCGGCGAGGTGGTAGTCCTCGGACACTTGCGATCGCCCGGGAAGGAGATCCCACTGGATCTCGGCGGCGAGCGTGAGGCGGTTGCGCCGCCGGGCACGCCGGTAGACGTCGGTGCCCGCATCGGCGATCTTGAGTGCGCGGGACAGGACCGCGGCGAGCGCCACGAGCTCCTGGCGCGTCTCCCGGCCGGGCTCGTCGTGCCGGGAGACGGTGAGCACGCCGAGCCGGTCCCCGTGTACGGAGAGCGGCAGGTGCAGGTCCCACGTCCCGCCGTCGGCGGGCGGCCGCAGCACGGGTTCCTGGGAGGCGAACGCGCGACCGGCGGGGGTTCCGTCCATGCGGAAGGCGGGGCGTTCCGAGGCGACGGGGGCAAGATAGTCCAGCCGGTAGTCCGCGAGCATGACGTCCACCGAAGCCGCACCGTAGGTTTTTGTGATGACCGTCACCGCGGTTCCGGCCAGGGCGTGAGGCGGAGCGGCCCACAGGGCGCGTTCGGTGTTACTGAGCTGGTCCTCGGGCATGTTCTCGTCTCGCTCGATTTTACCGTCCGGGGTGCCGGGCGGATCGGATGCGCGGTGTGAACGAGTGACTGCGCACACGCGACGTGTGACGGTGGGGGTAAGGTGGCCGATGTGGGTGATTCATCGCAGCTGTCGGAATGCGCTGCTGCGATCGATCTGGCCGCCGAGGCGATCGTCCGCATCTGGACAGGTCCCCAGAGCGCCCCAGGCGTGCCGGTTCCAGCTACGCAGCTGCGTGTTCTGTTCGTCGTCAAGCAACACGGTTCGATCAATCTGAGCGGTCTCGCCGGTGAGCTCGGTGCGCTCTTGTCGTCGGCCAGCAGGTTGTGCGATCGACTCGAAGCCGCTGGCCTGATTCTACGCGAGTCCGGTCAGCAGTCCCGGCGGGAGATCGCCATCCGGCTGAGCCCCGACGGCGAGGCGCTTCTGGACCGTGTCCGCCAGGAGCGGCAGGAAGAGATCATGAAGGTCCTGGCGCAGATGCCCGCCAGCGCGCGGCGCTCGCTCCTCAACGGCCTCACGGAGTTTCGCAATGCGGCCGACGGCGGTGCCCGCACCGGCGCGTCCGGCGCGTCCGAGTCCTTCCAGATGCCCGCCTGACCACGGCGTCACGGCTCTCCGGCGAGTTCTTCCTCGCTCAGGTCGGCCCCGCCGCGCACGGCCCGCTCCACGCGCGCGACGTTCTCCGCCGCGATCGTCTCGACGATCTCGGCCGAGGTCGGGACCTGGCCGAACAGATGCGCCCCCTCGATCGCCCTGACGACCTGCTCTTCAACGACCTGCGCGGGGACGTCGGGATGGTCGCCGGACAGCCGGTCGACCAGCGCACCGTACTGCTCCGTCTCAGGCTCGGCCATCGAAGGCTCCTTCCAGCACGGCGAACCGCCGTTGTGGGCCGGCGGCCACGGCGGGCCGCTTTAGTTGTCATAAGACAACTGTTTGGACGTCCCCCACTATATTCGGTGGCGGCCGCGCCGAGGCCGGATCCCCCGACACCCGGTCACGGCCGCGCCCGGCGGAACATCAGCAGGCAGGTGTCGTCCTCACGTGCGCTGTCGCGCAGCATCTCCGCGAGGACGCTGTCGGCCATCGCGTCCAGCTCGCCGCGCGCCCGCCCGAACGCCTTGACCAGCCGGTCGATGCCGTCGCCGAGAGGCAGGCCGCGCCGCTCGATGAGGCCGTCGGTGTAGAAGAGCACGATCGACCCGGGCTCGGGCCGGATGCTGAACTCCTCGAGAGACGCGCCCTCGAGCGGCATGCCGAGCAGGAAGTCGTGACCCTCCAGGACGGTCACCGTGCCGTCCGGCGCGCGCAGCAGCGGAGGCGGGTGCCCGGCGTTGGCCCAGCGCAGCACGCCGTCGTGATGCAGTTGCGCGAGCACGGCGGTGGCCAGGTCCTCCGGCTGCAGGTGGGACAGCAGGCGGTGCATGCGGGTCAGCACCTCGCCGGGGCCGTCCGCGTCGATCGCGTAGGCGCGCAGGGTGGTGCGCAGCTGTCCCATCAGGGCGGCGGCCTGCAGCCCATGGCCCGTGACGTCGCCGACCGCCGCGATGATGTCGCCGTCCGGGCGCTCGAACGCGTCGTACCAGTCGCCGCCGACGTTGAGTCCCGCCTCGGCGGGCAGGTAGCGGGCGGTGAACTGCACCCGCCCGCTGGCGGGCAGGTCGGTCAGCATGGCCCGCTGCAGGAGCTGGGCGACACCGCGCTCGTGCTCGTACCGCAGCGCGTTGTCGGTCGCCGCCGCGGTCAGCCGGGCCAGCTCGGTGAAGACCGCGACGTCCTCGGTGGTGAAGGAGTCGGCGGGCGGCTCGGCGGCCAGGACGCCGATGGTGCTGCCGCGCGAGATCAGCGGGATGGCCAGGATCTGCTGCTCGTCGAGCGTGGTGTCGACGCCCGGGACCACCTCCTCGCCACCCGGGAGGCGGGTGGCGTGCTGGGCGCGCCCGCTGGCGTAGGCCTTCTCGACCAGCGGCGGAGGGCGTCCGTCCCCTGCGGGGAAGGGGCCCAGTACGCCGGGGTCGCGGACCAGCCACACGACCATCGCCGAGGCGTACCTCGGGACCACGATGGCGTGCAGCCGGCTGAGGATCTGCTCGTGGTCCAGCGACTCGGCCAGGGTCGCGCCGGCGTGCGCGAGGAAGGCCAGCCGGGCCCGTGACGCCTCGGCCGCGGCGTGCGCGGCGCGCTCGGCGCTGAGCAGGCGGCGCTGCAGGTCGCTGGCGTGCCGGAGGCGCTCGGTCGTCTCGGCGAGCTCGGCGTGCAGCGCGAGGACGCCCTGGTTGGTCTGCTCCAGCTCCTGCCGGTGCCAGCCGAGCGTGTCGTGCTGCTCGATGATGAGATCGAGCAGTCCGCTCTCGTCCGTGTGGGGATCGTCACCCCGGCCGTCGTCGTCGCGCGCGGCCCCGCCCTCGACCGGAATCGGCGCGGTGGCCGTGAGGTCGGGTCCCCCGCCGCCCCCGACCGTGACCGTGAGGGAGGCGTCCTCGCCGACGCCGACGGTGATCCAGCCGCCGGGCTGGTGCTCCTTCAGAGCGCGCGCGACGGTCGCGAGGAGGCCGGAACGTTCGTCCACGGCAACGCCGAGCCGGCCCATGGCGGAGGCGACCGCGGCCAGAGCGGCGGCCGGATCAGAGACCGGCCCGTGGTGGATCCGCTGACTCATCGAACACTATTCTCCGGTGAAGTTCGGACCACGACAACCGTGGCGTCGTCGTTTCCGCGCAAAGCGTCGCGCCAGATCAACGCCGCCAGCACGGCGGGGTGATGCCGGTCGGCACCCGGGTAGTCTCCTGCGTTCCAGCGGCTCGTGATGCCGTCCGTGTGCAGGATGAGCGAGGCGGGGGCGGCCCAGTCCGCGGCGACCACCCGGTGCAGCCGGGGCCGGGCGGCGACGCCGACCCCGTGGTTCGCGCCGAGGATGCCGGGCCGCGAGACGAGCATCTGGTCGGCGCCCGGCCGGAACAGCCGTCCGGTGACGTTGCCCATCCCGGCGAAGCTCAGCTGCCGGGACCAGCCGTCGATCTGCGCGATCGCCGCGGCGGCGCCGCGCGTGACCCGCAGGCCCACGTCGATCTCCCGGAGCAGGCCGGCCGTGTCGAGGGCGGGCTGCTGTTCGAGGAGTTCGAGCGCCGCCCGCCGCGCCTCCGCCGCCTCCACGCCGTGCCCGAGCCCGTCGACCACGGCGACGGTCATCCGGTCGCCCTCCCAGGCCAGGCCGAAGCCGTCGCCGACCGCCGACTCGTCCGGGTGCGGGGTGATGACCCCGCCGACCTGGGTGGGCCCGGACGGCTCGGCGGCCGACGGGCCGACGCGTACGAGCACGACGGTGCCGCGCCCGATCTGGGTGTACAGGTCGAACTGCGCCGCACCGCGCCGGCACGCGCCGAGCCCGGCGCCGAGCGACGGCGGGCCGGTCGTGTAACCGTCGATCATCGACGAGGCCACGTCGGCGATGCCGGGTCCGCGGTCCACCGCGAGGAGCTGCACCGCCCCCGGGCCCGCGACGTGGATCAGCAGGTGGCCGCCCACGGCGTGCCGTACGAGATTGGTGGCCAGCTCGGTGGCGAGAAGCTCGCAGGTGGCGGCGCCCTTGGCGTCCAGGCCGCCCGCCAGCCCGGCGGCCGAGGCCGCCGCGGCCGCGCCGTGGACCTGGCTCTCGTCGGAGACGGTGATGTCCCACGCCTCGGTGACCATCATCCGCCCGCTCATCGCGGCACCCGCTGACCGGAGCGCGCCCAGGACACCGCCGTGACGGTCGTCCCTCCCCCGGGCGTGCTGTCGATCGTGAACTCCTGTACGAGCCGGCGCGCGCCGCCGAGGCCCAGGCCGAGCCCGTTCCCGGTCGTATAGCCGTCGGACAGGGCACTGTCCACGTCGCGGATGCCGGGACCGTCGTCGGCGAACGTCAGACGGAGGCCCTTGCGCCCCGCGACGGTCACGGCCTGGAGCTCCATGTGGCCTCCGCCGCCGTGCACCAGAGTGTTGCGCGCGAGTTCGCTCGCGGCGGTGACGATCTTTGTCTGCTCCACCAGGCTGAACCCGGCCGCGACCGCGGCCTCGCGTACGGCCTGGCGCGCGCCCGCGATCTGCACGTCGTTGCCGATCTGCAGTCGTGTCACGTCATCTGGGCTCATCTGCCCGCCTGACCTCGCAGCTTTTCGAGAAGCGCCATCGCGCCTTCGAGCGAGCGTGCGGTGTACAGCCCCCGAAGACTCAGGCCCATCTCGACCAGGGTGATGGCGACCGAGGGCCGCATCCCCGCGACGACGGTACGGCCGGCGAGCATGCCGGCGGCAGCGGCGATCTCGGACAGGATGCGGGCGAGGAAGGAGTCGACGATCTCCACGCCGGAGATGTCGATGATCACTCCGCGTGCGCCGGCGGCGGCCATCTCCGTGAGATCCTGCTGGAGCGCGAGCGCGGACCGGTCGGTCAGCTCCTGCTGGATGGCCGCGATGAGGACATCGCCCATCCGGAGTACCGAGATCCGCCCCGCGCCGGACTCCGAACTCACACCTCCCCCACGACGGTGACACCCGACTTCTCCAGCGCCCAGGCGAGCGCGTCCGCGAGCGTGGCGCGCGTGGTGATGTCCCCCAGGTCGATGCCGAGCTGCACGATGGTCTGCGCGATCTGCGGCCGGATGCCGCTGATCACACACTCCGAGCCCATCAGGCGTACGGCCATCGCGGTCTTCAGGAGGTACTGCGCGACGACGGTGTCGACCATCGGCACACCGGTGATGTCCAGGATCGCCATCGCGGCGTCCTGGTCGACGATCGTCTGCAGCAGCGTCTCCATCACGACCTGCGTGCGGGCGCTGTCCAGGGTGCCGATCAGCGGCACCGCCACGACCCGGTCCCACAGCTTGATGACCGGGGTGGACAGCTCCAGGAGCTGCTGGCGCTGACGGTCGATGACCTCGGCGCCCTCGCTCAGCGCGATCTCCATGACCACGACCCGCAGGGTGCCCATCAGCTCGACCGCGGCCATGGACGCCGCCGCGTCGGAGTCACCGTCGCCGAGCTCACGCCGGATGATGCTCAGCAGGGGCGTCTTGAGCTCGCTGACCTCGCCGGTGATCTGCCCCAGCGAGGCGCCGGCGTGACTGCGGGCGGCGACCATCTGCCCCAGATGCGGGCGTACCCGGTCGAAGCCGGGCGCGGACGAGTCGTCGAGCCGGTCATTGCGCGCGACCTCGGCGAGGACCCCGACCAGGCGCTGGGCCGCGCCCACGGAGGCGTCGCGGCCGGAGGTGTAGACGGTGCGGAACAGCGGCAGCTCCGCCCACTGCTGCGCGACCAGCTCACCCCGCGTCTCCAGGACCTCCGCCACCGTCACCGGCGCGGACTCGTCAGAACCCACCGTCGTCATCCGCAATCTCCCTGATCACCGATATGGCCCGCCGACGGGCCGCCCAACGCCCGTGCCCGTACGGATCGGCCGCCCCGGACGAGGCGAGGTCACCCACGAACCGTTGCGGGGTGACTCATCGCAGCCGGGATCGCAAAACGCTTGCCAAGCGACAATCGTACCGAATTCGCTTGTTCACCGCTCGTCAGGCCGAACGATGCGCCCAGCGTGCGACTCTGCGGCCGACCAGAAGATAGGCCAGTACGGCGCCCAGCGTGTTGAGGATGACGTCGTCGGCATCGAACGCGCGGCCGGCGATCATCGTGCCCTGCACCGTCTCGATGCACAGTGAGATGAGGCCGACGGCCACGAGGACGCGCAGCGGGCCGCGGAACCGGTTGGACAGGACGGGGAGCAGCACGCCGAGGGGCATCAGCAGCACGACGTTGCCGCCGATCTCCAGCACCGCCGCCCGGACGCTCGGCTGGTCGAGATAGAGCCGCACCGTCTGCCCCGGATGCGTGTTGTCGTGGACGTACTTGCCCGCGCCGGGGTCGGGCTGCAGCGTGAGGCGGGAGATCACCCAGGCGAACGCGACGACGCCGACCAGCCCCAGGAGGATCCAGAGCGCGCGGACCACAACGCTCTTGAAGGATCGGCTCTTGGTGCCGCCGGTGCTGCCACGACGTTTGGTGGAGGTGGACGGCATGCTCGCCTTCCCGTCGGGGGGCCGCTGGACGGCCCGGCGCGACGGCGCGGGTCGAACGGGTGCGGGTGAAGATTCAGTGGGGGCCACATCGTAGCCATCCCCACGAATCAAGGAGCCATTCTCCTCGGCGGGGGCGATTCGCGTACGGTCTCAGGGCCCCGTCAGACGAAGGTCTCGTCCGCGAAGCACCAGCGCCAGTCCTCGCCCGGCTCGAAGGAGCGCACCACCTCGTGGGTCGTGGCGGCCGCGTGGGCGCGCGCGTGGCGGTTCGGCGAGGAGTCGCAGCAGCCGATGTGCCCGCAGCTCAGGCACTCACGCAGGTGCACCCAGGGCGAGCCGATCTTCAGGCAGTCCTCGCAGCCCTCCGTCGTGTGCGGAGTCACGGCCGACGGCAGGGTGAGAACGTGCGGACAGGTCTCGGACATCGCGCGCCATCCCTCGTTTTCGGCCGGCCCCGCGGGGGCCGACGATCTCTCCCCCAAGACTCTCATCCCGGCTCACCCCGGCGCGACGCCGGGCCGGAGTCAGCGGAGGCGTCCTCCGGCCGTGGCGTCTTCCTCCTCCGCGCGGTACAGCACCGAGATCGCCCGGAACTCGGCGACACCGTCGACCTCCGGCATCCGGTAGCCGTTGGCGGTGACGTGCGCGACCAGATCACGGCCCGGGCTGAGGCCGTACGTGCGCAGGTAGTAGGCGCTGATGTCGGTCCAGATCCAGGCGCCGTCGGTGCGGAAGCTCATCGGCACCACCCGGCCGAGATCCTGGTCGATGACGTCGTGCAGGCGTGCCGTGGTGATGAGGACCGGCGACCCGGCGTCGAGGTAGCTCAGGATGCGAATCCGCTCCTCGTCGTTCTCGATGGGCTCGGTGTCGCCCCAGTCGCTCGGGCCGATGCCCAGGAACTCATCGGGCAACGGGGCGATGCGCACGCCCGGGTCCGGGGTGCGGGACCAGAGAAGCTCGCCCGCGCCGCGCGCCGACCGCTGGTACGCCGGCAGCCACGCGCCGGTCTCGTACGTCTCGACCTGCGGGTACAGCTCTCCCGCGGTGGTCAGCCGGTCCTGCATGCGGCCGGCGAGGCCGGCCGGGTCCGCGTCGGTCTCGACGACGAACACCGGCTTGGCGGTCTGGTGGCCGTCGTCGGCCGGCACCCGCCAGGCCCGCCAGAGCCCTCGGGCGTCCGGCTCGGCCCGGCAGGCCGCGACGGCGGCCTGGTCGATCCGGTCCGTACGCGTGCCGGGGAACGGCCGGGCGGCGAAGAAGCGGTGCCGCGGCATCGGATCGCCGGGCGCGGGGTCGCCGAGAGGAGCCGGGGGCTCGGCGCCGTCGAGGAGTTCGCCCAGGCAGCGCAGGTCGTCGCGGTGCAGGGGAATGTCACGGCCGGCCACCGCGAGGGTGACGAGCCGGGCCATCGCGGTGTGCCCGCCCTGGGCGAGCAGACGGCGCGACGCGGTCAGCAGCCCGTCGGGCAATCGCCCTGCGAGTCGCAGAAGAGTCCAGTGGCATGCGCGGCGCGCGTCGGTGACCATGCGAACCGTTCCTCAGGTGAGTGACAGTCTCTACCACTCGTACGGGTAGATCTTCCGATCGGTTCACCGGCACGCCGGTGACAGGCACAGTCATGATCGAGTTGATCGATGTGGAGGAATGTTCGCAAGGGCCGGGAAGGGACACCGGCCCGTGGGACCGGAGAGTCAGGCGGTCTGGGATCCGTACAGGGACTGGACGGTCCGCAGGGCCCAGTGCATGCGGCGGGCGAACGCGTCGGGGTGGTCGCCGGCCTCCTGCGCGACGCAGGAGATACAGGCCATGCAGTCCTCATTCAAAATCCGCAGGCCCTGGTCGATGGCCAGCCGGATCTGGGCGGCGGTCGGGGCCTCCGACGCCTGCAGCGTCGATGCGAACAGGACCTCCGCGAGGTCTGCGGTGCTGTGCGTCGTGGTCGTCATCATCGGGGGCCTCCTTCGCCGCAATCTGTCTGCCCTTAGTACGCGGCTGGCCGGGTGCCGGGCTCAATGGAGTGGCCATAAATGACCTATCCCCGGCGTCATGCCGACCATGCCACCAAGGAAGCTATAGCGCACATTTTCGTAAATCACCGTGATCATGGGGCGATGAACAGCGGCTTTTCTTCGAGCGTACCGGCCGGGAGGGCGTACTCGTCGTATCTTCGTCGTTACCGCGACACGATGCGCGACGGAGCGCCTCCGCCGGGTGAGAGATCAGGTGACCGGGTCCGCCCGGAACCACTCGGCACCCTCGGGGCTCGCCGCGGGCCGGGCCGCGCGGGCACGGCGCTCGCGGCGCCGCAGATTCGCGCGTTCGACGGGGGTCAGGCCGCCCCAGATGCCGACCTTCTCGCCGCCTTCCATCGCGGCCTCCAGGCACTCCTCGCGCACGGGGCAACGACGGCAGACCGCCTTCGCGCCGGCGACGGCGTTGTTCCGGTACGCCGTCCGGTCCGGGAAGAAGATCGCCGAGTCGAACGGACGGCACGCGGCGAGCGCCCGCCAGTCGGCGGTCGCCGTGCCTGCGTCCTCGGTGGAGCGGGCCATCGGTGCCTCCTCGGCGTCGCGGGTCCTTGATGTGGTTACGGACGAGGACGGGCAAGTGGTTCACCCGGCCGGAGGATCCGCGCGATTCCACCCTCGTATGAGACAGTCCCGTACGGAGGGAACGCCATGACGCTGACGCTCGACCTGCATCCGATCTTCCGCAACGAACGCGAGGTGGACCGCGCGGTGCGCGCCATCATCTTCGAGGCGGTGCGCACCAAGGCGACGGTCGTTGAGATCATCCCCGGAAAGGGCTCGGGCAAGCTGAAGAAACGCGTGCTCGCACTGCTCGGCCAGGCCCACCTGCGGCGGCTCTACCGCCGGATCGAGACCGACGACGCCAACGACGGGCGTGTCCTGGTCCACTTCGCCTGAGCGGCTCAGGGCCTGTATCGAGACCCTAGGGCCTAGGCGTTACCGGACAGCCCGAGGCGTACGGCGCGCTCGACCGGCGAGCCGTCGCGGCGGTCGGGGTCGAGCTCCCCGGCCGGTACGAGCGGCGGCTGGGCGATGAACCTCGGCACGGTGCCGTGATGCGGCTGCGCGGCGTGGATGAGGAACGGGTGGCAGAGGTAGACGTCGCCCGCCTCGCCGGTGGCCGTCGCGGACGGACGGCCCGGCGCGTCGAGCAGGCCCGCCGCGTCCATCTCCCGGCACAGGGCGAACATCTCCTTGCCGTCCTCGCCGGCGCCGGCCAGGAAGGCGGGCACGTCGAGGTGCGAGCCGACCTTGACGCGGGTCGGCGCGCTGTCGGCGTCGACGTCGGAGAACAGGAAGAGCATCAGCAGCGCCCGCCCGCGCGAACGCAGGCTGACCCGGCCGGCCTCCTGGCCCTCGGGGATCCAGCCGGCGTCCATGTGCCAGCCGGCGTCGCCCGGGTCGTCCGGATGCGGGAACCTGATCGGGAAGGTGCCCAGACCGTCGCGCGGCACCCACCGGCCCGCGCCGACGAGCGCGTCGAACGCCTCGTGCAGGCGCGGGGTGCTCACGGCCTTCGCGAACGGCCCGCCGCCGTACCCTCCGAGCCGGACGACCGGCCGCGTCCAGGTCGCGGGATCATCGGGATCGAGCCCGGTCTCCCGCCAGAGGACCCCACGGCACTCGTCGGCCACCGAGCGCGGAAACGCCTCCGGGATGCGCACGAAGCCGTCGGTGACGAACCCCTCGATCTCCTCCGCCGTCAACGCCATGCCGGCGATCCTGCTGCGACCGGCCGGCGGCCCGCAACCGCTTTTCCCCGCCCGGACCAGGACCGCCACCAGCCTCCCGCCGAGCCCGCCTACGCCCGCCCCGCCGCCGACGCCGGAAGGCGTACGTCGGGAGCGCGACCGGTCGCCCATCCGCCGCGTGGCCCCGTATGTGGGCCGCGGCCTGCCTCGACAGGCGCATACGGACCTGCCTACGGCCCGTCCCCGGTGCGGCGCCGGCGTGGCCGGCCGCCCCATCCGTCGTGGCGACCCGCCGATCCAGCGCGTGGTTCCGTGCGTGGTCCACGGCCGGCGCCGGCAGGAACCAGTCATTGTCGGTGCGGCATCGGGCCACCGCGGCCGACGTCGCCGCAGCCGTCGGCATGGTCCGCGTGGTCCGCGTGGCCGGCCTCGCCGTGGTCGCTGCCGCCCTCGCTGAACGCCGGCACCGCTACCTCCACGCCTACGTCCCCAGCCCTCGCAAGTGGCCACGATCGTGCGGGCGAGGATCGCCCTGGACCACCGTCTCCGGAACGAGGTCGATGAACCGCCGCCCTGACCGGCGAGGCACCCGCGGGCCTGCGCGGGTCGGCCTGCGACCGGCGCGTCCTGGCGAATCGCGTCGCCGGGCCCGTGCACGACCATTGGCGACGAACTGCCGGGGTTCCTCGGCCGTCGACGCCACCGGCGGCCATCCCGCCGGCATCGGTGCGGTTCGCGGCCGGCTCTACCGGCCCTGTCCGCCCGGTCAGACCGGGACCGTCACCAGCCTGCCGCCGCCCTCGATCAGTACGTCGTAGCGTGCCACGTCGCCGGGCTTGACCGAGATGCCGCCGTGGACCTGGAGGTGCTCGGGGGAGCCCGGCACCCCGTACCCCTTCTCCGGCACGGCCCACTCGGTGACCGGCTGCTGCTGTCCCGAACGCAGGACGGCCACCAGGCGGCAGGTCAGCGGGCCACGGACGCCGGCGAGGTCGAGGCCGACCTCGGTGCCGAACGGCTCGGCGCGTGTCGCCACGATGCCGACGGCGTGTGTCGACGGGTCGGTGGCCGAGTGCCGTACGCCCTTGGCGAGCACGTCGGCGGCCGGGCTGCCGTGGTGGTGTTCGCCTCCGCCACCGGGCGAGACGATGGCCGAGCCGACGGTGACGCCGCCCGCGACCAGCGCGACCCCGGCCGCCAGGCCGATCACGAAAGTGCCGCGGCGTCGTCGGCGGTCCTCGCGCCTGCGCCGTTCGACCAGGTCGGTGACGCCGGCGGTGACGTCTTCGGGCTCCTCGTCGACCTCGACCGGGCCGATGCCGCTGAGCAGCCCGCGCAGGTCCGACAGCCCGCCGAGTTCGGCGGCGCAGACCTCGCAGTCGCTCAGGTGCTCCTCGAACGCCCGGCGGTCGTCGTCCTCGAGGAGACCGAGAGCGTAGGCACCCACGTCGGTGTGCTCGACACTCATGTCGCCACTCCCCGCTCTTCGAGCACGATGCGCAGTGCCCGGAGCGCATAGTAGACCCGGGTCTTGACCGTTTCCAAAGGGATACCCAATATATCCGCGGCCTCATTGACCGAGCGGTCGCGCATGACCGTCTCCGTCAGGACCTCACGGTGCGCACGCGAGAGGGAACTCAGCGCTTCTGCGACTAACACGTTGCGCAGGACGTCCTCCTTTCGGTCGGCGGACCGCGTGGGTCGCGCTCACAGGCCGGCCTCCGCACGTCGGTTCCGTTGAATTCTGTCGCGTATCCGGAGGCGTTACGAGAGGGGCGGGAACCCGCATTTCAGATGGCGCGTCCCCGCCCGTTCTAGACGGGAATGCTGAGGAGGGTGCGTCCGCTTCCCTCTTCCTGGACGTCGAAGCGGGCCAGGTCGGCGCGGCCGAGCGCGGTGCCGCCGTGGACCTTCAGGCTCGCGGGCGAGCCCGGCACGCCGTACCCCTTGGGCGGCACGCTCCACTCGGTGACCGTACGCCGCTCGCCCGTCTTGGAGACCGCCACGAGTTTGCAGACGAGCGGGCCCCTGACGTGGCTCAACTCCATGCCGATGTCGGTGCCCCACCCCTTGCTGCGCATCGCGACCGTGCCCGTGACGCCGGTGGAGGCGTCGGTACGGGCGATCTTTTCTCCCGTACTGAGCACGTCGTCGATCGAGGAGTGGCCGGGCATCGCCGCGGTATGCGTGCTCTGGCCGGCCGCCAGCGCGCCGGTGAGGCCGCCGCCGGCCAGCAGCGCCACTCCGGCGGCGGCGCCGAGCAGGGCCGTACGGCGGCGGCGCGCGCGTTCGGCCGTCTTGCGGCGGTGCAGCAGGTCGATCAGCTCGCCGTCGGCGTCCGGCGGGCCGGTGGGCGGGACGTCCTCCAGGATGGCGGCCATCCCGGCGAACTCCCTCATCTCGGCGGCGCAGACCTCGCAGTCGCCCAGGTGCTCCTCGAACGCCCGGCGGTCGTCCTCTTCGAGTAGGCCGAGGGCGTAGGCGGCGACGTCAGTGTGCTGGACATCAGTGGTCATGCCAGTGCCCCCCTTTCCTCCAGCGCGACCTTGAGCGCACGGAGCGCGTAGTAGGTGCGGGACTTGACGGTGCCGACGGGGATGCCGAGCACCTCGGCGGCCTCGTTGACGCTCCGGTCGCGCAGGATCGTCTCGTTCAGAACCTCGCGGTGGGCCGGGGACAGGGCCTTGAGCGCCTCGGTCACGACGACCGTACGCAGCAGGTCCTCCATGCCGTCGGCGATGTGGAGGGTCTCCAGCGCGCCTTCGCCGGCCTCCTGCGGGCGCGCCGCCTTGCGGCGCCGGTCGTCGATGACGACGCGGCGCGCGACGGTCGCCAGCCAGGGCATGAGCGACTCGGCCTCACTGTCGAGCTGGTCGACCGAGCGCCACGCGCGGATCATGGTCTCCTGGACCACGTCCTCGGCCCACTGCCGGTCGCCCCCGACCAGCTTCATCACGAAACTCAGCAGCGGCCGATGGTAGTCCCGATAGAGCTCGGCCACGATCCGTTCGTCGTCTATGTCCTTGACTGGTCTGGTCCTGCGCGCCCAGAGGCGGGTGCGCGTTGAGGAGGCGTCCATGGCCGAGGGTCTCCGGCGGGTCGAGGGACTCAGGGGCGGGTCGGCGGCGGGCGGCAGGGGCCCTGCGGGGGCCGTCAAGAGGTGCTGGCGCATCTCCGGTCTTTCGGTCTGGGCGGGGGGATCACGCCGGCGCGTTCCCCCTCGGCGCACGGGTCAGTAGCCGTAGCTCTGGTCGCCGCCGCCGGTTCCGCCGACGGGGGCGGGGACCTTGCCGCCACCGGCCTTCGTGCCGTCAGGCGCCACGGCGAACCAGGTGCCGCCGACGCCCTGGCCGGTCAGCTGACCGGGCGCGGTGTCCTTCGCGTAGGTGTACGCGGGCCAGCCGTTGATGGTGGCCTGGCAGATGCCGTCCTTGGTCATGATGTTGCCGATGGCCGAGCGCGGGATGCCGGTGAGCTTGAGCTTGCTCGTGAACTTCACCGGGGGCCACAGCTTGGCGCACGCGCCGGAGCAGTTGGAGACCGGCGGCTTGGCGGTGTCCTTGTCGAAGCGGTAGACCGTGAAGCCCTTGCCGTCGACGACGGTCGTGCCGAGCGTGGCGTTCGGCGCGGCCGACAGGACCAGCTTGCCCTTCCAGTTCTGGGCGGCGGGAGGGTTCTGCGCGGGCGTGGTCTGTGCGGGCGCCGGGGCGGTCGCGGCCACGGGAACCTGGGGCTCGGCCTTGGTCTTGGCGGCGTCGCTTCCGCCCGTTCCACAGGCGGCGAGCGTCAGCCCGGCCACGGTCGCGGTCCCTGCCAGGGCCATCCGGCGCTTCATGCTCATCGCGTTGATCCCTTCGAACTCTTCGGTGTCGATCAGCAGTACGCAGCCCTAGACACGAATGGTTCAAAGAAATGCAGGAATCATCTTAGTTTTGTTATTCCGCAGGTCACAGCACTATCGGCTGCGGCGACCGACGATCGCGAGGACCTCGCGGAGGGCGTCGGCCGCGTTTCGTACGGCCTCGGGGGGCACGCCGGACAGGACCTCGCGGTGGGCGCGGGCCGAGGCGTCGAGCGCCTTTCCGGCGACCTCGAGGCCCTCTTCGGTGAGCCGGACCCAGCGGCTGCGGCGGTCGCCGGGGTTCGCGCCGCGCTCGACGTAGCCGACCCCGGTCAGGCGCTGCAGGACGTTGCTGATGCCGCCCGAGGTCAGGAACAGGGACCGGGAGAGCTCGCTCGGCGTGAGGTGGTACGGCTCGCCGACGCGGCGCAGCGCCACGAGCACGTCGAACTCGGCGTAGGTGA
The DNA here is from genome assembly GCF_030406325.1 of Actinomadura sp. DC4. GTDB lineage: Bacteria > Actinomycetota > Actinomycetes > Streptosporangiales > Streptosporangiaceae > Actinoallomurus. Next base: position 75,447 of record NZ_JAUEQY010000030.1, on the reverse strand, counting down.
GGCCCAGCTCGGCGAGTTCGGCGCGGATGGCCTGCTCGAACAGTCCGCCGATCCGCGAGACGCGCTTGCTGAACTCCACGGCGGCGACGGCCTCCGGGGGCATCTCGGCACCCCAGCCCGGCACGAACGCATCGACCTCGTCACGTACTCCCTCGTGGCGCACGCCCGCAACGATACTGACATTCGATATAGCTTTCTCAAAAGCTTTTCCCTAAGCTAGCTGACCATGAACCTCCTCATCCGCGGCGGTGTCCTGGTGGACACCGACCCGGCTCCGTACGTCATCGGCCCCGGCGACCTGCTCATCGAGGACGGGACGATCGCCGCCGTCGGCACCGGCGTGCCCGTGCCCGAGGGCACCGAGGTGATCGACGCGACCGGCGCCCTCGTCCTGCCCGGGTTCGTGGACACGCACCGGCACACATGGCAGGCGGCGATCCGCGCGGTCGCGCCCGACACGACCTTCCCCGGCTACCTGGAGCGCGTCCTGGGGACGCTGGCGCCGCGCTTCCGTGCCGAGGACGTGTACGCGGGCGACCTGGCCGGCGCGCTCGAGTGCCTGAACGCCGGCATCACGACGCTGGTCGACTGGTCGCACATCCAGCTGACGCCCGCCCACACGGACGCGACCGTCGAGGCGCTCCGCCGCTCCGGCATCCGCGCGGTCCTGGGGTACTGCTACGGCGGCCCGGACGGCCCCGGGGGCCTGGCGTCGGAGGGCCGCCGCGTACGCCATGCGCACTTCGACGGCTCGGACCCCCTGCTGACGATGGCGGTGGCCGCCCTCGGCCCTGAGATCGCCGGGGAGGACCTCGCCCGGCACGAGTGGCGGCTGGCCCGCGACCTGGACCTGCCGGTGACCGTGCACATGGGCGGGCACGGCGCGGAGAGCGCCGAGCGGGGGCTGGCGTTCCTGCGGGACAACGACCTGTTCGCGCCGGGGACGACGTACATCCACCCGAACTTCTACACGGAGGAGTCGCTGAAGCGGATCGCCGGCAGCGGCGGCACCGCGTCGGTGTCCCCGCTCGTCGAGGCCGAGCTGGGCATCGGTCATCCGGCGACGGGCCGTGCCCGCGCCGCCGGGATCCCCACCGGGCTGAGCGCGGACGCGGTGACCAGCGCCCCGGGCGACATGTTCAGCCTGATGCGCGCGGCGTACACGCTGGAGCGCGCCCGCGGCGGCGCGTTCACCACCCGCGACGCGCTGCGCATGGCGACGGCCGAGGGCGCCGAGGTGGCGGGCCTGGGCGAGGTGACCGGCTCGCTGCGGGCCGGAAAGCAGGCCGACGTGATCCTGCTGCGTACGGACACCCTGGCCATGGCCCCGGCCCACGACCCGATCGGCGCGATCGTCCTGTCGGCGGACACGAGCTGCGTCGACACCGTCCTGGTCGGCGGGAGGGTGGTCAAACGGGACGGCCGCCTCGTCCACGACGACGTCGGCACGGTGCTGGCCGCCCTGAGAGAGTCCGCCGCCTACGTCACCGCGTGACCGTCCTCCAGCGAGGCCGGTACGCCGGTGGCGATCGCCTCCAGGCACGCGGCGATCCGGCGGGCGAGCACCTCGCCCGCCGCGCCCGGCACCCGGTCCGGCGCGAGGAAGGCGTACGAGGCGAGCTCATCGGCCGGGAGCCTGATCGCGGCGATCTCGGCCTCGGTGAGGACGCCGCCGTCGTAGACGAGCATCAGGCCCTCGGGGCGGCCGGGACGCGAGGACACCCAGTCGACGGCGAGCACACGCCTGGCCGGGCGGTCGAGGCCGAGCTCCTCGGCCACCTCCCGGCGGCACGCGGCCGTCGGTGACTCCTCGGCCTCGACGATGCCGCCGGGAATCTCCCACGTCGGCTTGTAGGTCGGCTCCACCAGCAGTACCCGGCCGGCCGCGTCGCGGAACAGCGCGCCCGCGCCCATGCGCTTGCGCGGCAGGGAGGCCAGGTATTCGGCCACCGGCAATGCCGCAGAGCCGTCCGAACTCACCCCGCGAGCCTACGCGCGGCCACCGGGCCTCTCACTCGAAGGAGTCCAACGCCTGGCACGCCTCTAACTCCACGTGAGCGGCAGGGACTCCACCTGGTAGATGCCCTCGACGCCGCCGAGCGCGGCCGGTCCGTCCGCCCGCAGGCCGGGCATCCGGGGGGCCAGGAAGGCGAGGGCCTCCTCCAGCTCGGCGGTCGCCAGGTTGGCGCCCAGGCAGTAGTGCGCGCCCGCGCCGAACGTCAGCGCCCGGCCGTCGCGTTCGGCCGTGATGTCGAAGCGGTCGCCGTCCGTCGTCTCCCGGTTGGCCCGCGCCGCGCAGATCGCCACGATGCTTCCGGCCGGGAACCCGACCGCGCGGAACTCCACCGGCTCGGCGCAGATCCGCGCGGTGAACGGGGTGATCGGCTCGAACCGCAGCACCTCGCGTACGGCCGCCGGCGCGCGTCCCGCCGGGTCCCCGGCCAGCAGCGCCCACTGGTCCGGATGCGCGGCGAACAGACGCAGCGCGTGCGCGAGCTGCGCCTGGGTCGTGTCGACGCCGCCCGCCAGAACGTTCACCACGAGGTTGACGCACTCGGCGTGGGAGAGGCGGTCACCCGCGCCGGAGGCGGCCAGCAGCGCGCTCAGCAGGTCGTCCGCGGGATCGGCGCGCCGCTCGGCCAGCAGCGCCTCGACGTAGTCATGCACCTCGGCGCACGCTGTCTCGATCCGCGGCAGCTCGGTCGACAGCGCCCGTACGTCGAACTGGCGCTGTACGAGGTTCGACCACTCGTGCAGCCGGGGGGCGTCCTCGACCGGCGCGCCGAGCACCGCCGCGATCGTCATCGACGGGTACGGCCTGGCTACCGCGCGTACGAAGTCGCCCGAGCCAGTGGTCGTGTCCCACAGCCGGGTCAGGAACTCCCGCATCACCGGCCGCCACCGGTCGGCCGCGCGCGGGGTGAACGCCGGGCCGACCAGCGCGCGCAGCCGCCGGTGCCGGTCGCCGGTCTGGTTGAGGACGTTCGCGTCGATCTGCTCGCGCAGCCGGCCGGCCGTGACGCCGAACAGGTCCGCGATCTCACGGCCGGGGAACGCCGTCGCCCGCGACCGCAGGAAGAACTCCCCCGCCTCCCGGTCCAGCACGACGTAGGAGAGTGGGCCCCGCGCCAGCCAGCCGCGCTCGCGCGTCTCGGCGAGCCGCCGGTGGTACACCTCCCCGGTCAGGTCGGGCGCGGAGTAGTCGAACGCCGGCAGGTCCAGCTCGGTCACGCTCGTCATGGTGCCTCCAGCGCCACATCGTGGGGTCGCGGCGCCCGCCGCGGGAACCCCCTTCTTCCGCTCAGCGGAAGCTTCGGCGTCGTCCCCGTCTGCTGAACCTCGCCGGGTACGTCATCGGCACTCTCGTGCTCAGCCCGATCGCCGACACCATCGGCCGCCGGAACATGCCGCTGACCACCGAGTCCGAGCACTGGCCGCTCGTGCTGCCGTTCGCGCTGGCCGGGCCGTCGTGAGCGGCCGGCGCTGGGTGTAGGCATCGGCGCGCCGATGGCGCTCGTCGCGATCCTGCCGCGGGTCGAGCTGCCCGAGCCTCCGCGCTGGCTGGCCGGCCGCGGCCGGCTGGAGGAGGCCGACGCCGTGGTCGCCGCGATGGAGGAGCGCGCGAGCCGGCGCGGGCCGCTCGCCGAGCCGGTCCCGCTGCCCGAGGAGGAGGCGCTGCCGGTACGGCGGATGCCCGCGCTGTCGACCTACCGCGCGCCGTTCACCGAGCCGCGCCACGTCCGGCGGATCATCCTCCTGCTGGTCATGTGGTTCACCGCGTACGTGACGGTGTACGGCTTCTCCAGCGGGTTCACCTCGGTGCTCACCGTGCTGAAGTACCCGCCGCTTCGGCCTCGTCGACGGCTTCGGTCACCTGGGCGGCGGCATCGGCGTGCTGCTGATCGCCCCGTACGTGAAGGACATGTCGGTGCTGTGGGCGCTGCTGCTCATCTCGGCGTTCCTGGTGGTCGCGGCGTTCGTCGCGCGGTTCACCGAGCACACCTGCGGCCGCGAGCTCGACGTGATCTCACCCTGAGCCTCAGTGCGTCGGCCCGGGCTGATCATCCTCGTGGTGGACGGCCTGGGCCGCGACCGGCGCGGTCTGCACCGGGCCGGGCTCGCTCTCCGGCGGCGGCGCCTGCCCGGGGACCGCCTCGGACGGCACCGCGTGCGCCGTCGCGGTCACGCCGGTCGCCGTCGCGGTGGCCACCACCGGGGACTCGGTGGCGCGCGGCCCGACGGCGGACGACAGTACCTGGGCGTTGGGCAGCCGGAACTCCCCGTTGGACGCCTCGAGCCGCAGATAGGTCAGGCCGATCTCCAGGACGGTCCCCTCGAACTCGCCGCCGAGTGGCCCGGACCACAGGCGTACGTCGTCGCCGACCACGAACGGCTTGGACAGCAGCAGGATGATGCCGGCGAACAGGTTGGCGAGCGTCTGCTGCGCCGCGATGCCGACGAGGACCCCGGTCAGGGCGCCGCCGAGGACGAGCTGGCCCACCGGCAGGTTGAGGAGCTGCAGGGTGAGAACCAGCGTCGTGAGCGTGCCGACCAGCACGATCACGAGCCGCACCATCGTGGCGTGGGCGTTGCCGACGCGCGGCAGCAGGATGTCGCGGGCGCGGGCGGACAGGCCCAGCGTCGCGCCGAAGCCGAACACGAAGAACGCCGCGGCGCAGCCCGCCGCCACGAGCTCCAGCGGGAGCTTGTCGTCCAGGTCGCGGGACCGCTCCCGGGCGAGGATCGAACCGATCATGGCGCAGGCGGCGAGGAGCAGGGCGAAGATCGACCGCCATGGCCGCGCCCGTCTCCGCACCTTGGCCACCTGTTCCGCCAGCTGATCGACCATCTGCGTCTGGTTCACCCGCATTCTCCTCCATGGCGCCGAGGTCGGACAGTCCGGAATACGTTATCGGCGGCCGGGAGGCGTTCCGCCCCGGCTCCCCCTTGGCTTATCCACAACTGCACGCGCCTGCCCCACAGGCGACCCGCGCTCCTCGTAGAGTGGCCAGATGACCGCCCCCGATTTCGCTCCCGCGCACAACGACGCGTCGCAGGTGTTGCGGCGCGTGTTCGGCTACGACGACTTCCGCGAGGGGCAGCAGGAGATCATCGAGCACGTCGTGGACGGCGGCGACGCGCTCGTACTCATGCCGACGGGCGGCGGCAAGTCACTGTGCTACCAGATCCCCGCGCTCGTACGGAAGGGCACGGGAGTCGTGATCTCCCCGCTCATCGCGTTGATGCAGGACCAGGTCGACGCGCTGCGGGCCCTCGGCGTACGCGCGGGGTTCCTCAACTCCACGCTCGACTTCGACACCCAGCGCGTGGTCGAGGCGGAGTTCCGCGCCGGTGAGATGGACCTGCTCTACCTCGCGCCGGAGCGGCTGCGGCTGGAGTCGGCGCAGCGGCTGCTCGACGCGGCGGACGTCTCGCTGTTCGCGATCGACGAGGCGCACTGCGTCTCCCAGTGGGGCCACGACTTCCGGCCCGACTACCTCGCGCTGTCCGCGCTGCACGAGCGCTGGCCCGACGTGCCGCGGATCGCGCTCACCGCGACCGCCACCCCGGCCACGCACGCCGAGATCGCGACCCGGCTGCGGCTCGACGACGCCCGCCACTTCGTGGCGAGCTTCGACCGGCCCAACATCCAATACCGCATCGCGCCGAAGAACGAGCCGAAGCGCCAGCTCCTCGACCTGCTGCGCACCGAGCACCCGGGCGACGCGGGCATCGTCTACTGCCTGTCCCGCTCCTCGGTGGAGAAGATCGCCGCCTTCCTCGTGGACAACGGCATCACCGCGCTCCCCTACCACGCGGGTCTCGACGCGGGCGTGCGCGCGGCCAACCAGTCGCGGTTCCTGCGCGAGGAGGGCGTCGTCATCGTCGCCACCATCGCGTTCGGCATGGGCATCGACAAGCCGGACGTCCGCTTCGTCGCCCACCTCGACCTGCCCAAGTCCGTCGAGGGCTACTACCAGGAGACCGGCCGCGCCGGCCGTGACGGCCTGCCGTCGACGGCGTGGCTGGCGTACGGGCTGCAAGACGTCGTCCAGCTCCGCAAGCTGATCGACACCTCCGAGGGCGACGACGCCCACCGCCGCCTCCAGGGCCGCCACCTCGACTCCATGCTCGCCCTGTGCGAGACGGTCGAGTGCCGTCGCGTGCAGCTCCTCGCCTACTTCGGCCAGGAGGGCAAGCCGTGCGGCAACTGCGACACGTGCCTGACGCCGCCGGAGTCCTGGGACGGCACGGTCGCCGCCCAGAAGGTCCTGTCGGCGGTCTACCGGCTCGACCGCGAGCGCCGCCAGCGCTTCGGCGCGGGCCACGTCATCGACATCCTGACCGGCAAGAAGACCCCGAAGGTCATCCAGTTCGACCACGACGCCCTGAGCGTGTTCGGCGTGGGCGAGGACCTCAGCGCCGGCGAGTGGCGCGGCGTCGTGCGCCAGCTGCTCGCCCGGGGCCTGCTCGCGGTCCAGCCCGAGCACGGCACGCTGGCCCTGACGGAGGAGAGCGCCGCCGTCCTGCGCCGCGAACGCGAGGTCCCGATGCGGCGCGAGCCCGAGCGCCGCGCCCCGAAGACCAAGCCCGCCAAGGCCGCGGCGGCGGCCGCCGTCGCCGAGCTCTCGGAGGAGGCGGCGGCCACCTTCGAAAAGCTCCGGGGCTGGCGCTCGGCCACCGCGAAGGAGCAGGGCGTCCCGCCGTACGTCGTCTTCCACGACAAGACCCTGCGCGAGATCGCCACCGTGCTCCCGGCGACGTTGGGGGAGCTCGGCTCCATCAGCGGCGTCGGCGAGAACAAGCTGGCCAAGTACGGGCAGCAGATCCTGGACACCCTCACCGGATAGGCCGGTTCCGTGGCCGACGTCTTCGTCAACTACCGCACCGCCGACGCCGCGCACGGCGCCGCCGCGGCGTACGAGTTGCTGAGCGCGCGGTTCGGCGCGGACCGCGTCTTCCGTGACTGCGTGTCGATGTCACCGGGCGAGGTCTACCCGGCGGCCATCCGGGAGCACCTGGAGTCGGCGCGCGTGCTGCTGGTGCTCATCGGGGACGGGTGGTTCGCCCGCACCGGCGGCCGTTTCCGGAGACGGCGTCTCGTCGACGATCGGCGTGACTGGGTGCGCCGGGAGATCCGCCGGGCCCTCGAACGCGGCATCCCGGTCGTGCCGGTCCTGCTCGACGGCGCCCCGCCACCGTCGGCGGACGAGCTGCCCGGCGACGTCGCCCCGCTCGCCCACCGCCAGGCGGCGCAGGTGAGCCACCGCACCCTCGGCGAGGACATCGCCCGGCTCGCCGACCGTGTCGCCGGCCTGGTGCCCGAGCTGGTGCTGCCCGACCTGTTCGAGACCGTGCCGGACCTGCCGGACGATCCGCTGCCCAGCATGCTGCTCCGCCCCGAATACGGGATCGTCCCGTTCGAGGGACGCGACCAGGAGATGGCGGACCTGACGCGGTGGCTCGACTCCCCCGAACCGGTCGGCGTACGGCTGCTGACCGGGCCGGGCGGGCAGGGCAAGACGCGGCTCGCGGACGAGCTCATCCGCGCCGCCGACGGGTGGACCGCGGGTTTCGTCGCCGAGGCGACGCCGGTGCTCCACCTGATCCGGGAGTTCCGGACACCGTTGCTGCTGGTCGTCGACTACGCGGAGGGCCGCACGGCGCAGCTCGCGGCGCTGGCGGCGGCGCTCGCCGCCCGCCCCGCCGACAAGGGCCCGGTGCGCGTCCTCATGCTCGCCCGCTCGCCGGGGCTGTGGCAGCGGCTGCTGCGCGGGGTACGCGACGACCGGGTCGCGCTGATGTTCACCGAGGTCCCCGCCGTCCCGCTCGCTCCCCTGCTGCCCACCGCACGCGACCACGACGCGGAGTTCGACCGCGCGCTGGAGGCGTTCGCCGCCCGGCTGCCGGGCGGCCTCCCTGCCCCGGAACGGCCGCCCGGCCTGGCCGCCACCCGCTACGAACGCGCCCTCGACGTCCACGCCGCGGCCCTGGCCACCCTGCTCGACCAGACGACCGCCGGCCCCACACCGCCCCGCGAAAATCCGGTCGCCCAAGACCGTCTCGACCAGGCGGCCGGCGATCCCGTGGCGGCACGTGAGGATCCGGTCGCCCGGGTGCTGGAGCACGAACGTCGTCACTGGTCCGGCAGCGCCGCGCCGTACGCTCTCGCCGACCCGCACCCGGACCGCCTCGACCAGGTGGTTTCGGCAGCCACCCTCTTCGGCGCCGCCGACGCGACCGCCGCCCACGCCCTCCTGGCCGCCCTGCCCACCTTCGACGGGTGCGGCCGGGACGTCGTCGACCGCTACCGGCGCTGGCTGGCGGACCTCTATCCCGGCCCGGCCGCGCTCAACCCGCTCCGCCCGGACCGGCTCGGCGAAGACCTCGTGGCGGCGACGCTGCGCGAGCGGCCGGAGTTCGGCACCGCTCTCGCCAGCGTGATCGGCGATGCCCAGCTCACCCACGCGCTGACCGTCCTGGGCCGGGCCGCGCCGCGCCACACCGGCGTGCGGGAGACGATGAGCGCGCTCCTGACCACCGACCTGATGGGGCGCGTACCGTTCGCGATCGCCGTGGCGACGCGGGCCGAGGATCTCACGCTGACCGGCGTCCTTTCCGAGCTGCTCGAGACCGGCGACGACCTCGCACTGGACGAGGCCGTGGTCGAGAACCTCCCCGACCAGACCCTCGCCCTCGCGGCCTTCGCCGTGGTGCAGACGCGCGCCGCCCTGGACCGCCATCTCGCCCAGGACGAGCCCGACGAGGGGGTCGTCGCCTGGCTCACCCACGACCTGTCGCTGCGGCTCGGCGCCGTCGGGCAGAATGACGAGGCGCTCACGACCGCCTCACGCGCGGTCGCGCTCTTCCGTGAGCTCGCCGCCGAAGACCAGGACTACGCCTTCGACCTGGCGAACGCGCTGAACACGCTCGCCGTCGCGTACGGAATGCTCGGTATGTACGAGGACGGCATCGAGCCCGCCGAAGCGGCGGTCTCCCTGTTGCGGAGCCTCACCGGGTCCCCGGAGATCCGGAACGTCCTCGCGACGTCGTTGACGTCCCTCGGGACCCATCTCTCGGACGTGGCGCGCCACGCCGAGGCGATCGCCGCGGTCGAGGAGGCGGTCGGCCTCCAGCGCGACGAGGTACGGGACGCGGCCGAGGACGACCGCGTCGACCGCCTCTACCGTCTCGCCGAGGGCCTGGACAACCTCGCGACCACCCTCGACGACGCCGGCCGGCCCGGCGAGGCGCTAGCCCTCGTCACCGAGGCCGCCGAGGTCTACCGCGACCTCGACGGGGAGGACGGCGACCGGTTCCGCGGCGATCTGATCCGCGTCCTCGGCAACCTGAGCGCCACGTACGCGAGGCTCGATCGGCACGAGGAGAGCGCCGTCGTCTCCGAGGAGGCGGTGCGGCGAGCGCGCGACCTGGTCGCCCGCTATGGCGAGACGCACGTGCCGAGGCTGGCGAACATCCTGAACACCAGCGCGTCCGTGCTGCGCCGGCTGGGCCGCCACGACGACGCCCTCGCCCAGATCAACGAGGCCGTGGCGCTGTTCCGCGAGTGTGCCAGGACCCGGCCCGGCACCGAGCTGTCCGGGCTCGCCGCCGCCCTGTCCAACCTGGGCAACTGCCTCGACGACACCGGCGACCCCGGCGGGGCGCGCGACGCGTACGACGAGTCGATCGACATCTACCGCAAGCTGTCCGACCCCTACCCCGGCACCTTCGAGCCCGATCTCGCCGAGCTGCTGATGAGCATGGCCAACTTCGCCGACGGCGACCCCGGAAGCGCCCTCGACCTCGCCGCCGAGGCGGCGGCGATCCTCAAGCAGCTCGTGGACTCCGGCCGTAACGAGCTGCGGCACAAGCTCGGCACCGCGCTCCACCTGCTCGCCGCCATCCGTTACGACCTGGGCCAGTACGGCGAGGCGGCACGGGTCGAGGCGCAGGCCGCGGAGATCTTCGCCGCCCTCGCACGTCACGGCGAGGCCGGGCGGCGCGCCGACCAGGCGTGGGCGCTGCACGGGCTGGCCCGCGCGTACGACGTGGAGGGCCGGCACGAGGACGCCGAGCGCCCCTTCGGCCGGGCCGCCGGGCTGTTGCGCGAGCTCGCCCGCGAAGACGACGCGCACGAGGACGAACTGGCGTGCGTCCTGCTGAACTCCGCCGTGTGCCTCAGCTCGCTCGGCCGCGACGACGAGGCGAACGACCTGATCACCGAGGCCACGGCCATCCGCCGGCGACGGCTGGACGACGGCCCGCGGCGGCGACGGGAGCTGGCGGAGGCGCTGAACAACCTCGCCGACACCCGCAACGACCTCGGCGACCGGGAGTCCGCCCTGCCCGCGGCCCGCGAGGCCGTCGCCCTGCTGCGCGAGGACCACGACGGAGCCGACGAGACCTACGTCTACGCCCTGTGCACGCTCGCCACCGTGACCGGAGACGAAGATCTGGACGACGCGGTCTCCCCGCTGGTGACCGCCCGCCGCGTGGCGCAGGACGACGACGATCTGCGCGCGGTCGTACGGACGACGTTGGAGGGCCTCGGCGCGAAGGCACGGCAGGCATGGCGGAGGCTTACCGACGACCCGTACCCGTAGCCTTGTCGGGTGGCCGGCGAGATCGTGGTGGTGTGCGCGGACGAAGATCCTCCGCGGTCGTGGGACGCGTCCGTCTTCCTCGCGGGGGCCGCGTCCGCGCAGCCCACCGAGGCGCCGTGGCCGTCGCCCGCGATCGCGCTGCTCACCGAGCGGTGGAGCGCCGGGCGGCTCGTGGTGTTCGTGCCCGGCTCCCGCACCGCCTGGGAGGCGTCTCTCACCGACCTCGTCATCGTGTGGGCGCCCTGCGTACCCGAGGCCGCCTGGCACGACTCCCAGCGGATGGTCCTGGGCATCCCCCCGGGCATGCCGGGCGGGCGTGAGCTCGCCGAGCGGGCCGCCGTTCCCGTCGCGACCAGCCTGTCCGCCACCATCGCGGCGGCACTGGACGAGATCGGCGAGGGGGCGCGCCGCGAGGGCGCCGAGCGCGAGGTGCCGCTGCTCGTGTGGCGCACGTCGAGCTTCCGGCGCTGGTACACCGCCCAGCGGGGTGCCGGCAACGCTCTCCTGGGCGCCCGGGTCGTGTGGACGTTCCGGGCGAGACCGGGGACCGGCGCCGTCTTCTTCTGGGCGCTGCACGTACGCGTGCACGTGGCCGCCGAGGACCGCGTCAAGGACAACGAGGTCGTCATCTCCCGGCCGGACGTCTCCGTCGTCGCGCTGTACCGGCGCGGCGCGTCGCGGGACGCGACCACGGTCATCCTCGTACGGGAGTTCCGCAGCCCCGCCTCGACCCCGGACGGCAACGTGCACGAGCTGCCGGGCGGCTCCACGCTCAAGCCCGCCTCCCCCGTGGCGCAGGCCGCCGAGGAGGTCGAGGAGGAGATCGGCCTGGCGGTGGAGGTGAGCCGCTTCCGCGTGCACGGCAGCCGCCAGCTCGCGGCCACGATGTCCGCACACCACGCGCACCTGTTCTCCGCCGAGATCACCGCGGCCGAGCTCGACCGGCTGCGCGCGGGAGCGGGCCGCCCGCACGGCGTCGTACGCGACTCCGAGCGCACCTGGGTCGAGATCGCCACCTACCGGGAGATCCGCGAGGCGAACCTCGTCGACTGGGCGACCCTCGGCATGCTCGCCGAGGCGCTGTCGGACTTGTGACCCAGACGGCCGTCCGCGTTCCCGCTAGCCTCGAACCGGTGACGGTTCTCTGGCCCCGGAGTTTCACCACGTCACCGTCGGCGGCCGTACCGTCGAAGCAGGGGCGACCGGGACGCAGAGGCACGCCATGGCAGCGCAGGGGACATCGTTCGGACCCGAGCTACGGCGGCGGCGCACGACCGCCGGCCTGTCGCTGACGCAGCTCGCCGCCCGTACCCACTACACCAAGGGTTACCTGAGCAAGATCGAGAACGGGACCAAGCCGCCGGGCCCCGACCTGGCCCGGCGGTGCGACGCGGCGCTCGGCTCGGGCGGGGAGCTGGCGGCGCTGGTCGAGCGCCCCGCGCCCGACGAGCCGCCGGTGGCCGAGGTCTCCGGCAGCGAGACATGGACCATCAAGCTGGCCCCGGACGGGGGCGCCCGGTTCCTGCCGGCGGCGGACGAGACCGAGGGCGCGACGCCGCTGTGGCTCGACGCGGGCGGCGGGTTGAGCGCGGCGGTCGGCGAACACCGGATCGCCTCGACCCTGGCGGTCTTCCGCGCCCAGTTCGACCAGGCGCGCGCGCTCGGCCGGTGGGCGAGCCCGGCTCTGGTGCTGCCCACGGTGATCGCGCAGACCCACACGCTCCGGGGGCTCGCCGCGGCCGCCCGCGAGCCCGAGCGCGGGCGGCTGCTGTTCCTCGCCGCCCGGTACGCGGAGTTCGCCGGCTGGATGGCGCAGGAGGCCGGCGACGAACGCGCGGCCGCCTGGTGGACGCGCCAGTCCGTCCGCATCGCCGCGCCGACCGGCAGCGCCGTACTGGCCGTCTACTCCCTCGTACGGGAGGCGGAGATCTCCCTCTACCGCGACGACGCCGTACGGGTGATCGAACTCGCCCACGAGGCGCAGAGCACGACCAGGGTCCCGGCGCGCGTGCTGGGTCTCGCGGCCCAGCGCGAGGCGCAGGGCCACGCGCTGTACGGCGACTACGACAACTGCCGCCGTACGCTCGACCGCGCCGCCGAGCTCCTCGCCACCCCGCCCGCGACGGGCCCGGACGAGCCGATCATCGGATCAACGACCGTCTCGGACCTCAACGCGATGGTCACGGGGTGGTGCCTCCACGACCTCGGCCGCCCGGCGGAGGCCGCCGAACTGCTCGACCGTGAGGTCCCCCACATCGCCGAGACGGCGCTGCGGTCCCGGGTCCGGTTCGGCGTGCGCCGGGCGCTCGCCCACGCGTCGGCCGGCGAGGTCGACCACGCGTGCACCCTGTCCGGCGACCTGCTGGACCTGATCGACCTGGTCGACTCGGCGACGGTCCGCGTCGACCTGCGGCGCCTGACCCACACTCTCGCCCGCTGGCACACGCACGGCCAGGTCCGCGAGGTGTACCCCCGCCTCACCGCGGCCCTGCGGACGAACACCTTCTGACCGCCGCGTCCGCGCGTCGGCCCGGAGGACGACGGCGGCGCCGAGGACGACGGTCAGCGTCGCCATGACACCGGCCGCGACCCCTACGACGAGCGCGACTCTCGTCGGCTGGTCGAAACGCAACTGCAGAATGAGGGCGGTGAGCGCCTGGGTACGCGCGGCCGTGCCCGACATCGCCCGAGCGGCCCGGCGCAACAGCGCGCGCCGGGAGAACGGCTCCTCGTCCGTGCACCGGATCCGACGCCCGATGACGGCCTTCAGGCTTCGCTTGTCCATGGCATTGCCTCGTTACGGGTAGGAAGCGCGGTACCGCATTTCTTCCGCGTGCCCTCAGCTTGCGCGGGGCCGGGGGCGGATCGAAGTGGTTGCCCGGAGCAGGTTCGACGGTCAACAGGAAACGGCCCGGGGCGCGACGCGAGCGGGCGCGGCGTGACGGAGGGTGACCGCCGCCGCGGACGGTCCGGGCTCTCCTCCGGGCCCCGCCCGCGCCGGGACGCCTGACGGCGGTCGAGGAACCGAACGCCAGGTTAAGCCGTTGACTTAGACGGTGGCGGTCGTATCCGCGAGCGGCGATTTCGTGGAGTATGGCCATCGGATTATTCGTTTCTCCGCAGGCGAAAACTCTCCTTCGGCGACGGATGGTCGCAGCAGCCCGTAACTGGTGTGGTCCTGAGCCCCGAGGAGATCCGAATGACATCCCGTGCCGGGAGTACGGCCGAGGCCGCACGCGGAAGTGACTACGCGGTCCTGTGCCGGCAGATCAAGGCCGCGGGCCTGCTCGATCGCCGGCCCGTCTACTACACCTTGAAGATCACCGCGAACACCCTGCTGCTCATCGCGGGCATCACGGCGTTCGCCCTGCTCGGGCGCTCGTGGTACCAGCTGCTCGTCGCCGCCTTCATGGCGTTCGTCTTCACGCAGATCGCCTTCGTCGGGCACGACGCCGGGCACCGGCAGATCACCGGGTCCCGGCGGGCCGACGACCTGCTCGGCGTGCTGCACGGCAACATGCTCGTCGGGTTGAGCTACGGCTGGTGGGTGGCCAAGCACAACCGCCACCACGCCAACCCCAATCACGAGGGGCGCGACCCCGACGTCGGCGGCGGCAGCGTGCTCGCCCTCACCGACGGCCACGCGGCGGCGCGGCGCGGGGCGTTCGGCCGGGTACTGGCGCGGATCCAGGCGTACCTGTTCTTCCCGATGCTCCTGCTCGAAGGCGTGCACCTGCACGTGGCGAGCGTGAAGGCGCTGCTCGGCGGGCCGTCGCGGCGGTCCCGCACGACCGAGGCGCTGCTGCTCGGCGGCCACCTCGTGGGCTATGTCACCGTGCTGTTCGTCGTGCTGTCCCCGCTTCAGGCGGTGGCGTTCATCCTCGTGCACCAGTGCCTGTTCGGCCTCTACATGGGCTGCGCCTTCGCCCCCAACCACAAGGGCATGCCGATCCTGAACGACGAGACACAGCTCGACTTCCTCCGCCGCCAGGTGCTGACCTCCCGCAACATCCGGGGCGGCCGGTTCACCGACTTCATCCTCGGCGGGCTCAACTACCAGATCGAGCACCACCTGTTCCCGAGCATGCCGCGGCCGGCCCTCCGCCACTCCCAGCCGCTCGTACGCGCACACTGCGAGCTGCACGGACTGCCCTACCTCGAGAGCAGTCTCCTCGGCTCCTACACCCAGGTGCTCCGCCACCTGCACACGGTCGCCGAGCCGCTGCGCGCCGCCGAATAAGCGACCGTCGACCCGCAGCACCGCGGCGACAACCACCTCTGAGGCGGGAAGGACGGGATCCGGACGGCCTCAGACCCGCCGGGGGGAGCCCGAGCTCTCGCGTACGCGCAGCTCGTAGCTCACCGTCACCTCGCGCGGGGCGGAGTCGACCGCCTCGATGCGGTCGAGCAGCAGGCGCAGGGCCGAGCGGGCGATGCCGGCCTTGTCCGGGCTGATCGTGGTGAGGCTCGGCACGTTGTACCGGCCGTCGTCGATGTCGTCGAAGCCCACCACCGCGAGGTCGTCGGGGATCCGGTAACCGCGGTCGTACAGCGTCCGCATCGCGCCGAGGGCCAGCGTGTCGTTGAAGCAGAACACCGCGTCCGGCGGTTCTTCGAGCTCGGTGAGGTACGCCGCGGCCTCCGCGCCGTCGCGCCGGTGGTACTGCCGGGCCGGCACGATGAGCGACTCGTCGACCGGGAGCCCGGCCTCCTCCAGCGCCGCGCGGTAGCCGGTCTCGCGCATCCGCGCCGTGCTCTGGTCGTGGTCCTGGACGCCGATCGCGGCGATGCGCCGGCGGCCCAGTGAGGCCAGGTGCGCGGTGGCCGCGCGGGCGGCGGCGACGTTGTCGATCGCGACGTGGTCCGCCGGGCCGGCCGAGACGCGCTCGCCCAGCAGCACGAGCGGCGTCGTGTCGCGCCGGCGCGCGATGTCGAGGCGGTCCATGGCCACGGGGCTGAAGATGACACCGTCGACCAGCCGTGTCCCCATGCCGTTGACGACGTACTGCTCGCGCTTCGGGTCGCCGCCGGTCTGGTCGATGAGGATGGTGTAGCCGTGCTCCTCGGCCATGTCGACGATGAGCCTGGCCAGCTCGGCGAAGTAGGGGACGTCGACCTCGGAGACGGCGAGCGCCAGGATGCCGGTACGGCCGCGGCGCAGGTTGCGGGCGCTGATGTTCGGCCGGTACCCGAGTTCGGCGATGGCGTGCTGGACGCGCTCACGGGTCGCGGCGCCGACGGACGCGCCGTTGATGACGTTCGAGACGGTCTTGACCGACACGCCCGCGCGGGCGGCGACGTCCTTCATGCTCGCCGAGCGGCGGCCTCCGGGCGGCGCGGAAGCCGATGACGCGGACGTGCGAGCCATACGCCGACCTCCCGGCTGGTGCTTGTCGGGCGAGAGTATATCGATTAGTACATCGATGGACATGAACCTGCAAGAACGATAGAAGAGATTCCAGGTGAAGGGGTATACAACGATTACCTTCGCGAGTATGGTCCCGATATCTCCCGGCTCGGTGGCAGGCATCCGCGCCGGTACACATCCCCACTGGAGGATGGCGTGGACCTACGCAGGAAGCTCGTCGCTCTCGCCGCACTCGCCGCGCTCGGCGCCGCAAGTGCGTGTGGCG
The DNA here is from genome assembly GCF_030406325.1 of Actinomadura sp. DC4. GTDB lineage: Bacteria > Actinomycetota > Actinomycetes > Streptosporangiales > Streptosporangiaceae > Actinoallomurus. The sequence goes on along the minus strand of NZ_JAUEQY010000030.1, from coordinate 59,207 downwards.
GGTCCGGCTCGTCGGACAAGACGGACGAGACGGTCACCCTGTCGTTCTGGAACGGCTTCACGGGAGGCGACCGACCAGGCGTCGAGCACCTCGTGTCGGAGTTCAACACGGCACACCCGAAGATCCACGTGAACATGCAGATCATGCCGTGGGACGTCTTCTACCAGAAGCTGCTGCCCGCGTACGGCGCCGGCAAGGGCCCGGACATGACCGCGATGAGCGCGAACCAGGTCGCCCAGTACGCCTCGAAGCGCGTCTTCCAGCCGCTCGACGACGCGTTCTCCGCCGGTCTGATCGACAAGTCGAAGATCGTGCCGGGCGCCGTGCAGGCCGGGCTGTACGCCGGCAAGCAGTACGGCCTGCCGGCCAACTTCACCCCGCTGCTCCTCTACTACAACAAGAAGCTGTTCAAGCAGGCCGGCATCGCGGCACCGCCCGCCACCTGGGACGAGTGGATCGCCGACCTGAAGAAGCTGACCAAGGGCAAGGGCCCGGGCGGCAAGCCGGCGCAGTACGGGCTGACAATGGGCACGCACGAGACGGTCGAAGGCATCCCGATCCTGCTGGCCGGACAGGGCGGCGGGGTGATCGCCGCGGACGGCAAGACGGTGACCCTGGACAGCCCCCAGTCGATCCAGGCCATGACGACGTGGACCGATCTGATCCGGAACGACCACGTCATGCCGGTGGGCACGTCCGGCGCCGACGCCGACAAGCTGATGCAGGCCGGCGACGCGGCGATGGAGATCAACGGCCCCTGGCTGACCTCCTCGCTGGACTCCTCCAAGATCGACTACGGCCTCGCGATGGTGCCCGCCGGCCCCGCGGCGCAGACGACGCTGGACGACAGCGTGCAGTTCTCGCTCGGCAGCCGCGCGACCGGTGCGAAGAAGAAGGCGGCCGAGGAGTTCTTCTCGTACTGGAACTCCCGCGACTCCCAGATCTACTTCGCCAACACGACGGGCTTCCCGCCCACCCGTACCGACATCGGCGCCACGGACCTGAAGAACCCCAACGTCGCGGTGTTCTCCCAGTTCTCGCCGAAGGCCGTGCCGTTCCTGCCGGGCCAGATCAAGTTCGCGCAGATGCAGAACGAGGTCATCGACCCGTCGTTCGAGAAGATCCTCAACGGCAAGGGCGACCCCGCGTCGGTGCTCAAGCAGAGCGCGGGACAGCTGCGGTCGCTGCTCTCGGGGAGCTGACCGGTCCATGCGGCGATCCCCCAGCCGGGCGCGCGGCGGCCTCTCGCTGCGCGTCCGGCGGCGCCTCAGCGCGTACGGCTTCATCGCGCCGTCGGTGGCCGTCCTCGGCGTCTTCCTCGTCTGGCCGATGATCTGGTCGCTGCGCACCTCGTTCTACGACGCCTCGCAGTTCGCCCCGTCGACGTTCGTCGGCCTCGGCAACTACCGGAGGCTGTTCGCGGACGCGACCTTCCGCGGCGACCTGGTCAACACGCTGGTGTACGCGGCCGTGGTCACACCCGTCGCGGTCGGGCTGGCGCTGGTGTTCGCGCTGATGCTGCACCGCCGCCTGCGCGGCCGGTCGTTCTTCCGCGCGGCGATCTTCCTGCCGGCCGTGCTGTCCTTCGGCGTCATGGGCATCGCGTGGGACTTCGTCCTCGACCCCAACATCGGGGTGCTGCCGCGCTGGCTCGAACACGCCGGGTTGTCGATGGGCAACGGCGTCAACGACCCGAACTGGGCGATGGCGTACGTGATGTTCGTCGGGGTCTGGAAGAACACCGGCTTCTACATGGTGATGTACCTCGCCGGGCTCGGCACGATCCCGGCCGACTACTACGAGGCGGCGGCGATCGACGGCGCCGGCCCATGGGCGCGGTTCCGGCACATCACCTGGCCGCTGCTGTCGAACACCACGCTGTTCGTGTTCGTCATCGCGGCGATCGCCTCGCTGCAGGCGTTCGACCAGATCTTCGTGATGACGCGCGGCGGGCCGTTCTTCCAGACCGAGACCCTCGTGTACCTCGTCTACCGCACCGGCTTCAAGGACTTTGAGTTCGGCTACGCCTCGGCGGCCGCGTGGGTCCTCGTCTTCCTGGTCTTCCTGATCAGCCTCGTACAGAACTTCTACTTCGGCCGCAGGCAGGTGAAGTACTGATGACGCGTCGTGTGCTCCTGTACGCGGGCCTGGTGCTGGCCGTGGCCGTCATCGTGCTGCCGGTCGTGTGGATGCTCTTCGCGTCGGTCAAGCCGGAGGCGGACATCACCGGCCATCCCGCGCAGCTCCTGCCCGAGCACCTCACCGGGAGCAACTACCGCGAGGTGACCCGGCAGATCCCGTTCGCCCGCCAGTTCCTCAACTCGGTGGTCTTCGCCGGCGGGGTCACGCTCTTCTCGCTGCTGTTCAACTCGATGATGGCGTTCGCGCTGGCCCGGCTGGACTTCCCCGGTAAGCGCGTGCTGTTCGTCGCCGTCATCCTCTTCCTGATGATCCCGTACCAGGTCACGCTGATCCCGATCTACCAGATCGTGGCCAGGCTCGGGCTGATGAACACCTATCCGGGCATGATCATCCCGCGGGCCACGAACGCCTTCGGGATCTTCTTCCTGCGCCAGTTCTTCCTCGGCATCCCGCGCTCGCTCGACGAGGCGGCCCGCATCGACGGGGCCGGCGACTGGCGGATCTACGCGCGGATCATCCTTCCCCTGTCCAAACCGGCCCTGCTGACGATCGCCCTGTTCGACTTCATGTTCAACTGGAACGACCTGCTGTGGCCGCTGATCTTCACGACCAGCACGAAGATGGAGACCCTGCCCGCCGGGCTGGCCCTGTTCATGGGGCAGCACGTCTCGCAGTACGGCGTGGTGATGGCCGGGGCGACGCTCACGAGCCTGCCGATCGTGATCGCCTTCCTCTTCGTGCAGCGCAAGTTCATCCAGGGCATCGCCACGACGGGACTGAAATGAAGACCGCGACCCTCACCCTCGACCCCGCCTTCCGCGTCGGTCCCGTGCACCCCCGGGTGTTCGGCTCGTTCGTCGAGCACATGGGCCGCTGCGTCTACACCGGGATCTACGAGCCCGGCCACCCCTCCGCCGACGCCGACGGCCTGCGCGAGGACGTGCTCGCGCTCACCCGAGAGATGGGCGTCAGCGTGGTCCGCTACCCCGGCGGCAACTTCGTCTCCGGCTACCGCTGGGAGGACGGCGTCGGGCCGGTGGAGGACCGGCCGGCCCGGCTGGATCTCGCCTGGCAGTCGCTGGAGACCAACGCCTTCGGACTGCACGAGTTCATGACCTGGGCGGACCGGGCGAACGTCGAGCCGATGATGGCGGTCAACCTGGGCACGCGGGGCGTCCAGGAGGCCGTGGACCTGCTGGAGTACACCAACCACCCGGGCGGCACCGCGCTGTCGGACCGGCGCGCGGCCAACGGGCGGCGCGAGCCGTACGGAATCGGCCTGTGGTGCCTCGGCAACGAGATGGACGGTCCCTGGCAGATCGGGCACAAGACGGCCGAGGAGTACGGCCGTCTCGCGCAGGAGACCGGCAAGGCGATGAAGTTCGTCGACCCGTCGATCGAGCTGGTCGCCTGCGGCAGCTCGAACGCCCACATGCCGACGTTCGGCAGCTGGGAGGCGACCGTGCTGTCGCACTGCTACGACGAGGCGGACTACATCTCGCTGCACGCCTACTACGGGCAGGACGGCGACCTGGCCAGCTTCCTCGCCTCGGCGGTGGACATGGACGCCTTCATCGAGGGCGTCGTCGCCACCGCCGACCACGTACGGGCCAAGCTCGGCAAGACCAAGCGGATCCGGCTGTCCTTCGACGAGTGGAACGTCTGGTACACCGACGACTTCGCCGGCGGCACGTGGGAGCAGGCGCCCCGGATGAGCGAGGACCTGTTCAACGTCGCGGACGCCGTGGTCGTCGGCAGCCTGCTGATCTCGCTGCTCAAGCACGCCGACCGGGTCGGCGTCGCCTGCCAGGCGCAGCTCGCGAACCTCCTCGCGCCGATCCGCACCGAACCGGGCGGCCCCGCCTGGCGGCAGACGATCTTCCACCCCTTCGCGCACGCCGCGGCATACGCGAAGGGCGACGCGCTGCGGGTCGTCCTGGACGCCCCGCGCCAGGAGACCGCCAAGTACGGCGACGTGCCGCTCGTCGACGCGGTGGCGACCCAGGACGAGGAGGGAGTCACGGTCTTCGCGGTCAACCGCGACACCGAGGGGCCCATCGGCCTCACCCTCGACCTGCGCGCCTTCCCCGGCGTCACCGGGGCGGAGCGGATCGTGCTCGCCGACGAGGACCGGACCGCCGCCAACACCGCCGCCGAACCGGAACGTGTGACGCCCCGACGCGCCGAGCTCCCGGTACGGCCCGGCGAGCCGCTGCTCGTCGAGCTGCCGCCGGTGTCGTGGAACGTCATCCGCCTATCCGTCTGACCACTGAAGGAAAGAGATGCAGGAGCGCTTGGACGGCACCTGGGACCTGATCCCCGGCGACCCCGGGATCGATGGGCTCGCGGGCGCCCCCGCGCGGCCGGTCACCGTGCCGGGACTGTGGGAGGCCGAGATCGACCCCGGCCTGGACGGCGTGGTGTGGTACCGGCGGACCTTCGCCTGCCCGGATCCATCAGGCCACTGGACGCTGCGCTTCGGCGCCGTCATGGACGCCGCCGAGGTGTACCTCAACGGCGTCCGTCTCGGCGGCCACCTGGGCGCGTTCACGCCGTTCGAGCTCGACCCGGGCGACGCGCTGACCGCCGGTGACAACGTCCTGGCCGTACGCGTGACCGACCACGCGCTGACCGACCCGGAGCACACGCGGACCGCGCACGGCAAGCAGGGCTGGGCGAACCAGGCGTTCCCCAGCCCGCCGAGCCTCTACCTCACGTACGGCGGGATCTGGCAGCCGGTGACCCTGCGCCGCCACGGCCCGGTGGCCATCGACGACGTGTTCGTCAACGGCGATCCAGAAGCGCTCACGGTCACCGCCGAGCTGTCCAACCGCGCCACCGGGCCGGTCACCGCCCGCGTGCGCACCGGTGTCCACGGCGACGTCCGTGAGGAGGAGGTCGTGCTGCCGCCGGGCGGACGGCGCGCCGTCGTCCTCGCCTTCGGCCCGTCCCGCGCCGAACGCTGGTCGCCCGACGCGCCGGCGCTGCACCACGCGCGGACGAGCGTCACCGTCGCCGGCCGGGTCAGCGACGAGCGCACGACGCGGTTCGGGCTGCGGACGATCGCGATCGAGGGCGACCGGTTCCTGCTGAACGGCGCGCCGTACCGGATGCGCAGCGCGCTCGTGCAGGGCTTCTACGCCGGCACGCTGTACGCCGAGCCGGACCGCGCGGCGATCGTCGCCGAGGTCGCCGCCGCCAAGCGGCTGGGGCTCAACACGCTGCGGCTGCACATCAAGGCGTTCGACCCGGTCTACCTCGACGTGTGCGACGAACTCGGCATGCTGCTGCACTGCGACATCCCGGTGGCCGAGCCGATCGCCCACGCGGAGCTGGGCTTCTCCGGAGAGGTCGCCGACCGGTGTGCCGCCGCGGCGACCGAGCAGGTGCGCCGCGACCGCGGCCATCCGAGCATCGTCCTCTGGTCGGCCATGAACGAGCTCGGGCTCGAACACGGGCCCTCGCGTACGAGCGAGGGGTACGCGGGGTTCGCCCGGCGGATGTACGCGGCGGTGATCGAGGCCGACCCCACGCGGCCGGTGATCGAGAACGACTGGGTCGACCCGGACCCGGACCACGTCTTCGCGAGCCCGATCCTCACCGCGCACTGGTACGGCCGGCTGTCCAGCGCGTACCTGACCGGGCTGGCGGACAAGACGGCGCCGTGGGCGGCCTCGCCTCGGCCGTTCCTGCTGAGCGAGTTCGGCGACTGGGGGCTGCCCTCGCTGGAGCCGCGCGAGGACGCGCCGTTCTGGTGGTACGGCGACGTGCTCACCAAGGCGATCGAGCGCACGCCCTGGCCGGGCACGGTCGCGGCGTTCGTGGAGGGCACCCAGAGGTACCAGGGGCTGGCCGACCGGCTGCAGATCGAGCTGGTCCGCCGCCAGGACGGCGTCGCGGGCTGGTGCCTGACCGAGCTCACCGACGTGCCGCACGAGTTCAACGGCCTGTGGGACCTGGAGCGCGCGGGCAAGCCCGCCGCGCTCGCCGAGGTCGCGCTCGCCTGCGCGGACGTCTTGCCGATCGTCGCGCGGACCGCCTGGACCGCCGCCGCCGGCTCGGCCGTCGAGCTTCCCGTGTCGGTCGCCAATGACGGGCCGGCGCTGCGCGGTGTGACGCTGGAGGTCGTGCTGCGCGGCCGTACCGTGCGATACGGCCCGGTGGACCTGCCCGCGCACACGGCGTCGGAGGTCGCGACGGTCCGCGTGCCTGCGCCGCAGGTGACCGGAACGCACGAGCTGGTCGTCCGCCTCGTCGGGCCCGGCGGCCCGCTGGCGGCCAACCGCTATCCGCTGCACGTCGTCGCCGCCGAGCCCGCGCGGGTGCCGGTACGGCTCGCCGGGGCGGACGCGCTCGCGGGCGCCTCGGTCTCAGCGGACCCGTCGGCACCGCTCGTCGTCGCGGAGAACGCGCTGGACGCCGAGACCGGAGCAGCGGTCGGGGAGACGCTGGCCGCCGGCGGATCGGTGCTCGTACTGGCCCAGGGCGCGGACCGGGCGCGGCACCTGCCGATCCCGGCGGCGCTGACCGACGTCGCGACCGCCTGGGGGTCCACCCCGTTCCTGTTCACCACCGGGGAGCTGGCGCTGCCGTCGCTGCCGCCGGCCACGGTGCTGACCACCGAGCCCATGGCGATCGTCCCCGACACGGTCTGGACCCGCCTCGGGGACGCACCGCTGGTGGTGGCCGGGATGTGGAAGCCGTTCCCGGACGAGATCGCGGGCACCGTCGTCGGGGAGACACGGGTCGGGCCGGGCCGGCTGATCGTGTGCCAGTTCCCGCTGGCCACGGCCGTACGCGAGGGCGACCCGATGGCCGCTGCGGTGCTCGCGGACCTGCTCCGCCACCTCGCCGCGCCCGGACCGGGCCTGCGCGCCGACCACGGCCACCTCGCCGACGGCCGCGCCATCACCTACTACGCCGGCCGGGAGGCCCCATGACCGAGCGGAGCGAGGGAATCGACAACACAGCCGACCCGGTCGCTTCTCCGACGAAGGAGGACGCATGACAGAGCGGAGATATGACCCCACGAGAGGTGAGTGGGTCACCTTCGCGACTCATCGGCAGAACCGTACGTTCCTGCCGCCGGCCGACCAGTGCCCGCTCTGCCCCACCGCGCCCGGCCGGCCGGCGACCGAGATCGCCGCCGCCGACTACGAGCTGGTCGCCTTCGACAACCGGTTCCCCTCGTTCACGGCCGAGCCTCCGGAGCCGTCCGTCGCGGGCGATGACCTGACGCCGGTCGCCCCGGCCGCGGGCCACGCGGAGGTCGTGGTGTTCACCAGCGACCACGATGCGACGCTGACCGCCCTGCCCGCCGCCCGGCTGCGCGCCCTCGTCGACGTGTGGGCGGACCGCACGACCGAGCTCGGGCGGCGGCCGGAGGTCGGCTACGTGTTCCCGTTCGAGAACAAGGGCGAGGAGATCGGCGTCACGCTCAACCACCCGCACGGCCAGATCTACGGTTACCCGGACATCCCGCCGATCCCCGCGCAGGAGATCGCGGCCGCCCGGAGGTACCGCGACGAGCACGGCTCGTGCGTGTGGTGCGACGTCGGCGTACGTGAGGAGGACTCCGAGCGGTGCGTCGTCCGGGGCTCGGCGTTCGCCGCGTACGTGCCGTTCTGGGCACGGTTCCCGTACCAGGTCTACATCAGCGCCCGCCGGCACGCGCCCGCGCTGCCGTCGCTGACCGCGCCGGAACGCGACGACCTGGCGCGCGTCCTGAAGCAGGTCCTGGTCGCCTACGACGGCCTGTTCGGCTTCTCCATGCCGTACGTCATGGCCGTGCACCAGGAGCCGGCCGCCCCGGGGCACGGCGACGTCAGCCACCTGCATCTGGAGCTGTCGCCGCCGTACCGGACCGCGACGCGGCGCAAGTTCCTGGCCGGCAGCGAACTCGCCGCGGGCGCCTACGTCACCGACCTGGCCCCGGAACGCACCGCCGCCGCGCTCCGCGACGTCCTCGCCCGCGAGACCGCCGAGCCCGGACGCCACGAGGCCGCCGCCTAGCCTTTCAGCTCGGCGAGGTCGTCGGCGGTCAGCTCGAGGCCGGCCGCGGCGACGTTCTCCTCCAGGTGCTCCAGTGAACCGGTGCCCGGGATGAGGAGCATGGCCGGGGAGATCTCCAGCAGCCAGGCCAGCGCGACCTGGGCGGCGGTGGCGCCGTGCCGCGCGGCCACCTTGCCCAGGCGTTCGGCCTCCAGCGGCCGGTCGCCGCCGCCCAGCGGGAAGAACGGCACCCACGCCACCCCGAGCTCCTCGCACTGCCGCAGCAGGTCGGCGTCGGCGGGGTGGTGCACGTGGAAGTGGTTCTGCACCGCCGCGACCGGGGCGACCGACCGAGCCTCGGCGAACTGCTCCGGGCCCACGTTGCTGACGCCCAGGTGCCGGATCAGGCCCTCCTCCCGGAGCTCGGCGAGTACCGCGAACCGCTCGGCGAGCGACTCGTCCCGGTCCATCGTCATGCCGCCGATCCGCAGGTAGACCAGGTCCAGCCGGTCCAGGCCGAGCGTGCGCAGGTCGTCCTCCACCAGGCCGCGCAGCTGGTCCGGCGTCGCCTGGTAGGCCGGCAGGCCGTCGGGTCCGCGCAGCGGCCCCACCTTGGTCGCGATCACCAGGTCCTCGCGGTACGGGGCGAGCGCGCGGCGGATCAGGTCGTTGGCCTCGACGTCACCGCGCGCGTAGAAGCCGGCGGTGTCAATGTGGTTCACGCCGAGCTCGACCGCGCGGCGCAGGACCGCGATGCCGGTCTCGGGGTCGCGCGGCGGGCCGGCGAAGGTGCCGGTGGGCAGGCGCATCGCGCCGAAGCCCATCCGGTCGACCCGCAGGTCACCACCGAGTTCGAAGTCGCCGGCCGGGTTGTTCGTCAGGTTCGTCATGGGCCCCACACTGCTGCTCCGGCGGTCCGTGGACCATCCGCTGGCAGCAACCTGCCAGCCGCATACACTCGGGTCATGCCGAGCGATCAGGTCTTCAAGGTCCGCGGCGAGGCCGAGCTCGCCCAGCGCGCCGGGCACCTGTTCTCCGGGGTGAAAGAGGAGTTCCTCTGCGCCGCGACGGACATGAACACCTGGTCACAGCCGGGGGCGCGGACCGACATCGCGACCCGCATGCGGACGACGATCCAGGGCGGCGTGAGCGTACGCAAGCTCTACACGTCGGCCGCGCTGGCCGAAGAGGTCCAGCGCACGCACCTGCTGCAACTGCTCACCGCCGGCGCCCAGGTGCGCATCTGCGACGCCGGCCTGCCGCACGAGACGATCATCATCGACCGGCGCGTCATGATCCTCGCCGGGCTCGGCGTGCCGGGCGACCGGGAGTTCACCGTGACGACGTCGCCGGCGCTGATCGACGGCGTGTACGCGCTGTACGACGCGAGCTGGCACGGGGCCGTCCCGCTCCCCGACCGGCAGGACCTGCCGATGATCACCCCGGACGTACGGGCGATCCTGCGCACGCTCAGCGCGGGCCTCACCGACGAGGCCGCCGCACGGAGCATGGGCATCTCCCTGCGCACCTACCGCCGGCGGGTCGCCGAGCTCATGAAGGCCCTCGACTCCGACTCGCGCTTCCAGGCCGGTCTGCGCGCGGGCGAGCTCGGCCTCACCTCCTGACCCGTACGACCAGCACGGCCGAGTCGCCCCTGGGCGGAGGCCGGAAGGCGTGGCGCGGCAGCGACCGGCCGGCCCGCAGATCCCACCGGCCGCCCGACCGGTTCGCGTACCTCCGGACCACCGCGCGCTGAAGGACGAGGTCGGCGGCGACCAGCCGCGAGCGCGGCGCGAGGAGCGGCCGCAGCAGCGGACTGGAGATCCCGTACGGCGGGCCGGCCACGACGAGGAAGGGCCGGTTCGGCAGCCGCAGCTCCCGCGCGTCGGCCCGTACGACGGTGATCTCGGCCCCGGCGAACCGGCTCTCCAGCCGCCGGGCCCGTCCCGGATGCGGCTCCACGGCGATCACCCGGGCGCCGGCGTCGAGCAGATGCGCGGTCAGCGCGCCATGCCCCGCGCCGCGGATGCCATCCCCAGGCGCCTCGAGTGCCCGGAGCCGGACACGGCGCACCATGTTCGCGTAGCAGGTCATGGCTCCCACCGTAGGAAGCCCCGATCGTCTCGGGCAACCGGATTCTCCGCACCACCGCCGGGTAGCGATCGTGGCCGCCGCCGGTAAAAACGGCCCGTCGCACGCCGCGATCATGATGACGTCGCGGGGAGTCCTCCTCGGGAGGGCGATCGACCTCGACGGGGAGCAGCAGAGATGATCAAGTCACTGAGTACTCACGCCATGGCCGTTCTCGCGCTCGGCGGCGCGGGCGCCACCGCGACGCAGGCGCCCGCGCGGGCGGACACCTTCGCGGCCGCCTACACCTGCACGGTCCCGGTACTCGGAAGCCGGCCCGTCGTCATCCGCGGCACGCTGACCGCGCTGCCCGACCGGGCCGTCGCGGGCCAGACGGTCCGGTTCCAACTGCACATCGCGGGCCTGAGCCTGCAGACGCCGCTGGCGATCGAGTCCTGGACCGCCGTCGCCGGCATCGAGGTGACCGGCGCGCAGAACACGGCCTTCCGGATGGCGGGCTCCGGCGGCCTGGTCAGCCCGCGCCGGCCGATCACCGGTGACCTGTTCGGCGCCTGGACGCCGCGGGTGCGGGGCGTCGACCGGCTCCGCGGCGGCACCGTCGCGATCACCGCCCGGATCGCACGCGTCGGCGTGCTCACCTCGACCTGCCTCCCGAACGATCCCCGTCCGGTGCTGGAGACCATCGGCGTGGTGGGGTACCACCGGTTCGCGCGGGCGGACACCGACGTCTAGGCGCTCGGCGTTGCCGTCCAGAGGGCGGAGATCGGCAGACAGGTCAGGCCGTCGCCGAAGCTGAGCGACTCGGTGCCGCAGTAGAGGACGAAACCGGCGTGGAAGCGCGGGCCGAGCCGCCGCTGGAGGCGCTTCAGCCCACGGAAGTCGTCGGCGCGTACGGTCTCGGCGGCCTTGATCTCGACCCCGACGACCCGGCCGGCGTTGTCCTCCAGCACGCCGTCGACCTCGTACTGGTCGCGGTCGCGGTAGTGGTAGAGCCGCGCGGGCGTGTGCGCCCAGGTGAGCTGGCGGGCGAGCTCACCGAGGGCGAAGTTCTCCAGCCGGCCGCCGAGCGCGGCGTCGGTCACCGCCCCCGTCGTCAGATAGCCGGCCAGCCCGGAGTCGACGAAGATGACCTTGGGGGTGGAGATCGCCCGGCTCGTGGCGTTCGGCGACCACGCCGGGATCAGCCGGATGACGTAAACGGTCTCCAGGATCTCGATGTAGCTGCGGACCGTGGGCGCGGTGATGCTGAGCTCCCCGGCGAGGCGGTTGACGTTGAGCAGGCCGGCGGTCTGGGCGGCGAGCAGCGCGACGAGGCGGCGCATGTCGCCCGCCTTCTCGATGTCGGCGACCTGCTTGACGTCGCGGCTCAGCAGGTCCGAGAGGTAGCCCTCGAAGAACCGCTGCCGGCGCTGCGGCGACTCGCGGCGCCGCGCCTCCGGGTAGCCGCCGCGTGCCGTACGGGCGAGGTAGTCCTTGCGCTGGAGCTCCGACGGCGCGGCCCGGAGGTCGGCGCCGTACGCGAAGGCCGCGTCGACGAAGCGGTCGGGTGCCCCGTCGATCTCCCCCTGCGACAGCGGCCAGAGCTCGATGGTCTCCGAGCGGCCGGGCAGCGCGTCCGGGAGGCTGCGCAGGGCGAGCAGGCGCGCGGAGCCGGTCAGCAGGAACCGGCCGGGGCGCGGGTCACGGTCGACGAGATGCTTGATCGCGAGCCAGAGGTCGGGGACGCGCTGGACCTCGTCGATGAGCATGAGACCGTCATGGCGGACGAACCGTACGGGATCCTCGATGGCGGCGGCCCGCGTGACGGGATCGTCGAGGAACCGCGCGACGCCGTTCTTCTCCTGGCGCAGGACCATCTCGGCCAGCGTGCTCTTGCCGACCTGGCGGGCGCCGTTCACGACGACGACGCGGGTGTCGGCGATCGCCTCGGTGATGAGCTCGGCGGCCTGCCGGGGTACGTAGTCCGTCGCCTTGCGCACGAGGCGATGGTAGCAGTGCGGCTTTAGATCTGCCGAGATCTGACCTTTAGATCTGCCGAACTGCGAGCTTTGCTCTCGCCGATCACTTGGGCGCGAACCGGGCGACCGCCTTGCCGTCGCGGACCGCCACCGTGGTGATGGCGAGGCGGTTCATGTACGAGGTCATCCCGGCGCGCTGCCCGCTGAAGGACAGGGTGATCCCCGGCCCGGTACCGACATAGCTGACGCCTCCGCTGGAGACGGACTTGACGGTTATGACCTGCAGGCCGTACCGGGCGGGTGGAGTGATCTTGTCGCCGGGCGCGACGAGGACCTCGCACCGCCCTTTGCGACAGGCTCCGAGGCGCGTGCCGTCCGCCGCCGTGAGCGGCGCCTCCACCGTCTTGGACGCCACGGCCGCCGGGGAGGAGACCTGCGAGGACTGCGCCCGATGATGCGTGGAACCCCCGCCGCACCCGGCGACGAGAATGACCACACCAATCGCGATCCGCGAGTACATCGTTCTCCCATTTGATGGGCGGGCGCCACGGATTTACGGCACCCAGACCGGGTTGCGGTCGAATGAACGGAATGGGCTTGATTAAAGTTTTCGGCCGACTCCGGCGACCGACCAGACGGACTCGGGGTGGACACTGGGCTCGCCCCGGCCGGGACGCCACGCGGGGGTGCGGACGATGCCGGGCCCGGCCAGTTCGAGCCCGTCGAAGTACGGCTCGATCTCCGCGTACGTCCGCAGGTCACTCCGGCGCCTGGAGCCCTTGACGATCTCCCGGTCCTGGAACAGGGTCGAGAGCTTCTTGGTCATCTCGGCACGGCCGTCGGAGATCGGATGCGAGATCACCATCCAGCTACCCGGCACGATCGCCTGACGAAGACGCGCGACGATGTCCAGGGCCACCTCGTCCTCGGGGATCGCCGCGAGCGCCGCTATGAGCAGCACCCCGACGGGTTCGCCGAGGTCGATGAGCCGGGTGAGGTGCGGATGCCCGAGGATGACGTCGGGGTCGCGCATGTCCGCCTGGACGACGGTTACCCGGGCGTTGTTCGCCAGGATGGCGCGAGCGTGGGTGACCACGACCGGATCGAAGTCGACGTAGACCACACGTGCGTCCGGGTCGGCCTCCTGCGCGGCCTCGTGCGCGTTCTCCTGCGTGGGCAGGCCGCAGCCGATGTCGATGAACTGCCGTACCCCCTGGGCCACGAGAAACCGGATGGCACGGCCGAGGAACTTACGGCTCTCCCGCGCCATCATGGGCAGTTCGGGCGCGACCGCGAGGGCATGTTCGGCGGCCTCCCGGTCGGCGGCGAAGTTGTCCTTGCCGCCCAGCAGGTAGTCGATCACACGCGCCTCGTTCGGCGTCCCAGGATGGAAGCCGGCGGACTCGCGGGTTTTTGACATCAGGCCGTTACCTCCACATTTCTCGCCTTCGTAGATTAGTCGTACGGCTCGGGCGATTTCTCCCTATCTCCTGTATGCGTGTCGCGGAAATTCTGCCGCGGGTTCGGAAAAAGGACGCCCGCCGTTCTCGCGCCGGGCATGGAGCACGCCGAGATGGACGATCGACCCCCAAGTGGGGCGACCACCGCCCCGGGCCGCCCACCGGTGGCTCGGGAACCGTCGGACGGGCAGGTCGGGCTGGGGTCCGGGCACCCTGGACCGCCCGGCCTGGAACGGCCTCATCACGCGCGACCGCAAGGAGGTCGCAGGGAAGGTTCCGCCGCCACTACCGGCTCTCAAGCACGGGCCGCGAGGCTCTCACGACCGAGCCCCTCAGACTGACCGCGCCGACGGCGCACACCCTTCCTCTCCCCGGCGATGACGAACGCCGCCGAAAGCGGCTCATCCCACCAGCCGTATCTCCACATCAGAGACATATCGTGGGTGCCCATTTTCGCCACGGTCGTCGCGCTGATTCAGTGCCGCCGAGGGACAGGCGGCATAACCAGTACGGCTTGTCCATTCCGGTAGAGGTTCGGGGCCAGGTGGTCTCCTCAACGGAGAAGGCTGCGGCTTCTACAAAAGCTACTGCTCCCGCGCAGCCTGGCCCGCTCCACCCAATCGTCACTGGTCTGCTGCTCGATGGTCAGCCGACCAGGATGGTGACCGGCCAGCCCGTTGAGGTCACCGTGATGACACCCAACAGAGGGCGAGTCATGGTGGATCGGAGTCCGCGTGCTCACGAAGCGATCTAAGCGGCCGAAACGACGCACCCATCACCACGAACAAAAGCCAGATCGAGGCGAAACCGCCAAAACCCGAACACCCCCACAAACCCCAGCCCGTAGGGGCTGTGGGGGGCGCAGCCCCCCACATCGGGGGGCTCGGGGGGTCGCCCCCCGAAAAAATGACGAGGACCGAAGGGGAAGCCCGTAAAAGGGCGACCACATCGGCCCAGGGTCGAGTGGAGCTATGGGGATTCGAACCCCAGACCTCCTCCATGCCATGGAGGCGCGCTACCAACTGCGCCATAGCCCCGCACGTCCTCAGGTCTCCCTGCGACGCCCCGTCAGTGTATAGGACCTTACGGCCAGACCTGTAATCACCGGCGATCTCAGCCGTCGCTCGCCGCTCGGTCGTCGCTCAGGACCGGCTCCGGCAGCGTGCCCGCGTTGTGTTCGGCCAGGCGCCAGCCGATGCGACCCTCCTCCAGGACGGACCAGGAGCAGTTGGACAGACCCCCGAAGCGGCCCCACAGCTCCTCGGGAAAGCCCAGCCAGGCCAGCATGCCGATCCGGATGGCCGCGCCGTGGGACACCATGACCAGCAGGCCGTCGTCCGGGACGCGTTCGAGGGCGCGCTCCACGGCCGCGGCGAAGCGCTTCGCCACCTCTTCGACGTCCTCCCCGCCCGGCGGCTGCCAGATGGCGTGCTCGGCCGGGTAACGCGTGCGGATCTCGTGGTTGGTGAGGCCCTCCCACGCGCCGCCGGAGCGTTCGATCAGGTCCTGGTCGTGGGTGACCTCCAGGCCCGTGACCTCGCTCAGGGCCTGGGCGGTCGCGGCGGCGCGGCGGAGCGGGGAGGCCACGATCGCGGCCGGCTCGAGGGCGGCGAGCAGGCGGGCGGAGCGGGCGGCCTGCTCCACCCCCGTCTCGTCCAGGGGGATGTCCGTCGTGCCCTGGAAGCGGCGCTCGACGTTCCAGGTCGTCTGGCCGTGCCGCCACAGGACGATCTTGCGTGTGCTCACTGGCCCTCCCCCGCCCGTACGCGCTGTGCCACGTGGGCGTGGACGTCCTCGGGCAGTGCCATCTCCGGGCAGTCCTTCCAGAGCCTCTCCAGGGCGTAGTAGACCCGGTCCTCCTCGTGCTGGATGTGCACGATGATGTCGGCGTAGTCCAGGAGCACCCAGCGGCCCTCGCGCTCGCCCTCGCGGCGGACCGGCTTGGCGTCCGCGTCCTCGCGGAGGCGCTTTTCGATCTCGTCCACGATCGACCGGACCTGCCGGTCGTTGGCGGCCGAGCAGAGGAGGAAGGCGTCCGTGATGATGAGCTGCTCGCTCACGTCGTAGGCGATGATGTTCTCAGCCAGCTTTTCGGCCGCTGCCTCGGCGGCGATCTGGACCAGCTGGGTGGCCCTCTCGGATGCGGTCACGGTGCTGTCGTGTTCCTCCCTGCGGGACTTCATCGTCAGTCGTCACGATAAAGCCCTCGTTTATTGATGTACTGCACGATTCCATCGGGTACGAGGTACCACACGGGTTCCCCCGCCCGTACCCGCTCGCGACACTCGGTCGATGAGATCGCCAGCGCGGGCACCTCGACCAGGCTCACTCCGCCGCCGGGAAGGCCCGGGTCGGCGAGGTTGTGGCCAGGACGAGTACAGCCTATGAAATGCGCGAGGTTGAAGAGCTCGTCCGCGTCACGCCAGCTCAGTATCTCGCCTAGTGCGTCGGCTCCGGTGATGAAGAACAACTCCACGCCCGGCCCGTGTATTTCGCGCATCTCACGCAACGTGTCGATGGTGTAAGTCTTCCCGGGGCGCTCGACGTCGACGCGGCTCGTCGAGAACGCCGGGTTGGACGCGGTCGCGATCACCGTCATGAGGTAACGATCCTCGGCCGCCGAGGTCTTGCGGCCCTCCTTCATCCACGGCTGGCCGGTCGGCACGAAGACGACCTCGTCCAGCGCGAACAGGTGGGCCACCTCGCTGGCGGCCACCAGGTGCCCGTGGTGGATCGGGTCGAACGTGCCGCCCATGACCCCGAGGCGGCGGACCTGCCCATCGGTGCTCATGGCGCGACCCTAACCAGCGGCACCGACGGTCCCGTGGCTCGCCCCTCCGTACGGCACGTGCCCTCAGCGCTCGGCCGCGTTCCGCAGGTCGAGCGTGGTGCCCGCCAGCGACGCGGGACTGCCGCCCTGCGGCGTGAGCACGGCGCCCACCGTCGAGGAGTCCGCCCACGCGCAGGCGACGGCGGTGCCGCCCCCGAGCGGTCCCGTACCGCAGCGGAGCACGCCGCCGAGGGGCCCGGGCGGATAGTCCTTGGCGTCGCCGAGGCCCATGCCGAGGAAGGTCGAGTCGACCTCCTCCGACGGCGTACGCGACTTCAGCTCGTTGGCGATCGCCGGGCTGTCGTTCCCCGACATGCCCACGAAGATCAGCGGGCGGGCGGAGTCGCCGTTCTTCGCGTAGATGGCGATCTTGGCCTTGGCGTACGCCTCGGCATAGGCGCCCTGCGAGTCGCCCATCGACTTGCGCATGGTCGAGGCGAGGCGGTCGGCGACGCTCCCCGTGAGCTGCTGGTAGTCGCCGACGGTCTTCGGCACGACGATCGAGTGGGGCAGGCCCGCGTCGACCGTGGACGGCGAGGTGCTCGGCGCCGCGGTGGCCGACGAGGTCGCCGCGGCCGGCTTCTTGTCGTCTCCGGACGCGACCAGCGCGACCAGCGCGACGGCGCCGCCCACGACGAGCACGGCGCCGACGGCCAGCCCGACGATCAGGCCCGTACGGCCCTTCTTCGGCGGTTCCATGACCGGCCCGTACTGCGTCCCGCCGTACTGCGAGGTGCCGAAACCTCCGCCGTACGGCCCGGGGGGGCCGTAGCTCGGCGCGCCGTAAGGGTCCTGCCCGCCGTACGGCGGCTGTCCCTGGCCCGGCCACTGGCCGCCCGCCGGTGGCGGGTACCCGCCGTCCTGTCCACCGTTCACGTGCCCGCCTCAGGCTCCCCGACTACAGCATCTGAAGGAGAGTATCCGCCCGAATCACGAGAAATTGGGAGTTCGTCCCCGGAAATTCACAGTCCCGGCAGCGGCGGCGGGCCGGACTCCCAGGTGACGACGCGTACGGCCTTGCCGATCTCAACACGGGGTACGGTCCCGGCCGGCAGGACCCGTACGTCGCACGACAGGCCGAGCTCGGCGGAGAGCGCCTGGCCGAGGGTCTCGTCCGCCTCCTCGCACGCCACGATGAGGCGCGGCATCGTGGCCCGGCGGTCGACGATCACCTGGTAGTGCGGCGCGGCGTGCCGCAGGAGGACCGCCTCGATCTCGCGCGGATAGACGTTCACCCCGCGGATGACGAGCATGTCGTCGCGGCGGCCGAGCACCTTGCTCATCCGTACGAGCGTGCGGCCGCAGGCGCAGGGGGCGTGCGAGAGCGAGGCGACGTCCCCGGTGCGGTACCTCAGCAGCGGCATCGCCTCACGCGGCGTGCTGAACACCAGCTCTCCCGGTGTGCCATCCGGCACCGGCACGCCCTCGGGATCGACCGTCTCGACGAGGAAGTGGTCCTCGTTGACGTGGAGGCCGCTGCGCTGGAGGCACTCGGTCGCCACTCCGGGCCCGATGATCTCCGAGAGGCCGTAGATGTCGAGCGCGGCCAGGCCGAGGAGGTCCTCGATCGTGGTGCGGAGCTCCTCCGACCACGGCTCGGACCCGAACAGCCCGGCCTTGAGATGGAGTGAGATCCCGGCGTCGCGCGCCGCCTCCCCGAGCCGTACGGCGTAGGAGGGCGTGCAGGTCAGGATGTCGGGCCGCAGGTCGGCGATCAGCCGGATCTGACGCTCGGTCATGCCGCCGGACATCGGCACGACGGTGGCGCCGAGCGCGATCGCGCCCTGGTGGATGCCGAGGCCGCCGGTGAACAGGCCGTAGCCGTACGCGTTGTGCACCACGCTGCCGGGCCCGGCGCCGGCGCAGACCAGCGACCGCGCGCACATCGCCGCCCACAGGTCCAGGTCGCCGCGTGTGTACGCGACGAGCGTGGGCCGGCCGCGCGACCCGCTGGAGCCGTGCACCGCGACGACGTCGCGCATCGGCACCGCGAGCATCCCGTGAGGGTAGGAGTCCCACAGGTCCTGCTTCGTGGTGAAGGGCAGTTTGGCCAGGTCGCCGAGCTCGATGTCCGCGCCGCCGGTGACGCCGGCCTCGCGCAGGCGTTCGCCCTGCGCCCCGCTCGCCGCGACCAGCCGGTCGACCAGCCCGCGGAGCCGGGCCTGCTGCACCGTGGCCCGTTCGTCCCGCGACATCGTCTCCTCGGGCCCGGGCCCGTACGCCTCCGCCATAGACGGGAGTAGACCCCCGGGCCACCCGACGGCGCAAGGGGAACCCTGGTGGGCCTGAGCTCGTCGGAAATAGCATGCCGGACATGACGAGCAACACTCCTGACCGATCACGCACCCGCTTTCCGGGCATCAGCTCCCGGGCCTACGAACATCCCGCGGACCGGTCGGCGCTCGTCGCGCTCCGGTCGCTGTCGGGCTTCGACACCGTCCTCAAGCGCCTGGCGGGGCTCTTCAGCGAGCGCGCGATCCGGCTGATGTTCCTCGGCGGGAGCGTACGGGCGGGCGAGACGCAGTTCCGCAACATCAACGACATGGTGCGGGACAGCGCCTACATCCTCGACCTGCCCGAGGTTCCGGAGCTGTACGTCGTGCAGGACCCGGTGCCCAACGCCATGGCGATCGGCACCGACCACCCGTTCATCGTCCTCAACACCGGCCTGGTGGACCTCCTCGACGACGAGGAGCTGCGGTTCGTCGTCGCGCACGAGGTCGGGCACATCCTGTCCGGGCACGCGGTCTACCGCACGATGGCGCTCATCCTCACGAGCCTGGGCGCGCGGCTGGCGTGGCTGCCGTTCGGCAACATCGCCATCTCCGCGATCCTCATGGGCCTCAACGAGTGGCAGCGCAAGTCCGAGCTGTCGGCCGACCGGGCGGGGCTGCTCGCCGGGCAGGACGTCGACGCCGCCAAGCGCGCCCTCATGAAGATCGCCGGTGGCGGCAAGCTCACCGAGATGGACGCCGAGGCGTTCCGCGACCAGGCACGCGAGTACGACGCGGCCGGCGACGTACGCGACGGGCTGCTGAAGTTCCTCAACCTGCTGACCCGCTCGCACCCCTACGCCGTGGTGCGGTTCGTCGAGCTGGAGCACTGGGCGGCCGACGGCGGCTACCGGCGCATCCTGTCCGGCGACTACGAGCGCCGCTCCGACGACTCCACCGCCTCGGTCTCCGAGGAGATCAAGAACGCCGCGAAGGCCTACCGCGAGTCGTGGGACCGCAGCTCCGACCCGTTCATCGGCGTCGTGAAGGGTGCCGCCGAGGGCGCGGTCAACATGGGCGAGAAGATCTTCTCCCGCTTCGGCGGCCGCGGCGGCGGCGGTGACGACCAGGACCAGAACCGCGACCAGAACGACAACCGGTCCTGACACCCGCGTCTCGAGGACGCCTGCCCGATGCCGGGCAGGCCGTTCGGCTCGGCCCTGCGGAGGACGCTCGCCCGTAACCTATGGTTCACTTGTTGAACGCGGCGAGCGTTCAGGAGAATTCGATGGCGACGCCAGGTTCACAGACCTCGCTCCGCGAGGCCAACCAGCGGCGCGTCATCCAGGCCGTACGCGACTCCGGCGCGCCGACCCAGGCCGACATCGCCCGCAGCACCGGCCTGTCCCGCGCGACCGTGTCCAACATCGTGCGCGAGCTGACCGCCGACGGCCTGCTCCTCGTCACGCCGACCACGGCGGGCGGGCGCCGGGCCCGCGCGGTCTCCCTGGCCCCCGGCGCCGGGCTCGCCGTCGGCGTCGACTTCGGCCACTCTCACCTGCGCGTCGCGGTCGGCGACCTGACCCGTGAGGTCCTGGGCGAGCAGTCGATCCCGCTCGACGTCGGCGCGTCGGCCGCCGACGGCCTGACCGAGGCCGAGCGCCTGATGGACGAGCTGCTGGCCGCGATGGGCGCGACCAGGGAGGAGGTCGTCGGCATCGGGCTGGGCGTCCCCGGCCCGGTGGACAAGGTCACCGGCACTCTCGGGTCGAGCACGATCCTGCCCGGCTGGGCCGGGATCCACGCCGCCGACGAGGCCACGCGCCGGCTCGGCCGGGCGGTGCACGTCGACAACGACGCCAACCTCGGCGCGCTCGCCGAGGTGACGTGGGGCGCGGCGCGCGGCCACCCCGACTCGGCGTACATCAAGATCAGTTCCGGGGTGGGCGCCGGGATCGTCATCGGCGGGCGTGTCTACCACGGGCCCGGCGGCACGGCCGGTGAGATCGGGCACCTGACGCTCAATGAGAGCGGGCCGATGTGCCGCTGCGGGAACCGCGGCTGCCTGGAGACGTTCGCGGGCGGCCGCTACCTCGCCGACCTGCTGCGACCCGCCCACGGCGAGGGGCTGACGACCGCGCGCATCGTCGAGCTGGCCCTCGCCGGTGACGCGCCGTGCCGCCGCGCGGTCAGCGACGCCGGGCGTTACGTCGGCGCCGGCGTGGCGAGCCTGTGCAACCTGCTCAACCCGACGCGGGTGGTGGTCGGCGGCGACCTCGGGCGCGCGGGCGACCTGCTGCTGGAGCCGATGGCCGAGGCCGTCGGGCGCTCGGCGATCGCCAGCGCGGCCACCCGGCTATCGATCGTCCCGGGCGTCCTGGGCGACCGCGCGGAGGTCCTCGGCGCGCTGGCCCTCGTCTTGCAGGCGTGGGAAGTTGTTTAGTTCTTGAACGCTACTGGCGCGATGCGGCCAAACTTAGTTCACGCCTTGATTTGATCTTCAGCTGGGTCTTTGATCACAGAGCCTCTCTTCACTCCTTGATCCCCCGCCTGGAGACACGCGTCATGAGACTGAGGTCCAGAGCGACCCATATCGGGCTCGCCGTAACTCTCACGTTGTCCGGGCTGGCACTGAGCGCGACCGGCGCCAGCGCGCAGTCCGGCTACCAAGATCCGCACGCCTCCATCCCCGCCCGGGTCAGCGACCTTCTCAAGCGCATGACGCTGGAGGAGAAGGTCGGCCAGATGACCCAGCCCGCGGTCGTCACCATGCAGGGTGATGAGTGCCAGTGGAGCGGCGGCGCCCTCAACGAGACGTGCCTGAAGCACACCTTCGTCGACCTGAAGGCCGGCTCGGTGCTGTCCGGCGGCGGTGAGACCCCGCCGCAGAACACGCCCAAGGACTGGGCCGACATGGTCAACGCGGTGCAGAAGTACGCGCTCGACCACTCGCGGCTGCACATCCCGATCGTGTACGGCGTCGACGCCGTACACGGGCACAACAACGTGCTCGGCGCCACGAAGTTCCCGCACCAGGTCGGCATCGGCGCGACCTGGGACTCGCAGCTGTCCGAGGCCATGGGCGAGTCCACCTCCCGTGCGGTGAAGGCCACCGGGCCGCAGTGGGACTTCGCGCCGGTCGAGGACATCTCGCGCGACACCCGCTGGGGCCGCTACTACGAGACCTACTCCGAGGACCCCTACCTCGCGGGCTCCCTCGGCGCCGCCAACGTCCAGGGCCTGCAGAAGACCGGGCAGGTCGCCGCCACGGTCAAGCACTTCATCGGCTACTCCGCGCCGTTCGCGGGCCATGACCGCACCGAGTCACACCTCGACCCGCGCTACATCCAGGACACGTTCCTGCCGTCGTACAAGGCGGCGGTCGACGCGGGCGCCCTCACGCTCATGGCCAACTCCGGCTCGGTCAACGGCATCCCGGCGCACGCCTCGCACTACCTGCTCACCGATGTGCTGCGCAGGCAGTGGGGCTTCAAGGGCGTCGTGGTCAGCGACTGGAACGACGTGCAGAGCCTGCAGACGGCGTACCACCTGAGCGACACGTACGCGGGCGCGGCGGCCATCGCGGTGAACGCGGGCGTGGACATGGCGATGCTGCCGCCGGGCAGCGTCGACGACTACGTGAGCGGGCTCATCGCCGACGTCAAGAGCGGCAAGGTCTCCAAGTCGCGCATCGACGAGGCCGTCTCGCGCATCCTGACGCTGAAGTTCAAGCTCGGCCTGTTCGAGCACCCGTACGTGGACGCCTCCCAGGCGAACGGCATCGCGCTCGGCGCCGACAAGGACCTCGCCGTACGCGCGGCCACCGAGTCGCAGACGCTGCTGAAGAACGACGGCAACGCGCTGCCCCTGTCGACCGGCCTCGGCAAGGTCGTCGTGACCGGCCCCAACGCCGACTCGATCCCGAACCAGGACGGCGGCTGGACCATCGGCTGGCAGGGCATCCCGGACGGTGTCAACGACCCGGGCGTCACGATCTACCAGGGCATCAAGAACCTCATCGGCGACCACGCCAAGCTGGTCGCGGACTCCGGTGACGCGGTCGGCCAGACCAAGAGCGCGGACGCGGCCATCGTCGTGGTCGGTGAGAAGCCCGGTGCCGAGGGCACCAGCGACAACGAGACACCCGAGCTCGCCGCCGACCAGCAGAAGCTGGTCGATGACCTGCAGGCCACCGGAAAGCCGGTGATCGTGGTGGTCGTGGCCGGCCGGCCGCTCGCCCTCGGGAGCGCCGCCGACGCCAAGCAGCTGCTGATGTCCTGGCTGCCGGGAAGCGAGGGCGGTACGGCCGTGGCGAACGTGCTGTTCGGCAAGGCCAACCCGAGCGGCCGGCTGCCGGTGTCGTGGCCGAAGGTCGCGGGCGACGAGCCGATGTTCTACCAGCAGCTCCCGGGTACCAACTCCGGGCCCAGCTCCTCCTACGACCCGCTGTTCGCCTTCGGCACGGGTCTGTCGTACACCTCCTACGCGGTGAACGGCGTCACGGCCTCGGGCGGCAGCACCGTGAAGGTGTCGGTGAAGGTCGCCAACACCGGCTCGCGCGACGGCGACATGGTCGTGCCGGTCTTCGCCCAGCAGCCGGTCAGCCGCATCATCGCCCCGCCGAACCGGCTCGTGGCCTACACCCGCGTGTCGCTCAGGGCGGGTCAGTCCACGACCGTCTCGCTGTCGTTCCCGATCTCACGCCTCGCCGTGACCCAGGGCGACATCAACGGTTCGTCCACCCGGTCGGTCATCCCCGGCCTCTACAAGATCGTGGCCGGCGACAAGTCCGCGGACCTGACGGTGCACTGACCACGGTGCACTGACCACGGTGCACTGACCACGGTGCACTGATCGCCGGCTCGGCCAACCGGCCCTCCGCCGGGAGAGGCGGCCGCCCCGACGGGTGCGTATCCCACCCGTCGGGGCGGCCCGCGTCAGACCCGGCGCGGGTTCCACGCCCGGTCTCCCAGGAGGGTGAGGGCGGCGGGCAGGAGCACTCCTCGTACGAGGGTGGCGTCGATCAGGATGGCCACCGAGAGCCCGACGCCCATCATCTTGTACTCGATGGCGGACAGGACGACGAAGACGCTGAACGCCGCCGTCATGATCGCGGCCGCGCTGGTGACGACCCCCGCGCTGGCGCCGATGCCGCCGACGATCGCCTCGCGGGCCCCGGCCCCGCCGGTACGGCGCTCGCGGATCCGGCTGAGGATGAAGATGTGGTAGTCCATGCTCAGGCCGAACAGGATCACGAACATGAACACCGGCAGCCAGTCGACGACGCCCCCGTACGGGGTGAAGCCGA
Source organism: Actinomadura sp. DC4 (assembly GCF_030406325.1). Classification (GTDB taxonomy): domain Bacteria; phylum Actinomycetota; class Actinomycetes; order Streptosporangiales; family Streptosporangiaceae; genus Actinoallomurus. The sequence goes on along the minus strand of NZ_JAUEQY010000030.1, from coordinate 35,214 downwards.
GCAGCCCGCCGCCGTGGCCGTCCTGGAAGACCCAGGTGACCACGCCGCACGCGGCGCCGATCGACAGCAGGTTGAGAGCGATCGAGGCCAGTGACACCGCGACGGAGCGGAACGCCAGCGCGAGCAGGACGAACGCCAGGACCAGCACGAAACCGAAGACCAGCGGCGTACGGCCGGACAGCTGCCGGGTGAAGTCGTACGCCAGCGCCGTCCGGCCCGCGACCGCGTAGCCGACCCCGTCCACGTGCCCGAAGGCCGCCGGCAGCGTCCGATCTCGCAGGGTCCGCAGCGAGCGGTTCGCGGCCTCGCCGTTGCCGAAGTCGGCCAGCGGCACCCGCAGGAGCAGCGTACGGCCGACCCTCGTCTCCGTGATCGGCCCTCCCCGGCGGCTCAGCCCGTCGACCGCCTGTCGTACGCCGGGCGCGTCCAAGGCTCCCGCCCGCTTCTCCCAGATCACCACGCGGGCCGGGGACGGCGTTCCCGGGAAGGCCTCCTGCATCCGGATGGCGGCGTCCACGACGGGTACGCTCCGCGGCAGGCTGTCCGTCGCCGCCGCGTCCTGCAGCCGTATCCCGAACACCGGCAGCGCCAGGACGACCAGTGCGAGCACGGCCGCCCCGCCCCAGAGGAGCGGCCGTCGTACGACCGCCCGCGCGACCGCCGTCCAGGCGCGTGACTCCGACGCCTTCGTACGCCGGCGGCCCAGCCACGGGATCCGGCCCCGGTCCACCCAGCGGCCCAGCAGGCTGAGCAGCGCGGGCAGTACGGTCACCGACCCGACCACCGCCAGGCCGACCACGAGCACCGCGCCGATCGTCAGCCCGCGCAGCTGGGCCAGCCCGCTGAACAGCAGCCCGGTCATGCAGAGCGCCACGGTCAGGCCCGAGATGATCACCACACGCCCGGAGGTGCGCGCCGTGGTCCGCAGCGCCTCCGGGACGGTGCGCCCGGCGGCGCGTTCCTCACGCTCCCGTCGCAGGTAGAACAGCGAGTAGTCGATCCCGACCGCGACGCCGATCAGGAGCACCATGGAGTGGGTCGCGCTGTTGATCGGGATCCAGTGGTCGATCACCTGCAGGAGACCGAACGCGCCGATGACGGTGCTGAGCGCCAGCAGCAGCGGGATGCCCACCGCGACCAGCGAGCCGAACACGAACAGCAGGATCACGACGGTGAGCGGCAGCGAGATGTACTCCGCCCGCTTGAAGTCGCCCTTGATCCCCTGGTCGACCGCCGAGGTCAGGCTCTTGTCCCCGGCCTGCACCACCCGTGCCCCGGGATGGCGGGCCGCCACCTCCGCCACGGCCCTCACCACGGTGTCGTACTGCGCGCCCGCCCGGTCGTAGGAGCCCGCGAGCTGGAAGGTGACCAGACCGGACCGCCCGTCTATCGACACCAGCGCCTCGCCGCCCGGCCCGAGCGGCGAGCGGAGGTTCGTCACCGTGCCGGGTGTCCGCCTGAGCTCGGTCTCCAGGTCCCGCGCCGCCTGCCGCAGGCCGGCGTCGCCGGCGAAGGGCGCGCCCGTACGGGACTGGATCAGCACGTTCTCCAGGACGGGCACGTACGCGTGCTGCGCGTCCAGGATCCGCTCGGCCCGCCCCGACTCGCCCGTGTCGACACCGCCGGCCCCGGGGCCCGGGATCAGTGCGGCCGCCAGCACGGCCGTGACCACCAGGGCGAACCAGCCCGCGATGGCCAGGGCGCGGTGCCGGACCGACCAGCCCACCACGCGTTCGACCAGCGGAGCCACGGCGGGCTGTCCGGCGACGTCCGGTGAGGGTGGCGCGGCCGACTTGCCATTACGCAGCATGAACTGCTGTCCTTTTCCTCGAAGGGGCAAACGAGAGAACTCGCCCTCGGGCGAGGTGTTGCTTCTTCCGCACCTGGGCCGCCGAGTTGCCGCTCGGCGGCCCAGGGTCTGTTACTCGACCTCTTTGAGGATCCGTTCCAGCGCGACCACCCGGACCCGCATGTCCTCCAGGAGGAGAGTGATCTCCCGTAGCTGGAGTTCGGTGTGCTCCTGGATGGCCGCCGAGGTCTCGGCGAGCTTCTGGTATCTCCCCTCGCGGGGCGCCAGCACCTTGGCCCGCCACGTGGCGGCGACCTGCCAGATGAGCACGGTGATGGCCGTGAAGATCCCGACGGCTCCGATGGATTCCGCCAGTGCGTGTCCGTTCATCAGGGTGATTCCTCCTCTCCGCCTGTGCGGAGGGTGAGTACGGCGGCCGCGATGGCCTCCGGAGTGAGATGGATGGAGAAGGGGGTCACCTCGTAGAACTTCATGGCCTTCCCGTCGTCGGACAGCTCCAGCTGGGCCGACACGAGGCCGGCCGCCTGCAGCTTGCGGAGGTGGACCTGGAGCAGCGCGCGGCTGATGCCGAGGTCGCGCGCCAGCCGGCTCACGTAGTTGCGCTCGCGCGTCAGCGCCGCGACGACGCGCATGCGGTGCGGGTTGGCGAGCGTCGCCAGCACCTGCACGAGCTCATCCCCGGTCGACACAGCACCTCCCAACGATGACTTGCATCTGCAAGAAAAAGTTAGCAGGTATGAGCCGCGTTCGACCAGCGGATCATCGGGGGAATCCGCGGCGGGCCAGGCTCAGGCGCCCTTCAGATGGCCCTCTCCGGTGACGACGTACTTGGTGGACGTCAGCTCGGGCAGGCCCATCGGGCCGCGTGCGTGCAGCTTCTGGGTCGAGATGCCGATCTCCGCGCCGAAGCCGAACTCCTCGCCGTCGGTGAAGCGCGTCGAGGCGTTGACCATCACGGCGGCGGAGTCGACCAGGGCCACGAACCGGCGGGCCGCCGCCTGGGACGTCGTCACGATCGCCTCGGTGTGCGCGGAGCCGTACTTGCGGATGTGCGCGACGGCGTCCTCCAGCGACCCGACCACGGCCGCGGCCAGGTCGAGGGAGAGGTACTCGTCGCGCCAGTCGTCCTCGGTGGCCGCCACGACGTCGTCGCCGTACGCGCGTACGGCCTCGTCTCCGTGGACGGTCACGCCCTTGCCGCGCAGCGCCTCCAGGGCGCGCGGCAGGAAGGCCCCGGCGATGTCGCGGTGCACGAGCACGGTCTCGGCCGCGTTGCACACCGAGGGCCGCTGGACCTTGGCGTTCACCAGGATGTCCACGGCCATGTCGAGGTCGGTCTCCGCGTCGACGTAGACGTGGCAGTTGCCGACGCCCGTCTCGATGACCGGCACCGTCGACTCCTCGACCACCGAGTTGATCAGCGCGGCGCCGCCGCGCGGGATCAGCACGTCGACCAGGCCGCGGGCGCGCATCAGGTGCTTGACCGAGTCGCGGTCGCGGCCCGGGACGAGCTGGATGGCGTCGGCGGGAATCTCGGTGAGCGCGGATCGCATCACCTCGACGAGCGCGGTGTTGGAGTCGTACGCCGAGGACGAGCCGCGCAGCAGCACGGCGTTCCCGCTCTTCAGCGTGAGCGCGGCGGCGTCGACGGTGACGTTCGGGCGGCCCTCGTAGATGATGCCGACGACGCCCAGCGGGACGCGTACCTGCCGCAGGTCCAGGCCGTTCGGCAGCGTGTAGCCGCGGACCGACTCCCCCACCGGGTCGGGCAGCGAGGCCACGTGGCGTACGGCGGCGGCGATGGCCTCGATCCGCTCGGTGGACAGGCTCAGCCGGTCGATCATGTACTCCGACGTGCCGGCCTCGCGGGCCCGCGACACGTCACCGGCGTTCGCCTTGACGATCTCGGCCGACCGGGCGAGGAGGGCGTCCGCGATCGCGTGCAGCGCGGCGTCCTTGGTGCCGCGCGGCAGCGGGGCGAGGTCGGCCGCGGCCTGCTTGGCGCGGCGCGCCACGTCGAGAACCTGCTCCTGAGTGCCCACTTGTCGCTCCTTCTAGGACGCCGCCGTACGGGACGGTGTCTCCTCGACCGCCAGGACGACCAGGTCGTCCCGGTGGATGATCTCGCGTTCGTACTCGGGCCCGAGCTCGCGCGCCAGCCAGCGCGTCGAGCGGCCCATCAGCTCGGGGATCTCCCCGGCGTCGTAGTTGACCAGCCCGCGCGCGACCAGGCCGCCCTGCTCGTCGCACATGTCGACCGGGTCGCCGGCGCTGAAGTCGCCCTCGACGCCGGTGATGCCGGCGGGCAGCAGCGACTTGCGGCGGCGGACGACCGCCTCGACCGCGCCGGGGTCGAGGCGCAGCCGGCCCTGGCCGGTCGTGGCGTGCGCCAGCCACTGGCGCCGGGCCGACGGCCGCGCCCCGGCCGGGTGGAAGTAGGTGCCGACGTCCTCGCCGGCCAGCGCCGCGCCGACCGAGGCGGCGTCGGTCAGCACGACCGGCACTCCGGCGATCCGGGCCGCCTCGACCTTGGTCACCATGCCGCCCGTACCGACCCGTCCGGAGCCGCCGAGGCGCACGCCGTCGAGGTCGGCCGGCGCACGTACGTGGTCGATCCGGCGGGCGCCGGGCAGCTTCGGGTCGCCGGTGTAGAGCGCGTCGACGTCGGAGAGCAGGATCAGCGCGTCCGCGCGTACGAGGTGGGCGACCAACGCGGCGAGCCGGTCGTTGTCGCCGAAGCGGATCTCGTCGGTGGCGACGGTGTCGTTCTCGTTGACGATCGGCACGACGCCGAACGCCAGCAGCTGCTCCAGCGTGCGCTGCGCGTTGCGGTGGTGCGAGCGCCGCATCATGTCGTCGGCGGTCAGCAGCACCTGGCCCACGCCGAGGCCGTAGCGGGCGAACGAGGAGGTGTAGCGCGCGACCAGCAGCCCCTGCCCCACGCTCGCGGCGGCCTGCTGGATGGCCAGGTCACGGGGGCGCGCGGGCAGCGCGAGCGGCCCCATCCCGGCGGCGATCGCGCCCGAGGACACGAAGACCACCTCGCGGTCGCGCGCCCCGCCGGGCGTGCGCCACTTGGCCAGCGCGTCGACGAGCGCGTCGATGCGGGCGGCGTCGATGGCACCGCCCGGCGTGGTGAGCGAGGAGGACCCCGCCTTGACCACGACGCGCCGCGCGCCGGTGATCGCGGTACGCATCAGCGCCACCGCTCAGGACGGGCCCGACGGATCACGTCCGCGACGGGCCGCAAGGCCGGAACCGCTCCGGCGCCGGCCACACGGGCACTCGTCGGATACGCCCAAGAACCCGTCCCGGCATCACCGCCCGCGGCGCGCGGCGTCCCGGCGTGGCGCGAAACGGACGACGCAACCGTCCCGGTGCCGGCCGGGCGAAGAGCCGTCAGACACATCCGAGGGCCCGTAGTGCGCGGCGTCCGGGTGGTGGCCTGCCGGGCGGACGCGCTGGGCGGCCCGGTTCGGCCGTGGGCCGGGGACGACGCGGCGAGACGCCGCCCGGGCCTCACGCCGTAGGACGGCCGGACGTCGAGACGGGCCCAGGGCGTCATCGGCTGTCGAGCCTCCGATCAGTGCCCCGGCGGCCCATCCCGGACTCGCCCCCGGCGAGTACCTCCGGCTCCCAGTCGAACACGATCGACTCCTCCTCCGAGCCGATGAGCACGGTCGCGCCGGGCTCGGCGCCCGCCTCGCCCAGGCTCTTCTCGATACCGAGCCGGGCCAGCCGGTCGGCGAGGTAGCCGACCGCCTCGTCGTTGGTGAAGTCGGTCTGCCGCAGCCAGCGCTGTGGCTTCTCCCCGGTGATCAGGAAGCTGCCGTCGCCCAGCATGCGTACCTCGAACTCCGGGCCGCCGACCGGTTCCGGGCGGATCACCAGCCGCGTCGGCTCCTCCACGGGAAGCCCCGCGCGGTACCCGGCGACCATCTCGGCCATCGCGAAGCCCAGCCCGCGCAGGCCCTCGTGCGTGGCGGCCGAGACCTCGAACACCCGCAGCCCGCGCTCCTCGAACTCGGGCCGGACCAGTTCGGCCAGCTCGCGGCCCTCCGGCACGTCGACCTTGTTGAGCACGATGACGCGGGGCCGGTCGGCCAGCGGCCGGTCGCCGAGCGCGCTGTAGGCCTCCAACTCGGCCTCGATGACCTCGAAGTCGGACAGGGGGTCGCGGCCCGGCTCCAGCGTCGCGCAGTCGAGCACGTGCACGAGCGTGGACGCGCGCTCGATGTGGCGCAGGAACTCCAGGCCGAGGCCCTTGCCCTGGCTGGCGCCCTCGATGAGGCCGGGAACGTCGGCGACCGTGAAGACGGACTCGCCGGCGCTGACCACGCCGAGGTTGGGCACGAGCGTCGTGAAGGGATAGTCGGCGATCTTCGGCTTGGCCGCGGACATGGCCGCGATCAGCGACGACTTGCCGGCGCTGGGGAAACCGACGAGCGCGACGTCGGCGACGGTCTTCAGCTCCAGGACCACGTCGAGCTCGTCGCCGGGCTCGCCGAGCAGCGCGAAACCGGGCGCCTTGCGCTTGGCCGAGGCCAGCGCCGCGTTGCCGAGACCGCCGTGGCCGCCCTGCGCGATGACGTAACGGGTGCCGCTGCCGGTCAGGTCGGCGAGGATCTCACCGTCGAGCGTCTTGATCACCGTGCCGTTCGGCACGGACAGCAGGAGGTCGCCGCCGTTGGCGCCGTTCTTGTGCGAGCCCTGGCCCTGCTTGCCGCCGGTCGCCTTGCGGTAGGGCCGCTTGTGGTAGTCGAGCAGGCTGGCGGCGTTCGGGTCGACCTCGAGCGTGACGTCGCCGCCCCGCCCGCCGTTGCCGCCGTCGGGGCCGCCGAGGGGCTTGAACTTCTCCCGGTGCACGGACGCGCAGCCGTTCCCGCCGTTGCCGGCCTGCACGTGCAGGACGACCCGGTCGATGAACTGCGCGCCCTTGCCACCGGCGTTTCCGGCGCGACGGTCGGCCGCTCCACCCTCGCCGTGGCTGTCGCGTTCCTCCGTCTGTGGCGGAACGGCACGATCCGGCATGCTCCCCTCCTCCTTCATGTCCGAACGACGACGAGGGCGGACCGAATGAACGGTCCGCCCTCGTCCTCAGGTCCAACGTCGCTTCGGCGGACCTACTCCGCCGGAGGGACGATGCTCACGGCGCGACGGCCGCGGTAACGTCCGAACTCGACCGCGCCCGCGACGAGCGCGAACAGCGTGTCGTCGCCGCCTCGGCCGACACCCGGGCCGGGGTGAAAGTGCGTGCCGCGCTGGCGGACGATGATCTCGCCGGCGTTGACGACCTGGCCGCCGAACCGCTTCACTCCGAGCCGCTGGGCGTTGGAGTCGCGGCCGTTACGGCTGGACGATGCGCCCTTCTTGTGTGCCATCTCTGCGACCTACTTTCCGGCCTTGATACCGAGCACCTTGACCTGGGTGTACGGCTGACGGTGACCCATGCGCCGCTTGTACCCGGTCTTGTTCCGGTAGTGCATGATGTTGATCTTCGGACCCTTGGTGGCACCCAGGATCTCGGCGGTGACCTCGTACTTGGCCACCTCGGCGGGCGCGCTGACGACGCTGTCGCCGTCGACGACGAGGATCGTCGGCAGCACCACCGTCGAGCCGATCTCACCGGCCAACTTGTCGACGGTGAGCACGTCGTCGACGGCCACCTTCTCCTGCCTGCCGCCGCAACGGACGATCGCGTACACCGCGGAACCTTTCCTTTGCGTGCCTCGGGCACGACTAACCGAACTGAAGCTCATTTCGGAAGCTGCTGCCTGCACCCCACCGGGCGTACTAACAACCGAGGGGCCTCAGGCGCGCTAACAACGACGCAAGAGCGCCGGGGAGTTCCAGGATACCGGATCCTGCGGCCCGAGGTCGAACCGGCGCCTTATCGGGCCGCGATCACGCGTGATCGCGGCCCGGAAGATCAGTCGGCCGCGGCCTCGGTCTTGGCCCGCGGGGACCGGCGCGAACGCCGGCGGCGCCCGTTGGCCGACGGCTCGCCGTCCGCCACGTCGCCGTGGTCCACGGAGACGGTCTCCTGCGGCGCGGGCTCGGCGTCGGCCGTCTCGCCGCTCCGGTCACCGTCGGCCTCGGCGGCCTCCGGCTCGTCGGCCTTGGCGGACTTGTTCGCCTGGGCGAGCTTGTCCTCGACGGCACGCTCGACGTCGCCCTTGCGCTTTCTGCGCCGGCTCGGGCCGCTGGACTTGTCGGCCTTGGGCTCGACCGGCGAGAGCGTCACGTGGATGCCCCGGCCGTTGCAGCACTCACACGGCTCGGAGAAGGACTCCAGCAGGCCGCCGCCGACGCGCTTGCGCGTCATCTGCACGAGGCCGAGCGAGGTCACCTCGGCGACCTGGTGCTTGGTGCGGTCACGCGACAGGCATTCGAGCATCCGGCGGAGCACGAGGTCGCGGTTGCTCTCCAGGACCATGTCGATGAAGTCGATGACGATGATGCCGCCGATGTCACGCAGCCGGAGCTGGTGCACGATCTCCTCGGCGGCCTCGAGGTTGTTGCGGGTGACGGTCTCCTCGAGGTTTCCGCCCTGCCCGGTGAACTTGCCGGTGTTGACGTCGACGACCGTCATGGCCTCGGTGCGGTCGATGACCAGCGAACCGCCGCTGGGCAGCCACACCTTGCGGTCCATGGCCTTGGCGATCTGCTCGTCCACGCGGTAGCCGGCGAAGACGTCGTCATTGTCGGTCCACAGCTCCAGCCGGTCGGCCAGGTGCGGCGCGACGTAGCCGACGTACTCCTTGACCATGTCCCAGGCGTCCTCGCCCTGGACGACGAGCTTGCTGAAGTCTTCGTTGAAGATGTCGCGTACGACCCGGATGGTGAGGTCCGGCTCGCCGTACAGCATCGCGGGGGCGTTCGCGGTCTTGGACTGGCGCTTGATGTTCTCCCACTGCGCGGACAGGCGGGAGACGTCGCGGGCCAGCTCCTCCTCTGCCGCGCCCTCGGCGGCGGTACGGACGATCACACCGGCGTTCTCCGGCATGACCTTCTTGAGGATCTGCTTGAGGCGCGTGCGCTCCTTGTCGGGCAGCTTGCGGCTGATGCCGGTCATCGAGCCGTCCGGGACGTACACGAGGTAGCGTCCGGGCAGCGAGATCTGGCTGGTCAGCCGGGCACCCTTGTGCCCGAGCGGGTCCTTGGTGACCTGCACCAGGACCGACTGGCCGGACTTCAGCGCCGACTCGATGCGGCGCGGCTGGCCCTCCAGCCCGGCCAGGTCCCAGTTGACCTCGCCGGCGTAGAGGACGGCGTTGCGGCCCTTTCCGACGTCGACGAACGCCGCCTCCATGGACGGCAGGACGTTCTGCACCTTGCCGAGGTAGACGTTGCCGACGTAGGACTGGTGGCTGGAGCGGTCGACGTAGTGCTCGACCAGCACGTTGTCCTCGAGGATGCCGATCTGGGTGCGCTCGCCCTCCGAGCGGATCACCATCACACGCTCGACGGACTCGCGCCGGGCCAGGAACTCGGACTCGGTGACGATCGGCGGCCGGCGGCGGCCCTGCTCACGGCCCTCGCGGCGGCGCTGCTTCTTGGCCTCCAGCCGCGTGGATCCCTTGACCGACTGGACCTCGTCCTCGACGGCGCGCGGCTCACGGACGTGCACGACGGTGTTGGGCGGGTCGTCGCCGGCGTGGTCGTCACCGTCTCCCCCGCCCGTACGGCGACGGCGGCGGCGGCGGCGACGCGTCGAGGCGCTCTCCTCGCGGTCGTCGTCACCGGAGTCGTCGTCGGACTGCTGGTCGGCCTCGTCGAGGTCGTCGCCGTCCTGACCGTCCTGACCGTCCTGACCGTCCTGCCCGTCGCGGACCTTGCCACGGCCACGACCGCCGCGGCGGCGGCGACGGCGGCCGCTCTTGTCGGTACCGTCGTCGTCATCGCCCTGGTCGTCGGGCTCTTCGGCCTTGGCCGCGGGCTCCTGCTTGACCTGCTTGACCTTGGGTTTTGTGTCGGTCTTCGGCTTGGCCTCGACCTTCGGCTTCTGCGGGGCGTCGGCCTTCGGCTTGGAACGCGGCGCGGCCTCCTCGGCCGGCAGCGCGGGCGGCTGGAAGACGACCATCGGCGGCTGGAAGGCCGCGTCCGGGACCTCGGACGCGCCCTTGGCGGCGGGCGGGGCCGCGACCTCGGCGGTCTCGGTCTTCGCCTCCGCCTTCACGTCGGCCTTCGCCTCGGCGCCCTTGCGCGTCGTGGTGGTACGGCGGGTCCGCGTCGTCTTGGCGGGCTTGGCCTCGCCCTCGCCGTCGCTCTCCTGGGCCGTCTCCGCGGCCGGGACGGCCGGGGCGGCCGGGGCGGCGGCCGCGGGTACGGTGACCGGGCGCGGCGGAGTCGTGTCCTCTACGGGTTCCGGCGGCGGCCCGGCCGGGCGACTCGCCCGTCGCCTGCGGCTCGCCTGGGCGGTCTCACCAGTAGTTCCATTACCAGTGTCTTCGGTGCCGCCGTCAGCGTCACCGATCTCGTTGTCAAGCATGCGGGCGTTCTCCCGTCAGCTCCCGGGCGCGACCGGTGAAGGTGCGCCGCGCAGGAGCGATCCGTTTCTCGTTGTCGCCGGCTCGGCCCTTCGGGTCGTGCCGACAAAGTCATCAGGGGTGCGCCCGGCCGCCGATGAGAATCCATGCGATGCACGGAAATCGCCTACGGCTGAGCACCGACGGCGTCCGGCTCCGCATTCCGTACGGCGTCCGCGGTCTCGGCGGCAACATCGCCTGCCGGTGCGGTCTGCCGGTCGGGGGCCAGCGGGTCGGTGAGCTCACCGGTGGATTCGTCAAGTGCCCCCTGCGCCAGCCGCGTCACCAATGGAGGCGACGGCGGCGCGAGGCCGGCCACTAGCCGAAGTCCGGTGAGGACGTCGTCAGGTCGAACGGCGGGTGTCGTGTGCCGAACAACCATTCGAAGTATGGCACACTGCGCATCCGCGTCCTCGGTGGCACGCCGGTCGAGCTCGCACGCGATCACCGCGGCACGGGCGTCGAAGGTCCGGCGTCCCTTCTTGGTGAGGCGTTCGACCTCGATCTCGTCGGCCGCCATGAAGGCGGCCACGGCGGCGCCGGCGGTCTCCGGGGTGACCCCGTCGAGACGCACAAGCCAGCGCGATGCCTCCAGCTGCTCCGCCAGCGCCCCGGCCCGCGCCTCGACGACGTCGAGGATGTCAAGACCCTCGGGAAGCGCGTCGTCGAGACCGGTCCGCAACCGGTCCGGATCACAGGGGGCGGTCAGCCCGATCTCAAGATATTCCGCCTCACTGGCAACACCAGTGGCCGCCGCACCCGCGTACGAGATCTTCGGGTGGGGGGTGAATCCGGCACTGAAGGCCACCTGGATCCCGGCGCGCCGAACAGCGCGTTCCACGGCCCGGGAGATGTCTCGGTGGCTGGTGAACCGCAGTCTGCCGCGCTTGGCGTAACGCACGCGGAGCCGCTGGATCACGGGGGCCGGTGCCGGGCCCTCCGGCATGGGTGCCAGTGTTTTGATCCTTCCTACTCGCGCCAGGTATGAAGTCTTACTTCTAAGAGTACGGGGTCAGGGGCGCCTTGCATCCAGCCCGAGCGCCCTGGTGACCGAACGTGCGGCCGCGCGTGCGGGTTCCCAGACCCGGACGCGCAGCCACCGGGCCGCCGGCCGTACGGTCATCCGCCAGGCCCAGCCGATCGCGCGGAACACCGGCACGGCCAGCACCCGCCAGGCGAAGCGCAGGGGCCGTACGAGCAGGTGGAACAGCACGAGGCCGGCCAGGTGCCAGGTCCACGCGAGGAACCGCCCGAAGGCTCTCAGGAACGGCCACAGGACGCGCCAGAGCAGGCTGAGGCCGCGGCCGAGCCACCGCAGGACGAAAGCGACCGCGGTCCAGGCGATCTTCATGACCCAGGCGAGGGCGATCCCGGCCGGCCGGAGCAGGTACCGGTACACCACGCGCCCCAGCGGCACCAGCAGCCGCAGGGCCACCCAGCGCAGCGCGTACGCGAGCGGCCGGAGCACGTAGCGGAAGAACGCCCGGCCCAGCGGTGCCAGCACCTCCCGGCCCAGCCAGCGCAGCGGAAGGACCACGAACACGCGCAGCGTCCAGCGCAGAGGCCGTACGAGCAGGGTGTACAGCAGCCATCCGAGCGGCCGCAGCACGTACGCCCCGGTGAGCCGGGCGAGCAGCCTGAGCAGCTCCCACAGCAGCCGTACCGGAACCACGACGATCAAAGCGGGGATCACCAGGCATCCCGGAGCATCACTTCGCACGATGGGTACGACGCGCCGTCCGGCCGGCGGGTTTCCCCCGTGACGAGGCGTCCTCAAGTGGCCAGGGCGTCCCCGGGCGCGGCGGTCGTACGGCGGATGATCAGCCGGTGGTCCATGAGGACGCACGGGGACGGGTCCTGGCGCGAGGGCTTGAGCAGCAGGCGCCCGGCGGTGGTGCCCTTCTCGGTGATCGGCTGCCGGACCGTGGTGAGCCCGGCCGGTTCGGCGGCGGGAACGTCGTCGAACCCGACCACCGACAGATCGCCGGGGATCGTGATGCCGCGCTGGGCCGCGACGTCCATGACCCCGAAGGCGATCTCGTCGGTCGCCGCGATCACGGCGGTGGGCCGCGGCCGCAGGTCGAGCAGGTGCTCGGCCGCCCGCCGCGCGATCTCCCGGTCGTTCGTGGTGCGGTGGATCGGCACGTCGCCCCAGGAGACTCCGGCCTTGACGCAGGCGTCGTGGTAGCCGGCCAGCCGGGCGCGCCCCGCGCCGAACCGGTGGTCGCCGGCCAGGTCGACGTCGAGCCAGTCCGCCGGCCTGGTGGCCGCGGCCTGCGCCGCCATGGGCTGGGCCGCCACGATCGCGATGCGCCGGTGGCCGAGGTCGAGCAGGTGCGTGGCGACCTCGCGGGCGGCGATGCGGTCCTCGATGCCGACGAACGGCACGCCCTCGACGTACGGGTGGTCGACGGTCACGACCGGAAGCCGCCGGCGCAGCACGGTCTCCACCAGCGGGTGCCCTTCCGGGGAGAACAGGCAGAAGCCGTCGACGACCGCATCGCCGATCACCTCCTCGGCGACGCCCGGCGAGGGCCACCCGATCAGGTGCAGCCCGGTGCCGGACTGCTCGGCCACGCGGGCGAGCCCGCGGAGGAACCCGACCGCGTACGAGTCGGCGAAGGCGTACGAGAGCGCCTCGGTGAAGACGACGCCGATCACCCCGGCACGGCCGCGCCGCAGCGTACGGGCGGCGGGGTTCGGGCCCGGGTAGTCGAGCTCCTCGGCGACCTCCATGATCCGCTGGCGCAGCTCTTCCTTGAGCTGGTCAGGGCGTGAGAAGGCGTTGGACACGGTGGTCCGTGAGACACCGACCCGGTCGGCGATCGTCTGTAGCGTGACGCGTTCCACAGTCCGAACCCTATTTCTGAATTGATTCAGAGGCGACAGCGCCGTAGTGTCATACCTGGTTCTGAATCGATCAAGAGGCCTAGAGAGGGGCAAATGGAACCGCTGCAGTTGATCGCGTTCGAGTCCGCACAGCGCCAGGCACGTCAGCACGTGCTCGACTCGCTTCCGGGGGCGCCCCGCGTGCCCTACACGCCGACCCGGCGCCAGGACGCCGTCGTCCAGATGCGGCAGACCGCTCGCACGCATCTGGCCGGCATGCTGCGTCGCACCGCCGACCGGGTCGACCCCTGCCCAGCCCCGTCCGCGGGCTGACCCATCCCGATCCGGCGGCCCCCGGGCTTCCCCGCCGGATCCCACTGACTTGGTCGCCGACCACGGGCTTCGGCCTCCGGTGACCGGCCCTGTGAGGGACCCGAACCAAGCTCCCCAAACTTGTTAGGCGCACCCTCACAGGGTTTCTCTCGTCCCGTGAAGGGACATCGAAATCCGGCGCGAGGCGTCCATGAGGCGGACGCCTCGCGGCCGGTACCCCTCCGCGGCAGAGCCTCCGAGCCAAGCCGCTGGGAACCGCGTCCGCGCGCCCACGCCGCCCGGCACGGAGCGGAACCCCGCATGGACCTGCCCGGCTCCGAAGCCGACCTCACCAAACCGGCGGCATTACGCCGCCGCGCCCACCGACGCTCGCGCCGTCTACTCGCCCTGCGCATCCGCGCGGCCCGACACGAAGCGATGCCCCGCACGAACCTCGTTACGCCGCCGCCCGCGCCCGGCGTCAGGTCGTCCCCCGCATGCGCGGCCCGGCGGGTGTTGACGGAGTTCCACGTGCCGATGACCAGGGCCGTCCCCCGTATCCGCGGCGCGGCGCGCGTACGTCCTCGGCGGTTCGGCCTCAGACCACGCTCAGGGGCAGGAGCCTCTTGCCCGTGGGGCCGATCTGGATCTCGGTGTCCATGGTCGGGCAGACGCCGCAGTCGTAGCACGGGGTCCAGCGGCAGTCTTCGACCTCCTGGCCGTCGGTCGCCTCCTGCCAGTCCTGCCACAGCCACTCGCGGTCGAGGCCGGCGTCCAGGTGGTCCCACGGGAGCACCTCGACCTCTTCGCGCTCGCGCACGGTGTACCAGTCGAGGTCGACGCCCTCCAGGGTCAGCTCGGCGGCCTTGCGCCAGCGGTCGTAGGAGAAGAACTCACTCCAGCCGTCGAACCGGCCGCCGTCCTCCCAGACCGCCTGGATGACCTTGCCGACCCGGCGGTCGCCGCGTGAGAGCAGGCCTTCGATGACCGACGGCTCGCCGTCGTGGTAGCGCAGGCCGATCGCGCGGCCGTACTCCTTGTCGCGGCGCAGCGCGTCCTTCAGCGCCCGCAGCCGCCGGTCGACGGTCGCGTGGTCGCACTGCGCGGCCCACTGGAACGGCGTGTGCGGCTTGGGCACGAACCCGCCGATCGAGACCGTGCAGCGGATGTCGCGGCGGCCGGTCGCCTCACGGCCCGCCTTGATGACGCGCTTGGCCATGTCGGCGATGGCGAGGACGTCCTCGTCCTCCTCGGTCGGCAGCCCGCACATGAAGTAGAGCTTGACCTGCCGCCAGCCGTTCTCGTACGCCGTGGTGACCGTACGGATCAGGTCGTCTTCGCTGACCATCTTGTTGATCACCTTACGCATGCGCTCGGAGCCGCCCTCGGGCGCGAAGGTCAGCCCGGAACGGCGCCCGCCGCGCGAGAACTCGTTGGCGAGGGTGATGTTGAACGCGTCCACGCGGGTGGAGGGCAGCGACAGCGACGTGTTGGTGCCCTCGTACCGGTCGCCGAGGCCCTTGGCCACGTCGGCGATCTCCGAGTGGTCCGCGCTGGACAGGCTGAGCAGCCCGACCTCCTGGAACCCGGTGTTCTTCAGCCCCGTCTCGACCATGTCGCCGATCGTGGTGATGGACCGCTCGCGCACCGGCCGGGTGATCATCCCGGCCTGGCAGAACCGGCACCCGCGCGTGCAGCCG
The DNA here is from genome assembly GCF_030406325.1 of Actinomadura sp. DC4. Lineage (GTDB taxonomy): Bacteria > Actinomycetota > Actinomycetes > Streptosporangiales > Streptosporangiaceae > Actinoallomurus. Next base: position 20,035 of record NZ_JAUEQY010000030.1, on the reverse strand, counting down.
CGGAAGATCTCCACGCTGAACCGCTCGTGCACGGTCTCGGCGAGCGGGACCAGGGGCTTCTTGGGGTACGGCCACTGGTCGAGGTCCATGACGGTGTGCTTGGCCACCCGCCACGGCACACCGGGCCGGTTGGGCGCGACCCGCTGGATGCGGCCGTCCGGCAGGTAGCTCACGTCGTAGAACCGCGGCACGTAGACGCCGCCGGAGCGCGCCAGCCGCATCAGCAGCTCGTCGCGCCCGCCGGGGCTCCCCTCGCCCTTCCACTCACGGATCACCTCGGTGATCGCCAGCACGATCTCCTCGCCGTCGCCGAGCACGGCGGCGTCGAGGAAGTCGGCGACCGGCTCGGGGTTGAAGGCCGCGTGACCGCCGGCGAGCACGATCGGGTGCTCGTCCGTACGGTCGGCCGCGTGCAGCGGGATGCCGGCGAGGTCGAGCGCGGTCAGCATGTTGGTGTAGCCGAGCTCGGTGGAGAAACTGATCCCGAACACGTCGAACGCGCCGACCGGCCGGTGCGCGTCGACGGTGAACTGCGGGATGCCGTGCTCGCGCATCAGCGCCTCGAGGTCGGGCCAGACGCTGTAGGTGCGCTCGGCGAGGACGCCGTCGCGCTCGTTGAGGAGTTCGTAGAGGATCTGGACGCCCTGGTTGGGCAGGCCCACCTCGTACGCGTCGGGGTACATCAGGGCCCAGCGGACCTGCGCCTCGTCCCAGTCCTTGACCGAGGAGTTCAGCTCACCGCCGACGTACTGAATCGGCTTTTGCACCGCGGGGAGCAACGGCTCCAGGCGGGGGAACAGCGACTCGACGGACATGGCGAAAGCCTCCGGAGAAAGGATGGGATTCAAACCCCGAGCCTACCGTCGCCCGCCGCCCGCCCCGGTCAGGACGGCCGACAAGCACGCGAAGTCACTCGTACGGATTGTGGCGCAGGTGGACGGCTTCCAGGAGGCCGATGGCGATCATGTTGGCGAAGGTCGCCGATCCCCCGTACGACACGAAGGGCAGCGGCAGGCCGGTGATCGGCATGATGCCCACCGTCATGCCGATGTTCTCGAACGTCTGGAAGGCCAGCCAGCACACCACCCCCGAGGCCACCAGCAGCCCGAACAGGTCCGCCGCCTGCATCGCGATGCGCAGGCCCCGCCACAGCACCACCCCCAGGAGAGCGGTGATCAGGGCCGCGCCCGCGAAGCCCAGCTCCTCCCCCGCCACCGTGAAGATGAAGTCGGTGTGCTGCTCGGGCACGAAGTGGCCGATCGTCTGCTCGCCGTGGAACAGCCCCTTGCCGAAGATGCCGCCCGAGCCGACCGCGATGCGCGCCTGTTCGGCGTTGTAGCCCGCGCCCCGGGGGTCCCTCGACGGATCGGCGAAGGCCGTGAAGCGGTTGATCTGGTAGGGCTTCAGCAGGTGCAGCCGCCACACCGCCAGGGCGCCCGACACCGCCCCGCCGAGCAGGCCGAGGACCCAGCGTTTCGGTGCGCCCGACACCGCCAGCATGCCGATGATGACCGTGCCGAACACCAGCGTCGTGCCGAGGTCCGGCTGGAGCATCACCAGGGCGGCCGGGAGCGCGGCCAGCGCCAGGGCGATCAGGATGTCGCGGCGGCCCGGCCCGACCTCCCCGTCGCGGGGCTCGCCGAGGATCATCGCCAGGAGGACGACCATGCCGACCTTGGCGAACTCCGACGGCTGGAGCTGGAAGCCGCCGCCCAGGGTGATCCACGAGTGCGACCCGTTGACCGTCGCGCCGAGCGGCGTCAGCACCGCCACCAGGCCCACGCAGGCCGCCGCGTACACGATCGGCGCGTACGCGCGCATCAGGCGGTAGTCCAGCGCCGCCGTGACCCCGCCGAGCACGAGGCCGACCAGCAGGTTGAAAAGGTGCTTCTTCAGATAGGAGTACGGGTCGGCGCCGGCCTCGGTCAGGCCCGCGCGCGTCGCGGAGAACACGAGTACCGAGCCGAGGGCGGACAGGGTCGCCGCGACGCAGATCAGCGTCCAGTCGAGCCGTCGCAGCGGCGTGTCCGAGAGCCGGCCGAGCAGGGACCGGCGCTCCAGCGGACGGCCGTACCCGCTGATCATTTGTGCTTCTTCTTCCGTGGCGGCGGCCCGGCCGCGACCGGCGCCTTGCTCGTCCCGTCGTCGAAGCCCGGGGGCGCCACGACCGTGCCGTCCGGCGCGAGTGCCGGCAGGCGGTCCGGCACCTTGCCGTCGGGCAGGTCCGCGCTCTTGCCCTTGCGCAGGCCGTACATGTCCTCCCAGATCTCGCGTACGGCCGGGGCGGCCGTGGTCGCGCCGGTGCCGGTCTGGGTGACCATCACGACCACGACGTAGCGCGGGTTCTTGGCCGGGGCGTAAGAGGCGAACCAGGAGTTGTCCTTCTTGCCGAAGACCTCGGCCGTACCCGTCTTGCCCGCCACGGCGAGCCGGTCGAGCGGGAACCCGCCGAACGCCCCCGCGGCCGTACCCTCCTTGGGAACGTCGGCGAACGCGCTGCGCATGTACGACAGAACCGTGCGGGAGATCGGCAGCCGACCGGCCTTCACCGGTTCGATCCGCCGGGCGATCGTGCCGTTCGGCGCGAGCACCGCCTTGCCGACGCGCGGGCTCCACAGCGTGCCGCCGTTGGCGACCGCGGCGTACGCGCGGGCGAGCTGCAGCGGCGTCACGAGCACGTCGCCCTGGCCGACCGCGAAGTTGGCCGCGTCACCGGCGCGGAAGACGTAGCCGTCGACGCAGTTCTCCGAGGCCATCGTCTTGAGGTACGCCGCGCGCGCCGGGTCGGTCTTGGCGACGTCGGGGTAGCCGGTCTTGCCGTGCTTGCAGTCGGAGGCCTTCGTGGCGTTCCAGTACTCGGTCTTCCAGGCGCGGCTGGGGATGCGCCCGCTGGACTCGCCCACCACGTCGATGCCCGTACGCGTCCCGAAGCCGAACGCCTTGGCCATCTTGACCATCGGGTCCTTCGGGCTCTTCACCGGGTGCATGGCCCCGTCGCGCTGCCACTCCTCGTACGCGAACCGGTAGAAGATCGTGTCGCAGGACATGACGATCGCCTTGTGCAGGCTGATGTCGCCGCCGGACTCGCCCTCGAAGTTGCTGAACGCGCGGGCGCCCACCATGTACGACGACGGACACGAGTAGATCCCGTGCAGCGGATAGCCGTCCTTCACCGCCGCCGGCAGCGAGGAGATCTTGAAGGTCGACCCGGGCGCGAACTCGCCCTGGGTGACCCGGGAGATCAGCGGCTGGCCCTTGCTCTTGTTCAGCAGCGCGTCGTACTCGTTCTGGGAGATGCCGCCGGTCCACACGCTCGGGTCGTACGTCGGGTAGCTCCCGAGCGCCATCACCCGCCCGGTGCGCACGTCCATGACCACGCCCGCCGCCGAGTCGGCCGGGTCGCCGCGTTTGTGCGCCGCGTCCACCGCGTGCTTGAGCGCGGCCTCCACGTCGCCCTGGACCTTGGCGTCGAGGCTGGTGACGAGGTTGCCGCCGGAGACCGGGGGCTTCTCCGAGGCGATGCCGGTGACCCGTCCCTGGCTGTCGACCAGCACGCGGCGTACACCCGGCGCGCCCCGCAGGTCGCCGTCGTAGACCGCCTCCAGGCCGTCGCGGCCGATCAGGTCGACACCGCTGTAGCCGGTGACCTTGATGCTCTTGCGCTTGTTCAGCTCCTCCTGGGTGATCGGCTGGAGGTAGCCGAGGGCCTGCGCGGCGCCCGCCCCGTCCGTACGCGGATAGTCGCGCACCGCCTGGAGCTGGGCGTTGATGCCGGGGAAGTCCTCCTGCCGCTCCCGGATCTGCAGGGCCTTCTTCGGGTCGGCGTGGTCGTCGATCGGGATCGGCTGGTAGGGCGAACCGGTCCAGCACGGCCGCTGGACGCCCGCGCCGCACAGCCGGATCTTGGCGGCGACCTGGTCGTACGGCACGTCCAGGACCCCGGCGAGCCGCTGGAGCACGCCCCGGCCACTGTCCTTCTGCCGCATCAGCGTCGTGCGGTCGGCCGACACGACCAGGGCCGTACGGTTGCGCACGAGCGGGCGGCCCGCGTCGTCCAGGATCTGCCCGCGCGGGGCGGGCACGATGATGTCGCGGATGCCGTTGTCGGCGGCCACCTTGCGGTAGTGCGCGCCGTTCATGACCTGGAGGTACCAGAGCCGGCCGCCGAGTGACAGCAGCAGCGACATGACCAGCACGTGCAGCACCACCAGCCGCAGGTGCGAACGCGAGCCCATGGATCTCCTATCTCGCCCGGTAGAAGCCGGGAACCGGGTCGAGGCCGGCCGAGTCCCTCGGGCGTTCGGCGCGGCTCGTCAGGCGGAGCACGACCCACACGACGAACGGGCTGGCGACGATGTCGTAGAAGACCTGCAGCGGCAGCACGTGGGAGACGACCGGCCAGCGGGCGCGCGGGTCGCCGAGCATCGCGCCGACCAGGACGTAGAGGACGGACCCGGCCAGGGCGCCGGCGGCCACGGTCACGAAGGGCAGCAGCGGCGCCCGGTCCATCTCCTCGGCGACCGAGCCGCAGATGTAGCCGATCAGGCAGTAGACGAGGGCGTAGCGGCCGATCGTGTGGTCGGCGGGCGGGACGATGTCGGTGGCCAGTCCCGCGCAGAAACCGGCGACGAGACCGGGCAGCGAGCCGTTGACCAGCGCGAGCGCGACGACGGCGAGCAGCACGAGGTCGGGGACGACCGAGCCGGGCAGCGGCAGCCGGTTGGCGACCGTCACCTGCAGGATCAGCGCGGCGACGATGACGATGGAGGCGAGGACGTTACGGGACACGATCAGCCTCTCGAGGTCGTGGCCGGAGCGGGCCGGGACTTGGGCCGCGCCGACGTGCCCGCCTGGGACGGCGGCGGCCGGCGCGGCGGCGCGGGCGGTGGCGCCGGGGGCGAGGTGGACGGCGAGGGTGGCAGGACGGAGTCGCGCGGGTTGCGTTTCGGCGCGGTGACCACGACGCCGACGACGTCGAGCGCGGTGAAGCGCACGAACGGGCGGACCTGTGCGGTGCGGGTGAGCGAGCCCGGCGTCCGCTCGATCCTGGTGACGGTGCCGATGGGGACGCCCGGGACGTACGGCCGGTCGCCCTGAGAGCCGAAGGAGACGATGCGCTGCCCCGGCTGCATGGCCACGGTCGAGTCGAGCAGCTGGAACTTCAGCGCCGAGCCGCCGCGACGGCCGCCGCCCTGGACGATGCCGATCTCATCGGAGCTCTCCAGCCGGCCGCCGATGGAGGACGCCGCGTCGGTGGCGAGCATCACCGTCGAGGTGGACGGCCCGACCCGCGTCACCCGGCCGACCAAGCCGTCGCCGGACAGCACGGTCATGTTCGCCTTGACGCCGTTGGAGCCGCCCACGTCGAGGGAGACGGTGTCCTCCAGGCCCTGGCCGGAGGAGATGACCTCGGCCGGGACGATGCGGTAGCCGCCGAGCCCGGACGTGCCGAGGAGCCGGCTGAGCTGGTCGGCGCGCTTGCGGTCGATCTGTCCGGTCCGGAGCTGCTGGCGGAGGCGCTGGTTCTCGCGTTCGAGCGTGCTGATCCTCCGGTGCGCGCCGGGCGCGCCGGTGAACGTGTGCACGGCGCCGGCGACGGGGCGCACGACGGCGGTGGCGCCGTGCTCGATCGGGCCGAAGATGGCCTCGCCGAAGCCGCGCAGCGCGCTCAGCGGCGAGTCGTCCCCGCCGCGGTAGTCGACAGTGATCATGGCGAGCGAGACGAGCAGCAGGACACCGAGGACGGCGCGAGTTCGCCGGGTGTCGTTCACCGGCCTGATGCCCTAACGCCTGGGTTCGGGTACGAGGACCTGCCGCAGCGCCTCGAAGTCCTCGACGCACTTGCCCGAGCCGAGGACGACCGAGTCGAGAGGGTTGTCGACCATGTGGATCGGCATGCCGGTCTCTTCGCGCAGGCGCTCGTCGATGTTCTTGAGCAGCGCGCCACCGCCGGTCAGCGCGATGCCACGGTCCATGATGTCGCCGGACAGCTCGGGCGGGCACTTGTCCAGCGTGGTCTTGACCGCGTCCACGACGGTGTTGACCGGTTCCTCGATCGCGCGGCGGATCTCCTCGGCGGAGATCACGACGGTCTTCGGCAGGCCGCTGACGAGGTCGCGGCCGCGTATCTCGGCGTGCGGTTCGTCCTCGAACGGGTACGCGGACCCGATCGCCATCTTGATCTCTTCGGAGGTGCGCTCCCCGAGCATCAGGGAGTACTCCTTTTTGGCGTAGGAGATGATCGCCTGGTCGAGCTCGTCGCCGCCCACGCGGATGGACTGGCTGGTCACGATGCCGCCGAGGGAGATGATCGCGACCTCGGTGGTGCCACCGCCGATGTCGACGACCATGTTGCCGGTCGGCTCGTGCACCGGGAGCCCGGCGCCGATCGCGGCGGCCATCGGCTCCTCGATGATGTAGACGCGTCTGGCCCCGGCCTGGTAGCCGGCCTCCTTCACCGCGCGCTGTTCCACCCCGGTGATCCCGCTGGGCACGGCCACGACGATCCGTGGCTTGGCGAAATGTCTGCGTTTGTGCACCTTTTGGATGAAATAGCGCAACATGCGCTCAGTCACGTCGAAGTCGGCGATGACGCCGTCCTTCAGCGGACGCACGGCGACGATGTTGCCCGGTGTGCGGCCGATCATCCGCTTCGCTTCGATGCCAACGGCGACGATCTTGCCCGTGTTCGTGTTGATCGCCACGACAGAGGGCTCGTTGAGGACGATGCCGCGACCGCGGACATAGACCAACGTGTTCGCCGTACCCAGATCTACCGCCATGTCACGGCCGAGGAACGACAGCTTGTTACCCATGAAGAAAGGCAGCCCTTCGAGATTGGCGGGCGTGCAGGAGCGCATTGTCATGGTAACTCGGAACACGCCAGTTGATGCAGGACCAATCGTCGCGCGTCGCCCGTCGGTGAAGCTCCGGTCAGGACCCGGTCACGCTAAAACAAACGCGCGGACCGGAGTGGCTCCGGTCCGCGCGTGTTGGTACCGACGTCAGAAAAGGTTGGGGAAGAAGAGCTTGATCTCACGCTCGGCGGAGTAGGCGGAGTCGGAGCCGTGCACGATGTTCTCCTGGATCTCCAGCGCGTGGTCGCCGCGGATCGTGCCGGGCGCCGAGGCGACCGGGTCGGTGGCGCCGGCGAGGGCGCGGAAGGCCTCGATCGCGCGCGGTCCCTCGACCACGATCGCGACGAGCGGGCCGCCCGTGATGAACTCGACGAGCGAGGCGAAGAACGGCTTCTCCCGGTGCTCCTCGTAGTGGGCCTCGGCGACCTCGCGCTCGAGCGTGCGAAGCTCCAGCGCGACCAGCTTGAGGCCCTTGCGCTCGATGCGCGCGATCACGTCGCCGACAAGTCCCCGGCGGACGCCGTCGGGCTTGACGAGGACAAGAGTGCGTTCGGACACGGGTGGTTCTCCTCGCGTTCAAGGGGTGGATCGTTGGCGCAGGGCGGCGAGGGCGCAGGTGCCCGGTGCCGACCTGGATCCGCGGCGATGGCGGCTCGCGTCGGCGCGCTGACCGGCCCCCGCGTGGCTGCGATCCTACCCGGCCCTTACGGGGGCCTCGCTCGTGTCCGGGGCCGCCGCCGGGCCGGTGACGCGGTGCCGGTGCCCCCGGCTCGCCCAGAGGGTCGCGAAGGCCAGGACCACCGCGATGGAACAGGCTCCGGCGAGCCACAGGCGGTACGCCTCGGTCAGCGCCCGCAGCGCCTCCGCCGTGCCTCCGCCCGCCCGTACGGCCGCGTCCACCTTGGCGACCTGGAGCGGCCCGACGACGAGGTGCCCGCCCAGCACGGCGGGGACGCAGAGGGTCAGGCCGAACAGGCCCGGACCCGGCTCGGCGGCCCGCAGCGCGGTGCCCACGGCCAGGCCGACGCCCGTGCCGAGCGCGCCCAGTGCGCCGGACAGCTCCCACCGGTCGGCGCCGATCCCCATCGCCAGGAACGCCACGAGCGCGGCGACCGCCAGCCCGTATCCGCAGATCACCGCCCCGCGGCCGGCGGCGCGCGCCGACGCCGTCGCGGTCAGCACGGCCAGCGCGGCACACGCCGCACCGGCCGCGAACGGCCCGAACGGCATGCCGCGCCCGCCCAGCAGACCGGCCAGCGGCCCGGTCACCGGCATGGTGAGCAACCCCGCGGCGATCATGACGACGGCGTACCCGAGCGGGCTCCCCATGGCCGCGCCGCGCGAGCCCGCCAGCGCCAGGCCGAGCAGGCCCGTGACCGCGCACGCGGCCAGGATCAGTTGACCCCCGGGCGACCAGTCGTAGCCGGTGGCGACGGCGAGAAGGGCGAACCCCGCGGAGGGGACGACGGGCAGCAGCAACAGCGCGCGCTCGCCCCGGGTCGCGACCCGTTCGCCGGCCTCGGGAGCGGCGTGCCGGCGCAGCAGGGCGAGCAGGCCCGTGCCGACGAGGGCGGTCGCGACCAGCCACCAGTACGGGTGCAGGATCTCCCGCCACGCCCCGGCGTCCACGGAGTACGGGGCGGGCGTGGCGATGAGGGCCGCGGGCGTGGCGAGCACGAGGGCGGCCACGAGCGCCGCCGCCCACACGCCCGCCGCGAGGCGGCGCTCGGGCCGCTCCCAGGCGAGCCGGAGGGCCGCCGGCAGCACCGCGCCCGCGCCGGCTCCCTGGGCCGCCCGCACGAGCCCGGTGAGGGGCACGGAGGTGACGTAGGCCGCCGACGCCTGGGCCGCGAGCATGAGCGCCAGGCCCGCGAACAGGACGACCCACGCGGTCGGCCGGCGGACCGGCACGGCGGCCAGCGGCGTGACGAGCAGCAGGGCGGGCAGCGCGAGCCCCGCGGCCCGTACGAAACCGGCCGCCCCGCCGCCGGACAGCCCGAGGTCGCGGGTGGCCAACGGCACGACGTAGGACGCCGTGTTGGGGAGGACGAGCACCGCCGCGGGCACCGCCGTGACGAGGACGAGCAGCAGGACGGAGAGCCCGGCCAGATCACGTCTTTCGGGGAGATTGAGCATCGGGACGGCCTCCCGGAGTCAAGACCCTCGCCACTCGAGAAAACCCCCAATAAGGAAATGTCCTATTTTTAATAGAACATTGCTTTCTGTCAGCGAGGAACGCGTAAAGGTCAACGCGACATTATCGCGCCGGGGCGCCTTCCACGCGCCGTCCGAGCCAAATTGCCGTCGCCCAGAGTGCCGCAAATATGATTCCGAGGATAAACATCGCAGTAACCATAAAACCGGTAGCAATTACAAGAATCTGCAAAACACTCCCGGCGATGTACGCCCACCGGTACCGCAGCAGACCTGCGATGATCACCCCGAGAACGGCGAGGGCGCCGCCCGTGAACCCGGCCGTCGTGGCGTCCGTGTGCGTCACGGAGATCGCCACCGGAATCGACAGAGCGGTCACCACCGCCTGCAGAGTGAGGACGACGGCACACAGTCTCTTCACGCTCGAACCGCCTTCGCGACGCGGCACTCCGGGCGCGCGCCGATCATCTCGATCATTCCGGCGCCCTCATGAGCAGCCGGGCGTCGCCCGCGGTCGCCACCGAACCGGTGATCAACACGCCGGCGCCCGCGAACTCGCCGACCTCGTCGGCCAGGCCGATCCCCTTGTCGATCGCGTCGTCCAGCCGGGGCACCAGGTGCACCCGGTCCTCGCCGAACACGTCCTGCGCCACGGCCGCCAGGTCGTGCGCGGCCATCGAGCGCGGCGAGGAGTTGCGGGTGACGATCAGCTCGTCGACCACGGGTTCGAGCTCCTCGAGCAGCCCGGTGACGTCCTTGTCGGCCATCACGGCGAGGATCCCGATCAGGCGTGTGAAGCCGAACTCCTCGGTCAGCGCGCCGACGGTGGCCGCCATGCCGGCCGGGTTGTGCGCGGCGTCGACCAGCACGGTCGGCCCGGTCCGTACGACCTCGAGGCGTCCCGGCGACTCCGCGTTCACGAACGCCGCGCGTACGAGGCTCGGGTCGAGCTGGTCGGGGGCGAACTGCAGCGCCTCCTCGCCCGGCTCGGCCGCCGCGGTGGACCGCCCGCTCGCGAAGGCCTCCACCGCCGCGAGCGCGCACACCGCGTTGTCGGCCTGGTAGTCGCCGAACATCGGCAGGAACACGTCGTCGTACACCCCGTGCAGGCCCTGCAGGCGCACCTGCTGCCCGCCGACGGCCAGCTCGCGCTGGAGCACACCGAACTCCAGGCCCTCGCGCGCGATGACCGCGCCCACCTCCGTGGCCCGGCGCACCAGGACCTCGGCGGCCTCGACGGGCTGCTGGGCGAGGATGGCCACGGCGCCGGGCTTGATGATCCCGGCCTTCTCCGTCGCGATCTCCGCGATGGAGTCGCCGAGCATGGGCGTGTGGTCGAGCCCGATCGGCGTCACCACCGCCACGGACCCGTCGGCCACGTTGGTCGCGTCCCACGTGCCGCCCATGCCGACCTCGATGACGGCGACGTCGACGGGCGCGTCCGCGAACGCGCTGAACGCCATCGCGGTCAGCATCTCGAAGAAGGAGACCTTCACCTCGTGCTTGGCGTCGATCATCTGCGCGAACGGCAGGACGTCGTCGTACAGCTCGGCGAAGCGCTCGGCGCTCACCGGACGGCCGTCGACGGCGATCCGCTCGCGCATGGTGTTCAGCTCGGGGCTGGTGTAGAGCCCGACCCGCAACCCGCGCTCGCGCAGCAGGGCGTCGATCATCCGGGCGGTGCTCGACTTGCCGTTGGTCCCCGTGACGTGGATCACCGGGTACGCGCGCTGCGGCGACCCGAGAATGTCGGCCAGGTCCCGGATCCGGTCCAGCGTCGGGTCGATGTCCCACTCGACCCCGCGCGCCCTGATGCCGGAGACGGCCTCCTCATAGCTGGTCCCAGTCACGTTCAGCAGCCTACTGGCGACCGGGCCTCCCGCCGTCGGCCCCCGCCGCGCTCCGGCTATCGTCGGGCAGCCGCACGTGCCGACCTGGGAGGACGTGGATGATCGCCGCCTTCTACGAGGAGTGGCTCCAGCGCCGGCCGGGCGAGCGCCGGAGTCTGCGGCGCGCGGGCCGGCTCGCCCAGGCCCTCGGGACGACCGGGCCGGGCGTCCCCGTGCTCACGGTCGTCGGTTCCAAGGGCAAGGGCACGGCCGCGACGTACGCCTCCGCGTGGATCGCCGCGGCCGGGTGCCGGGTGGTGACGGTCACCAGCCCCGCCCTGCGCTCCGACACCGAGCGGATCCGGGTCGACGGGGCCGTCGTCTCGGCGGACGAGCTGGCCGCGCTCGGCGCGCGGCTGCGCGCGGCGGCCGGGCCTCCGCCGCGAGACCGGGACGGCTACCTCTCGCCGAGCGGGCTGTTCACGCTGGCCGGGATGCTGCACGCGCGTGACGTCGGGGCCGGGGCCGTCGTGCTGGAGGCGGGCATGGGGGGCGCCTCCGACGAGGTGAGCCTGTTCCCGCCCTCGGTGGTCGCGATCACCGAGGTGTTCGGCGAGCACCTCGGCGTCCTCGGCGACACTCCCGCGGAGATCGCCGCGGAGAAGGCCGGCGTGGCCACCGCGGCGACGCACTCGATCGTCTCCCTCCCCCAGACGCCCGACGTCGCGGCGGTGATCGCGGCGACCGAGGTGGTCACCGGCCTCCCGGACGTCCCGCTGCCCTCCGGGCTCGGCCGGCGCAACGCCGCGCTGGGCTGCGTCGCCGCCGCCCGGCTGCTCGAGGGGATGGGCCGTACGGCCGGCGACCGCCTGGACGCGGTCCTGGCCTCCGTACGGCTCCCGGGCCGTACGTCGTGGCACACGATCCCCGGCGCGGAGGTCCTGGTCGACTCGGCGATCAGCCGGGCGGGGGCCGCCGCCGCGCTCACCGAGGCGTACCGGCACTGGGACCGGATCGACCACGTCCTGGTCTGCCTGCCCGACCACAAGGACGTGCCGGGGGTCCTGGCGGAGCTGGACGGGCTGCCGGTGACCGCGGTGCGGATGCCGGACCGCGAGAGCCTGCGCTTCACCCGTACGGGAGCGGCCGTCGACGCCGCCGGCCTCACGCCCGCGCGGATCGCCGCATTCGGGCGGCGGGTGCTCGTGCTCGGCACCGGTTACTTCACCGGCCGGATCCTCGATGTGATCGACGCCCCCGCCGACCGCTTGTTCGAGGCGTGAGGTCACTCCTCGATGCGCAGGACGATCATCGCCATGTCGTCGTGCGACGGCTCGGTCGAGAAGGCGCGCACCGCCCGGCTGACCTTCGCCGCCACCGCCCCGGCGCCCAGCCCGGCGCAGGACGCGAGGACGCGTTCGAGCCCTTGGTCGTCGCCGAGCAGCCGGTCGCCGTTGCGCCGCTCGGTCACCCCGTCGGTGAAGCCGAGCAGCAGGTGCCCCGGCTTCAGTGTCACCGTGCGCACCCCGAAGCTCGCCTCGGTGAAGACACCGAGCATCAGGTCGGACTCGTCCTCGCCCTCGACCGCGCCCGCCGGGCTCAGGAACAGCGGCGGCGGATGGCCCGCCGTCGCGTACGTCACTCTGGCCCCGCCGTTCTCGAGCTTCTCCACCTCACCGTGCAGGAGCGTCAGGAACCGCGCCCGCGGCCCCTCCTCCAGGATCAGCGCGTTGAGGCGTTCGAGCACCTCGGGGATCGAGTAGTTCTCCCGGCCGAGGATGCGCAGCGTGTGGCGGGCCAGGCCGGTCACCGACGCGGCCTCGGGCCCGGTGCCGCACACGTCGCCGATCGCGAACCTCCATCGCGACCCCACTCCGAACACGTCGTAGAAGTCGCCGCCGACCTCGCTGCTCTCCCCCGCCGGCTCGTACACGACGGCGAGGTCGAGCCCCGGGATCACCGGAATGTCCGGGGGGAGCAGGCTGCGCTGGAGCGTACGGCTCATGTCCGCCTGCTCCTCGTACAGCCGCGCGTTGTCGATCGCGAGCGCCGCGCGGCCGGCGAGGTCCTCGGTCAGCTCCAGCATGTCGCGGGTGAACCGCGCGCCCTTCGGGCCGCCGACGACCAGCATGCCGATGCTCCGGCCGCGGGCCAGGAGAGGGAAGACGTGCGCGACGTCGCCGGTCACCCGGTGCGCGGTGGCGGGCATGGCCGCGCCGGGCCGCGGCGCGAACCCCTCCCAGGGGCCGGGCTCGTCGGGCGGCGGCGCCGGCGGCAGCATGCCGAGCAGTGTGCGCAGGTCGGCCACCATCGTCTCGTCGGCGTGCCAGGCGTACGCGGGCAGCGCCACGTCGGTGTCGCGCACGGTGAACAGCGCGCACCAGGTCGCCAGCCGCGGGACGATCAGCTGGGCCACCAGCGCCATGGTCATCTGCTGGTCGAGGGTGCCGGCGAGCAGGCTGCTCGCCTCGGCGAGGAAGCCGAGCCAGCCGCGCCGGGCCCGCTCCAGCTCCATGAGGCGCGCGCGTTCGAGCGAGGGCGCCTGGCGGTCGGCGACCTGCTGGAGCCGCTCGACGTCGCTCTCGGTGAAGTGCGCGGCGTCCCGCGAGGCGGCGATCAGCAGCCCGATGCCCCGGCCGTCGATGACGAACGGCGCGGTGACCAGCGAGCGGATGCCCGCGGCCCGCAGGGCGGGAAGGTTGTACGGGCTGCCGCCCAGGTCGGCGTACACGCCCCTGCCGGCGACCGGGGCGCCCTCCAGGCCGAACTCCAGCGCGGCGCCCTCGGGCCGTACGCCGGAGGTGGCCTTCAGGATGAGTTCGGCGTCGTCCTCGGTGAGCAGGACGTAGACGCAGTCGGCGCCCAGCGCGTCCTGCGCGGTCTGCGCGGTGCGGTGGGCGAGCTGGTCGACGGTCGGCCGGGCCGACCGCGGCATCGTGATGATCTCCTCGTACGCCGGAGGCGACGGCGCCTGCGTCGCTCCCGCGGTGCCGGGCACGGTGAACCACACCTGTTTGTCGCCCTGCCCGTACGTGACGCCCCAGGAGATCGCGAGCGTCTCGGGGAACAGCAGGCCGCGGCCGCTGACCTGATCGCCGGGGATGGGGATCCGGCGGGCCTGGTGCCGGTCGTGCACCTCGACCCTCACCTGACCGCCGAGCGCCTCGCACACGACCTCTACCTCGGTCCCCGCGTGCACGATTGCGTTCGTAACCAGTTCGCTGGTGAGTAGCATGGCGTCGTCCACCTCGTCGACGCCCCAGCTACGAAGCGTATCCCCGACAAAACGCCGTGCAGCCGCGACTGATGCGACCTCCGGCGGGAAGGTCGCGTACCTCTTTGGGTTCTTCTCCACAGCCACTTGGATTCGTCTCGGGGATGCACGACGCTGCCATCGTGGCAGATTCCCCGGGTGGACTGTACATATCCCCGACCACCACGCATGGAAGGCGAGGTGCACGTTAATGCCTCGGAGCACTCCCCATGCGCCGGTGAGCGCCCAGTATGACGAGACCGACCTGCGGCCGGTACTCGACGCGCTCAGAGCCCTGCGCGACGGCGATTTCGAGACCAGGCTCGATACCACCGGTGACGACGTCATCGCGGAGATCGGCTCGGTCTTCAACGAGGTCCAGGCACGTGCGGGCCATCTGACCGGGGAACTCGTACGCGTCCAACGTGAGGTTCGTCACGAAGGCCGGATCGACGAGCGCCTCGGCGCGGGCGGCGAAGGCTCGTGGGCCACGGGGAACGCCGCGGCCAACGCGCTGATCGACGCCCTGGTCCAGTCCGCGACCGCGATGGCCCGGGTGGCCGACGCCGTCGCCGACGGTGACCTGAGCCAGCGCATCGAGCTGGACACCGGCACCCGGCCGTGGCGCGGCGAGCTCCTCCGCATGGGCACCGGCGTCAACCGGATGGTCGAGCACCTGGACGAGTTCGCCGCCGAGGTCACGCAGCTGGCCCGCGAGGTCGGCGCGGAGGGCCGCCTCGGCGGCCAGGCGACGCCGCGGGACCTGTCGGGCCGCTGGCGCGACGTCACGGGCGCGGTCAACGCGATGGCCAGCCGCCTGACCGGCCAGGTGCGCGACATCGCGCTCGTGACCACGGCGGTGGCGCGCGGCGACCTGACCCGCAAGGTGACCGTCGAGGCCACCGGCGAGCTGCTGGAGCTCAAGGAGACCGTGAACACCATGGTCGACCAGCTCTCGTCGTTCGCCGACGAGGTGACGCGCGTGGCGCGTGAGGTGGGCACCGAGGGCCGGCTGGGCGGCCAGGCGCAGGTCAGTGGCGTCAGCGGGGTCTGGAAGGACCTCACCGACAACGTCAACTCCATGGCCGGCAACCTCACCGGCCAGGTCCGTAACATCGCCCAGGTCGCCACGTCGGTCGCCAACGGCGACCTGTCCAAGAAGATCACGGTCGACGCGCAGGGCGAGATCCTGCAGCTCAAGGACACCCTCAACACCATGGTCGACCAGTTGTCGGCCTTCGCGAACGAGGTCACCCGCGTGGCGCGTGAGGTGGGCACCGAGGGCCGGCTGGGCGGCCAGGCGCAGGTCGGCGGCGTCAGCGGGGTCTGGAAGGACCTCACCGACAACGTCAACTCCATGGCCGGCAACCTCACCGGCCAGGTGCGCAGCATCGCCCAGGTGGCGACCGCGGTGGCCGGCGGCGACCTGTCCAAGAAGATCACCGTGGACGCGCAGGGCGAGATCCTGCAGCTCAAGGACACCCTCAACACCATGGTCGACCGGCTGTCGGCCTTCGCCGACGAGGTGACCCGCGTCGCCCGCGAGGTCGGCACCGAGGGCAACCTCGGCGGGCGCGCCAAGGTCGGCGGCGTCAGCGGGGTCTGGAAGGACCTCACCGACAACGTCAACTCCATGGCGGACAACCTGACCTCCCAGGTCCGCAACATCGCCCAGGTGACCACCGCGGTCGCCAACGGCGACCTCACCAAGAAGATCGACGTCGACGCCCAGGGCGAGATCCTGGAGCTCAAGACGACGATCAACACGATGGTCGACCAGCTGTCCGCGTTCGCCGGCGAGGTCACGCGGGTGGCCCGCGAGGTCGGCAGCGAGGGGCGCCTGGGCGGCCAGGCCGAGGTCGAGGGCGTTTCGGGCACCTGGAAGCGGCTCACCGAGAGCGTCAACGAGCTGGCCAGCAACCTGACCCGCCAGGTGCGCGCGATCGCGTCGGTGGCCAGCTCGGTCGCCCGCGGCGACCTCACCAAGGCGGTCTCGGTCGAGGCGCGCGGCGAGGTCGCCGAGCTCGGCGACAACGTCAACCTCATGGTCGCGAACCTCCGCGAGACCACCCGCACCAACCAGCAGCAGGACTGGCTCAAGACCAACCTCGCCCGCATCGCCGGCCTGATGCAGGGCCACCGCGACCTCATGGAGGTCGCCCGGCTGATCATGAGCGAGGTCACCCCGCTCGCCTCCGCCCAGTACGGCGCGTTCTACCTCGCCGAGGAGAGCGACGGCGAGCGCGAGCTCGTGCTCAAGACCGGGTACGGCGTCGGCAAGGACCAGATCGACAAGGTGCGGTTCGGCTTCGGCGACCGGCTCGTCGGCCAGGCGGCCGTCGAGCACAAGCCGATCCTGGTCGACGACCTGCCGACCGGCTACATCACGATCGGCACGGGCCTGGGCCAGGCCTCGCCGGCCAACGTGATCGTGCTGCCGATCCTGTTCGAGAACCGCGTGCTCGGCGCGATCGAGCTCGCCTCGTTCAGCCCGTTCTCCGAGGTGCACCTGGCCTTCTTCGACCAGTTCGTGGAGACCATCGGCGTCACGATCAACACGATCACCGCCAACTCCCGAACGGAGGCTCTGCTGGCCGAGTCGCAGCGGCTGACCGTCGAGCTGCAGGACCGCTCCAGCGAGCTGCAGCGCCAGCAGGCCGAGCTGCGCCGCTCCAACGCCGAGCTGGAGGAGAAGGCCGCGCTGCTCGCCAAGCAGAACCGCGCGATCGAGATGCAGAACTTCCAGATCGAGCAGGCCAGGCGCACGCTGGAGGAGCGCGCCGAGCAGCTCGCGCAGTCCTCGCGCTACAAGTCCGAGTTCCTCACCAACATGTCCCACGAGCTGCGGACGCCGCTCAACAGCCTGCTGGTGCTCGCCAAGCTCCTGTCCGGCAACCCGGACAAGAACCTCACGCCCAAGCAGGTCGAGCTGATCAAGACGATCCACGAGTCGGGATCGGACCTCCTGCGGCTGATCAATGACATGCTCGATCTGTCCAAGGTCGAGGCGGGCAAGATGGAGCTGCACCCGCAGCGCATCGCGCTCGCGGAGCTGGTCGACTACGTCGACGCGACGTTCCGCCCCATGGCCGCGGACAAGGGCCTCGCCTTCGACGTCTACGCCGAGCCGGGCCTGCCGCACGAGCTCTACACCGACGAGCAGCGGCTGCAGCAGGTGCTGCGCAACCTGCTGTCCAACGCGGTGAAGTTCACCTCCACCGGCGAGGTACGCCTGACCGTGCGGCGCCCCGTGGACGTGGCGTACGTCGATCCGACGCTGGCCGCGAACCCTGACGTCATCGGCCTGGCGGTCACCGACACGGGCATCGGCATCGACGAGCACAACCTGCGCTCGATCTTCGAGGCGTTCCAGCAGGCCGACGGCACCACCAGCCGCCGCTACGGCGGCACCGGGCTCGGCCTGTCGATCAGCCGCGACATCGCCCAGCTCCTCGGCGGAGAGATCCACGTCTCCAGCCGGCCGGGCGACGGCAGCACGTTCACGCTGTACCTGCCGATCAATTACAACGGCCCGGTCGACACCGCCCTGGCCGCGCCCAGCGAGAAGCGCGCCCCGGCCGCCGTGCAGCCGCCGCCGCTCCCGGCGGCGCCGCTGGAGCTGCCCGAGGCCGAGGCACCGCTCGAACAGCCGATCGACGACGAGGTGCTCTCGGGCCGCAAGATCCTGATCGTCGACGACGACGTGCGCAACATCTTCGCGCTGACCTGTGTGCTGGAGCAGTACGGCATCGAGGTGCTCTACGCGGAGAACGGCCGGGAGGGGATCGACACCCTCGACCGCAACGAAGACATCGATCTCGTCCTCATGGACGTCATGATGCCGGAGCTCGACGGCTACGCCACCACCGAGGCCGTACGCCGGATGCCGCAGTTCGCGGACCTGCCGATCATCGCCCTGACGGCCAAGGCGATGAAGGGGGACCGGGAGAAGAGCATCGAGTCCGGAGCGTCCGACTATGTGCCCAAGCCTGTCGACGCGGACCATCTTCTTGACATCATGAGGGCGTGGCTAAGTCGGCCGCGTACGTGATGGAGGGTTGATCGTGGCCGAGAAGGCGAACATTCTTCTGGTCGATGACCGGGACGAGAACCTCGTCGCTCTAGAGGCGATCCTCAGCTCCCTGGACCAGAACATGATCCGCGCCCGTTCGGGGGACGAGGCACTCCGGGCGCTGCTGACGAACGAGTTCGCGGTGATCCTGCTGGACATCGTGATGCCGGGCATGGACGGCTTCGAGATCGCCCGAGCCATCAAGCGCCGCCGCAAGACGCGCGAGGTCCCGATCATCTTCTTGACCGCGGTGGACGCGGGGCCGGACTACGCGTTCCGCGGTTACGCGGCGGGGGCGGTGGACTACATCTCCAAGCCGTTCGACCCGTGGGTGCTGCGGACGAAGGTCTCGATCTTCGTGGAGCTCCATCGGAAGAACCAGCAGCTGCGGGAGCAGTCGGAGCTGCTACGGACCCAGTTCGCGGCGGCGCCGGCGGGAGAGTTCGCGGCGGAGCTGAGCGAACGGCTGACGGCGGTGGAGGATCAGGTCGGCGCGTTGAGCCGGTGGGCGGCCAAGGACGAGGACGCGGCCACGGCGATGAACGCTCTCGAACAGCGGGTGGGCGAGCTCCGGACGGCCATCGACACCCTCCGCACGCCTGGGGACTGACGCAGAGGCCGCGGTCGCCGTCCGGGAACCGTCCTGTGGGGCGGCGACAAGGCCCAGGAAGCCCTTGTGCGCTCTACGCCGGGCCGCCCTGCTCTCACGACCGGGCAGAAGGTCACGGGCGGGCTGAGAGCGGTCCGGCCCGGTACGGCGCCGGTCTCCCGCTCTAACATCGCCCCGAGCAGCCGGCGTTCTCGAACGTCTCCCAGGCCACCTCCAGCAGCACGTCTGGCGATGGCCGCGGTGGAGAACGCGTTGCGGAGAGCCGGTCGGAGAACGCGTTGCGGGGGTCGGCGGCGCGCACCACTCGGCCGGGCCACCTCATGTGGCCTCCCTTAGTGGCGGATGTGGCGGATCTCGCCGCTGGAGGCGCATCTGTCGGCCGTGGGAACCGACCGCCGGCGGCAGAGTCGGGACTCGTGCGATCAGCGCGCCACGGCCTCGCCTAATGACCACCGCGATCTCCGCCGCCGGTCGGCCGTGAGTCGTCCGCGGCCGGCGGCTCTTCGCGCACCGACGCCCCCTGCGGAGCTCTGCGACTCCACCAGGTCCTGATACCCGGCGCGTACGACGATCGCCGCTCGCCTCCACGCCGGGAGCGTTTCGATGTGGTGCACCACATCTCCTGAGCGCCGGAGCATGGCGCCTCATCCGCCGCGGTCGTGACGGCGACCATGACCGTCTGCGCGGCGACCATGACGGCCAGCGCCGTACGCGCTCCAGAGGCCCGTGCCACACTCCGCAACCGCGTCTTTCCGCTCGCCCTGTCGAGCACGGCGGTCCCGGTCACGCCGCCGCTCGCGGCGGTCGCGTCCGGCCCGCCAGGCCATCCGATAATGGCTCACCACGGCCGGTGCGTCGCTCGTGGACTCGGCTTGTAAGGCCGCTCGTCGGGTTCGGCCTGTACGGCCGGACTTCGCCGTGGCGGTGGGCTCGCGTCCCGGCCCCTCACCGCCGCCGCTCAATGCTCGATGGAGATCTCTGTCCGGAGCATCAACAAGTGATGTCCGCACACTCCGCGGCAGGACGCCGTTCGGCCACGGGTGCGCGTTCGGCGGCCTGCTCCGCGTCGCCAGCTGTAAGCCCACCCAATTCGACGCCGCGAATGGCTCGCGCCTTTCCTGCACGCGGCCAGATTTTGGGCATTGAAAATGGGAAGAGGAGAAGTCCCGTCACCCTTTGGGGGGTGGGTTCTTCTCCTCTTCCCTTATATGTTTATGTCCGGCGGTGTCCTACTCTCCCACACCGTCCCCGGTGCAGTAC
>NZ_JAUEQY010000002.1 GCF_030406325.1 Actinomadura sp. DC4 | reverse complement strand
CCCCGCCCTCCTCCCCTCCCCCCCCCACCCCGCCTCCCACCACCCGGCCGCGACGCTCCCCCACCCCCCCGCGGCCGGGGCCCCCGCCCCGGGCGTCGACCGCGGGGGGGCCCGCGCCGCCCCCCCCCACAATCCTGCGCGGGTTCTGCCCCCCCCCCCACCGCGCGGGCGCCCGGGGGGGGGGGGGGCCCCCCGGCGGGGGGGGCCCCCCCCGCTTCCGAATGTGGCGATCGACCTGGGCGTAAGCGATGATTACGCCAGACGGGCCACGCGAGGAAGGGCCGGGCGATCGTGACCTCCACTGGCGATCATGAGGGCAGGCCGGCCGGATGGCGGGCCTCGAGCCACAGCGCCATGGCGCGGTCTTCCGCCTGTGTCGAGGCCCGCACCGGCCACATCGTCAACGGTGTGTTCGTCGGTGCCCCATCCGCTCCCGTGTTCACGGCACCGGTGCCCGCGAGGGTCTCCGTCACGAGCGTAGTTTCGGACGAAACGGTGGGATCGCTGGAGGAGTTCGACAACCGTCATCCGTTCCGCCCGCGAGACGGAGCGGGCGCCGGTGACATCGTCGACGACTGGGCGGCACTCTCCCGCCTGCCCTATCGCCGGCGCTCGCCCGCACTACGAGCCGTCGACAGTGCACTCGACCGGTGGAAGAAGGGCGGACGCCTCACTCTCCACGTACTCGGTCGAAACGAGAGGGAACTGAAGGACCTCGCGCGCGCGATCGATCGTTGGCGGGAGACCAAGAACGGCGGCTCTGCCAGAAGCGCGGCGATGGACCGCCTCGAGCGGGAGATCCGGGACGAACTCGCCCACGTGGCCGAGGAACGGCGCCGGATGGACGCGGCCGAGCCGGCGCCGGACACCGACGCGCAGGTCACGCCGGACGAGTTCGCCGACTGGCTGCGCTGGTCTTCGGCTTTGGGCTTGGACCACGCGCGGGCCGCGGAGCCGTCGGGGTCGCGGCAGATCGAACTGCTCGCGAACGCCGTGGACGACGGATCGCTCGGCGGCCTTGCGGCGATGACGGCGGGACTGACGCCCGAAGCGATCGACGCGGAACTCACGCGACTCACCGCTGCGAAGACCCCGTTCGACCTCTTCGGTTTCCTGCGCCTGCCGAGGACCTACCTGACGCCCGGCTACGATCCGTTGACGCTGGCAATGGTGGTCGCCCATGCACGGGAACAGCCCACCGATGCCCGGTCACAGCGTGATCTCTTGGAGATCGCCGGGAAATGGCTGGGCTGGCGCGCGCAGTTCCTCGCGGCCGGCGATCAGCGGTCTCGTGCCGTGGAGCTCGTCGACCAGGTGCGTAACCGGCCGGCCGTGCTGTCGGCCATCGTCCACGCACAGGCGGAGGACCCGATCGGGCTCGCGCTCGACATGGGGGTTCGTTTCTCCGATGTGAGGGCGCTGTCCGATGAGGTCGGGGACCTCGTGGCACGTGGAGAAGGCCGGGCCGCGGCAGATCTGATCGCCGGGATCGAACACGACACGTTCTCGCTGCTGGCCTTGGCCGACATCTACCTCGTGACCACCGAGGGCGACCTGTTCGCGGACGTTCCGGGCCTGGCCGACCGCGTACGGACGGTGCCGGCCGAGCCCGCCACGGTCGCTCAGGTGCAGGGCCGTCCCCTCAACGCGGACTCGCACCTCAGCTACGACGTCGGCCAGCTCGAACGCGCGGTCTGGGGCATAGCAGATCATCAAGAGGCCGACATCGATTTCCTCATCGCGATCGATCCCTTGCGCCTGAAAGACGGATTTCCTCTGGACTGGGTGTTGGGGCACGTATGGATCGAGATCAGGCTGCCGCTCGGCCGTGACGCCGGAGGCCGACCGAGGTACGGCCGGACCTTCTCGGTTGGTTTCATGACGAATGACTACATCGACTACACGCGTGCGCAGAGGGGAGGCCTGTCGAGCCCCGACACCGACCATGTCGCGGCGGCGTCGGTCTCCCGCGTCATCACACCACAGGAACTCCGTGCCGCGATCGTGTTCGTGCGTGCGACGCAGAACCGGCCCTGGGTCTGGTTCGCCAGCAACTGCGTGACGTTCGCCAATGAGCTGAGTGGGGCGGTCTTCGGGGGTAGGCGTCCGTTCAGCGGCCTGGCCGCGAGGATCCCGCGGTCGCCGCGGAGGCTTCGCGTGCCGCGGCCGCCGTTCCCCGACACGGTGACCCCGCCTCCCTCCGCGCACGTCATACGGGTTGGCGATCTCAGAGACGAGCTACAGGTGATGGACACCGTCGCGTCCTTCGCCGCCTTGTACACCGGGCACCTGATCAGGAATCTACGCGTGGGTCTTCCCGCGCCACCGGTCCAGATCGCCGTGAGCTCACCTCCGAGAGCCCTTCTCGTCCGGAGTTCGAGGGCGATGTCCCTCAATCGGGCGAACGACCTGCAGGACTACTTTCAGCGTGCGGTGCGGCGCCTGCTGACGGACCGGTTCCCGGCGACTGCGAAACAAATCGTTTACGGAGAGATCCCCATTCGACTGGTTCCGCTGGGAGAGGTGAAAGACCCTTCGGGCGAGCCGAGGTGGGAGGCGTCGTTCGAGCTGTTCGCTCCTCTGGAGGACGTCGCGATCCTCTCGGCGGCGACGGTTCACAGTTCCCGCGCGAGTTCGTCCGAGAGCATTGGCTGGAGCGCCTCGGCCGACGGGGCGACCGGGCGAACGCACTGGCCGAACGATCCCCTGGGCCGGACGCTGGCGGGTCACGACGCGAACCTGTCCCGAAGCACCATCGACACGTCGGATGAGCTCGACTGGCATGAAAGCCGTTACAGCCTGCCGACCGGACCCGACGGCGTGAAGGCATGCGTTTCGGTCGCCGTCGTCGACGCCCGCTGAGCCGGACGGCTCCCCACGTTCATCAGGGAGCCGTCCTCACCGGTTCAGTCGCGGAGATCGACCTGCGCGACCTCGACGCAATCCCCGCCGTTCGCGTTGCTGCGGGAAGACGTGCGCCATTTCAGATCTTTTTCGTCCATGCTTCTGCTACTTCCCTTATCAGACGGATTGATTCGTCCTCGCTCAGCGCGTGTTTCCTCAACATCTCGAACATGCGCCGAAGCTTGGACACGCTGTCGACGTCTCCCACCAGACCACCGCTGATGGCATCGTCCATGTGCGCTACCTCGGCCTCGCCATTGCAGACTGCGAGGCTGAACGAGCCGGTGTATTGCGCGCCAATGGCGGAGTCCATCTTGATGACTTGAACGATGACGTGACCATGTCTCGCCATCTCCTCAAGGTGACGTAGTTGATCTGTCATGACCTGTGGGCCGCCGACGTTGCGGTGAAGCACGCTCTCATCGATCAGCGCGACGAAAACAGGCGGATCCTCCTTGGTCAGAACATTCTGGCGCTCCATTCGTACTCTGACCTGCTCGTCGTCGCGAAGAACCGCACGTGCATACTCTTCGATCTGTAGAAGCCCAGGGATGACGTCGAAGGAGAACCTCAGGAGCAGGCTCGCCCCAGCCTCGGCGCGCATCCATTCACCCATGTACTCCTGCGGCTTTTCGCCTGCCACCAAATTATCGGAGATGTCTTCTAATAGCCCATCCGTCCCAAGGATGCGTTCGACGGTTCCGAGCGTTTTGGGGTCGGGGATGTTCCGGCCACCCTCCCAGGCGGCGACGGCCGAGTCGGACACCCGGACCTGTTCCCCGAGTGATCGACGACTCATCTTGGGGACCTGTCGTTCCCGCGCGATGCGCAGCCTCCGGCCAAAGAACTCGCGACCCGTCATTCGTGCAGCCATGGAGATTCGTACCCTCTCGTACTCCACTTCTCAGTGGACGCACTTGTCAAGTCTCGGTGTGTAAAGCGTCGCCAGTCTAAGCGTTGGGCGTCACGCTGTGTATAGCAAACAGTCGCAATCAGTGAGGCGTGCGATGAGTGGTCCACCTCAGACAATGTCCACGGTCTTCGTCGCCGTACCCCGGGCGGCCGGCGAAGCGCGGGCTTTCACGGCTTCGGTCCTTAAGGCGTGGGACCTGCCGCACCTTGTGGAGACGGCCGAATTACTGGTGAGTGAGTTGATCACCAATACCGTCAAACACGCGGGCGGCGTCATGGAGCCGCCCGATGATCTCAGCGATATCCCGCGAGTCATCCTGTCCGTCTCCCGCTCCGACGCATTACTGGTCGAGGTATGGGACGCCGGCACCGAACCCGCGGTCCTCCGTACGGCGGCCGCCGACGACGTGGACGGCCGCGGCCTGGACCTCGTCGACGCCCTTTCCAAGGAATGGGGCGGCGAACTCCTCGAAACCGGCGGCAAGGTCGTCTGGTTCGTTATCGACCTGGACGTGCGCGATGAGGGATGAGGACCTGCTGAGACCCCGCGAGGTGGCGGAGATGTTCGGCGTACGCCCGACGACCATCGCCCGCTGGGCACGCGAAGGAAGACTGGTCCCGCTCCACACCCCGGGCGGCCACCGCCGCTACCGACTGCAGGAAATCCGGGAAATCCTCGACAGCGCCGCCGAAGAACGCCCGCAGATGGAGGAAGACGCCGCCCGCCTCTACGACCAGGGCTGGACCATTCGCCAAGTGGCGGAGAAATTCGACTACGGCTACGGCCGCATGCGCCGCCTCCTCCGCGAGAACACGACCTTGCGCCCACGCGGCGGGTGACTGTGATCGTCGGCCTTGGGAAGACCGTGCTAGGCGGCTGTGCCGGGGGTGTTCAGGCAGGACGCCCCCGGCCGGAATCGGGGGCGTTGTCCGAGGCGGTCGACGCCCGTGGCGGTTATGAGCGGTCCCCGGCCGGCACGGCGTCGAGTCGGCCTACGACGCCGTCCGCATGGCGCTGGCTGATCTCAGTGGCGTCTGTGGGGGACAGTGCACGGTACTGCTGCGCCTCAGTCCGCCGGTGCCGGGCGATCAGGTTCGCCGCGATCCCGTACAGCAAGGCTGGGCATCCGGGCGGGACAGGCCGTAGCGTTCACGCCGGTCGAACGCAGTCACGAAGGTCTCCGCCGCCACGTCGTCGGCCGTGCTCCGGCCCAGCCGGGCCGCCGCGAAGGCGTAGAACTGGGGGTGGTCGCGGTCGAAGACCGCGGCAAAACATTCGGGCTCCCGCCAGGGCCATTCGATGATCGCGGCATCGCCGAGGGCCTCCGTCGGAAGTTTGTGATGACGCATGATGCGCCAGGTCCGCTACGTCGCATGTGGCGTGGCCTGCTTACGGAGCGTAAATATACTATTACTGATGCTGTCGCGTAGACGTATCATCAAGACGCTCCAGGGCCATCGGCTGCGCATATTGCGAGTCGACATATTGAAAATAAGTGAGCCATGTAGCTCGGAACGAGCAGGATGGTCCTATGGTGAGTGGAGTGAATGTCGCCGCAGGTGACTCGGAGGAGTGGAAGCGGTTCTGTGTGGTTGGAAAACTCTACCCTTGACCCGCTGATTCTTTAGAGTGACCCTTACCTGAAGAAGCCCGGACTCTGCACTGGAGGCGACAGCAATGAAGCTAAGATTCATTGGGATCGATCCGGGTACCAACGGTGGAAACTGCCCGTCGGTCTGGGTAGACGACGAGACGGGTGACTTCCTCTTCCAGGGGTGGGAGGTCACCGACGGTGTAGCTCTGTCCGAGGTCTCGAGCAGGAGTCCGATTGCTGGTCATGAGCGGGTCGTGAGGCTGCCAGCGCGCATGCGGGAAATAATCCAGGAGGCATGTAGTGGCGGAGCGGCCGACCTTCAATGAGCTGTTCTCGGAGTGTAAAAGATCGGCAGTCCATCTGGAAATACGGGATGTCTACACGCCTGATGATTCGGCGTATGTCGCCTGGAAGGCCGGGGTGCAAATAGATCCGATCGAATCCTTTCGTGAATGGTATGACTTGATTGTCGACACGGTAAGTCGTGGCGTGGAAGTGCGTCGTGCGCGTGTCGTGTCGGAACCCATTACTGATTTCATTCGACATGAATATGAAGTAACATCCCGAATGAACATCCCGGCGGGCGAGCGTGTGCGCTGGCTGCCGCGGTGGAGGGCCTTAGATCTGGCCCTTCCGGCCAATGATTTTTGGGTCTTCGATGATCGGGTCGTACGGTTTGGGAATTTTGCTGGCGATGGGTCGTATCTAGGCCATCAGATCACTGAAAGATCTAATATTGTTAAGATGTGTGTCGAGGCGTTCGAGGCCGTGTGGGAACGTGCAACTGACCACTCGGATTATTGGCCGGATTGACGACAACTTGATATCGAGCGATCCGGCGATGGCCGATGGCTGAGGATCCGGGCGTCACCAACGATTTTTCGGGAACAGCCAACGTCGTCGTGCAAGCCGGATCCATTAATGGAGATGTGTACCTGTCGAACGCTCGCGGTCGGTCAACACCGCCTCGCCAGCTTCCGCTGGGGCCGAGTTCGTTCGTCAATCGCCGCGACGACGTCCGCAGGCTCGATGAGTTGCTCGACGCCCGTGCCGGCGCAGGTGGCGAGTGCTGGGCGACCGCCGTCGTATCCGTGGTGGCAGGGGCGCCCGGCGTCGGTAAGACCGCCTTGGCGTTACACTGGGCACACCGCATAAGTGATCGCTTTCCGGATGGCGCACTCTATGTCGACATGCACGGATATGGCTCCGGGTCGGTACTCACGCCCGAGCAGGCGCTCGACCTGTTCCTGCGCGCGTTGGACGTACCCGCTGATGGCATCCCGGAGACGCTCGACGAGCGCGCTGCGCTCTTCCGGACGATTGTCGACGGCAAGCGGATCTTCGCGCTCATCGACAACGCCGCCTCCTCGACCCAGGTCCGTCACTTACTTCCGGCGTCGCCCGAGTGTTGTGCCGTCATCACCAGCCGAAGTTCACTCCCAAGTCTGGTAGCAAGAGAAGGGGCCGTACGCGTGACTCTGGATGTTCTCTCACCGGGAGAGTCCGTCCAATTGCTCGCTGAGTTGATGGGGGCGTCCCGAGTGGAGGCCGACTCGGCGAGTGCGCTCCGGGTCGCCGAACTATGCAGCTATATACCGTTAGCGCTGAGAATAGTGGCCGAGCGTGCCGCAAACCGGCCTCGGCTGTCATTGGCGGAGCTGGTCGATGAACTGGCCGGTCAGCAGCGACTCGATGCGGTGGCCTCGGAGGACGACGAACTGAGTGACACCCGCACCGTCATCTCGTGGTCGTACAAAAGTCTGTCACCGGATCTGCGCAGGACGTTCCGCCTACTGGGCATTCACCCTGGTTCGGACATCGGTATCGAGGCCGCTGCGGCTCTGACCGGAGACGACGCGACTGTCGTCACGCGTCGGCTCCGGGCGCTCGCCGACGCGCATCTTCTGCAAGAAAGCGCGAACAATCGGTTCCAGATGCATGACCTGGT
This sequence comes from Actinomadura sp. DC4, assembly GCF_030406325.1. Lineage (GTDB taxonomy): Bacteria > Actinomycetota > Actinomycetes > Streptosporangiales > Streptosporangiaceae > Actinoallomurus. The sequence goes on along the minus strand of NZ_JAUEQY010000002.1, from coordinate 502,711 downwards.
GCGTGTCTATTCGGTAGAACGCGCGCAGGCTGAGGAGAGCCAGAAAGATCGAATAAAGGCCATCCGGCGTATGCTGACGTGGTACCTGCTGGCTGCGGACAAAGCTCGCCGCGCGATTCTGCCGTACTCCGCATCCTTCCCTCTCGTTCCGGCAGGAGAGATAACGCCGATCGAGGGGTTCGGGAGCGGGCCGGAGGCGATGCGCTGGTTCGACACCGAGAGACGCAACCTGCAGGTGCTGTTGCGGCAGGCATCTGAGCTCGCCCAGTTCGACATCGCCTGGAAGCTTGCGATCGCCGTGAGCGGCTATCTTGAGCTGGGGGCATATTGGACGGAGTGGGAAGAGGCCGTATCAACAGGCCTCACTGCGGCACAGACCCTCGGAGATCGTTTCGGCGAAGCAGCCAGTCTGTCCATATTGGGCGACGTCTCATGGCGCGACGGCCGGCCCGACGAAGCGATCGAACGGTATGAGCGAACCGTAGCCATCGCCCGCGAGATAGCCGTGGGCTGGCTTGAGGGATTCGGGCTACGCGGCCTTGGCCTCATCAATGAAGAACGCGGACACTTGGAGGCCGCGTCCGGCTTCTTCGAGTCGGCGCTCGAGGTGTTCCGCTCCAGCGGCTTCCGGCGTGGAGAGGGAATGTCGCTGCTCAGCCTGGGCGCCTGCGCGCGAGCTCTGGGCGATCCGCGGAGTGCGACGGCCCGGGATGTCGCCGCTGTGGAGATCTTCGAGGAGATCGGTGACAGGTGGACCGTCGCCTGGGGCAGTGTCGACCTCGGGAAGAGCTATGTCGCCGAAGGACGCCTCACCGAAGCACTGAGCGTGCTCCGGACCGCTGTCGCGATCTTCGATGACTTCGGCGATCGACGTTGCCAAGCCCAGGCGTTGTTCCTGCTCGGTGATGTCTTGCGTGAATCGGGTGACGAGACCGCCGCGGCCGACTCCTGGCAGCAGGCTATGGCGCTCTACGAGCTTCTCGCCGATCCGAGGGCGCACGAGGTACGCCAACGGCTCGCGGACTTCGACGAGGGGGACTGAGGCGGCTGTACGACCGGAAGCCGTTATGAGGCGGGGCGGTCGTCGGGGTTGTGGAAGGCCGCCAGGCGGGCGATGTCGACGCGGGACCGTACGCCCAGTTTGCGGTACGTGCGGGTGAGGGAGGCCTCGACCGTCTTCACGCTCACGAACAGCCGGGCTGCGATCTCGCGGTTCGTGGCGCCCTCGGCGACCAGGACCGCCACGCGGCGTTCGATGCCCGCCAGTGCCCGCAACGGGTCCGCCTCGCCCGCGACGGTCGGGATGCCGACCTCAAGATGGTCCAGTTCGGCGGCCACGGCCGCCACCCACGGCGCCGCCTTGGCCCGCGAGAACACCCGGTGCGCCGACCGTAGCGACTCTCTCGCGGCCGGTGCGTCGCCCAGGCGGGCCCGCAGCCGGCCCAGTTCCAGCCGCGCGCGGCCCTCCTCCAGCGGATAAGGCAAGCCGGACAGCGTCGTCACGGCCCGCCCCATGGCCTCCGCCGCGGCCTCGACGTCACCCCGTGCCGCGATCACCAGTGCCGCCGAGCGGTCGAGCACCGCCAGGACCCCGCGCCGGCCCAGGCGCAACGCGTCGCGTCTGGTCTCCTCGATGACCTCGGCCGCCTCGTCCGGCTCCCCGATCGCGACGAGGGCCTCGGCGAGGTCGGGGTGCCAGCGGCGCAGCGCGGGTTCGGCCAGTCCCTGGGCGCATTCGAGGCGCCGTACGCGCCGGAGTGCCTCGGCGGCGCCGGCGGCGTCGCCGCGCAGCAGCCGGATGTGGCCGGCCGCGTGCAGGCAGTGCGGCAGGAACAGCAGGTCACCGTCGTCCTCGCTGTGCGCGACCGCGCGTTCGGCGGCGGCCAGCGCGCGGTCCAGTGAGCCCCCGGCCGCCTCGGCGAAGGCCGCCGCGCACCAGGCCGGCCCACGGGAGAGCTCGCTGTCCTCGGCCAGGCGCAGGCACTGTTCGGCCAGGTCGAGAGCGCGGTCGCAGCGACCGCGGAAGATCTCCACCTGCGACGAGCCGTACAGGCACATGAACAGGCTCTCGACCGCCCCCCGCTGGCGTACGGCGTAGGTCAGCGAGCGCAGCTCGGCGCGCGCCTCTTCCAGGCGGTCGTGCAGCAGATGGTGCCGATGGCGCAGGTAGACCGGGCCGTTGTGGTCGAACCGGATCGTCGGGTCCTGCGAGCCGGCCAGCGCGCGGGCCAGGGTCTGCTCGGCCTCCAGCCGCCCCGTGCTGAACTCCGCGAGCGCCTGCTTGGTCAGCGCCAGCACCTCCGTACGGCGATCGCCCGCCTCCGCCGCGAGCCGGGCCGCCAGCGCCGCCTCGTCGCGGGCCTTGGTCGCCGAGCCCTTGACCAGCCAGGCCCGCCAGGCGAGCCGGTAGTGCAGCGGGGCGAGCAGCGCGGGGTCGTCGCGCGCGTCGGCGAGGGCGCGCGGGAAGACGTCGTCGAGTTCGGCCAGCGCCTGGCCGCCGGAGTCGAGCAGCACGATCCAGGCCCGTACGCGCTCGGCCGGGACCGTGGCGTGTTCGAGCACCTCCTCGGCGATGCCGCGTGCCAGCCCGAACTCACCCGACGCGAGGGCGTCCTCCGCCGCGGTGAGCCGCAGGCCGGGCTCGTCCTCACGCCGGGTCGTACGGTCGGCGGCGAGCAGGCCGAGCCGGGCCGCCGCCGCGCGGGCGCCACGACGCCGTGCGGCCGTCGCGGCCTCGCTCAGAGTGGCGGCGACCTCGGCGTCGCGTCCGGGCGCGACGAGGGCGAGGTGGCGGGCACGCTCGACCGGGTCGGAGACCGCGTCGGCGAGCGCGGAGTGCACGGCGAGGCGGTCGTGTTCGGAGGCTTCGGCGTACAGGACCGCCGACAGTAGCGGGTGCGTGAACCGTACGACCTCACCCGGCGTGACGATGCCGGCCTCCCGCGCCTCCGCGAGGTCGGCTCCGGCGTCGGGCCGCCCGGCGCCGCGCAGGAGCACGAGTGTCGGGCGGGCGACCGCGCAGGCGGTGAGGAGGGTACGCCGCGCGTCGTCCGACAGCGCCATCAGCCGCCCGAGCATGAGCGAGCGCAGGCTGTCGGGGACCGGCAGGGGCGCGGCGGCGTCGAGCGGCCCGTCGTGTTCGGCGAGCGCGCGGCCGAGCTCCAGCGCGAAGAAGGGGTTGCCGTCGCTGGCGCGGTGGACCTTGGCGAGGACGGCGCGGGGGAGGTCGAGGCCGGAGAGCAGGCGGGTGACCTCGGCCGCGGTCATCGGGGGCACCTCGAACGCGCTCACCGGCGGCGGGCACAGGCGGGGGCCGGGCCGGGAGTCGGCCGGGTCCGTACGGAGGCCGACCAGGGCCTGGAGTGGCAGGCCGCGTGCGCGGCGCGCGATGAACGCAAGGAGTTCGGCGCTCGGCGCGTCGAGCCACTGGGCGTCGTCCACCACCATCAGGACGGGGCCCGCGGTGCACAGGGCGCGGAACGTCGCGAGTACGGCCATCCGCAGGCCGAGGACGTCGCGTTCGCCGATCGGGTCCGTGCGCCGGAGCAGCGCCGACTCCAGGGCGGCGCGCTGGTGTTTGGGCAGCGTGTGCAGGATGTCGTCGCCCGTGTCGGCCAGCAGGTCGATCAGGCCGAGGAAGGGCAGGTGGCGTTCGGTCTCCGACAGCGAGCACTGCAGCACCTGGAGCCCGGTGAACTCCCCGGCGAGCGCGGACAGCAGAGAGGACTTGCCGATGCCGGCCGGGCCGGTGAGGAGCACACTGCCTCCGCCGGCGAGCTGCTCGCGGGTGTCGGCGAGTAATGACTCATGGCCGACGAGGGCATGCGTGGACAGCCCGCCGACCGGTCCCGCCGCCGTTGGCGGACCGGCCGTCCCACGGACTGCTCCGAACGCTTCGGTCATCCGCGTCGGCCCTCCGGACGCTGCTCTCAGCGTGAGCCCCGGCGCGCAAGTTAACAACGCGTCATACCTGCGTCAACACCCAAGTCTGGACAACGATCGACGTAATTCTGGTACGTGTTTCATCCATCTTTCGCTCACCGCCTTGTGGCGGTGGACAGCAGGAACTAGAACACGTTGCAGTTTTGGGTCATGAATGCGTATTGTCGTGGGCGTGCGGACACGAGCAACGGAACTTCTCGGGATCGAGTATCCGATCTTCGCGTTCAGTCACTGCCGCGACGTGGTCGCGGCGGTGAGCCGCGCAGGCGGCATGGGCGTCCTCGGCGCCCTGTACTTCACTCCCGAGGAGCTCGAGACCGAGCTGAACTGGATCGAGGACAACACCGGCGGCAAACCGTACGGCGTCGACGTCGTGATGCCGGCCAAGTACGAGGGCGCGGACCTCGGCGACGCGGGCGAGATGCTCGACCGCCTGCAGGACATGATTCCCCAGACCCACCGCACCTTCGTCAACGACCTGCTCGACCAGCACGGCGTCGCCCCGCTGAACGACGAGGGCGTCAGCCGCTACCTGCTCGGCTGGACGGACGCCACCGCCCGCCCGCAGGTCGAGGTCGCGCTCAAGCATCCGATCGGGCTGCTCGCCAGCGCGCTCGGCCCGCCCCCGGCGGACGTCGTGGAGCAGGCGCACCGGCAGGGCGTGACCGTCGCCGGCCTGGCCAGCAGCGCCCGGCACGCCCGCAAGCAGAAGGACGTCGGGGTCGACATCATCGTCGCCCAGGGCACGGAGGCGGGCGGCCACACCGGCGAGATCTCCACGATGGTGCTCATCCCGGAGGTGGTCGACGCGGTCGGCCCGGACACCCTGGTGCTCGCCGCGGGCGGCATCGGCCGCGGCCGGCAGATGGCGGCGGGCCTGGCCCTCGGCGCCGACGGCGTGTGGACCGGCTCGATCTGGCTGACCGTCGAGGAGGCCGACACCCCCGAGGCCTCCCGCGACCGGATGCTCGCCGCGACCTCGCGCGACACCGTACGCTCGCGGTCCTGGACCGGGAAGCCGGCGCGGATGCTGAAGACCGCGTGGACCGAGGCGTGGGAGTCACCGGAGTCACCGGGCACACTGCCGATGCCCATGCAGTTCATGCTGATCTCGGACGCGCTCAAGCGCATCAACCGTGCGGGCGCCGGCGACCTGACGACCTTCCCGGTCGGCCAGATCGTCGGCACGATGAACCAGGTGAAACCGACCTCGCGGGTGATCTACGAGATGGTCGAGGAGTACATCGAGACGATGGAACGCCTCAGCGGCCTCATCGAGGACTGACCGCGTCGATCTCCCCGAGGATCGCCGTCTTGCGCTCCTCGGGGAGGAACGACGCGCGTACGCCGTTGCGGGCCAGGTCGGCCAGCCGGTCCGGCGCGAAGCCCAGGTCGTGGCCGACGGTGCGGTACTCCCCGGTCAGCGTGGTCCCGAACATCGGCGGGTCGTCGCTGTTCAACGTGACGTACAGGCCCTCTTCGAGAAGGTGCGGCAGCGGGTGCGCCGCGATGTCGGGCACCTGCCGGGTGCAGACGTTGGACGTCGGGCAGATCTCCAGGGGGATCTGCGTCTCGCGCAGGTACGCCATCAGTTCCGGGTCCTCGACGCAGCGGATGCCGTGGCCGATCCGTTCGGCACCGAGGCCGCGGATGGCCTCCCAGATGGTCTCCGGCCCGCTCATCTCGCCCGCGTGCGGCACGCTGTGCAGGCCCGCGGCCTTGGCGGCGCGGAAGGCGTCCCGGATCGCCTCCTCGTGGCCGGCGCGGTCCTGCTCGATGCCGCCGATGCCGAAGCCGACGAGGTTCTCCGGCGGCCGGCTCAGCGCGTGGTCGATCGTGGCGCGCGCCGCCTCGGCGCCGAACTCTCCGGGGATGTCGAAGACGTACGCGACCTGGATCCGGTCGGCGACCTGGCGCGCCGCTATGTCGAGCGCCTCGGTGACCGCCCGCACCGGCATGCCCATGGCGACGACGTGGGAGAACGGTGTGACGGTGAGCTCGACGTAGCGGACGTTCTGCGCCGCGAGGTCGTTCGCCGCGCCGACCACGAGGGCCGCGACGTCCTCCGGCTCGCGTACGAGCCCGTTGACCGCGAAGTAGATCTCGGCGAAGTGCGGGAAGTCGCGGAACTCATAGAACTTCCGCAGCGCCTCCTCGTCGGTCGGCACCGCGTGGCCGGTGTGCCGGCGGGCCAGTTCGAGCACGGTCGGCAGTGAGGCCGAACCGACCAGGTGAACGTGAAGCTCGACTTTGGGCAGAGCGTCGATGAACTCATCCAGCGCGGTCATGCGCCCGAAAGTAACAGCGGGCAAGTCGGCCTAGCGAGCCAATAAGCCGATATCTGACACAGATATGTCAGATATCGGCATGGAAGGCGCCGTCCGGGCCGAACACCCGGGTCGCGAACCGTTCGCCGATGCGCCGGTAGCCGGCCGCGTTGGGGTGCGTCCCGTCCGGCAGGTCCGCGACGTCGCCGGCGCCGAAGAGCTCCCGGCCGTCGAGGAAGTGCAGGTGGGGATCGTGCCGCGCCCGCAGGCGTACGATCTCGGCCAGCGTCTCGCGGACCACGGGCATCGTGAGCGGCAGCTTGGGCGCCACCGCGACGTCCGGGTCGACGTCGGGATCGACGTCCGGCACGTCCTCGGCCAGGGGCAGGATGATCGGCGAGATCACGAGCAGCGGCGTGTCCGGATGCCCGTCGCGGACCGTGTCGAGGAAGCCGTGGACCGCGGGGCCGAACGTCCGCGGCTTGAACGTCTCCCAGCCGACGATGTTGGCGCCCGTCTTGACGCTGATCAGGTCGGCCGGCAGGTCACGCATCGTACGAGCGACGTACGGGTCGAGCATCGCGTTCCCGGCGAAACCGAGATTGACCACCTCCACGCCGGCGCGCGACGCCGCGATCACGGGCCAGGTGCCGGTGGGCGAGTCGGCCTCGACGCAGTGGCTGATCGAGCTCCCGTAGTGCACCCAGCGTCGGCGGCCCGAGGGCGTCGGCCGGAGGAGAGGCGCGTTGGCGCGGAGTCCGACCAGCTCACAGGGGGTCTGCTGGGGCAGCCACAGCTCGACCTCCTTCAGGTGCGAAGGCAGCCCGGCGAACTCCACGGTGCCGGGCAGACCGTGGACGAGCTCGCCCTCGGCGCGTACGTGGGGGAGCCGCAGGACGCTCGACACCGGCACCTCGGCGTGGCCCGCGGCCTTCCCGTCCACCCGGATGTCGACCATCCCGGGCGGATGGGGCTCGGGATCGCCGTCGATGTGCCGTACGACGGTGAGGATGTCCAGCTCCAGGGTGTCGGCCTCGGTGCGGAAGACCAGCCGTACGCCGGAGGGCATCATCGTGACGAAGTCCATGAACGTGTCCGGGTACTGCTCCCGGGTCCACGCGGGCAGCCGGCGCGGCATGACGCCCCTCGTACGGCACTCCAGGTCCAGCGCCCCCCGGAACTCCACCGGGCCGCCCACGAGCGGTACGTCCCGCATCTCTGTCATCCGTACCCCCTTGCTGGCGGAAATCCGGCGGGACCTGGCAGTGATCCCCCTACCCGCCTCCCACCTCGGCTTTTAACGTCTAGGAGGGAAGGGCCGCCGACGTCCGGGAGGACGAGATGAAACATGCCCAGTTCGTACTGTTCGATGGCTTCGACCCGCTGGACGTGATCGCGCCGTATGAGGTGCTGGGCACAGGTGGCGCGGCCGGCGGGGGCGCGCTGAGCGTCGAACTCGTGTCGGCCGAGGGGCCGCGCGAGGTGCCCTCCGGCCTCACCGGGGTGTCGCTGCGGGCGGTCGCGCGCCTGGATCCGGAACGTGCGGACCTGGTCGTCGTGCCGGGCGCCGCCGGGAACATGACCGACGAGATCCCGGCCAGGCTCGCCCGCACACTGGAGACGGACCTGCCCAAGCTGCTGGCGGAGGCCCTGTCCCGTACGGACGTCACGGTCGCGACGGTCTGCGGGGGCTCGCTCATCCTGGCGATGGCCGGACTGATCAACGGGCGGCCGGCGACGACGCACCCGCTCGGCCTCTCGGTCCTCGCCGACTGCGGCGCGGCCATGGTCGACGCCCGGGTGGTCGACGATGGCGACCTGGTCAGCGGGTCCGGTGCGACCTCCGGCCTCGACGTGGGTCTCCACCTGGTCGAACGCGAACTCGGCCCGCGCGTGGCGCACGCGGTGGGCGAGGCGATCGCCCACGAACGCCGCGGTGTGGTCTGGCGGAGCGAGGGCCTCGTACCCGCGGCGCTGTGAGATCAGCGCTCCAGCAGCCAGGAGAGGATGCCGCCTCCGGCGAGGTAGACGCCCGCCGCGAGGAGATGGTTCTCGGTCAGCCGTTCCCGCGCGTCGGCGTCGCCGAAGACGTGCCGGAACGGTGTGGCCAGCCGGCCTCCGGCGCTCGTGAGGCCGTGCACGATGTCGTTGCCGGGGTCGGCGTGCGTCCAGGTCAGCGCGACGCCGGTGACCAGGACCAGCGCCGCGACGACGGCGATCAGCCAGATCGCCCGCCCGAGGACCGCGCCGAGTCCCCGCTTCTCGTGCCGCCATCGCCCGAACCGTAGGGGTCCTGCGTGTGCCGCCATGTCGTCCTCCCTACGGGAGGTGTCCCTCGAGAGGGCGTGGTCAAACGGCCACTTTCCGTCATTCCCAGATGGGGCGCCAGTCGTCCAGCTCGTGGTAGCGGCGCAGGCCGGAGACGGCGGAGAGCCAGCCGGTCCAGCTCGTGTACGGCGGCCGGTCGTACCCGCTCAGGGCGAGCGTCAGGCGGGTCCCCTCGCCGTCGTCGGCCAGGTCCCAGGTCGAGACACAGGAGTCCTCCTGGAGCGTCAGGCGTCGTCCCTGCTCGACCTCTCGTACGGTGCCGATCGGGCCGCCGTCGGGGATCGCCCAGCGGCCGCCGGCGTACGGCTCGATCTCGACCGTGATGCCGAACCATTGGCTGAACCTTTGTGACTCGGTGAGCGAGGCGAACACCTCTGCGCGGGGCGCGCCGATGACCACCTCCGTACGCAGGTCGGAGCGGGTGTAGTCGCAGCGGGGCGTGATGGGGCGGCCGGAGAGGTGGTCGACGAGGTTGCCGAGCGCGAAGGCCCAGAAGACGTGGAGGACGAGGGCGATGGGGTAGCCGTTCTCCTCGCCGTCGAAGGTGGTCTGGGAGAGCCGTAGTGCCCCGTCCTCGAAGAGCACCTCGACGGTCGTGTCCTCGGTGCCCACTTTCCAGGAGAACCGCAGCGTACGGTCGCCGAGGTGCAGGAGGCGCTGGCGAGGTTCGTCGCCCCAGGGGGTGTGGCGGCCCCAGAAGGCGAAGGGCTCCGCGTACTCCGCGAGCCATTTCCGCAGCTCTTCTGGGGCCCACGCGCGGCGGGCCGCCTCCTGCGAGGCGGGCAGCCGGACGCGGATCTCCACTGGGTCGCTCATCGGTCCTGGAGGGTTTCGAGCAGCTCGGTGAGGCGTTCGCCGGAGTCGCGGACGCCGTGCTCCATGCCGGACTCGACCATGCCGTCGCGGTCCTCGACCGACTGGAAGCTGGAGACCGTACGGGCCAGTGTGCGGCCGTCGCGCTCGACCAGGGTCAGGGTCTCCATCGCGACGTGGCCGGGCATCCCCTCGAACTCGAAGGTCTGCACGGTGGAGTCCGGCGAGGGGTCCCCGTGGAAGACGCCGTGGAAGGCGAACTCGTTGCCTTCGGGGTCGGTGGAGATGTAGCGCCACTTGCCGCCGTCGCGGGCGTCGAACCGCTCGATGCGCATCGTGAGCTCGCGCGGGCCGAGCCACTGGACGACGAGCTCGGGGTCGGTGTGAGCCCGGAACACCAGCTCGCGCGGCGCGTCGAACTCCCGCTCGATGATGATCTGCGGGATCCCGGGCTCGACGGTGATCTGCGTCTTGCTCATCGGTCGTCTCCTTGTTCGTGGTTCGTCTGCAACGCCGCGAGCAGCTCGTCGAGCCGTTCGTGACTCTCGTCCCAGAACCGCTGGTAGCGCGTCAGCCAGGTGGTGACCTCGCGGAGCGGCTCGGCCTCGAGATGACTGAGCCGCGCGGTCGCCCGCCGCGTACGCGAGATGAGCCCGGCGTTCTCCAGCACCTTGAGATGGCGAGAGATCGCCGGCTGAGAGACGTCGAACGGCGCCGCCAGCTCGGCCACGGTCGCGTCCCCGTCGGCGAGCCGGATGAGTATGGCCCGCCGGGTGGGATCCGCCAGCGCCCCGAAGACGAGACTGAGCACGTCGGCCGCCATCCATAACCACCTTGTTTTAGAACGAGTAAGTTAACAATGAGGGCAGTGGCCATCGATGTCAAGGCGTGGGTACGGCACAGGCCGGCGCATGAGTGCGCCGCCGGGGGAAGGTCAGCCGAGGCGTTTGACCTGTTCGATGACCTCGGGGGAGTTCGCGTTCGTGCGGTTCAGGTAGTCGAGGATCAGTGCCAGCTGCTCGTCCGAGTAGCCGTCCAGCAGCTTCCCGTAGGTCTCCGCGACCGGCCGGAAGCGTTCGCCCAGCTCGGTCACCGGGCGGTCCTCGGTGGCCTCGACCAGCACGCGGCGGCGGTCGTGGTCGTCTCGGCGGCGGCGGACCATTCCCGCCTTCTCCAGGCGGTCGATCACCGTGGTGATCGCGCCGCCCGTGGTCAGGAACATCGCGCCCGCGAGCTGGCCCGGGGTCATCGGGCCGCGAAGCTGCAGCAGGTTGATGCACTGCATGTCGGTCACGTTGATGCCCGACCGGCTGGCGATCGCACTGTGGAGCAGGACCGTCCACAGTGTGCTCACGCGCGCCTGGTGGCTCAGCTCCGCGATGAGCTTCGCGCGGTCCGGCGCCGTCATGGGGACCCCCAACTCCAGGCCCTCTCGGAGATGGAGAGGTGACTCGAGTTTACCCGCGTAAGCCCGGCATCTCGGCAACCACGCCGACGGCCATCACGACAGGTCGGACATCATTTCCGGCAAACGAGGACGCCGGTCTCACGCCTCCGAGGCGACCCTCTTCGCCCAGCGGTAGTCGGCCTTGCCCGCCGGCGACCGCTGGAGTTCGGAGACGAACGCGTACGTCCTCGGCACCTTGTAGCCCGACAGGCGGCTCCGGCAGTGGGCGTCCAGCTCGGCGACGGACGGCGAGGCGTCGTCGTACGGCTGGATCACCGCGGCCACCCGCTCGCCGTACCGCTCGTCCGCGATCCCGGTCACCACCGCGTCGAACACCCCCGGATGGCCCTTGAGCACGGCCTCGACCTCTTCGGGGAAGACCTTCTCGCCGCCCGTGTTGATGCACTGCGACCCGCGCCCGAAGATCGAGATCGTGCCGTCGGCCTCCACCGTGGCGATGTCGCCGGTCAGCAGCCAGCGGTCGCCGTCGACGTCGACGAACGTCTTCGCCGTCTTGACCGGGTCGTTCCAGTATCCGAGTGCGATGTGCCCGCGCTTGGCGACCTGCCCGATCACTCCCGAGCCCGGTTCGACCAGTTTGAGCGAGTCGTCCAGGACGCCCAGCCGCGCGTTGATCGGCCGGTACCGCAGGCCCGCCTCGGGGGAGGAGCCCTCGACGCCCGACGCCGTGTAGCCCGACTCGGAGGAGCCGAAGCTGTCGATGACGAAGATGTTCGGCAGCAGTTCGGTCAGCCGGTCGCGTACGGTTCCGGACAGGATCGCGCCCGTCGTGCTGACCACCGCGAGCGAGGACAGGTCGTACGAGCCCGCGGCGATCTCCTCGGTCAGCGGCCGGGCCATCGCGTCGCCGGTCATGCCCAGCGTGATGACCTTCTCGCGCTCGACCGTACGCAGCGTCTCCGCGGGGTCGAACCGCCGGTTGTAGACGACCGTCCCGCCCAGCCACCACGTGATGAACGTCGTCATCTGCGCCGCGCCGTGCATGAGCGGCGCCGTCGTCATCATCACGACGCCGTCCGAGGCGAGCGCGCCCTCGACGAGCGCCTCGGGCGTCTCGCGCGGATCGCCGTACGGGTTGCCGCCGCCGAAGGCCATGAACAGGTCCTCGCAGCGCCACATCACACCCTTGGGCATGCCGGTCGTGCCGCCCGTGTAGATGATGTAGAGGTCATCACCCGTACGAGGCCCGAAGCCGCGCTCCGGTGACCCGCTGAGGACGGCGTCCTCGTACGCGACGGCGTGCGGCGACGTGCCGCCGACCACGATCCGGTGCCGCAGCGTCGGGGCGGCCGGGACGGCGGCGTTCACCCGGTCCTCGAAGGACGCGTCGTAGACCAGCGCGACCAGCGAGGCGTCCCGGTAGAGGTACTCCAGCTCGGCCGAGACGTAGCGGTAGTTGACGTTCACCGGCACCGCGCGGATCTTCAACGCGGCCAGTACGGTCGCGATGTACTCCAGCCCGTTGTACAGGTGCACCCCGACGTGCTCGCCGGGGCCGACCCCGGCGTCCGCGAGGTGGTGGGCGAGCCGGTTCGCGTGCGCGTCCAGCTCGGCGTAGGTCAGCCGGGCGAGGCCGGACGGACCGGGTGCGACCAGCGCCGGCCGGTCTCCGATCGCGTCCGCGAGTCCCTCGAACAGGTCGGCGTGGTTGAACTCCATCGTGTCCCGTTCCTCAGGGCCGCTCGGCGCCGACGACCCACATCGCGTAGAACTGCGCACCGCCACCGTACGCGTGGCCGAGCGCGCGGCGGGCGCCGTCGACCTGATGATCGCCGGCCAGCCCGCGTACCTGCTGGGCCGCCTCGGCGAAGCGGATGAGACCGGACGCGCCGATCGGGTTGGAGGACAGCACACCGCCGGAGGGGTTCCACGGGATGTCGCCGTCCAGCGCGGTGCTGCCGGCCTCGGTCAGCTTCCAGCCCTCGCCCTCGCCGCAGAACCCGAGGTTCTCCAGCCACATCGGCTCGTACCAGGAGAACGGGACGTACACCTCGGCGCAGTCGAGATCGCGGCGCGGGTCGGTGATGCCGGCCTGGGCGTACACGTCGGCGGCGCAGTCCTTGCCGGCCTGCGGGCTCACCGTGTCGCGCCCGGCGAAGAAGATCGGCTCGGACCGCATCGCCGCGCCGTGCACCCAGGCGGGAGGGTTCGGCGCGGCGCGCGCGGCCGACGAGGAGGCCAGCACCATGGCCGCCGCCCCGTCGCTCGACGGGCAGGTCTCCAGGTAGCGGATCGGCTCCCACAGCATCGGCGTCGCCTCGACCATCTCGCGGGAGATGCCGGGAATCCGCAGGTGGGCGTACGGGTTCTTCAGCGCGTTCTGCCGGTCCTTGACCGCGACGAGCGTGCCGATGTGCGCGGGCGCGCCGGTCCGCCGCATGTACGCGCGAATGTGCGGCGCGAAGTAGCCGCCGGCCCCGACGACGAGCGAGGGCGTGAGCGGCGGGTGGGTGGACAGCGCCCAGGTCGCGTTGGACTCGGACTGCTTCTCCCACGCGACGACGAGCACCCGGTCGTGCACGCCGGCCTGGACGAGGCTCGCCGCGACGAGCGCGGTGGACCCGCCGACCGAGCCGGCGGTGTGCACCCGCGTCATCGGCTTGCCGCGCGCGCCGAGCGCGTCCGCGAGGTAGGACTCCGGCATCATGACGCCCTCGAACAGGTCGGGGGCCTTGCCGATGACGACCGCGTCGATGTCCTTGAACGTCAGTCCGGCGTCCTCCAGCGCCTCCAGCGCCGCCTCGCGTACGAGACCGGCCATCGAGACGTCGTTCCGCCGGGACCGGTACTGGGTCTGCCCCACGCCGATCACCGCGCAGGCCTCAGCCATGGTTCACGCCTCCATCACGCACACGAGGTTCGACTGCAGGCAGGGGCCGGAGGACGCGTGGGCGAGGGTGCGTGCCGCCTCGCCTCGGTGGATCCAGCCGGCCGCCTCGCCGATTCGGATCAGGCCCGTGGCCATGACCGGGTTGGCGGCCAGCGGGCCGCCGGACGGGTTGACGCGCACGTCGTCGCCGAGGCCGAGGGCCTCGCGCAGGATGAGCTCCTCGTGGCTGAACTGCGCGTGGAGTTCGGCCACCTCGATGCCGCCGGCGCCGGCCTTCCGACCGGCCAGCTCGGCCGACTCGGACCGGCCCAGGTCGCGGGCGCCGAGGGAGTGCGCCTCGATGCGGTGGTCGGCGCCGCGGATCCAGGCGGGCCGTTCGCACAGCTCACGTGCGCGGTCGCCGCTCGCCAGCACGATCGCCGCGCCGCCGTCGGTGACGGGCGCGCAGTCGTAGGGACGCAGCGGCGCGATCTCGTACTCCTCCTCACCCGGGTCGGGCAGGTCGAGGGCGCACGGGTTGTCGCGTCCGGCGGCGCGCGACCGGGCCGCCACCGCGCGCAGGTCGTCCTCCTTGTGCCCGCGGTCGAGGTACGCGCGGGCCTGCAACGCCGCCAGCGACACCTGGTCGAGGCCGAGCGGCGCGAGGTAGTAGGGGTCGAGCTGGAGGTTCGCCAGCTCCGGTAGCCCGGACTCGCCGTCGTTGCGGCGGACCTGTGACGGCTTGCCGAAGCCGTACACCAGCGCGGTGTCGACGTCGCCGTGCAGCAGCCGGACGTATGCCTCGTACAGCGCCCACGCGGCGTCCATCTCGACGTGGCTCTCGGAGATCGGCGGCCACGCGCCGACCGCGTCGAGCGCCGAGACGAACGAGAACGGCGCCCCGGCGAGGTAGTCGAGCGAGCCGGAGCAGGTGAAGCCGAAGCGCTTCAGCCCGGTCTCCTCCTTGACGCCGGTGATGACCGGGGCGAGGATCTCGACCTCCGACAGCCCGGAGTCCTCGCCCGTGTGCTTCGTCTGCGCGAACGCCACGACCGCGATGTCGGTGTTCATCAGAGATAGTCCTTGATCTCGTCGAACGGCACGTCGGGTTCGTCGATGGGCTCGAACCACTTGATGTTCGCCATCGTCTGGCCCCACTCCTCGCGTGGCCGCCACGCGGCGCGTACGCGCATGCCCATGCGGGCCTGGTCGGCCGGGATGCCCGCCACCAGCGCGACCATCGCGATGTCGGCCCCGTCGAGCAGCACGTACGCCGACACGAACGGCACGTCGGGCGCGCGCGGGTCGGGGATGTTGTTCACCGCGAACGTCGTGACCGTGCCGGTGCCGGGCACCTCCACCTCTTCGGTGGTGGGGACGCCGTCGACCGGGCACATGCCCTTCATCGGCACGTAGACCTTGCCGCAGACCTCGCAGCGGTGGCCGAGGATGCGCCCCTCGCCGATGCCGCCGAGGAAGCGGCTGAGCGCCTTGCCGGCGCTGAGGCGGTAGTCCGCGCGCACCGGCGCGTTGATCATCGTGACGTCGGGCCGGAAGCTCTCGATGTCGTTGATCGCGCCGGTGCGCTCCGCCCGCCACTTCGGGCGGACCCGCAGGCCGGCGCGCAGCGTCTTCGGCGGCTTGGCCCCGAGCTCGAACACGCCGAGGTCCAGGACGTGCAGCAGGGCGGTGTCGGCGCCGTCCGGGGTGAGGAGCGCCCAGGCGAACGGCCGGTCGAGCGGGTGGTCCGGGCGCGGGCGCGGCACCCAGGCGTACGCGCCGACGACGCATTCTGGACCGACGTCCACGAACTCCCCGGTGACCGCCTCGCCGTCCGCGTCGTACTCGGCGGGCGGGAACAGCACGCCGCCGGAGGCCGTACGGACCCCGACGAGCCGCCCGTCGCGCAGTTCGGTCAGGAACCGCCCGATCACCGGCCCGACCGAGCGCGTGTACCCACCCGGGAACGCGAGCGAGTGGTCTGCGGTCAGAACATCGTGTGTCATGGTCGCGCTCCCCTCCTGCTCAGATGGCGGCATCGCGGTCCTTCCAGTACGGGTCGCGGAGGCGGCGCTTGAGGAGCTTCCCGTTGGGCTCGCGCGGCATGTGCTCGATGAAGTCGAACGACTTCGGCCACTTCATCCGGGCCAGGCGGCCGTCGAGCGAGGCGAGGATCTCCGCTTCGAGCTCCGGCCCGGGCGGCACGCCCTCGGCCGGCTCGACCACCGCCTTGATCTGCTCACCCCAGTCGTCGTCCGGGATGCCGAAGACCGCGACGTCGGCGACCTTCGGATGGATCATGATCTCGTTCTCGATCTCGGCCGGGTAGATGTTGGTCCCGCCGGAGATGATCATGTCGGCCTTGCGGTCGGACAGGAACAGGAAGCCGTCCTCGGTGAGGTAGCCGATGTCGCCGACGGTGAAGTGGTCCTTCAGGCGGTTCGCCCGGGTCTTCTCCGCGTCGCCCTTGTACTCGAACTCGACCCCGGCCATCTTCATGTAGATCGTCCCGGGGACGCCGGTGGGCACCTCGGCGCCATCGTCGTCCACGATCAGCAGCTCGCTGATCGGCCAGGCGTTGCCGACCGTCCCGGGGTGCGCCCGCCAGTCCGCCGGGCTCGCGATCGTCCCGCCGCCCTCGGTGGCCGCGTAGTACTCCCAGACGCAGTCGCCCCACCAGTCGAGCATCGCCTGCTTGATGGGTACGGGACAGGGCGCGGCGGCGTGGATCGCCCACTTCATGGACGAGACGTCGTAGCGTTCTCTCGTCTCGGCGGGGAGCGTGAGCAGCCGCTTGAAGTGCGTCGGCACCATGTGCGTGTTGGTGATCCGGTGGCGTTCGATCAGCCGCAGGGTCTCCTCGGCCTCCCACTTGTCCATGTAGACGAGGGAGTGGCCCATGTGCAGCGCCGAACCGCCGAACTGCGTCACGGCCGTGTGGTAGTTCGGCGAGGTGACGAGATGGGCGTTGGGCTGCCCGGGGGTGAAGCCGAAGAACGTCAGCAGGAACGTCATCAGCTCGGCCGAGTCGTCCGGGTCCAGGCCGGTCAGCGCCCGGCGTACGCCCTTGGGCCGTCCGGTGGTGCCCGAGGTGTAGTGCATGGTCGCGCCCGCCGTACGCTCGCCCGGCAGCGTGTCCGGCTGCCCGTGCGTCAGCTCGGCGGCGTCGCGGAAGCCGGGGATGTCACCGCCCACCGCGAACCTCCGGCTCGCGTCGAGCCCGGCCGCTCCGGCCGTGCCCTCCTCGGCGAAGCGGTCGTGCACGAAGAACGCCTTGGCCTCGCTGTCGCCGACGATGTAGGCGATCTCGGGGCCGGCCAGATGCCAGTTGATCGGCGTGTAGTACCAGCCGGCCTGGAGCGCGGCGAGGTACAGGACCAGCCCGTCGACCCCGTTGGGCAACAGGCCGCAGATGCCGTCGCCGGGCCCGAGGCCGAGGTCGCGCAGGCCGTGCACGAGGCGGTTGCACCGCGCGAGCAGATCACCCGCGGTGTAGGTGGTGCCGTCCGGATCGACCGCGGCGACCCACGCCGGGTCGTTCGCGGCCAGGCGCCAAAAACCCAGCGAACCCATCGTTCCCTCCCGGTCATGGAGGCGTCTCGTCCCGCAGTAGATCACGTTCTCGTTTTGGGGAGCAAGGCCTGTTGGATGGTGGGCATCATCACTAGAATTCGTTCTTGTTTTGTGTCAGCGAGGAGGCGGGCATGGCCGAGCGGCTGCCGATCAGCACCGCACACTGCACGGTAGAACGTGACGGGCACGTCGTCACGGTCACGATGAGCCGGCCTGAGTCGCGCAACGCGCTCAGCGCCGACATGCTCGTCGGCATGGCCGACGCGTGGGCCTACATCACGGCCACGGACGAGGTACGCGTCGGCATCCTGACCGGAGCCGAGGGACACTTCTGCGCGGGCGCGGACCTCAAGGCCATGAGCCGGCCGTCCGAGGACGAGCGCGTCCGTCGGCGGGCCGCCGAGATCACGGACTACCACTGGAAGGGCCTGCTCCGCGACACCGTGCCGACCAAGCCGCTGATCAGCGCGATCGAGGGCTACGCCGTGGCCGGTGGCACCGAGCTCCTGCTCGGCACCGACATCCGGATCGTGGCCGAGGGTGCGACGCTGGGCCTGTACGAGGCACGGCGCGGGCTTTTCCCGATGGGCGGTTCTGCGGTGCGGCTGCCCCGGCAGATCCCCTACACCTTCGCGATGGACATCCTGCTCACCGGCCGGTCCGTGACGCCTTCGGAGGCGCTGCAGTACGGAATGATCACGCGAGTCGTCCCGGACGGGACGGCGCTCCAGGCGGCGCGGGAGTACGCGGACCTTCTCGCCGCCAGCGGCCCGCTGTCCGTCCAGGCGATCCTCCAGACCTACCGCCGGACCGAGGGGCTGGACGAGGAGGCCGCGCTGAAGGTCTCCGACGAGATCGGCTGGCCGGTGTTCGCCTCGAAGGACGCCGAGGAGGGCACCAAGGCGTTCCGGGAGAAACGCCCGCCGAACTTCACCGGCGAGTGACGTACACCCCGGCTCTGGCCGCCGCCGCCGCGGCCTCGGCGGCGCGGTCGGCCGCTTGCTCGTCGAGCGGATCGCCGCTCGCCAGCAGCCGGTAGTAGAGCGGCGCGGAGACCGCGCGGATCACCTCGCGGGCGTCGGTGCCCGCGGGTAGCTCGCCGCGGTCCACCGCCTCGTCCACGCACGGCGCCCACTCGCCGATGCGGGTGTCGTAGAAGCGGTGCAGGGCCTCGGCCGTACGAGCGTCGCACGTGGCGGCGGCGATCACCGCCGTGAACAGCGCGCGCTGCCGTGGGTCGGTGAGCGTGCGCTGGACGAGCCGGGCGTTGGCCCGCAGGTCGCCGAGCAGCTCGCCGGTACGGGCGCGCGGCAGCGACTGCTCGGCCATGTCCGTGAGCAGGTCGGCGACCAGCCCGGTCACCGTGCCCCAGCGGCGGTAGACGGTGGTCTTGCCCACGTCCGCGCGGCGTGCGACGTCGGCGAGGTCGAGGCGGTCGAAACCGTGCTCGGCGAGCGCGTCGCCGGCCGCCGTGAGGACCGCCGTCCGTACGCGCGCGGTCCGTCCGCCCGGTCGCACCGAGCCGGGCTCGTAATGGGCCTGGTGTTCCATTAGCCGCCTTTCGCGTGCTAGCGTCCTCTTGATGTTAATGGAACTCGGGGACCGTTAGGTGGGTGTCATGGAATATCGGCGGCTGGGTTCGTCGGGGCTCACGGTGCCGGCGCTGAGCTTCGGCGCCGGCACGTTCGGCGGCCGGGGCGAGCTGTTCGGCAACTGGGGCAGTACGGACGCGCGGGAGGCGCGGCGGCTCGTGGACGTCTGCCTCGACGCCGGCGTCACCATGTTCGACACCGCGGACGTCTACTCCGACGGCGCCTCGGAGGAGGTGCTGGGCGAGGCGATCAAGGGCCGCCGCGACGAGGTGATCCTGTCCACCAAGACCGGCCTGCCGATGGGAGAGGGCCCGCAGGACGCGGGCACGTCCCGTACAAGGCTGATCCGGGCCTGCGAGGACGCCCTGCGCCGGCTCGGCACGGACCACATCGACCTGTTCCAGCTGCACGCGTTCGACGCCGGCACGCCGATCGAGGAGGTCCTGTCCGCGCTGGATGACCTCGTACGGGCCGGGAAGGTGCGGTATCCGGGGGTGTCGAACTTCTCGGGCTGGCAGCTCATGAAGTCGCTCGCGCTCGCCGACGCGCGCGGCCATGAGCGGTACGTCGCGCACCAGGTCTACTACTCGCTGATCGGCCGCGACTACGAGTGGGAGCTGATGCCCCTGGGCCTGGACCAGGGCGTGGGCGCGGTCGTGTGGAGCCCGCTCGGCTGGGGACGGCTGACCGGGCGCGTCCGCCGGGGCGTGCCGCTGCCGGCCGGGAGCCGCCTGCACCGGACCGCGTCCTTCGGCCCGCCGGTGGAGGAGGAGCGGCTCTACCGGGTGGTCGACGTGCTGCTCGAGATCGCCGGGGAGACCGGCCGGGCGGTCCCGCAGATCGCCATCAACTGGCTGCTGCGGCGGCCCACGGTGGCCTCGGTCCTGATCGGAGCCCGCGACGAGACGCAGTTGCGCGAGAACCTCGGCGCGGCCGGCTGGGCCCTCACCCCGGACCAGATCGCCCGGCTGGACGACGCCGGCGCGGTGACCGCCCCGTACCCGTACTTTCCGTATGAGCGCCAGGAGGGCTTCGCCCGCCTCAACCCGCCGCTCTACGCCCCACGCTGATCTCCGGGCGGCCAGGATAGACGCATGATCAATGGCGCTCATGTGATCCTGTACAGCTCCGACGCGGACGCCGATCGGGCATTCCTGCGCGACGTGCTCGGCTTTCCCCACGTCGACGCCGGGGACGGCTGGCTGATCTTCCAGCTGCCGCCCTCGGAGGCCGCCGTCCATCCCGGGGAGCCGAAGCACGAGTTCTACCTCATGTGCGACGACCTTCAGGAGACCCTCGCGTCGCTGGCCGGCAAGGGCGTCGAACTCGCCCAGCCGGTCGTGAACGCCGGCTGGGGTTCGGTGGCGGCGATCCGCCTGCCGAGCGGCGCGGAGCTCTCGTTGTACGAGCCGCGGCACCCGACGGCGTACGACCTCTGATCGTCAGTGAGCAGGGCGAGGACCTTCACCACTTCGAGGGCGACGCAGCCCATCTCGGCGAACATCGCGACGATCCGCTGCCTGGCCTGCGCCGAGGACGCCGCGGGCGCCTGTGCGGAGAGCCGCCGAGCCGCCCAGCCGGCATCGGCCTGCTCGGCGCTGCGCGTCGAGCCGAAGTGCGTGGCCAGCACCTCGGCGAGCTCTTGGTAGGCGCTGCCGGCCTCGCGAGGCGGGGGCGTACGGCGGCCGCCGGGTGGAGGTGACGAGCCCGGCCTCGATGAGGATGCCGAGATGGAACCGCACGGTGGTGACGTGCTGCCCGGTCGCGCCGGCCACGGCGTGGGCGTCCATCGGCTCCGAGGCGGCACGCAGGTGGTCGAGGATCACAACCCGGGGCCGCGATTCACCTGGCCCGCGAAACCGTGAGTGACCGGTTCGCAACCATGAGGACACTCGATCTCCGCGTCGGGATAGCGTCCGCGGCAGGCGCATCGCATGGAGGTGACCATGGGCCAGCACGACAAGCCGAAGCCGCAGAATCCGCCACCACCGAACCCGCCCAGCCCCGACACCGGCCCCAGCACGGGCGGCGGGCGGCACGAGAAGAAGTGACCGACGTGAGCGGAGGCGCGTCTCAGCGGCAGGCTGCTCCAGGACGGCGGCAGGTGCCGTGGGCCGAGGTGATCGCGGGCCATCCCCGGCGGCTGGCGCTGCCGGACCTGGTCTGGCCGCTCACCCCGGACGGGTACCTCACGGTCGACCGGCGCGACGACCCGCGTGCGTGGGAGCGGTGGGCCGGCGAGGACGTCCCGATCGTCACCCAGTGGGACGACGGCCGGCACTCCGGGCGTGAGCCGGGCGAGGTAGCGACCTCCTCGTCCTCACAGCCGACGCTCGTTGCGGAAATGCTCTCTGACCTGGACGTACACCCGGGCCATCGCGTGCTGGACATCGGCGTCGGCACCGGCTGGACGACCGGCCTGCTCGCCCACCGGGCCGGCCCGGGACGTGTCGCGGGAGTCGAGATCGACGCCGGCCTCGCCGGGGCGGCCGCCGCGCGCCTGCGCGACGCCGGTGTCCAGGCGCTCGTCGTGGCGGGTGACGGCGCCGAGGGCCGGCCGGACGGCGCACCGTACGACCGGATCCAGGCCACGTTCGCCGTACGGGAGGTGCCACCGGCATGGGTCGGGCAGACCCGGGCGGGCGGGCTGATCGTCGTTCCGTGGCGCACCGGGTGGACGCACGCGGCGGCGGTCGTCCGGCTTCGTACGGCGGGCGACGGCACTGCGGAGGGCCGGTTCACGCGCCCGGTGGAGTTCATGCTCGACCGGCGCCGGCGCGGCACCTGGCCGGTGCACGAGGAGTACCTGCCGGGCGAGGACTGGCCGGTGGACCGGCGGGAGTCGGCGACCACGCTGCGGCGTGCCGAGCTCATCGCCGCGGACTTCTTCATCGGCCTGCGCGTCCCGGACGCCGTTCACGCCGCGAGCGCCGGCGAGGACGGCACGACGACGCTGTACGTCTACGGCCTGGCCGACCGGTCGTGGGCGGCGGTGTTCTTCTGCGACGACGGGTGTGAGGAGTTCGCCGTCTACGAGGGCGGGCCGCGCGACCTGTGGAGCGAGGTGGAGTCCGCCTGCCGGCGGTGGCAGGACGTGGGCGAGCCGGACCTCACGCGGTTCGGGCTGACCGTCACCCCGGCCGGCCGGCAGGTGTTCCTGGACTCGCCGGGGAACCTCTACTGAGCCGGTCGCCCATCGACGCGGTGGCCTCGGTGAGGGCCTCCAGGAGCGCGGTCGTGGCGGGGGGTTCGGGCGGCTGGCCGTACGTCGCGGCAAGGACGTACCTGGTCGACTCCGGCAGTACGGCCGTGTGCACCGAAGGGTTCCGGGCGGCGAGCAGAGGCAGGCCCGGCAGGGTCGTCACGCCCAGGCCCGCCGCCACGAGGGCCTGGACGGCCACGAAGTCGTCCGTCGTGAACGACACGCGGGGGTCGAAGCCCGCCCGCGAGCACATGTCCAGCAGGTGCAGCCGGCAGCGGTCGCAGCCCGCGATCCACTCGGCGTCCGCGTGGGCGGCGAGGTCCGGGTCGGCCGCGTCGGCCGTCACCAGGTAGCTCGGCTCGTCCAGCAGCCGCAGGGCGGCGATGCCGTCGTCCTCGCTGCCGAGGTCGTACCGGAAGATCACCGCGACGTCGACGTACCCGGCCCGCAGCATGCGGACGGCCTCCGGGGGCTCGGCCTCGGTCAGGCTCACGCGCAGGCCCGGGTGGCGTTCGGCCAGCAGGGCGGCGGCGGTCGGGACGAACGTGCTCAGCGCGGACGGGAACGCCGCGAGCCGTACGCGGCCCTGGCTCAGCCCGACGTGCGCGGAGAGTTCGGCCTCGGCGGCGTCGAGGCGGCCGAGGATCTCCGCACCGCGCTCGGCGAGCGTGCGGCCGGCCTCGGTCAGCCGGATGCCGCGCCCGGCCCGCCGTACGAGCTGGGCGCCGGTCTCGGCCTCCAGCCGGGCGAGGTGGTGGCTGACCGACGGCTGGGAGTAGTGGAGCTCCTTGGCCGCGGCCGTCACCGAGCCGGTACGGGCGATCGCCACGAGCACCCGAAGGCGGGAAACGTCCAGCACAGAGTCAACATATCAACCAGATCTATCGATAGATGGAGTAGTTGGCATTAGACCGATGAGTGGCCGACCGGCGATCCTGGAAGCGGAGGTGACCGATGACGACCATGGTGTTCGGAGACGTACGGCCCGGGCTGGCCGAGCTGGTGGCGGGCATCCGTACCGCCGTGGCCCGGCAGGCGGGGTGGCGCGAGACCGCCGTGCTCGTCGGCGCCGAGCTGCGCCGGCACCTGCCCACGCCGGACGTGCTGACCGCGGAGGAACGCGCCGGCGACCCGGACGCGTACCAGAGTCACACCCTGTACGCCGCGCCGGACGGCGCCTTCTCCATCGTCGGCCTCGTCTGGCGTCCCGGGCAGGTCACGTCGATTCACGACCACGTGACCTGGTGCGTCTTCGGCGTCCTGCAGGGCGTCGAGCACGAGGAGCTGTTCGTGCACGAGGGCGACCACCTGCTGAGCGTCGGTGTGAACGACAACCTGGCGGGCGACATCAGCGGCTTCGCCCCGCCGGGCGACATCCACCGGGTCCGCAACTCCGGCGACACCACGGCGATCTCCATTCACGTGTACGGAACGGACATCTCCCGCATCGACTCCAGCGTCCGCCGCGTCTACGAGCTGCCCGTACGCGACTGAGGGAGCCGTACGAACCGCTTGGACTCGGTCATCGCGTCGAGCACGTCCATGAGGGGCTCCACGCCCAGGCCGGGGCCCGACGGCACGGTCATCAGGCCGTCCACCAGCCGGAACGGCTCGGTGA
This sequence comes from Actinomadura sp. DC4, assembly GCF_030406325.1. GTDB lineage: Bacteria > Actinomycetota > Actinomycetes > Streptosporangiales > Streptosporangiaceae > Actinoallomurus. Next base: position 479,099 of record NZ_JAUEQY010000002.1, on the reverse strand, counting down.
CGTCCTGGCTGTAGTAGCGGTCGGAGGCGGACACGTCGCCCGGCAGCGTGCAGCCCGGCAGCGCCGCGAACGCCAGGTTGGCCGCGCGGCCGAGCCCGGTCTCCAGCATCCCGCCGCACCACACCGGCACGCCGTGCGCCATGGACACGTCGTGGATCCGCCGCGCCTCCAGGTAGCCGCCGACCCGGCCCGCCTTCACGTTGATGACCGAGCACGCGCCGAGTGAGAGCGCGTCCGCGGCGGCCTGGGCGGACACGATCGACTCGTCCAGGCAGATCGGCGTCGTGAGCGCCGAGGCGAGCGTCGCGTGACCGAGCAGGTCCTCCTCGGGGAGCGGCTGCTCGATGAACAGCAGCTCGAACGGGTCCAGATCGGCGAGGTGGCGCGTGTCGGCCCGCGTGTAGGCGGTGTTGGCGTCGACCTGCAGCAGGATGTCACCGAACCGCTCGCGCACCGCGCGCACCGGATCGACGTCCCAGCCCGGCTGGATCTTGAGCTTGATGCGGGCGTACCCCTCGGCGAGGTAGCCGGTCACGTGGTCCAGCAGCTCGGGGATCGAGTCCATGATCCCGACCGAGACCCCGGTCGACACCCGGTCGCGGATCCCCCCGAGGTAGGCCGCGTACGACATGCCGACGCCGCGCAGCTCCGCGTCCAGGACCGCCATCTCGACCGCCGCCTTGGCCATGGCATGCCCCTTCACCGGCGCGAACGCCGGGCCGAGGGCGGGGGCGGTGACGTCCGCGGGCAGGCGCGGCAGCAGGAAGTCGCGGATGACCTGTTCGGCGCCGTCGACGTACTCAGGGGAGTAGAGCGGCTCGGTGATCGCCACGCACTCGCCCCAGCCCTCGGCGTCCTCGCCCAGCACCCGGACGAACAGCACCTCGCGCTCGGTCTCGGTCGCGAAGGACGTGCGGAACGGGGAGACGAGCGGGATCCGGATCCGCCGCAGCTCCACGCCGGAAAGCCTCATCGCGCCGCCTCCAGAAGGTAGTGGCCGGACCGGGCGAAACCGGCCACGCGGTACCCGGTGTCCAGCGCCCCGCCGAGCGCCGTCCGCTGGGCCCGCCGCCAGGCGAGGGCGAGCGGAGGATCGGCGGCGCGGAGCGCGGCGATGTCGGCCGGGGTGCCGACCGCCAGCCGCGCGGCGCCGCCGGGATCGGCCTCGGCCGGGCGGCCGTCCGGGTCTTCGGTGAGGACCGTGACCTGTGCGGCGGGCGGTGAGATCGGCGGCTCACCGCGTACGGCCGCCGCCACCGTCGGAGCGTCGAGGTCCCAGGAGAGCAGCAGGCGGTCGCTCGGGTCGCCGGCGTTCAGCTCGTCCGGCATCTCGCCGTAGAAGTCCGGCAGGTACTCCTCGACCCGTGCGGCCAGCTTCGCGAGGTTGAAGTACGCGTTGCGCCGGACGAGAGGGTCGAAGGTCCAGGTGATCGCGGTGACGCCGTGGGCGAGGGCCCACAGGCGCTGGTGCCGCTTGATCTCGAACCCGGCGCCCTTGCCGCGGGCGGAGACCCCGGTGATGTGGGAGTGCAGGCGCCCGTCCGCCGTCGGGAAGGCCGCGCAGGCCCCGACCAGGGCGCCGCCCTCGTAGACGCCGGAGATGTACCCGCCGAGATGCTGGAGGACGCGCAGCATCTCGTACGGCATGGGGTCGGTCGGCCGCCAGATCCCGGCGAGCAGGTCCGAGGCCGCCCGCAGGTCATCGGTCGTGGTCAGCTCGCGTACGTCCATATCCCGATCGTGCCGTGTCGCCGGTCATGCCGCCCACCCGGGCGGCTCCGGGTCACTTGATGATCGGGAGCGGATTGCCGTCCGAGGGTTTCGAGGGGCTCTTGGACGGCGCGGGCGTGGTCGCGCCCGGCAGCTTCACCGACAGGGGGAGCGGGACGATGTTCTGCAGGTAGACGTCGAAGAACCGGCCCGTGGCCGTGTAGTCGGCCGCCTCGGCCGCGAACGGGGCCATCGCCTTGAACGACTTATCCAGGTTCTCCTGGTTGCGGTTCAGGATGTTCTCGACCTGGTGGAGGTTCTTCAGCGTGGGGCCCAGCGTCGCCTGGTTCTCGTGGATCGTTCCGGTGATCTGCTGGGAGAGCGTGACCGTACCCGTCAGCAGCTGGCTGATCACCTGGCGGCGTGCGTTGATCTCCTGCAGCAGCAGGCCGCCGTCGTTCACGAGCGCGGCGAGGTCACCGCTGCGGTCGGCGAGCAGCTTGGTCACGTTGTTGGAGTGTTTGAGCAGCTCACTCAGCTCGTCGTCGCGCGAGGCGACCGCGCGGGAGACCTTCTGCAGGCCCGCCAGGGTGCCACGGACGTTCGCCGACGAGCCCTGCATCGTCTGCGACAGCGTGTCGAAGGACTTGGAGAGCTGCTTGGTGTCGATCTTGGCGAGCTGCGCGCTGGCGTCCTGGAGCGCGGGGACCACGTCGTACGGCGCGGTGGTGCGCGACACCGGGATCTCCCGGTGCGTGGACTGCCGGCCCGGCCCCTTGGGCACCAGCGCCAGGTAGTGCGACCCGAGGAGCGTCTTGATCTTGATCTGCGCGCGGGTGTCGGTGCCGAAGGGCGTGCCGCTGGTGAACTTCACCTTCACGTGGTCGCCTTCGAGGGTCACGCCCTCGACCTTGCCGACCTTGACGCCCGCGATGCGGACCTCCTCCCCCGGCTTGAGCCCGGCGGCCTCACTGAAGGCGGCGGAGTAGGCCGTACCGCCGGAGAAGCGCCCGAGGTTGAAGGCGAGCACCGCGAGCAGACCGACGGTCGCCAGTCCGGCGATGCCGATCGGCAGGGGGTTCCGTTCCCGGAAAGGGCGCATCTACGGGGGTACCTCGCGTCGGATCTCGGTGCCGTGCGGCGCGGCCGGGGAGGCTGGGCCGACGGTGATCATTACACCGCGTCGTCGCCCCGTCGCGTCTGTGAACCCTACTGACGCGTATTTTCTCACGACAAGGCTGTCGGCCTGGGAAAAAGCGGCAGATTATCGCTGCGTGCGGCGTCCGGGCAGGTCAGCAATGCCTTACTGATCTCGCGCAGTGACGCATCTCACGCGTCGCCGGCCGGTTCCGCGGCGCGTACGCCGAGGGTCGACACCAGGGCGATCGTGAGCAGGACCAGGCCGTACGCGACCGTCGCGGGCCAGCGGCCGTGCTCGTACGCGAGGCCGCCGGCCGATCCGCCGACGCTGCTGCCGAGGTAGTAGGCGAACAGGTACAGCCCGGACGCGTGCGCCCGTCCGAAGGTCGCGCGGCGGCCCACCCAGCCGCTCGCCACCGAGTGCGCGGCGAAGAATCCGGTGGTCATCACCAGCAGCCCGGCGCCCACGACCGGCAGGGAGTCCGGCAGGGTCAGCAGCAGCCCGGCCCCGGTGACGACGCAGGCGCCGAGCAGCACCGGCCGCCGGCCGACCCGGTCGGCGAGCGAACCGGCGGCGGGCGAGCTGAACGTCCCCGCGAGGTACATCACGAACACCAGCGCGACCAGCGACTGCGGCAGCCCGAACGGCGCGGCGATCAGGCGGTACCCCAGGTAGTTGTAGACGGTCACGAACGTCGACATCAGGACCAGGCCGACCAGGAAGAGCCGGCGCATGCCGGGGTCGGCCAGGTGCCGCAGCGCGCCGCCCGTCTTCGTCGGCGTGAAGAACCGCGAGCGCGGCAGCAGCGCCCAGAACGCCGCGGTCAGCAGCAGCGTCGCGATCGCGGTGGCGCCGAGTGCCCAGCGCCAGCCGGCCAGGCCGGTGACGACGCCGGGCAGGAGCCGCCCGGCCAGCCCGCCCACGGTGTTGCCGGCGATGTAGCGCCCCATCGCGCTCCCGAACGCCTCCGGGTGCACCTCGTCGGCGAGGTAGGCCATGGCCACCGCCGGCACGCCGGCCAGCGCGATCCCCTGCGCCGCGCGTACCGCCGCCAGCGCGGGAAACGACGGGCACAGCGGCAGCAGCAGGCCGAGCGGCGCCGCGATCGCCGAGCAGGCGAGCATGACCCGCGTACGGCCGAAGCGTTCGGACAGCGCGCTGACCGGGATGACCGCGAGCGCGAGCGTGCCGGTCGCCATGGAGACGAGCAGGCTGGAACCGGTCGGTGAGACCGCGAAGGCGCGGGAGAGCACCGGGAGGAGCGCCTGGGTGCTGTAGAGCGACATGAACGTCATCAGGCCCGCGACGAACAGTGCCAGGTTGACCCGGCGCAGCCCGGGCGAGCCGCGCCGGTGCCGTCCGTCCTGGGAGCCGGAATCGAGCGAGGGGGCGAGTCGGAGCACGCTCTCCACCCTGCGTCGCCATCGCTGATGCGTCCAATGAAAGTTCTTTCGGCAACCTATGCTTGGTGTGCATGGACCTCGTCACGGTGCGCTGGTTTCTGGCGGTGGCCGAGACCGGAAACGTCACCCGCGCCGCGGAAGGCCTGCGCGTCTCCCAGCCGGGACTCTCCCGCGCCATCGCCCGACTGGAACGCGAGCTGCGCGCCCCGCTGTTCGACCGCGAGGGCCGTACGCTCCGGCTGAACCGCTACGGCGAGATCTTCCGCTCCCACGCCGAACACCTGATCGCCACCGAGGACACGGCCCGCCGCGAGCTGGCCCAGGCCGCGGACCCCGACCACGGTGAGGTCGGCCTGGCGTTCCTGCACACGCAGGGCACCGTGCTGGTGCCGGAGCTGCTGCGCGTCTACCGGTCCGCCCATCCGCACGTCGGCTTCCGGCTGATCCAGGGCAGCTCGGAGCGCATCGAGGCGGCCGTGGCGTCGGGGCACGCGGACATGGCCATCACCAGCCCACGCCCGGAGGGACTGGCCTGGCATCCGCTGAGAACGGAACGCCTGCGCCTGGCGGTGCCCGCCGGCCATCGCGCCGCGGGCCCGGCCGAGGCGAACCTCGCGGACGTCGCGGACGAGCCGTTCATCCTGATGCGCGGAGGGTACGGCCTGCGCACCGTCACGGACGAGCTCTTCCGGGCGGCCGGCGTCCGGCCGGAGATCGCCTTCGAGGGCGAGGAGGCGACGACGCTGCGAGCGCTGGTGGCGGCGGGCCTGGGCGTCGCGATCGTGCCACCAGGTGAGGGCGTCGCGGGCGTCGCGGAGGTCGTGATCGCGGACGCCCGCCGTACGATCGGCCTCGCGTGGGCGGAGAACCGCACCCGCCTGCCGGCGGTCGAGCACTTCCGCCGCTTCGTCATCGCCCGCTCCGCGCCGTGACCCCGGGCCGCCGTCGCGGCGTCAGGCCCAGTCGGAGCCCAGGATGAGCTGGCCGATACGGCGGAACTCCAGGTGGGACACCCCTTCGATGGCGACGTCGGCGCCGGCGTTGCGGGCGATCGCCAGCTCGTCGGGGACGGCCACCCGGTGCACCACGACGAGGTTCCGGTCCGGGATTCCGAACAGGAACTGGCCGAAGTTGCCGATCGCCATGAAGGCCCGGCCCTGGGGGAGCCGAGGGAGCCACCACTGGTAGCCGTAGTTCTTCGCGTACGGGGTCATGCTGCGGGTGAGCCACTGCTCCGGGACCAGGCCGCGGCCCCGCTCCAGCACGAGGAGCCCGACCCGGGCCAGGTCGCGGGCGGAGAGGAACGGGTGGTGGGCCAGGTGCCGCGAGACCTCCGGCCGGCCGAGCAAGCGCTGGCGGACGGGGTCGAAGTCCTGGAAGCCGAGTGGCCCCGCGAGGTCCTCGGCGACCGCGTCGAACACCCTCCGGCCGGTCTGCTGCTCGTAGATCGTGCCGAGGGCGTTGGCGTCCCACGCGGTGTAGTGGAACTCGGTGCCGGGCTCGACCGTGCCCCGTTCGGGGAGTCGCGCTTGGAGCTCGTTCGAGCTCGCGGCCGGGTGGTAGACGCCGGAGCGGCCGGTCAGCAGGTCATGGACGGTGGCCCGGCGCTCGCGGGGGAGGAGGCCTTGGACGTCGTCGATGCCGAGGTCGTCAAGGGTGCTCTCGAGGTCGATGACGCCGTCGGTGACCGGGCGTCCGTAGAGGAGGGAGAGGACGGGTTTGCGGGCGGAGGCCAGGTAGCCGACCTCGGCGGGGTCGCCGTACTCATAGACGGTCCTGCCGTCCTTGATGACCATTACGCAGGTCGTGGGGAGGGCGTCCAGCGCCTTCGTGAGCTCCATCAGTCACTCTCCTGCAGATAGCGGTTGAGGTGGTCCTCGATCTGCCGGGCGGCGGCGGTGCGGGTGACGCCGTGGGCGGCGAGGAGCCGGCCGGCCGCGCTGGCCGGGTTGCGGAGCAGGCCGAGGAGCAGGTGAACGGTGGCCACCTCGTGCCCGGCGGCGTGGGCTTCGGCGGCCGCGCCGTCCAGGGCCCGGCGGGCGTCGTCGGTGAGCAGGGCGGAGGTGTCCACGGCGTCTGTGCCGGCCGGTGCGGTGCCGGTCGCCGAGGTGAGAGCGGGGCGGAGCGTCCCGGGCGGGGCGCCGAGGGCGGTCAGGGTCGTGACGGCGAGGCCGCCGGTGTCGTCGAGGATGGCCAGGAGCAGGTGCTCGGTGCCCAGGGCGTCTCGGCCGCGGGCGTGCCGCTCGGCGACATGGAGGCGGTCCAGGGCCCGGGGTCCGAAGGTCGCCAGCGTGCCGGCGGCGATGATCTCGGCGAGCGTGAGCCGGGAGATGTACGGCGAATACCGCTGCTGCGCGGCCTGGCGGCTGATGCCCTTGTGGGCGCCGATGTCGGCCCAGGAGAGGCCCTCGGCCCGGGCCTGCTCCACGAAGTAGCCCACCAGCCGCTCGCCCAGCACCGAGATCTCCGCGGCCAGCCGCTCGGCGTCGTCGAGCTGGGTCAGTGGATCCCGAGGTCCGCCGATGCCCCGGAGAACGACCTGGCCGACGAGATCTCTGAGCTGAGGCACGTTCGACATGCCAACAGAATAGTTGGCGCATTGTGGGTGTCAATCATTTCGTTGACAGCACTCCTCGGGGTAGCCCCCGTACACCTCGGGGGCCGGCCCCAGCGACTTCTCCGGGTCGCACCCGTAGCTTCCCCTGATATGAGGCCGAACGTCTTCTCCGCGTCGTCCGGCCGGCGCATTCTCAAGGGGTGAGCACGATGAATTCGCTGATCACGGCCCTGTGGGCCGTCGCCGCGCTCTGGGCGGTCGCCGCCGTCCAGGCCTACTCGCTCGCCGTCCGCCGTGGGCGGATGGCCGTTCGCCGGAGTGCGGGGCGGGCCCGCGCCGCGTTGCTCGCCGGCGCCGTCGCCGGGCCCGTCCTCACGGCCGCCGTCGCCCTCGTCTCCGTCGCCGACGCGCTCCTCGTCGCGCCTCTGCTCGTCCTGCCCGCCGCCGTCGCGCTCCGGGGCGCCCTTCCGCCGCTGCGCGGGCTCGTCCGTACGCTGGGCACGGATCCGTGGGGGCCCAGCGACCCGGGCGTCCGGCGGGCCGCCGCCGACCCGATGCTGACCGTCCCGCCGGTCGCGGCGCTCGCCGGCGCGCCCGCCGCCGTCCTGGTGCTGACCGGCGGATGGCTCGCCGCGGTCGTCGCCTACGGCGTGGCCGCCGCCGTCACGGCCGCACTCGTCTGGCGCGCGCCGCACCGCCGCGAGACCGCGGCGCGGGCGGGAGTGCTGCACCGCGTCGTCGTACGAGCCGCCGTGCCGGCCCGGAAGGCCGCCTGAGCGTCAGAGCTCGACGGACTCGCCGGGCTTCAGCCGGCGGAAGTCCGCCTCCTGGCGCTTGCCCTCGCCCGTGAGCTGACTCTCCAGCAGGCCGAGGCCGAACTCGTTCAGCAGGCCGTCGTGGACCGCGTACGCGCGCCGCGGCGACACCGCCCTCAAGTAGTGGATCATCTCCGGGGCCTTCATCCACGGGGCCTGGCCCGGGACCAGCAGCGTCGGCGCCTCCAGCACCGTGAACGCGTCGCCCGGATGGAAGACCTCGCCGTCGATGAAGAAGCCGACGTTCTCCACCGCCGGTACGTCCGGGTGCACGATCTCGTGCTTCTGCCCGACCACGCCGACGTCGAAGCCCGCGATCTCCAGCGAGTCGCCCTCGCCGACCGTACGGACGCGGTCGCCGACGTCGCTCAGGATGTCGGCGACGGCGCGGCACGTGTAGACCGTCAGGCGCGGGTCCTCGGTGAGGGCCTTGCGCAGGCGTTCGGCCTCCAGGTGGTCGAAGTGCTCGTGCGTGATGAGTACGGCGTCGGCTCCCGTGATCGCGTCGTCCTCCGGCGTGAGCCCTCCGGGGTCGATGACGAGAGTGCGGTCGTCCTTCTGTACGCGGACGCAGGCGTGGCCCAGCTTCGTCAGCTGCATTCCTCTCACCTCTCCTCGACTACAACGATCTTTTCACGCGGCTCAGCCGACATCGCGGCGGATCAGGTCCTCGGGGGTCTCCCGCCGGACCAGCGGCCAGGCGCGCCCGCCCCGTACCGCGACCACCGGCGGCCGCGTGACCTGGTTGTAGTTCGAGGCCATGGAGTGGTGGTACGCGCCCGTGCACGGCACCGCGAGCAGGTCGCCCGGGCGCACGTCGGCGGGCAGCGGCACGTCCGCGGCGATCACGTCCCCGGCCTCGCAGTGGCGTCCGACGACGGTCACCGGCCGCGAGTCGGCGGCGCCGCGCCGGCCGGCGAGCGCGACCGCGTACCGGCTCCCGTACAGCGCGGGCCGCGGGTTGTCGCTCATGCCGCCGTCCACGACGACGAACGTCCGTACGCCGTGCTTGACGCCGAGCACCCGGTACAGCGTCACCCCGGCCGCGGCGACGATCGCCCGGCCCGGCTCGACGGTCAGCTCCGGCCGCGGGATCCCACGGGCGGCGCACTCCGAGGCGACCGCGTACGGCACGCGGTCGGCGAACGTCTGGACGTCCAGGCCCCGTTCGCCCGGCCGGTACGCCACGGCGTGGCCGCCGCCGAGGTTCAGCTCCGGGAGCCCGCCCAGCTCCGCCATGAAGGCGACGAGACGACGGGCCGCGGTCTCGTAACCGTCCGTCAGGCCGATCTGGGAGCCGATGTGGCAGTGCAGCCCGGCCAGGGTGAGTGAGGGCTGGCCGAGCACGCGGCGTACGGCCTCGGCGGCGGCGCCCGAGGCCAGCGACAGCCCGAACTTCTGGTCCTCGACCCCGGTCGCGATCGCGCGGTGGACGTGCGGGTCGACGGCGGGAGTGACCCTGACCAGGACCTTCTGCGGGTGACGGAGATCGTCGGCGAGCGCGGCCAGGCGCGTGACCTCGGTCGAGGAGTCGACCACGATCCGGCCGACGCCGTAGTCGAGCGCGGCGGCGAGGTCCTCGGGCGTCTTGCCGTTGCCGTGCAGCAGGATCCGCTCGGGCGGGAAGCCCGCGGACCGCGCCAGGGCGAGCTCGCCCGCGGAGCAGACGTCCAGCCACAGGTCCTCCTCGCGCACCCACCGGACCATGGCGCGGCAGAGGAACGCCTTGCCCGCGTACGCGACGCGGTGCGGGTGCAGCGCCTTGCGGTACTCCCGGCAGCGGTGCCGTACGTGCTCCTCGTCCAGGACGTACGCGGGGGTGCCGAAGCGTTCGGCGATCGCGGTGAGTTCGACGCCGCCGACGGTGAAGGGAGGTTCGGCGGTCAGGGGCCAGATGTTCATCGTTCGTCCAGGTTCACGCGGTGAAGGACAAGGGTGGTGGCGGTGTCGCCGCCGACGCCGCGCAACTCGCCGACGGCGGTGTCGAGGCCGGCGAGGGTGGGGCAGCGGAGGCGTACCTCGTAGTCGCAGTCCCCGGCGAGCCGCCAGGCGTCGACGACGGCGCTCTCGGCGCGCAGATGCTTCTCGAACCGCTCGTGGTCGGCGCCCCCGACGAGGCGGACCCGGACCAGCGCCTCCAGGGCGCTCGCCGGCGGCCGGGACCCGGGGAGCACGCCGACGCTCATGTGAACTCCTTCACGAGCGCGGTCGCGCAGGCGGGTACCCGCGCGCGAGGAATGGGGGAGGCGGGCGGCGCGATCAGGCCCGGGTCCACCTGCACCCGGGCGATGCCCAGCGGGGCCAGCATCGTCTTCATCGCCGCCTCGCTGAGGCGGATCCATCGCTGGCCGGCGCCCATGACCTGGATCAGCCGGCTCTCGGAGGTGAACGCGATTCCCACGCGTTCGCCGGTCGGCGTACGGCCGCTTCGGAGCGCGAGCGTCTCCGAACCCGCCACCGGTACGACCAGCAGTCCCGTTACGTCCATGCGATCGACGTTAGGGAGGATTCGGGCAGGTCAGCGGGTCCCGTACGGGGCCTTCACGGTGAAAGGACCATCGCTAACGCGTTCCTAACGCATGCCGATGGCCCCGGACGATGGCCGTCCGGGGCATCGACGCGTTTATTTACCTAAACGGCCTTGTCGGCGAGGCGGAAGGTCACATCACCCTGCTCGTCGACACTGGCGTCGAGTGTCATCTCATCCAAGATCGACGCCGCGTCAGGCTCGAGGTACACGCGCGCGCCCTGCTCCTCTACGATCTCGTCTCCGGCCTGAGGGCCTTCGGCGACCGCGAGAGCCAGGGTGCCCGCCTCTTCCGGCTGGGCCTGCGTGGCGATCCTGAGCCCGGTCTCCGGAGAAAGCTCGGGTTGGCTTGTGACGGTACGGATCACCTGGACCGCCGAGTCGGTCAGCGTGAGCACTGTCAACAGCTCCTTCTGTCGGTTTTTCCGTAATGAGCACGACCGGGGCCGTGCTTGCGCCTGCCATGCCCCACATCACGACCGGCAAACGTCGGACTCCGGAAAGTAGCCGCCGACCCGGACTCAGGGCGCCAGGGCACGCACCGCCTCGGGAATCTTTACTCCCTCCGCGGGCAGCACCGCCAGGATCGGCGTGTCGAGGCCGTTGTCCACGTACTCCCGCACCCGGTCGCGGCAGGCCTCCGGCGACCCGTGGACGACCAGCTCGTCCACGACGTCGTCCGGTACGGCGGCCAGGGCGGCCTTGCGGTCTCCTGCGGCCCAGGCATCGTTCATGGCCGCCAGGCGCTCGCCGCGTCCGAGCCACTCGTGGAACGCCGCGTAGACCGGCACGGTCAGGTACGCGGCGATCATCCAGCGGCCGAGGGCCCGCGCCTCGTCGGCGTTCGGGGTGGGGCAGACGAAGATCCGCGCGAGGAGCTCCTTCTCGGTGCCCAGCTCGCCCCGTACCTGCCGTACGTCCTCAGGAGACAGCCAGTTGGTGATCGCACCATCCGCCTCGCGGGCGGCCAGCCGGAGCATGCCGGGGCGCAGCGCGGCGAGGACGATCTCCGGCGGGGTCTCGGGCGCGTTGTCGAGCTTGAAGCCTTTTACGTTGAGCGCCTCGTCGGTGACCTTCTCCCCGGCCAGCGCGCGGCGCAGGAAGCGCAGCGTGTCGCGTACGCGCTGGTAGGGCTCCTCGAACGGGATACCGTTCCAGCGCTGGACGATCGCCGGGGACGACGTGCCGATGCCCAGCACGAACCGGCCGGGCGCGAGACCGGCGATCGTGGCGGCCTGCTGGGCGAGCAGCCCCGGCCCGCGCGTGTAGACGGGTACGATCGCGGGCCCGAGCCGCAGGCCCGGGGCCCACTGGGAGGCGAGCGCGAGCGGCGTGAAGGCGTCGGTGCCGTTGGTCTCGGCCGACCAGGCGTCGGTGTAGCCGAGGTCCTCCAGCTCGCCCAGGATCTCCTGGTGCTGGGCGAGCGGCATCCCCATCAGCGGAATGGTCAGTCCCCATCGCGACATGTACGACTCCTCAGGCGATCGTGGGGCGGACGGTGCCGCCGCCGTCGATGACGATGGTCTGGCCGGTCATCCAGCTCGACGTGTCGCCGGCCAGGAAGACGATGGCGTTCGCGATGTCCTCGGGCTCACCGATCCGGCCGAGCGGCATGTATTTGGCGATCTGCGCCTCGTTCTCCTCCCACAGGGCCTTGGCCAGATGGGTCCGTACGAGCCCGGGAGCGACACCGTTGACGCGTACGGTGGGAGCCAGCTCCATCGCGAACTGCCTGGTCAGGTGGATGACGGCGGCCTTCGTCGCGTTGTAGTACCCGATGCCGTGCTCGGTGACCATGCCGCCGACCGAGGCGGTGTTGACGATCGTGCCGCCGCGCTCGGCCATCGACAGCTTCCAGGCGAGCTGCGTCCACAGCACGATCGAGAACTGGTTGACCTCCACGGTCTTGGCCGCGCGCGGGGCGTCCAGATCGACCATCGGGCCGAAGTACGGGCTCGTGGCCGCGTTGTTGACGAGCACGTCCACGCCGCCGAACTCCTCGACGGCGGCCTGCACGCAGGCGCGCGCGGCGTCCTCGTCGCCGACGTGGGCGGCCTTCGGCAGCACTCCGGCGCCTGGATGCGCCGCCCTGATCTCGGCCGCGACCTCCTCCAGCGCGTCTTGTTTGCGGGAGGACAGGACGACGTTGCAGCCCTCCGCCGCGAGCGCCACCGCGGTCGCCTTGCCGATGCCGCGCGACGCTCCGGTGATGAGCGCGGTTCTGCCCGCCAGGCCGGTCTCGAGCCCCATGCTCCCGCCTTTCTCTCGGCCGTATTCGGCTGACACCCGAATCGGGTTCAGCCTAGTGACAGATGTTACGTTCCTGCCATGCGGGTGACTGGGAAGAACATCGTGATCACGGGAGCGGCCAGCGGGATCGGCGCCGCGCTGGCCGACCGGTTTGCCGCCGAGGGCGCCGCCGGCATCTGCCTCGCCGACCTGGACGAAGACGCCGCCGGCCGGGTCGCCGCCGGCCTGTCCTGCCCTACGGTCGTGTGCCGTACGGACGTGGGCGACGAGGCACAGGTCCAGGCGATGGTCGAGGCCGCCTCCGGGCTCGGACCGGTCGATCTCCTCTGTTCCAACGCCGGCATCGGCACCGGCGCCGGGCTGGAGGCGACGGCCGAGCAGTGGGCCGCGACGTGGGCGGTGAACGTCCAGGCGCACGTGTACGCGGCGCGCGCGGTCCTGCCGGGCATGCTGTCGCGCGGCAGCGGCTATCTGCTGAACACCTGCTCGGCGGCGGGCCTGCTCAGCCAGCCGGGCGACGCGCCGTACGCCGTGACCAAGCACGCCGCGGTGGCGTTCGCCGAGTGGCTGGCGCTGACCTACGGCGACCAGGGCATCGGCGTGAGCGCGCTGTGCCCGCAGGGCGTACGGACGCCGCTGCTCACCGGCAACCTGGACGGCCACCTCGCGGCCAAGGCGGTCGCGGCGGCGGGCAAGATCCTGGAGCCGTCGGAGGTGGCCGAGGCGGTCGTTCTCGGGCTCGAGGAGGAGAGATTCCTGATCCTGCCCCACCCGGAAGTGGCCGAGTTCGTACGGCGGAAGGCGGCCGATCCGGATCGTTGGCTCTCGGGGCTTCGCAGATTGGTGGCCGGGGTTCAGAATTAGCGTTCTAGTTCTCAGGAGGCCGCCATGCCCACGGTCGAGACCGTACGCGGAGCCGTCGACGTCGCCTCGCTCGGGACGACGCTGATGCACGAGCACGTGTTCTTCGTCGGCACGGAGTACCTCCAGAACTACGGCAAGGACTGGTGGGACGAGGAGGAACGGGTCGCGGACGCGATCGAACGCCTCCGCTCGGTGGCGGCGCGCGGCGTCCGTACGTTCGTGGACCCGACGGTGTGGGGCGGCGGGCGTTACATCCCGCGCATCCAGCGCATCAACGAACAGGTGCCGGAGCTGAACATCATCGTGGCGTCCGGTTTCTACCACTACACCGACGCGCCGCTGCCGTTCCTCAACCGGGGACCCGGGCTGCTCTTGGACGAGAGCCCGGACCCGCTCGCCAAGGAGTTCGTCCGCGACATCGCCGAGGGTGTCGCGGACACGGGCGTGAAGGCGGCCTTCTTGAAGTGCGCGGTCGAACACCCGAACCCGACCCCGGGTGTCGAACGCGTCTGCCGCGCCGTCGCGTACGCGCACCGCGAGACCGGCGCGCCGATCACCGTGCACACCAACGCCGTCGAGCAGACCGGCCGCTGGGTGATCGACCTGCTCCGTTCGGAGAACGCCGACCTGTCGAAGGTCGTCGTCGGGCACAGCGGCGACACGGGAGACCTGGACTACCTGATGTGGCTGGCCGACGCGGGAGCGCTGCTCGGCATGGACCGCTTCGGCGTCGACGTGTACCGCTCGACACCGGACCGGGTCGCGACGATCGTGGCGCTCTGTGAGCGCGGCTACGCCTCGCGGATGGTGTTGAGCCATGACGCGATGTGCTGGATCGACTGGTTCGGGGCTGATTTCCAGACGCTGCGCGACCAGATGCTGCCGAACTGGCACTACGAGCACATCCACGACGACGTACTGCCGGCCCTCCGGGCGGCCGGGGTGAGCGAGAAGGACATCGACACGATGCTGGTGGACAACCCGCGCCGCTACTTCACCCGGTAGACGCGTTGTCCACCACATGTGAGGCGATCTGGCGTGTGTCCAGCCACAGCCTCGCCGGTCCGACGCCGGCCTGTGTGCAGGCGCAGGCCGTCGATCTGCCCCGTGTCGAGAATCGCGGGGCGCTCCGGCGGGCGGGATCTCCTCCCCGGTCCCGGCCGGTGCGGCGTCCCTTCCACCAGCCTTCGGCGCATCGCCCGCGTTGGCTGACCGGCTATCCGGAGGCCGTCGCGCATCTGGGGGTCGCGCTGTGGCTTTCCGAGGCGGATGAGGACCATCTGCTGACAAGCGTCCTGTTGCGGGCCGCCGGGCGGTTCATGGCGGGCGTGAACACGCTCGAAGACCTGCGCGGCCGCCTTGCCGATGATCTGAACCGGCTGATGTATCCGCCGGCGGAGTTGTCCAAGAGGGAGAAAAGAGCGTCCGATCGGCTGAAGAGCTGGACGCTCCCGCGGGGAGTGACCCAGTGGCGGGAGGTCGCCGACGGAGTACGCGCGGGCGGCCGTGACTCTTTCTATGACCGAGTCGTCCTGTTCCAGGCCACCGTGACCTTTGGCCTGCGGTTCAGAGTCATCTCTAAAAGCCGTATCCCGGATGATTCAGGTCCCATCAACGGCCATCTTTTCGTCCTCGCCCGGGTCCCGGCGGAACCATCGGCCGGCGTCACGACCGACCTTTGGATACCGACCCGGCCCGTGCAGCCGGGGGCGGGACCTTGGACGCCCGGCGCCGGGCATGGTCTTGCCGGTGCGGCGGAACCATCATTCGCCACGCCTGAGCCGTCCGTCCGGGGCGGTGAGCACGTGCAACGGCGGCTGATGACGGTCTCCGCGGCGCGGGACCTCGTCGGCCGGCTGCGATGGCGTGGGGCGACCGGGCCTGAGCCGAAAGCCGGCTGGAGGTCGAGCGAGGTCACGAACGAGCGCCATCCGAACGACATGGCCCGGTGGCTCGCCCATGAGGATGCTCCCGAACCGGCGGAGACCGGCATCATGAACTGCTGGGACGCCATTCTCTTCTCGGCCTATCGCGCGCGGCTCGTCGACAAGAGGTGGTTGCAGCAGATCTATGACTACGCCTCGAATGTCGCGATCAATGCAACGCGATATCACCGTCGGTACGATCGGGGGGATGATTCATATGAATACCCCATGGTGAAGGATCGATTCGGGCGTAAGTGGTATCGGCCCATGGCGGAGTACTACGGCGCCCTGATGGCGACCCTGTACGGCGGGCCGCTCCAGCGCTATGCGGTGGACCCGGAAAGCGGCGTCGGCGGGCCCGACATACCTGCCGGCCATATCGTTTTCTTCGATTGGCCGGAACACGTGGCGATCAGCGCCGGCACTCGCGACGCGCAGGGGCGTCAGATCATATTCGGCTCCTGGATTCATCCCAAGAGCCTTCCGGATCCGGAAAACCCGGTCTGGAAGAAGCCGTTCGGCTTCATGCAGGAGACGACCGTGGAAGAGCTGATCCAAGCGGCCGGGATGAAGAACGCGACGATCGAGTTCGCCGCCCCGTCGTGGGCGGCCCCTCCGGACGCGGACGGCCGGGGTCCCCGTCCCGCGATCTCCCTGTCCGGGCAGCCGGACGACGGTCCCCCGCGTCGGGTACGGACCCGGCAGGTCGACTACGACCGGCAAGGCATCGCCTGGGGCTCGTCGAGCGCGAGCGCCCGCACCCATGACGGTGAACTGATCCCCTTCCGGCAACGCTCCTGCGTCAGCGTCAGCGTCATCGTCATCAGTGACGAGAGCGTTCACTCGCGAGGGAGGTGCCAGACCTCGGGCAGGCCCTTGTCCGCGTCCGAGTAGTCGTGCACCACGTCGAGGTAGCCCGCCATCCGGGCCTGCCAGGTCACGTTGACCGGCAGGTCGGCCAGCGCCGCCAGCAGTCCCGCGTAGTCGTCGCAGTCGATCACGTGGAACAGGTCCAGCCCGCTGCGCCAGATGGTCCACTCATGTGCGCCCGCCGCTCGGATGGCCGCCACCAGGGACGTCGGCACCTCCCGGTGGGCCTGTTCGTAGGCCTCCTCGCGGCCCGGGGCCAGACGAGTGTGCAGGGCGACGCGCATCGCGGTTCCTCTCGGGGGCTCTTGGTCCGGGTGCGGGGGAGTCACGGCGACGCCTCTCCGTCCTGCTGGGCGTGGCTCCAGTCGTCGACCGTGGCCTGGCGGCGGGCCCAATCCTCGACCGCGCCGATGTGCACCGCCGCCGCCACCCGGGCGCCGTCCGGGTCGCGTTCGACCAGCGCACGGTAGATCTGCTCGTGCTCGGCGAACGTCCGCGGAAACACGCCCTCCTCGCGGTACCCGCGCCACACCCGCGCCCGGAACGTACGGCTGTTCAACCCGCCCAGAATCGCCGCCAGCACCGGATTGGCCGCGGCCTCCGTGATGATCCGGTGGAACTCCAGGTCGTGCCCCACGATCTCCTCGGCCGTCGTCCCGCGCTCCATCGCCGTCATCTCGGCGCGCAGCCGGAGCAGGCCGTCCTCGTCGATGCGGGCCGCGGCCGCCGCTGCGGCGGCCGGTTCGAGGATCTTGCGGACCTGTACGAGGTGCATCAGCGTCGAGCCGCGCGAGATCTCCGCCACGACGCCGAACGTCTCCAGCAGGTCGCCCGGTTCGAGCCGGGTCACGTAGATGCCCGCCCCGTGCCGGGCCTCCAGCACGCCCATCACGGTCAGCGCACGGATCGCCTCGCGCATCGAGCTGCGGGACAGGCCGAGGTCGGCGGCGAGGTCGCGTTCGGTCGGCAGCCGCTGTCCCGGCTCCAGCTCCCCGGTGGCGATCTTGGCCTTGATCTCCTCGACCGCCCGCTGGGTGACGGTCGTCCTGGCGGCGGTCTCGTCCGGCACGTGGGTCCCCTCCCCGGCAGCCTGCCTGGTCATTGTGTCCGACTCGATTGGTCGTACCAATCCAGCGTACGTAACAAAGTCGTAACAGGGTATTGCCAGGACATCGGCCTCTAGTGGTCTCATGTCGGAAGCAAGTGGTCCGATGAATCACCAAAAAGCGACGAGGGGGTACGGCTGCGTGAAGCTGCTGCGTGTGGGACCGGAAGGCGCCGAGCGGCCGGCGGTCCTGGCCGACGACGGAACGCTCCTGGACCTGTCCGGTGTGACCCGCGACATCGACGCAGGTTTCCTCGCGACGGGCCTGGACGACGCGCAGGCGGCGTACGCGGCCGGCGACCTGCCGCCCATCCGTAACACCCGGCGCGTCGGCGCGCCCGTGGCCCGCCCCGGCAAGGTCGTCTGTATCGGCCTCAACTACCGGGACCACGCGGAGGAGACGAACTTCGACATCCCCGCCGAGCCGATCATCTTCATGAAGGCGGTCAACACCGTCGTCGGCCCCGACGACGACGTCAAGATCCCGCCCGGCAGCCAGAAGACCGACTACGAGGTCGAGCTCGCCGTCGTGCTCAAGGGCCGCGCCCGCTACCTCGGCTCGCCCGATGAGGCACGTGACACGATCGCCGGCTACGCGATCAGCAACGACGTCTCCGAGCGGGAGTACCAGCTCGAACGCGGCGGCACCTGGGACAAGGGCAAGTCGTGTGAGACCTTCAACCCGCTCGGCCCCCACCTCGTCACCGCCGACGAGATCGCCGACCCGCAGGACCTCGGCCTGCGGCTCTGGGTCAACGGCGAGCTCCGCCAGGACGGCAGCACGAAGAACATGGTCTTCGGCGTGGACCACCTCATCTGGTACCTCAGCCAGTTCATGGTCCTGGACCCCGGCGACGTCATCAACACCGGAACCCCCGCCGGAGTCGGGATGGCCGGCGGCTCGTACCTGCGTACCGGCGACCTGGTCGAGCTCGAGATCGACGGGCTCGGCCGTCAGAGGCAGAGGCTCGCATGAAGATCAGCGCGCTCGACGTGCACGACGTGCGGTTCCCGACGTCGCGGCGCCTCGACGGTTCCGACGCCATGAACCCCGACCCCGACTACTCCGCCGCGTACGTCGTCCTGCGCACCGACTCCGGCGCGGAGGGGCACGGCTTCTGCTTCACGATCGGGCGCGGCAACGAGCTGTGCACCGCCGCGATCGAGGCGTACGCGCCGCTCGTCGTCGGTCAGGACCTCGACCTCGCCGACCTGGGGGAGTTCGCCCGGCGGCTCGCGCACGACTCCCAGCTCCGCTGGCTCGGCCCGGAGAAGGGCGTCGTCCACATGGCCGCCGCCGCGCTCGTCAACGCGGCGTTCGACCTGGCCGGCCGCGTGGCCGGGGTGCCGGTGTGGCGGCTGCTGTCGGACATGACGCCCGACCAGGTGGTCGACCTGGCCGACTGGCGCTACCTCACCGACGCGCTGACGCCGGACGAGGCCCGCGACCTGCTCACCGCGGCCCGCGGCGGACGCGCCGAACGGGAGGCCGCGCTGCTCGCCACCGGCTACCCCGCCTACACCACGACGCCCGGCTGGCTCGGCTACACCGACGACAAGCTCACGCGCCTGTCTCTCGAGGCGGTCGCGGACGGCTTCACCCAGATCAAGCTCAAGGTCGGTGGCGACCTCGACGACGACATCCGCCGCATGCGGCTGGCGCGCGAGGCGGTCGGGCCGGACGTCCGGATCGCCGTCGACGCCAACCAGCGCTGGGACGTCACGCAGGCGATCGAGTGGGTACGCGCGCTCCAGCCGTACGAGCCGTGGTGGATCGAGGAGCCGACCAGCCCCGACGACGTGCTCGGGCACGCCGCGATCCGTGCCGGCGTCCGTCCCGTACGAGTGGCGACCGGCGAGCACGTCGCCAACCGGGTGGTCTTCAAGCAACTGCTGCAGGCCGAGGCGATCGACGTGCTGCAACTCGACGCCTGCCGGGTCGCCGGCGTCACCGAGAACGTCGCGATCCTGCTGCTCGCGGCGAAGTACGGCGTGCCGGTCTGCCCGCACGCGGGCGGCGTGGGGCTGTGCGAGCTCGTCCAGCACCTGGCGATGTTCGACTACCTCGCGGTCAGCGGCTCCACCGAGGACCGGGTGATCGAGTACGTCGACCACCTGCACGAGCACTTCACCGATCCCGTACGGATCGCCGCCGGCCGCTACCTCGCGCCGACGGCGCCCGGCATGTCGGCGGAGATCAGACCCGAGAGTCGTGCGGAGTACGCCTATCCCGACGGTCCTGTCTGGAGGTCATGACGTGGAGTTCACCGGAATCAGAGCCATCGTCACCGGCGGCGCGTCCGGCATCGGGCTCGCCACCGCCCGGTTGCTGACCGAGCGCGGCGCCGCCGTCGCCTGCCTCGACCTGAGCGATCCGCCCGAGCCGCTGTACGGCGTCCGCGCGGACGTACGCGACGACGCCCAGGTCCGTACGGCGGTCGGGCAGGCCGCGGAGCACCTCGGCGGCCTGGACGTGCTCGTCAACAACGCCGGCATCGGCGCGCAGGGCACCGTCGAGGACAACGACGACGCCGAGTGGCACGGGGTCTTCGACGTCAACGTGTTCGGCATGGTGCGGATGGCCCGCGCGGCACTGCCGCACCTGCGCCGGTCCGAGCACGCCGCGATCGTCAACACCTGCTCGATCGCGGCCACGGTCGGCCTGCCCAGCAGGGCGCTGTACTCGGCCACCAAAGGAGCCGTGCTGTCGCTCACCCTCGCGATGGCGGCGGACCACCTACGTGAGGGGATCCGCGTCACCTGCGTGAATCCCGGAACCGCGGACACCCCCTGGATCGGCCGGCTGCTCGACGCGGCGGCCGACCCGGAGGCGGAGCGGGCCGCACTCGAGGCCCGCCAGCCGACCGGACGCCTGGTCAGCGCCCAGGAGGTCGCCGCGGCGATCGCCTACCTGGCCAGCCCGTTCGCCTCGGCGACGACAGGAACCGCGCTGGCGGTCGACGGGGGCATGGACGGCCTGCGACTTCGACCAGAGAAATGAGGATCGCGATGAAGCGAAAGACCCTCGCGGCCGGCGCGGCGCTCGCCGCAGCCGCGTCGCTGGTGACGGCCTGCAACGACAACAGCGGCGGCGGAGGAGGCGGGGGCGGCAAGGTGGTCGGACTCGACTACCCCCGCTCTGACACGGACTTCTGGAACTCCTACATCAAGTACGTACCGCAGTTCGGCAAGCAGGACGGGCTGGACCTGAAGACCACCAACTCCGAGAACGACATCGCCAAGCTGACCGCCAACGTCCAGACGCTCATCGGCCAGGGCGTCAAGGGCGTCGTGCTCGCCCCGCAGGACACCGCCGCCGTCGCTCCCACGCTCGTCCAGCTCAAGCAGAAGAAGATCCCCGTCGTCACCGTCGACACGCGGCCGGACAGCGGCGACGTCTACATGGTCGTCCGCGCGGACAACCGGGCGTACGGGCAGAAGGCATGTAAGTTCCTCGGCGACACGCTCAAGGGCAAGGGCAAGGTCGCCATGCTCGAGGGCGACCTCGCCTCGATCAACGGCCGGGACCGTACCGACGCCTTCAACCAGTGCATGACACAGAGCTACCCGGGCATCAAGGTCATCGGCCTGGCGACCGAGTGGAAGGGCGACGTCGGCGCCAACAAGCTGCAGACCGCCCTCGCCGCCAACCCCGACCTCAACGGGATCTACATGCAGGCCGGCGGCGCGTTCCTGGCCCCGACGCTCAACGTGCTCAAGCAGAAGGGCCGCCTGGTCCCGCCGAGCGACCCCAAGCACATCGCGATCGTCTCCAATGACGGCATCCCCGAGGAGATGAAGGCGATCGGCGCGGGGCAGATCGACGCGACCGTGTCCCAGCCCGCCGACCTGTACGCCAAGTACGCGCTGTTCTACATCAAGGCCGCCATCGCCGGGCAGAAGTTCGCTCCCGGCAAGACCGACCACGGCTCCGTGATCGTCGCACCGCGGCCGGGCGTACTGGAAGACCAGCTGCCCGCGCCGCTCGTCACCAAGGACGGCGCGTATCCGGGCTCGCTCAAGGAGACGGACCCGCAGCTCTGGGGCAACCAGATCAAATGACGGATCCCGAAGGCGCCGCGGCCGGTCGTGTGGAGACGACACGACCGGTCGCGGCGGCACACACGATCAGCAAGAGGTTCGGCGTCACCGTCGCGCTGGACGAGGTGTCGCTGGAGGTCGAGGGCGGTCAGGTGCACGCCCTCGTCGGCCGCAACGGCGCGGGCAAGTCGACGCTCGTGTCGGTGCTCACCGGGCTGGTGGCGCCGGACGCGGGCACGGTGGAGTTCGGCGGCGAGCCCGCGCCCCCGCTGGCGGACCGCGAGGCCTGGCGAGGCCGGGTCGCGTGCGTCTACCAGCGCTCCACGGTCATCCCCTCACTGTCCGTCGCCGAGAACCTCTTCCTGAACAGGCAGGGTTCGGGCCTGATCTCCTGGGGCGCGCTCCGCCGCCGCGCGCGTGAACTGCTCGACGCCTGGGAGGTCGACGTCGACGTCCGCGCGCCGGCCGAGAAGCTCAGCGTCGAACAGCGCCAGCTCGTGGAGATCGCGCGCGCCCTGTCCCACGGCTCGCGCTTCATCGTCTTGGACGAGCCGACCGCGCAGCTCGACGGCAGCGCGATCGAGCGGCTGTTCGCCCGGATGCGCTCCCTGCGAGAGTCCGGCGTGACCTTCCTGTTCATCAGCCACCACCTCGACGAGGTGTACGAGGTCTGCGACACCGTCACGGTGCTGCGCGACGCCCGGCACATCGTCACCTCATCGGTGGCCGAACTCGACAAGACCGCGCTCGTCGCCGCGATGACCGGCGAGGCCACGAGCCTGATCGAACCCGACGCCGGACGCCCGGCGCCCGGCGAGGGCACCCCGGCGCTCGAGGTGAGCGGGCTCGGCCTGCCGGGCGTCTTCACGGACGTGTCGCTGACGGTCGCGCCCGGCGAGCTCGTCGGGCTGGCCGGGTCGGGCGGCTCGGGGAAGATGGCGGTCGGCGAGGCCGTCGTCGGCCTGCGCCGTGCCGCGTACGGCACGGTCGAGATCGGCGGCGTGCGGCCCAAGCCGGGCAGCGTGCCGGCCGCACTCCGCGCCGGCGCCGGTTTCGTGCCCCAGGACCGGCACCGCGAGGGCCTGGTCCCGGAGCTGTCGATCGCCGAGAACACCACACTCACCGTCCCCGAACGCCTCGGCCGGTTCGGTTTCGTCGGGTCGCGACGCCGCGCCGGGCTGGGCGCCGAAGCGATCGAGCGCCTCACCATCAAGGCGGCCGGCCCCGAACAGCCGGTCGCCGCGCTGTCCGGCGGCAACCAGCAGAAGGTCGTGATGGCCCGAGCCCTGGCCAACGACCCGAAGGCACTGGTCCTGATGCAGCCGACCGCCGGAGTGGACGTACGGGCCAAGGAGACGCTGCTCGGCGCCGCCTCGGCCGCGGCGGCACGAGGCGCCGGCGTCCTCGTCGTCTCCGACGACCTCGATGACCTACGCCCCTGCGACCGCGTGATCGTCCTGTTCAAGGGCGAGATCGTCGCCGAGATGGCCCGGGGCTGGACCGACCACGAACTCATCGCCGCCATGGAGGGCATCCGTGACTGAGACCCAGACGGCCGTCGCCGCGCCGGGCCGTGCCCGGATCGCGGCGCCCAGGCTCGCGCGACTACGGGATCTCGCGCTCGTGCCCGCGATCATCGTGATCGCGATCGTCGGCTACCTCGTCAGCCCGGTGTTCCTGCACTGGGACAACCTCGTCAACGTCCTGCAGCAGCAGTCGGAGATCTCGCTGCTCGTACTGGCCGAGGCGCTCGTCCTGATCTGCGGGCGGATGGACCTGTCGCTGGAGTCGACGTTCGGCCTCGCGCCCGGTGTCGCCGCCTGGCTGGTCCTCTCGCCCGGGATCGCGCACGGGCTCGGCTGGCTGTCCGGCGGCTGGTCGATCCCGCTGACGCTCGTCGCGGGCGCGGTCATCGGCTGGGTGAACGGCCTGCTGATCGTACGGTTCCGGCTCAACGGCTTCATTGTCACGCTCGGCATGCTGATCGTGCTGCGCGGCCTGCTGACCGGCATCACCGGCGGCAAGACGTTCTTCAACCTGCCGAGCTCGATGATCTACCTCGGCAACGCGGTGTGGCTCGGTCTGCCCGCCTCGATCTGGATCTGCCTGATCCTGTACGCCGTCGCGATCGTGGTGACCGGCTACACGAGGTTCGGCCGGTCGCTGTACGCCATCGGCGGCAACCCCGACGCGGCGCGGGCGGCGGGCATCCGCGTGGACCGGGTGCTGTGGGCGGCGCTCGTCATCGGCAGCCTGCTCGCCGCGCTCGGCGGCCTGCTGCTGACCGGCCGCCTCGCCTCCGTCGCGGCCAGCCAGGGCAACGGCGCGATCTTCACGGTGTTCGCGGCGGCGGTCATCGGCGGTGTCTCGCTGAACGGCGGGCGCGGCACGGTCTTCGGCGCCTTCACCGGCATCCTGCTCCTCTACATGATCCAGAACGTGCTGACCCTCGCCGGCGTCCCGGCGCAGTGGATCGGCGCGCTGAACGGTGGGATCATCCTCGTCGCCCTCATCATCAGCCGGATCACCTCGGGACAGGCCCAGGAGTAGCGGTGGAACTTCGCACGCTCGGGAACACCTCGGTCGAGATCACCACTTTGGGGCTCGGCGGCGCGGGCATCGCGGGACTGTACGCGGCCGTCTCCGACGCCGAGGCCGCAGCGACCATACGGCGCGCCCTCGACCGGGGCATCCGCTACTTCGACACCGCACCGCACTACGGTGCGGGCCGGGCTGAGAGTTACCTCGGCGGCGGCCTGACCGGCGACTGCGTGATCTCCACGAAGGTCGGGCGGATGCTCGTCCCGCTCCAGCCTGGGGAGCCGGCCGAACGGAGCGAGTTCGCCGACGCGCCCCCGTTCCGGCGCGTGTGGGACTGGAGCGCGGAGGGGATCCTGCGGTCGCTGTCGGAGTCGCTGGAGCGTCTCGGCACGGACCGCGTGGACATCGTGTTCATGCACGACCCCGACGACCACGAGGAGGAGGTGTACGCGGCGGCGTACCCGGCGCTCGCCGCGCTCCGCGAGCAGGGCGTCATCGGGGCCATCGGGGCCGGCATGAACCAGTCCGCGATGCTGACGCGGTTCGTCGAGCGCCTCGACCTCGATGTGGTCCTGTGCGCCGGTCGCTACACCCTCCTGGACCGGTCGGCCCTGGAGGACCTGCTGCCCGCCTGCGAACGGCGGGGTACGTCTGTGGTGGTCGGCGGCGTCTACAACTCCGGCCTGCTCGCCGGCGGCACGACGTACGACTACCGGCCCGCGCCGCCGGACCTGCTGGCGCGCGTGGCCCGGCTGGAGGAGATCTGCGCGGGCCACGGCGTACCGCTGCGCGCGGCGGCCCTGCGCTTCCCGCTGCGGCACCCGGCCGTGGCCTCCGTGGTCACCGGCTGCCGGTCCGCCGCCGAGGTCGACGACAACGCCGACCTGTTCGAACGGGACATCCCCGACGCCCTCTGGGACGAATTGTGATCGACGCGCACCACCATCTCTGGGACACGGCCAAGCGCGAGTACGCCTGGATGGACGGGCCGTGGGCCGACCCGATCCGGGGCCGCTTCGACCTCGCCCGCTACACCGAGGCCACGGGTGCCGAGTCGAGCGTCGTCGTCCAGGCGGTGATGGACGAGGCCGAGACGGCCGAACTCCTCGCCGCGCCGGTCGCGGGCGTGGTCGGCTGGACCGACCTGACCGCGCCGGACGTGGCCGGCCGCCTGGCCGCGCTTCGCGCCGCGGGCCCGCTCGTCGGCATCCGCCACCTGGTCCAGGACGAGCCCGACCCGGCGTGGCTGGCCCGCCCGCCGGTGATCCGCGGCCTCGCGGCCGTCGGCGCGGCCGGACTGGTCTACGACCTGCTCGTCAAGCCGCCCCAGGCCGCCGCGGCCCTCGACGTCGTACGCCGGCTGCCCGAGGTCTCCTTCGTGCTCGACCACGCCGGCAAGCCGGACATCGCGGGCGGCATGTGGGAACCGTGGGCGGGCTGGATCACCGACCTGGCCGCACTCCCGAACGTCACGGTCAAGCTGTCCGGCCTGGTCACCGAGGCGGCACGGGACTGGAAACCGGCCGACGTCCTGCCGTACGCCCGGCACGTCCTGTCCGCCTTCGGCCCGAGCCGGACGATGTACGGCTCGGACTGGCCGGTCTGCACCCTGGCCGCGAGCCCGGGCCAGGTCCGCGCGCTGGCCGAGGAGGCGGTGGCCCCCGACGACCGTTACGAGGTATTCGGCGAGACCGCCCGAAGGATCTACCAGCTAAGTTGAGGTCATGCGCGTCGCGCTTTTTCTCACCTGTGTCAATGACATGCTCTTTCCCGAGACGGGGAAGGCGGTCGTCCGATTGCTGGAGCGGCTGGGCTGCGAGGTCGACTTCCCGCCCGACCAGACCTGCTGCGGCCAGATGCACTTCAACACCGGCTACCGGGACGACGCCCGGCCGATGGCCAAGGGTTTCGTCTCCGCGGTCGGCGGTTACGAGGCCGTCGTCGTACCCTCCGGCTCGTGCGCCGCGATGGTGCGGGAGTGGTATCCCTCCCTCGGCGTCACGCCACCGGGCGGGGTGTTCGAGCTGTCGGAGTTCATCGTCGACGTGCTCGGCGTGACCGACGTCGGCGCGTACTTCCCGCACACCGTGACCTACCACCCGACCTGCCACTCCCTGCGCTCGCTGAAGGTCGGTTCGCGCCCGCTCGACCTGTTGTCGCAGGTACGCGGGCTGACGCTCGTGCCGCTCGGCGGCGCGGAGGAGTGCTGTGGCTTCGGCGGGACGTTCTCGCTGAAGAACCCCTCGGTGTCGGCCGCGATGTGCTCCGACAAGGTGCGCAGCGTCCTCGACACCGAGGCCGAGGTGCTCTGCGCGGCCGACAACTCGTGCCTGATGCACATCGGCGGCGCGCTGTCCCGGCAGCGCACGGGCGTACGGGTCATGCACCTCGCGGAGATCCTCGCGTCCACGGAGGCCGAACGATGAGCGAGCGGAACGGCGTCACTCCGCCGGCGAAGGAGGACTCATGAACACTTTCGTCGGAATGCCCGCTTTTCCGGAGGCGGCGAAGACGGCCGTGTCCGACGCCCAGCTGCGGCACAACCTGCGCAAGGCCACCCACACGATCCGGGCCAAGCGCGCCGCCGTCGTCGGCGAGCAGCCCGACTGGGCCGCCCTGCGCGATGCGGGCGCCGCGATCAAGGACCGTACGCTCCGGCACCTGGACGTCCACCTGGAGCGCCTGGAGGCCGCGGTCACGGCGGCCGGCGGCACCGTGCACTGGGCCGCCGACGCCGAGGAGGCCAACCGGATCGTCGTCGACCTGGTCAAGGCCACCGGCGAGACCGAGGTGGTCAAGGTCAAGTCGATGGCCACCCAGGAGATCGAGCTGAACGCCGCGCTCGAGACCGCGGGCATCCGCGCGTACGAGACCGACCTCGCGGAGCTGATCGTGCAGCTCGGCGACGACTGGCCCTCCCACATCCTGGTCCCGGCCATCCACCGCAACCGCTCGGAGATCCGCGAGATCTTCCTGGAGCACATGGCCGACTGGGGGCGCCCGGCGCCGGAGGGCCTTAAGGACGACCCGCGCGCCCTCGCCGAGGCGGCCCGCCTCCACCTGCGCGAACGCTTCCTGTCCGCCCGCGTGGGCATCTCGGGCGCCAACTTCGCGATCGCCGACACCGGCACTCTCGTCGTCCTAGAGTCCGAGGGCAACGGGCGGATGTGCCTGACGCTGCCGGAGACACTGATCTCCGTGGTGGGCATCGAGAAGATCCTGCCGACCTGGCAGGACCTCGAGGTCTTCATGCAGCTCCTGCCGCGCTCGTCCACCGGCGAGCGGATGAACCCGTACACCTCGATGTGGACCGGCGCCACCGAGGGCCAGACGTTCCACCTGGTCCTGCTCGACAATGGGCGCACGTCGGTGCTCGCCGACGAGGTCGGGCGGCAGGCGCTGCGCTGTATCCGCTGCTCGGCCTGCCTGAACGTCTGCCCGGTGTACGAGCGTGCGGGCGGCCACGCGTACGGGTCGGTGTACCCGGGCCCGATCGGCGCGATCCTGACCCCGCAGCTGCGCGGGATGGCCTCGCCGCTGGAGGAGTCGCTGCCGTACGCCTCGACGCTGTGCGGGGCCTGCTACGAGGTGTGCCCGGTCGCGATCAACATCCCCGAGGTGCTGCTCGACCTGCGGTCCAAGGTCGTGGCCCACGGCCACTACGGGCAGCGCCTGGCGATGGGCGCGGCCCGGCGCGTCCTCGAGTCCCCGCGCTGGCTGTCGATGACCCAGCGCTCGGCGAGCCGCTTCCGCCGCTGGACGCCGCGCCGCCTGCCCGGTCCGCTGTCGGCCTGGTCCGACACGAGAGACGTCCCACGGCCGCCGAAGGAGTCGTTCCGTCAATGGTGGGCGAACCGATGAGCTCCCGGGAGCGCATCCTGTCCCGCGTACGCTCCGCGCTTTCCGACGTCCCCCGCGACGAGGACTTTCCCGTGCCGCGCGAGTACGAGCGGACCCGCTCCGGCCCGGACGTGGTGGAGCTGCTGGTCGACCGGCTGGTCGACTACAAGGCCGTGGTGCACGAGGCCGACGACGCGGCCACGGCCGTCGCCGAGGCGCTGGCACGCCGGGGCGTACGACGGCTCGCCGTGCCGGCCGGCATCTCGGAGGAGTGGCTGGGCGAGGCCGAGGCGGTACGCGATGACCCGCCGCTGACGAACGCCGCGCTGAACGACCTGGACGGCGTGGTCACGGGCTGCGCGGTCGCGATCGCCGAGACCGGCACGATCATCCTGGACGCGTCAGAGGACCAGGGCCGCCGCGCGCTGACGCTGGTGCCGGACTACCACCTGTGCGTCGTCCGCCGCGACCAGATCGTCCGTACGGTCCCCGAGGCGCTGGAACGCCTCGACCCGACACGCCCGCTGACCTGGATCAGCGGCCCGTCGGCGACGAGCGACATCGAGCTCAACCGCGTCGAGGGCGTCCACGGCCCCCGCACGCTGGAGGTCCTGATCGCAGGTTCCGAGCTTGAGGAAGCGTGACTCGATCTTCGAGCAGGCAACGCGAGATGGTCGCTCAACGTATCCTGGGGAAGGCGCTGGCAGCGCCGGGTGCACTGAGTAGGCTTCTGGTCGCCGAATGTTACGTTGTGGCGTTGAACGGAGGTTCGATGACCGCACAACCGATCTATGAGCCGGATCCTGATGATCCGATTGAGATCCTCCACGTCCTGCCCAGGACATATCATGAGCAGTTCCTCGCGGAGTATACGAGCGCGGTCGACCAGGCCCGGCGACCTGAGCAGTATCGGCGGCTCCATGACTTGCTGAGGCTGTGGCGACTGAGAGCGGTTGCCTACTCCGATCCTGGATACGACGCCAGGCTGGCCGCCGCCCCCTCCGGGAGCGAAGCGGACTTCGTCCCCGTCGAGCAGGTGATTCCTGACTGGCCCGGTGGCCGGACCGCCCGGTGATCTATCGGGTCGAGTTCGGTGGGGGCGCCGAAGGCCAGTTTCACAGCCTTCCCAAGGATGCACGTGAGGCTCTCATCGAGCGCGCCGTCGATCTCTGCGAACATCCTTGGGACAACGCCGCCATTCGACCGCCCGGTCAGGGCCGGAGATTTCGCGAAACCATCTACGGCTCCGGCCACGGAGTCCTCGGTTTCTATGTGGACGACAGCGCGGAGTTCGTCCGGATCTTCGACATCGTATGGGTTGGCTGATGATTTGCCGCCTTCGACCCGACGCGGCCGCGTCTTGGCATTGGGGCGGACTCCTAGCCCGAGAGGCTCTCTGGTCCAGCCCGACCAGAGAGTCCACATGGCCTGACGGTCGCCGCTCACTCAGTCGTCGCCGTGCCGGCGGCGCGCTCGCTCAGCGATCCCGCTGGAAAGCTTGTCCGTCACCGATTTGGCCCGGCCCAGGGTTTCGTTACCGACGTGCTTGGCGGCATCGACGCCCGCTGTTCCTGTTTCGAGAACCTTGTCTCTTGCCTCCGCAGCCGCGTCCGCCCATCGTCTCGCCTCCAATGACTGTCGATCGCGCTCGATCCCGAGCCGCCCTTGAAAGTCGACGACGGCGGTCGCAACATGGTTGCTCGAATGGACCACGGTCCGGCACACGGTCGGGTGCAGCAGCACCTTGGTGTTGGCCGTGCCGGCGGCCGCATTCATGCGGGCCATCAGATGCTCAGTGCACTGTGAGATGCGTTCCAGCCGGTTCTGCCGGGCAGCCCTCAGCGCGAGGCGATGCCGGTCAAGCTCCTCCGGAGACGCGTCCAGCACGCGGTCGAGTTCCAGCACCGCGATCGCATCCTGCAGCTGGGTACAGCGAGCCAGAACGGCGAGCCACTCCTGAACCTTGGACTCGGCTTCCTTGGACGCCTTGGCGAGATCACCGATCCTGGCTTTGTGCTCCACCTTCTCCGCGAGTGCGTCGAGCTGCCGCAATGCGTACGCCTGGGTCCGCGCGATGGTCATCGATGTGGCCTGGACCTTCGACCATGTGACCTCGGAGACCCGGCCCACATGCTCTCGGACGGTCATGGCCTCCTCGATGACGAAGTCCACGCCGATCATGTCCGCCAACACAGCGTCCTTCTGGGCGCGGAGCACGTCGTCGACTTTCTCGTCGATCGTGGCGAGATAATCGGTGATCTCGTCCATGGTCTGCTGCATCGCAAGCTGCGCCATGATCCCTGCGGCACCGGCCAGAAGGGCCGGGTTGGTCAGAAGTGATCCAGGCCCCTTCGTGAATTCGACGAAGCCCTTGATCTGGCCATTTTTTCCTTTCAGCACACCTGAGCTGAGACCTGTCTTCGAGCTCGTCCTCAGCCCGTGCTTGTTGACAAGCTGCGCTGACTCCTTGCTCATCTTCACCCAGCGACCTGAGTGGACGGCGATCTCAGAACCTGCCTGTGCGGCTTCGGCCGCGGCACCGAGGGCAGCAGGCGTGAACCGTTGCAGCCCCAGGTCCTTCGACGGCAGTCCCTCAGAGACGAGGAAGCGTTCGACATCCGTCGGACTCCCGATGACGGCCAGGCCATCGCCGTCACTGATCAGCTGAATCTCGCTGTCCATCGTTGCTCCTGGGGTGTGGGCAGGGAGGGCCCTGCGATGGATGGGGCGGGTGAGAGCTCAGGCGTAGCCAGGCTTGGGATGCTCAGTGGGGAACGGACCGCTGCCACTGCGGTCGGCAGGTGCAGGCGTCGGGCGCCGGCCGGGCCGCTTCGGCTGCAAAGTCGACCGTGGGCGGCGCGAATCGCCGTTCGATGAGGCAATGCGCGAAGTCGGCGTGATCGGCATAGTGGGAAACATCGTGCCCGTCGAAGAGATCGGCGATCAGACCTATCAGGGAGAGCACGCGCTCGCGAACGGCCGATGCCGGGTCGGTGAACGCGTCTCCCAGAGCGGTTGCCAGATTGCTGGCCTTCCACGCGCCCTCGCCCTCTTGGTCGATGCCGAGCCACTTTTCGATCGTGCCGCTCAGCCGTACGCCGCCGAGCAGAGCCGGGTTCGTGTTTCGGGTGGAGGCTCGACCATTCAGCTCCACTTGGTAGGAGTACGGGACCTCGTAGGCGAGCGGGTCATCCTCGGCGGGAGCCGGTTCGTCTGCCGGGGCGGGCGTCTCACTGACATCCAGCGTTTCGGCGGCGGCTCGCAGTGCCTCCAGAGCAGCGTCATCACGGCATTTCTGCTGGTACTGCTCCCAGGAACCGGAAACACGCATTGCAGCGTCCTCGTCCCAGACGACCACATGCGGGATCTGGAAGAGCGTCAGGATCGACACCGCACGGTGCAGCTCGTACTTGCCGCCCGCGTCGAGGACACCGACGTTCGGCCCGATGAACGCGAGGTGACCACGCCGGCCGAGCCACTCGAAGAGGACTGCGTCGCTGTGCCCTTCGACCACGATGACCTGGTCGGCGAAGAAGGCGGCGGAGCGCCGCGCGTCAAGGTCGTACAGGAGGCGAGAGTGCTCCTCCCCGGCGGGCGTCATCCGCTTCCTCTTGAAGCAGTGGTTCGCGGACTGGGCGTAAGCGGACCGGAGGTGGATCGCCTCGAGGACCTTGCCGACGGTCTCCGGATCTGGAGAGATCGCCCTGGTTCGGGTGCCCCAGCGGTGGACGCGCACCAGACCTTCCAGGGGCGTCTCGCCGGCGGACAACGTGGTGGGATCGTGGGTCGTGATCGTCACTGTGGCGTTGCCGACTGACGCGATCTTGGCGAGGTCCTGGGTGAGCCGGGCGACCTGAGCCGGATGTAGGTACGCCTCCGGCTCCTCGAACAGGATCCAGCGGAACGCGTTCTCGTCGGCGTCGTTGCGGAGCTGGGCGGCCGCCTGGATCAATGCCGCGACAAGCGACCGCTGGACCCCGGAGCCCTGAGTCTCCATCGGGCGCTCGGTGCCCTCCTGCTCGATCGTCAGATCGACCAGATGGTTGATGATGAACTCGTTCGTCAACCCTCCGATGCCGATTCTCGCGGTCAGTCCCCAGGGCCGTAGCGCCTCCCCCAGGGCCTTCTCCAGGTCAGCCACCGGTCCGGTCTTCATCAGGTGCCGGGTGCTCTGCAGCGCTTGGCTGCTCGCGGCGAGAGCGCCGTCGACGCCCCGGTCGGAGAAGGCGAGGAGCATCACATCACGCAGCGGTGACGGCCCGTTGAGCGAGGTCTGATCGTGTACCGGCGACATGGCCGGCACATAGACGCACTGACCGAGCCGTCCGGCGACCTCTGGCCAGCCGGTCCATGTCTCGTCGCCTTCGGCGGGAGTGAAGTAGTACTTGCCGTTCCGCTCACCGGAGAAGTATCGGCGTATGTCGAGCCGATTACCGGTCAGCTGTCCGACCTCGAGGTGTTCGATCTCCTCATCGGTCAGCCGGTAAGTGATCTCCACCCAGGATGGTTCCTGGGGATCGCAGTCCCAGGGGCGATCACGCGCGGCATCCCAGCGCAGCGTGTCGTAGAAGAGCCGGATGGCATCGAGCAACGTGGACTTGCCGGCGTTGTTGGGGCCGATGAGCGCGTTTAACGGCCGTACGTGAAGCTCCACGTCGCCGGCGCCTCGTATGTTCCGAACGCGTACGCGCAGGGGTTGCATCGGGGACTCCTCGGTCAGCGCGGCAGGAAGGGGCTCGGTGCGCCGGAGTGGGTGACGTACAGGCGGTCACGCGCCCGCGTGCAGGCGACGAAGAGCAGGCAACGCTCACGTTGCAGGTCTTCCTCATGAGCGGCACGGTCGTCTTCGGCCGGAGTGACGGCATACGGCAGGGGAACGATCTCCTCGTCGACGCCGGTGACGGCGATGCAACGGAACTCCAGGCCTTTCATGGCGTGCATGGTCGCGACTCGTACACCTTCGCCGGTGGCCTGCGTGGACACTGCGGTGATTCCCACTCGACTCAGCGCGTCCTTGACCTGCTTCACGAGGGTGTTGACACGTGCCGCGATGCCGATGGCCCTCGCCTCCACACCGTCGTTCAACCAGGCCCGGACCTGGGCGACCAGCGCGTCGATCTCGGCCTCCCGATCGGGGAACCGGCGTACGGCGGGACGGCGGCCGTGCATGGGCGATCCGTAGCCTTCGAGGCCGTCGGGTTCGTCGTCCAAGCCGGCGGCCGGCGTCAAACCGAGCACGTGCACGGCCCAGGTGAGGATCTCCTGCGTGGTGCGGTAGCTGACCGTGAGCCGGCGGCTGCGCCCGCGTACGTCGATGCCCAGGCGGGCGAGCGACACCCGGTGACCATAAATGCGCTGGTGCGGGTCACCGACGAGGAACAGGTCGTCGGGTCCACGCGGTACGAGGGCACGCAGCAGCCGCCACTGGACGGGATGCAGGTCCTGTGCCTCGTCAACGATCACGTGCCGGTACAAGTGCCCGCCGCTATCCGTAAGGACGCGCGCGGCCTCGTCCACGAGCTGCAGGAACGACCACTCGTCGGCCTCTCGCATGCGCTCCGTCAGCGTGGTGATCGCCTGCCACACGGCGTGGCGTCCGGCTGCGCCGAGGCGTTCCCGCCGACCTGCGCGGCTGCAGGCCAGGTACGCCTCTTCAGTGGTAAGGCCTTGGGCGAGGATCACCTGCTCCCACTCGTCCACCAGAAACCGCCCACTGTGGTCGAGGCGCAGCTTTCTGGAGGCGGTTTCCCAAGAGTCGCGCAGCCGCGGTGCGGCGACCAGCGTGGGCTGACGGCCGATCGCCTGGCGAACGATCTGTGCCGCGACCTTGTCGAGATTGCGCACCTCAACGCGGTCGCGGAGCTCGGGATCGTCGATGAGCAGGGTGAGCTGCTGTTCGAGCGCGTGCGCGAGACTCGTCGTGTACGTGGTGAGCAGGATCGACGCGCCGGGCTCGGCGATTCGGCGGTCGGCGAGGTGCGCGGCGCGATGGAGCGCCGTCACCGTCTTTCCCGTGCCGGCCCCTCCGCTGACCATCGCCGGCCCGCTGTAGGACTCGCGACGGGCGATCTTCTGCTGCATCGGGTGCAGGAAGACCCGCCAGACGTCGAAGGGGTGGTCGAGCATCTTGGTGAGCTCATCCGGCCCCTCGACGAACGTCACTTGGTCCGGCGTACGCGCGATGGCGGAGCCGAGGTCGTCAGGGTCGACCCGCTCGGGCGGGGTGCTGTCGACGAGGCTCTTGCTGATCTCGGCCCATGCCTCCTCGATGCTCATCCCCGAGGCGAGCGCCAGCAGCGCGTCGTACTGCAGCGTCGGCAGCAGGTGTTGCAGCGCCTCAAGATGGGCCTCGCGGGTGAGCAACCGGATGATCGGCAGAACCTGCTCGTCGATGCCGAGCCGCTTGAGGTCGGGGTCCTTGAAGCCGTCGAACAGCCGCGCCGGCGCGATCTCGGCCGCCTTGCGCAGGGTCGGCTCGAGCGTCTCCAGCTGCGACTCGTCGCGGCTCTCCAGCACACCCAGGGTCTGGTTGACGGTGAACCGGCGACTCATCGCGAAGGCGTACGCGTCGTCGTGTGGCAGGACGCGCAGCAGGCAGTACAGGTCGCCGGTCTCGGGAGCGAGCACGACGCCGCGCCAGAACTTGGCGATGCGGATCGTACGTATGCGGGGGTCGCGGGCATGGGTGACGGGTTCGAGGTGCAGGCCGGCGTGGGTGTGCCGACCGAACTTCTCGATCGCCTCCTGCACCGCGCGCTGCACGGGCTTCTCCAGCTTCGCGTACTCGGCGAGGAACTCCTTGGCGATCGCGAGCTGTGCCACGTACGGCTTCCTCTCCGGCGGTGACGCCTGGGATGCTGGATTGCCCGGGATGCCGGAATGTTAATGCGTACGTCACTTGCGTGCAGCGTTACGGTGCGGTTCTGTCCAGTGTCGGTTGCCTACGCGAAGAGGCGAACCGGCCGTAGGAGAGCCGGAGCGCGGGCAGACTGGTGACTCCGAGTACGGGCCGCTGGCGTGGTTTGCGGGGAAACGTCGGCCGCCGACACTAGTCTTCTCGGCGACGGACGAGCGGGGAGAGGTCACTACGTGGCGAAGCTGACATTGCCGCAGCTTGAGGCGCATCTTTTCGGGGCGGCGGACATCCTCCGCGGCAAGATGGACGCGTCGGAGTTCAAGGAATACATCTTTGGCATGCTGTTCCTCAAGCGGTGCTCCGACCAGTTCGAAGCCGTCCGCGAGCGGCTCATCGACGACCAGGTCGCGAAGGGCAAGGCACGCGAGCAGGCCGAGAACCTGGCCGAGATGCGGCACTTCTATCGCGAAGGTGACTTCTACGTCCCCGACGAGGCCCGCTGGCCGTCCATCAAGGACGCGTCGCGCAAGAAGGGCGTCGGCGACATGCTCAACCGCGCCCTCGCCGCGCTCGAAGAGGGCAACACCCCGGCGCTCGACGGCGTGCTCCAGCACATCAGCTTCACCCGTAAGGTCGGCCAGACGTCGCTGTCGGACAAGAAGCTCCAGGAGCTCGTCGACCACTTCGGCCGTTACCGCCTGCGCAACGAAGACTTCGAGTTCCCCGACCTGCTCGGCGCCGCGTACGAGTATCTGATCGGGGAGTTCGCCGACTCGGCCGGCAAGAAGGGCGGCGAGTTCTACACGCCGCGTGGCGTGGTGCGCATGATGGTGCGCATCGTCGAGCCGCACGCCGACATGCGCGTGTACGACCCGTGCTCGGGGTCAGGGGGCATGCTCATCCTCGCCAAGGAGTACGTCGAGGAGCACGGCGACGACGCCCGCAGCCTGTCGCTGTTCGGCCAGGAGTACAACGGCGGCACTTGGGCGATCTCAAAGATGAACATGATCCTCCACGGCGTCGGCAACGCCGTACTGGAGAACGACGACACCCTCACCAGTCCCAAGCACCTTGAGGGCGGCGAGCTGATGCGCTTCGACCGGGTGCTGACCAATCCGCCATTCTCCCAGAACTACACGCCTGACGGCATGGCCTTCCCGGAGCGGTTCGAGTACGGCTGGGCGCCGGAGAGCGGCAAGAAGGCCGACCTGATGTTCGCCCAGCACATCCTCGCCGTGCTGGCCCGCGACGGCATCGGCGCGACCGTCATGCCGCACGGCGTGCTGTTCCGCGGCGGCGCGGAGAAGCAGATCCGCCAGGGCATCATCGAGGACGACCGCCTCGAAGCGGTGATCGGCCTCGCGTCCAACCTGTTCTACGGCACCAGCATCCCCGCCTGCATCCTGGTGCTGCGCGGCACGGCCCCGCGCCCGGCCGAGCGACGCGGCAAGGTCCTGTTCATCAACGCCGACCGCGAGTTCACGGCCGGCCGTGCGCAGAACTACCTCGACCCCGAGCACGCCGAGAAGATCGTCGCCGCGTACCGCGCGTACGAGGACATCGACGCCTTCGCCCGCGTCGTCGACGTCGGCGAGCTGGCTGAGAACGACTTCAACCTCAACATCCGCCGCTACGTCGACAACACCCCGCCACCCGAGCCCCAGGACGTACGCGCCCACCTGCACGGCGGCGTGCCCAAGTCAGAGGTCCGTGACAAGGAGGCGCTGTTCGCCGCCTACGGCGTGGACGCGCACTCCCTGTTCGCCGAGCGCGACGCGGACTACTACGACTTCCTACCGGAAGGCTGGGAGCGAACGGCCGAACGCATCCCGTCGCTGACCGAGCCTGCCGAGGAACGCCTGCGCGAGGCATTCAACGAGTGGTGGAACCGCCACTCGAAACGCATCCGCGAGCTACCGGACACCAGACGCGTCATGGCAACCCGCGCCGAACTGCTGGAATCGTTCGTCGCTGAGCTGGAGCCGCTGGGCACTTTGGACCGCTTCCAGCTCGCCGGCGTCATCGCGAGCTGGTGGGGCAGCGTCCAGTACGACATCCGCACCCTGTCATACCACCAGTTCAGCGGCGTCGTCCGAGGCTGGCTGTCGACGATCGAATCGGCCTTTACCGATGATGCGAACGATGCCAGAGACACGCAACGCCTGGCGGCGGCGAAGCGCAATGCCCGCGACCACCGCATCGTGCCCGTCCTGATCCCAGATTACCTGGCCGAGCTTGAGGAGGCCGAGGCCCATCACACCGCACTCGGCGCCGAAGTGAAGGCCGCGATGGCACCGCGCGACGAAGACGGCGAAGAAGAAGCCGAGAACGTACCCAGCCCGGCAGAGCTAAAGAGGCTCAAAGCAAAGCTGACCACAGCGAAACGCGAGGTCCGCGCACTGGAGGCCGCCTTCGTTGGGCGCCTCGGTCGTGCGGTCCACCGCAAACTTGCTGAAGGTGGCACGGACGACTTCGTACTCCATATACTCAAGGGCGACCTGCAGTGCCGTCTGGATGCCTGCCTTCTTTCCGGCCGACACGTCGTAATCAACGGCTTTCGAACCTGGGCCGATAAATACGCTATCACGCTGCGCGATATCAAGGTTCAACGTGACGCAGCGGAGTCTCGACTGAATACATACCTTGAGGAGCTTGGCTATGCCTGAGCTGCCCTCTGGCTGGGTAAGAAGCTCTCTTGCTGAGTTGACGGTTATCAAGGCGGGAAGTGTCCCAGTAGGCTCGAATTATGGTGACATACCCGTCATGGGGGCCAACGGTCGTATCGGCAGCACAAGTACGTCAAACTTCGGTCCGGGTTATCTTGTCGGACGCGTCGGCGCGGCCGGCGCTGTAAATTATTCCGACGAGCCATGCTGGGCGTCAGATAACGTGTTGACAGTTCTTCCGCGCGAGTCGATTGTCGATATTAACTTCTTGTGGCACCTACTTGTCTATACTGATCCGCGAAAACTGGCCACTCGACAGGCGCAGCCGCTGCTGACTCAGAGCGCCGTTGCTTCGCTGAAGGTGGTCTACCCGGTTTCCGTAGCGGAGCAGCGGAGGCTCGCGGAGATTCTCGACACGATCGATGATCAGATCGGTAGGTCCGAGCGTGTCATAGCTAAGCTGAGCTTGAGGCAGAAAGGCATCCAATCGTATCTGCTGAATCAAATCCAAGGCTCCTGTCGATCCTTGATGGACTACCTGGCTTGTGGTCCTCGTAATGGTTTTTCGCCGAAGGAGGTTGATGAGTGGACCGGGCTCGTTGCTATCGGGTTGGGATGTTTGACGGAGTCCGGTTTCGAGCCGCGTCAGCTTAAAAATGTTCCTTCTTGGAGCGTATCGAACAGGCAGGCTATACTAGAAGACGGTGATCTGCTAATAAGTCGAGCCAACACTCGGGATTTGGTCGGCCTTGCCGGGTGTTACCGCGAAATAGGTGTGCCTTGTATTTATCCGGATCTCATGATGCGACTCAAGCCAAACGCTTGGTGTCGTGCGGATTTCCTGGAAATTACACTCCAGAGCTCCTCTGTTCGGCGGCAGATTCAAGCCGTAGCGCAGGGGACCTCCGAAAGTATGGTGAAGATCAGCGCAAGTAGTGTCCGTTTGCTAAAGGTGGCTATCCCGGATCTCTTCGAACAGGACCGAATTGTTCGACTCGTCGATCATGGAAACGCGCTGATTCGAAGCGAAAAGCGGCAGCTAGAAAAGCTCCTCCTTCTCAGGCAAGGACTTATGGAGGATTTGTTGAGTGGGAACGTTCGGCTGCCTGATTAATTCGTGCTGCAGAACTGGCGATCAGTTGACGGTGCTTCAGCAGGGTTCGATCAGCCCGCTTTCTTTCTTAGGGTAGTCGGTCTGGATAATGGTTATTTCTATGCACTCTCCGTTTGGGTCGCTGTGGCTAGACTTGCGCCAATATTTGCATATCCCGATCATTTGTAATGTCCCGCCTTATTGGCTAGTTGATCTGCGATCTTGCTCAGAAGAGAGAGGCTGGCCGCAGGAGAGAGTGATGCAGATTCAAGACGCGCGTAGTGTCCGGCGTATCGTGATACCGCATCTGGTTCGGTGTAGACAAGGTCGGCATTGACCGTATCGGTTACGGCCATAGGTGGATCCTCGGGGTCGGGGAATGTGTATAGCGTGAAGGACGACTTCGGTAGCAAGCCACCGAAGAGAGCTGCATCGATGGGTAGTACGTGCACGGTTAGTCTTGGCTCTTGCGAGACTACGTCGATCAAGTGTCTGAGCTGTTTTTCCATCACCACAGGATGAACGGCGAGGCGGCGCAGGACGAACTCGTCGAGGACGACTTCGTATGTGGGGCCGCCAGGCGCGGCAAGAGTCCGTTGCCGCTGAACGCGAGCTTCCGCCATGCGTTCCGGACGATAGTCGATCGGACCCTCACTTTTGTTTAGTTCGATGAGCGCCCATACGAATTCCGGTGTCTGAAGAAGACCAGGAATTGCGGTCTGATTGTAGGCGCGGATGGTCTTGGCGCCGGACTCTAAATCGGCGTAGAGGCGTTGGCGGGGGCCCATGGCGTCGCCGTAGGCGTCCCACCAGCCTTTTTCTGCTGCGTCGCGGGCGATGCGGACGATGTCGTGCCAGCGTTCGCCCTTCGCGCCGAGGATGTCGAGGATCTTCATGACCTCGGCGAGGTCGGGGCGGATGTGGGCGTTCTCCAGGCGGCTGATCTTCATGCGTGACTGGTGGATCAGCTTGGCGAGCCGATCCGTGGTCATGCCGGCCTCCTCGCGAAGCGTCCTTAGCTCGATGGCGAGCCTGCGGCGGCGTACGAACGGGCTGGTCATCGCTGATCGTCCAAAGAACTGTTCAGGTGCTGCACGTCCATTCTCCGTTCTTCGACTATCGCACGCACGTGATGTGAACGTTCAAGGCCTGCCCGTGCGAATGTGAACCGATGGCCGCATCGGGCCGACAAGAGCAGTACACGGACGATTGCACAGTGTAATCATGGGTGTGATGACCTGGTCGCGAAACGCACGGTTCGAAGCCCAAAGCACTTTCGAGGTGTCTTATGTCGATTCTCTTGGCCACCCGCCCCGACGCGCCCGTGGACGTCTTCCGCTGGGGCCGCGCCTTCCCCGGTTGCCCAGAGCAGGCGTCGGTCGTGCGCCGGTTCGTGGCGATCCTGCTGCACGGCTGCCCGATCGTTGACGACGTCCTCCTCGCGGTCGACGAGCTCGTGGTCAACGCGCTCCGGCACACCAGATCCGGTCAGGCCGGCGGTACGTTCGCCGTCGGGGTACGCCGTGGGTACGCCGAGGTCGCGGTCATGGTCACCGACCAGGGCTGTGCGACCGAACCGGCCCCCACGGACGCCGACGAACTCGCCGAGTCAGGCCGCGGCCTGCGTACCGTCTCCCTGCTCGCGACGAGCTGGGGCTGGCACGGCAACGCCGGTGGCCGTACGGTCACCGCCGTCTTCCCCACCGAGCTGACCGGCGTCGTCCGGCTGTCCGGCTTCAGCCCTGAGCACGAGTGACCGCCTGGCGGGAGCGAGGTCGCGGGTGCGACCCACTGATCGTGACCCGGAAGGTCCCGTCCGCTTTACCTGAGTCGGCGCGAGCTCCACTCGCCGATTACGTGCCTCAGTGTGTGACTCAATCCCGCCGCCTTCGGCGGCGTGGCGTCAGCAAAGGCTTTGTCGACCTCGGCGGTGAAGAAGTACTCGGCCTCGTCGCCGGTGGTGATCGCGCCACGTGCGCTGCGGGCCTTCGTCCAGAAGCGGTACATGTCGCGGCTGGCCATCAGATAACGGAGTGCACCGCGCAGCTCGGCCAGTTCGATCGTGTGTGCCTCGTACGCGACTTTCTGGAGATTGAGGATGAGGTTGCAGTAGTGATCTTTCTTGGTTTCGGCGATGCCTGGTGCGATCGGCGGCCAGACCTCACGTAGCTCGCGGTCGCTGATGGCCATCTTGATGAGATCGGTGTGCAACTGCCGCAGCGCGACCTCGCTGTTTCGTTGCTGCTCTTCTCTGGTGATGGTCAGCTCTTCTCGCTGGTTCTGGAGTTCGCGCGACTGGAGGAAGAGCGTCAGGGCGATCCCGATGAAGGCCACGCCTGAGAAGAACACGCCGACCGGCTCGAGCGCCTGTCCTACCTGGGACCACCGGCTCAGCGCCGCGTCGTCGACACGCAAGAGCAGGACGACGGGGACGGCCACGCCGGCGGTCACCAGCATCAAGCCGACTACCAGGGCGACACCGATGGCTACGGGCCTCGACTCCCGGCGACTCACTGCAAGACCATAACAGTCACCCAAGCGTGGTCATCGGGCTGCGGATGACCGAGGTCGGCGATGACGGCGCAAATGGATCGAGCTATGTGTTCACCAGGTACTGCTGGAGAGGTACGGCGCTGCGGCGGAGCTTCGAGATCGTCCCCTCCAAGCCGGCGATGGCGTCCCGGTCGTGCGTGAGCCAGCCGCCGGTCTGCAGGCCGACGTCGCCTGCGCCATAGTCGTGTATGAGTGCGGTATGCCTGTCGAACAGGAGAAAATCGAAGTGCCGTTCGTCTGGCAGGCGCAGAGCCGGATCGCAGCGGACGACCTCGATCCTCTCGCCCATGTCAGCGCGGATCCGGTAGCTCAGCAGCTCGTACCCGAGGTAGCTGCTCAACGGTTCCTGCACGAGGCGAACCCGTGCGTATTCGAGGCGTCGTCGATCGACCTCCTCATACAGCGACCGGTCGGCCTCCGCCTCGCGCTGAAGGAGCCGACGGGCGGTCTCGATGTCACCGCGTTCGTAGGCCGCCTGTGACTGGCTCGCCTCCGACTCTCGGTACGCCTGCCAGCATTCGAGCTTCAGGAAGCCTGACTCGATCCTCGACCAAGCCGTCGCGAACGCGGCCCCGAACTTGGCAAGATCCAGCCGCGTGCTGGCCGAAAGCATCCATTCCGGTGGATACATTTAGCCTTCCGGAATGTCGTTTTTGGCCGCTGTAAGAGTGTTGCGCGGGATTCTCACCACGCGTTCGTTCGAAGCACAGCGCGCGCTGAACGAACCAAGATCCTGGACCTGATCGGTGATGTCGACGCCGATCACTGCGAAAGCGCCGTCGTCCAGCTCCAAGATGTCAGGTGAACCACTGACGCCCGTGGTGTTACCAAGCTCGGCCGGAGTCTTGCCGAGGCGACGAACTGCCTTCATGCTGCACTCCTCGGTGGGAGTAGTTACGGGATAACCGAGAGCGTAGACGAATCAGGCCTCGGAATTCTCTGGCGCGTGTCCGGAAAGTCCGCCATAACGTCGTACCTCTGAGCGATCATGTCTGTGAGGGGCGTTACGGGGAGGATGGGTAGAGCTGTGGGCGATCCGGAGTACGTACAGGTCGAGGAGCCGTTGATCCGCCAGCTCGGAGGGATGGGCTGGACACATTTCGCGGGGTCGGCACCGGATGCGCCGAAACCGACCGACCCCAGCGCCTCGGGGCGCGAGTCGTTCGCCGAGGTGTTCCTCCTCGATCGGCTGCGGAAGGCGCTGCACGCCATCAACCCTGGGGCGGACGGCAGGCCCTGGCTGGACGAGCATCGCATCTCCCAGGCGGTCAACGCGCTCGACCGGCTCGGCGTCACCGACCCGGTAGAGGCGAACCGGACCGCCACCGGTCTGCTGCTGGACGGCATCACCGTGGACGGGTTGCCGACCTGGGACGGCGGCCGTGAGCAGCGGGTGCACTTCATCGACTGGCGCCATTGGGAGCGCAACGACTTCGTGCTCGTATCGCGGTTCCGGCTCGACGTCCCTGGCACCCAGGGCCGTAAATACGTGGTGCCGGACGAGGTGCTGTTCGTCAACGGCATCCCGCTGGTCGTCGTCGAATGCAAGAAGCCCGGCTCGGACAACGCCATCGGTGAGGCCGTCACGCAGCTGAAGCGGTACGCCGAGAGCGGCGGGAGTCATACCCCGGAAGGCAACGCGAAGCTGTTCCACACCGTGCAGCTCACCGTCGCGACCTCCGGGGAGGAGGCCAGGCTGGGTACGTTCACCGGCGCGGCCGAGCACTACATGCCGTGGCGCGACCCGTACCCGCTGACGCGTGACACGCTCGCCGGGATGCTCGGAAAGGCGTCGGCGTCGGTGACTCCTCAGGACGTACTGGCCGGCGTCATACTCCAGCCCGAACGGCTGCTCGACATCGTGCACAACTACGTCACGTTCATGCCGACCGACGACGGCCCGATCGTCAAGGTCGCACCCCGATACCAGCAGTACCGCGCGGTCGAGAAGGCGATCAAGAGGCTGTTGACCGGTGAGACCAAGCCCATCAACGGCGAGGCGGACCAGCGCGGCGGGATCGTCTGGCACACCCAGGGCTCCGGTAAGAGCTTGACCATGACCTTCTTGGTCCGCAAGATGCGTTCGATCGAGGACCTTGACAACACCAAGGTCGTCGTCGTCACCGACCGTACGCAGCTCCAGGGCCAGCTCAACGCGACCATGCATCTCGCCGGCGAGAAGACCGATGTAGCCAAAAGCGTCCGAGACGCCCGAGCGCTGCTCGGTCAGCACGGGCCGGGCATCGTCTTCGTGATGATCCAGAAACAGCAGGACGGGGGCGCGCGTAAGGGCGCGCGTGACGATGCGCTGGATGAGAAGCACGCCCCAACGCTCGGCGAGCTGAACGCCGACGAGTCGATCGTCGTGCTCATCGACGAGGCCCACCGGTCCCACGGCTCCGTCCTCCACAAGAACCTGCTGGAGGCACTGCCCAATTGCGCCCGGATCGGCTTCACCGGTACGCCCATCATCATGGGCAAGCGGAAGAAGACACACGAGATCTTCGGCCCGTTCATCGACATCTACCGGCTCGCGGACGCCGAGAAGGACCGCGCCGTCGTACCGATCTTCTACGAGGGCCGTACGGTCAAGGGCGCGGTCCGGGACGGGCGCGATCTCGACGACGTGTTCGAGGACATGTTCGCCGAGCAGACCGACGAGGAGCGCGAGGCACTCCAGCGGAAGTACGCCACCAAGGGCGATGTGCTGGAGGCCGAGGAGCTCATCGCCGCCAAGGCGCGCAACATCCTCCACCACTATGTCGGCACCGTGATGCCGGGCGGGTTCAAGGCCCAGCTCGTCGCGCACAGCCGCAAGGCCACGATTCGTTACCGCGACGCTCTCATCAAGGCACGTGACCAGCTCGTACGACGGGCCGAGATCCTGCCGGAACACCTACGCGGCGTCGACCCGACCGAGTTGACGAATCCGCGGACCGCGCTGCTGATCCATGCGTACCGCCAGCTCGACCGGCTCCGTTCGATCGACTTCGTACCCGTCATCTCGCCGGGCACGGCGAACGACGAGGAGCGCTATACCGAATGGACCGACGAAAGCCGCCAGAAGAGCCTCATCAAGGCGTTCGTCCGGCCGTTCCGTGACGAGGAGCCCCCGATCGCCTTCCTGATCGTGAAGTCGATGCTCCTCACCGGCTTCGACGCGCCGATCGAGCAGGTGCTGTACGTGGACCGGTCGCTGAAGGAGGCGGAGCTGCTGCAAGCGGTCGCGCGGGTCAACCGTACGGCCGACCGGAAACGCTGCGGCTACGTCGTCGACTACTTCGGCGTCGCCAACCACCTGAACCAGGCACTCCAGGCGTACGCGGACGAAGACGTCCGGGGAACACTGCGAAGCCTGACCGAGGAGATCGACAAACTCGATCCCCAGCGTCGGCGGGTGCGGGCGCTGTTCACCGAGCGCGGTGTCACCCCCGGGTCCGGCGAGCAGGCCATCGAGAACTGCGTCCTTTTGCTGCTCGCCGAACATCAGCTCTTCGACCGGTTCGAGGCCGAGCTCAAACGCTTCCTCGCCACGGTCGACACCATCCTGCCGAATCCCGCCGTGACGCCGTACCTTCCCGACGCCCGGCTCTTCGCGCAGATCCAGCTGCGGGCGCGCCGCCGGCGCCGGATCGACGGCGGCGAGTTCAACCCCAGCCTGTACGGCGAAAAGGTGCGCGAGCTGATCGACGAGCACCTCGTCTCCCTCGGCATCGAGCAGAAACTGCCGCCGATATCACTCACCGCCAACGACTTCCGCGAGAAGGTCGAGGCACTCGGCGGCTCCCGAGCAAAGGCGTCGGAGAT
This sequence comes from Actinomadura sp. DC4, assembly GCF_030406325.1. Classification (GTDB taxonomy): domain Bacteria; phylum Actinomycetota; class Actinomycetes; order Streptosporangiales; family Streptosporangiaceae; genus Actinoallomurus. The sequence continues at coordinate 434,535 of NZ_JAUEQY010000002.1, read as the reverse complement.
GGAACACGCCATCCGCCACCACATCGAGGTCAACTTCGACCGCGACCCGCACCGGTACACGTTGCTCAGCCAGCGGTTGGAGGAGATTCTCCGCCAGCACAAGGAGAACTGGGAACAGCAGGTGCTGGCCCTGCGAGATCTCCTGACTGATATCGAGAGAGACCGGCAGGACGAGGACGACCCGCTCAGTCCGGTCGAACGAGCGCTGTACGGCGTGCTTCTCGGCGAGACCGCGACCGATGGTGTCGTCGACGATGCCATCGACCGGCGGCTGTGCGACTTCGTGTCGAAGGTTCACGTCCTGGCCGTCGGAGAGATCCACCGCCGCGATTTCTGGCGCCGCGCCGTCGACCAAGCGGACTTCACCCGGCTGATCGGCCAGAGGCTGATCATCGACGACGTCTGCCGACTGGATCAGGTGGACTCGCTCGCCGACAAGCTCTTCGACGTCATCAGGGCCAACCGGCGCGACATACCTCGCCCCTGACGAGGCGGATGTCAGCATCGGATGGAATGCTGGTCGTCGTGAGTGAGCCTGAGGTGCTCCATATCGGTGACCTGGACGTACGGGTTCGTTTCAGCGACCGTCGACGCTCCGTGCGGCTCACCGTCGAACGCGACGCCACCGTGACCGCGGTCGTCCCGCCAGGGACCGATCCCGACGACCTGGTCAGGCTCGTCAAAGCGAAGCGGCGCTGGCTCTACGGCAAGCTCGCCGACAGACAGGCGCTCGGCGAAGCGCGATCGTCCCGGCAGTACGTGTCAGGTGAGGGCTTCTTCTACCTCGGGCGCAGTTACCGGTTGCTGCTCGTCGATGACGCGCCGGCTCCGGTCAGGCTGGTTCGCGGCAGGCTCGAGCTGCGGCGCGACCACGTCCCCGACGCTGCTCGCCACCTCGTGCGGTGGTATCGCCGGGCGGGATGGTCGTGGCTGGGCAAACGCATTCAGCCTTGGGCGGCCAGGATGGAAGCCCCGCTCACGGAGTTGAGGGTGCTTCCGCTCGGCTTCCGATGGGGTTCCTGCTCAGCCGACGGACGGCTCAACATCCATTGGGCCACGATGCAGCTGCCGCCTGACCTCGTCGACTATGTCCTCGCCCATGAGCTAGCGCATGTACATCGGCCTGACCACGGCCCCGAATTCTGGCGACTCATCGAGCGGGCCATACCCGACTGTCATTCCCGAAGAGACCGGCTCCGTCGCCTCGGCCCCGACCTCTGGCTTCCTGGTGCCTCAGACCCAGGGGAAAACCTGTTGTAACGGCGGATGGCGCGAGTCGATCATGGAGTATGGGTGAGGAGCGGTGCGAGAAGTGTGACCTGCCGATCGGCCAGTGTCCCTGCTCCAGCATGCGGCCGGGGATGCTCCGGCGCGTCTGGGCGACCAAACGAGGGCAGGCATATCACCGGTCGGCGTACTGCGAAGGCCTCCTCGATGGCCACCGCTACGCAGCCAGGCTCGGCCAGGAGATCCACGACGCCGTCTCTATCCCCCATGATGACGCCCTCGCCCAGGGACTGGGCGAATGTGCCTTCTGCTTTCCGGCTAATGACCCCAGCGGCCAGGCCAGGCCCGCGCGGCCGAGCGGCCACTACCGTCGGCAGTGACGCGTGAGGACCGCTGGGGCCTCCCCTCCCATCGCATCGAGGTCCCTACGAGCCGATCAGCAACTTCGGAAGACGTAGTGCGGACCGCCCGGCGCGGTCACCTCCAGGTCCCGTAGGACGATGGAGAGTCGCGCGCCTACGCGGCGGCAGGCCTTCGTGAAGTCGCCCGGCCGGTACTCGATGTCGACGACGCGGTTCGCGTACGCCGACGCGTAGTCGTCGCACTCGCCGTACCGCCCGCACTCCTCGGTGACGGCGAAGTCGAAGCCGATGCTCGTACGCCGCGCCAGCAGGTCCGCCGCGTTCTTCTGCCCGATCGCCAGCCCGCCGGCGTGCGCGCGGCGGGCCAGGAGGGTCGCGAACGCGACGTTGTCGTCCCTGGTCAGCCGGCCGTCCGAGCGCTCGTAGGAGTCGAGGTTGTCCGGCTCGACGGCCTGGAACCCGGCGCGGGCGCAGCCGTCGATCCAGCCGCCCACCACACCGGCGGCCTCACGACGCTTGGCGGGCGTCGAGACGTCCAGGAGCACCTCGTCCCAGCCCTCGTCCACGACGAGGCGGCCGTCCGCGCCGCGCAGGAGCAGGTCCGGATGGGCGCTCTTCCACCAGCCCAGCTCGTCCGGCTGGGCCTGGAAGGCGTTGACGTAACAGATGGAGTAGAGCGAGGCCGCCGGCCGGCTCGACCGGTCGCGGGAGACGACGCCGACGCCACGGGCGGGCGGGTACGGCGCGCCGATCTGGTAGTCGAATGTCCCGTTGACGGGAGGAGGCGCTACGGACGGCGAACGAGGAACGGCGGACGGCGAACGAGGCACACCGGCAGTGGGCGGCTTCGCCCGGCACGCGAGCGCGGTGACGGCCAAGACCGCGACGACGGCCGCCAGACGGCGGGTCACGGCAGCGGAGGCGCCTTGCGAGCCGAGCCGCGGTACGTCTCGACGTCGTAGCGCCGCTCGTTCTGGTCCAGTTTGGCGTGCCCGGCCGCCACGAGGTCGATGCCCAGCGCGTCGGCCAGGCGGACCAGGTAGAGGATCACGTCACCCATCTCCGCGCGCACCCGGGCGCCCGCCTCCGGATCGGCCATGACCGTCGCCGACTCCTCGGGCGTCAGCCACTGTAGCTCCGCGACGAGCTCGCCCACCTCGCCCGCCAGAGCCATCGCGAGGTTCTTCGGTGTGTGGAACCGCTCCCACTCACGGGCCGCGACGAACTCCCGCAGCCGTCCCGTCAGCTCCTCCATCAAAGATCCTTCTGGTAGACGAGGAAGTCACAGGGCGCCCTGAAGCTCCTCCACCCGACGGCCGCCTTCCACACCCTGCCCGAAATGCCGCGTCCGATGGTGCCATGTGATCGGCGCGGGGTACGGACCCGGGGTGTGGCAGGGCCTGCCGGGGATCGCGTATCGCGGCACACTGAGTGCCATGGCTGACTTCGACGAGCTGCGCGGGGAAGAGTGGCGGCGGCTGCTGGCCGCGGCTCGTCGCAGGCTGGACCGTACCGGCGGCGAGGTGGCCGGGTCCGTCGCGCTCGCCCATCCCACCGGCGACGAGCTGCGCGTCCTCGGGCGGATCACGAGCCGTACGGCGGCCGGGCGGCGGTCCGTCGTCTCGCTGGCCGAGCTCGACGGCGCGCTGCGCCACGACCATGGCGTCGGGCTGCGTACCGCGCTGGCGCGCCTCGACCGGCCCGGCCGGCCCGCGGACGTCCGTACGGCGCTGGAGGCCGCAATGCGCTGCCGCCACGCCGGCGAAGGGTGGTTCACCGGCTGGCTCGGCGGGCTCACCCGCGACGGTACGGCCCGGCGGCTCGTCCAGCGCGGCGACGGTGACCTGCTCGGCTGGGCGGCGGCGGTCCTCGACCGGCTGCCCGCCCGCGACGTCCCGCTGCCGGTTCTCGCCGAGTGGGCGACCGGCGACGCGACCGCGCTGTCCGGCCGGCCGCTGGCCGGGTTGGTGCTGCGCGCGCTCGTCCTGTGGCAGGGTGCGCCGCCGCCCGTCGGGCGGGAGGACGAGCACCGGGTCTGGGGCGACGCCGGCGTGCTCATCGACGACCTGACCAGCCAGGTGCTCGTCCTCGGCCTGCGCGTACGGGAGAAGCACACCGTGGCCGGGTGGCTGGAGGACGCCGCGGCCGCGGGCATGCCGTTCCGGCTGACCCTGCAGCAGCTCGTGGCCGGCCCGGTGACTCCGGCGGGGCGGCGGATCCACGTCTGCGAGAACCCCGGCGTGCTCCGGGCGGCGGCGGCCGAGCTGGGCGCCGGGTGCGCCCCGCTCGTGTGCACGGAGGGCCGCCCGTCGGCCGCCTGCGACCGGCTCCTCGGCACGGCCACCCGGTCACGTGTCCGCTGGCGGAACGACTTCGACTGGGCAGGGCTACGCCTGACCGCCGCGGCGACCGCACGGTACGCCGCGGAGCCATGGCGGATGACCTCCGAGGACTATCTGGACGCCCTGAAGACAGGCCCCGGCGATCCGCTGGAGGGCCCGCGCGCGGCCACGCCCTGGGACGCGAGTCTCGCGGCCACGATGGCCCGCGAGGACCGCGCGGCCAGGGAGGAGTGGCTCCTGCCGGCCCTTCTGGCCGACCTCCGGGAGGCCTGAGGCGTTCGCCCGGCGTTCCGGGCCGACCTGCGGCGGATGACCATCCGGACACCCTGAAGACAGGCCCCGGCGACGCGCGGCCACTCCCCGGGACGCGAGTCCCGCGGCCAGGGAGGAGCGGCTCTCGCCGGCCCTTTTCAGCGACCCCGGCGAGGTCTGAGGCGCGGGGTTACCCCTCGTCCATGGAACCGTCCCAGGCCCAGGCCAGCGCTCGTGGAAGACCCCAGCGGCCGAGATCGGTGAGGCGGCGGTGCTCGTCGAGCGCACCGACCGCCTCCCAGATCGGCACGATCAGGCCGAAGGCGAACTCGATCGGCTCGCGGTCGTCCGGCTCGTACGCGCCCTCGATCTCCGGGCAGTTGTCGGCGAGGGAGTAGAGGTCCTCCGCCCACGCCCGTGTGCCCACGCCCGCACGGGCCAGGCCGATCACCGCGCCCGCCCAGTCGCCGTGCTGCAGGGTCATCAGGGAGCTTTCCTCGTGGCTCCCCAGCCCCGACTCGCCGTTCATCGACACGAGCGCGCCGGCGGCCTGGATCCACAGGATCTCGTCGTCGGCCGGGGGCTGTTTGCCCCAGTCGGCCGCAGCGGCGAGGTGGCGGTGTGGCCATTCGGTCAGGTGGGTTCGGATGTGCTTCGCCGCCTCGGCCAGCGACTCGGCCGGGACCGTCGCCGCGACGACGTCCGGCAGAGCCTCGCGGAGCAGGTCCACGGCGGCGCGGTCGGCCTCCTGCCATTCCTGCAGGAAACCCTCGGCGTCGAAGTCCGCTAGATCGTCGTAGCCTTCCACGTCGCCGGTCGGCAGCCGTGTGACGTTCTGGTTGCTGTCACTCACGCCTAACGACTGTAGTGGCGTTACCAGCATGCTGTGCGCGGCTGAAACGGCTCGAAACTCACGACCCGGGCCTCAGCAGCGGGAACGGGATGGTGTCGCGGATGTTGCGGCCGGTAAGGGTCATGATCAGCCGGTCGACGCCCATGCCCATACCGCCCGCCGGCGGCATGCCGTACTCCAGGGCGCGGAGGAAGTCCTGGTCGAGATCCATCGCCTCGGGATCGCCGCCGGCGGCCAGGAGCGACTGCTCGGTGAGGTTGCGGCGCTGCACGATCGGGTCGATGAGCTCGGAGTACGCGGTGCCGAGCTCGAGCCCGAAAACGATCAGGTCCCACTTTTCCGCGAGCTCCGGCGAGTCGCGGTGCGTCCGGGTCAGCGGCGAGGTGCTGGCCGGATAGTCGCGGACGAACGTCGGGGAGCGCAGGCCGGACTCCACCAGGATCTCGAACAGCTCCTGGGCGAGCTTGCCCTGGTCCCATTCTGGATTGTGGTTCAGCCCGATCCGGTCGGCGTGTTTCTGCAGCGTGCGCAGGGTGGTCGCCGGGGTGACCTGCTCGCCGAGCGCCTCGGAGACCGAGTCGTAGACGGTGATCTCCCGCCACGGCTCCGCCAGGTCGTACTCCACGCCGTCACGCGCCACGACGGTGCCGCCCAGGGCCGCCTGCGCCGCCGCGAGGACGAGGCCGCGGGTGAGGGCGGCCATCGTGTCGTAGTCGCCGTACGGCTCGTACGCCTCGAGCATCGTGAACTCGGGGTTGTGCCGCGGGGAGACGCCCTCATTGCGGAAGTTGCGGTTGATCTCGAAGACCTTGCCGACGCCGCCGACGAGGAGGCGCTTGAGGTAGAGCTCGGGGGCGATCCGCAGGTAGAGATCGAGGTTGTAGGCGTTCATCTTGGTGGTGAACGGCCGGGCGGCGGCGCCGCCGTGCACCGGCTGGAGCATCGGCGTCTCGACCTCGAGGTAACCGCGTTCGCGCAGGCCCTCCCGCAGGGACGTGACGACGTCGCCGCGCAGCCGCAGCATCCGCCGCGCCTCGTCGTTGACGATCAGGTCGACGTACCGCCGGCGCACCCGCGACTCGTCGGTCAGCGAGCCCGGGGTGTGGGCGGGCAGCGGGTGCAGGCACTTGGCCGTGAGCTCCCAGGAGGACACGAGCACGGAGAGCTCGCCCGTACGGGAGGTGATGACCTCGCCGCGCACGCCCACCTGGTCGCCCAGGTCGATCAGCTGCTTCCAGTGCTTCAGCGACTCCTGGTCGACCGAGTCGGCCGCCAGCATGATCTGCAGGTCGCCGGACTCGTCGCGGAGCCGTACGAAGATCAGCTTGCCGTGCTCGCGGGCCAGCACGACCCGGCCGGCGACCGCCACCGTCTCGCCCGTGTGGGAGTCCGGCGCGAGCTCGCCGAACCGCTCGCGCACCTGCGCCGCCGTGGCCGTACGGTCGAAGCCCAGGGGATAGGGGTCGATGCCGGCCTCGCGCAGGCGCTCCAGCTTGTCGTGGCGGACGCGCTCCTGCTCCGAGAGCCGCCGGGCCGGCAGGCGCGCGGCGTCCGCGGCCTCCTCGATCTCCTTGATCCGGTTGACCAGGGTCGGGGACGGCGACGGCGTGTCGAGCCGCGGGGAGAACAGCGTGGGCAGGAAGCCCTCGGCGCGCGCGGCGGCGAGCCCGATGCGTACGAGGTCGCGGCTCTGCGGGAAGCACATGAACCGCGGCGTCCACACCGGGTTGTACTTGGCGTTGGCGAGGAACAGCGACTCCAGCTGCCAGAACTTCGAGGCGACCGAGAGCAGGCGGTACGCCAGCCGCGAGATCGGCCCGGCGCCGATCGCCGAGCCGCGCTCGAAGACCGACCGCAGCATGGCGAAGTTGAGTGAGACGCGGGTCACGCCCACCGCGGCGGCGTTCTCGGCGAGCTTGGCGACCATGAACTCGTTGAGGCCGTTCTCCGCGTCGCGGTCGCGCCGCATGAGGTCCAGGGACAGCCCGGGCCGCCCCCACGGCACGAAGCTCAGCAGCCCCCGGCGTACGCCCGCGCCGTCGAACGCCTCCACCATCACGCAGCGCGCGTCAGTGGGGTCGCCGAGGCGGCCCAGGGCCATCGAGAAGCCCCGCTCGGTGTGCCCGTCGCGCCAGCGGTCCGCGTCGGCGACCAGCTCGGTCATCTCCTCCCGGCTGATCGAGCCGTGCCGGCGGATGCGCACGGTGTAGCCGGCCCGCTCGACCCGGCGTACGGCCTGGCGGACCTGCCGCATGTCGCGGCCCTCGAGGTTGAAGTCGCGCAGGTCGAGGATCGCCTCGTCGCCGAGTTCGAGGGCGTCGAGCCCGCAGCGGCCGAACGCGGCGGCGGCGCGCTCGCTCGCGCCCAGGACGCCGGGGATCCACGCGTGCGCCCGGCACTCGGCGAGCCATGCGCTGATCGCGGCGTCCCACGACTCGTGGTCGCCGAGCGGGTCGCCGCTCGCCAGGCTGACCGAGCCCTCGACGCGGTAGGCGATGCCGGCGCGGCCGTTGGGGGAGAGGATGACGTCCTTGTCGCGGCGGAGGGCGAAGTAGCCCAGGGAGTCGCGGTCGCCCCACTCGGCCAGCAGGGCGCGGGCGGGCAGCTCCTCGTCCGGGGTGAGCACGGCGAGCCGCCGGCCCGGCCGGAACAGCGCCCACACGGTGATCACGAGCAGGCCGCTGCCGAGGATGCCGAGGATGCCGTCGACCCACGCGGGCACGTTGACGTTGAGGTCCCAGCCGTTGTCGCCCGCCCCGAGGAGCGTCTGCAGCCCCGCGTACACCAGGTGGGTCCAGGCGGGGCCGCGCGGGTCGCGGTCGGTGAGGAAGACGAGGTTGGTGCCGATGACGCCGCCGACGATCAGCAGCCCGGTGAAGACCAGGAGCGCGAGCCGCCGGTTGGCGCGGTCGGGCAGCGCGTAGAACTCCTTGTGCGCGGCGACCAGCAGGGCGACGACGAGACCGAAGGCGCCCGCGGTGATCAGCTCGCCGTAGCCGCCCCAGTCGGAGAGCCCGGCCAGCGCCCAGACCGCGAAGAACAGCAGGAAGAGCACCACGCTGATCCGCCACGCGGCCTTCTTGCGGCGGCGCACGCCGACCGAGACCAGGATCAGCAGCAGGCCGTACGGGAGGCTGGGGTACCACCCGAAGTAGTTGATGGAACGCAGCACCCAGACGCTGAACATCCACTCGATCAGGCCGTAGGAGAGCCATGCCAGGACGGACAGGACACCTGACACGCGGAGGTACCAGAACAGGACGGTTGGCACGGCCTCGATGACACGCCGAGACCATGATCGCCCCGCAGCCGCCACCTTCGTCGTCATCTCGCTCCTGGGGTCGCGCACCATATTCTTTCTTTGTACCGGTGATTGGGCGTGCGTCAGGCCAACGAAAGGCCTCGCGGTGGGTATCGTGGGCGAACTATGCCGGAAAACCCCCTTCTTGCGCAGCGCTATCGCCTGCTCACCGAAGTAGGCCGCGGCGGCATGGGAACCGTCTGGCACGCTCGGGACGAGGTTCTCGGCCGCGACGTCGCGGTCAAAGAAGTGATCTTGCCGCACGGCTTCTCCGATGAGGAGCGCGAGATCCAGCACAAGCGCACCTTCCGGGAGGCGAGGACCGCGGCGCGGCTGAGCCATCCCGGTGTCGTCACCGTGTACGACGTGGTCGAGGAGGATGGCCGGCCATGGATCGTCATGGAGCTCATCCGCGCCCGCTCGCTGCACGAGCAGATCAAGCGGGACGGTGTGCTCTCGCCGCAGAAGGTCGCCGAGATCGGGCGGCAGATGGCGGGTGCGCTCCGTGTCGCCCACGAGGCGGGCATCCTGCACCGCGACGTCAAGCCGAGCAACGTCCTCGTCAGTGGCTCGCGCGCCGTGCTCACCGACTTCGGCATCGCGCGGGCGCAGAGTGACGCGACCCTGACCCAGACGGGCATGCTCATCGGCTCGCCCGCCTACATCGCGCCCGAGCGTGCCCGTGGCCGTGTCGCCGTGCCGGCGTCCGACATGTGGTCGCTCGGCGTGACGATGTACGCCGCGGTCGAGGGCAAGTCGCCGTTCGAGCGTCCCGACGCGATGGCGAGCCTCGTGGCGGTGCTCACCGACGAGCCGGAGTCCGCGCCGAACGCCGGCCCGCTGCGGCCGGTCATCGAGGGCCTCCTGCGCAAGAATCCGGCCGAGCGGCTCACCGTGGACCAGGTGGCCTCGATGCTCGACCGGATCCTGGCCGGGGATCCCGAGAAGACGCCCGTCGACGCCGAGTCCCCGGAAGGGGCGACGCGGCGGCTGCCGTCCCCGGTCGAGACGATGCCGGACGAACCGGAGGTCCTCGCCGAGTTCGTCGAGGCCGCGACGACGCCCGGGAGCGGCGAGTCGGGGACGATGGCGTACCCGGTCCGGTCGATCGTTATCGTCGCCGTGGTGCTGCTTGTCCTTTTCGGCGTGTTCGTTTTTGCGACATTTAGCTGAATTACTCGGCTAACCGTGCCGATCAGCCACCGGCGGTCGGTATGGTCCTCAGCTATGCCGTTCGGGGAGGGTTCGGTGCTCGGGCGTCGCTACCGCCTGCTGAGCCAGGTCGGTCGCGGCGGCATGGGCAGGGTCTGGCATGCGCACGATGACCTCCTGCATCGCGATGTCGCGGTGAAAGAGGTCATTTTTCCGCCGGGGCTGACGGCCTCGGACCGCGAGGTGCTCTACGAGCGCACCCTGCGCGAGGCGCGGTCGGCCGCGCGGCTGACCCATCCGGGCATCGTCACGGTCCACGACGTCGTCGAGGAGGACGGGCGGCCGTGGATCGTCATGGAATTCGTCCGCGCGCCGTCGTTGCAGGAGGTCATCGACGGCGAGGGCCGGCTCCCGGTGACCAGGGTCGCCGACATCGGCGTCCAGATGCTCGCCGCGCTGCGCGTGGCGCACGCCTCCGGCGTCCTGCACCGCGACGTCAAACCCGCCAACGTGCTGCTCGACTCCCGCGCGGACGGCTCCACCCGTGTCGTGATCACCGACTTCGGCATCGCCCGGATCGACGGCGACGCCACGCTGACCCAGACCGGTCTGGTCCTGGGCTCGCCCGCCTACATCGCGCCGGAGCGCGCCCGCGGCGACGGGGCGAGCCCCGCCTCCGACCTCTGGGCGCTCGGCGCCACGCTGTACGCCGCGTGCGAGGGCCGCAGCCCGCACGACCGCGTCGAGGCCATGGCGGCGCTCACCGCCGTCCTGAACGAGGAACCCGACCCGCCGCGCTACGCCGGCCCGCTCGGGCCGCTGATGATGGGCCTGCTGGTCAAGGACCCGGCGCAGCGCGTCACGGCCGACCAGGCGGCGGCCGATCTCGCGCGCGCCGCCCGCGGCGAGGTGCCGGCCCCGGCGACGGGCCCGGCCGAGACCTGGCATGACATTCCGGACACCGCCCGGGTGCCGCAGTCGTGGACCAGCGAGTTCGGCAGCGGCGCGAGCCCCGCACCCCGGTTCGACGAGACGGTGCGCGAGTTCGAGGAGCCCGTGCCACCGCCGTCGCAGGAGGCTCCGCCGAAGCAGCGGCCGAAGGCCCTGCTGATCGTCGTCGCGGTGCTGGTCGTCGCCGCCGTCATCGCCGCAGCGGTGCTCCTGACGCGCCACTCCGCCAAGGGCTCGCCCGGCGGCCCCAGCCCGAGCCCCAGCGCCACCCCCAAGACCACTCCGAGCCCCACCGCGACGCCCGCGCCCACGCTGCCGCCCGGCTTCCACTGGTCGACCGGTCCCGACGGGTCGCGCGTCGCCGTGCCGGCGGGCTGGACGCGGCAGGTCGTGGGCGCCTCGTCGGTCCGCTGGTCCCTCGCCTCGACCGGGGAGCAGATCCAGATGGACACCATCCCGTGGGGCGTCGCCGACCCGGTGGAGCACTGGCGCAACTTCGCGTCCGAGGTACGGACCAAGAACACCGTGCCCGGTTTCGCCGTGACCCGCCTCGGCGACCGGTTCACCGCGCGCGGCTGGCCGGCCGCCGATCTGTTCTACAACTGGTCGACGAGGGATCACGGCACCATGCGGGCCGTCGACCGCGGGTTCACCGCGAACGGCCGGCAGTACGCCATCCTCGTCACGGCCCCGGTCGCTTACTGGGACAAGGACGCCGGCTACCTGAGTTCGATCTTCGAGTCGTTCCAGCCCGCGCACTGAGAACGCGCGGGTTTCGCCACCGAAAGTAATCATGTGGCGTCCCCGGTGCACCGATGCCGGTACGTTTTCCCTCGCAATGCGTAATCGATCGACTGCTCTCTGTCACGATGAGTGTCCAAGTGGTCGAGCGAGCGGCAACTCGCGAAGGGAGCTCCCGTGCGAACGATTGTGCGGGCGGCCTACCCGGCGGACCGGACCGCGGTCGCGCAGGCTCGCCGGTTCGTCCGGGAGACGCTGATCGGGTGGGGCGCCGATGACGCGATCGACGACGCGGTCCTGCTGACCAGCGAACTGGCGACCAACGCCGTCATCCACGCGGGGACGCCGTTCGAGGTGATCTGCCGGGCGGGCGGCGGCTCGGTCCAGGTCGAGGTGGTCGACGGCGACACGACGCGCGTGCTGCCCGCCCCCGGCAAGGGCGACGACGCCGACCGCATCAGCGGACGCGGACTGCTCATGCCGATCATGCTCGCCGCCGAGTGGGGCGTGTCGTACGCCGCCGGTTCCAAGACGGTCTGGTTCCGCCTGGGTACGCGCGCCACGCCGGCCCTGGTCATCCCGGGCGTCGAGCACCGCCTCGTACGCCCCGCGGGCCGGCCGCTCGACGGCGACCTGTACGACGTGTTCGAGGCGGCCCCGGGCCACTGGCGCTTCTCCGTCGGCGGCGTCTGCGGCACCGGCCCGGAGACGGCCACGCTCACCGGCCTGGCCCGGCACGGCCTGCGCCTGCTCGCCGCCGAGGGCCACGAGGTGGCCGCCGCCGTGGCCCGGCTCAACGAGGCCATCCTCCGCGAGGGCGTCCACGGGCGGCTGATGACGCTGCTCCACGGCGAGCTCGTTCGCCGCCCGGGCGCGGGCGTGCGCCTCACACTGGTGTCGGCGGGCCACCCGCCCCCGCTGCGCCTGACGCCCTCGGGCGAGGCGAGGTCGCTGACCGGCACCCAGCGCCTGCTGGGCGCGGTCCACGGCTCGCACTTCGCGGGCGAGACCGTCGACCTGGACCCGGGGGAGCTGCTGGTGTGCGTGACGGGCGGCGCGATCGCCGCCGCGCCCGACCCCGACGTGGCGCGCCTGCTGGCGGGCTGGGCCCCTCCCGAGACGGTCGCCGACTGCCTGAGACGGTCCCAGGGGGGAGCCGTCCTCGTCATCCGGGTCCGGTAGCGCGTCACGGAGCGTCGAGGTGGCGGTGGAAGAAGCCGACCGCCCCCGCGAAGGCGGCGAGTCCGGCAAGGCCGGTCTCGGCCGCCTCGTGACGCGCCAGCCAGGTCAGGCCCGCGACGGCAGCGCCGCAGGCGGCCGCGAGGAGGAGGACGACTGCGGTTCTCGTCGTGAGCAGGGCCGGCGGTGTCTTCGTGCTCATCGGGCTTCCCTCGTTCGTCGTGATGGCGTTTCGTAGGGATCTATGGCGAGCGGCCGCCGCGGGCCCACGTGTGGGCCGGGGCCCGTTCTCGCGCATAGGAAGGGAAGAGGGCCTCAACGCGGGAGCCCGAGGGAGACTCCGATGACGAAGACGATGACCGCGGCCGCGAGAACGGCCGCGCCGCCGCCGAGCGATGGCGGAAGGCCGGTTCGCCTCGGCGGCACCGATGTGGCGCGGGAGGCGGCCGGCGCGCAGCGAGAGATGGAACGCCGCCGCGAGGTGTTCGACGCTCGCGGGCCGCAGCTCGGCCTGCCCGAGACGATCAGGCTCTGGGGCGAGTACGAGCACGCCAAGCTCCGCTACGAGCGGCTCAAGAGGCGATTGGGCGGCCCCACGGCCCACGCAGGGGGTGCGCAGGAGCCCCAAGACGTACCGGACGAGCCCCTCGTACGCCCGGTGTCGTACGACGGCCGGCCGTCGTCCTGCGGCCAGACGGGCCCGCCTCACGCACGACTGGGCGGTGAGCGACGACCGGTCGTGGACACCCGCTCGCAGGAGCAGCGCACGGCCGAGGCGCGGCTCGTCGAGCATCTCGCGGCCCAGGGCTTCGCCGGCCCGGACCACGACCGGTTCCTCGACGGCCTCGCGCGCCACGGGCTGGCCGTGATCAAGCCCTGGGTGCGCACCGGCTACATCTTCGAGCGCTGCGCGGCCCGGCGCGTACGCGGGCTGCCCTCGTCCATCCCCGGCTCCTGGTCCCCCGAGGACATCGAGGAGCTCGTCCTGGACACCGTGGCCCGTGCGATCACGGTGTTCGAACGCGACGCCCTGCACGGCCGCCGGTGGACGCCCGACGGTGGCGCGAGCCTGGCCACCTATTTCATCGGCACGTGCCTGTTCGCCTTCGCCGAGGTCTACCGGCGACGGCACACCGAGTGGCAGCGGCGGCTGAGGATCGAGTCCGCCGTTCGCCGGGAACGCCCCGACGACCTGCCGGACGTGGCCGAGTCCGTCGTCGAACAGGCCACGGTCATGGGCTTCCTGGCGGCCACCACCCCGGACCCGCGCATGCGGCTCGTGGCGTACCTGCACTGCGAGGGCCACACCCACGCCGAGATCGCGGCGGTCCTCGCCGACGGGACCGGCGCCCGGGCGGTCGAGGGAATGCTCTACCGCTACCGCCGGCAGCTCGCCCAGGACAGGAAGGCGGCGCGCGATGACGAGTGAGCCCGGCTTCGAGGACCTGCTCGCCGGCTCGTCCCTGGACGGCGAAGACCTCGGCTCCCGGGTCGAGGACGAGAGCGTCCGCGAGGTCCTGCGGCGCAGGACCGCCGAGGAGATCCTCGACCGTCTCGACCCGGAACCGGACGGTGACCTGTGTCCCGAGCCGATGGCCGCCGACGACCCGGCGACCTGACCTGTACGGTCGAATCCGGTCAGCGGTAGGCAAACCCGGCATGACGTGGCACGATTTCGCAGGTGACCAGCAGACTCGACGAGGCGCAGCGCCTGCGTGATCTCGCGCGGCTGCGCCGCGTACGGGACCGGATCGACCGGGACCACGCGCAGCCGCTGGACGTCGAGGCCCTCGCCCGGGGCGTCCACATGTCGGCGGGCCACCTCAGCCGCGCCTTCCGGCTCGCCTACGGCGAGTCGCCGTACGGCTATCTGATGACGCGGCGGATCGAGCGCGCGATGGCGCTGCTGCGCCGCGGCGACCTCAGCGTGACCGAGGTCTGCTTCACGGTCGGCTGCTCGTCCCTGGGCACCTTCAGCACGCGCTTCACCGAGTTGGTCGGCGTGCCGCCCAGCGTCTACCGGCGGCAGGCGGTGGCCGCGACGGAGGGGATGCCCTCGTGCGTGGCCAAGCAGGTGACCCGACCGATCAGGAATCGAGAAGCGTCCTCCGGCGAGGCGCAACTAGCGTGACCTCCATGGAGACACGATGAGCCCGCACCTCGCGGACGGCCACGACCTGATCCGCGTGCACGGCGCACGGGTGAACAACCTCAAGGACGTCAGCGTCGAGATCCCGAAGCGCCGGCTGACGGTGTTCACCGGCGTCTCCGGCTCGGGCAAGAGCTCGCTGGTCTTCAGCACGATCGCCGCGGAGTCGCAGCGGATGATCAACGAGACCTACAGCGCCTTCGTGCAGGGCTTCATGCCGACGCTGGCGCGGCCCGAGGTCGACGTCCTCGAAGGCCTGACGACCGCGATCATCGTCGACCAGCAGCGGATGGGGTCCGACCCCCGCTCCACGGTCGGCACCGCGACCGACGCCAACGCGATGCTGCGCATCCTCTTCAGCCGGCTCGGCAGGCCGCACATCGGCTCGCCCCAGGCGTTCTCCTTCAACGTCGCCTCGATCAGCGGCGCGGGCGCCGTCACCATGGAACGCGCCGGGCGGGCCGTGAAGGAGCGCCGCAGCTTCAGCATCACCGGCGGCATGTGCCCGCGCTGCGAGGGCCGGGGCTCGGTCAACGACATCGACCTGTCCCAGCTGTACGACGACACCAAGTCGCTCAACGAGGGCGCGCTCACGATCCCCGGCTACAGCATGGACGGCTGGTACGGCCGGATCTTCACCGGCTGCGGTTTCTTCGACCCGGACAAGCCGATCGGGAAGTTCACCAAGAGGCAGCTGAACGACCTGCTCTACAAAGAGCCGACCAAGATCAAGGTCGAGGGCGTCAACCTCACGTACGAGGGCCTGATCCCGAAGATCCAAAAGTCGATGCTGTCCAAGGACGTCGACTCCCTGCAGCCGCACATCCGCGCCTTCGTGGAGCGGGCGGTCACCTTCACCACCTGCCCCGAGTGCGAGGGCACCCGGCTCAGCGCCGAGGCGCGGTCCTCGAAGATCGACGGGATCGACATCGCCGACGCCTGCGCGATGCAGATCAGCGACCTCGCCGAGTGGACCGGGCGCCTGGACGAACCCTCCGTCGCGCCCCTGCTGACGGCGCTGCGGCACACCCTCGACTCCTTCGTGGAGATCGGGCTGGGCTACCTCTCGCTGGACCGGCCGTCGGGCACACTGTCGGGCGGTGAGGCGCAGCGCACCAAGATGATCCGCCATCTCGGCTCCGCGCTCACCGACGTCACCTACGTCTTCGACGAGCCGACCATCGGCCTGCACCCCCACGACATCCAGCGGATGAACGACCTGCTGCTGCGGCTGCGGGACAAGGGCAACACGGTGCTCGTGGTGGAGCACAAGCCGGAGACGATCGCGATCGCCGACCACGTCGTCGACCTCGGCCCCGGAGCCGGTACGGGAGGCGGCGCCGTCTGCTTCGAGGGCACCGTCGAGGAGCTGCGCGCCGGCGACACGATCACCGGCCGCCACTTCGACGACCGGGCCGCGGTCAAGGAGAAGGTGCGGACCTCCGTCGGCACGCTGGAGATCCGCGGCGCGACGAGGCACAACCTTCGCGACGTCGACGTCGACATCCCGCTCGGGGTGCTGTGCGTGGTCACCGGCGTGGCGGGCTCCGGCAAGAGCTCGCTGCTGCACGGGTCGATCTCGGCCGGCGAGGACGTGGTGTCGATCGACCAGAGCCCGATCCGCGGCTCGCGCCGGAGCAACCCGGCGACGTACACGGGGCTGCTCGACCCGATCCGCAAGGCGTTCGCGAAGGCCAACGGCGTGAAACCGGCGCTGTTCAGCGCCAACTCCGAGGGCGCCTGCCCCACCTGCAACGGCGCCGGGGTGATCTACACCGACCTGGCGATGATGGCCGGCGTCGCCGCCACCTGCGAGCAGTGCGAGGGAAAGCGGTTCGACGCGTCGGTGCTCGAATACCGCTTCGGCGGCCGGGACATCAGCGAGGTGCTCGCGATGCCGGTGGCCGAGGCCGAGGAGTTCTTCGGTGACGGCGAGGCGCGTACGCCGGCCGCGCACCGCGTCCTCGCCCGGCTCGCCGACGTCGGCCTGGGCTACCTCACCATCGGCCAGCCGCTCACGACGCTGTCCGGCGGCGAGCGGCAGCGGCTCAAGCTGGCCACCCACATGGCCGACAAGGGCGGCGTGTACGTCCTGGACGAGC
Organism: Actinomadura sp. DC4; assembly: GCF_030406325.1. Lineage (GTDB taxonomy): Bacteria > Actinomycetota > Actinomycetes > Streptosporangiales > Streptosporangiaceae > Actinoallomurus. The sequence continues at coordinate 417,924 of NZ_JAUEQY010000002.1, read as the reverse complement.
CGACCACCGGCCTCCACCTCGCCGACGTCGAGCAGTTGCTCGGCCTGCTCGACCGGCTCGTCGACTCCGGCAAGTCGGTCATCGTCATCGAGCACCACCAGGCGGTCATGGCGCACGCCGACTGGATCATCGACCTGGGCCCGGGCGCCGGCCACGACGGCGGCCGGGTCGTCTTCGAGGGCACGCCCGCCGACCTCGTCGCCGCCCGCTCGACCCTCACCGGCGAGCACCTCGCGGCGTACGTGGCGGACCGGTGACCAGACCGATCAGGAATCGAGAAGCGCCGGTCACGGGGCCGCAACTAGCGTGACCGGCATGGACTTCACGATTCACTCGAGCTTCCTGCCGCACGAGGACGCGGACGCGTCCCTGGCCTTCTACCGCGACCTCCTGGGCTTCGAGGTCCGCAACGACGTCGGCTACGGCGGCATGCGCTGGCTGACGATCGGCCCCGTCGGCCAGCCCGACACGAACATCGTCCTGGAGCCGCCGGGCGCCGACCCCGGCGTCACCGACGACGAGCGCGGCACCATCGCCGAGATGATGGCCAAGGGCACCTACGCACGCGTCCTCCTGGCCACCGCCGACCTCGACGCCACCTTCGAGCGCCTCCAGGCGAGCGACACGGAGATCGTCCAGGAGCCGACCGAACAGCCGTACGGCGTCCGCGACTGCGCCGTCCGCGACCCCGCGGGCAACCTGCTCCGTATCCAGCAGAAGCGCTGACACCGGACGATCGCCGTGGCGGGCGCCTACGAGCTGCCCTTCCCTGACGGCGCTCCTGCTCGACGCGGGCTTCGCGGGCGTCCTCACCTCGCCCTCTGCTGTTCGTGACCGCCGCCACGCGCCGCTGAGGCGGGTTCAGGTCGCCGCGATGATGTCGCGGAGCTCGGGTGAGCGGGCCTCGAAGATCTCGAACAGGCCCACCGCGGCGACGGCCGGCGTCAGCGCGCGCAGCTGGTCCGAGACCTGGCGGTGTTCGTCGGTGCCGGGGGTGAGCCGCTGCAGTCGCTGGGCGTTGGCCACGAAGGCGGCGACCGAACCCTTGCGGACCGGGACGCCGTTCAGCAGGGTGCCGTCCACGCCGTCGGGCAGGACGTCCTCAGGGCGGACGATCGCGTTGTCGGCCATGGCTCCTCCTTAGAGCGTGCAATTTGCACGCTTTCCATCCTAGACCAAAGTGCGTGTAAATTGCACGTAGGATCGGACCGTGACCGCGCACGCCGAACAGATCGCCACGACCTTCGGGGCCCTGCTGCTGCGCACCAACCGCGCTCATCTCTACGACCGGCTCACCGCGGGGGTCGACGGGGTCGACGGCACCACCTACCCGGTCCTGTCCGGCCTGGCCCGTACGGGACCGGCGACGGCGAGCCGCCTCGCGGAGCTCATCGGCCTCGACCGTACGGTGACCACGAGGTACGCCACCCGGCTCCAGAAGGCCGGTCTGGTGGCGCGGGCGGCCGACGCCGACGACGCGCGGGCGACCCGTCTGTCGCTCACGCCCGAGGGCCGCCGGGCCGTCCAGGCCATGCGCGCCGCCCTCGGAGCGATCGTCGCCGACGCCCTGAGCACGTCCGAGCCCGAGGAGGTCGAGGTCTTCGCCCGGGTGCTCCAGCGTCTCCTCGACGCGCTCGCCCCAGGCGCTTAGGGCCTGTCTCGAAGTCCCGCTGCGCGGGGACTTCGAGACAGGCCCTAAGCGTCCTCGTGCTGCAGGTGCTGGCTCACCCAGAGCAGGGCGCTGGGCAGGACACGCCGCCAGGTGCGGGGGTTGTGGCCGCCGCCCGGGACCAGGATCTTGTCGGTGATCAGGGGCGCGCGCGACGCCTGGAGGAACTTCCTCGCCTCGCCGAAGTCGCGTTCGCCGTCCGGGCTCGTCGTGACGAGCACCGAGATCGGCGGTGGCGGGAGGTGCTGGAGGCGCCAGATCAGGCTGTTGTCGTTCTTGACCTGCTTGCTGCCGCCGTACAGGTCGCCGGTCTGCCAGTCCTGGCGCGGGTAGAAGTAGCCCGCCATCGACACCGCCGCCGTGAACCGGTCCGACGCCTTCATCGCCAGCTTGACCGCGCAGTAGCCGCCGGTCGAGTCGCCCATCGCGCCCCAGGCGTGGTAGCTGCTCGCCACGCGGTAGGTCGACATGAGGGCCTCGGCGACGTCCTGCGTGTAGAAGGTGAGCACCTGCGGGCCGGCCGGGACGTCCGTGCACTCGGTGTCCTTGGGCATGACCGAGGACGGCGACGGCCGCATCATCACGATGATCATCGGCTGGATCTGGCCGGTGTTCATCATCTGGAGGGCGGTGGCCGGCACCTTGAGCCGGGTCACGAGCTGCTCCGGGATGCCGGGAAAGCCGGTGAAGTCGTACAGCACGGGGAAGTGACGCTTGACGAACTGCTTCTGGAAGTACTGCGGCGGCAGGAACACCAGCGCCTGGGTGGTCAGGCCCGTACGGGCGCCCTGGATCTGTACCTGCTCGATCTGACCGTCGCGGGCCGGGTCGGGTTTGCTCTTCTTGTCATAACCCGTCGTCTGGCGGGCGAGCGGCTGCCCGTTGCCTTTCGGTTTGGTGGCGATGATGGCGTTGTTGGTCTGGATATGCACCGGCTGGTGATTGGTGCCGAGCAGATCCGACCATGAGGCGTAGAACAGGAAGTAATTGTTCACCGCCAGCAGGAGCACCATCAACAGGGTGAACTGGGCACTCACGAACAGCCCGATCCGGGAGAGCACCGCACGCACCCCGGTACCGGCGAACTTCGGCCACCACCAGATCGTGGCCGCGCCCAGCCCGACGGCCACCAAGAGCATAAAGGCGAGGAGGCCCCCGCTCGTCAGTCCCACCGATGTCCTCTCATGCTCCGGCCCGTCCCTGACGGAACGCGCCTCGGACGGGGTCAGGGGAATTGGTCACGACACCCCCGGCCGGTTCACGGTATCCGTCCAACCGACTCCTCCGGTCCACTTATGAGCGCCCGAGTCGCTGCAAGAACGCCGCACACCTCCCCTATGGGCGAGACGGGCCCGGCCACAGTGTTGTGGATGGCGGGCAAACGACTGGTAAATGCGAGGTCAGCCAGTGGCTACTCCCGTCGGCGTAGTCCCGATGTCCACCGGCGCACGATGCCGTACGCACGCATGACCTCCTAGGGTTCAGGTGTGACGGGCGAGCGCGAGACGAGATGGCGGCCCAGCGGGCTGCCGGTGTTCGTCGTGCCGCTCGTCGTCGGGTTCGTCCAGGTCATGGGCTCGTCGGGCGCCGACGCCCACATGCGTTATCCGCTGACGCACCTCGACGCGGCGGCGTACGCGCTGCTGGTCGCGGGCCCCGTCGCGCTGCTCTTCCGCCGTCGTTTCCCGGGCGCCGTACTGACCGTGGTGATGGTGATCACGATCGGGTTCCTGCTGCGCGGATACGTCTTCGGCCCGATCTTCCTGAGCCCGGTCGTCGCGCTCTTCGGCGCGGTGCTGGCCGGCCGCCGTACGCTCTCGCTGGTGGCGGCCGGCCTCGCGGTGACCGTGCTCACCGTGCTGGGGCTGTCCGTGCCCTTCGGGCCGTTCCGCCTGCACGAGTGGAGCCTCGGTCACAGCGGGGTGGCGCTCACCTGGCTCCTGCTCGTCGTGGCCGCCGCGGAGGTCGTCCGCATCCGCCGCGAGCGCGCCGACGAGGTCCGCCGCACGCGCCAGGAGGAGGAACGCCGCCAGGCCAGCGAGGAGCGGCTGCGCATCGCACGGGAGCTGCACGACGTCCTCGCGCACAACATCTCGATGATCAACGTCCAGGCCGGGGTGGCGCTGCACCTGATGGACGAACGCCCCGAGCAGGCGCGTACGGCGCTGAGCGCGATCAAGGACGCCAGCAAGGAGGCGCTCACCGAGGTGCGGTCCGTGCTCGGTGTCCTCCGCCAGGTCGACGAGAGCGCCCCGCGCGCGCCCACCGCGGGCCTGGCACGCCTGGACGACCTGCTCTCCCGCACCCGTGTGGCCGGCATCACCGTACGCCTGCGGACGACGGGCGAGCCGCGTACGCTGCCGGCGGGCGTCGACCTCGCCGCGTTCCGGATCATCCAGGAGTCACTGACGAACGTCACCCGCCACGCCGGGCCGGGCGTGACGGCGCAGGTGCTGCTCGGCTACTCCGACGGCGAGCTGCTCATCGAGGTCCAGGACGACGGGCGCGGCGCCCCCGGCGACCTGCCGGACGGCGGCAACGGCATCCCGGGGATGCGCGAACGCGTCTCGGCCCTCGGCGGGGATATCCGGACCGGCCCCCGTACGGACGCCGACGGCTTCCGCGTCCGGGCCCGGCTCCCGGTTCGCTACCCAGGCGACGAGGCCGGGCGTCCGGCCGACGACAGGAAAAGAGAGCACGGTTGATCCGCGTACTTCTCGCCGACGACCAGGCACTCGTACGTGCCGGGTTCCGCGCGCTGCTCGACGCCCAGGCCGACATCGAGGTGGTCGGCGAGGCCGGCGACGGCGAGGAGGCCGTACGCCTCGCCCGGCGCGAGCGGCCCGACGTCGTGCTGATGGACATCCGCATGCCCGTCCTGGACGGCCTGGCCGCCGCCCGCCAGATCATCGGCGACGCGCGGCTGGCCGAGACGAAGATCATCATCTTGACCACGTTCGAGCTGGACGAATACGTCTTCGAGGCGCTGCGGGGCGGGGCGAGCGGCTTCCTGGTCAAGGACACCGAGCCGGCCGAGCTCGTACGGGGCGTGCGCGAGGTCGCGAGCGGCGACGCCCTGCTGTCGCCGGGCGTGACGAGGCGGCTGATCTCCGAGTTCGCCGCCAAGGCGAAGAAGCCGAGGTCGGCGGTCGAACTCTCCTCCCTCACCGACCGCGAACGCGAGGTCATGGCCCTGGCCGCCGAGGGCCTGTCGAACGAGGAGATCGCCGCCCGCCTGGTCGTCAGCCCGGCCACGGCCAAGACCCACGTGAGCCGCGCCATGATCAAACTCCACGCCCGCGACCGCGCCCAGCTCGTCGTGATCGCCTACGAGACCGGCCTGGTCAAGCCCGGCTGGCTCGACTAGCGGAAGGGTCAGGCGGGGCGGGGGGTCCAGCGGATCGGCAGGCGTTTGATGCCGTTCTGGAAGTTCGAGCGCAGCCGGATCGGGTCGCCCGCCGGTTCGATGTCGTCCAGGCGGTCGAGGACGGCGGTGAACATCGCGCGCATCTGGAGGCGTGCCAGGTGCGCGCCGAGGCAGAAGTGCGGGCCGTGCCCGAAGGTCAGGTGGTCGTTCTCGGTCCGCCCGACGTCGAACCGGGACGCCTGGTCGAAGACGGCCTCGTCCCGGTTGGCCGAGGAGAACCACACGACGACCTTCTCGCCCTTGCGGACCGGGACGTTGCCGACGACCGTGTCCGCCGTCGCCGTACGACGGAAGTTCATCACCGGGGTCCACCACCGCAGCATCTCCTCGACCGCGGTCTCGAGGAGGGAGCGGTCGGCGCGCAGCCTGGCCAGCTCGCCGGGGTTCTTGAGCAGCGCGAACATCCCACCCGGCAGGCCGTTGCGCACGGTCTCGTTGCCGGCCACCGCGAACAGCCAGAAGAGGTTCTCGAACTCCTCGACCGCGACCGTGCCGTCCTCGTCGTCGACGTGGTGCATCAGGGCGGTCATGACGTCGTCGCCCGGATGGCGGCGTTTGTACTCGCCCAGCTCGTGGGCGTAGGCGTACAGGTCGGGCATGCCGGCGCGCGAACGCGGGTTCACCGGGTCTCGCGGGCGCAGCCGCATCGCCCGCCGGGCCATCTCGGTGGCGCTCGACGCGTCGAACGCCGCGCTGCGGGAGTATTCGGCGTCCTGGTAGCCGATGACCCGGTTGGACCAGTCGAACAGCAGCCACCGGTCGGACTCGGGGATGCCGAAGACGTCGGCGAGCGTGAGCAGCGGCAGGTCGGCGGCGATCTCCTTGGCGAAGTCGGCCTCGCCCTTCTCGGCGACCGCGTCCACCAGCGCCTGCGCCCGCCGGTCGATGCGCTCCGCCAGCCGGGCCACCGCCCGCGGGGTGAACGCCTTGCCCAGCAGCCGCCGCAGCCGGGAGTGCTCCGGCGGGTCCATGTTGAGCATCATCCGGCGTACGTAGTCGAGGTCCTCGGCGTCGCGGATCTGCGTCGCGCCAAGGTGTGAGGAGAACAGCCGTGTGTCGCGCAGCACGTGACGCACGTCGGCGTGCCGTAACACCGCCCAGAACCCCGGTCCGGCCGGCCAGTCGTCGACGGGCCGCTCCTCCACCCAGGCCACGGGCGTCGAGTGCCGCAGCCGGGCCAGGGCGTCATGCGGCACCGACCGTACGTAGGTGTCCGGACTGTAGATCAGCTCCGTGTCCGACACGGCATGGCTGACTCGCCGTTGAGCCATTTCTTCCCTCCCGTGTCCAAAGACCGTAACCTCTGCCACCCGCTCGGATCCAGGTCCGGTATCGGCCTTCCGCGGAATGTGCCGGGAAGATGGGGGGTTGGGGAAGCCATGAGCCTGACTTTGCCTGGAGCACCTCTGTCCGGACGGCCCGCGGGAGTGTTCAACGGAGACGTACGGGCCCCCGAGCACCTTCTTTACTTCGAGCCGACGCCGAAACGGATCCGCGTGGAGTTCGGCGGCGAGACGATCGCCGACACGACCGGCGCGCACCTGCTGTTCGAGACCGGCATCCTGCCCCTGTACTACATTCCCGAGGCCGACGTCCGGATGGATCTGCTGACGCGGACCGACCTCTCGACGCACTGCCCGGTGAAGGGCGACGCGGCGTACTGGACCATCTCGGCCGGCGGCCGTACGGAGGAGAACGCGGTCTGGGGCTACCCGGACCCGATCGCGCCCTGGCTCAAGGGCTATGTCGCCTTCTACTGGGACAAGATGGACGCCTGGTACGAGGAGGACGAGCAGGTCTTCGGGCACCCGCACGACCCGTACAGCCGCATCGACATCCTCGCGAGCTCGCGGCACGTGAAGGTCGGCGTCGGCGGCGAGGTGCTCGCCGAGTCCTCCAAGCCCGTGATCCTCTACGAGACGGGCCTGCCGGTCCGCTACTACCTCCCGCGCGAGGACGTACGCCTGGACGTGCTGAAGCCCTCGGAGACGACCAGCTACTGCGCCTACAAGGGCGAGGCGTCCTACTGGGCGTACGGCGGCGAGGACATCGCCTGGACGTACGAGGCGCCGCTGCGTGAGGCCGAACCGGTCCGCGACCTCGTCTGCTTCTTCAACGAGAAGGCCGACGTCGAGGTGGACGGCAAGGCGCAGGAGCGCCCCGCGTCACCCTGGTCCTGACCGCCATCAGGGCGCGAGGACGGCGGCGAGACGTGACAGGCCGTCGGCCCCGTGTCCCGCGTCCACGGCCCGCCTGACGACGGCGTGGGAGGCCTCCAGCACGCCCGTGTCCATGCCGTGCGCACGTGCGGTGGCGACGACGTGCTCCAGCCCGGCGGCGGCCGAGGCGACGGTGGACCGCTCGCCGGGATGGTCCCCGTCGTCGAGCCGTCGCGCGAACCTCGTCGCCATCTCCGGCAGCAGGGCGAAGACCAGCGCGGCGTACGGCGCGATCACGTCGCCGGAGATGCCCTCCGCGCGGGCCAGGGCGAGCCCGTGGACGAGGCCGCTGACCGAGGTCCAGAAGACGTCGAGCAGGGTCACGTCGAAGGCGGCGGCCCGGCCGGGATCCTCGCCGAGGTACGTCGCGGTGCCGCCCAGGCCGTCCAGTATGGGGCGATGCGCCCGGTAGAGGTCCTCCGGCCCGCTGTAGAGGACGAGGGCCGACGAACGCCCGATGGTCGGCGTCGGGGTCAGGATCGCGCCGTCGAGGTAGCCGGCGCCCTGCTCGCGGGCCCACTCCGCCCGCCGGCGCGCCTGCCCGGGCGCGCTGGAGGTGAGGTTCACCAGCGTCCGGCCCCGGAGATCCGCGGGGCCGAGGACCGCCTGCACCGCGTCGTCGTCCAGCAGGCAGGCGACGACCAGCGGGCTCGCGGCGACCGCGGCGGCGGCCGTCGCAGCCCTGACCGCCCCGCGCGCGACGAGGTCGTCGGCCCTGGCGGCGGTGCGGTTCCACACGGTCGTCGGATGGCCGGCCTCGACGAACGCCCCCGCCAGCGCCCGGCCCATCGGGCCGAGGCCGATGACGGTGACCGGCGCCTCTGCGCGTTGTGTCATGGAGACTCCTGAAGGTTTGATGGTTGGGCGATCGTCAAACTAACAGCATGGTTTTATGTTCGTCCAACCGTCGAACCGTGCGTTAGGCTGCCGGGCGTGAAGGCGCGGGAGGACTGATGCGGGAGCCGTTCCATCCTCCGGCCGGGGACATCTCCCTGGCCGCGGTCATGCACGCGCTCTCCGACCCCGTACGCCTGGAGATCGTCGCGCGGCTCGCCGACACCGACGGGGAGAACTGCGGGGGCATCGGCGACGGCATCGACGTGCACAAGTCGACCATGTCCCACCACTACCGCGTCCTGCGGGAGGCCGGCCTCACGCTGACGACGATCGAGGGCCGGGCGCGCGTCGTCCGGCTGCGCCACGACGATCTGGAGGCCCGGTTCCCCGGCCTGCTGGGTTCCGTGCTCGCCGCCCTCGGGCGTACAAGAGTGCTTAAAAAGGCATGACTTACCGCTTATGTAGTGACTACTGTCGCTGACCGGTCTCTCTTTCCGGATCGTTGCGGCGCCGGGGGTCACATTGCGGTTTCGAGCTGTCCTGCTCGGCGTGGCGACGCTTCTGGCGCCCGCGTGTTCCGCCGGCCACAAGGGCGACGACACGACGCCGCCGAAGGTCCGGACCGACCACTCCACGACCGGCGCGGCCGCGGCCGCGCTCGTCGACGCCGGGCCGGCGGCCGGCACGCTCGGCGAGTCCTGGCACGTGGACACGCGCCCGCCCGCGGACTCTTCCGATCCCCAGGTCTTCCGGCGGCTCGTGGACGGAGAGCTGATCGTGGGGACCGTCACCGGCGTCGACGCGTACGACGCGGGCACCGGGCGGGCGCGCTGGCACTACCGCGAGCCCGGCCGGAAGGTCACCGGCTATGCCGAGACATCGGGCTCGCTCGTGGTCATGACCGCGGACCCGGACCTGGCGCGCGGATCGTCGCGCTGGACCGGGCTGGCGACGGCGACCGGGCGGGTCCGCTGGACCTCCGCCCGCCCCGGCTACCAGCTCACGAGCGGCGGCCTCGACGTCGCGGCGGGCCAGGGCGTGCTCCCGGTGCTCCCCGTCTCCGGGTCCGGAGTGCGCGGCGTCGACGCGAGCACCGGGCGTACCCGGTGGATCCGGCCGGTGGCCGAACACGGCTGCAAGACGCCGATCATCGACCAGCTCGGCGCGCAGGACACCGACGGCAGCCTGTTCGCGCTCCGGGAGGAGTGCGCCGGCCACGTACGGGTCCTGGCCCTGGACCCGGCCACCGGCACCGTGCGCTGGGCCCACGACGCCGATCGGCGCGCCGTCACCGTCGTGCGCCGGGGGATCGCGCTGATCGATGACATCAAGGGCGTGACGGTCGTGGCCGCGAACGGGCACGACGTGGTCGCCGGCCGCCCGTGCCCGGCGCCCTGCCGGTTCGCGGTCACCGGCGAGCACGCCGTCGTCACGAGCGCGAGCCAGGCCCTGGCCGTCGACCTGACGAGCGGGAAGGTCACCGCCCGGCCGCTCCTCGCCCCGTACGGCGCGCTGGCCGTCGCGGGAGACGAGGTGTACGGCGTGCGCGGTCACCTGGGCCAGGGCGGCGTGCGGCTGCTGCCCGCCGCGCTCGACGCCATCGACCCGGCCGCCGGGACGGTACGGACCGGGCCCGCGCCCTTCGCGCTGGCCGAGCAGCCCGGCGACGCGGGAGAGCGCGCCGTGCCGTGGATCGCGGTGGCCGGCCGGCGGCTCTACGCCGGGTACTCCGTCTCAGGGCTGTTCCGTACGACCTCCTACGACACGACCAAGGCGGGCTCGCCGGGGGAGCTCGGGGGCATACCGCAGTCGGACTGGCCGGACGCGTGCGCGGTCGCGCCCGGGTACAAGGCCGCGTCGCCGCCGGTCACCCCGGCCGTGAGCGTCGGCTCGGTGGCCCTGCACGACCTGAGCTGCGCCTACCGGCTCGCCGGCGACACGAACGCCTCTCTCGACATCGCCTGGGTCGCCCCGACCCCGGACGACGCCCACCGCCTGCTCACCGTGGACGCCCAGGCGCAGCCGGTCCAGGTCGACGGCGCCGACGAGGCGTACGCCTACCCCTCACCGCCCGTGCTCTGGTTCCGCGCGGGCCGTTTCGTGATGCGGATCGACCAGACCGGGCTGGACGCGCGGGCGCTCGCCTCGGCGGCGGCCAAGCACCTGCGGACCCACTGAGGCACAGGCCCTAGCTAGGCGCGGACGACCTTGACGCCGGCCTCCTCGTACGGCCCGGCGTCCGCGTCCGCGTCGGTGACCAGCATGTCGACCTCGCCGATCCCGCAGATCCGGGCGAACGCGCGCGTGCCGAGCTTGGAGCCGTCCGCGACCACGACGACGCGTTCGGCGCGGACCGACATCTGCCGGTTGATGCTCGCCTCTTCCTCGTTGGCGCAGGTCGCGCCGCGTTCGACGTCGAGGCCGCTGACGCCGAGAAACGCCATGTCGAGCGTGACCTGGTCGAACACCCCGTTCGCGAGCGGGCCGACCAGCTCGTACGACTGCGGCAGCGCCACTCCGCCGGACAGCACGATCTTGATGTGCGGGCGGACGACCAGCTCACCGGCGATGTTGAGCGCGTTCGTCACGACGGTGACCGCGAAACCGCCGGTCTCGGTGTGCAGGTCCGCACGCGTGGCGAGCGCCCGCGCAACCTCGGTCGTGGTCGTGCCGCCGTTGATGCCGACGACCGCGCCGGGCTGGACGAGGTCGGCGGCGACGGCCGCGATGCGCTGTTTCTCCGAGGCGCGCCGCGCGCTCTTGTAGCGCAGCGGCAGGTCGTAGGTCACGGTGTGGGCGACGGCGCCGCCGCGCGTACGGGTCAGCATCTGCTGCTGGGCGAGCTGGTCGAAGTCGCGGCGGATGGTCGCGGCGGAGACGTTCAGCTCGGTGGCGGCCTCCTCGACGCTGAGCCGTCCCCGGCCCGCGAGCAGGGAGAGCAGGCCGTTCCACCGCTCGTATCGGCTCATCGGCCCATGTCTCCCGTCACCCGCGTGCTCGTTTCAGGGGGCAGGGTGCAGGTCAGCGGTTAGACCAGTGCCGCCCGTGAGCTGAACTGATCGTACATCGCGTACACCGCGCACGATTGTGCACGCGCGGGGAGTCATTGCTTCCGATGCCGAAAAGGCGGATAAATCCGGGCAGCTAACGCAGAAGCCATTCCCCGGTACTGACGCTGACCAGGCCGTAGCGGGCCGCGGCGATGACGGCCTCGCGCTGCGAATGGACGCCGAGTTTGGTCAGGACGCTCTGCACGTGGCTGCGGGCGGTGCTTCGGGTGATCTCCATCGTGCGGGCGAGGGTGGCCGTGTTCTCGCCGCGGACGAGCCGGGTCAGCACCTCGCGTTCGCGCGGCGTCAGGTAGCGGGCGAGCCGCTGGGCCTCGCTGGGCGGGCGCAGCGGCATCCGCGAGCCCGTGGCCGGGTCGGCCACGACGTCGCCGGCGTGGACGCGGGCCAGCATGGCGACGATCTCGTCCGCCTGCTGGCCCTTGTGCGCGAAGCCTCGTACGCCCGCGGAGAGGGCGGCCGCCAGCACCTCGGGTTCGCGCGAACCGGACAGCACCACGAACCGCGTCGCCGGCGCCACCCGCAGGAGAGCGGGCAGGCTGTCCAGCGCCGACCCCTCGGGGAACTGCAGGTCGATCAGGCAGATGTCGGCGGGCGCCGAACCGAGCAGACGTAAGGCGTCGGCGGGGGAGTAGGTGACGCCGATCACGTCGTGCCCGGACTCGCGCAGCACCATGGCCAGCGAGTCCGCGAACACCGCGTGATCGTCGCAGATCACCACTCTCATGGATGCGCCGCCAAGGGCAGCAGGATGCGTACGCGCGCGCCGCCGAGCTCGCACCGGCGGACCTCCAGGCTCCCGCCGTAGCCGGAGACCAGGTCGTGGACGATGCCCAGCCCGAGCGAGGCGAGGCCGCCCGCGCCGGCGCCGAACCCCGGCCCGTCGTCGTCGACCTGGACGACCGTCCAGCCGTCCTGGCCGAAGACGCTCACGTCGATGCGTTCGCCGGCGATCCGGCAGGCGTTGTCGAGGATGTTGCGCACCGCGCGCCACAGCGCGAGCGGGTCGATGTGCGCGCACGCCGGTACGGAGTCATACGCGACGCGGCGGATCGAGGCCAGCCGCAGCCCGGCGACGATCTCGCCGACGAGCTCGTCCACCCGTACGCGCTCGGGGCTGGGCAGGTGGTCCTCCGGCCGGTCGTCGTCCTCGTCGAGGCGCCGCAGCAGGTGGTCCAGCCAGCGGGTCTCCCCGAGCAGCGCGTCGACGCGCCGGCGGCTGTCGGGCCCGACGTCGTCGGCGACCGACATGGCGGAGGCCAGCATGATGATGGTGCCGAGCTCGTGACGGATGTCGTGGCGGATCCTCCGCCGCCACAGGTCGGGGTCGCCGTCAGAGGGGACCGGGAGTGCGACGGGCTGAGGCTCCAGCAAAGGAGCGGTCGCGGAGGGTGATGAGCGTGACTGTCCATCGATCATTGGAGACCCCCGTCTTTGGAAAACATGGACCAACGTTGTCGACCGTCACTCCGTACGACGCCGGTGTCCAGGCAGCCGGTGGTAAATAGAGGGTTGCTGGCCGGAGGTGGTCATGTGGTCACTCTCGGTAAACTAAGCTTGAAGATACAGCGTCTACGTGCAATCCAAGTGCGCGGACGAAATTCGATAAACCTCGTCCAAAGTCACCGAAAGTGACCGGGGGTCGCAGCGATCGGCCACCCGAGTCAGCGCGGCTCGACTCATTCGACGCGCTTCTCCGGGATTGTCCAAAATAAAGGCGATTGCGTCGGCGAGTTGTCCGGGATCGCCGGGCGCGGTGAGAAGACCCGTTTCGCCGGCCCGGATGATGTCCGGTCCGCTCGGCGCCACCGTCCCGACGAGCGGCACGCCGGCCGCGGCCGCCTCGACGGCGGTGTACGGCACGCCCTCGTGGCGGCCGATCATGGCGAGCACGTCGAAACCGGGCAGCAGGTCGGCGATCTCGTCGCGGTGGCCCAGCCACAGCAGCCGGTCGCCGCCGAGGTGTTCGGTCAGCCGGCGGCTCATCCGCCCCGGCAGCCGGGGCCCGCCGTCGATGTCGGCCCAGACGCCGTGGACGTTCGTGGGCAGCCGCGCGATCGCCCGCGCGAACACGTCGGACCGCCGCGCGCCGCGCGCCGCGCCGATCCCCCCGACCACCTGCGCGCCGAGCGGGAGCCCGAGCGTCCGCCGCGCCCGCGTGCGCGTGCCGGCCTGCTTCGGGAGTTCGACGGCGGGCCAGATCGCCCGCAGCCGCTCCGGAGCGGCGAGCCCGAGCCGGAGCGCCCGCGCGGCCGTCCGCGTGCCCACGGCGAGGAACACGTCAGTGTGCCGGGCCGCCCGCCGCTCGGCGGGAGAGGGCGCGGGCGGGGAGTACCAGGTGTGCACGAGCCGCGGCACACCCGCACGAACGGCGGCGAGCCGCCCCGCGGTGCCGTCATGGGTGTGAACGACGTCGTACGAACCGGCGTCCAGGACGTCGGCCAGCGCCCGCGTCCCCTCGGCGCGCACCACCTCGACCCCGGACTCCGCGGCCCACTCGTCGAGCGCCCCGGGCCCCCCGGTGACGACGGTGTGGTCGTACGCTCCGGCGTCGAGTGCGAGTGCGGCGGTCAGGGCGGCGCGTGCGGGGCCGCCTTCGAACCGGTTGAGGACGAGGGCGACGCGCAGCCGGTCGGCCGGCGCTCCGTCGGTCATGGGTCTTCCTCGCGGGGGCGGTACTCCGGCAGGATGCGGCGCATCAGCGCCCGTACCTCGTCGTCGGCTCCCCGGGCCGCCGCGTCCAGGAGCGCGGTGAGGGGCTCGTTCCGGCCGTGCGCGGGCACCGTGGCGCGGGTGGCGAAGATCAGCGGGTGGGCGGTGCGCAGGCGTTCCTCCGAGGCCGCGAAGGACCGGGCGCGCAGCCGTTCGCCCGGGCCCAGGCCCGTGAAACGGATCGTCACGTCCGGCACCCGCAGGCCGTCCACCAGCGCGCCCACCACCTCCAGCACCGGCGACGGCGGGCCGGTGTCCAGGGCGAACGTCTCGGCGTCCTCGGCCATCGCGGTGGCCTCCAGGACGAGTTCGGCGGCCTCCCGCGCGCTCATCAGGTGCCGCGCGGCGTCCGGATGGGCCACGGTGACCGGCTGGCCGGCGGCGAGCTGGCCCGCGACCGCGCGCAGCGGGGACGCGCCCGAGCCCAGCACGCTGCCGGCCCGTACCGCAGCGAAGCACGTCGGGCCGCCCGCCTCCGCCTGCAGGACGAGCTCCGCCAGGCGGCGGGTCGCGCCGAGGACCGAGACCGGCTCGGCGGCCTGGTCGGTGGAGACCAGGACGAGCCGCTCGACGTCGTACCGCACCGCCGCGCGCACGAGGTTGCCGGTGCCCAGGACGTTGGTGCGCACCGCCGCGGACGGGCGCCGCTCCAGCGGCCGCGGGTCGTGGTTGAACCCGGCGGTGTGCAGCACCAGCTCCGGCCGTACGTCGTCGAACAGCGCGTCGACCCGCGGCCCGTCCCGGATGTCCACGGCGGCGGGGCGTCCCTCGTCGCTCTCGGCGGTCAGCCGGGCCAGCGCGCCCGAGTCGTTGTCGAGCTGGATGAGCGCCGCGGGGCGGAGCGTGCGCAGGCGGCGGCAGAGCTGGGCGCCGACGGCGCCGCCCGCGCCGGTCACCAGCACCCGCCGGCCCGCGACGAACCGGCGCGCGCGCAGGCTCGCCACCATCAGCTCGTCCCGGCCGAGCAGCCGCAGCGGCTCCGTACCGGCCCGGGCGCCCGGCGGCAGATAGCGCACGTCCAGGCCCGCCCGCGAGACCTGCTCGATCAGCCGCGCGACGCGTACGGGCGGCAGGGACGGGATCGCGACGACGGCGACCTTCGCGCGTACCGGCCACGCGGCGCCCGCGACGTCGCCGGTGCCGCCGAGCACCGGGAGGTCCATGGGGTCATCGGGCCCGTCGTCGAGGAACCCGACCGGCGTCAGGCCGCCGCCGGACTCGAGCAACGCCCGCGCGAGCGTACGGCCGGCGTGGCCCGCCCCGATGATCAGGGTACGGACGCGGCCGTCGCCGCCGTGGCATCTGCGCTTCCGCAAGGTCAGCCCCGCCCGTTTTCCACGAACGCCCCTCTCGCCTGCGCCGAGAGTACGGGCGCCGTCACCGCGCCTGAACGCGCATCAGGACGATGACGACCTACGCCATATGGGGGACGCCCGTTCACATCGGGGGATCATCGCCGGGATTCGACGGACGCATCCCGGCGCGCATCGCGACCGTGATGGCCTCGAGCGCCGAGTGCGCGTCCAGCTTGGAGAGGAGGTTCTGGGTGTGGGTACGCACGGTGTTGGCCGACAGCCCGAGCCGGTCGGCGATCTCGGGGCGGTTCCGCCCGTCCACCATGCACCGCAGCACCTCGCGCTCGCGAGGCGTCAGCTCGGCGAGGTCGTCGGCGTCCGGCATCCCGTCGGCCAGCAGCCGGCGCAGCACCTCGCCGAGCACGGCGGGCGGGATCCAGCCGCCGCGCCCGGCCGCCCCGCGGATCACCCGCGAGACCAGGTCGGCGCTCTCGGTCTTGGGCAGCCAGCCGACCGCGCCCCGGCGCAGGGCGGTCACGATCGGATCGATGTCGGTGACCCCGCTGAGCACCACGGCGCGTATGTCGGGATGGCGCCGGCGCAGGAGGTCGAGCGCGTCCAGTCCGCTCTCCTCGCCGAGCACGAGGTCAAGGACGACGACCTGCGGCGACTCGGTCGCGATGAGCGCGGTGGCACGCCGGATGTCGTGGGCGACGGGAAGGATCTCCAGGTCGGGCTCGGCGCTGAGCCGGGCGGCGAGCGCCTCGGCGAACAGCACCTGGTCATCGACGATGAGGACGCGGATCAATCCCATGCGGCCAGGATGACGTAACCCGGGCCGCAGGGGATCCCGCATTTGCGGGAGCCCGTTTCAGGCGATCGCGCCGCTTTCGCGCAGGTCGGCGATCTCTTCCGGCGTCAGGCCGAGCTCGCCGAGCGCGGCGTCGGTGTGCTCGCCGGGGCGTACGGGCGGGGCCGGGGTCTCGGCCGAGGTGCGGCTGAAGCGGGGTGCGGGCGCCGGCTGCGGCAGGCCGCCCACCTCGATGAAGCCCGTACGCGCGGTCGCGTGGCCGTGGGCCGGGGCCTCGGCGAGGCCGAGGATCGGGGCGACGCAGGCGTCCGTGCCGTCGAAGACCGCGGTCCACTCGTCCCGCGTCCGCTGCTTGAACACCTCGGTGAAGCGCGCCCGCAGCTCCGGCCAGCGGTCGCGGTCGAGCTGACCCGGCAGGTCCTCGTCCGCGAGGCCCAGCCCGTGCAGCAGCGCCGCGTAGAACTGCGGCTCCAGCGCGCCGACGCTCATGAACAGCCCGTCGGCGGTCTCGTACGTGTCGTAGAACGGCGCCCCGGTGTCGAGCAGGTTGGTGCCGCGCGCGTCCTGCCACGCGCCCGAGCCGCGCATGCCGTGGATGAAGGAGGTCAGCAGGGCCGCGCCGTCGACCATCGCCGCGTCCACGACCTGGCCGCGGCCGGACCGGGACCGCTCGAACAGCGCGGACAGGATGCCGACGGCCAGGAGCATGCCGCCGCCGCCGAAGTCGCCGAGCAGGTTCAGCGGCGGCACCGGCCGCTCCCCGGCGCGTCCGATGGGTTCGAGCGCGCCCGCGATGGCGATGTAGTTGATGTCGTGCCCGGCCATCTGGGACATCGGGCCCTCCTGGCCCCAGCCCGTCATACGCCCGTACACGAGGCCGGGGTTGCGCTCCAGGCACACGTCGGGACCGAAGCCGAGACGCTCGGTCACGCCCGGCCGGAACCCCTCGACCAGGACGTCGGCGGTCTCCACCAGCCGCAGCAGCACGTCGACCCCGGCGGGGTCCTTCAGGTTGAGACCGATGGAACGACGGCCGCGCCCCAGCGGGTCGGGCGACGCGTCGCGTCCGACGCTCGTGGGCCGGTCGACCCGGAGCACATCGGCGCCCAGGTCGGACAGCACCATGCAGCCGAACGGCGCGGGTGCGAGACTAGCGATCTCGATGACGCGTACACCGTGCAGCGGTCCCATGCTCCACCTCTCAGGTCGTCGGCCTACTCTAGAACCTGGTTCTACAGAGCCGTGCACCGGGGAGCACGAGATACAGGGTCGGCCACGAGGTGGTCACGTGGCGAAATCACAGCGGACGGTCCGCCGGAAGTGTGAGGGTGGCGCGGCTGAGGCCGCGCCGGGGATCACAGTGCGTTCACGAACCTCGACAGTGAGTTGCCCGCATCGGCGAGGGTACCCAGTGCGTTGTGCACTACGTGAGCCGCACCTGACGGAGAATTGAGCAGGTAGAACACAACAAAGGCCCCGAGTGCCCAGGTGAGGTACTTCTTCATTGGCGCTCCCGCCTCCCAACGAACGCCGATTTGCCACCAACCCGTGGCGCGGACGGCATCCTTCCAGTTTTAGTTGTTCTGGTGCGCGCCGCCCGGCGGGCGACCGTCATCGCGACCGTCTGTCTCCCACGTCTGAGTATCACCGCTCTTCTGCAATCTGTCGCGTGTCAACTTTGACACACATCGGTACGGCGCGACGACCGGGAACCAAGACCCCGGGCGAGGTTTCGCATATGCGATTAAATGTACTGGTCACAACGGTCGTGGGGTACCTCAGCCGTTCCGTCGCGAAGGCCAGGAAAAAGCGAACGAGACGACGCGACAGCCGGAGATGCGCCGACGGTTTCGTCGCGGAGCGTGTCCGCCGGTCACGCCGGGTCGGCGACCGGGGATTCGGGCATCCGGGTACACCTCTCCCGGCGGGGGACCGCCCCGGCCGCTTCTGGACACGCTCCCGGCCGATCTTGCGGTTAAAAGGCTGTGGCCTGCGCAAACGCATAAGCGGGGTGTCTGCCGGGTAACTCATCGTTGCCGTGAACGACCGTCGGGGGGCGGTGTGTCCGCGGCGCAAAATCGTGCGGCTTCCCAACGAGCAACTCAGCAGAGTGCGCGTCACCGTCATCGCGATGGTGGTGACGGGTTTCCTCGCCATGCTCGCGTACGGCGCCCTGCTGGCCTTCGTACGGATCCAGGCCGGCGCCCAGCTGAGCAACCAGCTCGTCTTCACCGCGCGTCAGGTCGGCGCCATCGCGCGTACGGGCCACCTCGCCACCCCGATCGTCAGCGGCACGCCCGGCCTGATCCAGGTCCAGGACGACCGGCGGCACGTCGTGGCGGCCAGCCGCTCTCTCGTCGGTCTGTCGGCGCTGCGGGCGCCCCGGCCGGCCGGGGACGGCCCGCTGTTCGAGCGCGTCTGCCCGGGAAACCGCTGCTTCACCGGCGTCGCGACCCGCGTGGCCGGCCCGTCCGGGCCGCTCACCGTGTACGTCCTCGCCCCGGAGCTGGGGCTGTTCCCCCGGCCCGGGCTCGCGGTCTTCCTCGCGCTGGGCATCCCGGTCAGCATCGGCGCGGCGGGGGCCTGGAGGTGGTGGCTCGACGCCCGCAGGGCGCGCCCGGTCGAGCTGATCCGGGCCGAGCTCGACGAGATCAACGCCGCGGACCTGCACCGCCGGGTCCCGGTACCGCCCCGGCGCGACGAGTTCCACTCGCTGGTGATGGCGATCAACGCCACCCTCGACCGGCTGGAGGCGGCGGTCGAGCAGCAGCGGCGGCTCGTCTCCGACGTCTCTCACGACCTGCGCAGCCCGATCGCGGGGCTGCGCGCGGAGCTCGAGACCGCGCTGATCGACCCGGAGGGCGCCGACCTGCGGGCCGCGCTCGGCACGACGCTGAAGAACACCGAACGCCTGCAGAACATCGTCACCGAGCTGCTCGTCCTCGCCCGGCGGGAGGCCGGCCTGCCCGGCCGGGCCGAGCACGTCGACCTCGGCGACCTGGCCGAGCGCGAGGTCGCCCGCCGGCCGCGCCGCGTCGCCGCCAAGGTGGACGCCGAGCCCGGTGTGGTCGCCCGGGTGAACAGCGTCGACATCGGCCGGGTGCTCACCAACCTGCTCGACAACGCCGCCCGCCACGCCGACTCCGAGGTCATCGTGACCGTGCGCCGCGAGGCCGACGACGCGGTCGTCGAGGTGTTCAACGACGGCGAGACCATCGCGCCCGAGGACCGGGAACGGATCTTCGAACGGTTCATCCGGCTGCCGGCGGCACGCAGGCTCGACTCGGGGGGTACGGGCCTGGGCCTGGCGATCTCCCGCGACATCGCCCACGCGTACGGCGGCTCACTGACCCTGGCCGACGACGACCTCGGCACCTGCTTCGTCCTCACCCTCCCGATCCTCGGCGAGGACCTCTAGGGCCTGTGGGGCAGCGGCCCCGGGACCTTTACGGCCCCTCGCGCAGCGGGCCCGCGAGGATCACGAGACGGTGTGCGGAGTGCCGGTGTGGGCCGCGACGTCCGCCCGGCGTCGACCGGGCGGACGTCGCGGCCGCCATCGCGGATCCTGCCGTTCAGGCCCTGTTTCTTCGCCGCCGCCGTATAAGGGACCGGCCACCGATGATGCTTGTGAGGATCAGGCCGACGATGAGCGCCACGAGGGGGTAGGTCATGGCCGTCTCCGCCCTGGCCGTTTCCCGTCCCGCGGAGATCGGGAACGTGATCGTGGCCTCGGCGGTCCGTTGGGTCAGTCCACTTCGCAGCCGGATGTGGGCACGCCACGGACCGTTCGGCACGTGCACCTCCAGGGGCACGGACACGGATCCCGAGTCGCCGGGGGCAAGAGTGGTCCCCGTCTGGACCGGGAACGGGCCGGCGTTCAGACTACCCGGGCCGTTCGTCAGCTTCAGGCTGCCGCTCAGGTCGAGAGCGCGACCGCCGGTGTTGTGGACCTGGGCCTGCACCGCCTGGCGGCCGTCGGGTGACCGCAGAGCGGTGATCGAGTCGATGGTGAAGGCTGCGGCCGGCGGGTTGCCGGGGCCGACGGAAAGATAGATCCGGATCCCGACCCGGTTGATCTCGGCGACGCCACCGTTGGACGGCGCCTTCGCCGCCGTCTCGGCCCAGACGACGGCGTAGCGCTCCCCGGGAGCGGCGTCGCCGGGCACGTTGATGGTCGTGGTGACCATCGACCGCGTGTGCGGCGGGAGGGTCAGCTCTTGTTTGTCCGTCTTGGTCCAGGTGGACAGCTCGTTGGGAGTACGGGCGGGGGCGAACTGGAACTTCTGCTTGCCGATCTGCGCGGCCGCCGCGTAGAGCGCGATCCGGCGAGTCGAGCCGGTCGTGTTGGTGATCTGGACGCGCCGGTGGATGACGGCACCCGGCGGAAGGTGGTCGATGATGTAGCGCCAAGCGCGGGAGTCGGGTCGCTCGCTGACCGGTGCGTCGACGAGACGGAGCTCGATTCCGTTGCTGTGCGGCCGGGGCGCCGCCGCGGCGGTTCCGCCGAGGCTGCCGGCGGCCGGGATGATCGAACCGGCGGCCAGCAGCCTCATGATGGTGGTGAGAAGCCGCACGATCGTCATTCGCGCCGGCTAGGCGACCGAATGGGTGATGGTGCCGGTGTACGTTCCCGCGACGGCCGCCGCCGGAATCGTGATGGTGAGCGTCGGGTTCCAGGTCGCGGTGTTGTTGCCCGTCAGCGCGGTACCGGTGAAGGCGACTCGCGGCACATTGAGAATGCCGCCCGGGCCCGGAGTGAAGGTGCCCGTGCCTGTCGTGCTGGTCGCGTCCCCGGGGACATAACTGACGTTGATGGCCGGGATGGTCTCAGGTCCCGTGGCGGCACCGGTGGTGAAATCGGTCGAGGTGACGGTCGCCGTCCAGGAGCCGCCGAGAGTACCGCGGAGGTCGGTCACCGTGACCGGCCCGATCTGACCCGAGACGTTGGTGGCGCCCGATGCCACCTCCCCGAGGTTCACCGCTCCCGGCGCGCTGATCGTGAGACCGGCGGTCGTGATCGCGAATGTGACGGTCGTGTCGACCGCCGCGGCGGGCAACGCCGTCGCCGCGACGAGGCCGACGGTGCCGGCCAGCGCACAAAACGTTTTACGCATTCAATTTATCCAATGTTAAAGCGGATATGGGAGGTGACGCGATGGCTGAATACTCGACTGGCATTTCACGCCGTCGCCTCACCCGAAGCAGATGGTAACTCTCCGTAGCCGCCACAAGATCAAAAGTGTCGCAAACAGCTTCTCCGGGAAACGGCATGCCGTTGTAACCAGGTGCCATTCAAGCACCGCTTAAGTCGATCACCTTATGGAAAGTGATCCGGTGAGGGGTTGGGGATGGCTACTGGGGGTTTCGCCACATCGGCCACAAGCGCGGACCATCGCCCGGCAGGCGGATCTCTCCGGTGACCCGGAAGCCGAACCGCTCGTAGTAGGGGACGTTGCTCTCCTTGGACGACTCCAGGTACGCGGGAAAGCGCCGCTCGTCGCAGCGGGTCAGCCTCGACCGCAGCAGCGCCGATCCGAGCCCGAGCCCCTGCGCGCGGGGGTCGGTGCCGAGGACCGCCAGATACCAGTGCGGCTCGATCGGATGCTCCCGCTCGACCTCGCCCAGCCCGCGCAGCACCGTGAAGGTCCGCCCGCCCAGTATGCGCATGAGGCCGGGAAGCTGGCGTAGCTGGGTGGCGAGGGGGACCCGCCAGCGGCCCGGAGGGTCCCACATCGCGCCGGCCACGATCCGGCCGTCCCGTTCGGCCAGTTCGGTGAGGCCGTTCGGCAGGTGGGCGTGGCGCAGCATCGACGCGAACATCGAGCCCATCCGCTCCGGACGCCGGGGGAACATCCACTGCCAGACCGGGTCGCCGGCGAAGGCACGGCCCAGCACCGCCGCCAGCGGATCGGCGTCCGCCGCGGTGACGTCACGGACTTCACTCACGAGTCCTCGCTCATAAGAGGGTGCGCGGGTGTGCTCCGCTCACTGATGCGCTGAGTGTTTCGTGCAACGATCGGTATGTGAAGATCCTGATACGAGTGGTTACGACCGCAATCGCCCTCTGGGTGGCGACCCTGATCGTCAGCGGCATCGAGCTGACGACGGCCTCCACACCCCGCAAGGTGGGCACCCTGATCGCCGTGGCAGTCGTGTTCGGTCTGATCAACGCCTTCCTCAAACCGATCATCAAGACGCTCGGCTGCGCCTTCTACGTCCTCACGCTGGGACTCTTCGCGCTCGTGGTGAACGGGTTGCTGCTGTGGCTGGCGAGCTGGGCGGCGGACAAGATGAACCTGCCGTTCAACGTGTCCGGCTTCTGGGCGGCCTTCTGGGGCGCGATCGTCGTCGGCCTGGTGAGCTGGCTGCTCAACCTGTTCGTCCACGACGACCAGGAGTGAGGCTCAGACCGGGTCGAGGTGGTCGGTGCTGCTGAACGTGACGAGACGAAGGTCGCCGTCCTCGCGCGCCCACACGGTGAGCGAGCCGTTCGGCACGAGCGTGCGCTCGATCTCGAGCACCTCCCGCTCGGTGAGCCGCTCCACGATGTAGCGCGTCAGCACCACGACCGCGTCGTGGGCGAAGACGAGCACCCGGCCGTCCGGATGGTCGCGTTCGATGTCGGACAGCGCGCTGCGCAGCCGCAGCGCGACGTCCGCCCACGACTCGCCGCCGGGCGGCCGGTAGTAGAACTTGCCGGTCAGCCGCTTGCGCGCCGCCTCCTCGGGGAACCGGGCGGCGATGCCGCGCCAGGTCAGCGCGTAGAGCACGCCGGTCTCGCGGTCGCGCAGCCGTTCGTCGAAGTGGATCGGCGGGTCGCCGATCTCGGCGAGCGCGATGCGCGCGGTCTCGGCGGCGCGGACGTACGGCGAGGAGACGACCGCGGTGGGCCGCTCGTCCGGCGGCATCGCGGCGAGCCTGCGGCCGAGCGCCTTGGCCTGCCGCCGGCCCGTCTCGGACAGCGGTACGTCGGGGTCGCGCAGGCCGACGTCGATCTCGTCGAGCTCGGCCGACTCGGCCGCCCGCCAGGCGGCGTTGCCGACGCTTTCACCATGCCGGGCCATCGCCAGCCAGTCGAGTTCGCTCACAGCACCCCGACCCTACCGGGCGCTCATGACATGGGGCAGGCCTGCCCACAGGTGAGACGGATGAGCATCTCCAGGAACACCTCCTGGATCTGGCCGGGGTCGAGCGTGACGAACGCCTGCCCGCCGGTCGCCCTGGCGATCTGCTGCAGCGGCCCGGGGTCGATGTCGGGGCCGAACGCGATGGGCACGATCGCGACCGGCTTGAGCGGGTCGGCGGTCTTCGCGAGCTCCTTCATCAGCTCCTGCAGCAGGATCGTGTGCCCGGGGTCGTAGTTCATGCCGTCGGTGAGCACGACCAGGACGTTGTTGCGGTCCGGCTGGTATGTCCGCACGGCCTCCTTGTACGCCGCGAGCACGGAGTCGTACAGCGCGGTCCGTGTGCCCAGGACGGGCTGGGCGGCGTTGAACGCCGTGATCAGGGCGTCGCGCTGGATGCCCGTCCCCACCTTCTGGGTCAGCGGCCGGTACGGCACGAGCTGCCGGTAGTCGAGGTCGTGGTCCAGCCGGGTGGAGAACTCCCAGAGCGCGACCTGGGAGTTGTCGCTGAGGATGCGGGTGCCGCTGATGGCCGCGCGGGTCGTCGCCCGGATGCGGGTGTCGTTGCCGCTCGGCACCGGGTCGCCCATCGAGGGCGAGACGTCGAGCAGGATCAGCATCCGCGCGCCGAGCACGGTCCGCTGCCACATCTGCAGGATCTTGCCGACGGTCGCCGGGTCCTGCGGGCGCGCCGGGATCGGCGCCTCGGAGGCGACGCCGTACTTCGTGCCGAACCCCGCTCCGGCCACGCCGTCCGGCGTACGCAGCCCGAGCGACTGCAGCGCCTCACGTGACTGCGACTGCGAGAGCGCGGAACGGAAGTCCTCCACCGTCCGGCTCTTCTCGCGGTCGCCGGTCACCGAGACGTACGGGAAGTCCAGCGCGAGCGCGCCGTCGCGGGGATACCTGGCGCTGACCGGCCGCTTGGCGTCCGTGTGGTTGTGCTGCCAGACGGACTGCTCCGACAGCACCACCGCGGTCGGCGGGTCGCCGCCGCGGAACATCGCCGCGTACGCGGCCTTGTCGTCGGGCAGCGCGGAGGACAGATCGGAGTAGAGCGTGATCGCGAAGGTGCCCAGTCCGGTCTTTCCGGGCCCGGAGGCCTGATGGGCGAGCATGAGCGCGCCGAGCCCGGCGGCCTGCGTCGTGGGGTCGAGGAACCGCACCCGTACCGGCGGCTTGCCGGCCCCGGTGCCGGGCAGACGGGAGGACAGGAGCAGTCGCCAGCTCACGTCACTGGGGGACCGTCCCTCGGCCGCGGCGAGCACGAGCGGCGACGAGGCGATCGACGTCCCGGTGGGCCGTACGGCGCCGGCGCCGAGCTTGGTCCGCCGGGCGACGGGGAGCCAGAGCGATGAGTCGGGGATCCAGGCGTCGGGCCGCGTGGCGCCGGGCGACGAACCCTGGCCGGACAGCACGCCGGCGACGTCCGCGGGCTCCTCGTGGGTCACGGTGACACGGACACAGGTCGTACGGGCGTTGTAGCGGCGTGCGGTCTGCTCGACGGCCGGGGCGATGGCGGGGGTCACCGCCACGGTGATCGCCTCCGCCCGGCATCCGTCGGCATGGGAACCGATCGAGCACGCGGCGGTGGCCGGTGCGATCGCCAGCAGCAGGGTCAGTACTTGTTTTCGGGCAGCGCTGCGACGGTATGGCATCCGAACTTCCCGTCCCCGATCAATGACGGCATCCCGTCTTTTGCCCGGAGATTATCCGGTTAACCAGTCTGGCAGCGCCCCTTTCGTGACATTTCGCCGGACCGATGGCTCGGGGGGTGGATACCACCCGTCACACCAGTAACATCCATTTCTTTGATGCCGTCTTTCACCAGGTGAGAGTATGATGTCCGTTCCCTTGACGAATTGAAATACCTGACGTGGCATTGGTGTCTGACTAAACTCCCTGGGTGTGGGACGTCATGTCTCTTCCGAGCGCAGGCGTTCGCTACGCGGCAGATTCCTCCTAGCGCTTCTCGCGATCGCGGTGCTGATCTGCGCGGCGTCCTTCGCGGCGTACCAGATCTGGGACCAGGCCGGCCTCCAGCGGCCGGCCCGCAAGAGCCGTGCCACGGTTTCGGCCACACCGGTCGCCGCGGTCACGTTGACGGTGACGGTCACGGGGGCGAAGTGCCAGGTGTTCGTCCGGGTTCCGGGCGGCGACATCCTGGTCAACCGGAACCTGCTGCGCGGCGAGTCGATCCGCTTCGAAGAACCTCAGCTGAGCGTGGTCCTGGGCGATGCGAGTGCCGCCCAGGTCTACGTCAACGGCGCGCTGCGCCCACCTGGCAAGCCCGGCCGGCGCGACGCCTTCATCGCCACCCGGGGCTGAGATGGGTCCCCCCGCCAGGTCAGAGCCCGGCGAGGGAACCCCTGTACGCCGCTAGCGGCGCCGGCGGGCCAGGGCCAGGCCGCCGCCGGCCAGGGCGACGACCAGAACGACCAGGCCGATCCACCACCAGCCGGCGCTGGAGGTCTTCTTCTCCGCCGACGTGGCCGGCTGTGTCGCCGGGGCGACGGCCGGGGTCGTCGGCGCCGTGGAGGCCGCGCCGCCTCCGGCCTTGACCGTGAACTTGTACTCACCCGTGACCGGGTGACCGTCCGGGGCGACCACGCGCCAGCCGACCGTGTACACGCCGGGGGCCAGCGTGCCCGCGACGGCCTCGGTCACGTGGTTGTCCACCGCCTGCGACTTGCCCGACTCGTGGTGGCCGCCCGTGGCGTCCTCCACGACGACCCCGGTGAAACGTACGGGGTCGGCGAAGGTCAGGCGGATCTGCGCCGGCGCGGTCACCGTCGCGCCCTTGCCCGGGGTGGCCGAGGTGAGCGTGGTGTGGGCCTCCGCCGGGGCGGCGGTGACCAGCACTCCCAGGAGCGCCGTCGCGACGGCGGCCAGTGCGAGCCTCATGCCGCCCGCTTCCGGGTCAGGCCGTACACGCCGGCGGCCAGGCCGATGATCCCGGCGGCCAGGCCGAGCCCGCCCAGCCACCGGGCGGTGCCATCGGAGGAGTCCGTTGACGACGGAGCGGCCTTCGGCGCCGTCCCGGCCCCGGCGGCCTTGACCAGACGCACGGTCGGCGCCGGGTGTTCGGGCTCCTGGCCCCCGTTGCCGGGGTCCTGGTCCCAGTTCACGACCTCGCCGTTCGAGTAGGTCTGCGCGGTCTTGAACATCAGCCGGTCCGTGTCGGTCGGCAGCGGCCCCATCGACACGTCGAACTCCTGGAACTGCCCGGGCGTGATCTTCCCCCCGCTCCACGTGATCGTCGAGACCGCCTTCGTGATCTCACCGTCGTCCGACTTGAGCGGAGTGGCGAGCTTGGCCGAGGTGACCTTGACGCTCCAGCCGGGCACCGGCCGTACCGACACCGAGGCGATCGGGTGATCGGTGGGCAGGGTGATCTCGAGCTTGGTCGTGTCGGCCTTCGGCTCCTCATTGGGAACCCGGAACGACACCTTGCTGTACGAACCCGGTTCGGCGGTACTCGGGTTCGCCGTGACGTGCGCCGAGGCGGCCGTCGCCACCGCGGTCAGGGCGAGCGCCGCGAGGCCGGACACGGCCGCGGCGCGCTGGAACGTGCGCATTGAGGGGATCTCCGTTCGAAAACGCTGATCGAGGAAGGCCGGGTCCGCGATGGGACCCGGTGACGTTTCCGGCGCCTCAGACGAGCGCCGCGAACGGAGCCGGCGGCCCCCGCCGTACGACGACGTGGCGGAGGAATGCCTTCCGGGGCGAGAGAACCCCGGCGGTGGCGGCGACGGGAGACGGCGGAGCCGGGACACGCGACGGCGAAGGCAGCACGACCCGGCGTACGAGGCCGGCTGCGACGCGCTTGGCCAGGCCCCACACGGCGCGCTCGCCGCGCCGCAGCCACCAGGCCGACACGATCGCCGCCGCGACGTGGACGAACGTCATCGCCGCGCCGCCGGAGGAGGGCGACATCGGGCTGCCGTGCGTCAGGTGCTGGCCCTGCTGTGCCGCCGTGAAGAGGGCGTGCAGCATGAACTGCCCGCCGAGCAGACCGCCCAGGATCGTCGCCAGCGAGCGTTCGGTCCCGGCGAGCGCCGCGCCCATCACGGTCAGGCCGAGGAGGCCGCCGGCGGCCGCGAGCGGCGGCACCGGCGCCCCGGAGATCATCATGTGACCGGTGATGGCCAGCCCGACGCACACGGTGGCGAAGACCACCGCGCGCGCGGCTCGATACACCGGATGGGTCGGCATGACGCCCCAATTATCGGCCTACGCGCCCGCGCACGCCGAAGGGGTGGGGCCATAAGCGGACGGCCGCAGGTGGCCGCACCGACTCAGGCGCCGCGCAAGGTTTGGGCGGCAACCTATTGACGTGGTGATCGTAAGTACTTAACTTCCATACGACCACGTCATGACGTTGGATATTTTCGAGCCCCGGGAGTTCCATGTTCCGGCCCGCCCTCCGACTCTCTCGTCACACGCGCCGCAGCAAGCGAATCGCCGCCGTCGCGGCCCTCCTCCTGGGCGGCGCCGCGGTCGCCCCGTCCGCCCAGGCCACGACGCCGGGCGAGCTACGGTTGCGGGTGATGGCCTACAACATCCAGGCCGGTGCGGGCAGCGATCACGTGTTCGACCTGGAACGACAGGCTCGCGCCATCGAGTCCGAACACCCCGACCTCGTAGGCCTCGAAGAGGTCGACGTCGACTGGGCGGCCCGGAGCGACTACACCGACGAGGCGGCCTGGCTGGCCCGCCGGCTGCACATGCACGTCTTCTTCGGGCCGATCTACGACCTGCCGCCGGACCGCGTCGGCGCGCCCGACCGGAGGTTCGGCGTCGCGCTGCTCTCGCGCTTCCCGATCCTCCACGCCGCGAACCGCGAGATCACCCGACTCTCCACCCAGGTGCCCGACCCGGTCCCGGCGCTCGGGCCGGGCTTCCCCGAGGTCCTGGTCAGCGCGCACGGCGTGCCCCTGTGGGTCTACGTCACCCACCTGGACTACCGCGGCGAGCCGGACGTACGCGAGGCGCAGGTCGCCGACATGGACAAGATCATGGACGGCAGGCACGGCCGGAAGCTGCTCCTCGGCGACTTCAACGCCCAGCCGGACGACGCCGAGCTGGCTCCGCTGTGGACCCGGCTGACCGACGCCATGACGGTCGCCGGGCAGCGCACCACACCGACCTGGCCGGCCGACGTGCCGGCCAAGCGCATCGACTACGTCACCTACTCACCCGGCCTCCGCGCGCTCGACGCGCACGTGCCGGACACGCTCGCCTCCGACCACCGGCCGGTCGTGACCGACCTCATCGTAAGGAGGATGAAATGACGACGACACGACGAGGAGTACTCCGCGGTATCGCCGCCGCGGGGGCCGCGGCACCGTTCGCCTCGCTGTCCGCCACGCCCGCGGAGGCCAGGACCGGCGGGGTCCAGACCGGTTTCGACGTCCTGCACGCGGGCGGCTACAAGGAGCTCAAGGGCCAGAAGGTCGGCATGGTGGCCAACCCGACCGCTGTGGTCCGCGACCTCACCCATGAGGTCGACGTGATGCACGACTCCGGCGCCGTCGACCTCGTCGCGGTGTTCGGGCCCGAGCACGGCTTCCGCGGCTCGGCGCAGGCCGGCGGCTCCGAGGGCTCCTACAAGGACCCGCGGACCCAGATCCCGGTCTACGACGCGTACGCCAAGAGCGTCTCGGCGATCGCGGCCGACTTCACCAAGTCCGGCATCGACACGGTCGTCTTCGACATCCAGGACGCCGGCGCGCGGTTCTACACCTACATCTGGACGATGTACGACTGCATGCAGGCCGCGACCCAGGCGGGCAAGCGCTTCGTCGTGCTCGACCGGCCCAACCCGCTCGGCGGAACCGCGGCGACCGGGCCGGTGATGCACCCGGAGTACACCTCCGGCGTCGGCAAGAACGCGATCTCCGAGCAGCACGGCATGACCGTCGGCGAGCTGGCCCTGCTGTTCGACAAAGAGTTCCTCGGCGGCAAGGTCAAGCCGCAGGTGATCAAGATGCGCGGCTGGCGGCGCGGGACGTTCTTCGACCAGACCGGCCTGCCGTGGGTGATGCCCTCGCCCAACATGCCGACCCTCGACACGGCGATCGTCTACCCGGGCATGGGCCTGTTCGAGGCGGTGACGATCTCCGAGGGGCGCGGCACGACCCGCCCGTTCGAGATCGTCGGCGCGCCGTTCCTCGACTGGCACTGGGCCGACGCGCTGAACGCCCTCGATCTGTCCGGCGTACGGTTCCGCGAGGCGTACTTCGTGCCCACCTTCAACAAGTGGGCGAACCAGAACTGCGCGGGCGTCCAGGTCACCGTCACCGACCGCCGCAGGTACGACTCCATCCGTACCGCGGTCGCCATGATCGTCACCGCCAGGAAGCTGTACCCCAAGGACTTCGCCTGGCGGGAGAGCGCCCCGCCGTACTGGATCGACAAGCTGACCGGCTCCGACCTCGTACGGACGGGGGTCGACGCAGGCTCAACGACGGACCAGATCGTCGCTTCGTGGCAGGGCGAGCTGGCACGGTTCCGCGCCCAGCGGGCCCGTTATCTGCTGTACCGCTGAGGAGGAACACATGCGTCGCCCCCCACGTCGCTCCCTCATGATCCTTTTGGCCGCCGCGTGCCTGTGCACGCCGGCGGTCGCCCAGGCCGCCCCCCAGGCCGCGCCGGCGAACGGACCGCCCACGGTCACCGCCGACGACCTGAAGTTCACGCCCGGCCGTACGCTCCACTACGGCTCGGCCGCCTCGGTGGGCCTGCTGCCCGACCAGGTCGCGGCCATGGCCAAGGACGCGGCGGCGTACGAGACGGCCCTGCCGGGCGCGGCGCACCCGCTGTACCCGGGCGCGGTCGTCCTGGCCGGGCACGACGGCACGATCGTGCAGCACAGCGCGTCCGGGTACGCCCTGCGCTACTCCGACGACACGCCCACCGAGCTGCCGCAGGATCAGTGGATCCCGATGCGGAACGACACGATCTTCGACCTCGCGTCGATGTCGAAGCTGTTCACGACGATCGTGGCCCTGCAGGAGGTCGAGCGCGGCAAGATCGACCTGGACGCGACCGTCGCGTCGTACCTGCCGGACTTCGCCCAGAACGGCAAGGGCACGATCACGCTGCGCCAGTTGCTCACGCACACGAGCGGCCTGCGGCCCGACCTGCCCTTCTACAACTACACGGGCCGTGCCGCGCAGGAGCAGGCGCTGTACGCCGAGAAGCTGCAGAACCCGGTCGGCACCGCGTACGTCTACTCCGACCTCAACCTGATCACCCTGCAGTTCGTGCTGGAGAAGGTCACCGGCAAGACCCTCGACGTCCTCGTACGCGACGGGATCACCGCCCCGCTCGGCCTGCGCGACACCGGCTACAACCCGCCCGAGGCCAAGAAGCAGCGGATCGCGGCGACGGAGTACGAGCACACGCCGTACGCGGCGCTCAACCGCGGCCTCGTCTGGGGCCAGGTGCACGACGAGAACTCCTACGCCCTCGGCGGCGTCGCCGGGCACGCCGGCGTCTTCTCCACCGCGCGCGACATCGCGACCCTCGCCCAGATGATCCTGGACGGCGGCCGGTACGGGCGCACCCGCGTCCTCAAGGACGGCTCGGTACGGCTGATCTTCACCAACTTCAACCAGAAGTTCCCGGGCAACTCGCACGGCATCGGCTTCGAGCTGAACCAGCGCTTCTACATGGGAGCCCTGTCCTCCCCGGTGACCGCCGGCCACACCGGCTACACGGGCACCGACATCGTGATCGACCCGCTGTCCCGGTCGTTCAGCATCCTGCTGACCAACCGGGTGCACCCGAGCCGCAACTGGGGCAGCATCACCCCGGCGCGCGGCGCGGTCGTCGGCGACCTGGCCCGGTCCATCCCGGTACGCCCGGTCGCGGGGCGCGACGCGTGGTTCTCCCAGATGAAGGACAAGACCACCGCGACGCTCGCCGCACCGGTGACCGGGGCGGCCAAGCTGTCCTTCGACCTCTGGTACGACACGGAGGACACCGACCTCGGCGTGCTGGAGACCACCACCGACGGCACGACCTGGACGCCCGCGCCCTTCTCGCTGAGGACCGGGCACAACGCGTGGACCTCGACCGGCACGTTCTCCGGCTTCGAGGATCGGCGCTGGCTGCGCGCCACCGCGACGCTCCCGGCGGGCACCACGTCCGTACGGTGGCGTTACACGACCGACACGGTCTACCAGGGCCGCGGCGTGTACGTGGACGGTGTGCGGGCCTCTGACGGCTCCGGGCACGTCGTCTTCGACGGCGAGCGCCGCTCCGACGCGGCGCGCTTCGTCTCCAACGGGTGGGTCCTCAGCTCCAACTGATCACAAGCCCTCTCCCGGCCCTGATCCGCCGTACGGCCGCGTACGGCGGATCAGGGCGTGATCACCGGTCTGTCAGCGACCGGTTGTGGCCAGCGGCTATGGTGTGCGTGAGGGGAGTACTTCCTCGCACCGGCCCGGTCAGCACGGACGTCCCTTGCGGCGTCCCCGGGCGGTGGCCCGCCTCGCGCGGGTGAAGGAGACCTCGGACGACGAGCCGTTCGAGGAGCCCGCATGCCCCACACCACCCCGTCCGTCGCCTCACCGCTGCTCTGGGCGGTGACCCTCGCGGGGGTGCTGTTCTTCTTCGCGGTGGACTTCGTCATCACGCGCCGCCCGCATGCGGTCCGGTTCCGCGAGGCGCTGGCCTGGACCGGCTTCTACCTGGCACTGCCGGTGCTGTTCGCGGTCTTCACCTGGCTGCGGTTCGGCTCGGAGACGGCCGTCGACTACTTCACCGGTTACCTGGTGGAAAAGTCGCTGTCGGTCGACAACCTCTTCGTGTTCATGCTGCTCATCGCGGCCTTCGCGGTACCGGCCGTGCTCACCCAGCGGGTCCTGCTGTACGGCATCGCCGGCGCGCTCGTCCTGCGCGGGATCTTCATCGCGATCGGCGCGGCGGCGGTGCAGACCGTCGCCTGGACCTTCCTGATCTTCGGCGGCATCCTGCTGTTCACCGCCGTGAAGATCTTGCGGGACACGGTCACGGGCGCGAACCACGAGGTCGATGTCTCCTCGCTGCGGTCGGTGCGCCTCGTACGCCGGTTCATGCCGGTGACCGACGACTACCAGGGCCCGAACCTGACCGCCCGGCAGGGCGACCGCCGCGCGCTGACCCCGCTGGCGCTCGTCGTCATCGCGGTGTTCGGCACCGACCTGGTCTTCGCGGTCGACTCCATCCCGGCCGTCTACGGCGTCACCCAGGACCCGTACCTCGTCTTCACCGCCAACGCCTTCTCACTCTTCGGCCTGCGCGCGCTGTACTTCGTGCTGCAGAGCACGCTGAGCAAGCTCATCCACCTCGGCTACGGCCTCGCCGTCATCCTCGCCTTCATCGGCGTGAAGCTGATCCTGCACTGGGCGCACGGCACGTGGAAGTGGCTGCCGGAGATCCCGACGCCCGTCTCCCTGGCCGTCATCGTCGTGACGCTGGCGACCGTCACGCTGACGAGCCTGTACGCCGGCCGCCGTACCGCGCCTGCGGTGCCGGACCGGGCCGACCTCAGCCACCGTTAGTAGCCCACGTAGGAGAACGTCACGCCTGGACCCTGGTGGCCGGTCGAGGCGTGGCGGCCCAGGAACAGGTACTTGCCGCGGTACTTCGTGTCCTTGGCCGAAACGCTCTTGTCGGGCCCGTCGACGCGGGTCACCTTCACCGTCGTACCGCTCACGGTGATGTGCAGGCTGGCGGTCTGCCCCTTCTTGATCGCGGGCGTGGTGATCGTCTTGAGCGTGACCGTCTTTCCGGCGTCCTTGCGGTACAGGCCGAGCTGTCCGTTGGTGCGCAGGATCGCCGAGTAGCCGCCGTTGAGGGAGGAGTCCGCGTCGCTGTAGGCCGCGTCGTTCTTGGCCGAGAAGTACACCCCGGCCCAGCGCGCACGGTCCGTACCGAGCGAGTCGTAGCGCATGTGGACGTGCAGCGTGTACGTCTTCGGCAGCGGGCTCGCCCAGCCCTGGAGCACGAACAGCGGGTACTCCCCGAGGTCGGCGTGCCACAGGTTCGGCGTGATGAACCGGCCGCGCTTGGAGGCGGACAGCGCGTCCGCCGTCTGGGACTGGCTGATCTGCCCGTACCAGAAGGCCTGCTTGCTGAACGGGTCGCTGGTGCGGTGGTAGATCGCCGTGTCGCCGCTCACGTACGTCGGGTCGTTGCTGTCGATGCCGCGGACGCCCATGGCATAGAGCTGGTCGCGGCGGTACTGCCGGTCGACGTTCCACACCGAGACGGCCAGGCCGGCCTCCACGTACGAGCGGATCACGCTGTCGGGCAGCGTGTCGTGCAGAGAGACGCGCGGGACCCCGTCGGCGACGAGCGAGGCCGGGTCGTCCACCTGGGCCTGGGCGGTGTCCTCGATGAGCAGCTGGCCGTTCATACCCGCGGCGAGCGCGAGTTCGAGATCGCTGCGGGAGAACGTCTGCACCTGGACCGCCGGGGTCAGACCGCGCCGGGTCACCTCGTCGATCACCAGCCTCATGGCCGCGGTGTCCTTGGGATGCGCGAGCAGCAGCCGCTTGCCGCCGAACTCGGTGAGCACCTGATCGAGCAGGACAGGGTGCGTGTTCGCGACTCCACCGCCGAACCAGGTCTTCGAGTCGATCACCAGCTTGTCGAACGCCGCGCTGCTGAGGTCGTCGACGGAGCCGGTCGAGGTGCTGACCCGGTCGACGGTGGGGTCGTGCCAGACGCCGCCAACGCCGTCGGTGAGGACGCGGACGTCGAACTCCAGGAGGTTCGCGTCGGGTTCGGCGTTCCCCTTGCTGAGGGCCTGCTCGGTGTTCTCCGGAGCGACGTACGCGCCGGCGCCGCGGTGCGCGATGAAGTAGTGCTGCGGGAGGTCGGCGAGCCGCACCTGGATCTTGGGGCGGGGGGAGGGAGCGGCGTTCGCCGCGGTCGCGGCGGAGGCCGAGACCACGAGCCCGGTCGCGACGAGAGCCGTGAGAGATGCGCGCATTCCCGGGAAGTTAAACGATCAACCACCTCGGTGCACGGGGTACGGCCACATTCAGCCATGTGTCGTGATTTAGGGCGTTTTGGCTGTGATTGCTGGCGCTGCCGTAACCGCCGATTCCGCCATCGCCGTCCGACCGCCACTGGCCTGCCGCCGATGCCGATGCCAGCACCGGTGCGGGTGTGGGTGTGGGTGCGCTGTCCTACCGCCTCGTCCTGTGGTCGCCGGTCCCGCTTCGCCGTCTTGCACGGCCGTCACCGGCCGGAGTTCAGGAGCCGGGCAGGCCCTTGTCCAGGCCCGCGCGGCGGAGGGCGTCGGCTAGCGCGCCTCCGCCTCCTGAGCCTGAGTCGCCCTGGCGCGGCCGGGGCGGGCGCTTGCCGCCGCCGCGCTGGCCACCACCACCTCCGCTACCTCCGCCCTGACGCCGTCCGCCCTCGCGGCCACCGCCACCGCCTCCCTCGCGACGGCCTCCCTCGCGACCGCCACCGCCGCCTCGGCGGTCGGTTTCGTCCTCCAGGCGCAACGTGAGCGAGATGCGCGCCCGCGGGATGTCCACGTCGAGGACCTTCACGCGCACGATGTCGCCCGGCTTCACGATGTCGCGGGGGTCCTTGACGAAGGTCTTGGACATCGCCGACACGTGGACAAGACCGTCCTGGTGGACGCCGACGTCCACGAAGGCACCGAAGGCCGCCACGTTGGTCACCACGCCCTCGAGGAGCATGCCCGGCTCCAGGTCGGCGATCTTGTCCACGCCTTCCTTGAACGTCGCGGTCTTGAACGCCGGGCGAGGGTCGCGGCCAGGTTTGTCCAGTTCCTTCAAGATGTCGGTGATCGTCGGCAGCCCGAACGCGCCGTCCACGAACTCCTGGGGCTTGACCGCACGCAGTGCCGAGGAGTTGCCGATCAAGGCCGAGACGTCGTCGCCCAGACCGGTCGACTTGAAGATCCGGTGGACCACGGGGTAGGCCTCCGGGTGCACGCTGGAGGCGTCGAGCGGGTCGGCGCCGCCCTGGATGCGCAGGAAGCCCGCGCACTGCTCGTACGCCTTCGGGCCCAGCCGCGGCACCTCCTTCAGCGCCGTACGCGACCGGAACGGGCCGTTGGCGTCGCGGTGCAGCACGATGTTCTCCGCCAGGCCCGAGCCGATGCCCGAGACCCGCGTCAGCAGTGGCGCCGAGGCGGTGTTGACGTCGACGCCGACCGCGTTCACGCAGTCCTCGACCACCGCGTCGAGCGAGCGGGACAGCTTGGCCTCGGAGATGTCGTGCTGGTACTGCCCGACGCCGATCGACTTGGGGTCGATCTTGACCAGCTCGGCGAGCGGGTCCTGCAGCCGGCGGGCGATCGACACCGCGCCGCGCAGTGAGACGTCCATGCCCGGGAGCTCCTGCGAGGCGAACGCCGAGGCGGAGTAGACCGAGGCGCCGGCCTCCGAGACCATGATCTTGGTGAGCTGCGGGAGCAGCTTGATCAGGTCGGCCGCGAGCTGGTCGGTCTCCCGCGAGGCCGTGCCGTTGCCGATCGAGATCAGGTCCACGTTGTGCTGCTTGGCGAGCTTGCCGAGCGTGGCGAGCGCCTCGTCCCAGCGTCCCTGCGGCTTGTGCGGGTAGATCGTGTCGGTGGCCACCACCTTGCCGGTGGAGTCCACGATGGCGACCTTGACGCCGGTCCGGAAGCCCGGGTCCAGGCCCATCGTCGTACGCGTGCCCGCGGGGGCCGCCAGCAGCAGGTCGCGCAGGTTGGCGGCGAACACCCGTACGGCCTCGTCCTCGGCCTCCTGCCGCAGGCGCAGCCGCAGGTCCAGGTCGAGCCGGACGATGATGCGCGTCCGCCAGGCCCAGCGCACGGCCTCGGCCAGCCACCGGCTGCTCAGCGGCACCTCGAACCGGTGTGCGATCGCCCGCTCGTACGAGGTCACCTCGCCGTCTTCCTCTTCCGGCGCCAGGGTGAGCTCGAGGATCTCCTCCTTCTCACCGCGGTAGAGCGCGAGGATGCGGTGCGAGGGCAGCCGCGTCAGGGGCTCGGCGAAGTCGAAGTAGTCGGAGAACTTCGCGCCGGCCTCCTCCTTGCCGTCACGTACGCGCGCGACCATGCGGCCCTTGGTCCAGAGGCGTTCGCGCAGGTCGCCGATGAGGTCGGCGTCCTCGGCGAACCGCTCGACCAGGATCGCGCGGGCGCCCTCCAGCGCCGCGGCGGCGTCGAGGTCCTCCTTGACGAAGGGAGAGGCCGCGGCGTGCGGGTCCAGCGAGGGGTCGGCCAGGAGCTGGTCCGCGAGCGGCTCCAGACCCGCCTCGCGGGCGATCTGCGCCTTGGTGCGCCGTTTCGGCTTGTACGGCAGGTAGATGTCCTCGAGCCGGGACTTCGTGTCGGCCGCCATGACCTGCGCGCGCAGGGCGTCGTCGAGCTTGCCCTGTGAGTCGATCGACTCCAGGATCGCGGCGCGCCGCTCGTCCATCTCGCGCAGGTAGCGCAGGCGTTCTTCGAGCGTGCGCAGTTGCGCGTCGTCGAGCGTGCCCGTCGCCTCCTTGCGGTAGCGGGCGATGAACGGCACGGTGGCGCCGCCGTCGAGCAACTCGACGGCGACCTGCACCTGCCGTTCGCGCACGCCGAGCTCTTCGGCGATCTTCTGGTGAACCGACGTCGACACGATCCCTGCCCTCCCGCTGAGCTTCGGGATGCATTGTGCAGGCATCCGCCGCCATTGTCGCGTCAGACCGTGCGGACGGACAGGTCGTGCACAGGCTGTGGATAACTTTTCGTCACCAGGGGCAGCGGACCGTCGTCGTCGAAGCACCCGCCCGTCGGCCCGTCGTCGCCCAGCGTGGCCAGCCGCACCGCGATCGCCGCGCCCTGTGCCGCCGTACGGGGGCTCGGGCGCCCGAGCCCCTTGGTGAAGTCACGTGAAGTCGCGTGAAGTCACGTGAAGTCACGTGAAGTGTGAAGTCGGTCGCGCAGCCGCCGGGGTCGGCGGCGTTCACCAGGATGCCCGCGTCGCGCAGTTCCTGGGCATAGTTCACGGTCAGCGCGTTGAGGGCGGTCTTGGCCGGCCGGTACGCCGTCGAGGCGGGCAGGTTCACCTGGTGGGTGCCGGGGGTGGTCATGAGGCCGAGCGAACCGAGGCTGCTGGTGACGTTCACGATCCGGCCGGCGGGCGAGCGCCGCAGCAGCGGCAGCATCGCGTCGGTCACCGCGATCACGGCGAACACATCGACCTCGAACACCTCTCGCGTCACCGCGAGGTCCGCGGTGCCCGGCCTGACGGGTGATGTCCCTGGAGATCCCGGCGTTGGTGACCAGCACGTCGAGGCGGCCTTCGCGTACGGGTCGCGGCGGCCGGCGGCCGCGCCGCGTGAGGCTCTCAGGCTCGCGTACGGGCGCCGCGTACCTCCAGATGGGCCAGCAGGTCGGCGGTCGCCTGAGCCACCGCTTCGACCGCCTGGTCGAAGACGGCCTCGTTGTGCGCCGCGGGCTTGCGGAACCCGGAGATCTTGCGGACGTACTGCAGGGCCGCCGCGCGGATGTCGTCGTCGGTCACGACCTCGGTCGCGGGCGGCCGGAGGGTCTTGATGCTTCTGCACATGCGGTCCATCTTGCGCCCTGGCCCGGAGCCGCGTCGACGTCACGGCTGGGACATTTCGCCTCATCGGGCACCATGGTGGGGTGACTCGGACCGTAGATGAGGGTCCAGGGGACCTGGACACGCCTTCCGCCTTCGCCACGCTGACCGACCTCGTCGGGGACGGCGAGGTGGTGATCCTCAGCGGCGCCGGCCTGTCCACGGAGTCGGGCATCCCGGACTACCGGGGCGAGACCGGCCGGCAGCGGCGAGCCGAGCCGATGACCTACCAGACGTTCGTCGGCAGCGCCGCCGCCCGCCGCCGCTACTGGGCGCGCAGCCACCTCGGCTGGCGGCACGTCGCCCGCGCCGTGCCCAACGCCGGCCATCGCGCCGTGACCGAGCTGCAGGCGCGCGGCCTGGTGGCGGGGATCATCACGCAGAACGTCGACGGCCTCCAGCAGGCCGCCGGGGCGCACAGCGTGATCGAACTGCACGGCAGCCTCGACCGGGTGGTCTGCCTCGACTGCGGCCGGCGGACCGCACGGCAGGTTCTGTACCGGCGGCTCAACGAGGCCAACCCGGGCTGGAGCGCCCAGGTCACCGAGATCAACCCCGACGGCGACGCGGTCCTTCCGGACGACCGGATCGAGGCGTTCGAGGTCGTGCCCTGCGCCGACTGCGGCGGCGTGCTCAAGCCCGACGTGATCTTCTTCGGCGAGAACGTGCCGCCCGCCCGGGTGAGGCAGTGTTACGCGCTCACCGAGGACGCGAACGTGCTGCTCGTCCTGGGTTCGTCGCTGACCGTCCTGTCCGGATTCCGGTTCGTCCGCCGCGCGTCCGAGCTCGACATTCCGGTCGTGATCATCAATCACGGCGTCACGCGCGGTCACGATCACGCGTTCTTGACCTTCGACGCCCCGCTGGGCCCGACCCTCACCACTCTCGTACGGAGCCTCGGCCCATAGGGCGAGCCGCACGACACGCCCACCGTGTCAAGGACGGGCAATTCCTTCTTGGGGCGGGCAAACCCATGATCGGCAGGTGGGGCGGCCCCTGCTGCGGTTACGGGCCTGCGTATGCCGAGTGTGGCCCGGATGACAGGGCCATATCGTCCCGCGAAAACGGCCCTGAGAGCAGGATTCGTGACGGAGTTCGCAGATCGGACGGCCCGTATTTACACCGCTGAGGCTCCGGCGGGCGCATACTAATGAAGATGAAGCCACCCCGCGCCGCGACCCGGCGACACCTGCCCACCAGTCCTTTCAAGCCTCCGGCCGCCGCGCCGCCGGTCGAGCGGTTCGCCGTCGACGACCGAGTGAACCACGACCAGTACGGTCTCGGCGTCGTCATCGGCGTCGAGGACGAGGTCGCCGTACTCGTCGACTTCCGCCCTCGCCAGGAGCGGATCACCGCGCCGTACGACAAGATGACCAAGCTCTGAAGACGAGACCGATGACGCGGCCGTTGCCGAGCGGCAGCGGCCGGGTGATCGAGCCGGGACGGTCGCCCCTGACCGGGTTACCCCGGATACGGCGCTGATATCCGCGCCGAGTACTCACGCGTCGTGATCGCCGGACCTGGGTAGGTCCGCCCTCGTCGAGCAGGCGATGCGCGGCGAAAGGAACTCGGTGATGACCCAGCGCCCGGAGACGATGCCCGAGACGGGTGCCGTCGCACTGCTGATGCGACAGCACGAGGAGATCCGCGACCTCTGCCGGATCGTGGAGTCGACCACCGGCGAGCGCCGGGCGGACGCGTTCGACCGGCTCCGGCGGCTGCTCGCCGTCCACGAGACGGCCGAAGAAGAGATCATCCATCCGCTCGTACGGAACAGCCTCCCCCGGGGCGACGAGATCGTCGACGCGCGGCTGGCGGAAGAGCGCCTGGGCAAGCGGATGCTCCGCGAGCTGGAGCGGATGGGCACCTCGGGCCCGAGCTTCACGCCGATGTTCGCGCGGTTCCGCACCGCCGTGCTCGAACACGCAGAGCGCGAGGAGAACGAGGAGTTCCCCATCCTGCGGCAGCGGAGCGAGGCCGAACTCCGCGGGCTCGCGGCGGCGATCAAGACGGCCGAGGCCCTGGCGCCCACACATCCCCATCCGGGCGTCGAGTCGGCGCTCAGCAACCTGGTCTTCGGCGGGGTCGCCGCGGTGGCCGACCGTACGCGTGATCTGATCCGCAGGCTCACCGGACGCCGCTGAGTGATGTCATTCTGACGTCATCGTGACGTCAGTGCCGGGGCGCCCGCTTGGCTCTCGTCGCCGGTGGCACATGGCGTTGCCACGTCGGCGGCTTCGTGGTCGGGCGCCCCGGCGGCTCGGGGAGCTCAGCTCGCCACGGCGCCCAAGGCTACGCGGCGCGCGTCGAGGAGCGCCAACAAAATTGGCGGGTCGAGCACCCGCATCGGCCTGAGCTGCAGGTTCAGTGGCGCGATGACCCGTCCCGGCCGTACGGAGACCGGTCCGTGGACGGCCACCAGCGGCGGGCGCGGGCTGAGAACGTCCTCCTCGCCGGGGCGTACCGACTGGGCGAGGAGGTACCACGTGCCCTCCGGCGCCCGGTCGAGCCGGAACCGCCCGGGCCGGCGGAGCACGGCACAGCTCGCCGGATGGCCCTGGGGGATGGTGTCGGGGAACAGCCCGAGGAACACCGGGCCGGGCTCGTCACCGTCCTCCAGAGGCTCCGGTGGCGCGCAGATCTCGCCCTGGACGACCGCGGTGTGCAGGCGGAAGCGCCGGTCGTCGGAGATGTACGGGGCGTACCCGTGGAGTTCGCGGTACGCGGTGGGCGCCAGGCCCACGCTGCTCTTGAACCGCGAGCTGAAGGTGCCGACGCTCGAGTAACCCACCCGGTGACTGATCTCGGTGACGCTCAGCCCGGTGGAGAGAAGCAGTTTCTTGGCCTCTTGGAGGCGTACGGCGGACAGAAAACGGCCCGGTGAGACCCCGGTCATGCGCTGGAAGAGGCGAGTGAAGTGGAACTTGCTGAACATCGCGGTACGGGCCATGTCGTCGATCGTGATTCGTTCACTGATGTTCTCGTAAATGCTGTCGATAACCCGTTGGATGTTCTGCTCGGTCTGCTGGTCGTACGGGCCCATTCCGTTGCGCTTCCTTCCCGGGTCGGGGACCAGGTCAATATGCGGGGGTGGTCCCGGCGACAGCCGGCGGCCGGTCCGTCATGGTTTCCCCTGGACCCGCGACGGGCGGCCACGCTGGTGAAGCCGTGGACAAAGGCTAACATCCATTGTTTTAGGGCCAGGTTGCGCGAGTGAACGATATTGGCCCTCTGTGTTGTCGTGTGACGGGACGCCGAATAGAGAGCGCGCCCCCACCTATCGGCGATTTACCTCCGTGCTCAGCGGCGGGCCTGGCGCCGCAGTGACTGGGCGAGAAGATCCCAGTCCTTTGCGCATTGCTGAGCGATTTTAAAGATCGCTTCGATACGATGGGGTGGCACCGAATCGGCCAATTCAGGCCAATCGGCGATCACCGTGCTGGAGAAGAGCAGCCGGAGCATCCGGCGGCCCGGATCGGTGAGACGCAGCGCCGGATCCTTGGCCAGCTTCTCCAGGAGGAGCGGCAGTTCGGCCGACATGTCCGGCTCTTGGGGGACGTCCGCGGTGAGGGCGGTCCCCACGGCGTACGCGTCGACGGCGGAGGCGGGCGGCTCGGGTGCGTCGGCCCGGTGTCCGCGGGGGATCGGATCCTCGCCGCGGCGCAGCCGGGACCGTACGTCGTGCGCGGTGCCCAGGGAGACGCCGGCGGTCTTGGCGATCTCGCGCAGCGATGCGTCGGGGTGTTCGGCGATCAGGTCCACGGCGCGGAGCCGGCCCTCCGTGGCGTCCAGGGGGCGCCGGCGCCCGTCGAGGCCCTCGCGGGCGTTCGACCGTGGGGTTTCCTCGGTTGAACACCGCCGCAGCGTCGCGATCGTCCGTGCGGACAGCCCGGTGTGTGTGGCGATCATGCGGTCGGACAGCTCCGGGTGCGCGGACATGATCCGCACCGCGGCGGCCTTGCGCTCGGCGAGGTTCAGCGGGAGCCCGTGGGCGATGTTCTCCTCGACGGCCCGGATGAACGCGTGCTCCTCGCTGCCGTCGAAGAACACCACGTCGATGGTGTCGCGACCGCGCAGGAGCGCTGCCCGGAGGCGGTGCCGGCCGTCGATCACCTGCATCGTGGACCGGTGCACGAGGATCGGCGGGAGGGGGGAGTCGGTCTCGGCCAGGCGGTGGACGTGGTCCTCGTCAGTGGTGCGACGCGGGGTCGGCCCCGGGCGCAGCGCGCTGATCGGCACGGTGTGGGCTCCGGGAGCGGCGGCCTCCGCCGTGCGGTGGTCAGCTGGCGCCGTCACTTGTGTCACCGTGTGACCCCGACTCACGAATCCTCATCCCTGTCGCGTCGCGAGTCATGGCTGCTCCTCGGCCAAACGGATAGGGGGCGGCAGTACGCTCGCGAATCGCTGGTCGACCATGCAAAAAGATACCGGCTGGCCGAGTTTTGGCAATGGCGGACGCGGCCACAGTCGGTCGGACTCGACCGTTGCCGGGCCGTCGCGGAACGTGGCGCGCCGCTGCTCATCGGCATTTTTATCGCCGCGTGTACAGAGCATTTCGCGCGGCGCAATGTAACGCGAAGGTAAATCACACGAGTGTAAAAGGTAAGAATAGCGTTCGCGCGCCTTGACAGCGGACGAGAACGCGCTGATGCCGGGCGCGTGAGCCTATGCGTCCCCGCTCAGTGCGCCGAGGTGTTCCATGATCTCGGGCAGGCGTTCGGCCGTCACGAGCCCCGGCAGCATGTGCCGCCACATCGCCGTCACCAGCTCCTGGAGGTCGGTCTTGGCGGGGTTGATGGCGTTCATGCGCTGCAGTCCGGCGAACGCGGCGACGACGACCTCCGCGACCACCCGCGAGTCGGCCTCCGGGAGCAGGTCGCCTTGCTCACGGGCCTCATGCAGGAGCTCCTCGACGACGTCGGCCCAGCCGGCGAACAGACGTGGCGCGGAGGAGTCGATCAGGTCGAGCTCGCAGGCGAGGCGCGTGCTCGCGCGGGCCAGCGCGTCGTCGCGGAGGATCGCGGTCGCCTGGCAGAACAGCTCCAGCAGGATCCGGATCGCGCTCTGCTGGCGGCGGCGCAACTCGCTGATCAGGGCGGGCCAGAGCTCGTGCTGGTCGGCGAGGATCGCGAGGGCGAGGTCCTCTTTCGAGGGAAAGTGAAAGTAGAGCGCGCCTTTGCTGACGTGGCGTCCGGTGACGATGTTCTGCAGGCTGGTGCCGAGGTAACCGCGGGCTTCGAAGGTCTCCGCCGCGGCCTTGAGAATGACATGCCGCGTCCGCTCTGCTCGCCTCTGCATGCTCCTGCCCAGGGCTCGGGGATGAGCCGAATTGTATAACGGTCAGTCCGCGATCGTGTACGTATCCGATCGTGACACGTATCACTGACACCTAGTCATGAACTGCTGAAATTGGGAACGTGCCTGTTCAGAAGAGTGCGCTTAAGTGAGCATTTTGAAAGATGCGGGAGGCGGACCGTAACTGTATGCGCGCGGTTTCCTCCACGGAACCCTCCACGTCGTGCGGGCGGCGTCCGGTTCGGGTGCCCCCGCCGGTGTCTTTCCACCGTCAGGTCCGTGGCGGCGGTTCCCTGGTCGGCGCCGGCCGCCCGCCGACGCTCACGTACGGTCGTCGATCGAGCGCGTATCCCCTATT
Source organism: Actinomadura sp. DC4 (assembly GCF_030406325.1). Lineage (GTDB taxonomy): Bacteria > Actinomycetota > Actinomycetes > Streptosporangiales > Streptosporangiaceae > Actinoallomurus. Next base: position 374,506 of record NZ_JAUEQY010000002.1, on the reverse strand, counting down.
ACGGACGTTCCTTTCGGGGGTCACCGCGTCGTCACCTCGGGTCCGGTCCGAGACGCCGCCGCCGGGACCGAGTGATTCGCTACTTAATCTATTGACAAAGTAGGAAAAGCTTTACACTCTGGAGAGGTGACTCGTGATGTTCCGCTGACAGTGCGCCTGCATGTCGACCTCCGTCTGCAGGCGAGCGCGCTGTGTGCGGCTTCCGTGCGATGAGAGCAAGAGTCCGACGCCGCCCGGCTGATCGCTGAGCCGTACTCCCGGCATTCCGGCCCAGCCCGGTGGCGGCCCTATCCGCATGTGAAGAGGGTCTGGCATGACACTGCCGCGAAGCTCCAACGTCATCGACGTCGCCACACGCATCCCGTACGGCGAGCCACCGGTCTTCGCGCTGGGCGACGTCGCGCCCGGCAAGGTGCTCGACATCATCCCGGTGCCCGACACCGGTCAGTACATGATGATCGTCGCGCACCTCGTCTCCGCGGACGAGGCGAAGGCGGTGAAGGCCGAGAGGCCGCAGGCGTCCGACGGCCTCGGCGGGCTGGTCCTCGACCGCGACGCGCGGCGGGTCTGGGCGGAGGGCGACGAGGTCGCGCTCACCTTCCAGGAGTACGAACTGCTCGCCTATCTCACCGAGAAGCCCGGCACGGTGTTCACCCGCATCCACCTGATGAACGTGCTCTGGCCGGGCTCCACGCGCGCCACTCCGCGGACCGTCGACGTCCACGTCCATCGCCTCCGGCGCAAGCTCCGCGGCCACGGCGCGAGTCTGGTGACCGTACGGCGGGTCGGGTACGCCTATCGGCCGGCGCGCTCCGGCAGGTGAAGGCCCGGCGGACGCTCCGCTATTCAGGAGTAGTTTCGGTCATGCAGCTGAATGGTTGCTGGATGACCTTAATGCCTGTTCTGCATGTTACTTGTCCGTTAAGTCAGGGCCGGAAATCGCGAATAGGGCTACTAGCGAGTTAGGTTTCGACCATGGAGTTCGACAGGGAAAGCCTCGAACGCGACCTGCGCGCGCTCGAGTCCCGGACCCGGGAGACGCAGGAGGAGCTCGACACCTTGGCGGTCGGGGCGAAGAGCAAGGACGGCCTCATCGAGCTGACCGTCGTCAGCCCGGGACGTGTGCACGAGCTCACCCTCGACCCTCGCGTGAAACGGCTCGACATCGAGGACCTCTCCGAACGCATCGTCGCGATGACCAATGACGCGCTGGATCTGCTCCATGAGGAGACCGCCGCGAAGGTCGGCGCCCTGCTCCCCGATTTCTCGCCCGACGAACTGTTCGGAGGCGGGCGTTCGTGAGTACGACACGGGAGCTTGTTCGATGAGTGCGGCCTTCCGTCCCGGTCTTTTCATCGGCGGGAACATCGCTCTCGCCGTCTACAACCTGCTGTCGGTGGAATACCCGGCAGGCGATCCCGCCAAGGCCCGCCAGGCGGCGGAGGTGTGGGCCGGTCTCGCGAAGGACATCCGGGACTGGGGGGAGTACGGCGACGCGGCCGCATTGGCGATCGTGATGAACAACGCCGGTGAGAGCATCAACGCCTTCGGGGACTTCTGGCGACGCTACTTTCCCCCTCCGCCCGCGACGGGCGACGTGGACAAGCTGGTCGCCCACTGCGAGGGAATGAGCGCGGCGTGCCAGCACTACGCGGAGGTCGTCGACTACGCCCGGCAGGCTTATTACGCGCTTCTCCTGTCGACCATTCTCAGCTTCCTTTTCCTCAGCACGTTCCCCTGGCAGGCGGGTTTCGCGTACCGGATCGCCGAGAACAAGATCAAGGCGAAGATCGTCGAGAAGTTCGTCGAGGACACGATCGCCAAGAAGATCGTGGGGACGCTCGCCGCCAAGGCCGCGGAGTACTCCCTCGGCAGCGCCATGTTCGCCGTCGGCGACGTCGCCGTGATGGATGGCGGAAAGCTGCTGGCCGGGAAGTTCGCCGGCGACGGTTTCGACTGGCACGACGCGGGCTCGCTGAGCGACAACTGGGACGAGACCTGGAAGGAGTTCGTCGCGTCGATCGCCTTCTACGGCGTCTTCGACGTCGTGGCCAAGCCCCTGAGCTGGACACCGAAGCGGCTTCCCGCAGGGGGACTCCCGGAGGGGACGCTCCCCCCGGCGACGGCACCGGCGAAACCGCTGGTCAACCCGGACGTGAATTACTTCATCTCTCGAATGGCCGGCGGGAACATCGGCTATGGACCCGTCTACCACTATCTGAACGGCGACCGCGGCAGCGACTTGAAGCCCACGGAGAAGGACTACATCCTCAGGACGCTGCTCTACACGACCATGGCCGCCAAGCCGGCCGGTTGACGCAAGGACGAGGCCGACATGACCCCTCCCAAGAAGCCACCGCCCCCGCCGCCGGAGTTCGTCACCGTCACGCGCTGGGACACGCCGCACAGCTCGCTGTGGAAGATCGCCGAAGAGCAGTTCGAGGACGGCACCAAATGGCGTGACATCTACGAGGCGAACCGCGACCTCATCGGCGACGATCCCGGGAAACTGCGGGTCGGCATGCGACTCCGCATGCCGACCACGGAGGTGCATCCCGCCTATATCCGCTCCGTCGCCGGCGGCCTCGACGAGGAGAGCGCCACCATCACGGCGAAGATCCTCGCCGCGGAGCAGCGGCTGAGCGAGATAGGGAACTTCTGGGGCAACGACGACGTCGGTACCAAGTTCTACCGGGGGGCCGACGGAAAACCCGGCTATCAGACCGTGAGCACCGAGACCGAGACGGCCGTCGGTGCTTTCGGCCAGTTCTACAAGAACGTGGCGGACAGACTGCGTGCGATGGCGGACCGGCATGACGTGACCGAGTGGGAGAACACCATCCAGGTGCTGTCCGTCGCCCTCAAGGCTCTCGACAAGTAGCTACGAGCGGGCGTACAGCCTCTTCGACCAGAGGTAGCCGGCGAGCGCGATGCCGCAGCACCAGGCGACCGCCTGGACCGCGCTGCCGCCGATCGGGTCGCCCAGCAGCAGTCCCCGTACGGTCTCGATGAGCGGGGTGAAGGGCTGGTACTCGGCGAACCAGCGCAGCCCGGCCGGCATCGAGTCCGTGGGGACGAACCCGCTGCCGAGGAACGGCAAGAGCGTCAGCGGCATGGGCGCGTTGCTCGCGGCCTCGACGGTCTTGCACACGAGGCCGAGCGCGACCGACAGCCAGGTGAGCGCGAGCACGAACAGGCCCAGGACGCCCGCGGTCGCCAGCCACTCGAGCGGGCTCGCGGTCGGCCGGAACCCGATCGCCAGGGCGACGCCGATGACGACGGCCATGCAGACCAGCGTCTGGATCACGCTGCCGACGACGTGCCCGGTCAGCACCGAGGCGCGAGAGATCGCCATCGTACGGAACCGGGCGACGATTCCCTCGGTCATGTCCATGGCGACCGAGACCGCCGTACCGGTGGCGCCGCCGGCCACGCACATCAACACGATGCCGGGAGTCACGTAGTCGACGTACTCGGCCCGGCCGCCGCCGATCCCCGCGCCGAGCGTGCCGCCGAAGACGTAGACGAACAGCAGCAGGAAGACGACCGGAATGCCGACGAGGAACAGGGTCATGGAGGGGTAGCGGAGCATGTGCCGGAGATTGCGGCGCAGCATCGTCGCCGAGTCGCGCGCGGCGTACGGCAGAGAGCTCATCGAACGCGTTCCTTTCCGGTCAGCGTCAGGAAGACGTCATCGAGGTCGGGGGTGTGCACCGACAGCTCCTCGACCTCGATCGCCTGGTCGTCGAGCCGGGCGAGCAGGGCCCGCAGCGACTTGACGCTGCCGTCGCTGGGCACATGGAGGGTGAGCTCGTCGCCGGGCGAGCTGTCGCCGAGGGCGCGCCGGGCCGACTCGAGCCCACTCGCCTCGGCGAACCTCAGGCGTACGTGACCGCCGGGGATGAGGCGTTTCAGCTCCTCGGGTGTGCCCTCGGCGATCAGCACGCCGTGGTCGAGGACCGCGATGCGGTCGGCGAGCTGGTCGGCCTCGTCCAGGTACTGCGTGGTGAGGAAGATCGTGACGCCGCGGGCGACGAGGTCGCGGATGATCTGCCACATGTCGCGGCGGCTACGGGGATCGAGGCCGGTGGTCGGCTCGTCGAGGAAGATGACGCGAGGGTCGCCGATGAGCGTCATCGCCAGGTCGAGGCGGCGCCGCATGCCGCCGGAGTAGGTCGCGGTCGTCTTCCCCGCCGCCTCGGTCAGGTCGAACCGGTCCAGGAGCTCGGCGGCGCGGCGCCGGCCTTCCTTACGGCCGAGGTGGTGCAGGTCGGCCATCATGATCAGGTTCTCCTCGCCGGTGAGGAACTTGTCGACGGCGGAGTACTGACCGGTGACGCCGATCGCGGCGCGTACGGCGTCGGGGTCGCGGGTCACGTCGTGGCCCGCCACCCGCATCTCTCCGGCGTCGGCGCCGATCAGCGTGGAAAGGATCTGCACCACGGTGGTCTTGCCGGCGCCATTGGGCCCGAGCAGGGAGAAGGTCGTTCCTTCGGTGACGTCCAGGTCGATGCCGTCGAGCACGACCTTGTCGCCGTAGGACTTGCGCAGTCCGGTGGCCGCGATGGCTGTCATGGTCCTTCTCCTCAGGGGCGGCGGATCAGGATGTCGCCGTACGAGGTGCGGCCGTGCACCTCGACTGTGTCGTCGGACTCCCCGGGTTTCTCGCTGGCCTCGAGGTCGCTGCGTACGGTGCCGTACTGGGAGCTGACGTCGAGCCAGGCGGCCGTACCCTCGCGTACGCCCAGCTCCACGTCGCCGAACCCGGTCTCGAGGACGACCGAGCCGCGGACGACCTCGCCGACCCGTACGCTGCCGTTCGCGGTCTTGGCGCTGACCGCGGCGAGGGCGCGATAGACGGTGATGTCGCCGTTGGCGGTCTTCAGCTGGACGTCACCGGTCACGTCGCCGACCGTGATGTCGCCGTTGGAGCTCTTGACCACCGCAGCGCCGTCGATCTCCCCGACCCAGACCTTTCCGGAGGAGGTGCTGATGTCGACGGGCCCGGTCGACCGGGCGACGGAGACGTTGCCCGCTGCGGTGCGAAGCTTGAGCCGCCCGGTCTGGTCGAGCCGTACGGAGCCGAGGGCGCCGTCGAACACCGACTCGCCGATGCGGCCCTGGCTCTGGTAGTCGGCCCAGCCGGTCGCCTGGAGACGCGAGTCGCTGGGCAGGTCGATCGTGACCTCGATCGCCCCGGGCCGGCCGAAGAGCGTACGCAGGGTGTTGCGGGGGGCCTTGACCGTGAGCTGGCCGTTGGCGTAGTCGACCTTGGTACTGCCGGCGGCCTGGACGTCGGCGTCCCGGCTCGCGTCGGCCGGCCGTACCTCGACGACCGTGTCGGTACGGTCGCCGGCGTGGATCCTGACGTGGCCGGCGGTGACGTCGAGGGTCACGGCGATCGGCTCTGGGGTGTCGAAAGCAGGCATGGCAATGCCCTTCTTTGTGCTTTGGGGGTCGTGGGGGTCTTCGGGAGGGTCAGCGGACCCAGCCGGTGTAGCGCTGCCCGAGCTGCTGGCCGCCGGGGTTGCCGGGCGGCGGTGGGGGGCCGGGTTCGAGCGCGGCGGAGACGGCGCGTACGAGCCAGGCGTTGACCGAGAGACCCATGCGGCCGGCGGCCTGATCGATCAGCGGCTTGAGGTGCTCGGGGAGCCGGAGTGTGATCCGGCTGGTGCCACCGGTCTCTTCGGCGGCCTCTTGGTAGGGCGCGCGTACGCCCATGGTGACTTCGAGCGCCCCGGCCAGGGCGCTGCGGAGGGTGGGCTGTGACGTCTCCTCTGACGTCGCCGGTGGCGTCGGCGGTGGTGTCACGACGAAGTCGGGGTTCTTTCCACGGAGCCGTACCTCGACGGAGCCGGGGGCGAGGTCGGTCGTGATCTCGTCGGCGGCGGCTGAGAGCGCTTCGAGCAGCGCAAGCCGGGCAGCAGAGTCGAGCGCGACGGAAAGCCGCTCCGCAAGCGCCCTCGCGTCCTCCCCGCCGGCCTCAGCCGCAGCCGCAAGCTCGCGACGAAGGTTGTCGATGTACGGCGTCAGGTCCATGGCGCCACTATGACATCACAATGACGTCACCGCAAGACCACGGGTCGCGAGCGCCGCGCCATTACAGTGAGGGCATGTCCGGTGAAATGGTGCCCGATCGCCGCGAGCTGCGTGCGTCTCACGAGGATCGAGACCGGGTCGTGGAGCGACTGCGGGATGCCGCCGGAGACGGCCGGTTGAGCGCGGATGAGCTGGACGAACGGCTTGACGTGGCGCTGACGGCCCGTACGTACGGGGAGCTTGAGGCGCTGCTCACGGATCTGCCGGCGGCCGGACCGGCGCTGGCTGCCGCTTCTCCGAAGGAGATGTCGCGGATCGCGGTCGGCAGTGCGAGCGCGAAGCGAGACGGCCCTTGGGTGGTACCCCGGCGCATCGAGATCGAGGCCAAGAGCGGCTCCGTCGTGCTCGACTTCACCGGTGCCGTCATCGCCTTGCCCACGTTGGAGATCGAGGCGTCGGTGCGCAGCGGGTCGGTGACGCTGGTGGTTCCGCCGGACGTTCTCGTGGACGTCGACGATGTGGAGATGCACAGCGGCAGCGTGCAGAATCGCGCACCTGTCGACCCCGCGATGCCGATCCGGCTACGCGTCCACGTGACGGGGAAGGTACGTAACGGCAGCATCGTCGTACGGTTGCCCAAGCCACCCCGCCGTAGCTTCTGGCAATGGCTGCTGCGGCGCCCTCGGCCGATGACGGCACTCACTCGCTGAGTCCGGGTCCACGGCGCGGCGTAGGGTCCGTCGGCGATCTACCTCGGCCCTTCCTGACAGTGGCCGGCGCTCTCGTTCCGATCACGAGTGGCCTGGCGTGGCCGGCTTCCCGTACGTGCCGCCGCACCGACGCATGGTGTCGGGGCGGCCGACAATCGACGGGTGCTCCGACCCGCGAGAGGGCTGGGCGCTTCCGCGCCGGAGGCAGGTCCCTTGACACTGCGTGGATTGTGGCGGTGCGTCGAGATCAAATGCCGGGCGGAGCGCTGCGACTCGGCATGTCCGTATCGGTGATCCCACGAATGCGGATCGAGGTCGCCGGGCCGAACCGGTTCTGGATCTGGCAGGAAACGGGGCCGGTGCCACTGGCGAAAACGGCGCGCTGAAACTACGGCGTGCATTATCTGCGCCTCCCCGGATACCTGCCGGTGCTCCCGCCGATCACCGCGGCGTTGGCGCGTACGGCGTCGGCGTGGCACCACCGGTATGCGTCATGCCTGACCACCGCGCGTGCTCTCCCGCGCGTACGGCGGGACGTCGTGACAGACATCAATCACGTGGGTGAGCACTCCGGTGCGCGGGGGTCTGGGGGCGGCGGAGCCCCCAGGAGTAGCGCTCGACCAGCATTGACGTCAAGGCCGTGGTCCTTTCATCGCATCCGCGTACTATCGAACATGCTGCAGTTTCTGTGTTTGGGGGGACGATGTATAAGGCGTTCAACTGGGTGCGGTTCGGGAACGTGCGGACCTTGCTTTTCGTGGCTGTCGTCTTTGACTTGGTCAACCAGTCGATGGCCCGTTACCCCTCCGGCAGTCGGGGCGTGGCTGTGATGTGGCTATGCGTTGATCTCATGTTGTTCATCGCAGTAGCTCGGGGCAGTCGCGCTGCATGGCGGGTACTTGGCGCGTTGATGGCGTTCGGTGCCGTGCTGTTCTTGATTGCCGAGCTCGGGGATCCGTCCGGTTTCCAGCTGCCGCGCGGCCTGTTGTTCGCGGCTCAGCTTCTTCTGCTCTTCAGCCCAGCGGTACGAATACGGGTGGGGATCAGGCGCGAGCAGCTCGAAGCAAGAGCGGGTTGAGCGGCACCTCGCGGAGTTCGGGACCGACGAGCATGGGCGACTCTTCCGAACTGTGCGAGGGGGCGTCTATCGGCGCTCCACGCTGTGGCAAGCTGGACAAGGCGTTCACGCCGGCTCAGATCAAGCGGCCGCTGGCGCGTAAGCCCTACGACTTCCGTCACGCAGGTGTCTCACTACGGCTTAACGCCGGCACTCCACCCACCAACGTCGCGGAGTGGGCCGGGCACTCAGTGGAGTTCCTCCAGCGGGTCTACGCCCGCTGCCTCGACGGCCACGACGGCCACGACGGTTCGAACGAATCGACGCCGCGCTAGTCGGCTGGGCTGCGAGCCCCGGTGGTTCCGCCGGGGCTCTCGTTTTCCCGGATCGACCTGGGAAGACGGCACGGAACCATTCCGCATATATTCCGCGAACAGCGGCAATCAGTGGCACATGGCTGCAAAAGCACGAAACCCCGGTGGACAGCATCGAGGCTGTTCAACCGGGGTTTCGCTGATCATCTCGTGCGCCCCCTGCTGGATTCGAACCAGCGCACCCGGCTCCGGAGGCCGGTGCTGTCTTTCAGTCCGATCATGACTTGACCTGCGGCCGGGCGGTATCAGGATCTGCCGTGCGAAGGATCATTCCGCGTATATTCCGCGGTCCAGATTCGCCTGATGGATCGCGGCGCACCGCTCCGGGGTGCTCGTCCACGCGTAGGCGAGAAGTGGTGACAGACCTCGATCGCGTGGGCGAGTGCCCTGGCTCGCGGGGGCCTGGGGGCGGCGGAGCCCCCAGAGGTGCGCTCGACTAACCCGTTGGGGTTAAGCCCTCGGCTTGGAGGCGTATGGATCCCGGCCGTCATGTGAGCTGACCTGGGTGTCCGGATGCTCGCGAGTGACCTTTGTCGACCCCGCGCTCGTCAGGTTGGTGGCGCGACGCGAGTCCCGGCTCCTTCTCGGGCGCGCGGTTAGTTTGGCCCTGCAGACAACCGCTGTACGTAACGAGGCGTCTCCTCTTTGTTAAGTGAGAGCCATCGATGGGGGTCATGGTGAGTGCAGCACGGGGCTTGTCGCTGGTGGGCTTTCTGGTGGTGGTCGCGGGGTTGATTACCGGGTTCATGCCCGTGTCTGCTCAGGGGACGAACTGCGGTTCGGCTTTTCACGCCTCGCGTGACGCGGAGACCGCCGACCTGACACACGCCATGGAGGCTGATGGCGCTGGAGTGAGTCTCTTCGACGTCAGCTCGACCGCGGACGCCTGCTCATCGCTGCGGTCAACAGTGCGGATACCTGCGGTCGTGTTGCTGATGTTAGGCGGATGTGTCCTGCTGGTGGGGGCTGTGAAGTCCAGCAACCAAGCATCACCGCCGGCCAGCGATCCGGCCGAGTCGAGCTCGTAAAGTTTTGGATCCGCTGCGGCGGATGCTTAAGTCCGACGGGCCGCCCGACCGGCGCGACCGAGGGACCGGCGTCCACGCCGCACGCCCGTAGGGCGGGCCGAAGCGGGCGGCCAGCGCCGGCGCGAAGCGCCGGCGCCTTGATCTTATACAGCGAAACTCTGCAAAATCCGCGCCTAGCTTTAAGGGTGATCTTGCGTAGGAGCGCTAATTCCAAGAAGCAGCATAGAGTGGAGGATGGCGAGGGATGAACACCCCATTCAGAGTAACCAACCTATCGTTTAATGGTGACACGTCGATCGATGTGCAGGATGCTGACGTCGTTGTTCTTATTGGCCCGAACAATACAGGAAAGTCACGAACGCTCCAGGAGATATCTGACCACTTGTCCCTTGGGCCCGGTCAGCCAGTCCCCCAGAATGCCTTCCTGGCTCTCAGTGATGTGGCGATAGATAAGCGTATGTCAGGCTATGAAGTAAATGCCTGGCTTAAGGAACGTCGCTACACATGGAGTAACCATAATGACCTAAGGGAGCGCATTCACACGACTAATGTTGGCGAGCTCTACCTTGATCAGGTGGTGGCAGTCTGGGATGCTCACTCAGGAGGACGACTTGGCGCCCTAGCTAATCACCTTGTGCGAGGGCTGTGGTGCGGCGAGCGGCTTGGTTACCTAGGATCCCCGGGGCGCCTAGAGATGGGTGCACATCCTGATCATGCAATACATCTTTTGACGAGAGACGAGCAGCTTAAATCCTCCTTTCGAGAGGCGTTATTTGGTGCATTCGGAATGAATACCATTGTCGATGCGTGGGGTAACTCAATTCGCCTTCGTGTCAGCCGTGTCGATACACAGGAAGACTTCGCTACCACATCGACCGATGGTTTCGCTGACAGCGACACGCTTCAACGACTCTCCGCCCTACCGCCGATAGAGTCACAAAGTGATGGCGTCCGAAGTTTTGCGGGAATTCTTCTTACGCTTCTAGCGGCGCAATATCCCTTGGTTCTCATCGACGAGCCGGAGGCGTTTCTTCATCCGCCCCAAGCTCGCCTGATCGGTAAATATATTACCGAACTGAAGGGGGAGGGTCAGGTATTTGTTGCTACTCATAGCCTTGACATCCTCCTTGGTCTTATTGAGGCACAACCCGATAGGGTTTCAATAATTAGGCTTACGCGCGACTCCGACCTGACTTCCGCTCAAAGCCTTCCTCGGAGTCAACTGGCAAAGCTCTGGCGTGACCCTTTTCTTCGATTCTCACGCTCACTTGATGGGTTGTTTCATGACGCCGTAATTGTTTGCGAAGGTGACACTGACTGTCAATTCTATAGTGCCATTGCCGAAAATGTCCGGACGACGGGATCGTCGCCATATAGGCGCGATGTAATGTTTACCTATGCTGGTAGTAAGCATAGGATTCCCACCGTTACCGCAGCATTGCGGGCGCTAGGTGTGCCCGTCAGGGTGGTGGTTGATTTTGATGCGTTGAATGACGAGTCGGTTCTCAAGAATCTCGTCGAGAGCGTTGGTGGGGAATACACGAGTGAGATGACAGGGGACCGCAATTTGCTGGATTCGCAAATACGGGGAAGCGGGACGGTGCTAACGGTCGGAGCGATCCGAGGCAAACTAGCACAACTACTGGGGGACAAAGATGATCGAAAGATGACTAGCGCAATGATACGCGCGATCCGCCAGTTGACAGAACCCGAAACAGGCTGGAGGGCGGCGAAGAAGAGCGGTACATCGGTAGTCCCTTCTGGCGACGCAAGTGCTGCGCTACAGCGGTTGCTAGCTTCATTGCAGGCAGTGGGCGTATTTGTTGTTCCGGCCGGTGAAGTTGAGTCATTCGTTAAGGCTGTTCCGGGGAAAGGTCCTCGATGGGCAGTGGAAGTCGCCGAAGGTGGGTACCTCGACAGCGCCGTCGAGGCCCAAAGATTCATCCAAGATCTATGGTCCTCTCTATGAGGAATCCGCGCTCGGGTTGCTGTATTCAACGATTAGGGGCCGCGACCCTCTCGACTGCTATATTTTGACGGGTAGACTGATTCCGAAGCCACTCTCCGGGAGGTTTGCCAACCGAACTGTCGAGTCCGGAGGATAGGGATGGAAAGGTGATTTACTACGGGGTCGTCCCTATCATCTCGCTAGCGCCGCTTCTCGAAATTAGAATCCGGCTACCGCTTCCCTGACGGCAGCAGTGTCGGCAAGGTCGTACAAGACGGTGGTCGCCCCTGCAGATCGAAGGTCCTCCGCTGATGTGTTGCCAGAAGCGACGGCAATGATCTGTGCACCACCTTTCGATGCGGCTTCGACGTCACTTGGGCTGTCGCCAATGATGACGGTGGTCTTCTTGGTGAATGTAACGCCAGTCTGTTTATAAACGCGCTGTCTGGCGATGTCAACGAGGTTCGCTCGTATTGCGTCGTCATCGCCGTACGCTCCGGTGTTGCCGTTCAACATTGTGGCCAAGTCGAATATGCTGAGTTTGGCTTCTGCAGAGGGGCGCGGGTTACCGGTCAAGACCGTTTGGTAGGCATCCAGACCCGTTGCAAGGCTTTCGAGAGCTTCACGCGCTCCGGGCAGGACTCGACCGCGACGCCGCATCTCCTCGGCTCGGCTTTGGTATCCCTCGGCTTGGGCTCGGACGAATCTAAGGAAGTAGTCGCCGGGATCCTCAATGCCGTAGATCTCCAACGTCTCTTGGAAGATGATCGGCTCCGTGCGGCCGGTGACATCGGCCAGCTTTTCGATCTTGTGGCCGGTGACCTGCTCGAACGCGTCACGGAAGACTTCGCTTCCAACTCCGCCGGTTTCGATCAATGTGTGGTCGATGTCCCACAGGATGAGCTTTGGCGTGGTCACGGATACGTCCTCCGGTCGTCCGGGCACTTCAAGGCAGGCTGCCATACGGTGCGTTGACTGCTTACGCTGGGACTGACCGGCCAGATTCCCGTTCCTCTGGGGAGCATGCGTGAGCCCATCGGCTGAGATCCGGATCGGGGAGAGGCTGCGCTTCTACCGGCAAGGGCGGGGCAAGACCCAAGCGGCCGTGGCCGGCCTTGCCGGGGTGACTGAGGACTACCTCTCGCAGATCGAGCGGGGGTTGAAGACTCCGACGATCACGCTGCTGCACCAGTTCGCGCGCATCCTCGGGGTGCGGGTCTCGGTGTTGCTTGGCGAGCCGGAGTTCGAGCAGGACGGGACTGCGCATCCCGTGGCTTCGGAGATCCACCGGGCGATGATGGCGTACGGGGGTGCTGACAGCCCGGTGGAGCTGGCGCCGCTGCGCGGGCGCGTCGATGCGGCCTGGAACGTCTGGCAGTGCTCGCCGAACCGGTACACCGAGGGTGCGGCCATCCTCCCGGAGCTGATCAGTGACGTGCAGCAGGCCGGCCGGGCCTTCCACGCGGTTGGTGAGGCGGCTGAACGGCGGGACGCTGCTCGGCTGACGAGTGACATGTACTTCCTGCTGCGGACCTTCGCCAAGCGCATCGGCCGTACAGACCTATCGTTGTTGGCGGCCGACCGCGGCATCGCAGCTGCTCAAGATGCCGACGACCCCTTGCGTATGGCGGCGGCCACCTGGAACCTCGGTCACATCCTCCTCGCCCAGGGCGAAGCCGAGGCAGCCGAAGAGACGGCCCTCCGCGCGGCCGAGGAGTTGAAACCCCGTCTGGACGACGGTCCGGACTGGGTGGCGCTGTACGGCTCTCTGTGGTTGGTCGCCGTGGTTGCTTCCGTACGGCAGGGAGATTCCTGGACCGCGCGTGACCGGCTGCGCGAGTACGCCTTGCCTGCGGCTAAGGCTGCCGGTGAGGGGAACGTTCTGTGGACGGTCTTCGGTCCGACCAACGTTGACCTTCACGCGATGAGTGTGGAGATGGAATCCGGCGAGGCCGCGACGGGGCTGGCGATCGCCGATCAGATCGACGTCACCAATTCGCCCTCGTTGGAACGTCAGACGACGTTCTACCTGGAGTTGGCGCGGCTGAATGACCAGCGTCGGGACGACGCCGCGGTGCTCCTGCATCTGATCAGTGCCGAGGCGAGCGGGCCGGAGGACATGCGGTACAACCTCCTCGCCCGTGATCTCGTACGCGGGTTGTTGCGGCGTGCCCGTCCTTCCCTCGCTCCTCAGGTGCGTGCGTTGGCCAAGCGCATCGGCCTCGTGACGCCCTAGCGATCCGAGCCAATGGGCTACCCGAACTGAGAGTTCGGGTTGGCGGCCCGAACTGCTTCTAACGTCCCGTGACACGTTCACGTCTCGGGCTAGAGGAGTCGGGCCTTTATGGATTCGCGAGAGACCCCCTGTAGCGATCTCTGCGTCGCTTGCAGTGGGCGGCGGTGGAAGTACGTGAGTCCTCGTCGGGGTCTGGTGGTGGCGCGGGCGGGTGAGCCGGTGGCCGCGGTGCGGGTTCGTGCGGCGTGTTCGCGGTGTGACGGGTCGGGCCGTGAACGTGTGGCGGCTTGATCGATAGCTGCGGGGCCGGTGACGTCGCTCGCTGAGGCTTTGTGGTCTTCGTTCCTATGTCGCGGTACGGAGCGCACCACGAGTGTTCTCGGCTGAAGCTGTTGCCGGTCCCGCTTCCATTCGGGAGGAGTGGGTGTGTCGTGGCTGGCCACGATAGGGGGCTTGGTTCCTTGACGCGGTTGTGTCGGGAGCTGGCGGGGCTCGGGTTGAACGTGGGGTTGAGTGATGCGCGGCCGGCGTTGCGCGTTACCGCCGGGCCTGGGGTGTTGCTGTGGATCACGGTGGATGACTCGGGTGAGTTCTTCGAGTGGGACCAGGCGGGTCGCCATCCGGTCGAGGATCCGGCGGGTGCGGCGGCGCTGATCTCCCGTGCCGTCAGCGCTCGGTCTGGTTCGGGTGATGGGTCGTGATCCCGGCCGAGGGACTGACGGGTTGGGTTGCGGCCGGCGGTCCGGCTCCGCGTCGGCGGTCTCGCCGAGTTGTCCCGGGAGTGCTTGACGCTGAGTGTGTGCGGCGGGCTCAGCAGCTTCAGCAGAGTCACCGCGGGTGGGTGGTGATGTGGTCGGCCTGGCATTGGACGTACACGGCGTTCGGTTGTTTCTCTGACGCCGGGCTGGTGGTGGATGAGCCGACCGTCGATCGTCTGGTCGACCAGATGCGTCGCATCGAGGGGCACCACTGCCCTACGCGCGTGGATGTCTTCGGCGGCGTCTCCGTCCCTGTCCCTCAAGTTCCGGCGGCTTCGCCCACGCCTTCTGGTCGTGCCGTCCCTACGTGGAAAGGGCAGTTCCGTTCATGAATGACAACGCGACCACACCGCCGGCGTTCGACTCGAACACGCCGACTCCAGCGCGCGTCTATGACTACTACCTGGGAGGCAAGGACAACTTCCAGGTCGATCGGGAGGCGGGGAAGAAGGTTCTGGAGGTTTTCCCGCAGGCGTCCACGCTGGCGCAACGAAACCGGGGCTTCCTGCTACAAGCCGTGCGGTACTGCGCCGAGGCGGGCATCGACCAGTTCATCGACCTGGGTACCGGCATCCCGGCGTCTCTTAACGTCACCGAGATCGCTTGTAAGTTCAACCAGGATGCGCGGGTGGTCGGGGTCGACAACGATCCGGTGGTGCTGAGCCACCAACGCCTCGAAGTCTCCGCGAAACGGGGCCGCTACACCGTCATCGAGGGTGACATCCGTCGGCCATGGGCGATCCTGGCCGACCCGTGCCTGTCCGAGGTGATCGATCTGTCTCGGCCGGTCGCGGTGCTGTGCGTGGCGGTCCTGCACTTCATCTCCGATGAAGAGGATCCGGCTGGAATCCTGTCCGCGTTCACCGACGCCATGGCGGCGGGGAGCTTCCTCGCCGTGTCGGCGGCCACCTCCACCAACACCGACCTGGCCGTCATCGCTCCGATCGAAGACGCTTACCGGAGTGCCTCGACGCCGGTGATCTTCCGGCCCGCTGATCAGATCTGCTCGTGGTTCGAGGGGCTGGATCTGGTTTATCCCGGAGTGGTGGATGTGACGCACTGGCCGACGTGCATCGGTGTCCCTACCCGCGTGCGCATCCTCGGCGGTCTGGCCCGGAAGCCGGGCGGCCCTGATAGCGGTGGCTCGTAACAGCTCTGGCTCTTCCTCTAGGACTTCTCCCCGTACCCCTCGCACTAGATTGGCCTGCTCGCGTGCTGCTCATGAGTTCTGGACATGACGATGATCTGCTTCGACCCCGTGAAGTTGCGGCGCTGTTAGGTGTGAGGCCCACGACCGTCGCCCGGTGGGCGCGTGATGGGCTCCTCAAGGCCGTGATGCTGACGCCGGGTGGTCATCGTCGCTACCGTCGCGCGGACGTCCTCGTGGCCCGCAACGCCGGCGATGCGGCGGGGGCGGATCCGGAGCTGCGCAGGATGGAGCAGGACGCGGTACGGCTTTACGAGCAGGGGTGGACGATACGCCGGGTCGCGGATGAGTTCGGTGTGGGTTACAGCAAGATGCGTCGGATTCTCAGTGAGAACACGGTGTTGAGGGACCGCGGCGGGAGGCCCCGCGAGGGAGCCGCAGGTGACGCGGGGTGGTTCTCGTGACAGATCGATGGCGTTCGTGCGACGCTGGTTGACCTGTCGAGTTGTTGGGTGGTCGTCATGGTCGATGATGCGGGGTTCGAGCCCCCCAAGTACGCCCAGATCGTGGCGGCCATCCGCCGGCGTATCGCCGATGGCACCTACCCGCCCGGCTCGCTGCTGCCTTCGGAGTCGAAGCTGGTCAAGGAGTTCGGGGTGTCCCGGCCCACGGTGGTGCGGGCACTGGAGGCGCTGAAGCTGCGCGGGGAGATCGACCGTGAACACGGCCGGGGCTCCTTCGTCAAGGCCACGCCCCTCCCCGGTGATGACGCTCCCCGTCCGGTTCGTTCGGTGCTGGACCGGGCCGAGGCCGAGGAAGCCGGGTGGACCACGACCGTGGAGCGTTGCCAGGCTCCCGCGGCGATCGCTGGTCTGCTGGGCCTGGCTGAGGCCGTGCCGTTGGTGCTGCGGCGGCGGCTGACGGTCGCTGATGATGCACCGTATGAGCTGGTGTCGCTATGGCTGCCGGTCGAGCTCGCCGAGGCCGCCGGGCTGGACCAGGACGCTCCCCTGACCGCGAGTGTGCGACAGCTCGTGCAGTCCGCGACCGGTCGCCGGTTCGGCCACGTCGCCGAACGTCTCACCGCCCGGCGCCCCACCTCAGATGAGGTCAGTCAGCTCGCGATCGGTGAGAACGCGCCGGTCCTCGGAGTGATCTCGACGGTGTTCGACACGGCCGGCCGCGCGGTCCTGGTCGCTGAGCTGGTGCTTCCCGGGGACCTGCACGAGCTGACGGACAACTACGCCCTGTGACGTGGCTTAGGTCACATAAGCGCCTCCAAAACTCGACTTGTCAAGTGCACATCTCCGGCATACCTTCGATATAGCTCGACAAGTCAAGTTGTTGAGCAGGCAACTAAATGCGGAGGTGGTGTCCGATGGCGCTTTCTGGTGGGACGCGGTTCAAGGTTTCGATGGGTGAGGTGTTCCCGGCCGGCTGTGCGCTGGTGCCGGGTTCGATCGCTGAGGCGCAGGATTACGACGAGCGGACGGGGCGGCGTTCTCCGGCGAAGGACAAGGTCACCGGTCAGCGGGTCTGGTCGTGCCGGGTGATGGACATGGACCCGGAGCTGGAGGGGCGTTCGCGTGAGGTCGCGGTGAAGATCCTCGCCGACGTGCAGCCGGTTCCGCCGACCGGGGGGCTGTTCGAGCCGGTGGAGTTCGAGGGGTTGATGGTGACCCCGTACGCGAACGACAAGGGCCGGATGGCGTTCTCCTTCCGCGCGACGGCGATCCTCGCGCCCAAGGGCGGCAAGGCTCAGGCTCCGGGCGCGGGTTCGGCCGGTAAGGCGGCTGCGTGATGCCGGGCCGGATGTCGGCACTGTCGCTGCCGGTCGAGTCCCGCTCGGGCGCGGAGTTCCGTTCCTACGCCCGCCGTACGCCGGTGTTCACCCTCAACGCGGGCAAGGTGCTGGTCTCGCTGACCCTGCCGGAGCGGCTGCGGCCCGAACACGTCGAGTTCGCCCGGTCTCTGGCCGAGCAGGCGGCGGCGTACGCGGCCGAGGTCGAGCGCCTCTACCGCCACGGGTACAGCGCGGGGAGGGCGGCGTGATGGGTGGCGGCTACAGCTACACCGTGATCACCGGCCAGACAGGCGAGGAGATGAACGTCCGGACCTCGTTCTACCTGGACGAGACGGCCTGGATCCGGCTGTGCGGTGCGGGCAAGGACCAGGTGTTTCTCGCGATCGACCACGGTGAGGTCAGCGTCACCATCGGTCTTCGGATGGACGTGCGGCTCACCGACACCGACATCACGCTGATCCGCCAGCTCGCCGACCAGTCCGCGGCGCTGCTGGCCGAGGTCGAACGCATCCACGCCGAGCAACAGGCCGATCGGGCCGAGACGGCGGCGTAAATCGGAGCGGGGCGGCCGGAAGCTCTCACCTTCCCGGCCGCCCCTTGGTCTGCCCCTGCATGGCTTCTACCTGAGGAGACCCCTCGCATGTCTACCCGAACCAAACGGCCGCGCTGCGTCGTTTGCCGCAACGTCCTCCCTGATGCCTCCCGCGACAAGTGCGCGGGCACTTGCCAGCACCAGACCGTCTTGTTCCCCAAGAGGGTCGCGCTCCGGCTCGCCCGCAAGGTCGGGGGTGGTCGGTGATGGGTTGGGAGTTCCGCCGATCGGCCCCCTCCGACAACGTCATGGTGCCCGCCACCTCCGACCCGTTCGAGTCCCCGAAGTGGGCGCCTCCGGTCTGGCACATGCCCCCGGCCTTGGTGCTCATCGTCAACCTGGTGCGCGGGCTCGTCGGCCTGGCTGCCTTCTGCGCCCGTCATCCGGTCGCGGTGGGCGTGGCCGGCGTCCTGGGCTCGCTGACCTATCTGGCGGGTTGGCGGCTGCTGGTGTGGCTGGCCGGTCTGCTCGCCTTCGTGCTGTGTGGCTGGGCGTGGTGCTTCTGGCCCTCGTTCGTGCGTCTGGTGGCCCGGCCCGTCCGTGCCCGCTGGCGGTACCTGGCGGTGTATCGGCGGAACTGGCGGCCGGTGATGGTGATGTCCGGCCTGGCGTTCTACCGCAATGCCCGCGAGTACCTGCCCACGATCCTGCGGGTGGAGGTCACCAAGACCACGGACCGTGTCCTGGTCAAGATGCTGTCCGGTCACGCCCCCTCGATCTGGCAGGACCACGTCGAAAACCTCGCGCACGGCTTCGGGTCCACCACATGCCGGGTCCGTACGGCCAAGCGTCCCCGCCGTCGTGTCTGGCGTCGGGGGCTGTCGGGGCAGGACTGGCCGGGACACCTGTGGCTGGAGTTCGTCCGCCAAGACGCTCTGCGCCGGCCGCTGGCGGGTCTGCTCGACGCCGGGCACCCGGTCAACCTGACCGCCCTACACGTGGGCATGCGTGAGGACTCCCTCCCGTGGCGGGTGTGCCTGCTCGGAACCCATCTCCTCGTCGCTGGCGCGACCGGCTCGGGCAAAGGCTCGGTGCTGTGGTCACTGGTCCGGGCGATGGTCCCGGCGATGCGCGCGGGCCTGGTCCAGGTCTGGGGCATCGACCCCAAACGGATGGAACTCGCGTTCGGGCGGGGCATCTTCAACCGCTACAGCGATGACACCGGCGGCGGCATGGTCGAGTTGCTGGAGGCCGCGGTAGCCGAGATGTCCAAACGGGCCGCACGCTTCGGAGGCGTCACCCGTACGTTCATCCCCACCGTGGCCGACCCGTTCATCGTCGTCATGGTCGATGAACTCGCCTTCCTCACCGCGTACTGCCCGGACCGGGATCTGCGCCGGCGGGCCTTGGCCGCGTTGTCGACGCTGACCAGTCAGGGCCGATCGGTCGGTCTGTGCGTCGTCGGGGCGCTCCAGGACCCGCGCAAGGACGTCATCAACATCCGCAATTTGTTCCCCACCCGGATCGCGCTGCGGCTGGATGAGGCCGAACAGGTCGACATGGTCCTCGGCGACGGCGCGTACGAGCGGGGTGCGCTGGCCGACCAGATCTCACCGCTGCCAGAGATCGGCGCGGGCGTGGGCTACGTCCGGCTGGAGGACTCACCGGATCCGGTGCGGGTTCGCGCTGAGTGGGTCTCTGATGCCGAGATCGCGCAGATGGCCGACTACCTCACGGCGGAGGCCGCTTGATGCTCCGCCTCACCGCGAATGAAGGGCCGGCGGCGCTACCTGTCCTGTTGGACGACGGAACGGAGGACGCGTGACAGACCAGATCAACGACGCCCCGTCCACTTTGGGCAAGGTTCGTCCGCCCCTGGCGCGGGACCTGGTGAAGGCCGTCGCGGTCGAGCACGGGGTGTGCATCCGTCCCGTGGCGATGCGCCGGACCGATCTGGCCACGGGTGAGAGCCAGATCGTGAACCTGCCGTGCGGGCACACCCTGGCGTCGGTGTGCCCGCCGTGCGCGGAGAGGAAGCGCAAGATCCGGGCGACGCAGTGCCGGGAGGGTTGGCATCTGGAGGACGAACCGGTCATCGTCCGCGCGGACCCGGACGAGGAACAACGGTTCTGGATGGAGAAGCGCGCCGAGGTCCAGGCCCAAGCGGAGAAATCCGAAGCAGCAGGTCAAGATGCTTCGGAGCTGCGCGAGTTGCTTGGGGAGATTAACAGCGAACTCACGCGGACCGGCGTCGTCGGCCGGATCCCTACGGACGTCCCGGACCGTCCTAAGAGGTCCACAAGACGTCGCCAGGACGTCCCGGATCTTCCTCGCCGTCCTGTCTCGTCCCGGACGGTCGGCAAGGTCTACACCGCCCCGGACGGCAAGACCTTCCGTCCGTCCCTGTTCGTCACCCTCACCCTGGACTCCTACGGCCGCGTGAAGGCGGACGGGACACCGGTCGACCCGAGCACGTATGACTACCGGCGGGCGGCTCGGGACGCGTTGCACTTCTCCAAGCTGGTCGATCGGTTCGTGCAGAACCTGCGCCGCCTGGTCGGCTATGAGGTGCAGTACTTCGCCGCCGTCGAACCACAACGCCGACTCGCCCCACACCTGCACATGGCCATCCGCGGAACCATCTCCCGCGCTGAACTGCGTCAGGTGGCGGCGGCGACCTACACACAGGTGTGGTGGCCACCGACCGACACCGTCCTCTACGCCGGTGCCCACGTGCCCTACTGGGACCCGCGGCAACGGGCCTACCTCGACCCGGACACCAACACGCCCCTCACGTCTTGGGGCGACGCCGTACGGGCTCTGGACGACGACGGGGCCGAACCCCTGCACGTGGGCCGGTTCGGCCGTCAGGTCGACGCTAAGGGCGTCATGGCGGGCTCTCCGGACTCGGACCGGTGCATCGGCTACATCACCAAGTACCTGGTGAAGGACATCGCCGAATGTCACGAGGCTAAGACCTCAGCGGAGGCCGATCACGCGGACCGGCTCCTCGACGCGCTCCGGCACGAGCCGTGCTCACCGGCGTGCGCGAACTGGCTGCGGTACGGCGTCCAACCCAAGGGGGCCAAGCCGGGAATGACGCCGGGCTACTGCAAGAGCAAGGCACACCGCCGCGAATACCTCGGCTACGCCGGACGCCGCGTCCTGGTCTCCCGCAAGTGGTCGGGCAAGACCATGGCCGATCACAAGGCCGACCGCAAGAACTGGGTCCTCGCCCGCCTTGCCGAGGCCGGTGTTTCGGCAACCGGTCATCCGACCGAACCGGGCCGCTACGCCTGGGAACTCGCACCACCTGACCACCCCGACGTCGGACCCGTCGAACAACGCCTCATGGCAGCCATCGCCGAACGGCTGGAGATGCGCCGCCAGCTCGACCAGGCCAACGCGGCGGCCGATCTTTCGGCAACTCCGGAGGCGGCGTGAACGGCATGGACAGTGAGGACCTGTTGACCGTCTCGGAAGTCCTCGCAGAGCTGCGCGACGTCTCGCGTCGGACCTTCTACCGCTGGCGGGAGCTGGGCATCGTCCCGGCCTGCATCCGACTCCCGAACGGGAGTCTTCGTGTCCGTCGTGCTGATCTGCGGGCCTGGTTGGACGACCACAGCGAAGAGGCGGCCTGAGATGCACGGACGTAAGGCGCGCCGATCACCAGAGGCGGCCCGAAGGGTGAACGGAGTGAATCAACCGGCGGCGCTACCCGCACCAGCCGCGACCATCGAAGGGGCTCATTCATGAGGTCACATGACGTGCGCTTCTGGGGGATCAAGCCGAACAAGGTCACGCGGGATGGCAAGACCGTCGTCCGTTCTCACACGGTGCGGTGGACCGTCGCCGGGCGCGAGAAGTCCAAGACCTTCACGAAGAAAGCGCTCGCGACCCGGCACCTCGGCAGGCTCAATCAGGCGGCGGACAACGGGGAAGCCTTCGACGTTGACACCGGGCTGCCGGACTCCATGGCGCGGGAACGTTCCGAACGGACCCGGTACACGCATGCCTGTGAGTACATCGATCACCGCTGGCCGGATCTTTCGGCAAAAGGTCGGCTGTCGGTGGTTGAGGGCCTGGTGGCGGTGACCGTGGCTCTGGTGAAGCCGGGGAAGGAGGCTCCCGATGCGGCAGTACTTCGCCGGGCGCTGCGCAAGTGGGCGTTCAACACGGCACACCGTGACGACCCGATTCCCGAAGCGGAGGCGGCGGCACTGCGATGGATCGCCAAGGCATCGGTCGCGCTGACCGCACTGGATGAAGAACGCACCATCACTAAGGCACTCAGCGCGTGCGCTCACAAGCTCGATGGGAAGCCGGCCGCTGCTGAGTACTACCGGCGACGTCGGCGCGCTCTCTACGGGGCGCTGAAGTGGGCGGTCCGTGAGAAGCGGCTGTCGGTGAACCTGCTGGATGACAAGACTCAACTCGACTGGAGGCCGCCGGAGGTCGTAGTGGAGTTGAACCGTCGTCGCGTGCCCAACCCCGTCCAGGTGCGGGCGCTTCTCGACGCGATCAAAGGCGTAGGCGAGACGCAGGGACCGCGCTTGGTCGCGCTGTTCGCGTGTATGTACTACGCGATGCTCCGGCCCTCTGAAGCCATGGCGCTGACCAAGGACGCCTGCCACCTGCCTAACGAAGGCTGGGGGTACCTGGAGATCGACGAGGCGATGTCCGATGGCGGCCGTGAGTGGACCGATGACGGGGAGGTTCATGAGAAACGGGGTCTCAAGGGGCGACCGCGCAAGACGGTTCGCCGGATCCCGATTCCGCCTGCCCTGGTAAAGCTGCTGCGGGAGCACCTCGCGGAGTTCGGAACCGACGAGCACGGGCGACTCTTCCGAACCGTCCGAGGCGGCGTCTACCAGCGCTCCACCTTGTGGCAAGTGCTGGACAAGGCTCGGAGCAAGGCGTTCACACCGGCTCAGATCAAGTCGCTGCTGGCGCGTAAGCCGTACGACTTCCGTCACGCGGGTGTCTCCCTGCGGCTCAACGCCGGCACTCCACCCACCAACGTCGCGGAGTGGGCCGGGCACTCAGTGGAGATCCTCCAGCGGGTCTACGCCCACTGTCTCGACGGTCACGATGAACGATGGTTCGACCGAATCGACGCCGCGCTAGTCGGCTAGCCTGAGAGCCCCGGTGATTCCGCCGGGGCTCTCGTTTTCCCAGCTCGACCTGGGAAGACGGCGCGGAACCCATTCCGCGTATATTCCGCGAACAGCGACAACCAGCGGCATCCGGTGGCACATGGCTGCATACGCACGAAACCCCGGCGGACAGCATCAAGGCTGTTCAACCGGGGTTTCGCTGATCATCTCGGGCGCCCCCTGCTGGATTCGAACCAGCGCACCCGGCTCCGGAGGCCGGTGCTCTATCCCCTGAGCTAAGGGGGCTCAAGACGGATAGAGGCTACCAGCATCCGCCACCCCGTCGCTCCAGTCCCAGCACCCGCGCGCGATCAACGGCCCCTCCCGGATAACGATGATGCTGCACCTTGCGGGTTATCCGCGTGTCAGCACCGTGAGACCCGCTAGCTTGGCCGCCGTGACCCTTGGACGCGTGCTGGTCGTCGATGACGACGAGGTGATCCGGCAACTCATCGCCGTCAACCTCCAACTGGAGGGGTTCGAGGTGGCGACGGCTGTGGACGGGCAGGACTGTCTGGAGAAGGTGCGCGACGTCGATCCCGATGTGATCACGCTCGACATAATGATGCCCCGGCTCGACGGGTGGGTCACGGCGGTGAAGCTCCGTGAGGACCCCGGTACGCAGGCCATCAAGGTCGTGATGATCACCGCGCGGGCGCAGGAGCACGACATCAGGCGGGGGCATGAGATCGGGGTGGACGCCTACGTCACCAAGCCGTTCGACCCCTCCGAGCTCATCCGGACCGTACGGCGGCTGGCGGGGGCCGGCGACGACGAGTGACGCTGTCCACATGCTGGTCAGATAGTCTCGTACCCGTGACCCCGGGTAGCCTCGCGCACGTGAGCCCGGGTGACCTGAGCAGTGCGGTCATCGGCGCCGTGCGTGACGCGGTCGCCGATGGCGACATCACTGTGTCCGTTCCCGACACGGTGCACATACAGGCGACCGCCACCGGGGACTACGCCACGCCGCTCCCGCTGCGGCTCGCCGAGGCCGCCGGGCGACCGGCGCCCGAGGTCGCGGCGCTCTTGGCGCAAAGGCTGGCGAAAAGGCCCGAGATCGGCGAGGCGCGGGCGACCGGACCCGGGTTCCTCACGATCACGCTGGGCACACCGCTGCTGAAACGGATCGACGAGAACTACGGCCTGGCCGAAGTACCCATGGGCCCGACCTGGCCCGTACGGCCGATGACCTTTGAGAACACGGGCTTCCGCGTACGGTTCGCGTACGCGCGGGCCAGCGGTGTCCAGCGGCACGCCGCCGACCTCGGCATCCCCGAAGGCCCGGCGACGACAGTGGCGACAACAGACCCACGCGAGCACCGCCTGACGGGCCTGCTCGCGGACTTTCCCGGCCGGGCGGAGCAGGCGGCGCGGCAGGACGACCCGCGCCCCCTCGCCCGGCACCTCGAGTTGATCGCGGACGCCTACCACGACGTCCACGAACAGTGTCCGGCTCTGCCGAAGGGCGATGAGCCCGCCGGCGACCGGCACATCGCGCGGCTCGGCCTGGCCAGGGCCGTGCGCATCGTCTTGGGAAACGGACTGCGGATGCTCGGGGAAACGCCGGACGACCGCCTGTGAGCGCAACGGAGAAAGCATGAGTCGAGTCCATCCGGCCGGGTCCCGGCACGCCGACGTGCTGCCCGAGGACCACCCGCTGCCGCCGGCCAGCGACCTCAACGCGATCGCGGCGGGGGTCTGGCCGCGCAGCGCGCGCCGGGACGACCAGGCGTTGATGATCGGCGGTGTCGACGTACGCGACCTCGCGCAGGAGTACGGCACGCCGCTGTACGTCTACGACGAGGACGACTTCCGCTCCCGCTGCCGCGAGTTCGTCGGCGCCTTCAGCGACGGCGACGTCTACTACGCCGGCAAGGCCTTCCTGTGCACGGAGATCGCGCGGTGGGTGGCCGAGGAGGGGCTGGGCCTCGACGTGTGCAGCGGCGGCGAGCTCGCCGTGGCGGTGCACGCGGGCTTCCCGCCCGAGCGCGTCACCTTCCACGGCAACAACAAGTCCACCGCGGAGCTGAGGAAGGCCCTGGACGTCGGCGTCGGGCGCATCGTGCTCGACTCCTTCGAGGAGATCGCGCGCCTCGGCTACCTCGCGAAAGAGGCCGGGCAGCGGCCCAAGGTGATGATCCGCATCACGACGGGCGTCGAGGCGCACACCCACGAGTTCATCGCCACCGCGCACGACGACCAGAAGTTCGGGTTCTCCCGCGAGACCGCTCTGGAGGCCGTACGCCGCGTGCACGACCTCGACGAGCTGGAGCTCGTCGGCCTCCACTCCCACATCGGGTCGCAGATCTTCGACACCGACGGCTTCGAGCTGGCCGCCCGCCGCGTCATGGACCTCCTGGTGGCCGTCCACGACGAGCACGGCATCGAGCTGCCCGAGCTGGACCTCGGCGGCGGGTACGGCATCGCCTACCTCGACACCGACGACCCGCTCGACCCCAAGCACATCGCCGACAACCTGCGCTCGATCATCACGCGGGCCTGCCAGGCGCGTGACCTCGCGGTTCCGCGGCTGACCGTGGAGCCCGGGCGCACGATCGCCGGGCCCGGCGGGATCACGGTGTACGAGGTGGGCACGATCAAGCCGCTCGACGGTCTCCGCACGTACGTCTCGGTCGACGGCGGCATGAGCGACAACATCCGGACCGCCCTGTACGGCGCGGACTACACGAGCGTGCTCGCCTCACGGCGCTCGGACGCCGCCCCGATGCTCAGCCGCCTCGTCGGCAAGCACTGCGAGAGCGGCGACATGGTCGTCCGTGACCTGTGGCTGCCCGAGGACCTCGCCGCCGGCGACCTCGTCGCCGTGGCGGCCACGGGCGCCTACTGCCGCTCGCTCGCCAACAACTACAACCACGTGCCCCGGCCGGCGGTCGTGGCCGTACGCGGCGGGCACGCGAAGCTCATCCTCCGCAGGGAGACGGAGGAAGATCTGCTGCGTCTGGAGGTCGCGCCGTGAGCCGGGCCACGACACCGATCAAGATCGCGCTGCTCGGCTGCGGCGTCGTCGGCACCGAGGTCGTACGCCTCCTGCGGGAGCAGGCCACGGACCTCGCCGCGCGGGTCGGCGTGCCGCTGGAGCTGGCCGGCATCGCCGTACGCCGCCTGGACAAGCGGCGTGACGGCGTGCCCGCGGAGCTGCTGACGACCGACGCGATGAGCCTGGTCACGCGGGACGACGTGGACATCGTGGTGGAGGTCATCGGCGGGCTCGAACCCGCCCGCGGCCTCCTGCTCGCCGCGATGAAGTCGGGCAAGTCCGTCGTCTCCGCGAACAAGGCGCTGCTCGCCGAGGACGGCGCGACGCTGTTCGGGGCGGCGCGGGAGTACGGCACCGACATCTACTACGAGGCGTCCGTGGCGGGTGCGATCCCGCTGCTGCGCCCGCTGCGCGAGTCGCTCGTCGGCGACCACGTCCACCGGGTCATGGGCATCGTCAACGGCACGACCAACTACATCCTCGACCAGATGGACACCTCCGGCGCCGGGTTCGCCGAGGCGCTGGGCGAGGCGCAGGCCCTCGGGTACGCCGAGGCGGACCCGACCGCCGACGTCGAGGGCTTCGACGCGGCGGCCAAGGCCGCGATCCTGGCCCAGCTCGCCTTCCACACCCGCGTCACCGCGGCCGGTGTGCACCGTGAGGGCATCGCCGACGTGACCTCGGGCGACATCGACAGCGCAAAGGCGATGGGCTGCGTGGTCAAGCTCCTGGCGATCTGCGAGCGGGTGCCGTCGAGCGAGAGCCGGGCCGGCCGGGGCGTCGCGGTCCGCGTCCACCCGGTCATGATCCCCCGCTCACACCCGCTGGCGAGCGTCCGCGAGGCCTACAACGCCGTCTTCGTCGAGGCGGAGTCGGCCGGGTCGCTGATGTTCTACGGCGCGGGCGCGGGCGGCGCGCCGACCGCGAGCGCGGTGCTCGGCGACCTGGTTGCCGTGGCCCGCAACCGCGTGCAGGGTACCCGCGGACCGGCCGAGTCGACCTACGCCGACCTGCCCGTACTCCCGATGGCCGACACGATCACGCGCTACCACGTGGCGCTCGACGTGGCCGACCGCTCCGGCGTGCTCGCGCGGGTCGCCGACGCGTTCGCCGAGAACGACGTGTCGATCCAGGCCGTACGCCAGGAGGGGCACGGCCGGGAGGCGCAGCTCGTCATCGTCACCCACCGGGCCCCCGACGGCGCGCTGTCGGCCACCATCGAGGGCCTGCGCGACCTGGAGATCGTCCGCGAGGTGGCCAGCGTCATGCGCGTCGAAGGCGACGAATAGTCAGAAAAGAGGCTCGTACGTCGCCTCGTAGAACGAATCGCCCTCTTCGTGGCGGGCGATGGGCAGGAAGTCCGGAACGGTACGCGCCGCGCTGGCGCGCAGGAGCGCGAGGGCCTCTTCGGGGGCCGGCGGCTCCACGCCGAGCAGGGCGAGGAGCTCGCCGCGCGCCTGAGGAAAGTCGGGGTCGTCGTCGACGATCTCCGCGGCCAGTTCCTCGGCGGAGTGGCCGCGGCCGAGGTCCTGCCAGTACGGGTACGCGGCGATCAGGGTGACGGCCTCGACGAGGTCGGCGGCGACCAGGGTGGCCCCGCCCTCGGAGTCGGCGTACAGGACCGGGCGCGGTCCGCCCGGGTCGCCGCACAGGAAGTAGCTACCGCCGCTGCCGTCGCCCGCGACCGGCGTCAGCGGCCATCCGCACGGGACCCGCAGCTCCTCCACCGGGTCGCGGCGGGCGATGTCGAAGTCGCCCGGCCACACGAGCAGGCCGGCCAGCCGAGGCTCGGTCTCGATGCGGCGAAGAAGATCGTCGGCAGCGGTCATGCCCGGACTCTAACCTCCGGCGTACCGCCCGCACACAGAGAAACCTGATTAGCATTCCGGGCGATGGACGACGACGCGACCGTGCCCGTGGTGCTGCTGCCGGTCGCCGCGGTACGCCTCGCCGGCCGTTACTTCGTCCCGCTGGCGCTGTGGTTCAGCGCCGGGGCGATCGTGCGCTACCTGCTGATCCAGGAGATCTCCCGGCTCGGGCACGGCGGTCACTCCGAGGTCCGCCGCGCGCTCGTCCTGCTGCCGCTGAGCGTCACCGTGCTGGCCTCGCTGGCCGTCACGATCGGCATGATGTTCACGCTCGGCCGTGGCCTGAAGGTGATCCACGATCCCGCCGAGCCGTACGTCACCGCGATCAGCCGCACGCTGTTCCCCTTCGTCCTGATCTACCTCGGCTGGAACCTCTACACCGACGACCTGCGCGCGGTGCTGCGGGCCGACGCGCAGCGGCTGGCCGACGCCGGCGACGCGATGAACGCCGGCAACCTCCTGGACCTGTCGATCGTCGTGTGCCTCGTGGTGGCCGCGGTCGCCTGGCTGCTGCGGTTCCTCTGCGAGCGAAGGTATGAATCCCGGCCGTCACGGACGCTCGAGGTGCTCATCGCCTTCCTGGAGGTCGACTTCACGCTGTACGCGCTGTACTCCGTCGTGCGGTTCGTCAGGGGAGCGCAGCGCTGGATCGCCGACCGGGAGTTCTGGCACGCGATCACCGGGGTGGTGAGCCTGCCGGGACCCGGGCCGGTCGAGGACGCCCTCATCCTGCCACTCGTGTGGCTCGCCATCGCGGCCATCGTGTACGGCCTGGAGATGCGCGACCGCGAGGCCGTCCAGGGCACTCCGCTGGAGAAGATCCCCGACCGTCTCGCCGGGCACCCGCGCCGCCTCGCCGAGGTGGCCAGCCGCAGCCTGAGAGAGAAGTACGTGCCGGTGGTGCACGCCGTACGGCTGGTCCTGCGCGCGGGCGCGCCGGCGTTCGCGTGGTTCTGCCTCTGCTACGTCGCGATCGGCGCGCTGATGGACCGTCTCCAGCGCGGTGTCGTCGTCCTCATCGGCACCGACCACACCGTACGTTTCTGGAACCTCGCGCTGACGCCGGTGGAATTCGGCCGCCATCTGCTGCAGGAGATCCTGCGGCTCGCGCTGCTGGCCGCGATGTTCGACCTCGTGATGCGCAAGGTCAGCGCCGGAACACCAGCTCCGGACCGCCCAGAGCCGGCGACAGATCCCGATGCTGATGCCGCATCACCAGCTCGAACGAGCCCACCGCCCGGCTCGGCACCAGGCCCATGACGTACGCCGGGTCGTGACCGCCGTAGTAGATCGTCGTGTGCCAGGGGAACGCGCTCCAGCTGTGCCCGGCGCGGTCGCGCAGGGAGTAGTCGATCTCGAAGTCGCGCGGTTTCTCGGTGAGCGGCTCGGCCCGCAGCGTGGCGAGGACGAGGGTCTCGCCCGGCCGGGCCGGGGAGCCGATGCCCTGCGCGGGCAGGTCGCCGGGTTTCAGCACGGCCGGGCCGTAGCCGACCAGCGTCCAGCGGATCTGCTGGAAGTCCGCCGGACGTCCGGGCGCGACCGTACGGGTGTGGCTCCCGGGCACGTCCTGGCGGTAGTACTTCCACTCCGGCCGGAACGGCAGGTAGACCGCCACGCCCGCCAGCGCCACCAGGGCCACGATCCGGATCGCGTGTCTCATGACGGCTCCGGGAGGCCGTAGCCGGTGGCCGCCGTGCGGTTCAGAAGTGCGGCGTCGGCGGGGGAGATGCCGAGGTCGACGTGGGCCTCGGCGCTGAACCGCACCGGGTCGTTCCGGTAGAAGCCGAACTGCGCGTCCTCGATGTCGCGGTCGGAGGCGTACAGCCACGCGCCCGCCAGCGCCCGCGCCGGCACGTCGAACAGGTACGCGCCCCGCCGCGGCATACCGGGCTGGAACCGCACGTAGCTCAGCGGCGTGACCGGCGGCCCGGACAGGAGCCCGCCGCCGAGCTTGTCGGTGGGGTAGTAGTCGCCGAACCTCGTGTGCAGCCGGGCCGAGGCGACGTACACGGGCGAACGCCGCGCCGCCACGGTGGCGATGACCACGACGAACACACCGGTCGCGGGGATGATCTGCGGCTTCGCGCCGTACTCGCCCTCCGGTATCCGGATCGTCCGTGCCGTCTGGACCTGCTCGACGCGGATCGTGAAGTGCGGCTCGGCGACCGTACGGCCGATGTGCCCGTTGACCGGGATCGGGCCGTACGCCCGGTCGTAGCTCCAGTGCGCGCCCTGCAGCGCCACCGCCGCCCACGCCAGGCCGACGGCGACCAGGATCGACGGCGCCCGCCTCATCGCCGCACCGGCAGGGTCACGTCGGCGGCCAGCACCGGGATGATCCGCGTGACCCGCCCCGACTTGTGGGTGAGTGGATCGGTCTCGTTCTTCTTCTCGTACCGGCGGGCCTCCCACTCCCAGTAGCCGCGCGGGTCGAGCACACCCGCGCCGGCGTGCTCGTAACGCGCCAGTGCGACCGTCACGTGGTCCGGTACGACGGTGTTCGCGGCGAGTTCGTACTGCACGGCGACGTAGGTGGGCAGTCGCGGCTGGAGAGAGTGGAAGAGGGTGTTCCCGGCGATGCCCTGGGCGTCCACGAGGCGCGGGGCCGGGCCGTTCCGCGCCTGCCAGCGCAGGAACATGCCCTGGGAGAAGGCGTCGTGGTCGTCGCCGCGATGCGTGGCGATCGTCTCGCGTGTCGGGTTCACCACCCAGGCGTTGACCACCAGCAGGCGGCGGCCCGCGGTGAACTTCGTCTTCGCGAGGACGGCCACGTGGGCGCCGACCAGTCTGGTGCGGAACAGGTGCTGGTCGACCTCGCGCCCGGGCCGTACGGACCGGGGCGTGTCGGCCGCGCGCAGGCCGCCGGACAGCCACAGGGCGCCCGCACCGACGAGGAGGACCAGCGCGGTGGAGGCTGCGATTCGTGCTCGGGGGCGCACGGGGCACAATGATAAGTGCGCACCTCATGCAGCGGGGGGTCCAGCATGTGGAACGACATGAGACACGAGGCCCGCTGCCCGTAGACTCGGCGCACAGTCATCGCAGGTCAGGAGGAGCACCGTGACCAAGGCATGGCGGGGGGTCATCGAGGAGTACCGTGATCGGCTCCCGGTGACGGCCGACACGCCGGTCGTCACCCTGCTGGAGGGCGGCACGCCGCTCCTCCCGGCCCCACGGTTGTCCCAGCTCACCGGCTGCGACGTCTACCTCAAGGTCGAGGGGCTCAACCCGACCGGTTCCTTCAAGGACCGCGGCATGACCGTCGCGATCAGCAAGGCGGCCCAGGACGGGGCCAAGGCGATCATCTGCGCCTCGACCGGCAACACCTCCGCCTCGGCCGCGGCCTATGCCGTACGGGCCGGCATGGTGTGCGCGGTCCTCGTGCCGTCGGGCAAGATCGCGATGGGCAAGCTGGCCCAGGCGCTCGTGCACGGCGCGCGGCTGCTGCAGATCGACGGCAACTTCGACGACTGCCTCGAACTCGCCCGCAAGCTCGCCGCCGACTATCCGGTCTCGCTGGTCAACTCGGTGAACCGCTACCGGCTCGAAGGGCAGAAGACCGCGGCGTTCGAGATCGTCGACACGCTCGGTGTCGCGCCCGACGTCCACTGCCTGCCGGTCGGCAACGCCGGCAACATCTCGGCGTACTGGATGGGCTACAAGGAGTACGACAAGCGCCCCCGGATGCTGGGTTTCCAGGCATCCGGCGCCGCGCCGATCGTGCGCGGCGAGCCGGTCCTGAAGCCCCAGACCATCGCCACCGCGATCCGCATCGGGCACCCGGCCTCCTGGGACCTGGCGATCCGTGCCCGCGACGAGTCCGGCGGCGCGATCGAGGCCGTGACCGACCGGCAGATCCTCGCGTCCTACCGCCTCCTCGCCCGCGAGGAGGGCGTCTTCGTCGAGCCCGCGTCGGCGGCGAGCGTCGCCGGCCTGCTGCAGGCCCGCGACGAAGACCTCGTACGCCCCGGGCAGCTCGTCGTCTGCACGGTGACCGGCAACGGCCTGAAGGACCCGGACTGGGCCATCTCTGGCGCGCCGGCGCCGCTCACGGTCCCCGTCGACGCGCACGCGGCGGCCTCCGCGCTGGAGCTCACGTGAGGGAGCGAGCGGCGAGGGAGCTTCCTTGACCCGTGCCGTACGGGTCCGGGCTCCGGCCACCAGCGCGAACCTCGGCCCCGGCTTCGACGCGCTCGGGCTGGCCCTGACCCTCTATGACGAGGTCGAGGTCGAAATGGCCGGATCCGGCCTGTCGATCGAGGTCAGCGGCGAGGGCGAGGAGACCGCGGACCGCGGCGAGGAGCACCTGATCGCCCAGACCTTCCGCACGGCGTACGGCCTCATCGGAGGTACGGCGGGCGGGCTGCGCATCCGCTGCGTCAACCGCATTCCGCACGCGCGGGGGCTCGGGTCCTCCTCGGCCGCCACGGTCGCCGGCATCCTCGCCGCCCGCGCGCTGCACCCGGACGGCGAAAAGCTCACCGACGACGACGTCCTCGCGCTCGCCACTCGTGTCGAGGGCCACCCCGACAATGTCGCCCCCTGCCTCGCCGGCGGTCTCACGATCGCCTGGCAGACCCCGTCCGGAGCGCGGTCGACCCGGCTCGAGGTCGCCCCGTGCGTACGTCCCGTGGCGCTGGTGCCCGCCTCGCGGCTGGCCACCGAGCGTGCCCGCGGGCTGCTGCCCGCGACGGTGCCGCACGCCGACGCGGCCGCCAACTCCGGACGTGCGGCGTTGCTCGTCGCCGCGCTGGCCGGCGCGCCGGACCTTCTTCTGGAGGCGACCGAGGACCGGCTGCACCAGTCCTACCGCGAGCCCGCGATGCCGGACTCCATCGCCCTGGTCGCACGATTGCGGATGAAGGGCATCGCGGCGGTCGTATCTGGGGCAGGTCCGACAGTTCTGGCACTCACCTTCCGCGAGGGGGAAGTTGATTCAATAGGCGCGGAAGTGGGTACTTCGTGGCACATACGGGTGCTGGAAGTGGCCCCCTATGGCGCAAGCACCTCGCCGATCGATCAGTGACACGCGACATCGACCTCTGGGGAATAGCAGTGTGCCCAGGTGATGTTAGGCTAGGTGCCGCACCAGATGCCCCGCTCGGGGGCGTGGGCTCGTCGGCCACTCCGGCTTTTGCCGGCCGCGTGACGCGGATGTGGTTCCCCGGCACCGAATCCGCTCGTTGTTCATTGTTCCGGCAAAACTTCGGACGTAACGGGATCGGGGATCAGATCCGGCGACCTGCCTCCATCATCTGGCTGTGGCCAGAACTCTTCGCCGATCAACACCAGATCAGCAGAGCTCGACTGATCCGGCGCCCCCGCCGGCTCGCACTACCGGGTTGCCTGGCCGACGGCGGCCACACCCGCTCCCTGGGAAGGACCCTTAGTGAGCGAATCCACCGAACTCCTCACGGACGCAGCCACACCAGCGCCTGACGTCGCCCCTGCCGAAGAGGCGGCTCCCGCTCCGCGGCGCCGCCGCAGCGGCACCGGCCTGTCGGCGATGGTGCTCCCCGAGCTGAAGGCCCTTGCCTCCAGTCTCGGCATCAGCGGGACGGGCGGCATGCGCAAGAGCCAGCTCATCGCTGCCATCCAGGAGAAGCAGGCGGCGAACGCCGGCAGCGGTGACCAGGCGACAGCGCCTAAGAACGACGTGAAGAACGACATCGCGACCGCGCCGACGGTCGCCGAGACGGCGGTGGACGCGGAGCACGCGCCCCGCGTCCAGGACGACAACGAGGCCGCCCAGCAGCCCCGGCGCGAGCGCGCGCCGCGGCGCGAAGAGGCCACGGCCCAGCAGGGCCAGCAGCAGGAGATCAAGACCGACTCCGGCGAGGCCGAGGGCGGTGGTCGCGAGAACAACCGCGACAACAACCGCGAGGGCGGCGGCCGTGACGGCGGTCAGCGTCAGCGCCAGCGGAGCAACCGCAACCGCGACGGGCAGCGTGATGACAACCGCGGCCAGCGCGACGACAACCGCGGACAGCGCGAGCAACGCGACGACAACCGTGGCCAGCGTGATGACAACCGCGGGCAGCGCGAGGACAACCGCGGGCAGCGCGAGGACAACCGGGGGCCTCGCGAGGACAACCGTGGTCAGCGCGACGACAACCGCGGCGGTGGCCAGGGCCAGCGCGGCGGCCAGGGCCAGCGGCAGAACGACCGGCAGCAGAACAACGACGACGATGACGAGGCCGGCGGCAGGCGGCGGCGCGGCCGGTTCCGCGAGCGCAACCGCGGACGTGGGGGCAGCCGTGAGCGCTACGGCGAGGCCGAGCCGGTGATCAACGAGGACGACGTCCTGATCCCGGTCTCCGGCATCCTCGACATTCGCGACAACTACGCGTTCGTCCGTACGACCGGCTACCTGCCGGGCCCGCAGGACGTCTACGTCTCGCTCGCCCAGGTCCGCAAGTACGGCCTGCGCAAGGGTGACGTCATCACCGGCGCCGTGCGGCAGCCGCGCGAGGGCGAGCGGCGCGAGAAGTTCAACGCGCTGGTCCGCCTCGACACGGTCAACGGCATGGAGCCGGAGCAGGCCAAGGGCCGCGTCGACTTCTCCAAGCTGACCCCGCTCTACCCGCAGGAGCGGCTGCGCCTGGAGTCCGACCCGACGCAGCTCACCACGCGGATCATCGACTTCGTCGCCCCGATCGGCAAGGGCCAGCGCGGTCTGATCGTCTCGCCGCCGAAGGCCGGTAAGACGATGGTCCTGCAGGCGATCGCCAACGCGATCACCAAGAACAACCCCGAGTGCCACCTGATGGTCGTTCTGGTCGACGAACGCCCTGAAGAGGTCACCGACATGCAGCGCACGGTCAAGGGCGAGGTCATCCACTCGACCTTCGACCGGCCGGCCGACGACCACACCATGGTCGCGGAGCTCGCCATCGAGCGCGCCAAGCGTCTCGTCGAGCTCGGCCACGACGTCGTCGTGCTGCTCGACTCGATCACCCGTCTCGGCCGGGCCTACAACCTGGCGGCCCCGGCCAGCGGGCGCATCCTGTCCGGTGGTGTCGACTCCACCGCGCTCTACCCGCCGAAGCGGTTCTTCGGTGCCGCCCGCAACATCGAGAACGGCGGCTCGCTGACGATCCTGGCCACCGCCCTGATCGAGACGGGCTCCCGGATGGACGAGGTCATCTTCGAGGAGTTCAAGGGCACGGGCAACATGGAGCTGCGGCTCCGCCGTGAGCTCGCCGACAAGCGGGTCTTCCCGGCGATCGACGTCGACGCCTCCAGCACCCGTAAGGAAGAGATCCTGATGGCTCCGGAGGAGCTGCGGGTCGTCTGGCAGCTGCGCCGGGTGCTGCACGCGCTCGAGGCCCAGCAGGCCCTGGAGCTCCTCATCGAGAAGATGAAGGAGACCAAGTCCAACGCGGAGTTCCTGCTCCAGGTGCAGAAGACGACGCTGAACGACTGACACGCGTGATCGACGGACGCCCCGCGGCTTCGCCCGGGGCGTCCTCGCGTATCCGGGGTGGGGGTAGCCCTACCTCGATGAGGCTGGGACGCTCCATGGCGGCGGAGACCGCGATTCGCGAGGCTGTAGCCGTACGGTTGATGGCGGCGCGAAAGGGACAGCGGTGAACACCACGCTCGAGATGACATCCTCCCAGCGGAGGTTCGGGCCGCTGCGGTTGGCGAGAGAGTCGCTGACCTGGCGGTCGGCGGCCTACCTGCTGTTGCACTTCCCCCTGGGCGTGACCTACTTCGTGGGGCTGGTCACGCTGCTCTCGGTGTCCGCGGGCACGGTCGTCATCTGGGTGGGCGTGCTCGGCCTCGCCCTCGCGATGATCCTGTGGCGCCTCGCCGCGAGGTTCGAGCGCCGGCTCATGAAGGCCGCCTTCGGGTTCGAGATCACCGACCCGTACCGCCCCCTGCCGGCGGGCGGCAACCTGTTCAAGAAGTGGCGGGCGATGGCCGTCGACCCGGCCACCTGGAAGGACCTTCTCTACCTCTTCCTGGTCTTCCCGCTGGGCACGGCCGAGTTCGCGCTGTCGGTCGGGCTCTGGTCCGCCTCGGCGGCGCTCGTCGCCATGCCGCTGACGATCAACTGGCAGGACGCCGGCTTCATGTACATCACGCTCGGCGGCCACCAGATCTGGTTCGACAACACGATCGCGACCCTCCCGGCGATCCCGCTGGGCATCGCCCTCGGCTTCGTGACGCTCTACGTCGTCCGCGGCGTCGGCTACGCCCACGGCTCGCTCGCCCGCTACCTCCTCGGCCCGAACGAGAACCAGAAGCTCCGTGCCCGTACGGCACAGCTTCAGGCCAGCCGGGCCCGCGGCGTGGACGCCGCCGAGGCCGAGCGCCGGCGCATCGAGCGCGACCTGCACGACGGCGCCCAGCAGCAACTGCTCGCGGTGGCGATGGACCTCGGCCGTGCCCGCGCCAAGCTGGAGACCGACCCGGCGGGGGCCGAGGAGCTGATCCAGCAGGCGCACGCCGGCGCCAAGGAGGCCATCGCCGAGCTGCGCAACCTCGCCCGTGGCATCTATCCGGCGATCCTGACCGACCGCGGCCTGGACGCGGCGATCTCCGCGGTGGCCGCACGCACCCAGGTGCCGGTGTCGGTCGAGGTCGACCTGCCCACCCGGCCGCCCGCCGCGGTGGAGAGCATCGCCTACTTCATCGTCTCCGAGGCGCTCACCAACGTCAGCAAGTACGCCCGCGCCACCCGCGCCTCCGTGCGCGTCACCCGCGATCAGAACTGGATCGTGGTGGAGGTCTCCGACAACGGCGTCGGCGGCGCCGCCGCCGAGGCGGGCGGCGGCCTGGCCGGTCTCGCCGACCGCGCGGCCGGGATCGACGGAATCCTCACGGTCAACAGCCCGGCGGGAGGTCCCACCGTGATTCGGGCGGACCTCCCGGCTGTCTGGTAGCGGTTCAGCCCGGGCTGTGCCGCCCGGGCTCCACGAGCGCGATGACGTGAGCCGATGCACACGCGTGACGTGGACCTGCTCCCGGCCGATCGCGGACGATCTTGATAGGTTGCGGCCGATCGGAACACGTACGGGGTGAGGAAGAGGATTGTCGGTCGTGAATCGGGGACAGGCCGGGACGAGTCGGGAGCGGTGGCTTACATCGGGGCACAGCGCGGCCATGGGCGGGACTGCCTGCGTGCAGGCGGTCGAGGCGTCACACTGGCCGAACGGAATGATCACGCTTGGTCACAGGTCGAGCTCACGCGAGAGGTCGGTCGTGCTGAGGCCGGCCGTCGGCCACGACATGATCGCCGCCGCACCTGCCGACGGCGCTGAAGCCAGGCGAAGCCGTCTGCGAGAGCGGCTGCGGGGGGTCTCGTTGCCCCGGTCGTCGCCGGGCGCCGATGACTGCGTGCAACGGCTGGAGATCATTCGCAGTGCGTTCTACGGTTCGCCGGTGGTGCGCGACTCATCCCGGCTCGGCACCGGCCGGCCGCAGGATGCCCTGGCGGCGGCCACGGGTGGTGACTGGCGGCCGGTGGAGCACACGCTCAGGTCAGTGGTCGACCGGGTCGGGACCCTCCCTTCCGGCTCGGCGGCGTTCGTGCTGGTGTCGCGGCCCGGCAGGCCACGGCATGGTTTCCTTGTGGTCAACGAGGGAGGCGAGGTCTTTCGGGTCGAGCCTCAGGCGCCGCAGGAGCCCCAGATCACGAGTGTCTCCGAGAAGTGGCCGGTGGCCTCGGGGGCTCGAGTGATCGTGATGGACCCTGCCGGCCGGGCCGTGCCACTGATGGACGAGGCCGGCGAGCCGATGGCCGTCACTCCGGCCAGTACCCTCAACGCGCTCCTCGACCCGTCACCCGGCTTGCGATACGAGGGCGGGGGGATGGAGTGGGAGACGTATTTCATCCTCGGAAGGTCGGACGGCAAGGACATCGAAACCGTCGGCGACATTCTTCTCCGGGACGAAGACACCGGGATAGAGATCGTCGCCGACAGCTACGGATTTCCGGCGGCCGGCAACCGTTATTTTTCAACGGTCGCGGATGCGGAGGCGTCCGGCCTGGGGCCGGTCTACACCGCAGATGTGAAAATCCTGGAAATCGTTGTTCCGGTCATGTTCATGGTGCCAGGAGATGACGGGCGGCCGAAGTCCGAAAGTATTCTGAGGGAGGCTCGCCGTATGCTTGACGCATTGAAAGAAGCGAGCCAGGACA
This sequence comes from Actinomadura sp. DC4, assembly GCF_030406325.1. Taxonomy (GTDB): domain Bacteria; phylum Actinomycetota; class Actinomycetes; order Streptosporangiales; family Streptosporangiaceae; genus Actinoallomurus. Next base: position 336,698 of record NZ_JAUEQY010000002.1, on the reverse strand, counting down.
ACAGCGATCCCCGGTCCGGCGTCTTTTTGAGCAGCATCTTCACTGGTCGCCGTTATCGGTATCTGGCTTGGGGGAAGCGGGCGACCTTCAGGCCGGGCCCCAAGAACATCGATGAGATCGCAGTGCAGTTTTCGGTTGGTGTGCCCTTGGCCGGACTCAAGTATTTCTTGCAGTTTGCCCATCATTATACGTGGCTGGACCGTGACGCCCGTAATGCACCGCCCGATGCCCCGCCGTTGAAAAGCCATATGGAGCAGGCACTCGAATTCGGCAGAGGACTTGCCCGTCGCTATGTCGGGCAGCTCATCGGCCGAGGGGCCGATGAGCACGTCGTCAGGGCCTTTGAAGGTATCGATGGTGTAGCCGAACTGGAAAGCGCGGCGGCGATCGCCTACCTGCAGTTTGCGGCTGTGGCGAATCAGGTGCTCGACAGGAAGATCATCGCCAAGAACTATACCAGCGTGCTTCTGCGCAATTCATTGGCGAGTGTCCGAGAATCGCTCCCCTCTGGCGTACAGTCGTTCTTGCTGAACCATGCGGCCTGGGTGAAGGGCATGATCGAGGTCCACCTCAGTGAGACGCTTGGTGATCTGGAATCGCTGTGGACAAGAAGCTCTTCAAGCGATGGTGCGTACCCGGGGCTGATGGGCCTGAGCCTGGAGGACCTCGTGCCCGGGCGATCTTTTGGTGATGTCGTGGACAACTTTCTGCGACAGGTAGGTGGTAGCCGTAGGATCGGTACGGCTGAGCTGTTCCAGTCTTTTGGCTTCGACGCCCTCGACTTCAACAGGGGGAAGTCGAAGGTCGGCCTCGCGGTGATGGAACTCCGTTTCCATCGTGCTTCTGTAATGACGTCTTCCGGAGCTGTCATGGCTTATGGGGAGATAGAAAAAGTAGCAGGAACTGCATTTGAGCGGGGTTCGACGATCAAAAAGGCCGCGATGGCCGCCTCGAGCGAGGCTCATGTCCGCTCTCTGGTCGACGCGGCGAGTCATCTTGCCGGCCGTCAGCAGGGGCAGGACCTGGCATCGGTGGTGTGGGACCTGCTCCGGCGCATCGAGGCCATCGCCGGCTGGACTCTGAGTAAGCCGCTGACGAAAGGCGACCTCACCAGCAACGTCGCCGCGGTTGTGACGCTAGCTCTGCACGAATTTCTTCTCGGCGGCGTCCCCGGGTCCGCTGTGACGCTACGTGATCTCTTGGGCTCGTTGCGGCACGATGTCGCCACCGCCCGGGACAAGTTCCAGGACACGCGAGTCGTCGACACCTGGCTGAGCGAGCTCGGCCGAGTGATCGACGCGCTCACACCCGTCGGCGTCGGGCCGGTGCCGGCGCCGGTCCCGCTGATGGGCCGTGGCGTGCCGATGGGTCGTGGCGCAATGAGGGGGCGTGGCATACCCACGGTGCCGTTGCCGCCGATGAGTCCCTTCGGGTCGGCGAACCACGGCGCGTCGACGGGCCACATCGGCATGATGGGGCCGGTCGCACCTATGGGTCCGAGGGGGACGTCGTACGGTGGTCCGGGCGTCCCCGGCCGTGGGACGTTCGGCACGCCTGGCACGAATCAGCCAGGTCGGGGTGCGCACGCACACGGAGGCGCCGGTTTCGTCGGGCGGGGAGGCGCCGGATATCGCCGGATCTTCATGGCCAACGGCGCCGACTCAGTCCTCAATGGGCTCCGGCGACATCTGAAGGAAGCCGAGGGCGGGTCCGCACAACGCTACTCCGCCGAGCACGTTCGGTTCTTCCGCCACAGATTGGTTGAGTGGACGACGCCCGCGGGCACAAGTCCCGTTGAGCCGTCCCTGCCCCAGAGCGGGCCCGCCGCCATGAACCGGGCACAGGATCGGGCCATCGAGTATGACGAAGACGGGATCGGCTGGAAGTCTCCGCGAGCATGCGTTTTCTACGCGGACGGCACTCCAGTCCCCCACCCGACTTGCGTCAACGTCGCGGTCATCGCACTGAATCCGCGTGCGAGTGTGAGCGGCTAGGCCGATCCGGCAGGCACGTCCCCCATCGACGACGGCGGGCCCGTCCGGAGGTGCTCTAAGCTGAACCACCGTGCGGGTCGTGATCGCGGAAGACGCTGTGATGCTGCGCGAAGGCCTGATCCGCCTTCTCGCCGATGAGGGCATCGAGACGGTGGCCACCTCGGGAGACGGGACCAACCTCGTCGCCCAGGTCGAGGAGCACCGTCCGGACCTTGCCATCGTGGACGTGCGCATGCCGCCGTCCTTCACCGACGAGGGTCTGCGCGCCGCGCTGGAGGTACGGAAGCGGGTGCCGGGCACCCCGATCCTCGTCTTCTCCCAGTACGTCGAGGAGCGCTACGCCACCGACCTGATCGGCGGCGGCGCGGAGGGCGTCGGCTACCTGCTGAAGGAGCGCGTCGCGGACGTCGCGGAGTTCCTCGCCGCGGTCCGCCGGGTGGCCGAGGGCGGCACCGTGATCGACTCCGAGGTGATCGGACAGCTGCTCGGCCGGCGCCGCAGAGGCGACCGCCTGGAAGCCCTGACGCCGCGCGAGCGCGAGGTACTGGCACTCATGGCCGAGGGAATGTCCAACGCCGCGGTCGCCCGCAAGCTCGTCGTCACCGACGGCGCGGTGGAGAAGCACATCTCCAACATTTTCCTCAAACTCGGCCTCCAGCACACCAACAGCACCCATCGCCGGGTCATGGCCGTCCTCGCCTACCTCGGCCAGAGCTGAGACCGGCCACGGCCGAGACGGGGCAGGTGAGCCGGGAAGAATCCGCAGGGTTCGGCCCGGGAGCGCGCCCCGGAGGCCGGCCCTAAGGGTCTGTCCTCAAGGCCAGGCGAGCAGGTTGGTCAGGTCGATCAGGGCTTGGTAGACCGGGCGGTCTTGTCGTAGCGGGTGGCGAGGGCGCGGTATCGCTTGAGGTGGTTGAAGCAGCGTTCGACCACGTTGCGCCGTTTGTAGATGAAGCGATCGGAGGCCGGTGGCCGGCCGCCGCATGCACTGCGGCGACGGCGTCCGGCTTCCTGGTCGGTGTGTTCGGGGATGGTCGCGGCGATACGGCGGCGCGCAGGTAGGTGCGGATGGCGCGGGGCAGGAGCCCTTATCGGCGATCACCCGTACCGGACGTCTCCACGGGCGTCCCGGTCGCTTCAGTGGGTGTCGTGGGATGCAGAGACCACATCGAGCGGGTACTGACCGACAACGCCTGGCCCTACCGCACAAGCGACCACCACAGATGCCACACCGCACGCGGCGGCCAGCCACCCGTCACCCGCGGCAACAACCGATCAGATCAATACACCTAGGTGCCGCCCAGGTAGGCCAGGACCGCGAGGACGCGGCGGTTGTCGTCGTCCGAGGGCGGCAGGTCCAGTTTGAGGAAGATGTTGGACGTGTGCTTGGCGATGGCGCGCTCGGTGACCACGAGCCGCTGGGCGATCGCGACGTTCGAGCGGCCCTCGGCCATCAGCGACAGCACCTCGCGCTCGCGAGGAGTCAGCGCGCCGAGCGGCTCGTCCCGCGACTTGCGCATCAGGAGCTGGGAGATCACCTGCGGGTCCATCGCGGTGCCGCCCGCGGCCACCCGGCGTACGGCGTCGACGAACTGGTCGGCGTCGAACACCCGGTCCTTGAGCAGGTAGCCCACCCCGCCGCTGCCATCGGCGAGCAGCTCGCGGGCGTACAGCTGCTCCACGTGCTGCGACAGCACCAGCACCGGCAGGCCCGGCACCTCGCGGCGGGCGTGCAGGGCGGCCTGAAGGCCCTCGTCGGTGAAGGTCGGCGGCAGCCGGACGTCGACCACCGCGACGTCCGGCTTGATCGTCACCAGCGCCCGGGAGAGCTCCGGTCCGTTGTCGACCGCGGCCGCGATCTCGAAGTCGTACGCCTCCAGCAGCCGGACCAGGCCGTCTCTCAGCAGGAACAGGTCCTCGGCGAGGACGACACGCATGACGGCTCCCAAGGACTATTGCTCAGGCGAGGACAGCTCGCACGGCAGCTCCATGGTCACGATCGTCGGGCCGCCCGCCGGGCTGTTCAACGCGAGGATGCCGTCGAATGTACCGAGTCGGCGCTCGATGCCGCGCAGGCCCGTTCCGCCGGACAGCGCGGCCCCGCCGCTTCCGTCGTCGGTGACCATGATGTGCAGCATGCCGTTCTCGTGACGAAGGTCCAGCCAGACGCGCTGCGCGCCCGAGTGCTTGGCCGCGTTGGTGAGCACCTCCGAGACCGCGAAATAAGCGGCCGACTCGACCGGCGCGTCGATGCGGCCGGGAATGTCGACCTCCACCTCGGTCCGCAGCGGGCTCGCCATCGCCAGGGCGCGTACGGCGTCGCCCAGCCCGCGCTCGGCGAGCACCGGCGGATGGATGCCGCGGACCAGGTCGCGCAGCTCGGTGAGGGCCTTGGAGGAGGACTCGCGCGCCTCGGCCAGCAGGAGCCTGGCCCGCTCCGGGTCGCGTTCGAGCAGGTGCTCGATGGTGCCCAGGCTCATGCCCATGGCCACGAGCCGGGCCTGCGCGCCGTCGTGCAGGTCGCGTTCGATCCGGCGCAGCTCGGCGGCCTGGGTGTCGATCGCGTCCGAGCGGGTCTCGGTCAGCCGCGCGACCCGCATCTCCAGCTCCCGCTCGCGCGTGGGCTTGAGCAGGTTCGCCGCCATCCGCGCGTGCTGGAGCATGACCCGGGGGGTCAGCCACAGGCCCAGGCCGAGGTAGACGAAGCCGAGCAGCCCCGCGTAGTTCGCGGTGCGCTGGTCGCTGATGCGGACGAAGGTGTACCACTCGTTGCCGCCGGAGTGCACGATCGGGCGCCACACACCGGCCGCCAGCACCCAGCCGTACGGGCCGTACATCGGCAGTGAGAAGGCGAAGATCCCCAAGGTGAAGCCGGCCGTGGCGTCGACGATCATCCAGGCCATGTCACGCCACGTCGCCGGGTCGGTCATGATCCACCGGTAGCGCTCCATCGCGCCGATCACGCCGCCCTGGAAGCGCGGCCGCGGCTTGTACGGCTCCCTGACCTCGACGCCGAACCACTCGTGGGCCAGCCTGCGGCGCAGGTTGGCGTGGCTGCGCGCGACCTCGGTGACCAGGGGGACGAGCAAGACGCCGATGCCCACCACCGATAGAGAGATCGACACCACCGACAGGATGAACAGCACCAGCGACCCGACCATGCCCAGCAGGGCCAGGCCGAGGCCGCGTACGGCCCCGAGCGCCGTGGCTCGAATGATGTTCATCGTTCCTCCCGATCCCGGTCTTATCTTGCCCTCCCGAGTCTCGTGATGGGAGCGCCGCCGGTCACTGGGGTCAGGCACCGGCCGGGGGTGTCGCCAGCACCACCATCGAAGGGGTGGTGAGCGGCTGGGGCGCGCCCGCGTGGATTCCTAGCGTCTCGTACAGACCCCAGAAGTCGGGAGACGCTGATGAGAAACCCTGAGAGAACACCCACGTCCGTCGCCGCACGGCTCGGCGGCTGGAGCGTACGGCACCGCAAGACCGCGATCATCGGCTGGCTGCTGTTCGTGATCGCCGCCAGCATGATCGGCGGGATGGTCGGCCAGACCACGATGAAGCCCTACGAGAACGGCGCCGGCGACTCCGCCCGCGCCGAGAAGATCCTCAGCGACGCCGGGATCCAGCACCCGGCCGGCGAGATGGTCATCGTCCACAGTGCGGAGCCGGGCGGCTGGCGCGACGCGGCGGGGGCCGTGGCGGCAGGCGTACGGGCGACCGGCCGCGTGGACCACCTGCAGCCCGCCCTGGCGGCCAGGGACGGCCGTGACGGCCTGGTGCGGTTCGACGTGTCCGGCGACCCGGAGACGGCCCCGGACCGGGTCCAGCCCGTGCTCGACGCCGTCGCCCGGGTCAAGGCGGCCCATCCGGAGGTGACGATCGGCCAGTTCGGCGACGCCAGCTCGGGCAAGTGGCTGAACGACATCCTCGGCAAGGACTTCGCCCAGGCGGAGTGGACCGCGGTGCCGCTCGCGCTGGGCATCCTGCTGATCGTGTTCGGCGCGCTCCTGGCGGCCCTGCTGCCGGTCGGGCTCGCGCTGACCGCCTTCATCGCGGCGAACGGGCTGCTCGCCGTGGGCAGCCACGCCCTGCACGTCTTCGACACGACGAGCTCGGTGATGATGCTCATCGGCCTGGCCGTCGGTGTGGACTACTGCCTGTTCTACATCCGCCGCGAGCGCGACGAGCGGGCGGCGGGCCACGACAAGGAGACCGCGCTGCGCATCGCCGCCGCGACCTCGGGCCGGTCCGTGCTGGTCTCCGGGCTCACGGTCATGCTGGCCATGGCGGGCATGTTCCTGTCCGGCCTGCTGCTGTTCAAGGGCTTCGCGCTGGCCACCATGCTGGTCGTGCTGATCGCGATGCTCGGCTCGGTGACCGTGCTGCCGGCGCTGCTGTCCCTGATCGGGGACAAGGTGGAGTTCGGCCGCCTTCCGTTCGTGCGCCGCGGCCGTGGCCGTCGCGCACGGGGAGGGCGCGTGTCGGCCGCCGTCCTGCGCCCGGTGCTGGCCCGTCCCGGGATCTTCGCGCTGCTGGCCGCCGGGGTGCTGGTCGTGCTGGCCGCGCCGGCGGTGGGCATGCGCACCCAGAGCCTCGGCCTCGACCAGCAGATGTCCAAGGGCACGCCGATGGTGGACGCGTACCAGCGGATCACCCGGGCGTTCCCGGGCGGTCCGGCGCCCGCGCAGGTGGTCGTCAAGGCCACCGACATCCGCTCACCGCAGGTCACCCAGGCCATCGCCGCGCTGAAGAGCGAGGCCGGCCACAGCGAGGAGTTCGGCGCCCCGGTCGTCGTGACCGTGCACGCCGACCGGAACGTCGCCCAGATCGACGTGCCGCTCGCCGGCGACGGCACCGGTGCGGTCTCCCAGCACGCCCTCGCGACGCTGCGGGAGCGGCTCGTGCCCGCGACGGTCGGCGGCGTGGCGACGGCGCACGTCACCGGCCAGCTCGCCGGGTCGCTCGACTTCACCGCGCAGCTCCGCGCGGACATCGTGCCGGTGTTCGCCTTCGTGATGGTCGTGACGTTCCTGCTGATGCTGGTCTCGTTCCGGTCCGTGGCCGTCGCGGTGACCGCGATCGTGCTCAACCTGCTGTCGGTGGGGGCCGCGTACGGCGTCATGGTCGCGGTCTTCCAGCACGGCTGGGGCGCGGGCCTGTTCGGCGCCGAGCCGGTCGGCGCGATCGAGTCCTGGATGCCGCTGTTCGTCTTCGTGGTGCTGTTCGGGCTGTCGATGGACTACCACGTGTTCGTCGTGTCCCGTATCCGCGAGGCGCGCGACCGCGGCCTGCGCACCCGCGACGCCGTCGCGGACGGCGTACGCTCCAGCGCCGGTGTGGTCACCAGCGCGGCGGCGATCATGGTGGCCGTCTTCGCGGTGTTCGCGACACTGTCGATGCAGGACATGAAGCAGATGGGCGTGGGGCTGGCGGTGGCCGTGTTCCTGGACGCGACCGTCGTACGCGCCGTGCTGCTGCCGTCGGCGATGGCCCTGCTCGGCGAGCCCAACTGGTACCTGCCCCGGTGGCTGGGGTGGCTGCCGAAGGTCTCCCACGGCGACGAGACGGCGACCCCGCGGCCGGTGGAACACGCGATCCCGGTCCGGCGTTGACCCCGCCCGTACGGCCCTCTACGGGCCGGGAATGCACGGTGGCCTCGGCATGTTGTGCAATCTGGCACACTGGTACGCGCTGCGGTACCGGTTCACATCGCCCGGATCCCCGGGAGATGACCCGGCGACCGCCTGAAGCGAGGAGAAGTAGTGAAGCCTGAAATCCACCCGGACTACGACGTCACCACCGTGACGTGCACCTGCGGGAACACCTTCCAGACCCGTAGCACCGCCCAGAACGGCGCGATTCACGCCGACGTGTGCTCGAACTGCCACCCGTTCTACACGGGCAAGCAGAAGATCCTCGACACCGGCGGCCGCGTCGCCCGGTTCGAGCGTCGCTTCGGCAAGAAGGCCACGGGCGAAAAGAAGTAAGACTTTCGTTTTACGCCGGCCGGAGAGGCTGTTCTCCGGTCGGCGTCGGCCTGTCTGCCCAGTGCCAACCTTGGACCTGACGTGAACCTCGACGATCTGACCAGCGAATACGCCGACATCGAAAAGCGGCTCGCCGACCCGGCCGTGCATGCGGACCAGGGCGAGGCGCGGCGTCTCGGCAAGCGCTATGCCGAGCTACGGCCGATCGTCGAGGTCGGCCGCGAGCTCTACACCGCCCGCGAGGACGCGGACGCGGCGCGTGAGCTGGCCACCGAGGACCCGGCGTTCGCCGAAGAGGCGGCCGAGCTGGACAAGCGCATCGGCGAGCTCGAGGAGACGCTGCGGCGCCTTCTCGTGCCCCGCGACCCCAGCGACGGCAAGGACGTCATCCTCGAGATCAAGGCGGGGGAGGGCGGCGAGGAGTCGGCGCTGTTCGCCGGCGACCTGCTGCGGATGTATCTGCGTCACGCCGAGCGCACCGGCTGGAAGACCGAGATCATCGACGCCCAGCACTCCGACCTCGGAGGCTACAAAGACGTCACCGTGGCGGTGAAGTCACGCCCGTCCGCCGAGGGTGTGTGGGCCCGTCTGAAGTATGAAGGCGGAGTGCACCGCGTCCAGCGCGTCCCCGCCACCGAGTCCCAAGGCCGCATTCACACCAGTGCGGCGGGCGTCTTCGTCGTCCCCGAGGCCGAGGACGTCGAGGTCCAGATCGACCCGAACGACCTGCGCATCGACGTGTTCCGCTCCAGCGGCCCCGGCGGCCAGAGCGTGAACACCACCGACTCCGCGGTCCGGATCACCCACCTGCCGACCGGCATCGTCGTCTCGTGCCAGAACGAGAAGAGCCAGCTCCAGAACAAGGAGCAGGCCATGCGCATCCTGCGCGCCCGGATGCTCGCCGCCGCCCAGGAGCAGGCGGACGCAGCGGCGGCGGCCGAGCGTAAGAGCCAGGTGCGTACGGTGGACCGCTCCGAGCGTGTCCGCACCTACAACTATCCGGAGAACCGCATCTCCGACCACCGCGTGGGCTACAAGGCCTACAACCTCGATCAGGTGCTCGACGGCGACCTCACCAACGTCATCCAGGCGCTCGTCGACGCCGACATGGAGCACAAGCTCGCCGAAGCCACATGACGGTCATATGACGCATCTGCTCTCCGACGAGATCGCCCGAGCGACGGCACGGCTGGCCGCCGCGGGGATTCCGTCGCCCCGGGCCGACGCCGAGGAGCTCGCCGCGTTCGTCCACGGCGTCAAGCGCGGTGAGCTGCACGGGGTCCCGGACGGCGCGTTCGACGCGCGTTACTGGGAGGGCATCGCGCGGCGCGAGGCGGGCGAGCCGCTGCAGCACATCACAGGCCGCGCCTTCTTCCGCTATCTGGAGCTGCGGGTGGGCCCGGGGGTGTTCGTGCCGCGGCCGGAGACCGAGGTCGTGGCGGGCTGGGCGATCGACACGCTGCGCACCATGGACGTCGGCGACCCGCTCGTCGTGGACCTCGGCACGGGCTCGGGCGCGATCGCGCTGTCCATCGCCCAGGAGGTCCCACGGGCGCGCGTGCACGCCGTGGAGAAGGATCCGAAGGCCTACGTCCACGCGACCCGCAACGTCGAGGAGCTGGACGAACGCGGCCGCGTACGCCTGCACCTGTCCGACTTCGGCGACGCCCTGCGCGACCTGGACGGCACCGTCGACCTGGTGGTCAGCAACCCGCCCTACATCCCGATGTCGGAGTGGGAGTACGTCCCGGAGGACGTGCGCGACTTCGACCCGCCGCCGGCGCTGTGGGGCGGGGGAGACGACGGCCTCGACGCGATCCGTGTGGTCGAGCGTACGGCGCGGCGGCTGCTGCGCCCCGGTGGCTGGACCGCGGTCGAGCACAGCGACCTGCAGGGCAACCCGGTCTACTGGATCTTCGCCGAGGAGAACGGCTGGCGCGACATGCGCAACCACAAGGATCTGACCGGACGCGACCGCTTCGTCACGGCACGGCTCGGCACCGACTGAGGTCGTGCATGAACGACTGCCGGGCGGTGGGAGAATAACCGCCGTGAGCCGAAGCTATGACTGCTCAGAGCCGATGGAACGCACCCGCGGGATCGCCGAGGCGGTCTCGGCCGTACGCCGCGGCGAGCTGCTGGTGCTGCCGACCGACACGGTGTACGGCATCGGCGCCGATGCCTTCACGCCGTCCGCGGTGACCGCGCTGCTCGACGCCAAGGGCCGTGGCCGCGACATGCCCGCGCCGGTGCTGGTCGGCTCGGTGCGCGCGGCCCAGGCGCTGGTCGAGGACTTCGGCACGTACGGGCAGGACCTCGTGGACGAGTTCTGGCCGGGCGCGCTCACGCTGGTGTGCCGGGCCAACAGCACGCTCGCCTGGGACCTCGGCGACGCCAAGGGCACCGTCGCGGTCCGCATGCCGCTGCACCAGCTCACGCTCGAGCTCCTCAAGGAGACCGGGCCGCTGGCGGTCAGCAGCGCCAACCGCTCGGGCGCCCCGCCGGCGCGTACGGCGGCCGAGGCCGAGACCCAGCTCGGCGACTCGGTGGAGATCTACCTGGACGACGGCCCGAGCGGTGCGGCGGAGCCGTCCTCGATCGTGGACCTGACCGGGGCCGTGCCGCGCCTGCTGCGGGCCGGCGCCATCTCCGAGGAGCGCATCCGCGAGGTGTGCGGCGTCCTGCTCAGCGACGAGGACGAGCCGGTGAGCGCCGACGAGGGCCTGGTGAACTCCGACGACGTGGTGGCCGAAGAGGCGCCGGCGAAGCCGGATGAGCCCGTAGAGATCACCGGCGAGCCTGTGGACAAGTCACCGGTAAAAGCCGACGAGCCTGTGGACGGTTCCGCGAAGCCGCCGGTCACCGAGGCAGCACCTGTGGATAAAACGGCCATCCCAGACAAGCTCGCAGACACGCCCGTCGACAAGCCCGTCGACAGGCCGGAGAGCGGCGAGCCCGGTCAGTAGCGTCGGCGCCAGCCGCCGCACTTCTTGATCCGGAACGCCTTGCCGTGCCACCGCCCGACGCATTCCTGCACGTAGAGGTGGCCGGTGTTCGCCGACTGGACCGTCCGCCACCGGCGCTTGGCGCCCGCCGGGCGCAGCGCCACGACGCGGACGGCGTTGCGGTGGTGCCGTTCGGTGAAGGAGAACCGCACCGCCGCGCCGTACCGGTCCTTCCTGGTGTCCTTCAGGAAGAACGCCAGCGCGACCCGGGCCGGCCGCGTGCGGTAGACGCCGAACGCGTCCACCCCGGGCAGCCCGGCCGACCGCCAGAAGCCGGTGTCCGCGCTCGCGGGGCCGAGCGCGGTGATGATGACGCCGGCCGTCAGCGTCGCCGTCGCGACTCGCCACATTGATCCCCCCGAGAGCGTTTCGCCGGAAACAACCGGCGATGGCAACCGCTTGAGTCCATGCCCGCGAAAAGGGACCGTGAGAGGCCGCGAGAGAGGGCTCTGGCGGTACGTGACCCATTCGTGACCGTCGTGGCCAAACTCATCGCCTCGTTCGCGGGTCCAACGGATCAGGTCGACACGTACCCATGTCCGTGGCGTCATCGCCACGGACGGAGCTGGGAGAACGCCGAGAGGCCCGCACCAGCCTCCGTCACCCGCCCGGGAGACAGGGAGTCGCGGCGTCGACGCGCATCGAGGAGCGATGTCCACCGTGGAGCTGAACGACCATTCGCACGAAGGAGCCCTCACGCGCCATCGTGAAGGTACGGAATCGGCGCGTGAATGCCGGTGGGCGTTCGAGTCGATAACCGCGTGCCCGCGCCAGTCCGATAGAGATATCGGTCGCATTGTCCAGATCGACGCGTGGATCGGCGCCGTGCCGCAGCGGGACGGTGCCGCGCAGGACCTGACGGGCCCGGCCGTTCCCGCACGAGTGCCGGTCGTTGAAGACGATCAGCGAGCGCGCGCCGGGAGCGCCGAGCCGGCGCGCTCCCTCGGCCAGGACGCCGCGAGAGTCCGATTCGAGCCGGCTGGCGGCCTCCGGCAGGGTCGTGCCGCGGGCGCAGCCGGAGCCGAACACGAGAACGAACGCGCAGATCTGCGGGACCCTCATCGCCGGAAGACTAACGAGCACCGCCACTGAGCTGCGGAGACACACGCACGGTGACGGAAATGTGATGCGTCGGTCGCGGGACGTGAGTACACGCGGGACGGGCGTCGTGGTCGTCTGGGAGCAATAGAGTTGGTGCCCGGTCAAATGACGAGCATCGGCGCCCGGTCGAGGGAGGTGGAGCGGTGAGGGAGTACATCCTCACGTTCCTTACGGGTGCGATCGTCACCTACCTGCTCGTCCCGCTGGTCCTGAAGTTCGCCATCGCGTTCAAGGCGATGACTCCGGTCCGCGACCGCGACGTCCACGCGATCCCGACGCCCCGGCTCGGCGGCCTCGCGATGTTCTTCGGGATGATGGCGGCGCTGCTCATGGCCTCCCGCCTGCCCCACCTGCACCGGGTCTTCACCGAGAGCCCGACCTGGATCGGCCTGCTGTCGGCCGGCGGGCTGCTCGTCGTGGTCGGCATCGCCGACGACCGGTGGGAGATCGACGCGCTGACCAAGATGGCCGGCCAGGTCGCCGCCGCCGGCCTGCTCATCATGAACGGCGTCCAGCTGCTGTGGATCCCGCTGCCGGGCGCCACCCTCGTCCTGCCCCCGTCGTACGGCGTGCCGCTGACCATCGTCCTCGTGGTCGCCACGATCAACGCGGTCAACTTCATCGACGGCCTCGATGGCCTGGCCGCCGGCATCGTCGGCGTGTCGGCGCTGGCCTTCTTCCTCTACGCCTTCCTGGTCACGGTCGTCGTGCACCTCGACCACCAGTCGGCGCCCGCGCTCATCGCGGCGATCCTGGCCGGCATGTGCGCCGGGTTCCTGCCGCACAACTTCAGCCCGGCCCGCATCTTCATGGGCGACACCGGGTCGATGCTGATCGGCCTGCTGCTGGCCACGTCCATGATCACCGTGTCCGGGTTCGACCCGGTCGCGCTGCGGGGGTCGATCAACCGGTTCCCGACGATCCTGCCGCTGATCCCGCTCGCGATCCTGGTCGTGCCGTACGCCGACATGCTGATGGCGGTGATCCGCCGGTCCTACGACGGGCGGTCGCCGTTCGCGCCGGACAAGAAGCACCTGCACCACCGGCTGCTCGACCTGGGCCACTCGCACCGGGGCGCGGCACTGGTGATGTACTTGTGGACCGCGCTGTTCTCGTTCGGAGTGGTCGCGCTGTCAGCGGTCAAGTCGCCGCTGGTGGTGCTGTCGGTGGCGAGCCTGGTGGCGATCGCCGCACTCGTCGTGATGGCCTTCCCGCAGCTGCGGCCGCACGGCCGCCGGCATCGTGCCTCTCAGCGATCGGCCGACCAGCGGCCACGACAACCCGTCTGAACTGCGCATTTTGCCATTACTTGACGGGTAATCCTGGAGTCTGAGAAGCTTGTGATATCTTTCACGAGCGGCAAGCAACCACTCACCGTGAACACCCCGGAGCACTCATGCAGTCCACCGACGCCCGGATCCTCCGTGGCGCCGCGATCCCCACAGGCCTGGCAGGACTCATAGCCATCGTCGCCGGCCTCCTGATCGCAGGAGGCAAGGGCGCGCTGGGCGCGGCCATCGGGGTTGCCCTCGTCCTCATATTCTTCACCCTCGGCATGCTCGTCGTCAGCTATGTGACGAGATTGTCGCAACAACTTGTGATGGCGGCCGGCCTGATGGGCTTCCTCGTCAAGCTGGTGGCGGTGTTCGCTCTCGTCGCGGCGCTGAACCACGTGACGGTCTGGAACGCCCATGCGTTCGGCTGGACCGTGCTGGCCCTGACCATCGTGTGGCTCGCCGCCGAGGTGAACGCCACGATCAACGCGAAAACACCGTACGTCGAAACCGGCGGTGGACCGCGTGACCTCGGCAAACCGGGCACCCGATGACATTGGACTACTCCAATATGACTATGCGGCGGGTAGCCTGCTATCGTCCGGAGCGCGATGACTGGAAATGGGCGTCTGCCCACCGAGTCGGAAGACCGCGAGTTCGCCAACGCCGTGTCGGCCGCTCCCGCCACCATTCTGGCTGGGATGCTGGTGTTCGGCGGAGCGGGCTGGCTCCTCTCTCGATGGCTGGACATCCTCGCCCTGCTTCCCATAAGCCTTGTACTGGGCCTGGTCTTCGCTGGCTACCTGGTCTACGTCCGCTACGGCCGCTGAAAGCGCCGGGCGGGGCCGTGGCCCACCGAGACGACAGCAAGGTTGCCGCCTTGATGAGCTACGACAGCGAAAGGAACACCGGGTGAGTGCCCCGCACATCCTCGCCAAAGACTTCGAAGCCCCGGGACTCGGCCTGTTCGAGTGGAAGCCCCTCTTTCACGTAGGTCCCTTCGCGGTCGCCAAGCCGATGGTGCTCTGCTTCCTGGTGATGATCATCGTCATCGCCTTCTTCTGGGCCGCTTTCGCCAAGCCCCAGCTGGTGCCGCGGGGATGGCAGAACGTCGGCGAGGTCGCGTACGTCTTCGTCCGCGACGAAATCGGCCGGCCGTTCCTGGGCAAGGACACCGAGCGCTGGATGCGCCTGCTGATCCCGGTGTTCTTCTTCGTGTGGGTCGGCAACCTGATGTCGGTCGTACCGGTCGCGCAGTTCCCCGTGAACTCCCGGATCGCGTTCCCCGCCGTACTGGCCGTCCTGATCTACCTGACCTTCTGGGTCGTGGGAGTCAAGAACCAGGGCCTCTTCGGCCTGCTGAAGAACGCGACGATGCCGCCCGACCTGCCCAAGGCGCTCTACCTCATCGTCATCCCCATCGAGTTCGTCTCGACGTTCTTCATCCGGCCGTTCACGCACGCCGTCCGGCTCTTCGCGAACATGTTCGCCGGCCATATCCTGATCGCGCTGTTCGCGACCGTCGGCTTCCACTTCCTCTGGGAGAAGGTCACCCCGCTCGGGTTCGGCGTGGGCATCCTCGGTGTGGTCCTGACCATCGTCATGACCGCCTTCGAGCTGTTCATCCAGGCGGTGCAGGCATATGTCTTCACACTGCTCGCCGCCTTCTACATAAGCGCCGGACTCTACTCCGACCACTAAGACCTGACCCGCAGATCGTCAACATCTGACCGGCGGAGACGACCGCCGGCCTATCGAAAAGGAATTTCCAATGTCCTTGATCGCCGCCGCGAGCACGAACATCAACCCCGGCCTGAAGTCGATCGGGTACGGCCTGTCCGCCATCGGCCCGGGTATCGGCGTCGGCATCGTCTTCGGTCAGGGCGTCAACGCCATCGCGCGCCAGCCGGAGCTCACCAGCACCATCCGCACGAACATGCTGCTGGGCTTCGCCTTCAGTGAGGCGCTCGCCCTGATCGGCCTGGTCGCGCCCTTCATCTACACCTCCTAACCAGGACCTCTACGGAAGGCTGTGCACGCCATGTTCCTGGCCGAACACGCCGCCGGGTTCCTTGCCGCGGAGAAGAACCCGAACCCCTTGATCCCTGACGCGGCGGAGCTGATCTTCGGCACCTTCGCGTTCCTCGTCGTGCTCGTCGTCCTCGGCAAGATGCTGATCCCGCGGATCCAGACGACCCTTGCCGAGCGCACGGACGCGATCGAGGGCGGCATCAAGCGGGCCGAAGAAGCGCAGGACGAGGCCCAGAAGGTGCTCGAGCAGTACAAGGAGCAGCTCGCCGAGGCCCGGCACGAGGCCGCTCGTTTCCGTGAGGAGTCGCGCGAGCAGGGTGCGCAGATCATCGCGGAGATGCGCGAGCAGGCCCAGACCGAGGCCCAGCGCCTCATCGATCAGGCGCACGCCCAGATCGAGGCCGACCGCCAGCAGGCCTTCACCAGCCTGCGCACGGAGATCGGTGAGCTGGCCGTCGACCTGGCGAGCCGCATCGTGGGCGAGTCCCTCGAGGACGAGGCCCGCCGCCGTGGCACCGTCGACCGGTTCCTCGACCAGCTCGAAGACCGGGCTCGGGCGGAGGCGTAACGAGCATGAGAGGCGCTAGCAGGGCTTCGCTGGCCGAAGGGCAGGAGCGGCTCGAGTCCGTGTTGTCCGCAGACCCCGCATCGCTCGGCGACGAGCTGTTCGCGGTGTTGCGGCTGCTCGATCGTGAGCACGTGCTCCGGCGGGCGCTCGCGGACCCGGCCCGGCCGGTCGACCAGCGCGCCGGGCTCGCCTCGGCGGTGCTCGACGGCAAGGTCGGCGCGGCGACCGCGGAGCTGATCGCGGACCTCGTACGCCTGAGGTGGGGGCGCTCGATCGACCTCACCGACGCCGTCGAGCGGTTCGCCGTGATCGCGACGGTGGCGGGCGCGGAGTCGGACAACCGGCTCGACGACCTGGAAGACGAGCTGTTCCGCTTCGAGCGCATCGTCGAGGCGCAGCCGCAGTTGCGCGGTGTGCTCGTCGACCACCGGGTGGCGCCGGACCGCAAGGCGACGCTGCTGAACGAACTCCTCGAAGGCAAGACCACGCAGGCGACGTTGCGGCTGATCATCGAGGCCGTGACGCACCCGCGAGGACGTAGTCTGGAGCGTGTGCTCGCGGAGTTCGGCCGCATCGCCGCCGAGCGCCGCAACCGCCTGGTCGCGGTGGTGCGCACCGCGGTGGACCTGAGCGAGCGGCAGAAGTCGAGGCTCGCCACCGCGCTCTCGGCGCAGTACGACCGCGATGTTCACCTGAACATCGATGTTGATCCTTCAGTTCTGGGTGGAATGTCCATCCGGGTGGGGGATGAGGAAATCGACGGCACCATCGTTCGCCGCCTGGCAGACATCCGCCGGCGCATCGAGCGGGCGAGCTGAATCCACGCAATGGACTCACGGAGAGAGACGAAGAAGACATGGCGGAGCTGACGATCCGGCCGGAGGAGATCCGGGGCGCGCTCGAGCGCTTCGTCCAGGCGTACGAGCCGGAGGCCGCCGCGCGCGAGGAGGTCGGGACCGTCGTCGAGTGCTTCGACGGCATCGCCTTCGTCGAGGGTCTTCCCTCGGCCATGGCGAACGAACTCCTTGAGTTCGAGGACGGCACGCGCGGCATCGCGCTGAACCTTGACGTTCGGCAGATCGGTGTCGTCATCCTGGGCGACTTCTCCAAGATTGAAGAGGGCCAGCAGGTCCGCCGTACGGGCGAGGTCCTCTCGGTCCCGATCGGCGACGGCTACCTCGGGCGCGTGGTCGACTCGCTGGGCAACCCCATCGACGGCAAGGGCGAGGTCGAGACGAGCGGCCGCCGCGAGCTGGAGCTCCAGGCGCCGGGCGTCATGCAGCGCCAGCCCGTGGGCGAGCCGCTGCAGACCGGCATCAAGGCGATCGACGCCCTGACGCCGATCGGCCGCGGCCAGCGCCAGCTCATCATCGGCGACCGGCAGACCGGCAAGACCACGGTCGCGATCGACACGATCCTCAACCAGAAGCAGGCGTGGGAGAGCGGCGACCCCGCCAAGCAGGTCCGCTGCATCTACGTCGCGATCGGCCAGAAGGGCTCGACGATCGCACAGGTGCGGGCGACGCTGCAGGACGCGGGCGCGCTGGAGTACACCACGATCGTGGCGGCCCCGGCCTCCGAGCCCGCGGGCTACAAGTACATCGCCCCCTACACCGGCTCGGCCATCGGCCAGCACTGGATGTACGAGGGCAAGCACGTCCTGATCGTGTTCGACGACCTGTCCAAGCAGGCGGAGTCCTACCGCGCGATCTCGCTGCTGCTGCGCCGCCCGCCGGGCCGCGAGGCGTACCCCGGTGACGTCTTCTACCTGCACTCGCGTCTCCTCGAGCGCTGCGCCAAGCTCTCGGACGACCTGGGCGCCGGCTCGATGACCGGCCTGCCGATCATCGAGACCAAGGGCAACGACGTCTCGGCCTACATCCCGACCAACGTCATCTCGATCACCGACGGGCAGGTCTTCCTGGAGACCGACCTGTTCAACCAGGGTGTTCGCCCGGCCATCAACGTCGGTATCTCGGTGTCCCGCGTCGGCGGCGCGGCGATGACCAAGGCGATGAAGAAGGCCACGAGCAACCTCAAGCTGTTCCTGTCCCAGTTCCGTGACCTGGAGGCGTTCGCGGCGTTCGCGTCCGACCTGGACGCCGCCTCGCGCGCGCAGCTCGACCGCGGCGCCCGCCTGGTGGAGCTGCTCAAGCAGCCGCAGAACGACCCGTTCCCGATGGAGGAGCAGGTCGTCTCCATCTGGTCCGGCACCGGCGGCGAGCTGGACGAGGTGCCGATCGAGGACATCCGCCGCTTCGAGGCCGAGTTCCTCGACTACCTCAAGCGCACCGACGCCGGTGTGCTGGAGACGATCCGGGAGACCGGAAAGTTCGAGGACGACACCGCCACGAAGCTCAAGGACCTCGTCAAGGAGTTCAAGAAGACCTTCGAGACGACCAGCCACGGTCTCCTGATCCAGGAGGAGACGGTGGAGGCCATCGACGAGGGTGACGTGGAGCAGGAGAAGATCACCCGCGTGAGGAAGAAGTAGCCGATGGGTGCTCAGCTTCGGGTCGTACGGCGCCGCATCGCCTCGACGAAGTCGATGGCGAAGATCACGCGTGCGCAGGAGCTCATCGCCTCGTCGCGCATCGTCAAGGCTCAGCAGCGGGTGCGGGAGTCGGGGCCGTACGCACGGCAGATCACGCGGGCCATCTCCGCGCTGGTCAGTCACAACGTCGGTGTCGGCCACCCGCTCCTGGAGGAGCGGCCCGACAGCAAGCGTGCCGCGGTGCTGCTGATCACGAGCGACCGCGGGTTCGCGGGCGGCTACAACGCCAACGTTCTGCGTGAGGCCGAGGGTCTGATGACGCTGCTGCGCGAACAGGGCAAGGAGCCCATCGCGTACATCGTCGGCCGCAAGGGTGTCGGGTGGTACCGCTTCCGCGAGCGTGAGTACGCCGACGAGTGGACCGGTTTCAGTGACAACCCGCGCTTCGAGAACGCCGAGACGATCGGCCGCGCGCTCGTCGAGGAGTTCAGCAAGCCGGCCGAGGAGGGCGGTGTGGGCGAGATCCACATCGTCTACACCGAGTTCGTGTCGATGCTGACGCAGACCGCCCAGGTACGCCGCCTGCTCCCGCTGGAGATCGAGGAGGCCGAAGAGCTTCCCGAGCAGGAGGCCCAGGGCGGTGCGCTGCCGGCGTACGACTTCGAGCCCTCGGCGAGCGCCGTTCTCGACGCGCTCCTTCCGAACTACATCGAGAGCCGGATCTGGCACATGCTGCTCCAAGCGGCCGCGTCCGAGCACGCCCAGCGCCGGCGGGCCATGAAGTCGGCGACCGACAACGCCAATGATGTGATCCAGAACCTGACGCGGGTGGCCAACCAGGCCCGCCAGGCCGAGATCACGCAGGAAATCAGCGAGATCGTCGGTGGCGCGAACGCGCTGGCCGAGACGTCCGCGGGGAGTGAGTGAGAGCCACCATGACTGCTTCCGTAGAAGAGACCGCAACGACCGCGGCGACGGGCCGGGTCGCCCGCGTCACGGGCGCCGTCATCGACGTCGAGTTCTCGGTCGAGACGATGCCCGAGATCTACAACGCCCTGAAGATCGAGGTCACCCTCGGCGAGCAGAAGCGGCTGCTGACCCTCGAGGTCGCCCAGCACATCGGCGACAACATGGTCCGCGCCATCTCGCTGCAGCCGACCGACGGCGTCGTCCGCGGCGCGCCGGTGGTCGACACCGGTGAGTCGATCTCGGTGCCGGTCGGCGACGGCGTCAAGGGCCACGTGTTCAACACGATCGGCGAGGCCCTCGACGTGCCGACCTCCTCCCTGGAGGTCACCGAGCGCTGGCCGATCCACCGGCACGCGCCGGCCTTCGACCAGCTCGAGAGCAAGACCGAGATCCTCGAGACCGGCATCAAGGTCATCGACCTGCTGACCCCGTACGTCCGAGGCGGCAAGATCGGCCTGTTCGGCGGCGCGGGTGTGGGCAAGACGGTGCTCATCCAGGAGATGATCACCCGTGTCGCCCGTAACCACCGGGGCACCTCGGTGTTCGCGGGCGTCGGCGAGCGTACTCGTGAGGGCACCGACCTGCTGATCGAGATGAAGGAGGCGGACGTCCTCAAGGACACCGCCCTCGTCTTCGGCCAGATGGACGAGCCGCCGGGCACCCGTCTGCGGGTCGCGCTGTCCGCGCTGACCATGGCGGAGTACTTCCGCGACGTCCAGAACCAGGACGTCCTGCTGTTCATCGACAACATCTTCCGGTTCACCCAGGCGGGTTCGGAGGTCTCCACGCTGCTCGGCCGTATGCCGTCCGCGGTGGGGTACCAGCCGACCCTGGCCGACGAGATGGGCGAGCTGCAGGAGCGGATCACCTCGACCCGTGGCCACTCGATCACCTCGATGCAGGCGATCTACGTGCCCGCGGACGACATCACCGACCCCGCGCCGCACACGACCTTCGCCCACCTCGACGCGACGACGGTGCTCTCTCGTGCGATCACGGAGAAGGGCATCTACCCGGCGGTGGACCCGCTGGACTCCACGTCGCGGATCATGGACCCGACCATCCTCGGCCAGGAGCACTACGACGTCGCCCAGGAAGTGATCCGTATTCTGCAGCGCTACAAGGAGCTGCAGGACATCATCTCCCTGCTCGGCATCGACGAGCTCTCCGAAGAGGACAAGGTCACGGTGGAGCGGGCGCGCCGCATCGAGCGCTTCCTGTCCCACCCGATGTACATGGCCGAGGCGTTCACCGGTCAGCCGGGCGAGAACGTCCCGCTCAGCGAGACGATCTCCTCCTTCAAGGCCATCACCGAGGGCAAGTACGACCACCTTCCGGAGCAGGCGTTCTTCATGGTCGGCGGCATCGAGCAGGCCGAGAAGAAGGCGCAGGAACTCCAGAAGTAGTCACGGCCCGGTTCGAAGGAGAACGAAGTGGCAAAGCTGCGCGTGGAGCTGGTCTCACCGGAGCGTGAGATCTGGGCCGGCGAAGCCGATATGGTCGTGGCCAAGACCATCGAGGGTGAGATGGGCATCCTGCCCGGCCACGCGCCGGTCCTCGGCGTGATGGTGGACGGAAGTGTCGTGCGCATCCACCCGGCCGACGGCGGCGAGCCCGTCGCGGCGATGGTCTCCGGTGGATTCTTCTCTGTCGCCGCAGGCGAGGTGTCGGTGCTCGCGGAGTACGCCGAGCTGGGCGGTGAGGTCGATGTCCGCGCCGCCCGCGAGGAGTACGAACGCGTGTCGGCGCAGGAGGGCGACGAGGCCGCCGCGGCCCAGCGCCGCGCGCGGGCACGGCTGAGAGCCGCCGGCCAAGAAGTCTGATCTTCGGGGAAGCAGGGGGGAGTGGGCGGGTACCTGGCACTGAACGTAGGCGGGGTCCTCGCCGCTGTCCTGCTGGCGGTCGTCGCCGTGTTCGCCATGCTCTCGCTGCGACGGTGGCTGCTGGAGCGCCGCGGCGGCACGGTCGAGTGCAGCCTGCGCGAGCCGGACGGCCGTGGTGTGTGGCGGCTCGGCATCGGCCGCTACAACGGTGACGAGCTGCTCTGGTTCGCGATCTTCGGTTTTCGTTTCAGGCCCCGGCGGGTCGTTCACCGCCGGGGCCTTGTCGTCGCGGGCCGCCGCGAGCCGGCGGCCGACGAGGAGCCGGCGCTCCAGCCGGACACCGGCATCGTCGAGGTACGCGACGACGGGCACACCGTCGAGCTGGCGATGAGCGGCGCCGCGCTGACCGGCTTTCTCGCCTGGCTGGAGGCGTCGCCGCCCGGCTCCTCGCTGAAGTGAGGCGCCTCAGCGCTCGCCGCCGGGCTTCCACAGCACGTCACCGCGTTCGGCGTTGGCCACACGGCCGAGGATGAACAGCAGGTCGGAGAGCCGGTTGAGGTAGCGCGCGGTGAGCGGGTTCATGTCGTCGTGGACCTCGAACGCCGCCCAGGCCGCGCGCTCGGCCCGGCGTACGACGGTGCGGGCGATGTGCAGCAGCGCGCCGCCCGGGGTGCCGCCGGGCAGGATGAAGCTCCGAAGCGCCGGCAGGCCGGCGTTGTAGGTGTCGCAGGCCTCCTCGAGCCGGGTGACGTACTCCTCGGTGACCCGCAGCGGGGGGAACTCCGGGTCCTCCACGACGGGCGTGCACAGGTCCGCGCCCACGTCGAACAGGTCGTTCTGCACCCGTTGGAGGACCGCGGCGAGCTCCTCGGTCAGGTCGCCGAGGGCGATGGCCGCCCCGATCGCGCTGTTGGCCTCGTCGACGTCCGCGTACGCCGTGAGCCGCGGATCGGTCTTGGGCGTACGGCTCATGTCGCCGAGGTTGGTCGTGCCGTCGTCGCCGGTGCGGGTGTAGATCTTCGACAGCACGACCGGCTGGTCGTCGCGGTTCTTGGCCATGGCGTCAACCCTAACGAGAGTGCGGCCGATCCGGCCGGGCAGGCAACGCCGGACGCCCTTCAACGCGTCTTCCCAGGTGACAGCCGTTCCGCGGGCGGGTGACGCGGGCCGGCCTGACAAGTGGCGCCCGGCGGACCTCGGGGGCGTGCCGGGCGCCGCGATATTGCGGCGTGTCCCGGGGCTCGTGCCCCGGGACACGCCCCGCTCAGCGGGTGACGAGACCGGCCGGCGCGGCCTGGGCGGCCGGGCGAGCCGCCGCCTGGCGTACGGCGGAGCGCTCGCCGTTGACCGGCAGTGTGCTCTTGGCGAGCACCTGGACGGCGTAGGCCGCCCCGTCGGACAACTGGTCCAGGATGGTGGCGTTGTTGTTGGCGTAGGTGTCGCAGGCCTGGTGATAGCAGCCGTCGTACGGCTTGCCGGCCTCGCCGCCGTAGATCGTGGCCTCTTCCGGCGTCTTCAGCTTCTCCGCGCCGGAGTCCAGGCCACCGGCCGGGATGCCGTTGTCGATGAACGGTCCGTAGTCCGAGCGCCCGTCGAACACGCTCGGCGAGGTCGGCAGCTTGCGCTCGCCGTAGTAGTCGTTGAAGACCTTCTCGATCGCGCCGGAGCCCGCGGGCGGATTGGTGCCCGATCCCTCGGAGTCGTCGCCGTCGTAGACGCCCCGCCGGCCGTTCGGGGACCCCAGCATGTCGAAGTTGAGGTTGAGCGCGATGGTGGCCTTCTGCGCGGCGCTCAGGTGCGTCACGTAGTAGGTCGAGCCGAGCAGGCCCTCCTCCTCGGCGCCCCAGAAGGCGAATCGCACCTTGTTCTTGATCTCGCGCCCGAGCTGGGAGATCTGCTCGGCGACGGTGAGGACCGTCGCGGTGCCGCTGCCGTTGTCGTTGATGCCGGGGCCCTTGGTGACGCTGTCGAGGTGGGCGCCCATGACGATCACGTTGTCGGCGCGGCCGCGGTCGGTGTCGGCGATCACGTTGTGCGCGGTGCGCTGTTCGTTGATCGTGTTGGTCTTGATGTGCAGCTTCAGCGTGCCATCGGCCGAGGCCTTCACCAGGTCGGTGCCGAGCTGGTAGGTCGGCCCGATGATCGGGATCTGCCAGGCCTGGCCCGCCGTCCCCTCGACCGGGCCCATGCGGTCCGGCGCGGCGCCGTCGTTGTAGATCGCGATGGCGGCGGCGCCGGCGGTCTGTGCGTTGCTCGTCTTGTCGGAGAAGGTGCAGCCGCCGCGCTTGACCAGCGCGATGTCGCCCTTGGTGAATCCGGCGAAGTCGGCGGGCTCACAGCCGCTGCCCACGCCCGTGCCGTCCGGGTCGACCGCGTGGGCCGTCGCCGTGACGTCGCCGGTGCCGGAGAAGTCGAGGGTGGCGTAGTCGGTGCCGTACTTGTAGACGGGGCCGCCGGGCCGGTCGAAGACGGCCGGCGTCCGCTCCTTGAAGTAGGCGAACGGGAAGTCCTGCACCTTCGGGCGGTAGCCGGCCTTCTTGAGCTGCTTGACGATGTACTGGGTCGAGACCTCAAAGCCCGGTTCTCCGGCGGCGCGGGTGCCACCGTTGTAGTCGGCGATCTTCTGGAGGTCGTGCTGATGTCTGCGGATGTCCTGCAGCTTGACCAGCCTGTCCAGACGAGGATGTTCGGCCGCGTCCGCGGGAGCCGCCGTCACGATCGCGGCGGCGGCGAGGCCGATGAGGGTACCGATGGCGATTGTGCGCACGAGCGCCCCTTCTAATCGGTAAAGCGGAGGTAATGGACCTGAGGTTGACACTGCAGTCATCCCCCGCGCCAGACGTTGAGACCTACTCGTTGTCGAGATCGCGCACTGTTGGCTAGAACACGATTCGGTGCACTGCCCCAGAACGTCCGGAAATCGATATGGTTTGGCGAGGTTCCCCAAGGAGGCGGCCGTGTACGACTACGTCATCGTCGGTGCCGGCAGCGCGGGCTGTGTGCTCGCCTCCCGGCTGAGCGCGGACTCCGGCGCTCGAGTGCTGCTGCTGGAGGCGGGCCCGCCGGACGACGCGCCCGAGATTCACATCCCCGCCGGACTGCAGGCGCTGTTCAAGGGCCCGTACGACTGGGACTACACGACGACCCCGCAGGAGGAGGCGCAGGGACGCTCCGTCTACTGGCCGCGCGGGCGCACGCTGGGCGGTAGCTCGTCGACCAACGCGATGATCTACATCCGCGGGCACCGCCACGACTACGACACCTGGCGCGACGAGTACGGCTGCAAGGGCTGGGGCTACGCCGACCTGCTGCCCTACTTCCGGCGTGCCGAGGACCAGCAGCGCGGCGAGTCGGACTACCACGGCGTCGACGGGCCGCTGCGGGTCGAGGACCTGCGCTACAAGCACCCGCTGACCCGTTCGTGGGTCGAGTCGGCCCAGGAGTTCGGCCTGCCGGCCAACAACGACTTCAACGGCGCCGAGCAGGACGGCGTCGGGTACTACCAGGTCACCCAGCGGCGCGGACGGCGCTGGTCGACGGCCGACGGATACCTGCGGCCGGTGCTCGACCGCCCGAACCTCACCGTGCGCACCGACGCGCTCACCACCAAGGTGCTGATCGAGAACGGGCGCGCGACGGGCGTCCGCTTCGTGGCCGGCGGCAAGGAGGAGGAGGCGCTCGCCCAGCGCGAGGTCATCCTGTGCGGCGGCGCGGTCAACTCCCCGCAGCTCCTCATGCTGTCCGGGCTCGGCCCGGCGGACCACCTGCGCTCCCTCGGCATCGACGTGGTCGCGGACCTGCCCTCGGTCGGTACGGGACTGCAGGACCATCCGATCGTGCCGGTCCGGTGGCACACGCCCGGGACGAAGGCGATCTGGGAGGGCGTCAACATGCGCAGCTTCCTGCTCTGGCAGTCGCTGGGACGCGGCCCGTACGCCTCCAACGTCGCCGAGGCCGGCGGTTTCGTCCGGACCTCATCGGGCCTGCCCGCTCCCGACCTGCAGTACCACATCCTCGGGACGCCGTACGTCGGGCAGGGCCTGACCGACGTGGCGGAACGTATGATGTCGGTCTTCGTCACGGCGGTGGCGGTGGAGAGCCGGGGCACCATCACGCTGCGGTCGGCCGACCCGCGCTGGAAGCCGCTGATCGACCCGGCGTACCTGCGTGCCCCCGCCGACCTCCAGGTGCTCCTGAGCGGCATCGCGCAGGCGCGGGAGATCGCGACCTGCCGTCCGTTCGCCAAGATCGGCGGCGGCGAGGCGGCGCCGGGCGAGGGCGTCGACGTGACCGACTGGGTGCGCCACGAGGTCGTGACGCTCTACCACCCGACCAGCACGTGCGCGATGGGCGGTACGGACGACTCGGTCTGTGACCCGGAGCTGCGCGTCCGCGGCATCGACGGCCTGCGCGTCGTGGACGCCTCGGTGATGCCGGCCGTACCGCGCGGCAACACCAACGCCCCGACCATCGCGATCGCCGAGCGCGCCGCGGACCTGATCGCCGGCACGCCGCCGCTGGCGGCCGCCGACCCGGCGACCGCCGAGCCCCTGCTGCCCGCCGGCGACTGAGCGGGCCCCTCAACGAGGAATCCCGCCCGTCCGGACAGACTCCGGACTGGGCGGGATTCGGCGGGCGATGCGCCGCGGGGTCACCGCGCGCGGACCTTCGCGGACTTACGAGCGTCGCGTACGTCGTTGCCGAGGTCGCGGACGTGCTCCTTGATGATGGCCCGCATGATGTCGGGGTGCATTTTCGGCTCCTCCTGCTGCGAACCGGTCGATCCGGTCTCGCAATGTCAAGATTCGCGCTAAGCCGGGTGCCCCTGCATTGGGACGATGCACTATCTCCAAGGTAGGTAACGCCTTAGGCCGCCTTAGACATGTCCTAGGAGCCCCCCGCGTGGGTCTAGTACGGTGTCTGCGCTATGTCGCGAGACGCGGAAACAGTGTCGGCGGGACGGCCGCCAGCGGTGTCGCCCTGGGCCCTCGCGCCGTTCTGCCTTGTCGTCACGACGGCCGGGTTCGGGACGTTCCTGGCGCTGACCGTACCTGACCTCGACGCCCCGGCGGCGCTGGCAGGCGGGCTGATCCTCGGGGTGCCGGCGACCCTCCTGACCACCTTCGGCCTGACCGACCGCAGGTTCCGGCGCAGGTGGAGCCGGGCCGAGCGGACCGCGATGGCGCGGGCGTACCGTACGGGCGAACCCCCGGCCGACCCCGCGTACGAGGCCGCGGTGCGTTCGATGATCGTCCGCAGGAGCCGTCTGCTGCGGCGGCAGGTGACGTACGGGCCGTGGACGATCGCCCTGCTCGGCCTCGCCGACGTGGTGAGCGTGGTCAGCGACCGCGTGACGACCGGGGTGCCGAGCGTCGTCTTCTTCGGCGCGCTCATGGTGTACATGCGGCTGTCGGCGCCGCGGGCGCTACGCCGCCTGGAGCGCCTGGAGGCCTCTTTGCGCGAGCCCGCGGCCGCCGGGCGCGTGGCCCGGCGGCCCGGAACTCACTTGTAGCGCTTGCCGTGCAGCATGTTGACGAGCGACAGCGCCTTGGCCATGTCCTTGTCGGTGCGCTGGAACGAGGTGAGGTTCATCGTCGAGAAGCGCTGACGCGTGATCGCCTTGGCGCGGGCGAACTCCCGCAGGCCGTCGGCGCCGTGGATACGGCCGAACCCGGAGTCGCCGACCCCGCCGAACGGCAGCGCCGGCACGGCCGCGAAGGCGATCACGGCGTTGATCGAGGTCATCCCGCTGCGGAGCCGCCGCGCCGCGCTCAGCGCCGTCGCCTTGCTGCCCGAGAACACCGCCCCGGCCAGCCCGTACGCGGTCGCGTTGGCGCGGTCGACGGCCTCGTCCACGCTCTTCACCCGGTGCACGGTGATGGTCGGCCCGAACGTCTCCTCACAGACGGCCGCGGAGTCATCGGGTACGTCGAGAAGGATGACCGGCTCGACGTAGGGCTCCTTGACGGACTCGGGGCCGCCGACGACCGCCCTGCCGCCCCTGGCCACGGCGTCGTCGATGTGCCGCTTGATGACGTCGAGCTGACCGGGCATGGTGATCGGCCCGTACGAGGCCGTACGGTCCTCGCCGGCGCGCAGCGCGCCCGCCTGCTCGGTGAGCTTGCCCACGAAGGAGTCGTAGACGCTATCCACGACGTAGACACGCTCGACGCCGACGCAGGTCTGGCCCGCGTTGGACATCGCGCCCCAAAGGGCCGCCTCGGCGGCGCCCTCCACGTCGGCGTCGGCGTCGACGATGAACGCGTCCTTACCGCCGCACTCGGCGACGATGGGCGTGAGGCGCTCGGCGCAGGCGGCCATGACCTTGCGAGCCGTACGGGATGATCCGGTGAACGCTATTTTGTCCACCGCGCCGCGGGTCAGCGCCGCGCCGGTCTCGCCCAGGCCGGTCACCACCTGCAGGATGGGCTGCTCTGGCACGACCTGACCGACGAGGTCGGCGAGCAGCAGCCCGACGCCGGGGGTGAACTCCGAGGGCTTGAAGACGACGGCGTTCCCGGCCGCCAGGGCGTACCCGATCGAGCCCACCGGCGTGAAGAGCGGGTAGTTCCAGGGCCCGATGACCCCGACGACACCGAGCGGCTGGTACTCGAGGACGCACTTCTGGTTGATCGCCAGGAGGCCGGGGAAGACGCCGCGGGGCCCGAGGACCTTCTCGGCCTTGCGCGCGGCCCAGTCGAGGTGCGTGATCGCCATGACCACCTCGAGCTGCGCGTCCTCGATGGTCTTGCCGGTCTCCTCGTGGATGAGCTGCGCGATGCGGTTGAGGGAGCGGGTGAGCGCCCCCTTGATGTTGAGCAGCCGGATCCGGCGCTCTTTCCACCCGAGCCCGCCCCACCAGGCGGCGGCGTCACGGGCGCGCGCGATCGCGGCGTTCACCGCCTCCTCCCCGTGGACCGGATGCTCACCGACGACTTCACCGGTCGCCGGGTTGAGGGACTGAAAGCTCTCGGCGGTCTCGGTATCCATGGTCGCTGTCATCGCCACCACCCACTAGAAGGAGATTCTGTTCTCCGTAAATTACCGCAAGTACCCACCCCCGTCCCGACCGTTAGCGACGGATGTGTCTGGGCAGGCCAGCCGGCGTTTTCGGCGGATCTTGATCCGGCGCCGTTCAGCGCATCACCCGGGGGGTCCGATTCGCGAGACCTTCGTGGTACTCGTCGACTTCAGGCCGCCGACGGCGTGGACGACGGCGGTCAGGTTCGGCAGTTCGGCATCCGGCCAGGCCAACGCCTCCTCCTGAGAAGCGAACATGGCCCCCAGTCCGGAGGTCGGGGCCAAGCAGTGTCCGCGGCCATGGCGGCCGTCAGGTAGTGCGTGAAGAGCCGGTCGTTGGCCTGGTCGCGATGGTCGGCGTCGGCCTGCGCCTGGGCCAGGTCGGTGGCGTACAGGCGGACCAGGTCGTGCGTTCGCCACCAGCCGAACGGCTCGCCCGGTTCGATCAGGTGGGTGCGGGCGAGTTCTTCCAGCGTGCGCTCGGTCTCCCGGGCAGGCAGGTCCGCGGCGGCCAGAGTAGAGATCTGCGCGCCGGGATTGACCGTGATCATGCGGAAACACCTGCCCCGTCTCCGCCTCCGAACGAAACCGCTCCAGCGCCCCATCGGCGCCCGGCTTCGCGGAGACCAGCTCGTGCAGGGCCTCCATGCCCTCATCGAGCACCCGGTCCACCTCGGTGTCGCCCACCCGCCGCAACTTACGCAGCAGGTGCGCGACCGCCGCGCCCGCCGGCACCTCGACACCCGTCATCGGGACATCACCCACGTGCACCATCACTACTGCACGTAACGTCCCCGTCGCACACGCCCGGCCGGATTCGGTCACCGGCCGGGCGCCGGCAGGATGCCCCGCTCCAGCGCCGACGTGACCGCGGCCGTACGGTCCGACACCCCCAGCTTCCCGAACGTCCGGAGCAGATGCGTCTTCACCGTCGCCTCGCTGATCAGCAGCTCCCGGCCGATCTCGGCGTTCGTAAGGCCCCGGGCGACGAGACGCAGCACCTCGATCTCGCGGCGCGACAGCTCGACCGGAGACCGCATCCGCGACACCAGCTTGGCCGCGACCGACGGCGCGAGTACGGTCTCGCCGCGCGCCGCCGCCCGGATCGCCTGGGCGAGCTCCGCCCGCGACGCGTCCTTCAGCAGGTAGCCCGCCGCCCCCGCCTCCACCGCGCGCAGGATGTCCGCGTCCGTGTCGTACGTCGTCAGCACGACCACCCGGATGGCCGGGCGCTGGGCGAGCACGCGCGCCGTCGCCTCGACGCCGTCGCCGCCCGGCATGCGCAGATCCATCAGCACCACGTCCGGCGTGTGCGCGCGTACGCAGGCCACCGCCTCCGCCGCGCCGCCCGCCTCCGCCACCACGTCCAGGTCCTCCTCCGCCGCGAGCATGCCCCGCAGCCCCTCGCGTACGACCGGGTGGTCGTCCACCAGCAGGATCTTGATCACGCCGGCACCTCCACCGTGATCTCGGTGCCCGCACCGGGGGCGCTGCGGACGAGGAGGGTTCCCTCGACCTGGGCGGCGCGCTCGCGCATGCCGCGCAGGCCGAAGCCGCCGGCCCGCGACGGGTCGAAGCCGGTCCCGTCGTCGCGGACGTGCAGGCACACGGAGGAAGCGCCGTACGCCAGCTCCACGCCGACGCGCGTGGCCTTGGCGTGCTTGCGGACGTTCGCCAGCCCCTCCTGGGCCGCGCGGAGCAGTACGACCTCCGAGCGCGCCGTCAGCCGGCGCGGCTCCCCGGACACGATGCACTCGGTGTCCACGTCCAGCTCCTCGCTCAGCCGGTCCGACAGCCGGCGTACCGCCTCGTCCAGCGACGCGTCGCCGAGCGCGGCCGGCGGGACCGCGGCGATGAGCGCGCGCGCCTCGGCGAGGTTCTCGCGTGCCGTACGGATCGCCAGGCCGACCTGCCGCCGCGGCTCGGCCGGCGAGATGCGCGGCTCCGCCGCCTGCAGGAGCATCAGGATGCTCGTGAAGCCCTGCGCGAGCGTGTCGTGGATCTCGGCCGCGAGACGTTCGCGCTCGGCCATCACTCCGGCCTCGCGGCTCACCCCGGCCAGCTCCGCGCGCGTCGTCTCGAGCTGGTCGATCAGCTCGCGGCGTTCGGTGCTCTGGTGGATGATGCGCTCGATCCACAGGCCGAAGAACAGCGAGAACGCGAGGGACACGACGGTCCACAGCACGAAGGACATGATCGAGCCGACGGTGTGGGGGCCGCGCAGGAACCGCGACGCCGGGACGACGTTCAGAAGGAGGACCGCGACACTCGCCCCGCGCCAGCTCGCGATCATGTAGCACTGCGGGCAGGCCGCGAACATGACCAGCGCGCTCTCCGGGGCGGCCAGCGCGGCGCCCGAGGACAGCGCGACCAGCCCGGCCACATAGACGTACGGCAGCGGCCCGCTCCGGTCCACGCCGAGGAGGCGCCGGCCGAGCAGGAGGTACCACGGCACCATGGCGGCCAGGAGGGCGGCCGCGACCGCCCCCGCGGGCCACGCGCCGTCCTCGGCCAGCACATAGGTGAGCGTCGAGGCCAGGACCAGGCCGAAGTACGCCTCCCAGCGGCCGAGTCCCAGCTGCCACGCGTCCTCGCCGGTCATCCGTCGCCGCGCCGCTTCCAGCGGAATGTCGTCAGGCACAGTGCGAAGCCTGCTACACCCCACGCCGCGAGCACCAGCGCGATCCGGCCGTGCTCCCACGCGTGCGCAGGCTCGGCGGGCAGCAGGGTGTCGGGCAGCAGCGCCGAGCGCAGGCCCTGGCAGATCCACTTGAGCGGGAACAGCGCGCCGGCCTGCTGGACGCCCGAGGGCAGGTCGCCGAAGGAGAAGTAGACGCCCGAGATGAACTGCAGCACGAGGTAGGGCACGTTGAGCACGGCCGCCGCGCCCCGGCCGGAGCGGGGCACGCTGCTGACCGCGATGCCGAGCAGAGTGCAGACGGTCACGCCCAGCACGAAGACCCAGACCAGGGTGGACCAGCGCTCGGGTGTGCTCGGCGGCTTCAGGCCGAACATCGCGCCGCCGAGAAGGAACAGGATGACCGTCTCGGCGACCGACAGGACCAGCGCCGAGATCGTCTTGCCGATGAAGTACGCCGCCGGCGGCATCGGCGAGCCGTACAGGCGCTTGAGCGTGCCGTCGTCGCGCTCCTGGGCGATGCCGACGCCCAGGCTGATGAACGTGGTCGAGGCGATGCCGCTCGCGATGATCCCGGCGGCGAAGTACTGCCGGAAGTCGACGTTCGTGCCCTCGACGTTCCCCTTGAAGATCGTGCCGAAGATCACCAGGAGGAGGACCGGCATCGCGGCCGTGAAGGCCAGCGCCTCCTTCTCGCGGACGAAGCTCTTCAGCTCCAGCGCGCCGCGCGCGACGCCGACGCGCAGCGTCGACGGCATGGCCGGGGTGGTCATCGGTCTGCTCCGATCATGGAGAGGTAGGTGTCCTCGAGGGTCGGCCGCGTGACCGTCAGGCCGGGCACCTCGCCGTCGAACCGGTGGCCCAGCTCGGCCACGACCTGGGTGGGGGAGTCGGTCTCCAGCGCCTGCGGGCCCTCGGGCGCGGTCCAGCTCACGCGCGCCCTGGCGGTGGCACGGCCGCCGAGCTCCCACGGCGGGGCGACCTCGACGAGCCGCCCGCCGGCGATGACGCCGACCCGGTCCGCGAGGGCCTCGGCCTCGTCCAGGTAGTGGGTGGTCAGCAGGATCGTCGTGCCGTCGCCGGCCAGGCTCTCGATGAGCTTCCAGAACCTCCGGCGCGCGTCCGGGTCGAACCCCGTCGTCGGCTCGTCCAGGAACAGCAGCTCGGGACCGCCGATGATGCCGAGCGCGACGTCCACCCGCCGCCGCTGCCCACCGGAGAGCTGCGAGAGCCGGGAGCCGGCCTTCTCGGCCAGCCCGACCGCCTCGATCACCTCATCGGGGTCGCGCGGGCTCGGGTAGTAGCCGGCGAAGTGCCGCACGAGCTCCCGTACGCTCAGCGGGGGCTGTTCGCCGGAGGTCTGGAGCACGATGCCGATGCGGGCCCGCCAGCTCCGTGTGGGCCGCCCGGGGTCGGCGCCGAGCACCGCGACCTCACCGCCCGTACGCCGCCGGTGCCCTTCGAGGATCTCGACCGTCGTGCTCTTGCCCGCCCCGTTGGGTCCGAGCAGCGCGAACACCTCGCCGCGGGAGATGTCCAGATCGACGCCGCCCACCGCCTCGACGTCGCCGTACCTCTTGCGCAGGCCGCGTACGCGCACCGCTGTTTCCGCCATACCGCCAGCTTTCCGGCGGCAACGGACTCACGCGATCGGCGAACCGGTCATTCCCGTGTCCACCGAACGACGGACACTCACCCGAAGTTGACGCTCTGCCAGAACTGGAACAGGGCGTGGCCGACCGTCGTGAGGTCGGTGTTGATGCCGAACAGGTCGGTCAGGTGGTAGATCACCGAGAAGAACCAGCGGTTGACCGCCGGGATCCACAGCAGCGCGAGCAGGCCGATGAACGCGTAGCCGCCGACCCGGTTGGCCTGGGCCACCCAGTGGCGCGGGAGGTAGGGCTCGACGATGCCGAAGCCGTCCAGGCCCGGCACCGGCAGGAGGTTGAGCACCGCCGCGGTGACCTGGAGGAACGCCAGGAAGGCCAGGCCGCTCCAGAACAGCGCGTGGTCCAGGCTCGTGGCGAGGTTGGACAGCACGACGCCGAGGACGATCGCGAAGACGAGGTTGGCGAGGGGGCCGGCCGCCGAGATCAGGCTGTGCCGCACCCGGCCGCGGATGGCGCCCCGGTCGATGTAGACCGCGCCGCCCGGCAGGCCGATGCCGCCGAGCAGCAGGAACAGCACCGGGAGCACGAAGCTCAGTGCCACGTCGGTGTACTTCAGCGGGTTGAGCGTGAGGTAGCCCTTGCCGGCCACGCTGCGGTCGCCCGAGCGGTACGCGAAGAACGCGTGCCCGAACTCGTGCAGGCACAGCGACACGATCCAGCCGGCCACCACGAAGATGAACAGCAGGAACCGGGCCGAGTGCCCGACATCCGTGCCGTACCGCCAGACGGCGAAGCCGGACAGGACGAAGATGCCGAGGACCAGCAGGAAGATGGGGCTGGGCCGCACGGAGGACCGCAGGGCGGTGACGTTGCTCATCAGGTGCTCTCTGCCAGGGCGGGGACGACGTAGGTGCGGAGGAACTCGCGGGGTTCATCCTCGCGAGGCATGACGATCATCGAGGAGATGATGCGGAAAAGGAACTCGATCGCACCTTCAACGGTGATGTCGGCTCGGAGGGTTCCCTCCCGCTGGGCGGCGCCGAAGTGCGGGCGTACGTAATCGGCGCACAGGTCCAGCAGACTACGCGCTCCGCCGACCACCGCGGCCTGGGTATGCCCGGCGGCGTCGGGGGTCAGCAGCGCGGCCACCTGGGGCTCGCCGCGGACGAACGCGACCGCGTCGACGACGCCCTCGACGATCGCGTCGGGCACCGACCGCTCGCGGCTCAGCCGCCTGGAGAGGCGGTCGAGGAAACGCCGCAGGTCGCGGAGGACGACGGCCAGGATCACCTCGTCCCGGCCGCCGGCGAAGCTGCGGTAGACGGTCGCGCGGGACAGGCCCGCCGCCGCCGCGATGTCCTCGATCGTGGTCTTCCCGACGCCGTACCGCGTGAAGCACGCCTCGGCGGCGTTCACGATCCGATCACGGACCTCGGTGACCTGCGGCATGCCCCGCAGGCTACCGGTACGCCCTCAGGCGGAACATGAGACGGACATCGCCTTTTGTCGCGCGACGCGGACGTCGAGCCTGCTCCGCACGGTGTCCGATATCGGATGATCGATGAGGCCTAAGCCCGGTGTGCCGAAGCGTGTCCACGCGAACGCCCGGCGTGACAGGATGCCGGGATGAAGATCGCTCAGATGACCGTTCTGGTTACCGGGGCGACGGGCGGCATCGGCCAGGCCATAGCGCGTGACCTGGCCGAACGCGGCGCGTCGGTGGTGCTGAGCGGTCGGCGTGCCGACGTGCTCGAACCCCTCGCCGCCGAGCTCGGTGGCCGGGCCATCGTCGCGGACCTGGCCGACCGCGACGCGGCGGCGGCGCTCATGGACGAGTCGGGCCCGGTGGACATCCTCGTGGCCAATGCCGGGCTGCCGGCCAGCGGGTCACTGGTCGACTATCCCCTCGACGCGCTCGACCGTGCCCTGGACGTGAACCTCCGCGCCCCCATCGTGCTGGCCCGGCTCGCCGCCGGGGA
Source organism: Actinomadura sp. DC4 (assembly GCF_030406325.1). GTDB lineage: Bacteria > Actinomycetota > Actinomycetes > Streptosporangiales > Streptosporangiaceae > Actinoallomurus. Next base: position 302,205 of record NZ_JAUEQY010000002.1, on the reverse strand, counting down.
GATGGTCTCCCGCCGCCGCGGGCACCTGGTCTTCGTCTCCTCGGTCGGCGGCAAGATCGCCGCCGGGGGAGCGTCGGTGTACAACGCGACCAAGTTCGGGCTGCGGGGCTTCTCCCTGGCGCTGCGGGAGGACCTGCGGGCGCACGACGTGGGCGTCTCGGCCATCTATCCGGGCTTCATCCGCGATGCCGGCATGTTCGCCGACGCGAACGTCACGCTGCCGCGCGGCATCGGCACGCACACGCCGCAGGACGTGGCACGCGCGGTCCGCCGCGCGATCGAGCGTGACGTGGCGGAGATCGACGTGGCGCCGCTGCCGCTGCGCTTCGGCGCCCGCTTCGCGGGCGCGGCCCCGGGCCTGGCCGCCCTCGTCCAGCGCCTGGGCGGCGGCGAGCGCTTCGCCCACGACCTGGCGGAGGGGCAGCGCGACAAGCGTTAGAGGTCATCAGAGGTCATCAGAGGTCATAGATGAGCGTGTAGGAGTGGCCTCCGTCGGCGTCGATGACGATCTGGCCCTCGCCGGTGATGCCGGCCAGCTCGCCGGTGCCCGAGCCCTCGGTGATCTTCCAGGTCAGCCAGGGCTTGCCGTCCTCGCCGCCCGCGTTGTGCTGGAAGACGAACCCGCCCGTACGCCCGTCGAGCGTGCCCTCGACGCGCTCGATCGCGACGTACGCCCGCGGGGTGTCGCCGGTGGTCACGGTGATCAGATCGGCCGTGCTCGTGCCGGCCAGGCCGCCACTGAAGGTCTTCTCGATGTGCACCCGGGCGATCTTGGTGTCCAGGTGTTCGTCATAGGGCTTCTCGGCCTCGTACGTGTCGAGGACGAAGGTGCCCGTGGCGTTTTTCGTCATGACGCAGATCCTGCTGGAGATACCTGTCAGCTTCCGGCAGGTATCAGAACAGCGTGCCGCCGCGTTCGATGCCGCGCAGGGCGTCGTAGTCCAGGGTCACGCAGCCGATGCCGCGGTCCGTGGCCAGGACGCGGGCCTGGGGCTTGATCTCCTGGGCGGCGAAGATGCCCTTGACCGGGGCGAGCAGCGGATCGCGGTTGAGCAGCTCCAGGTAGCGGGTGAGCTGCTCGACGCCGTCGATCTCGCCCCGCCGTTTGATCTCGACCGCGACCGTCGTGCTCGTCTCGTCGCGGCAGAGGATGTCGACCGGGCCGATCGCGGTGGGGTACTCCCGGCGGATCAGCTTCCAGCCCGCGCCCAGCGTCGTGATGTGCTCGGCCAGCAGCTCCTGCAGGTGCGCCTCCACACCGTCCTTCTGCAGGCCCGGGTCGATGCCCAGCTCGTGGCTGGAGTCGTGCATGATCTCTTCGATCGTGAGGATCAGCTGCTCGCCGGACTTGCCGTGGGTGACCGTCCACTTCCCCTCCTCCTCTTTGAGGATGCAGGGAGGGTTCATCCAGTTGAGCGGCTTGAACGCCCGGTCGTCGGCGTGGATCGAGACCGACTTGTCGGCCTTGATGAGGATCAGCCGCGGGGCCATGGGCAGGTGGGCGGTGAGCTTGCCGACGTAGTCGACGCTGCAACGGGCGATGACGAGACGCACGGTCGCCCACCTTAGCCGTACGTGGACGGCCGATCAGGCGAAAGCCGGGTCCGGATCGGCGCTCTGGGAGACTTCGGAGCATGAGCGCTTCGTTGAGCAGGGTGGGAGTCGTCGGGCTCGGCACGATGGGTGCGGGCATCGCCGAGGTGCTGGCCCGCGGCGGGTACGACGTCGTCGGGGTCGAGGTGAACGACGACGCGCTCCAGCGCGGGCGCGGGCACCTGGAGAAGTCCACCGGACGGGCCGTGCGACGCGGCAGGCTCTCCGAAGCCGAGCGGCAGGCGATCCTCGGCCGCGTCGCGCTCGACACCTCCTTCGCCGCCCTCGCCGACTGCGACCTGGTCATCGAGGCCGTACCGGAGCGGCTCGACCTCAAGCGCCGCGTCTTCGAGGAACTGGACAAGGTCTGCCGGCCGGGCGCCGTGCTCGCCACGAACACCTCCTCCCTGTCCGTGACCGAGATCGCGGCGGCCACCGACCGGCCCGCGCAGATCGTCGGGGTGCACTTCTTCAACCCCGCCCCGGTCATGAGGCTCGTCGAGATCATCCACACCGTCCTGACCCGGCCCGAGGCGCTCCGCGCCGTACAGGACCTGGTCGGCGGGCTCGGCAAGGTCGGGGTCACGGTCGGCGACCGGGCCGGGTTCATCGCCAACCGGCTGCTGTTCGGCTACCTCAACCAGGCCGCCGCGATGTACGACTCCGGGCACGCCACCCGCGAGGACATCGACGCCGCGATGAAGGCGGCGGGCCTTCCGATGGGCCCGCTGACGCTCATGGATCTCATCGGGCTCGACGTCTCGCTGGAGGTCTGCGAGGCGATTCACCGGGAGACGCGCGACCGGCGGCACGCCCCGGCGCCGATCCTGCGGCGGCTCGTCACCGCCGGGCTGCTCGGGCGCAAGACCGGGCGGGGCTTCTACACCTACGACGAGCCGGCCGCCGAGACCGGACCGGAGACGGTGGAGGCGCCCAGCGTCGGTGTCGCCGGCTCCGGGCCCCTGGCGATCGCGATCATCCGGGCCGCCCTCCGCGCCGGGGCCGACGTACGGTTCGTCGCCGACGACGACGACAAGGTGCGCGCCGTACGCGACGCCGTCGGGGAGAAGGCCGCCGGCGGCACCGACCTGGCGCTGCTGTCCGACCGCGACCTGGTCGTCGAGGCGGTGGCCGGCGACCTCGCGGTCAAACGCTCGCTGCTCGCCGCCGTCGGCGACGTCGCCCGCGAGAGCGCCGTGCTCGCCACCACCGTCGCGACCACGCCGGTCATCGAGCCGGCCATGGCCACCGACCGGCCGCAGGACGTCGTGGGCCTGCACCTGCCCGACCCCGAGGGCGAGCTCGTCGAGCTGGTCCCCACCGTGCTGACCGGCCCGGACGTGCTGGCGCGGGCCGAGGACCACCTCGTGAGGCTCGGCAAGCACCCCGTACGCTCCGCGGACCGCGCCGGGTTCATCGTCGACGCGCTCCGCGTGCCCTACCTCAACGACGCCGTCCGCCTGCTGGAGGCCGGCTACGCCGACGCGGACGCGATCGACGCCGCGATGACGTACGGCTGCGGGTATCCGATCGGCCCGATCGCCGACCTCGACCGGATCGGGCTCGGCCACGCCGTCGAGGTGCTGCGCGCGCTCTACGCCGAATACCGCGAGCCCGCGTTCGCACCCGCTCCCTTGCTGGACCGGCTCCGGACCGCAGGTGGGACGTTCCGCTGACGACACATACCCTGATCCGCATGAGTCCGCGAAAAAACCGCCGTACACGCGATATGCAACGGGAAACCGGGCAGAGCGCGTTCGGCGGTCCGCAGCGGACCGAGGAAGGGCCTGACGGCGAGTGGATCGTACGTCCCGCGGTCGGCGCGCCCAAGGCGTACCGCTGCCCCGGATGCGACCAGGAGATCCCGCCCGGCGTCGGCCACGTCGTCGCGTGGCCGGCCGAGGGCGGCGGCCCGGAGGACCGGCGCCACTGGCACCGGCCGTGCTGGGACAACCGGCTGCGCCGCATGCCCAACATCCAGCGGTCCCGCCGCGGCCCGCGCTACTGAGAGGACCACGATGGCGGAGATCCGGGCGAGCACGGTGCTGCCCGCGCGCCGTACGGACATCGAGCTGCAGACGGCCGACGGGCTCACTCTCGTCGGCGAGCTGGCGGTCCCGGAGGACCGTCCGCCGGTGGCGACGCTCGTGTGCCTCCATCCGCTGCCGACCGCCGAGGGCATGATGGACAGCCACGTGCTGCGCAAGGCGTCCTACCGCCTGCCGGCGCTCGCCGGGCTGGCCGTGCTCCGCTTCAACACGCGGGGGACGAGCAGTGACCGCGGGACGAGCGAGGGGGAGTTCGGCGGCAGCGACACCGAGCGGTACGACGTGGCGGCGGCGCTGGAGTGGGCGGAGTACCACGATCTCCCGCGCACGTGGCTGCTCGGCTGGTCGTTCGGCACCGAACTGGCGCTACGGTGGGGGCGCGACCCGTTCGTCGAGGGCGCGATCCTGCTGTCGCCGCCGCTTCACCGGGCGACCGACGACGACCTCGACGCCTGGGCTGAGTTCGGCCGGCCGCTGGTCGCGCTGGTGCCCGAACGCGACGACTATCTCCAGCCGCCGGAGGCGCGCGAGCGCTTCAAACGGGTACCCCAAGCGGAGGTGATCGGAGTCGACGGAGCGAAACACCTGTGGGTCGGTGAGCCTTATGTCCGGATCGTGCTGAACGAGATCGTGAAGCACGTCGTGCCCGAGGCGTATCCGCTGCCCACTGAGGTTTCGTAGGCTCCGGCCCTGCGGAAGCGGTACGGGAGGAGCCGTCCTCCCAGAGGTTCACTCCGGCTAAACGTCCGAGACCGATCACGGCCACGGTATCGGCAGGACGGGAATCACGGGTGACGATGTGCGTGGTCCGGTGTGTACCGGGCTGGGGAGGTTCGTGCCGTATCGAGGGGGAGGGGCGCCGTGCAGTTGTACACCCGCGACGTCGGTGGTGGGACGCCGTTAGTACTGTTGCACGCGTTTCCGCTGTCGTCGGCCATGTGGTTGGCCCAGCGGGAAGGTCTTGCGGCGCGATTCCGGGTGATAACACCTGACCTGCGGGGATTCGGCGGATCCCCACTCGGGGCCGACGATCCGTCCGTCGACGCGATGGCGGACGACGTCGCGGCCCTGCTGGACACCTTGGGCATCGAGCGCGCGATCGTCGGCGGCCTGTCCATGGGCGGGTACGTCACACTCGCGTTCTGCCGGCGGCACGCCGAGCGCGTGCTCGGCGCGGTCCTGGCCGACACGAAGGCCACCGCGGACGCCGACGGGGCGCGTGAGGCGCGCATCCGCACCGCGGAGCGGCTGGAGGCCGAAGAGAGCGTCAGCGTGCTCCTCGACGATCTCCTGCCCCGGCTGGTCGGCCCGACCACGATGCGCCAGCGCGCCCTCGTCTACGGACGGGTCCGCGGCCTCGTACAGTCCACGCCCCCGCTCGCCGCGGCCTGGGCCCAGCGGGCGATGGCCGCCCGGCCGGACTCGACCGAGGCGCTCGCGGACTTCCGCACGCCGACGCTCATCCTCCAGGGAGCCGAGGACACGATCGTGAGCGAGGAGGACGCGCGGCGGATGGCCGAGGCCCTGCCGAACGCCGAGCTCATCATGATCCCCGGATCCGGTCACCTCACCGCGGTCGAGCAGCCGCAGCTCTTCAACGACGCGGTCACCGAGTTCGGCGCGGCCCTGACCCGTACGCTCCGCTGAGCGTACGGGCCGGCCGGGTCACGACTGCTCCTGCCGGGGCATCACGACCTCACGCAGGATCAGCGCCACCGCGGCGGCGGCCGGGATCGCCAGGAGCGCGCCGATCACGCCGAGCAGCGCGCCGCCGATCAGCGCCGCGATGATCGTCACTGCGGGCTGCACGTCGACGGAGCGCTTCATCACCCTCGGCTGGACGATGTAGTTCTCCACCTGCTGGTAGACGGCGAAGAAGATCAAGGTGGTGATCCCCACCCAGAAGCCGGAGAAGAACGAGATCGCGGTGACGAAGATCGCGCCGATCGTGGCGCCGACCAGGGGGATCAGGTCGGTGATGGCCACGAGCAACGCGAGCGCGAGCGCGAACGGCACGCCGACGATCAGCAGGAAGATGTACGACGTCACCCCGGCGATGAGCGAGATGAGCAGGTTGCCGGCGACGTATCCGCCGATCCGGGTCAGGATCTCGTCGCCGAGCAGGGCGACCCGCGCGCGCCGGGACCGCGGCGCCAGGCGGTACATGAAGCCGGTGATGCTGGGCAGCGAGCTGAGGAAGTACAGCGTGAGGATCAGCACGGTCAGCGTGCTGAACACCCCGCTGAGCACGACCTGTCCGACACCGACGACGCCGTTGGCCGCACGCGTGCCCAGATCTTTGCTCTGCAGCGCGGTCCGCGCCTTCTGCAGCAGGTGGTAGCGGTGGTCCCAGTCCTGCAATCGTGGATTTCGCTGGAGCTGTTCGAGATAGCCGTTTCCGCTGGTCAGGTTATGGATGATCGCGGTCGTCTGCTGTGACAGCGGCGGGACGATGGCGAAGCCGAACCCGACGAAGAACCCCACCAGGGCGAGGAACACCACGAGCACCGCCCACCGCCGGGAGATGCCGAACCGCTCCAGCGCCTCGACGCCGGGGTTGAGCCCGACGGCGAGGAACAGCGCGACGATGATGAGGATGATCACCTGGCGCGCGTTGAGGAAGGCCTGGACCAGCATGTACGCGGCCAGCACGCCGAGCGCCCCGTAGAAGCCGAAGACGAACGGGTGGCTCTTGGTCAGCGGCCGCCCGGGACGTCCGAAGGGGAACGCCTCGTCCACCCCGGCCTCACGCTCACGCGCCTTCATGTCGGTGATCGGATCCGCCCCGGCCACCCCACCGGGAACCGACACGACCGCGCCGCTCTCGGTCTCGATCACCTCGACCGGGCCGCCCTTGGAGTCCTGCGTACCCGACTCGGCCGTCGGCGATCCGACGAACTCAGAACCGTCCGCGGTACGCCCGGCCGCGGGCGCACCCGGAGCCCCGGAGCCTTCCGCGCCCGGCTCGGCCGTACGCGAGCCATCGGACTCGGAGCCGTTCGCGTCCTCGGCGTTCCGTTCGGTCTCGGACGAGACCCGCGCCGCCGGGACCGGTGTACCGGAGCCGTCCGCGTTCGAATTCTCCGCCGCAGGTACGTCTGGGGCGTCGGACTCTGAGTCCTCGGCATTCGAATCATCCGACGCGGGTTCGGCCGAATCGTCGGCCTCCTCCGCCAAGCGTCGGTCGCGGGCGAGAAGGCCTCTGTCCGCGCGCCGGTCGTCATGTGCTGGGGGTTTGTCAGGCACTCCCGCCACCTCCCTTAAAGATCTGCCTCAAATTATGGCAAAAAGCCTAGAGGCACCATGGCCTCTAGGCTTTCCGCCGTCTCGCCTTTTATTGCGGGATTGCCCGCTTTATTCGCGGAGTGTGCTCCCGGTTACTCCTGCCACCAGTCGTCGTCGTCATCCTTCTTGCGCGGCTGCGACTGCTGCTGGGCCGCCTTCGGCTGCTGCTGTTGCTGCTGCTGCGGAGCCGGAGCCGACTTCGGCTCGGCGGCGGCGAGCGCGGGCTTCTCCGGGGGAGCGGCGAGCGCGTCGTCGCCGCCGGCGCCACCGCCCAGCGGGGACTGCATGCCGCCGATGAGCTGGCGCAGCTGGTTGAGGTGGCTGGTGATGCTGTCGCGCTGGCGCGTGAGCTCGTCCACCTGGCGCTGCGCGGTCGTGCGCATCCGCTCGGCCTCGGACTTGGTGTCCGACAGGAGCTGCTCGGCCTGGGCCTTCGCCTCGGCGATGACCGAGTCGGAGTTCTTGCGGGCGTTGGCCACCAGCTGCTTGGCGTGGCTGTCGGCCTCGCGGCGGGTCTGCTCGGCCTGCTGCGTCGCCTTGGTGGCGCGCTGCTCGGCGGAGGCGGCCCGCTGCTCGGCTTCGGCGACGAGCTTCTGGGTGGCGTTCTGCGCCGCGGAGTGACGCTCGGCGTCCTGCCGCTCGGCCTCTTCGCGCCGGGCGGCGAGCTGGATCTCGAACTCGCCCTCGGCCTGCGCCCGCTGAGCTTCGCTCTCCTCGAGGATGCGCTGGGCCTGGGCCCGCATCTCGTCGGCCTGGCGCTTGGCCGTCGTGAGGATCTCGTCGCGCTCCCGCTTGGTGGACGCCCGCAGCTGGGCGACCTCCCGCTCGGTGGTCGTGCGGAGCTTGGCGATCTCACGCTCGGCGGCGGCGCGCTTCTCGGCGACCTCGTGGTCGGCGGTGGCGCGCAGCTTGGCGACCTCGCGCTCGGTCGTGGAGGTCAGCTCGTCGGCCTCGCGGCGGGCTCCGGTGCGCACCTCCTCGGCCTCGCGCTCGGCCATGTTGCGCATGTCCTCGCCCTCGCGCTGGGCGGTGGCGCGGAGCTCGGCCGCTTCGTTCTCGGCGGTGGCGCGGTGCTCGGCGGCGTCGACCTTGGCCGCGGCCTTGATCTCGTTGGCCTCTGAACGGGCCGCCTGCACGAGCTCGGTGGCCTGCTCCTCGGCGAGGCGCAGCAGTTGCTCGATGCGCGCGCCGAGACCGGAGTAGGTCGGTCGTTCCTGCTCCTGCAGCTGGCGGTGCGCGTCGGAAAGCTCGCGCTGCATCGCCGAGGTCTGCTCGCGGCTCTGCCGGACCTCGTTGTCAAGCTGCTTGATGTGCTCTTCGACCTGGTGCCGGTCGTAGCCGCGAAGCACCACGTCGAACTCGCGTGGGGGCGTGTCTTCGAAGAAGTTACTGAGCTGGGCGTCGATGTCGGACTGCATGAGGCTCAATCCTGCTGTGACGAGACGGCTACAAGTGGTGGAGATGCCAGATCATGGCCATGCGGATACGGCGTGTTACGGGGTACTGCACGCGCTGGACCACTTCCGGCGACAGCAGCGTACTCCGGACACTGCTGTGTTGGGGGCTCAACGGGACGCCCTGGGTGCATTGTCTTATTTCTTGTGATTTTTCGGGCACGTGATGGCCCTACCTGGCCTTGCGGTCACCCTGCGCTGCCTGTACAAGCTCGGTCAGCACCCCTCCGACGTCCTTCGGGTGGAGGAACGCGATCGACGCTCCCATCGACCCATGACGGGGGCGCTCGTCCAGCAGGCGCACGTCCTTGGCACCGATCGCCTCAAGGGCTGCCGCGACGTCGTCCACACCGTAGCCGACATGGTGCACGCCTTCGCCACGCTTGGCGAGGAACTTGCCCACCGGCGTGTCCGCGCCCAGCGGCTCCAGCAACTGGACGTACGAGGCTCCGGACGGGCCGTCGGCGACGTGCAGCATGGCCTCCTTGACGCCCTGCGCCTCGTTGACCTCGCGTGACGCCACCACCAGGCCGAACGTCGTCTCGTAGAAGGCGATCTTCTCCTCGAGGTCGTGACAGGCGATCCCGACGTGGTCGATGCGTGTGAGCATGGCTTGGCCCTCCCAGGAAGTGCACTGTCCCCGTGTGGGTATGTTGGCAAACGTCGTGCCGACCGGTTAGTGGAGGTCTGAATTTATGGCCGGATCCGTTATCGTCGCCGGGGCGCGTACGCCCATCGGCCGGCTGCTGGGCTCCCTCAAGGGCTTCGCGGCCGTGGACCTCGGCGCCCTCGCCATCAAGGCCGCGCTGGAGCGCGCCGGCGTGACCGGCGACCAGGTCGACTACGTCATCATGGGCCACGTCCTCCAGGCGGGCGCCGGGCAGATCCCCTCCCGCCAGGCCGCCGTCAAGGCGGGCATCCCGATGAGCGTCCCGTCGCTGACCATCAACAAGGTGTGCCTGTCGGGCCTTGACGCGATCGCCCTCGCCGACCAGCTCATCCGCGCCGGAGAGTTCGACGTCGTCGTGGCCGGCGGCATGGAGTCGATGACCAACGCGCCGCACCTGCTGCCCAAGTCGCGGCACGGCTACAAGTACGGCTCGATCGAGGTGCTCGACGCGACCGCGCACGACGGGCTCACCGACGCCTTCGACGGCGTCTCCATGGGCGAGTCGACCGAGGGCTACAACGCCGAGCTCGGCATCTCGCGCGAGGAGCAGGACGCGTTCTCCGCCCGCTCTCACCAGCGCGCCGCCGAGGCCGCCAAGAACGGACTGTTCGACGACGAGATCGTGCCGGTCGAGATCCCGCAGCGGAAGGGCGAGCCGGTCGTCTTCAAGACGGACGAGGGCGTACGCGCCGACACGACCGCCGAGTCGCTCGGCCGGCTGCGGCCGGCGTTCAGCAAGGACGGCACGATCACCGCCGGGTCCTCGTCCCAGATCTCCGACGGCGCCTGCGCGGTCGTCGTGATGTCCAAGGCCAAGGCGGAGGAGCTGGGCCTGACCTGGCTCGCGGAGATCGGCGCGCACGGCAACGTCGCCGGCCCGGACAACTCCCTGCAGTCCCAGCCGGCCAACGCCATCAAGCACGCGCTCGGCAAAGAGGGCCTGGACGTCGGCGACCTGGACGTCATCGAGATCAACGAGGCGTTCGCCTCGGTCGGCGTGCAGTCGATGCGCGACCTCGGCGTGGACGAGAGCAAGGTCAACGTCAATGGCGGCGCGATCGCGCTCGGCCACCCGATCGGCATGTCCGGCGCCCGCATCGCGTTGCACCTGGCGTACGAGCTGCGCCGTCGCGGCGGCGGAGTGGGCGCGGCCGGGCTCTGCGGCGGTGGCGGCCAGGGCGACGCCCTGATCCTGAAGGTCTGAGGGTGGCGCGCAAGGCCGACGTCGAGGACCTGGTCGCGCGGGCGCGCAAGGGCGAGCCGCGCGCGGTCGCGCGGCTCATCACCCTGGTCGAGAACGCCTCACCGCAGCTCCGCCAGGTCATGGCCGCGCTGAACCCCCTCGCCGGCCGGGCGCGGGTCGTCGGCCTGACCGGCGCGCCGGGCGTTGGGAAGTCGACGTCCACCAACGCGCTGGTCCGCGCCTTCCGCCGCCAGGACCTGCGGGTCGGCGTGCTGGCCGTGGACCCGTCCTCGCCGTTCACCGGGGGCGCCCTGCTCGGCGACCGGGTGCGGATGCAGGACCATGCCTCCGACTCGGGCGTCTTCATCCGGTCGATGGCCAGCCGTGGCCATCTCGGTGGGCTTTCGTGGGCCGCGCCGCAGGCGATCCGGGTGCTCGACGCGGCCGGCTGCGACGTGGTCCTCGTCGAGACGGTCGGGGTCGGCCAGGCGGAGGTGGAGATCGCCTCGCTCGCGGACTCCACGATCGTGCTGGTCTCACCCGGGATGGGCGACTCCATCCAGGCGGCCAAGGCCGGCATCCTGGAGATCGCGGACGTCTTCGTGGTGAACAAGGCCGACCGGGACGGCGCCCAGCACACCATCCGCGACCTGCGGAACATGGTCGCGCTGGCCGAGACCGGGGGCTGGAAGCCGCCGATCGTGCCGACCGTCGCGGTGAAGGACGAGGGCGTCGACGACGTCGTCGAGCAGCTCGGCAGGCACCTGTCCTGGATGGAGGACTCGGGTGAGCTGGGCCGCCGGCGGCGGGCCCGCGCGCGCGACGAGATCGAGGCGATCGCCGTCACGACGCTGCGCGAGCGCATGGGCGACCTGCACGGGCACCAGCGTCTCGACGTGCTCGCCGAGAAGGTCCTGGACGGGTCCTGCGACCCCTACACCGCGGCCGACGAGCTGGTCGAAGGTCTCACCGACCCCGGTCACCAGCCCGGATAGCGCAACCCCGCGTAAGAGTCCTCGGTCGCGTGTTCGGTGCGGCCGACCGGCTCGCCGGCGCCCGAGCGCCAGTGCCCGAACTCCAGCGTGAGCAGCGCCACCGCGATCGGCAGCAGGCTCGCCCACGACGGGAACATCACCGTGCGCGCGATGTAGCGCGGCTTGAACTTGCGGTTGAACAGGTAGAGCGACTCGACCTTCACGAACCGGTCGAGCAGGTGGATCACGCGGTAGGTGCCCTGCTCGATCGGGCCGCGGTCCTCGGTCTCGAACAGCTCGCGGAACGCCGCGAAGTTGAGCGAGACCTCGTCGACCCGCTGCTCGGCGGCGTACGCCATGATGTCGGCGATCATGCGCTCGTTGAGCCCGTTGGGCGAGCCCGGCTTGCGGCGCATCGCGTCGAGCGACAGGCGGCGGCCGGACGCGCTCGGGAGGTATCTCTGGAAGCCCACGGGATCGCCGTCGGCGTCACGGGCGACCACGAGCACCGGGAAGGTGTGGCGACCGGTCAGCAGCCCGTCCATGTTCATGGAGAAGCCGCGCTCCTCGACGCCGCCCATCGCGTCGGTGGCGAGCGCCCGCAGCAGCGTACGGTCCGTCTCGCTCAGGCCGCCCTCGGGCACGACCTCGGTGGTCACGCCGAAGTTGTGGGTGCGCCGCACCGCCTGGCGTACGTTGCGCATGCTCCGGCCGCTGAGCCCGAACTCGCCGGTCGACAGCACCACCTCGTCGCCGATCCCGATCGAGTGCATGCCGTACGGGGCCCAGAGTTCCAGCAGGTCGGCACGGGCGCCGAGCACGGCCATCCGCCAGCCGGACCGGCGGGCGAGCGAGGCGAACTCCGCGACCGCGTCGGCGTAGGAGCGCGGGTCGCCGACGGGGTCGGCTCCCGCGGCGGCGACGCCGAACAGGACGCGGTAGCCGATGACGGCGTGCCGGTCGCGGCTGAAGACATAGGACTTGTCGCCGCGCAGGAGGAACGGGGCCAGGGTGTCGGAGCCGTCGGCGTCGACCAGGCGTGCGGCCTCGGCGCGCTCCTCGTCGTTGCCGGGAGGCGGCGCGGGTGCGGGGGACAGCAGGGCCACGAGCATCGCGAGGAGGCCGCCGCCGCCGAGGATGCCGAGGCTGGCCGCGAACCAGCGGTCGGCCGAGCCGTCGAAGTGCAGGGGGCTGGTCCCCGAGGCGCTCAGCCCGGCCAGGATCTCCTTGCCGGCCTCACCGGCGCCGGGGCTCGGCGTGATGTGGTGGCGCTGGGCGATCATGACGGCGAGGCCGTACCCGATCGCCACCCCGTACGTGATCAGCCCGGTGCGTACGGCGACGCGGTACCGGCTCGGGACGGTGTCGAACTCGTGCCGGTAGTGGACGAGCGCGACCGCCGCTGTGATGAGGATCAGGACGCGTCCGGGGTCTCGGGCGTCGAGCGCGTCGAGGGCGGACAGCACGGTGAGGGTCAGGACGACCCAGTAGGCGACCCGGCGGCGGAGCAGCAGCCCACGCGCCGAGGCCAGCAGGATCAGGGCGAGCAGCAGCTCCTGGCCCCCGGGGAACGGCTCGCCCACCAGCAGCCGGGCCGGGCGGTCGGAAAGGGAGGGGACGAGTGCGGGTAGGCCGACGGCGACGGCCGCCGCCGCGACGGGTAGCGCGAACGGCCAGGTCGGTCGCCCGGCCGACTCGTCCGCAACCGTTGCTGCCTCTGCTGCGATGGACACAGCACATCACCCCGACTCGTCCCCAACCACGCCTTCTGGTGTGGTATTCCCCCGGTGATCCTTTGCCGAAAGTCAGGGAGATGTGGCAAAGGTCACGGTAACTGTTTTGAAGCCCAAAGCCTTCAACATGTTCGTGAGCATCGACTGCGTGTTCGTGTCAGCACGCTGAGCGAGCCCGCTGGAGTTCGCCGCGTCCTGGATCTTCTGCGACGCCAGCACGTACATCTGCTGCTGCTGGTTGGGGTTGGAGCTGAAGAAGTCACCGAAGCGGTCGAACAGACCGCGCTGGCGGGCGAAGACGTAGCTGCGCTTGGGGTCGAGGTTGGTCTTCTCCAACTGCGCGTGGGGGACGCGCACGGTGACGGTGTTGTGGGCCTTGTCGACGGTCAGGGCGCCGTTGCCGATGTGGGAGAAGTCGACGTAGGCGTCCACGCTCCCGTTGCCGACGAACAGCGTGCGTTCGCCGCGCAGGGCGCTGGGCAGGAACTTCGCGTCTTTCTCCAGGTCCACGACGACCTGGTAGTTGCCGCTCGCAGCTTCGTAGCGGGACAGGTTCTGGATGGAGTTCAGCACGACGGGCGCGCTGCGGTCCTTGGTGGTCTCACCGAACGGGTTCAGCCAGTGCGGAAGCTTGTGCACTGCCTGCAGTCCCGCGTAGACGAGAGCGATGACCACGATGACGACCACGATGGCGCGCAGGATGGGCCGGCGCGGACGTTCTGATATCTGTGTGTCCTCGGTTGTGTCCGAGTGCGACATTTCGCATCACCTCTGGAGGTTGCTCACCCCCGGCTATTCCCCATAAAGCCGAGAAGTCACCCTGTTGTCTCGGCGTGCGGGGTGACCGCTGCTTGTTCGACTTCGATCAACGACTCTCCACGACGACGGGCCTCGTACGCCTCCTTGCCACCGCGGATCCCGAACAACCGCTTGGACACCAGGAGATACACGACCAGGCCGACGTTGATCACCAGAGCGCCGGCGCGGACGACGGTGATCCGCTCGGTGAGTTCGTAGATCTCGAACGGCAGGCCGCACGAGGTGGCGACGACGGCGAAGTACTCGCCCCAGCGCTTGAGCAGCCACAGGCCGACCGCCTCGATCAGCTCGATCAGAGCGTAGGCGAGGAGACCGACGGCGAACCAGGTCAGCGTGCTCGACTTGAGCACGAAAACGTGGCGGATGCTCTCGACGATGTGGGAGTTGTCCAGATCCCAGCCGATCTGGCCGGCCAGCGGCTTCAGGAGCGGAATGTCCTTCTCGAAGACCTTCTGGATGGAGCCGCGGTGCGCGGAGAACCGCCACACCCCGTACGCCGCCGCCGCGATCACCAGACCGCGGATGACACGCTCGAGCGCGAAGAACCGCATGAGGAAGGCGTCGCGCAGCTCGCGTCCGCGCAGGACGAGCGGCGCCTCTTCGGCGGGCCCGTGCCCGTGCGGCTCGCCGTGGACGTACGTGCCGCAGCGCAGGCAACGCCACGCCTCACCGGCGGGCGTCTCCACGTGCAACCGGTCGCGCAGAGCGCTTTCGTCCGGTGCGTAGGTGATGTGGCCCTTACGGGCACATGTCAGCATGCTCCAGTCCACGGGCTGACCTTAGTCAACATCGGGGACCAGCGTCATGCTCATGTGATCACTGAGCGCGTCCCTTTTCGGCGACCCTGGCGGGGCGTCATGCTCCTGGGATGGCGGAGCCGACGGTCGATGCCGTCTACGAGGCGTTCGCGGGCGTACGGCGCCCGGCGCGGGTGACGGGCTGCCCGCACTGCGTGAACCCGGATGAGGACCGCCCGCTGCTCGCCCGCCCGATGCGCGCGCTCCCGCCGGAGGAGCTCGCGCGGTACGCCGCGAAGGCGCTCACCACCTGGGGCGGCGTCGAGGAGTTCCGCTACTTCCTGCCCCGGCTGCTGGAGTGCGCGCGGGCGGACGCGTTCGGCCATCCGGACCCGCCGATCGTCTTCGGCAAGCTCGCCTCGGCGGGCTGGCGCGGCTGGGCCGAGGGCGAGCGTGGGCCGATCGAGGGGTTCCTGACCGCTTGGTGGGCCGGCACGCTGGACCGTCATCCCGCCGAGCCGCCGGTCGGCACGGTCCTGTGCTGCCTGGGCGCGACCGGGGCCGACCTGGATCCGTTCCTGGCCCGCTGGGGCCGGCTCAGGACCGCCGGCGAGGTGCGCCACCTGCATGACTTCGTGTTGCACGAGGTGCGGTGGACGGGCTGGCTGCGGCTCGCGGACGCGTTCTGGGACCGGAACGGCGTCGCGTACGGGCAGGTCGTCGCGTGGCTGACCGGGGGGCGGGCCGCGGCAGCCGTCGAGGCGGCCTTCGCCGCTGCGGCGGGTGAGGACGTGCTCGGACTCCTCGCCGAGATCCACTCCGTGCTGACCTGAACCGGTCACACGAGGCGGAAGTCGCGGGCGCGCAGGGTGCAGGAGCGGTAGCGCAGATAGTGGATGCGCAGCCAGTGGCGCCGCCGAACTTCGACCCAGCGGGCGAAGTCGCGCGCGGCGACCGTGTCCGTCAGGCGCGGGGGCGCCTCGTCCAGTAGCCAGGCCGAGACCAGCGCGGTGTAGCGGACGCCCGCGGCGTGGGCGGGGTTGCCGCAGGTACGGCCGTCGAGCAGGCTGATCTGGATCTCCTGCTCGGCCCGGTGCTCATACCCCGGCGACAGATCCCCCAGGTGGATGTAGACGACGCCGCTCGCCGGCCGGGGGAAGTCGCCGTCGGGCCGGTGCTCGACCTTCGTGAAGCTGCCCGGCGTGCCGCTCAGCCGCGTCGCGAGCGGCGTCAGGGCCGCCTCCAGGGACGGTAGCGCCGTACGGAGCGCGGGGTGCACGCACACGGTCAGCGGCCATTGGCGGCAGGAGTACTCGAACGCGCGCGGCGCGAGCGGCGCGCGCTGCTGCGCGTGGATCCACAGGGTCGTGGAGACGATGGCGGTGGCGGCCGCGACGATCGGGAGGGCGAGCCACGCGCGCCGGGTCAGCAGCCACAGGTAGCAGGTGACCAGCAGCGTGCCCAGCGCGAACGACCACAGCGCCTGCCCGGCGAGCAGAGCCGTGCGCAGGCCGGCGAACGGGTGGATGTGCTCGACGCCCGGCGGGGGCAGGAGGTAGGTCCAGGTGCCCGGGCGCACGAGCCCCCACACTGAGGTGAGCGCCGCGGCCAGCCCGACCGTCGGCAGCCGGGGCACCACGCGGCCGGCGAGATAGCCGATCACCGTGTAGACGAGCAGCGTGAGGGCGCCGGCCAGCAGCCCGAGCGCCTGCGGGTGCCCGGCCTCCACGTGGAGCAGGGTCTTGACCACGACGACGATCGCCACCGCGGCGTACGCGCCCAGCGTGACCACGCCGAGCAGCATGAGGTCGAGCAGCGGCCCGAGCGCCGGCGAGCGAGCGCTCAGCCCCCGCAGGTAGCCCAGGCGGTGTTCGCGCAGCGCCATCCAGGCGGCGAGTGCCGCCGAGGCCGGGCCGAGCACGCGCACCGAGGCGAACAGCGCCGCGACGGCGTCGTCCCAGTAGGCGACGCCGGGCAGCAGGGCCCGCCAGGCCGCCACGGCACCGAGCAGCGCCAGGGCCGGGACGGCCAGGAACGGGGCGGTGCGGCGGGCATCGATCCGCAGCACCCGCCCCAGGTCAGACACCGGCCGGCACCCGGGACCACGATCGGGATACCTCCAACGACTCGATGAGGCGTGCACGGGCGATGCTGAACACCCGGTCACACCAGCCCGTGAGTTCCGCCGGATCCGGTGCCGTCACCACGACGGCCGGGGCGAGCCCGCGCAACAATCCGATCAGCTCGTCGCGCTCCGGCTCGGCGATGGAACTCAGTGGTTCGTCCAGGAACACCAGATCGGGCCGGTGCACACAGGTGGCCGCAAGTCCCGCCCGCAACCGTAGATCGGCGGGCAGCATGTCCATCTCCAATTCCGCGGCATCGGTCAATTCAAATTGTTCCAAAATCGCATTGACGGCGTGGCTGGGCGTTGCTTTGAAATAGGCCGCGTAGGCCACGAACTCGGCTACGGTGACCCCTGCCGCCCAGTGGAACCGATCGGGCAACAGGCCCAGCCGCGTGCGTACGGCCCGCTGGCCGGACGGCGCGGTGACGTCGTGCCCCAGCAGCTCCAGCGCGCCCACGGTGGGCCGGCGCAGCGTGGCGAGGGTCGCCAGCACGGCCGACCTGCCCGAGCAGGGCGGACCGGCCAGGCCGACCACCCCCGAAGTGATGCCGAACGTGGTGGGACGCAGGATCCACCGCCCCCCGCGGCGGATTCCCATACCCCGTGCCACGATCGTGGAAAAGTCCGCGATCATTTATTACCCCCCGAAATCGCGGTGCGCGCCCGAGGATGGAACGGATCAGCCCGATGAACGGCCGCCTCAACGTCTCCCTTTGCCGTCGCCGCACGCACCGACAACGGAACTATAACTTGCCTTGGTGATGACTGTCAGCGTTGTTGTGGGTGCCGGTGTCGCTGGCAATGATCCGAAGAGTGCGGCGAAAGCAATTGTAGATATAGGTCGGTAAATGTCGGAAGACTGCGCGGGCCCTCGGCCGGCAGGCGCTAACGTGTCCAGGTGGCCAAGCCGCTCAATCTCCCCTTCGACCCGATCGCCCGGGCCGGCGACCTCTGGGAACGCCGCTGGGGACGCTCGCCCGCCATGCTCGCGGTGACGTCGATCATGCGCGCCCAGGCGATCCTCATCGCCGAGCTCGACGCGCTGCTGCGCCCGTACGAGCTGACGTTCGCCCGCTATGAGGCGCTCGTGCTACTGACGTTCAGCAGCCGGGGCGCGCTGCCGCTGTCCAAGATCGGAGAGCGGCTGATGGTGCACCCGACGAGCGTCACCAACACCATCGACCGCCTGGAGCGGCAGGGGTACGTCCGGCGCCGCCCGAACCCGCGCGACGGGCGCGGCGTGCTCGCGGAGATCACCGAGGCCGGCCGGGGCGCGGTCGAACGCGCCACGGGCGACCTCATGGCCGC
This sequence comes from Actinomadura sp. DC4, assembly GCF_030406325.1. Taxonomy (GTDB): domain Bacteria; phylum Actinomycetota; class Actinomycetes; order Streptosporangiales; family Streptosporangiaceae; genus Actinoallomurus. The sequence goes on along the minus strand of NZ_JAUEQY010000002.1, from coordinate 284,273 downwards.
CGACTTCGGTCTCGGCGCGTACGACGAGGACGACCTGACCGCGATCTTCGACGTGCTGCGGTCGTTGCGCGTGACCGCGGGCGACTTCCAGGACTGAGGGATCCTTCCGTGGCTCCGGTGGTCCCAATTACTAGGACGTCCTAGTATCTTGGGAGGAGACACCGGAGGAGCGTGCCCATGGACAGCAAGGACATCGAAGAGGGCCGCCGGCGATGGCAGGAGCGGTTCGACGCCTCCCGTCGCCGGGAGGCCGACTTCACGACGCTCTCCGGGACCGAGGTGGAGCCGGTCTACGGCCCGCAGGCCGGTGACCCGAGGTTCGAGCGGATCGGCTGGCCGGGGGAGTTCCCCTTCACCCGCGGGCTCTATCCCACGGGCTACCGCGGGCGCGCCTGGACCATCCGGCAGTTCGCCGGTTTCGGCAACGCGCGGCAGACCAACGAGCGCTACAAGATGATCCTCGCCGCGGGCGGCGGCGGCCTCTCGGTCGCGTTCGACATGCCCACGCTGATGGGCCGCGACTCCGACGAGCCCCGCTCCCTCGGCGAGGTCGGGCACTGCGGCGTCGCGATCGACTCGGCCGCCGACATGGACGTGCTGTTCGACGGCATCCCGCTCGGCGACACCACGACGTCGATGACGATCTCCGGCCCGGCCGTGCCGATCTTCTGCATGTACCTCGTCGCGGCCGAGCGCCAGGGCACCGACATCCGCGGCCTGGACGGCACGCTGCAGACCGACATCTTCAAGGAGTACATCGCCCAGAAGGAGTGGCTGTTCGCGCCAGAGCCGCACCTGCGGCTCATCGGCGACCTGATGGAGTACTGCGCGGCGGAGATCCCGGCGTACAAGCCGCTGAGCGTCTCGGGCTACCACATCCGCGAGGCCGGCTCCACGGCCGGACAGGAACTCGCCTTCACGCTGGCCGACGGGTTCGGCTACGTCGAGCTGGGCCTGTCGCGCGGGCTGGACGTCAACACGTTCGCGCCCGGCCTGTCGTTCTTCTTCGACTCTCACATCGACTTCTTCGAGGAGATCGCGAAGTTCCGCGCCGCGCGCCGCATCTGGGCGCGCTGGCTGCGCGACGTCTACGGGGCGACCTCCGACAAGGCGCAGTGGCTGAGGTTCCACACGCAGACGGCCGGGGTGTCGCTGACCGCCCAGCAGCCCGACAACAACGTCGTGCGCACCGCGCTGGAGGCCCTGGCCGCGGTCCTCGGCGGCACCAACTCCCTGCACACCAACGCCCTGGACGAGGTGCTGGCGCTGCCGAGCGAGAAGGCCGCCGAGATCGCCCTGCGCACCCAGCAGGTGATCATGGAGGAGACCGGCGTCGTCAACGTCGTGGACCCGCTCGGCGGCTCCTGGTACGTCGAGGAGCTGACCGACCGCATCGAGGCCGAGGCGGAGAAGATCTTCGCGAAGATCAAGGACATGAGCCCGGACGGCTCGATGACCGGCGGCATCCTGCGCGGCATCGAGGAGGGCTGGTTCATGGCCGAGATCGCCGACGCCGCCTTCACGTACCAGAAGCAGCTCGAAAAGGGCGAGAAGAAGATCGTCGGCGTCAACTGCCACACGCAGGGCATCGACGAGCCGCTGGAGATCCTGCGGGTCAGCCACGAGGTGGAGCGCGAGCAGAACCGCGTCCTCGGCGCCCGTCGGGCCTCCCGCGACCAAGCCGCCGTGGACGCCGCGCTGAGGCGGATGATCGAGGTCGCCCGTACGGAGGAGAACCTCATCCCCGCCATGCTCGACGCCGCTCGCGCGGAGGCCACGCTCGGCGAGATCTGCGGCGTGCTGCGCGAGGAGTGGGGCAGCTACTCCGAGCCCGCCCGCTTCTGAGAGCGGGCCACCGCCGAGGTGGCCCGCCGCAGGCACCTCAGTTGGGCGAGACCACCGGGAGATTCGCGGCGCTCGCCGCGTCGAGCAGCCGCTTGTCGTAGGTGACGAAGGCGGTGAGGTGTTTGGCGACGCTGAAGGCGGACGCGAGGTGGATCGCGTCGAGCGAACCGAGGCTTGTCGGCTGGAGCATCGTGGCGGTGTCGAGAATCTCGTTGGTCACCGGGATGCGCCGGGTCTTCGCCACGAGAGTCCGCGCTTGAAGGATGGCGGCCGGCTGCCTGCGCATCACTGAGCGTGGAACCTCCACCCTGATCACGCTGCTGGACAGCAGCGGAGCCCCGGAGCCATTCCGGAGCCATGCCAGCAGCGCAGCGGACTCCGGCTCCACGATGGCCAGTTTCACGAGCGCGCAGGAGTCGAGGTAGATCATCGGGGCGGCTCCTGTCGCTCGCGAATGATGTCCTCGCTCGGCAACGGCGCGCCGGGAGGCAGCGGCATGGGAACGATGTCGAGCAGGTCGAGACCCTCGTCGGAATCCTCCAGGGGCTCGACCAGGCCGGCGGCGACCAGGTCCGCTAGGGGGTCCTCCGGTTGCTCGACCGGAATGATGCGGGCGGCCAGGTGGCCACGGTTCGTCACTTCCACAGTCACTCCCTCTCGCCACACCATGTCGATGTAGACACTCGCGTTCTGGCGAAGCTCGCGGATGCCGATGCGTGCGACCCTGCGGTCAACCATGAGACCAATGTAGCACTTCATGTGCTACCCCAGGCGTGGACATGCGCTCCCCAACAGGCGGGCGCTCGTACGCATTCGCCGGTGTATGCGGCAGGATGGACGCATGACGTCATCGGACTTCTCGTTGCACGGCGCCGTCGACCTCGGCGCCCGGCAGGCCGCGGCGAAGAGGGCGCAGCAGCGTCCGGCCCCCGCGGGTGGCTCCTCATCCGTCATCGACGTTACCGATGCGACGTTCAACGCCGAGGTCATCGACCGGTCGCGCGACGTGCCGGTGCTCGTCGACTTCTGGGCCGACTGGTGTCAGCCGTGCAAGCAGCTCGGCCCGATCCTGGAGAAGCTCGCGAACGAGGCGGCCGGCGGCTGGGTGCTCGCCAAGGTCGACATCGACGCGAACCCGGGCCTGGCCCAGCAGCTCAGCCGCATGGGCGTGCAGGGCATCCCGTTCGTCGCGGCGGTCGTCGGTGGTCAGATGCTGCCGGTGCTCAACAGCGCCGCCCCGGAGCCGCAGGTACGCCAGGTGCTGGACCAGCTCTTCGACGCGCTGCGCGAGCAGGGCCTGATGCCCGAGGGTGCGGGCCAGGCACAGGAGGGCGGCGAGGCGCAGCCGGTCGCCGATCCCGTGCAGATGGAGGCGGAGGCGGCCCTGCAGCGCGGCGACCTCGACGCGGCCGCGAGCGCGTTCGGCAAGATCCTCGAGACGACGCCGAACGACACCTACGCCAAGAGCGGGCTGGCCCTGGTCGAGCTGCAGCGCCGGGTGGAGGGCCTCGACCCCCAGCAGGCGCGCAAGGACGCCGCCGACCGGCCCGACGACGCCGCGGCCCAGGCGCGCGTCGCCGACCTCGACCTGGTCGAGGGCCGGGTGGAGGAGGCGTTCGACCGGCTCATCGGCACCGTGCGCCGCACCTCGGGCGACGAGCGCGACACGGCGCGCAAGCACCTGCTGTCGCTGTTCGAGGTGCTGCCGCCCGACGATCCGCGCGTGGCGAAGGCGCGGCGCAGGCTCTCGTCCGCGCTGTTCTGATCCGCGCCTGACGGGCATCATCCAGTCATGGCCGGCGTGGTGACGGTCTCCGCGACGTTCGGCGCGGCGGGCAGTGTCATCGGCCCCGCGGTCGCCGAGCGTCTCGGCACGCCGTTCGTCGACCGGGCGATCCCCTACACCGTCGCCGCCGACATCGGGTGCACGCTCGAAGAGGCGCTCGCCCACGACGACCGGAGCGAGCGCGGCCTCGGCCGGATCCTGTCCGGCGCCGCCCGCCTGCCGAACATCAGCCTCGGCGGCATCGACTCCTACCTGTCCGACCAGGGCGTCGTGCCCGCGGAGGAGTTCCTCCTGCGCACCGAGAAGGTGATCAGGGAGATCGCCGAGCACGGCGGCGGCGTGATCCTCGGCCGGGCCTCCCAGCTCGTGCTCGCCGGCCATCCCACCGCGCTGCACGTACGCCTCGACGGCCCGCGGAAACGGCGGCTGGCGAACGTCCGCGAGACGATGGAACTCTCCCCGCAGGAGGCCGAACGCCTCCTGGACGACAATGACCGGGCGCGCAACGCGTACGTTAGGCACTTTTACCGGGCTGATCCCACCGATCCGGCGCTCTATGATCTGGTCATCGACAGTACGCGGCTGGCGGCGGCGGCCTGTGCCGACATCATCGTGACGGCCGCGCTCGCCATCCCCTGAAAATTCAGCCCGGCGGGCCGGGCGTCGTCTCGTGGTGACACCATTGCTGGCGAGCTCTGACCCGGCAAAAGGAGCAGTTGACGTGGCGAGCGTGCCCAGCGTGTCCTATTCGATCACCGTGCGCCTCGAGGTGGCGGCGGGCGGCAAGGCGGTGAGCCAGCTCACCGGAGAGGTGGAGCAGGCCGGCGGCATCGTCACGGCCCTCGACCTCACCCCCGCGGCGCACGACCGCCTCCGCATCGACGTCACCTGCGCCACCCGGGACACCGAGCACGCCCAGGAGATCGTCGACGCGCTGGAGAAGGTCGACGGCGTCACGATCCACAAGGTCAGCGACCGTACGTTCCTGATGCACCTCGGCGGCAAGATCGAGATGCAGTCGAAGGTGCCGCTGCGCAACCGCGACGAGCTGTCCATGGCCTACACGCCGGGCGTCGCGCGCGTCTCCCTGGCCATCGCCCGCAATCCGGAAGACGTGCGCCGCCTGACCGTCAAGCGCAACAGCGTCGCCGTGGTCACCGACGGCTCGGCCGTACTGGGGCTGGGCAACATCGGGCCGGAGGCGGCGCTGCCGGTGATGGAGGGCAAGGCCGCGCTGTTCAAGCGGTTCGCCGGCATCGACGCGTGGCCGATCTGCCTCGACACCCAGGACACCGACGAGCTGGTCCGTACGGTCCAGATCATCGCCCCGGCGTTCGGCGGCATCAACCTGGAGGACATCTCCGCGCCGCGCTGCTTCGAGGTGGAGCGCCGGCTGCGCGACCTGCTGGACATCCCGGTCTTCCACGACGACCAGCACGGCACCGCCATCGTCGTCCTGTCCGCGCTGACCAACGCCCTGCGCGTGGTCGGCAAGGACCTCGCCGACGTGCGCATCACGATGGCCGGCGCGGGCGCCGCGGGCACCGCCGTGCTGAAACTCCTGCTGCACGCGGGCGCCAAGCACGTCGTGGTCTGCGATTACCGCGGCGCGGTCCACGGCGGACGCGACGACCTCGACGAGTCGCTGCGCTGGATCGCCGACAACACCAACGACGACGGCTACACCGGCGACCTGCACGGCGCGGTGCGCGGCGCGGACGTGTTCATCGGCGTCTCGGCGCCCGGCATCCTGACCGGCGAGGACGTCGCGACGATGAACGAGGGCGCCGTGGTCTTCGCCCTGGCCAACCCGGACCCGGAGGTCGACCCGGCGGCGGCCCGCGAACACGCCGCGGTGGTCGCCACGGGCCGCAGCGACTACCCCAACCAGATCAACAACGTGCTGGCCTTCCCGGGCGTCTTCCGCGGCCTGCTCGACGCGCAGAGCCGTACGGTCACCCAGGACATGCTCCTGGCAGCCGCGCGGGCCCTCGCCGCGGTCGTGACGGACAAGGAGCTCGGCCCGAACTACATCGTGCCCAGCGTCTTCCACGCGGACGTCGCCCACGCGGTGGCCGCCGCCGTCCAGGAGGCGGCCACCGGGAGCCACTGAGCTACTTGGAGTCGTCGAACATCTTGTCGCGGCGGCCCGGCCAGATGCGGCCGTACCAGAAGATGATCAGCCCGGTGAGCATGGCGGCGACGCCGGTCGCGATCCGGGCGATGATCATGCCGCTGTCCGGGCCGGTGTGCGGCAGTGCCTTGCCGGGGGCGTTACGGACGCAGTGCGCCGTACGGTCGATGCTCTTGACCGGGACGTTGTGCCAGGTCACGGCCACCGTCGTCGCGTGGTCCTCCTTGATCGTCAAGGTGGACTTACGGGTGGCGCCGGCCGGGATGCGGTCGGCCACCGAGATCGAGCCGTCCGTGGTGATCGCGTAGTCCTCGGTCGCGTTGCCGTGGTTGACGACCGTCACCAGCACGCTGCGGCCGGGGCACCGTACGGAGCCGATGGCGACCGTGAACGGGGTGTTCGGCGTCACGGTCGGCGGCGCGACCGGCTTCTTCGTCGTGTGCGTGGGAGAGGGCTTCTTCGTCGTGTGCGTCGGCGACGGCTTGGTGGTCTTGTGGGTCGGCGAGGCCGAGGCGCTGACCGAGACCTGCGGGGACGGTGTGGCACTCGTCAGCTGTGAGGGCGACGAGTCGTTCATCAGCATCGGGATGATGATGAGCGCCCCGACGACAAAGAACACGGCCGCTATGGCGACCCTGGAAAGTTGCATCGGGGTCCTCCGGGGGATGGTGGGGCACGCCTTCATGATCTCGTACGTGATCTACGCCCGTATTCTGCCGATTACCCACGCGTCAAGGGCGCGTAACCGACGTACTCGGCCGCGCACTGTTCGCATGCGGCGTCCGGCACAGGATGATTGAGGGATGGACGACGGGATAATCGCGGGCCGGCTGCTCGTGGCGACGCCCCAGCTTGCCGACCCCAACTTCCGCCGCAGCGTGGTCCTCCTCGTAGAGCACGAAGAGGAGAGCGGCACGCTCGGGGTCGTGCTCAACCGTCCGACCGAAGTGCCCGTCGACCAGGTGCTGCCGCCCTGGTCGGAGCTGGTGACGGGGCCCTCCGTGGTGTTCCAGGGCGGACCCGTCGCGCTCGACAGCGCACTCGCCCTCGCCCATGTGCCCGGCACCGACGAGCCGCTCGGCTGGAGGGCGCTGAGCGGCACTCCCTCGGTGGCGCGTGTCGGGCTCGTCGATCTGGACGCGCCGCCGGAGCTGCTGGCCACGGAGGTCACGAAGCTACGGGTTTTCGCCGGGTATGCCGGATGGGGGGTTGGCCAGCTCCGGTCAGAGGTCGACGACGGCGCCTGGTACGTCCTGCCGGCCGAGTCAGAAGACGCGTTCATGGACGATCCGGAGCGCCTGTGGCACGACGTTCTGCGACGTCAGGGCGGCGATCTGGCGTTCGTGGCGACGTTTCCCGAGGATCCGTCACTAAACTGAGCCCGTGAGTACGAAGATCCTTCCTGAGAGTGACACCCGGCCAGATCTCTCCCATGGCGACGGCGGTCACGAGCGATTCGCGCACTACGTGCAGAAGGACAAGATCATGGAGAGTGCCGTCAGCGGCACTCCCGTGATCGCGCTCTGCGGCAAAGTGTGGGTGCCCAACCGTGACCCGAAGAAATACCCGGTGTGCCCGGAGTGCAAGGAGATCTACGAGTCGATGTCCGGTGGCGACGACGGCGAGTGAACGTCAAATCGGCGTGATGCGCCCGCGCGTCGTGCGATCCGCGCGGCCCTGAGGGCTAGCCTCTCCGTCTCGGGGGGAACCAATGAGGCGGAGAGTTCTGTCCGGGCTGTTCGGGGTCGTGCTGGCGTCGTGTGCGACGGCGTCCGCGCGCACCTGTCCACCACCGGCGCGCGGCATCATGTGCCTGCGCCACGCGTCGGCGGCGGTGCCTGGTCGGCCACGCGATCCTGACGCGCTGTCCGCGCCGCGCGTACGGGCGATGCTGCGTGACTTCTCCGCGGCGCTGCGTCGGGAGTACGGCGTGACCGACGAGCGGCGGATCCCTCCGGTCGGGCGGCTCGTGATCCCGGTGCGCTTCCACGTCATCACCGACGGGCGTACCGGCGTGCTGGGCCGGCCCGTCATCGACCAGCAGCTGCGAAGCCTCAACGCCGCGTACGGGGGCACCACCGGCGGCGCCGACACGGGAGTGTCGTTCCGGCTCGTGGCGGCCGACGTCACCACCAGCCAGCAGTGGTTCGAGCGCCCCCACGACAACCAGGTCGCGATGCTGGGCGCTCTGTCTCGTGGCGGCCCCGGCACGCTGAACCTTTTCACCGCGGCGGTCGGCTCGCAGGTGCTGGGCTTCTCCTCCTTTCCCCAGATGTACCGCCTGCGGCCGGGCCTGGACGGGGTGGTCGTCGACTACCGCAGCGTCCCGGGCGGCCCGTTGGAGCACTTCAGCCGCGGCTACACGGCCGTCCACGAGATCGGCCACTGGCTGGGCCTGTTCCACCCCTTCGAGGGCGGCTGCCGCCCGCCCGGCGACGGCGTGGACGACACCCCGTACGAGGCGGTGCCGACCACGAACTGCCCGCTGGTCAAGGACACCTGCCCCGCGCCGGGCACGGACCCGGTGCACAACTTCATGGACTACGCCTGGGACCCGTGCATGACATCCTTCACACCGGGCCAGGGCGTCCGTATCCGCGCCATGTGGGCGGTCTACCGCGCAGGTCAGAGCGGTCGCGTCCTTTAACACGCCCCTCGCGGGTTTCCCGAGATCACACCGTGCTCGGCATGTCCTGTCGGTGCGTCCGGGTAGCCTTTGTTCACCGTGAGCACGTTCGCCGCATCCGACACCCCTCCCGCACTTCCCGGGCGGGCGCCCTGGGGCACCGCCCCGGCGCTGCGCGCCTGGCAGCAGGGCGCCCTGGAGGAATACTTCCGCAACGAGCCCCGCGACTTTCTCGCCGTCGCGACGCCCGGTGCCGGTAAGACGACCTTCGCGCTGCGGCTCGCGGCCGAGCTGATGGGGCGCCGCATCGTGGACCGCATCACCGTGGTCTGCCCGACCGAGCACCTCAAACGCCAGTGGGCCGAGTCCGCGGGCCGGGTCGGCATCAAGATCGACCCGGAGTTCAAGAACGCCCACGGCCGTACGGCCAAGGACTTCGTCGGCGTCGCGGTCACCTACGCGCAGGTCGCCGCGCACCCGGCGCTGCACCGCGGCCGTACGGAGAACCGCAAGACCCTCGTCATCCTGGACGAGGTGCACCACGCGGGCGACGGCAAGTCGTGGGGCGACGCCATCCGTGAGGCGTTCGAGCCCGCGGCACGGCGGCTGGCGCTCAGCGGCACGCCGTTCCGCACCGACATCAACCCGATCCCCTTCGTCCTGTACGAGGAGGGCCCGGAGGGCGTGCGCCGCAGCCGCGCCGACTACACCTACGGCTACGGCCCGGCGCTCGCCGACGGTGTCGTCCGCCCGGTGATCTTCCTGGCGTACGCGGGTGAGATGCGCTGGCGCACGCGCGCCGGCGACGAGATCACCGCGTCGCTGGGCGAGCCCCTCACCCAGGACCAGATGTCGCAGGCGTGGCGGGCCGCGCTCGACCCCAAGGGCGAGTGGATGCAGCAGGTGATCGCCGCCGCCGACCGCCGCCTGACCGAGGTACGCCGCGGCGTCCCGGACGCGGGCGGCATGGTCATCGCCAGCGACCACGAGACCGCGCGGGCGTACTCCAAGATGATCCGCAACGTGACCGGCGCGGGCGCGACCGTGGTGCTGTCCGACGACCCGGGGGCGAGCCGCAAGATCAAGCAGTTCGGCGAGTCCGAGGACCGCTGGATGGTCGCGGTCCGCATGGTCTCCGAGGGCGTCGACATCCCGCGCCTCGCGGTGGGCGTCTATGCCACGTCGACGTCGACGCCGCTGTTCTTCGCCCAGGCGATCGGCCGTTTCGTCCGCGCCCGGCGGCGCGGCGAGACCGCCTCGGTGTTCCTGCCGTCGGTGCCGACGCTGATGGGCCACGCGTCGGAGATGGAGACCGAACGCGACCACGTCCTCGACCGGCGGGTCCGTGAGGACGGCCTGGACGACGACCTGCTGGCCGAGGCCAACCGCAAACGCGACAACCCCGACGTCGGCGAGGAGGTCCCGTTCGAGACGGTCGAGGCGTCGGCCCACTTCGACCGTGTGGTCTTCGACGGCGGCGAGTTCGGCATGGGCGCGGCGACCGGCTCCGCCGAGGAGGAGGACTACCTCGGCATCCCGGGCCTGCTGGAGCCCGAACAGGTGACGAGCCTGCTGAAGCAGCGCCAGGCCGAGCAGCTGGCCAACCAGCGCAAGGAGAAACGAGCGGGCACGGCCAAGCCGGAGGACCGGACGGCCTCGGAGGACCTGCACGCGCTGCGCAAGGAGCTCAACGGCCTGGTCGGCGCCTGGCACCACCGCACGGGCCAGCCCCACGGGGTGATCCACGCGGAGCTGAGACGCTCCTGCGGCGGCCCGCCCTCGGCCCAGGCCAGCGGCGAGGACATCCGCGCCCGCATCGCCAAGGTCCGCGAATGGGCCGCCCGGCCCGTGCCCCGCACCCGCGACTAGGGTCTGTCTCGAAGTCCCCGTTCGTAGCGAGCGTCGTCCAGGCGACGCGCAGCCGGACAGCGGGACGTCGAGAAAGACTCTGGAAGCGACGCCGGCCTACGAGCGGGCCGGGAGCGTGACGGAGTTGACGTGCGTCACGGCGGGGTCGATGCCGTTCATGCGGCCGTCGCAGAAGTCCGACTCCGAGATCTCCTTCACGGCGCCGGCCGGGTCGTAGACGATGATCATGTCGTCGCGGTGGCCGACCATCAGGACGTAGTGGAACTCGCCGTCGTGGCTCAGCTGGCCGGGCGTCGGGGCCAGCAGCACCGGCACCGCGTGGCCCGCGTCGACCGCGGTGATGGCGTCGCGGAGCGCGGGATGGGCGCTGCGCCCGTCGGTGTCGTCCACCCACACCGTGCGATAGTCCCCGCCGGGTACGGCGTGGTTGATCCCGTTGGTCTCGCCCCACGGGCTCGTGCCGGCCGCCTTGGGCCACACGTCGTTCGTCAGGGTGTGCGTGCTCGTCTGTGCGGCCGCGAAGCGCTTCGCGAACTCGGCCGCCGTCAGGCCGTCGCCCGCCTCGTCGGTGGTCAGGCTCAGCCCGTACACCGGATCGTTCATGGCGTGCGCGACCACGATCGCCGTGGAGCCGCACGCGGTCGGGTCCGACTGCTTGATCGGTATGCCGTCGAAGTCGACGTCGCCCGGCGTGTTCGGGTCGATGTTGAGGGCCAGGTGCTGCTTCAGCCAGTTCGAGTCCCTGCCGCGGATCCGGCCGGCGAACGACGTGACGTCGGCGACGGAGTGGCCGGCGACCAGCGCCTTGAGGATGTAGGCCTCTTCCAGCAGCGACGCCGCGTCGGCGAGCATCCCGCGCAGCTTGGCGCGGTCGGCGGGCGGGAGGTCCTTCATCAGCGTCGCGAGGCGCGTGAGCTGCGCGGCCGACAGCACCGCGTTGCCGTGGCGCGGCGTCGTACCGTCCGCGCCGATGTCGGCAAGGACCACGGCGTCGGCCGGCGCCATCCCGGCCCGCACCGGCTCGGCGGTACGGGCCATGGCCCGTACGTCGGCGAACCGCCCGGCGAAGACGTCCGCCGCGTCCAGGGCCTCGTTGTAGACGGCGACGCACCCTCTGATGAGCTCGGCGACGGCTCCGCACCACCGGACGAGGTCGGTGAGGTCGGGGAGCGGCAGGTCGACCCCGAAGATCTTGACGTGCCCGATCGAGTGCATGGCCTCGTGCAGCCGCTGGTAGAGCCGGCCGTGCCGATCCCTGAGGTCCTGCACCGTGCTCGCGTAGGCCTCCAGAGCCTGGGCGGCCGCCGTGAAGGCGATGGTCGTCATGTCGATCAGGTCGCCGGTGTCGCCGACGACGGTGTAGACCCCGGGGGCGACGTCGCTCTTCCAGACGGCGGGCAGCTTCTGGTTCGCCGTGTTGTGCACGTCGGTGGCGATCGGGGCCGCGTCCGAACCGGCCTTGCGGAAGGCCGCCGCCAGCGCGCGAAGCTCACCGGGGTCGCCCGGCGGCGGGTGCGCGGCCGCCGAGATCGCGCCGGCGAGCACCTCGACCAGGTGGGCCGGATCGCACAGCCCGGCGAGCTGTTCGAGCCGGTGGATCAGCGTGGAGATCTGGGCATAGTCACTACTCGACATAATGGCGCTCCCGTAGGCGTCGGCTAGTGACGTTGCACAATGGACAGGTTGACCTGTTCGGCGTCGCGGTGAATGTTTCCCGAGCTCTGGAGCTTTCGGCAGAGCTGTTCAAGAATGGTGACGTAGACGCCGAGCTCCTGTGACCAGGTCTCCTGCGTGTCGGCGAACACCTTCTCGACCTCGGCGAACCCGAATGGACTGCCGCTGGTCTCCGTGGTCGCGGTGTTCCACGTACGGCGCAGGGAGGAGAGCTCGTTCGCGAGCGCACATACGTTAGTGCCGGCTCCGACAATGCCCGCCGAGTTGAATTCCAGGTCGTCCATTCCGGGAGAATATGACATTCATTCGGCCGGCCGCCCGCCGGGGAGCGAGCGGGCGAGGCGGGCGGCGGTCTCGGCGTTCAGCGGGGCGTGCCCGATCAGGAGGCGGTACCAGAGGAGGCCGTACATCTGGTCGACCATGAGGCCGAGGTCGGCGTCTTCGGGGAGTTCGCCGCGCGACCGGCCGCGCTCCAGCAGGCCGTGCAGCTCGGCCCGGCGCGCGGCGGCGAAGGCTCGCAGGCCCTCCGCCGCGTCGTCGTCGCGCAGGGACTCGGCCATCGCCGTACGGAGCAGGGGGCCGTTGCGCTCGACGGCCGCGAACGTCACCGTCAGGAATCCCTCCAGGTCGGCCGAGAGCACGCCCGTGTCCGGGACGGCGGCCTCGCGGCGGGCCTGCTCGACCATCGCCTCCAGCAGGACCGCCCCCTTCGACGGCCACCACCGGTAGATCGTGTGCTTGCTGACGCCGGCCCTCCGGGCGATCGCGTCGACCGAGATGGCCGGGCCGTCCGCGGAGGCGAGCAGGTCGGCGGCGGCGTCGAGCACCGCCTGGCGTACGGCGGGGTTGCGCCGGCGTCCCGTGTGGGGACGGCGTGCGCCGCTCTCAGCTGCCATCAAGCAGGACGATACCACTTGACGGAACTATCGGTTCCGGCAAAGCTTGCCGAAACCATCAGTTCCGATAAGAGGAGTGCCATGACGGCCAAGGACAGGCGCCGCCGCGCCGCCACCTGGTTTCACAAGCGCGTCGCCAACCCGCTAATGCGGCCGCTCTCGCGCTACGTGCCCGGCGGAGCCGTCCTGGAGACCATCGGGCGCAAGAGCGGCCTGCCCCGGCAGACCCCGGTGGGCGGCCGGATCGAGGGCGACTGCTTCTGGATGGTGTCCGACCACGGCCGCCAGTCCCAGTACGTCCGCAACATCGAGGCGGACGCCCGGGTCCGCGTGCGGGTGGGCAGCCGCTGGCGTACGGGCACCGCCCACCTCATGCCCGAGGACGACCCCAGGCAGCGGCTGAGGCGGTTGCCGCGCGCCAACGGCCTCCTCGTACGGCTGCTGGGCACGGACCTGCTCACGATCCGCGTGGACCTCAGTCCCGGGGAGTCAGCCCCGTACGGTCGATGATCTCCTGGACGATCCGCTCGGGCGGGCCGTCGATGGAGACGACGAGAGGGTGCTCCTCGGGCCCCGGCGTCTCCAGGTCCGCGAACTGGCTGTCCAGCAGCTTCTTGGGAAAGAAGTGCCCGTGCCGGGCCGCCATCCGCTTGCCGATCAGCTCGTGGCTGCCGTCGAGGTAGACGAGCCGCAGGTCGGGACGGCCCGCACGCAGCATGTCGCGATATTTGTGCTTAAGCGCCGAGGACGTCACGACGGCCGGCCCGTCCTGTTCCTTCATCCACGTCGCGGTGGCCTCCAGCCAGGGCTTGCGGTCGTCGTCGGTCAGCGGGATGCCGGCGTGCATCTTCTCCACGTTCGCCGGCGGATGGAAGTCATCCGCCTCGGCGTACGTCCAGCCGAGCCGTCCGGCCAGCATCGCGCCGATCGTGGTCTTCCCACTACCGGAGACGCCCATGAGCAGCAAAATCGGGTTACGCATCCCCGAAACGTACCGGGCTCCCTTATGGGGCGACGACCGGTTCCCCGGTCAGCTCGATCCCGGCGTCGCTCATCTCCGTGACGGCGCGCTCGGTCGTCCCCGGCGCCACACCGGCCGTCATCGTGAGCAGCACCCGCGTGGCGAGCCCGGCGCCCCGGGCGTCCAGCGCGGTCGCGCGTACGCAGTGATCGGTGGCGATCCCCACGATGTCGACGCCGCCGACCTCGTTCTTGCGCAGCCACTCGCCCATCGGGGTGCCGTCGTCGGCCGCCCCTTCGAAACCGCTGTACGCCGACTCGCGCTCACCCTTGCTGAACACCGTCTCGATCGGCGCGAGGTCGAGGTTCGGATGGAAGTCGGCCCCGGGCGTGCCGATCACACAGTGCGGCGGCCAGGTGTCGGCGTAGTCCGGATGGTCGGAGAAGTGATCCCCGGGATCCAGGTGGAAGTCACGGGTGGCCACGACGTGGTCGTACTCGTCCCGGTGCGAGGCCACGTACGCCGAGATCGCCGAGGCGACCTCGGCCCCGCCCGTCACGGCGAGCGAGCCCCCTTCACAGAAGTCGTTCTGCACATCAACGATGATCAATGCTCTGCCCATTGCAGCCCCTCCCCAGACTGATCCTCACGAGAGGGAAGCTACCCCGGCAGAACCGGAAACATCAGCGGCCGCGGGCCAAGCTTCCACCGGCCGTGGCCACCTCCACGCAGTCCGACGGTCTTGGGGCTCAGCCGTTCAGGAAGTCCGTCGGGATGGCCGGGTCGCCGCGAGAGAGCTGGAAGGCGCGCGGGGGGAGCTCGGCCAAGGCTCGTTCGTGGCGGGCGCGGGCCTCGGCCAGGGGCTCCCGGCCGATGACCTCGCCGTCTCGTACCAGTGGCCGCAGCAGCGACCGGTCGTACGGGCCGGGTTCGAGTTCGCCCGTCGACACCACCTCGGCGATCGCCTTCCCGTCCTCGCCCAGGTGCCGTACCGCCCACTTGCGACCGCCGCGGCTGGGTTTGCCGACCGAGCGCTTGGCCACCGGCCGTAGCGGGCCCTCCGGCGACTCCGCGCGGGCCACGAGCTTGTACACCAGCGCCGCCGTCGGTGCCCCCGACCCCGTGACCAGCGACGTCCCCACGCCGTACCCGTCGACCGGTGCCGACGCCAGGCCCGCGATCGAGTACTCGTCCAGGTCGCCGGTCACGATGATCCGGGTCTTCGGGGCGCCCAGGGCATCGAGCTGCGCGCGTACCTCGTGCGCCGTCTCGGCCAGGTCGCCGCTGTCCAGCCGTACGGCGCCCAGTTCCGGCCCGGCCAGGTCCACCGCCACCGCGACCGCGCGGGCGACGTCGTACGTGTCGACCAGCAGCGTCGTGTCGCGGCCCAGCGCGGCGAGCTGGGCCTGGAACGCGTGCCGTTCACTGTCGTGCAGCAGGGTGAACGCGTGGGCGCTGGTGCCCGCGGTCGGCACGCCGTACGAGCGGCCGGCCTCCAGGTTCGAGCTGGAGGTGAAGCCGGCCAGGTACGCGGCGCGGGCGGCGGCGACACCCGCCATCTCGTGCGTACGGCGGGAGCCCATCTCGATGATCGGGCGGCCCGACGCGGCGTGCACCATGCGGGACGCGGCGGAGGCGATCGCGGCGTCGTGGTTGAGGATCGACAGGGCGAGCGTCTCCAGGATGACGGCCTCGGCGAAACCCGCCTCCACGACGAGGATCGGCGAGCCGGGGAAGTACAGGTCACCCTCGCCGTATCCCCAGATGTCGCCCGAGAACCGGTACGACGCCAGCCACGACGCCGTACGAGAGTCCACGATGTCGTGAGATGTTAGGAACTCCAGCGACTGATCGTCGAACCGGAACGCCTCCAGGGCATCGAGGAAGCGGCCGATCCCGGCCACCACGCCGTAACGCCGACCGGCCGGAAGATGGCGGGCGAATACTTCGAACACCGCTCGGCGTGCCTCGGTGTCCCCGCCGAGCGCACCCCGCACCATGGTGAGCTCGTAGCGGTCGGTCAGCAGTGCCGTCGTCGAAAGATCCACGAGTGGCAGATTACGGTGAATGTGTGCACGATGATTGAGGGGAGCTCCCGTTAAGGAGGCACCATAGTGAGCACGGCTCCTGTCGAGCTCGATCGACCGGACGCCGCCGAGGACGTACGACCGGACCGTCCGTGGGTGGCGATCGTGTGGAACGATCCCATCAATCTCATGTCATACGTGACGTACGTGTTCCAGGCCGTGTTCGGCTACTCCAAGAAGAAGGCCGAGAAGCTGATGCTGGACGTCCACCACAAGGGACGAGCGGTCGTCTCCAGCGGCACCCGCGAGGAGATGGAGCGCGACTGCGAGATCCTGCACTCCTACGGCCTGTGGGCGACCGTCAAGCAGGACGTGTGATGAACGGCGGCTTCTCCAGTGCCCGAGGCGGCCAGGTCTGCCTGCGCATGGGGGCCGAGGAGGCCTCCGTCGTCCGCCTGCTGGTCGGGCAGCTCCTCGACCTGATCGGCGAGTCGGACGAGTCCGAGACGACCTTCGAGGGCATGCCGGACCTCCGGCTGTCCGACAACACCTCGGTCCCCGAGGACCCGGTCCTGGCCCGGCTGTTCCCGGACGCCTACCGCGAGGACCAGGGCGCCTCGGCGGAGTTCCGGCGCTACACCGAGGGCAGCCTGCGCGAGGGCAAGCGTGCCGCGGCCCAGACCGTCCTGCGGACGCTCGGCGAAGGCGGCACGGTCTATCTGGACCCCGAGCAGGCCCAGGCCTGGCTCCGGGCCCTCAACGATCTGCGCCTCGCGCTCGGCACCCGCCTCGACATCACCGAGGAGACGCTGGAGCAGATGCGGACGTTCGACTGGGACGATCCGCGCAACGCCGGGTACGCCGCGTACGACTGGCTCACCTACCTCCAGGAGAGCCTCGTACGCGCCCTGTGGTGATCGGCCCGAGAGCACGCGTGGATACGCTTTGCCCATGCTGACGATCGAACGCGCCATCGTTGACCAGATCGTCGCGCACGCGCGCGCCGACCACCCCGACGAGGCGTGTGGCGTCGTCGCGGGCGCGGCCGGGTCGGACCGGCCGGCGCGGTTCATCGCGATGGCGAACGCCGAGCGTTCGCCCACCTTCTACCGCTTCGACTCGATGGAGCAGTTCCAGGTGTGGAAGGAGATGGACGACCGCGACGAGGAGCCGGTCGTGATCTACCACTCCCACACCGCGACCGAGGCGTACCCCTCCCGTACGGACGTCTCCTACGCGTCGGAGCCGAACGCGCACTACGTCCTGGTGTCCACGCGGGACGAGAACGAGACCGAGTTCCGCTCGTACCGCATCGTCGACGGCGAGGTCACCGAGGAAGAGGTCACGATCGTCGACTCGGTAGACTGATGCCGTGACGACGACGATGGTGAAACGCCGCGGACGCGGGCGAGTCGTCACCCCTGTGCAGAATTTCCTGTTCGGCCACTCCCGCGCCGAGATCGTCTACGACTGTCACTAAGGCTCATTCCCTCAGGCCTGGAATCCCTGGACGTCTCGCCGCGTTTGCGTGCGATGCCGGGGCCCGTACGACGAATGGAGCACATCGCCATGGCGATCGAGGTTCGCATCCCGACGATTCTGCGTAACTACACCGACGGCGCGAAGGCCGTCGAGGGTGGCGGGGCCACGCTGAACGAGCTGTTCGCCGATCTGGAGGGCCGTCACCCCGGCCTGCGTGAGCGGCTGGTCGACGAAAAGGGCCTCCGCCGGTTCGTGAACGTCTACCTGAACGACGAGGACGTGCGTTTCCTGGGCGGGCTGGACACCGAGGTGTCCGACGGCGACACGGTCACCGTGCTGCCCGCCGTCGCGGGCGGCTGACGTGCGGTTCGACTCGCTGCTCGACTCGCTGGGCCACACGCCGCTGGTCGGCCTGCCGAGGCTGTCCCCGTCGGCCGACGTACGGCTGTGGGCGAAGCTGGAAGACCGGAACCCGACCGGTTCGATCAAGGACCGGCCGGCGTTCTGGATGATCGCCAAGGCGGAGAAGGACGGCCTGCTGACGCCGGGCTGCACGATCCTGGAGCCCACGTCCGGCAACACCGGCATCTCGCTCGCCATGGCGGCCCGGTTGCGCGGCTACAAGATGATCTGCGTGATGCCGGAGAACACCTCGGCCGAGCGCACCCAGCTGCTGAAGATGTGGGGCGCCGAGATCATCCCGTCGCCGGCGGCCGGCGGCTCCAACGAGGCGGTACGGGTCGCCAAGGGACTGGCCGCCGAGCACCCCGAGTGGGTGATGCTCTACCAGTACGGCAACGAGGCCAACGCGCGCTCGCACTACGAGTCGACCGGGCCCGAGCTGCTCGAGGACCTCCCGTCGATCACCCATTTCGTCGCGGGCCTGGGCACCACGGGCACGCTCATGGGCGTCGGCCGGTTCCTGCGCGAGCGGGTGCCGGACGTGGCGATCGTGGCGGCCGAGCCGCGCTATGGCGAGCTGGTGTACGGCCTGCGCAACATCGACGAGGGCTTCATCCCGGAGCTGTACGACGAGTCGGTTCTGACGACGCGCTTCTCGGTGACCTCGGAAGACGCCCTGCGGCGCACGCGCGAGCTGCTCGCCGCCGAGGGGATCTTCGCCGGCATCTCGACGGGCTGCGCGCTGCACGCCGCCCTCGGCATGGCGGCCAAGGCGGTCAAGGCGGGCGAGCGCGCGGACATCGCCTTCGTCGTCGCCGACGCCGGCTGGAAGTACCTCTCCACCGGCGCGTACGACGGCACACTGGACGAGGCCGAAAAGCGCCTCGACGGCCAACTCTGGGCCTAGAAATCGTTCCACTTGTACGAGGGCAGGTCGTAGGGCTCGGCGTCGCTGTTCCACAGGCCGACGAAGGCGCGTTTGGCGTCCGCCGCCGTCTGGTTGGCGTCGTTGATCGTGCCGGTGGCGGGCACGCCGGTGCACCCGACGCTCTCGCCCTTCCGCGCCCAGGTCAGATACTTCTGGTCGGCGGTCAGGGTGCTCTGGACCATGTTCAGCAGCGCCTCCTTGAGTGATTCGCCGTCCGAGAGCGAGTCCGCCGCCAGGGCGGGCGCCTGGCTCGCCTGCTCGTCGCGCTCCTGGACGACCTCTTCGAGGGACGCCTCGTCGGAGGCGAGGTTCGTGCACGAGCCGAGCGTGTCGGGCACCTTCGCGCGGGTGTGCTTGATCGACTCGAGCAGCGTGTTGATCGCGGTGAGCTGGTCGAGCGGGTCGGCGGTGGGCGTCTCGGACTCGGCGGACGGCGTCGGCGTCGGGAGGACCAGGGGCGGCTCCTTGACGGGCCAGTGGGTGTAGGTGTTCACGCCGCCCAGCGTGAGCGCCGACAGGGCCACGAGCGAGACCCCGAGACTCTTGAACCACGTCACCGTGGCGGCGTGCAGCTCCTCATCCTCCGGCGTCGGGTACGCGGGCTCCTCCTCGGGCTCGGGCCGGGGGAACAGCCACTCGCCGCAGTGCGTGCACATCGGGCCGAGTGAGAAGTTTCTGTTGGAACACCACCGGCACTGCATGATCAGCCTCCGCCCTGTTCGTCGTCCGGGGAGTCCGGCTCGTACTCGTCGCCGACCGGCTTGTATCCGTGCCGGATCCTCGCCTGCTCGATCCACTTCCTGCCGTCGGCGGCCACCGCCTCCAGCAGGCTCAGCGCGCCGGTCAGGTCGGCCAGGTCGGGCGTCGCCCGCGGCTCGTCGTCCCCCGGCCGCTGCGGGAGGAGCGCGGCGTCGAAGTTCTCCACCGTGATCACGATCGTTTCGTTGTTGGTGAGCGAGAGGCTGAACCGCTGGCGGAAGATCAGCGAGGACACCTGAGGCGCGCGCTGCTCGCCGTGGGGATGCGGGAGGATGACCTCGCGCCGGCCGTCGTCGAAGCGGATGCCGGACTCCGTGACGTTGGCCGAGGCGATCGCGTCGTAACGGAAGGCCCTGCGGTCCTGGTCGCTCGCGATGCCGGTGGGGAAGTCGAGCTTCACGGCCACCTGGCGCGCCCCGGACATGGTGAGCAGGAACACCCAGACCACGTACGCGGAGAAGCGCGGCTGCCCTCCGACGACGCGGGCGCGGCGGGCGTTCGGCGTCGCCTCGGGCAGGATCGCGTGCGCGATGACGTCGCGGTTCGCCAGCCCGTACTGGTTCATGGCCAGTGTCTTCAAGTAGATCTTGTCGTAGTCCAGCCACCGGGCCATCTCGTCGTCGTCCGGCCGGTCGGCGAGGACGGCGAGCCGCGCCTCGTAGGCCGCCTTCTCCTCGGTGAGGCGGCGCTGGGCCTCGGCCCTCTCGGCCCTGTCATACCTGCGTACGAGACGGACGTCCGCCCGGCCCCAGGCCAGGAAGACGACCCCGATCGCCAGCCACACCACCGTGATGAGCGTGATCCCCGCCTGCGTCTCGCTCGCCTCGGACAGCGCGTAGAACCCCCCGAAGCAGAGCCCGAGGCCGCCCGCGAGGAGGGCCAGGATCTTGAAGGGACGCTCCCGGTCGTCGAGCCCGCCGGCGGACCACTCGCGCGCGGCCTCCGCGGCGTACCAGGCGATCAGCCAGTCGATCGCGCCGAACGCCACCTCGGGCTCGCTGTAGAGGTCGACGATCTCGTTGGCGAGCGTCGACCGGAAGCGCAGGGTCGCCATCCGCCACGCCGACCGCTGCCCGAACGACCGCGGGGCCTGCTTGTCGAACTGCCGCTCGACGCTCTGGCCGACGTGGTCGCTGAACGCCGTCGGCGCGGGCCGTGGCCGCTTGGGATGCAGCGCCGAATAACGGGCCGGGAGCTGCTCCGGTGCGAAGTAGGCGATGAGTGCGCAGGACAGGAGGATGCCGCCCGCGGCGAGGAGGGTCGTCGTCACGCTGCTGAGACCGGCGAGAGTGAACGCCACGCCGAGCCCGGCCAGGCACATGGCGGCACCGCAGACGGTCGCGGTCCGCTCGAAGGGACCCCACTCGGGCCTGCGCAGCACCTTCGGCCGTGGCGCCTCCGGCTCGGGCTCGAAGTACTTCCACACCCGGTGTTCCCGATGGCCGGCCGTACGCTGCGTGCGTACGATCTCGGCGAACCGCGCGTCGAGCCGGTCCTGGATGACTCCGGTGAGGATCAGGTCGAGATGGCGCCGGATCTCGTCGCGCCGGTCGTAGGACAACCGGTCGAACTCGGTGAAGAAGCCGTCGAGTGCCTCCGCGTCGAGCGTGCCGCTGGTCTCCTCGCTCTGCAGGCACGCGATGAGCCGGGTGATCGTCTGACGGGCGCGGCGCCAGTCGTCGGGAGGGCCGTTGCGGCCCAGCCGGCCCGCCCGCTCCAGGTCGGCGAACTCCTCCTTCTCCAGGAGCTCGAAGGACTGGTCGCTCAGCGCCGCGATGGTCCAGTAGTAGGCGACCTCGTTCACCAGGGGATCGCGGGCGCCGTCGGCGACGAGGCCCGCGATGACGGCCTCCTCGATGAGCTGCTTCGCGCGGCGCGGCATCTTGCCGGCGAGGCAGCTCTTGGCCACCTCGTACTTGCGGTCGGGCGGGTCGTCGCCCGCGACCTCGTACCGCACGTCGCCGATGACGGTGCCCTGGACGCCGATGGTGGCGTTGCCCGACGCGGTGTTGGTGGTCGGCTGCTGCCAGGGCCACTTACGGGGCTCGGATGGGCTCATCGCCCGCCCCGGTCACGCCATGGCCCGAAGTCGACGTTGCCCATGACCGTGCCCTGTACCCCGATCTGCGCGTCGTCGTAGGCGTTGTTGACCGTGCCGCCGGTCCCCGGCGTGAGCACCTTCTTGTCCTTCAGCTCCGGCACCAGCCGGGTCAGCTCGACGGCCAGGCGGTCGAGGTCGGCCTCCATGTCGCGGTTGCGCAGCCGCAGGTACTCGCAGACGGCCAGCTCGCTCAGCTCGGCCGGCAGGTCGCTCGCGGCCAGCGGACGCGCCTTCCCGACGAGTACGGGGATCACCCGGACACGGTTGCCGAACGCCTCCAGGATCTCCCGGCGCGTCCAGTCGGCGGCATCGTCGAGCTTCGGCTGCCCCTGCTTGTCGCGTACCTCCAGCCAGCGGGGGCCGATGACGGCCAGGAGGGCGGTGCTCCGGCGGACGGCCGTCACCAGCGCCCGTTCGTAGTCGTCTCCCGGCGGGATGGACTTGCTGGCGCGGAAGAACACGCCCGACTCGAACCGGCGCGACAGCGCGTGTTCGAGCAGCGCCGCGACGTTCTCCTCGTCGCCGGTGCGGTAGTTGACGAAGAACTCGACCATGGTCGGCCTCGCTTCCCTTCTCATCGGGTCACACCTTCGATGTCTGCAGCGACGCGGTGAGCGCCGGAAAGAGCTCGCGTACGGGCGGGTGCTGGTGCCAGCGGGACAGCACCCGCGCCAGCCGGCGCAGGTCGGTCGCGATCGTCGCCGAGCTGACGACGTCCGTGATGGACAGCAGCTCGCCGGTCAGCTCGCACGCGTGGTCGACCTCGCCCGCCGCGGCGTGCGCGAGCGCCTGCCGTACGCCGTACCGGGCGCGGGAGCGGAGGGCCTGCGGCTGGATCCGTGCCACCTCGGCGTCCAGGATCGGGCTTGCCTCCTTCGGCCGTCCCAGCTCGTAGAGACACCAGCCGGTGACCATGGAGACGGGGTCGGTCAGGTTGGTCGGCCCGAGCGCGGAGACCCCCGGAGCGTCCTCGGCCGAGGACAGGAGCTCCCGCGCCCGGTCCAGGCTCCGCAGGCACGCGTCGTAGTCGCCCCCGAGCGCGTGCCCCTGGGCCTCCCGTTGCGCGGCCAGCCCGCGGATCCGGCGCGGAACGCCCGGGCGCACCTGGGCCTCGCGCGCCAGCTCGATCGTCTGGGTGGCGTCGTCGCGGTAGAGCGTCACCAGCGCCCGCCGGATCAGGGCGTAGACCGCCAGGTCGCGGTCCTGGCCGGCCTCGGCCATCGCGACGGCCTGGGCGGTCCACCAGAGGGCGCCGGCGTCGTCGCCGGACTCCTGCGCCATCCAGCCGGCGTACTCGGCGAAGCGCGCCGCGAGGACCAGAAGCTCGTCTCTGACACCGGTGGGCGCCCGTGCCGCCAGGGAGCGGAGTACGTGGGTCTGCGCGATCACCGGAGGGAGGACGACGCCCGGGCTCGCGGTCTGGCCGAGGTTGCGGAACTGGTCGAACAGCGACCGGAACACCTCCAGCGCGGTCGGTTCCTTCGCGGTCGCCGACAGGCCCTGCGTGCTCAGTGCGAAGCCCGCCGGCGACGACGCGGTCATCGCCAGGGCGTCACGCCGGTCCACCGGGCGAAACCAGCTCGTGTCCATCGATGAGAGATTCATCAGCCACACTCCGTCCTCGTCCGTTGTCCCTTCGGACGGCAGCACTTCGGATGGCTTTTCGGCGATGAGCGAGATGAGTGCTCCCCGGGCGTCGAGTTCCGCGTCGCACCGACGCGCCAATTCGACAGAAGGGGATTTGCGTCCAGTCTCGATCTTGCTCAGATGGCCTTTGCTGTAATGCAGCCGATCGCCCAACTCCGCCAACGAAAGTCCAGCCTCCATGCGAATCCGCCGAAGTTCGATACCGAATGCTCTCAGCCGATCGGCCATTGTGACCTCCGTCGCCCGTTGTCAATAATGTAGGCCGCTGTGAAACGCCTGTTCGCGAATGGGACGTGCCCTTCGATGGGCGACCCGCCACCCCGCGCGCGGTGCCCGTACGCGGCGGGAAGGAGGCTCGTGACCTGTGAGGCAGGGCGCCGCGCCGCGGTCGCCGCGGCGCGGGCGAGGGCGGCCGCGGCCGGCCGTGCGGAGGGATTCCGCCGGGTGCTTCCTGTTCCGATCATTGCTGTCATGGATTCCTGGCGAGGGCTCCGGAAGACCTCAATCATGGATGGTGATGGGGACAGTCCGACAAATCATGCCGAAAAAACCCGTTGAGGGGTGAGTCGCCGCGGGGGGTTTCCCGTTTCCTCCTCGAAGAAGCGACTGGAAACCCCATGGTGGGAGCATCTTTCGATGGGTGAACGGTCCGCACTTAGCTGTGGTAAAGGTCGCTCCGAATAGGGGCCGTCAATGGGCAGGCCGCCCGCTGGCGCACGCTGCAGCAACCTGTGGTTGCCATCTCCCCATAGGCAACCTATGGTTGCCACATGAGCGAACCGATGACCCTGGACACTCTGATCGCGCAGGTCCGTACGGGACTGGAGACCGCACCGGTGCTCGACCGGCTCGCGCGGGCCGTCGAGGTGTCGGCGCACGTCAGCGAGCTCGGCGAGAACCTCGTCGGGTTCTACGTGGACGAGGCGCGCCGCGACGGCGTCTCCTGGGCCGACATCGGCACCCGGCTCGGCGTGAGCCGGCAGGCGGTACAGAAGCGGTTCATCCCCAGCGGGGAGTCCGAGCGCCCGGGTTTCTGGGACCGGGCCACCGACGGCCTGCGGGCCGTGGTCGGCGAGGCGCGGGAGGAGGCGCGCCGGCGCCGCAAGACCTACCTCGGCACGGAGCACCTTCTGCTCGCCCTGTCCGCACGCGAGGAGGACCCCGCCAGCCGGGCGCTGGCCGTCTGCGGCGCGGGTCCCGCCATCCTGCGGGCGGCGATCGACGGGCGCGTCGGCATCCCGGCCGGCGACCCGCTGCCCGACGAGACTCCCTTCACCCGGCTCGCACTGACCTCGCTGCGGCACGCGCTGCGTGAGGCGCTGCGCGAGGGCAGCGAGAGTGTGGGCACCGGGCACCTCGCGCTCGGCCTGCTGACGCTCGACGACGGCCTGGCCCACGACGTCATGGTCAAGCTCGGCGTCGACTACGACTCACTGCGTGCGGCGGTGATCACCCAGGCCTGACTCCACCTGCGGGAGCCGGAAAGGTATGGTTCGTACCGAATGCGGTTCTAGATTTCAGGGGTACAGGTATGGGCAGCTTTGACGAGGCCACCGCGGTACGGCGGATCGGCGACGGGCGCTACTCCGCCGAGCTCGACGCCGCGTACGGGTTCGAGCAGGCGCTCAACGGCGGTTACCTGATGGCCGTACTGGCCCGCGCCGCCCTCGACGCGGCCGGTCGGCCGCACCCGATCTCCACCGCCGCGAGTTTCCTGCGGGTGGGCCGTCCCGGCCCCGCCGAGGTGCACGTCGAGTCGCGCAAGTCCGGGCGTACGGCCGACGTGGCGCGCGTGACGCTCGTCCAGGAGGACACCGCGGTGGTCGAGGCCATCCTCACCACCGGAACGCTCGACGGCGACGCCGAGCCGGTCTACTCCGCGGACATCGACGGGCTCCCGCCGCTCGGAGAGTGCGTCCCCTTCGGCAGCGAGCCGGAGTCCGGCTTCGCCGCGCAGGTCGAGCTGCGCTACGACGCGGCGACCATGGGCTGGCTGGACGGGCAGCCCACCGGCCGGCCGGAGATGCGGGCCCACTTCCGGCTGCGCGAGGAGCGCGAGCCGGACGGCGTCCTGCTCGCGCTCGCCGTCGACTCGCTGCCGCCGGTCGTGCTCAACACCGGCGCGTACGGCTGGGCGCCGACGGTCGAGCTGACCTGGCACATGCGGGCCGTGCCCGCACCCGGCCGGCTGTCCCTGCACGGGCACGGCCGCCTGGTCAGCGACGGGTGGTTCGACGAGGACGTCGAGGTCTGGGATTCGCGGGGCCGGCTCGTCGCGCAGAGCCGCCAGATCGCCCGAGCGGGCCGTAACCGGCACTGATCTCCGGCCGCCCGCCGAAAATAACCAATGTGACATGCAGCGCATTGCCTCCGCGGGCCGTGGCGTGTTCTCTAGCCTGTTGGGTCATGTCTGACGCTTCGATCGGGATCTTCGACAGTGGGGTCGGCGGGCTGACGGTCGCCCGCGCGATCATCGACCAGCTGCCCAATGAACCCCTGCTGTACGTCGCCGACACGGCGCGTTTCCCGTACGGGCCGAAGCCGATCGCCGAGGTGCGCGCGAACGCGCTCGAGGTGCTGGACCACCTTGTCGAAGAAGGCGTGAAAATGCTCGTGATCGCATGTAACACTGCAAGTTCCGCGGTGTTGCGAGACGCGAGAGAGCGCTACGAGGTACCGGTCGTCGAAGTCATCCAGCCCGCCGTACGCGCCGCGGTCAGCGCGACGAGCACGGGAAAGGTGGGATTGGTCGCTACTCGTGCGACGGTCACCAGTCGTGCGTACGAAGACGCATTCGCTGCTGCGCCTCATGTGACACTGACAAGTGTTGCTTGTCCGCGTTTTGTGGAGTTTGTGGAGCGGGGCATCACCATGGGCGACGAGCTACTCGACGTCGCAGAAGGCTATTTGACGCCGATTCTCGAGGCGGGCTGTGACACGCTCATCCTCGGGTGCACCCATTACCCCTTGCTTACCGGAGCCATCTCATACGTCGCCGGAGACGGGGTAACCCTCGTATCGAGCGCGGATGAGACCGCCAAGGACGTATATCGGGTGCTGCAAGATCGCCGCCTGGCCCGTGCCGAGGATTCTCCGGAACCCCGACATCGGTTCCTTGCGACAGGGGATCCCGCGCCGTTCGGCGCGCTCGGCCGCCGCTTCCTCGGCCCGGAGATCGGGCTGGTCGAATCCGCACCCGTGAGCATCTCGTTCTCGGCATGAGAACACGCCCGCGGGCCAATGGAGAGGGGAGCGTGGATCCAGGTGGATGACGCGCGAAACCGGCAGCGGATGAATGCCGCGCCACGAGGACCCGCCCGTTCGGCGCGGTCCGGTCCATCCCGTCTTCGGGTGACGTGAGGGAGGCCGGCGCGTGCGGATTACGGTGATCGGCTGTTCGGGCAGCTTTCCGGGACCCGACAGCCCCGCGTCCTGCTATCTCGTCGAGGCCGGCGGCTACGCGCTGCTGCTCGACCTTGGCAGCGGGGCGCTCGGCGCCCTGCAACGCCACATCGGCCTCTACGACATCGACGCGATTCTCCTGACTCATCTGCACGCCGACCACTGTCTTGACCTCTGCGGTTACTGGGTGGCGCGGAGATACGCGCCGAGCGGCCCCAAACCGCGCATTCCGGTGTACGGGCCGGCCGGCGTCGCCGACCGGATGGCCCGTGCGTACGACCTCGATCCCGAGCCCGGCATGTCCGAGGCGTTCGACTTCCACACCCTCTCTCCGGGCACCTTCGAGCTCGGACCGTTCACCGTGACCGCCAAGCCGATGAGCCATCCGGTCGAGACGTACGGCTTCCGGGTGGAACACGATGGCGTGGCCCTCGCCTACTCCGGCGACACCGGCGTGTGCGAGGCACTGGCCGACCTGGCCCGCGGCACCGATCTGCTGCTGGCCGAGGCCTCCTTCGTCGAACGGCCGGGCCTGCCGCCCGGCCTGCACCTGACCGCGCGGCAGGCGGGGGAGTACGCCGCGCGCGCGGGCGCCAAGCGGCTCGTGCTCACCCACCTCGTGCCGTGGAACGACAACAGCAACAGCCTCGCCGAGGCGAAGGAGAGTGGCTACCGGGGAGACATCGAGCTGGCGTTCCAGGGGGCCGTGTACGACCTGTGATCGGGGGTCGCCCGGTCTCGATAGGGTTGGCCTCATGGCGCGTCCCGACGATCGTTCAGCCGACCAGCTTCGTCCCGTGACCATCCGCCGCGGATGGCTCACTCACGCGGAGGGCTCGGTCCTCGTGGAGTTCGGCGGCACACGCGTGCTGTGCGCCGCGACGGTGCAGAGCTCGGTGCCGCGCTGGCGCCGCGACTCCGGGCTCGGCTGGGTGACCGCGGAGTACTCCATGCTGCCCCGGGCGACCACCACACGTAACGACCGCGAGTCCGTGCGCGGCAAGATCGGCGGCCGCACCCACGAGATCTCGCGGCTGGTCGGCCGGTCGCTGCGGGCCTGCGTCGACTTCAAGGCCCTCGGCGAGAACACCATCCTGCTCGACTGCGACGTGCTGGAGGCCGACGGCGGCACCCGTACGGCCGCGATCACCGGCGCGTACGTCGCCCTCGCCGACGCGATCACCTGGATGCGCGACCGGAAGATGCTCAAGACGAGCCCGCTGGTCGGCTCCGTGGCGGCGGTGAGCGTCGGCATCGTGGACGGCGAGCCGCGGCTCGACCTGTGTTACGAGGAAGACGTCGCGGCCGAGACCGACATGAACGTCGTGTGCACCGGCGACGGCCGCTTCGTCGAGGTGCAGGGCACGGCCGAGGGCCAGCCGTTCGACCGCGCCGAGCTCGACGCGCTGCTCGACCTGGCGGCCGGCGGTTGCGCCGACCTCACCCGGATGCAGCAGGAGGCCCTGGGCTCGTGAAGGTCGTACTCGCCACGCGTAACGAGGGCAAGCTCGTCGAGCTCCGCCGGATCCTCGTGGACATCGACGTCGTGGGGTTGGAGGAGTTTCCCGACGCACCCGACGTCCCGGAGACCGAGCTGACGTTCGCGGGCAACGCCCTGCTCAAGGCCCACGCGATCGCCGAGCACACCGGCCTGCCGTCGGTGGCCGACGACTCGGGCCTGTGCGTCGACGCGCTGAACGGCATGCCGGGCGTCTTCTCGGCCCGCTGGTCGGGGCGGCACGGCGACGACGAGGCCAACCTCGACCTGCTGCTGGGCCAGTTGTCCGACGTCGCGCTCGAACACCGGGGCGCCCGCTTCGTCTGCGTCGCCGCGGTCGCCTGGCCCTCCGGCGAGGAGCAGACCGTCGAGGGCGAGCTGACCGGGCACGTCGTCGGCGCGCGGCGCGGGACCAACGGCTTCGGCTACGACCCGATCTTCGTACCGGACGACGAGACCCGTACGACGGCCGAGCTCGACCCGGAGGAGAAGGACGCGATCAGCCACCGCGGCAAGGCCTTCCGTGCCCTGTCCGAACTCCTGCGTCAGAGCTCGTAGAGGTCCGGCCCCGCCGTACCCGTCGTGAGGCGCTCTAGCGGGCGGGGACGCGGAGGCGGACGTCGGTGCCGGTCGGGCCCGTGCGGAGCTGGACCAGGGGGCACAGCATGCGCACGCCCCACAGGCCGAAGCCGGCGCGGACCATCGGGTCCGGCGGGAGGAAGCCCGGCAGGCCCTCGGGCTGCCAGTGGCCGCCGTCCGACACGTCGACCACAAGATCGTTTCCCTCGGCCCACGTGCGGCAGGTGACCGGGGGGAGGCCGTGCCGGATCGCGTTGGTGGCGATCTCCGTCGTGGCGACCAGCAGGTCGTGCAGGCGGGCCGAGGAGACACCGTGGTCCTCGGCGTGGCCACCGACGAAGGCGCGCAGCGCGCTCAGGTCGATGTCGTCGACCGTCATCGTGGGAGCGTCCGGCGGGACCGGGTCGAGCGGCTCCCGGTCGACGTCGGCGTAGACCGTCAGCGGGTCGCGGTAGGCGTCGTTGACGTGCGGGCCGGCGACGCTGACCAGCTCCGGATGGGTGTGGACCACGCCGTCGAGGATGCCCTGGTCCGCGCCGCGCCGGTCGTACACGCAGAGCACGACGGCGTCGAGGTCGGCGAACGTCTGGTTGACGATCGACTCGTAGCGCGTCCATTCGGCGATCTCGGCGGCCGAGTCGCCGTCCCAGTCGGGCTCGGCGAGGACACGGATGCGCGCGCCCGCGTGCTCGGTGATGAAGGCGCTGTAGGCGGCGATCGTACGCGTCGGCTGGGAGTACCAGTGGGCGGCGTCGCGGTAGGTCACGGCGTCGGAGCCGACCGCCCGGCGCAGGTCGTCGATGGAGGAACCCCGGACGACGGCGATCACGGCGTCGCCCGACTCCAGACCCTGTCGCAGGAAGGGGACGGACGCGTCGAGGAACTCCTGGTGGTCGGCGTAGATCAGGGCCCGGTGGATGAGTTTGGTCACGACGCCCTGCACCTGCCGATCCTCAGCCAGGGGAGCATGGGGCCGCCGACGAGCTGGACGACCTCGGTCAGGTCGGGCGACGGGTCGTCGAGGGTGAGGCTGCCGCGAGCGGCCATGTTCATCGCCGCTCCGGCCATCATGTTCAGTGCGCCCAGGTCGACGAATCGAAGGTCACGGACGTTGAGGTGAATGTCGCCGCCCTGCGCGATCACGGCGTGGAGGGCCTCGGCGAACACGGTGTGCCGCGCGCCGTCGAGCTCGCCCCTGAGGTGTAAGCCGCGCGGCTCGAACGTGCGTGTGATGGTGAGGACTCCGTCATCGAAGTCGGGATCGGCGCCCACGAGAACCTCGTGTGTCTCCTTGAGTGCGGTGAGCTCGTCGTATGTGCACGAACGCCGGTCGATCTGACAGATGGCCATGGCCGTCGTGCTGGGCGCGATGGCCGCGTCGAGGCCGGCCTCGCAGTCCAGGACCCGGTCTCGGCCGCTCCGCTGCCGGATGGCCCAGCTCATGTCCGCCGTGACGCGTACGCCCCGGAACCGGTCGCGCTCCGCCCGGGCCAGCACGTCCTCGAGGGACGCGACCATCCGGCCGGGGTCGAAGACCCCGGCCGTCAGGCAGGCCTCGGCGCGTGGGAGGAGCGCGAGCTGGCCGGTGCGGAGGTAGTTGCGCGGATCGAGGTCACCGCGTGCCCGCAGGCCCGGCAGGTCACGTGGATCGGAGTCCGTGATGTAAATGACCTTGTCGGCCGCCATCAGCCCGTCACGGAGGAAGGCACCGACCACATGCTCCTGTTCCTCCTGGCTGGAGTAGGAGAACCACGCATGGTCTCCGGGCAGCATCTGGCCGACGGATCGTTCGGCGAACCAGCTCTCCATAGGCTCCACCCAGCGTGGCATCGGCAGGCGACTCTAGCTTAGGTCCATGGACGCAGCGTGACGACTCTTTCACTTATACCGATTTCAACCGGCTCAGCGAGGATGCGGGTCGAAGGCACCGTACCGGCCATGGTGGTAGAGAAGGGGTTCGCCGGAAGGTCCCAGCTCAGAGCCGATGACGAGCCCCACCACGAGCCAGTGGTCGCCCAGCGCGATGGTGTCGTACGGCTCGCAAAGAAGGTGGGCCGCCACCCCGCCGAGGATCGGCACGTCGTACGGGCCGGCCCGCCAGCGGGTCGGTGAGCCGAACCGGTCGATGCCCCGGTCGGCGAACCGCGCCGCGACCGCGGCCTGGTCGCCGCCCAGCACGTTGACCGCGAAGAACTCCGCCTGCCGCAGGTCCGGCCAGGTCCTCGAGTCGCGGGCGACGCAGAACGACACCAGCGGCGGATCCAGGCTGACCGAGGTCAGCGAGGTCGCGGTCAGCCCGACCGGGCCCGGCCCGGTGACCACGACCACTCCCGCGGCGTGCCGGCCGAGCGCGCGGCGGAATCTCGCGGCGTCCACGATCGGGGTCTGCTTCACCCGCGTGCCCATTGACCGCCCGCCTCCGAGATCCGTACGGCCGCCGCCCACTCGGCGAGGATCTCCTCGATCCGGTCCAGGTCCGACTCGACCACCGCGAGGCCGGGAGTGGGCACGGTCGCGCCCAGTTCGACCAGCAGCGGCCGCAGGTGCACCTCGACCGCGAGGGCGTGCCGCGGCGAGCCCATCACGAGCAGCGGCAGCGCGGTGACGCCGGCCAGCGAGCGCACCCGGTCCAGGAACACCTTGAGCAGCCCGGTGTAGGTGCCCTTGTACGTGGGGCTGGCGACCACCAGCACGTCGGCCGAGGTGACGCGCTCGATCGCGTCCTCGACCGCGACCGAGGCGTGCGAGCCGAGGAGCACGGGCGCCAGCGCGGTCAGGTCGATGACGTCGGGGGTCGCGTCCGGGACCAGCGCCCGCGCCGCCTGCGCGGCGACCGCGTGTGTACGCGACGCCGGGCGCGGGTTGCCGACCAGGACGACCACGCGCGGACCGTTCCTGGGAGCCGTACCCACGGAACCACTCTGCCCGTTCACCTGCTCGCTCATGCGGCCTCCTTCAGCAATCCGAGGCGGGTGAGTTCGGGCAGCACGCCTTCGCCGAACCAGTACGCCTCCTCCAGATGGGGGTAACCGGACAGGACGAACTCCTCGATGCCGAGCGAGGCGTACTCCGCGATGCGCTCGGCCACCTGGGCGTGGCTGCCGACGAGCGCGGTGCCCGCGCCGCCGCGTACGAGACCGACGCCCGCCCACAGGTTCGGGTAGATCTCCAGGTCGTGGGCGGACCCGCCGGTGCGGTACTCCTCGTGCAGGGACCGCATCCGTGCCTGGCCCACCGACTCGCTGCGGGCCAGGCCCTCCTGGGCGGCCGCGATCTCCGCCGGGTCCAGGTCGTCCAGCAGCCGGTCCGCGGCCGACCAGGCCTCCTTGGCCGTGTCGCGGGTCACCACGTGCAGCCGGATGCCGAAGGTCAGCCGCCGGCCCTCGCGCTCGGCCAGTTCGCGGATCCAGCCGATCTTGCGTTTGACCAGTTCGGGAGGTTCGCCCCAGGTCAGGTACACGTCCACGTGCTTGGCCGCCACCGGGCCCGCGGCGGCGGAGGACCCGCCGAAGTAGAGCCGGGGGACGGGGTCCGGCGGCGTGGAGACGGTCGCGCCCTCCACGTCGTAGTAGTTCCCGCCGAAGTCGAACGGCTTCTCGCCCCACGCGCCGCGCAGGATGGCCAGGAACTCATCGGTGCGGGCGTAGCGCTCGTCGTGGGAGAGATGGTCGCCGAAGCGCGCCTGCTCGACGGTCTCGCCGCCGGTGACGATGTTGAGCAGCAGCCGGCCGCGGGAGAGCCGCTGGTACGTCGCGGCCATCTGCGCGGCCAGCGTCGGCGACAGGAAGCCGGGGCGGAAGGCGACCAGGAACTTCAGGCGCTCGGTCTCGCGGGTCAGCGCGGCCGTGGTCAGCCAGGCGTCCTCGCACTGCGTGCCGGTCGGCGTGAGCACGCCCTCGAAGCCGAGCTGCTCGGCCGAGCGTGCGATCTGCGCGAGGTACTCGATGTCCGGCGGGCGCTGGACGCCGCGCCGCGCGGCGCCGTGGCCGCCGCCGACGAGGTTGCGGCCGTCGCCGCCCGTCGGCAGGAACCAGTGGAACTTCGTCATGATGATCCTCCTGGGACGGTGTCGTTGAACTGCCGGTCCACGAAGTCGCCGAACTTCAGCCGGCCGGGGATGAGCTTGGCGTCGGAGAAGGCGTCGGCGAGCTGCTGCTCACCGGCGATGACGGCGTCGTCGATCGGCACGGGCCTGGTCACCCGCCGGCGCGCGGCGACCCGGGTGACCGCGAGCGGCAGCCCGATCTGCGCCGACCAGGTCTTCGCCCACTGGTCCTGGTGGGTGGCGGCCCAGACGGTCGCGCGGTCCAGCCGGACCAGGTAGTCGCGGATCGCCGCGACCTTGGCCTTGTCCTTCAGCGCCTTGGCGGCGGCGACGTTGAAGTTGTAGTTGGTGCCGAAGCCGTTGCCCGACACCAGCGTCCGGGCGCCGGTCTGCGCCTCGGCCTGTGCGGTGTAGGGGTCCCAGATCGACCAGGCGTCCACCCGGCCGGAGCTGAAGGCCGACAGGGCGTCGGCCGGCTGGAGGTACTGCGGCTGGATGTCGCCGAACCCGAGCCCGGCCTTCCTCAGCACGCTCAGCAGGAGCGCGTGTGCCGAGCTGCCCTTGGCCAGCGCGATCTTCTTGCCCTTGAGGTCCTGGATGGTACGGATCGCCGATCTCTTCGGTACGAGCACTGCCTGCGCCGCGAGGTTCTGGTCGCCGGCCGCGACCACCTTGATCTTCGAGCCCGCCGCGGCGGCGAAGATCGGTGGTGTGTTGCCGACGGCGCCGAGGTCGATCGCGCCCGCGTTGGCGGCCTCGAGCAGCGGCGGCCCGGAGGTGAACTGCGACCAGGTGATCTTGTACTGGACGCCGCTGAGCTGGCCCGCGGCCTGGAGCAGCGCCTGCGACCCGGCCTTCTGGTCGCCGACGTGCAACGTGACCTTCGTCAGGTCGACCGAGCCGTCCTTGCGGATCGCCGCCGCGTCGCCGCCGCCGGCGTTCCCGCAGCTCGCGAGGACGACGAGCGCGCCGAGCAGGGGGAGCAGTCTCTTCATCCGGTTCCCTCCTCCACGCCGAGCCGCAGCAGCAGCTCGGCTCGCAACGTGACCAGGTCCTGCGGCCGGCGCGGCCGCTCGGCCTCGACAGATGACTCGTAGGCGATCCGGCCCTCGCCGAGCACGAGGACACGGTCGGCCAGCAGCAGCGCCTCGTCGACGTCGTGGGTGACGAGGAGGACGGCGAGCCCGTCCTGCCGCTGCCACAGGTCGAGGACGAGGCGGTGCATCGTGATCCGGGTCAGCGCGTCCAGGGCGCTGAACGGCTCGTCGAGCAGCAGCAGGCCGGGCTCCCGTACGAGGGCGCGGGCCAGGGAGGCACGCTGGGCCTCGCCACCGGACAGCGTGAGCGGCCAGGCTCCGGCGAGCTCACCGAGCCCGACCTCCTCCAGCGCCTTCCGGGGGTCGGCCCCGCGAGGGAGGCCGAGGGCCACGTTGTCGATCACGCGTTTCCAGGGCAGCAGCCGCGGCTCCTGGAAGGCCACCGCCACCGTCCCGTCGACGGTCAGCTCGCCGGTGGTCTCCCGGTCGAGCCCGGCCAGCGCCCGCAGCAGCGTGGACTTGCCCGAGCCGCTGCGGCCCAGCAGCGCGACGAACTCCCCCCGCGCGATGGCGAGGTCGAGGCCGTCGAGGACCGTCCGGTCGCCGAACGCCCGGGTGAGGCCGCGGACGCTCGCGACGTACGGCGCGGCTACGCGGGTCGGAAGGCTCGTCGCCATGCCAGGGCCCTTCTCTCGATGAGGCGTACGAGGGCGTCGGTGAGCAGGCCGAGAGCGCTGTAGACGATCAGCCCGACCACGATCACGTCGGTGCGCATGAACTCGCGGGCGTCGTTGATCATCCAGCCGAGGCCGGCGTCGGCGTTGACCTGCTCGGCGACGATGAGCGCCAGCCAGGCGACGCCGAGGCTCTGCCGCAGCCCGACCAGCGTCTGGGCCAGCGCGCCGGGCAGAATCACGTGCCGGATCAGCGCCGTACGGCCCAGCCGCAGCGTCCGGCCGGCCTCGATGAGCCGGTCGTCCACGCCACGGATGCCGGCGAAGGTGTTGAGGTAGAGCGGGAACGCCACGCCGAGCGCGACCAGCGCCACCTTGGGCGTCTCGCCGATGCCGAACCAGAGGATGAACAGCGGGATCAGGCCGTAGAAGGGCAGTGCGCGCAGCATCTGCATCGGCGGGTCGATGGCGTTCTCGCCGAGGCGGCTGAGCCCGGAGGCGAGGGCGAGCACGATCGCGACGGCGGCGCCGATGACGAAGCCCTCGGCGACCCGCCGCAGGGACACCGCGATCGCGTCCGGGAGCGTCCCGGCGGTGGTCAGGTCGGCGGCCGTACGGGCGATCTGCACGGGCGCGGCGATGAGGCGTTCGGGGAGGAGGCCCGCGGAGCTCGCGGCCTGCCAGAGGAGGAGAAGGACGATCGGGCTAATGAGCCGGAGCAGACCGGCCGACCCGGGAACACGGAGGCGTGTTCGGGCAGCCTGCCGGGCCGGCCCCAGATCCAGGGCGGGTGAGGACATGACAAGGAGACCCTTTGAGAGGTGAGTGGTGGGGAGCGGTCGCGCGCTCCGGAGGCCGACGTCGTCAGACGGTCGGCGCACACAGCGCGCTGGCCTGGCGTCGAAGATCGACGTGTAGGCGCACAACGAGGGGCTGACCGGTACTCACGCGCCCATCGTCCGCAACCAAACCGACAAAGTCAACCAGTTATATAGGGAATATTCGCCTCGTACGATCGGGGGCATGGCAGTCGTGGCGGTCGTCACCGGGGCGGCGAGCGGGATCGGGCGGGCGACCGCACTGGCACTCGGCGCGCGCGGGCTGAAGGTGATCTGCGCCGACCTCGACGCCGACCGTGCGGGAGAGGTCGGCGTCCCGTACGCCGTCGACGTGGGCGACGCCGAGGCGATGGAGCGGTTCGCGGCCTGGGTGCTCGCCGAGCACGGCGCCCCGGCCATCCTGGTCAACAACGCCGGCGTCGGGATCGGCGGGTCGTTCTTCGACCACACCGTCGCGGACTGGCGGCGGATCGTCGACGTCAACCTCATGGGCGTCGTGCACGGGTGCCTGTTCTTCGGCCCGCAGCTGACCGGGCGCGGGCGCGGCCACATCGTCAACGTCGCCTCGGCCGCGGCGTTCACCCCCACACGGATGCTGCCGGCGTACGGCGCGACGAAGGCGGGTGTGCTGATGCTCAGCGAGAGCCTGCGCGCCGAGCTCGCCGGTACGGGCGTGGGCGTCAGCGCGGTCTGCCCCGGCTTCGTCGCCACCGGCATCTACCGCGCCGCCCGGCACGCCGGGGTCGAGGCCGCGGAGGAGAGCAGGCGGCGGGAGCTCACCGAGCGCCTGGCGGGCCGGTGGGCGCCGGGACCGGAGGTCGCGGCGAGGGCGATCATCCGTGCCATCGAGCGCGACCGCCCCGTCGTCCCGGTCACCGCCGGCGCCTGGGGCGCGTACGCCCTGTCCAGGATCTCGCCGGCGGCCATGCGGCGGCTGGCGCGCCTGGGCGGCGAGGACCCGTTCCGGGTGGTGGAGCGCTTGTTCCGGTCGCGGGGCGCCGGCGCGGAGTAGGCCTTCCGGTTCCGGCCAGACCGCACCTCTAGGCATCGGTTGCGTCGTCGGTCATGATCCGAGGTTGTTCATGGCTTATTTCCGGATTTCCGGATTTCCGGTGACGCGGCCTACCCCTGCCGGCCGCGTCCCGGGAGAGATCCAGCCCTGACAGGAGGTCGGATTGAACCCCCGCCGCCGAGCCGCGATCATCTTCGCGGCCCTCATCAGCATGGTCCTGCCCCTGGCCGCCATCCCCTCCGCCGGCGCCGCGGTCGACGCGTCCAAGCTCAGTGTCGGCTTCGGCTGCGCCTCGGCGCGCGCCGGTCAGCTGCACTGCTTCGGCCGCATCCGCGCGCACCGCGCGAGCAACGGGAAGGTCGCCCCGCTCACCGTCACCAGCCCCACCGGTCTGCTCCCGGCCGACCTGCAGTCGGCCTACAACGTGGCCGGGCTGGACGGCGGCGGGCGTACGGTCGCGATCGTCGACGCGTACGACGACCCGAAGGCCGAGGCCGACCTCACGCACTACCGCTCGCAGCTCGGCCTGCCCGCCTGCACGACCGCGAACGGCTGCTTCAAGAAGGTCAACCAGAGTGGCCAGACGTCGCCGCTGCCCGCGACGGACTACGGCTGGGCCGAGGAGATCAGCCTCGACCTGGACATGGTCTCGGCGATCTGCCCGAGCTGCCACATCCTCCTCGTCGAGGCGAACGAGCCCACTGACGCCGCGCTCGGCGCCGCCGTGGACGCCGCCGCCGCCACCAGCGGCGTCGTGGCGATCTCCAACAGCTACGGAGGCGCGGAGGACGCGACCATCCTCACCGCCGACGCCCACTTCAACCACCCGGGCATCGCGGTCACCGCGAGTTCCGGCGACTCGGGCTACGGCGTGAGCTGGCCGGCCTCGTCCCAGTACGTCACCGCGGTGGGCGGCACGACGCTGAACCGGGCGAGCAACGCGCGCGGCTGGACCGAGACCGCCTGGTCCGGCGCCGGCTCGGGCTGCTCGGCGTACGAGCCGAAGCCGTCCTGGCAGCACGACACCGCCTGTGCCAGGCGGACCGTCGCGGACGTCTCGGCGGTCGCCGACCCGGCCACCGGAGTCGGCGTCTACGACACCTACAACAACTGCGGGACCAGCGCGTTCTGTGACTTCCTCATCTCGCTCGGCCTTGTGTCGGGGCTGGACGGCTGGGCCGCGGTCGGCGGGACGAGCGCGTCGTCCCCGATCATCGCGAGCGTGTACGCGCTGGCGGGCAACACGGGCGGCATCACGTACGGCTCGTACCCGTACGCGCACACGTCCGCGCTGTTCGACGTCACGTCCGGCTCGAACGGAAGCTGCGGCGGAACGTACCTGTGCACGGCCGGGCCCGGCTACGACGGCCCCACCGGCCTGGGGACGCCGAACGGAACCGGCGGCTTCTGAGGTACGGACGCGGCGGTCGTGCGCTCCACGCACGACCGCCGCATTCGCCTGCCCCAGGGGCTCGACCGCCGAAGTCGGCCGCGTGGTCCACCGCCCACTGCCGGAACGTACGGGCGGGCGCTCCGGTGACCGTACCCACGGTGGCGGTGACCGGCTCGGGTTCGCGTGCCATCGCGGCCCACGCGGCGAGCGCACCCTCCGCCACCACCTCCGGCCAGCCGCGCGTGACAGGCCGGCGGGGTCGGTCAGGTCGCCGTGCGTGACCTCGACGCCGTCCGGAAGGCGCGCGGGCGTACGGGCCACGGCGCGGACCTCCGCGCCGGCAGTGGCGAGCTCGGCGACCACCTCACGGCCGACCTTTCCGGTCGCGCCGATGACAAGAACCGGGCTCATGAGGCGAGAGGCTAAGACGTCGACCTAAGTTGAGGTCAAGCCGTCTTTCGGCGGGAAGGGGAGACCGGCCTCGAGGTGGGCGAGCGCGCGGTCGAGTTCGGCCGGTGCGTCCACGCCCGGGTCCTTGGCCCAGCGGAACATCACCTCGAGCATCACGCCGAACACCGCGCCGCTGAACGTACGGACCGCGGCGTCGTCCGGAGCGCCGCCCTCCCGCGCGGCCACCATGTCGGTCAGCATCCAGAGGTTCTCGGTCAGGTTGTTCAGGCTGGCACCCCAGAGCGCGGGCACGGACAGCACGAGCAGGATGCGTTCGCGCTGCACGTTCAGCTCGCCGGAGGACATGGCGACGAAGGTCTCGCGCAGGGCGCCCCGCAGCACCTGGATCGGGCTCAGCCCCGGCGGTTGCGCCCGGAACGCGGCGATCAGCACCGGGTCGTAGTCGTCGGTGATGACCAGGTCTTCCTTCGTCGGGTAATAGCGGAAGACCGTACTGGGGGAGACCTCGGCCGCCTCCGCGATCTGTTCGACCGTGGTGGCGTCGTAGCCCTGCGCGCGGAACAGGCGTACGGCGTGCTCCTGGATGGCGGCCTTGGTCTTCGCCTTCTTGCGCTCCCGGAGCCCGGGTACGGCGCGGTCGCCTTCAGACAGCCTCATGTTCTGATTCTGGCCGTTCGGAGCGGCCGGACCCAACCTCACCGGGCCGCCGCGACGGCAGGAACAATCCGAGGAGCGCGGCGAGCACCCCCAGACTCGCGGAGACGACGAGCAGGACGTCCATCCCGTGGACGAACGCCGCCCGTACGTCACCGGCCAGCGCCGCCGACCCGGTGCGGCGCGCGACCTCGAGCCCGCCATAGACACCCGTTCGTACTTCGTGCACCACGATCGGCGGGAGCCCGGTGAGGTCGAGGTGGCCGCGGTAGCCGGAGTTCAGCACCGAGCCGAGGATGGCGGCGCCGAAGCTGCCGCCGACCATGCGCACCGCCTGGATGAGCGCCGACCCGACGCCGCCGGCCTCCTCGCGCAGCGTGCCGATAGCCGCGTCCATCGCGACCGGCATCACGAACCCGAGCCCCAGCCCGGCGACGGTGATCCACGCGGCGGCGAGCCCGTACCCGCTGCCCGCCGAGGTGGTGGCGCCGGCGAACATCGCGCCGGCCAGCAGCGCGTATCCGAGCCCGACCACGGCGCGGGCGCCCGCGCGTACGGCGAACCGGTCGGCCACCGCGACCCCGGCGAGCATCCCGCCGATCAGCGGCAGGAGCCGTACGCCGCCGCCCATGGCGTCGGTGCCGAGGACCGCCTGGAAGTACTGCGGTACGGCGAACAGGACGCCGAACATCACGAAGTTCACGGCCGTGCCGAGCAGGGTGCCCACGCTGAATGAGGCGTTGCGGAACAGCGTCAGGTCGACGAGCGGCTCGTTCGCGCGCCGCTCCCAGGCGACGAAGCAGGCGATCAGCACGGCGCCGCCCGCCAGCGGGCCGGTGGCGGTGACGTCGCCCCAGCCGTACTGGCCCGCCTGGATCACGCCGTACGTGAGGGCCGCGAGGCCGGCGCTGGAGCCGATCACGCCGGGCACGTCGAGGCGCCGCGGTCGCGCGTCGCGCGACTCCGGCAGCCAGGCGGCGGTGGCGAGCAGGGCGAGGACGACGACGGGGACGTTGATGAGGAAGACCGCGCCCCACCAGAAGTGGCCGAGCAGCCAGCCGCCGAGGATCGGCCCGACGGGGTACCCGACCATGCTGGCGCCCATGACGACGGCGATGGCCCGCCGGCGCTCCTCGTGCGCGAACAGCGTGGGCACGACGCCGAGCACCATCGGCAGGATCACGGCGCCGCCGAGCCCGAGCACGGCCCGCGCGGCGATGAACGCTCCCGCCGAGGGCGCGTAGGCGGCGGCGAGTGAGCTACCGCCGAAGATGACCAGGGCGATGAGCAGCATCTTCTTGCGGCCGAACCGGTCGCCGAGCATGCCACCGGGGATCATCGCGGCGGCGAACACCAGCGTGTACGCGGCGACGAACCACTGCAGCTGGGAGGTGGACGCGTGCAGACCGGTGGCGAGGGCGGGCAGAGCGAGACTGAGGATCGTCACGTCGAAGCCGACGGCGAGCACCGCGAGCACCAGCGCACCGACCGCCCACCACCGCCGAGCACCGAGCGTTCTCATGAGACACCGCCACCATTTAGAAGTAGACCAGCTTTTGAGAGTCTACTTCCAAAATTCTGCCGGGCAAGGGAGTGGGCGGCTCAGGTCGGTAGGCGGCTCAGGGGGAGGCGGTCGCGGGTCTCGTCGTTCTGCGGCGTGTAGACCGTGATGCGGAACTCGGTGGCGGACGCGATGGTCAGTTCGGTGCGTTCGAAGATCAGGTCTCCGGCCGCCGGGTGCCGGAAGTGATGCGTACGGACCGATGGCTCGGCCACCTCGTGGCGGGCCCACAGGTCGGTGAACTCCGGGCTGATGTCGAGCAGGCGCCGGATGTCCTCCTCCCAGGAGGGATCGCCGACGTATCGGCCGTACGAGGAGCGCAGCCGGGCCACGAGGTGGGCGACCTCCTCGTCGTAGTTGAGGAACCGTTCGCGCGCCTGGGGCTCGGTGACGCAGCACCACAGGAGGTTTCGGTGGACGCACGGCAGGCCGTGCCAGCCCACGAACAGGCCACGGTGTGCCGCGTTGGAGTCGATGACGTCGAACCGCATGTTGGTCAGCGAGGCCGGGAGCGGGTCGAGACCGTGCAGGATCTCGACCAGCGCGCCGGGCACATCCGTCGGACGCACCCCGGTGCGCGCCGGGGTGGCCTCGGCCAGGCGGTAGAGGTGCTCACGCTCGGCTCGGTCGAGCCGCAGCGTGCGGGCGACGGCGTCGAGCACCTGACCACTCGCGTTGATCGGGCGGCCCTGCTCCAGCCATGTGTACCAGGTGATGCCGACACCGGCGAGCAGCGCCACCTCCTCGCGACGCAGGCCGGGCGTGCGCCGACGCGGCCCCGGCGGCAGCCCGACGTCCTGCGGGCTCAGCCGCGCCCGGCGTGCCTTGAGAAAGCCGCCCAGCGCGGCACGCCGTGGCCGGATGGCGGTCTCGGTCATCGCGCCCCCTTCGCCGACGACCACAACCGTACGCGCCGGGTCCGACATTCCCGCTTTACGTCAGTGCGCCCGCGCGGCCCTCCAGGTAGTGCTTCTCCGGTGCGCTGGTCGCGTAGCGCGCGGCGGTCCGGTAGCTCTCCAGCGCGTCGTCCGGGCGTCCGGACATCTCCAGCAGATGAGCGCGTACGGCGTGGAGCCGGTGGTGGCGGGCCATCCGTTCGTCGGACTCCAAGGGGTCGAGGACCTCAAGGCCCGCCTGGGGTCCGTGCACCATGGCGACCGCGACGGCACGGTTGAGCGTCACCATCGGGCCCGGCGCGATGGTCTCCAGGAGCTGGAAGAGCGCCAGGATCTGCGGCCAGTCCGTCTCTTCGGCGGCCGGCGCCTCGTCGTGGAGGGCGGCGATCGCGGCCTGGATCTGGTAGGGGCCGAGCCGGCTCGTACGGGCCAGTGTCTCGGTGGTGAGGGCGACGCCCTCGGCGATGAACTCCCGGTTCCAGCGGCCCCGGTCCTGTTCGGCCAGGGGGATCAGGGAGCCGTCCTCGCGGGTACGCGCGTCGCGGCGGGCCTCGGTGAGCAGGATCAGCGCGAGCAGCCCGGCCACCTCGCCGTCGTCGGGCAGGAGCCGGTGCAGCAGGCGGGTCAGGCGCAGGGCGTCGCGGGTCAGGTCGTGCCGCTGCAGCCAGGGACCGGCGGTGGTCGTGTGGCCCTCATTGAGCATGAGGTACAGCGCGTGCAGGACCGCCCGCAGCCGCTCCTCGCGCTCGCCGGGCGGCGGCAGGGCGAAGGTCGCGCCCGCCTTGCGGATGCTCTGCTTGGCGCGGCTGATGCGCTGCGCCATCGTCGCCTCGGGTACGAGGAACCCCCGGGCGATCTCGGCCGTGGTCAGCCCGCCCACCGCCCGCAGGGTCAGCGCGATCTGCGACGGCGGCGACAGCGCCGGATGGCAGCACAGGAACAGCAGAGTGAGGGAGTCATCGCTCGTACGGGGCTCGTCGGCCGGCGGCGCCGCGAGCGGAGCGTCGAGCGCGTCGGTGTCCTCACGCCGGCGCCGGGCGCTGTCACTGCGCACCCAGTCGACCAGCCGCCGCGTGGCGACGGTGAGGAGCCAGCCGTACGGATTGTCGGGCGTGCCGTCTTTTGGCCACTGGGTGGCGGCGGCGAGAAGCGCCTCCTGTACGGCGTCCTCGCAGGTGTCCAGGGTGCCGTGACGACGCATGAGCGCACCGAGCACCTGCGGCGCCAGCCGGCGCAGCAGATCCTCCAGGCCTTCCTCACCGTCGGGAAGCCCGGCCGGCTCCGGAGTGCCGTCCAGCACAGAACCGCCTCCCTCCTCCTGACGCGTGAGCGTACCCCCGGCGCCAGGCCGCCGGCTGGCCTGGCCCTTTCGTACCAACGCGGGTAAAGGGCGGATACGCTCGGCCGATGGCGCGACCTTCGATCTTCGAGTACGCCGGCGGGACGCCCGCGTTCCTCGCCCTCGCCACCGCGCACCACGAGCGCTGTCTGCGGGACCCGGTGCTGAACCACCCGTTCTCCCATCCCGGCCACCCCCAGCACGTGGAGCGACTCGGGAGCTACTGG
This sequence comes from Actinomadura sp. DC4, assembly GCF_030406325.1. Lineage (GTDB taxonomy): Bacteria > Actinomycetota > Actinomycetes > Streptosporangiales > Streptosporangiaceae > Actinoallomurus. The sequence continues at coordinate 241,569 of NZ_JAUEQY010000002.1, read as the reverse complement.
GCCGAGGTCTTCGGCGGCCCGCCCGCCTACTCCCGGTCGTGCGGCGGCCATTCGGGGATGCTCGGCGTCCACGCCGCCCAGGGCGCGGAGGAGGACCTGGGCCGCCGCTTCGTGAACTGCTTCGTCCAGGCGATCGACGACGCCGGCCTCCCCGACGACGCGGAATTCCGTCGGGCCCTGCGGTCGTACATGGAATGGGCGGTCGCCGAGGTCATGGCCTATTCGCCGAAGGGTTCGCAGGTCGCCCCGGACCTGCCGACTCCCCGCTGGTCATGGGACGGCCGGCAGACCTAGGGAAACGCCGACCTCGGCCCGTGGGGGGCGTGGGGAGCGGAAGCCCCCCACATCGGGGGCTCCGGGGGTCGCCCCCCGGGCTGGCACAGCGTGGGGCCGGTGGGATTCGAACCCACACTGGCGCGATCCTAAGTCGCGTGTCTCCTGCCTGATTGGACTACGGCCCCTTTTCGGGCGGGTCTCAGACGCCCAGTTCGCGCAGGATGCGCTCGACGTGGCCCGTGGCCTTCACGTTGTAGAACGGTTTTTCGATCTTGCCGTCGGCGTCGACGATGAAGGTCGAGCGGATCACGCCCACGATGGTCTTGCCGTACAGCTTCTTCTCGCCGTACGCGCCGTACGCCTGCAGGACCTTCGTGTCCGGGTCGGACAGCAGGGGGAAGGCCAGCGAGTCGCGGTCGCGGAACTTGGCGAGCTTCGGGGGTTCGTCGGGGGAGATGCCGAGGACCGCGACGCCGGCCGCGTCGAGGGCCTGGAGGTGGTCCTGGAAGCCGACGGCCTCCTTGGTGCAGCCGGGAGTCATCGCGGCGGGGTAGAAGTACACGACCACACGTCGGCCGCGGTACGACGACAGCGCGACGGGCTTTCCGTCGGCGTCGGAGAGAGTGAAATCCGGGGCGGCATCCCCCGGCTCCAGCCGCTGTTCCGTCACGAGACCACCTTTCCGTCGAGCCGACCCCCAACCCTACTCGTCAAGGTCCCGCCACAACGGGAACGGGTACACAGTGGGGCGGGAAGCGGTACCGCGGGACCGTACCTGACAGACTGATCATTGCTCTGCCTCGGTGAGTACCGTTAGGCCGCAGGAGGTTACGTCATGGCCGACAAGACCCGCGACCCCGCGGTGATAGAGAGCGAGATCGAGCGTACGCGCGACGATCTCGCGCGCAGTATCGACCTCCTCGCCGATCGTCTGAGCCCCAAGCGCGTCGCGCGCCGGGGGATGGCGAAGGCGAAGGAGGAGGCGGGGCACGTCGCCGCGGACATCGGCGCGATGGTACGGCGCGAGCCGGCGGACCGGCGCAGCCCGCTCACCGGGCCGGTGCTCATCGGTGCCGGGCTCGTCGCCACGACCGTCGCGGTGAGTCTGCTGCTGCGCCGCCGCCGTGTCTGAGAGCCCCGGCCCCCACCGCGGGGCCGGGGTCCGCACCTCAGTCCGAGACGGCCACCAGCTCGCGTGAGCCCGAGATCTTCCTGACGTGATGGCGAAGCCGGCCGGCCCCACAGCGTGCCGAACTCCAGGAAGCCGCCGAGCACGCCGCGCCGCTTCGTCGGGGCGTACTCCTCGATGAACGTGGCCGCGCCGCCGTACTCGCCTCCGGTGGAGAAGCCCTGGACGAGCCGTACGAGGAGCAGCAGGAGCGGCGCGGCGAAGCCGATGGTGGCGACCCATTCGATGCGGTTCCCCAGCGCGGGCGCGACGACGGCTCGTCGTACGGTCGCCTGATCGGGCGGCTCCTCGGGCTCGGCGGCGAGAGGCTCCTCCTCCGAGTCCTTCTCCCAAAGGATCAAATGGTCGTAACGGACGGTTCAAAACCTCTTACTTAACGACATTGCGCAAGGCTGCCCGCTCGAATCGACCCCGAACGCGGGGCTGTAACCGCCGACTTGCGGACACCGATTGCTACGGTGACCCAGTCAAGATCAGGGGGAGGGGTTCGTGTCTGGTCGGCTGACACCGGTTCAGCGCTGGATTCTGGGCCCGTCGGCGATCTTCGCCGACGTCAGTGGGTTCGCGGTCGACCGGCTCGGGGTGAGGGACGAGAAGCAGCAGAAGGAGGCCCTGGAATTCCTGACGGGGCCGTCATGGGGGTTCGAGACCACACAGGACCTGCTGGACCAGGCGGACATCCTGGTGCAGCACGGCCACCGGGCGGAGTTCGCCCAGACCGCGCAGATGGCGATGCTGCCGCCGGCCGCGCGTGCGGAGTTCACCGACCTGCTCCGGCAGATGGGCGCCCTGGTCAAGCGCAAGGCGGCGGGCCCGGGCTCGATCGGGCCGGCGATCCTGCGGCGGCTGGTGGTGTTGCGGTTCGGGGTGGCGTACGCACCGCTGTTCGACGAGTTGCACGGAGGCGGCGATGACGACGTCGGGTCGATGGAACTGCTGGAGATGCGGTCCTTCCTGCACTCGATCTTCACCGACCCGGACTACGCGGACGAGGAGCCCAAGCGCCTGGAGATGTGGCTGGACCCGACGTTCCCGCGTGAGCCGAGCCGCTACATGATCTGGGACTACGCCCGGGTCATGCTGCTGCTCCGCTGCGGGTACATGGCGGACTGGCTGCCGGAGCCGTTCTGCTGGGACCGGCTGTTCATGCTGGCCATGGACGTGCAGCGGCACTACACGTCGTGGCACGACATGGCAACGTGCTACCTGCAGGGACGCCTGATGTGGTCGGGCGGCGCGGCCTCTCGCCAGGAGGTCTTCGAACGCTGCGCGGACCGGCTCGCCACCGACCCCGAAAGCCCGTGGAACATGACCCCGTGGAACCTCCCCCTCCGCCGCGACTGGCCCTGACCACGCGGACGCCCCGGCGCGTCACCCCTGAGTCAGCGGAGCGGGACGGCGAGACTCTTCGTTCCTCCCGCGGAGAAGGCGACCGCGAGAGTGCCGCTCGTCCCGGGCACGGTGACCGTCGACGTTCCGGCCGGAACGTCGACGGTCCTCTGCCCGAGGACCCTGCCGTCCCACACGTACGCGTGTACGGTGCCGGGCGCCGTCGTCCGCAGGCGGAACGTCACCGATCCACCCGCAAGACGCGGCCGGCCCACCAGCCGTACCGACGCGGAGGCCGCCGGGCCCGCCGCCAGCGGAACGCCCGTCGACGCCGCCTCGATGATCGACTGCGGGGAGTCCACCGAGAGGGCCGCGGTCTTCGGCATCACCGGAGGCGGCGCGGTGGTCGGCCGGTCCGGCGGCGGCGTGTAGCCGGGCAGCGTCGCCAGGCCCCAGCGGTACGGGTCGCCCTGGACGCCGCCCCACGTCGACCAGCCGACACGCGTCTGGCCCGTCTTGTCTGTCGTGTCGGAGTCGTATACGAAAATGTCCATCGCCAGCCGCGACGGGTCCACCGCCGCGGGCAGGTCGGCCAGCGGGATCTTCGTCTCCACCGTGTACCCGGTGTACGGCGACGACACCGACGACGCGACCTTCATCCCCGGCGCCGTCTCCGCGCCCGGCCCCTGGTGGTTGTCGGCGTCGCGTTCGAAGCACGGCCCGCCGCCGGTCGTCGAGGGCAGGATGCCGGTCTTGAACGTCGTCGCGGTGTTCTCCGCGTCCCCACGCGGGTCCAGGCCGATCTCCACCGAGTCGGTCCGCCAGTGCCGCTTGCAGTCGGCCGCGTCGAGGACGCTGCCGGGCTTGTCGTCCTTGACCTGGACGAGCACGTAGAGGGCGTCGTCGTACCAGGTCACCTTGCCGGTGGCCGAGCAGTCACCGGCGGAGGAGCACGGCGTGCCCTCCCACAGCCGCGACAGGTCCAGCGACGGGCCGGAGTACTCCCCGGAGGACTCCTGGCCGTCCACCGACGGCGCCGAGGACGCCTGCGGGATGGTCGTGGCCGGTACGAGCTCCAGCGCGGCGTGGGAGGTGTCCGTCGCCGCGCCCTGGACCGTCGTGGTGATCGTGTAGTCGTAGTCGCCGGCCGTGCCGCCCTGGTCGGAGGTCGGCAGCGAGGCGTCGGCGTCGCGCACGGTGAAGGTCACCGAGCCGGTCGCACCGGCCGCCAGGGAGTAGGGCCTGCTCGCGGCGTCGGCGGTGAAGCCCGGCGGCAGGTTCAGCGTCACGGTGCCTTCGCGTGCCTCGTCCGTGGTGTCCGCGAGGTCGACCCGTACGGTTCGAGAGCCGCCGGACGCGAGCGTGAGCACCCGCTTGACCCGCCCGGACAGCTGCGGAACGCCGGTGGACTTCGCCCACGCGTCGAAGTCCGCCACTCGCGGCAGCGGCTGCTGCACGCCGGTGACGGGGTCGGTGACCTCGACCGCGCGGCCCGTCGTGCCGCTGCCGTGCCGCGTGGTGACCGTCGCGCCGAGCCGTACGCGCCCGGCCGGGCCGGACGGAGTCACCGAGAACCTCGCCAGGCCCCGCCGTACGGAACCGGAGCCCGTCGCGGTCCAGCCGGCCGGCAGGGACAGGGCGACGTGCCCGGAGGGGGCGTGCGCGGTCACGGTGAAGGGCTCGCCCGGCGGTACGGAGAACGCGCTCGTCGTCAGGTAGAACTCGGTGCCGAGCGGCAGGCCGCCCTCGGCCGGGTAGAGCGCGCCCTCCAGGGCGGCGTCCGGGCCGTGTTCGCCGCGGGTGAACGGCACGCGGCTGTCGACCTGGGTGAGGTAGTCGCAGCCGATCTGGTTCGGGTCACCGGGCGCGTCCGGGGTGTTCGCCCAGCCCTGGCTGGCGTAGAAGCGCTTCGCCTCGGCCTCGATCTGCGCCCAGGTGCCGCCCTGACGGGAGGTACGGCCGGCCCAGACCCCGTAGACGTCGGCGGACGGGTCGGTCGGGGTGAACGTCGTCTCGCACGCCGGTCCCGTACCGGCCGTCACGAGGTGCTCCTGGTGGAGGAGCCGGCCGGCCCGCCAGATCCTCAGGTGCTCCTTGGTGAGCTGGGAGGGGAAGGCCGTGGGATCGGCGGCCAGGTAGTACGCCTCGACCGCGAGGCGGCCGGCCTCCTGATGGTTGCCGTGCTGGCCCGGGATCGGCGACGGCGTCATCGTCGTGATGACCTTCGGCCGCGTCTCCCGTATGAGGCGGACGACCTTGGCGAGCGCCGAGTCGTGGTCCCAGACGTCACGGGTGAGGTCGTCGCTGACGGTGTAGTAGAAGTCGGCCTTGTCGAGGTAGTCGATGTCCTCGATGCCCGCCCTGGCGACCGCCTTGCGCTCCTCGGCCTCCCGGAGCAGGCCGAGGGCCGGGCCCTCCTCGGTGCCGACCGCGTTGCCGCCGCCCTCGCCGCGGGTGATCGTGAGCACGCCGGTCCGTACGCGGCGCCGCTCGTTCCACTGGCCGAACGTCGACAGGTCGCCCGACTCGTCGTCGGGGTGCGCGCCGACGAACAGCACGTCCAGATCCGGCCGCTTCCCCGGCCCGCTCTTCGCCGGAGCCGCCGCGTCGCGGGCGGGAGCATGGGCGGCGGCGGGAGTCTCGTGCACTGCGGCGGCCGGCCGGGCGTACGCGGCCTGGTCCCACGCGCTCTGCGCCGGCGCGATCCGGCCGGGCCTGGACTGCGGCGCAGGTGGATGCCGGGGCGCGGGCGGCACGGTGGCCGGGAGAAGGGCGAGGACCATCCCCGCGGCGAGTGCCATCGGCGCCGCGAGACCTCCGCGCATGGGACCTCAACTCCTCTGGGCGATCACACGCTAGAGATTACGTTTCCGATTTACTCCTTAACAGCCCCAGAGAGCATGCCCGCGATGAAATGCCGCTGGAGGAAGACGTAGACGATCACGACCGGAGCGGCGACGATCAGCGCGCCGGCCATCAGGAGCTGGTACTCGGTCTGATGCTGCCCTTGGAAGATCGACAGACCCAGCGGCGCCGTTCGCCGGTCCTCGCTCGAGTTGATGATCACCAGGGCGAGCAGGAACTCGTTCCAGGTCCACATGGCGATCAGTACGACCATCGTGAGGATCGCGGGCCGGCCGACGGGGACCAGCACCCGGCGCAGCGTGGTCCAGCTCGACGCGCCGTCGATGCGCGCGGCCTCGATCAGCGACCGCGGCGCCGACCGGAAGTACGCGCGCATCCAGAAGACGCCGAAGGACACCGACTGGGCGATCTGCGGCAGCATCAGGCCCGGCAGCGTGTTGTCCAGGCCGACCGAGCGCAGGTCGAAGTACAGCGGGATGACGATCGCCTCGGTCGGCACCATCAGCCCGGCCAGGAACACGTAGAACAGCACGGTCGCGCCGCGGAACTCCATCGTGCCCAGGGCGTACCCGGCCAGGATCGACAGCACCGACGCCACGATCACGACCACGGTCACGACGATGAGGCTGTTGGTGAGATAGCGGGCGAAGTGCCCGCGCCGCCAGGCCTCGGTGAACGCCCCGAACGACAGGTGCGGCAGGCCGAGCGCCTGGGACGCGACGGCGAGCAGCGGAAACATCGCGATCACCGCGAACAGGCTCAGCACGCCGTACGTCGTGAGGCGCTCCGCGCGGGAGGTCATGGCCGCCCCTCGACGACCCGGTTGATCACGGCGGTGATCGCGAACACGATGATCGCGATCGTGATGCCGATCGCGCAGGCCAGGCCGACCTCGCCGGTGTTGAACGTGCGGTTGTAGACCTCGTACGCGGGCACCTTGGTCGCGTCGCCGGGCCCGCCGCTCGTCGTCAGGTAGATCAGGTCGAAGTTGCGCAGCGCCGCGACCGTGGTCAGGGTCAGGGCGATGGCCAGCTCGCGCCGCAGGCCGGGCAGCGTCACCGCGAAGAACTCCCGTACGGCCCCGGCGCCATCGACGCGCGCGGCCTCGTACAGCTCGCGGGGGATCTTCTGCACGCCGGCCAGGAACAGCACCATGGCCAGCCCGATCTCCACCCACGTGCCGATCAGCCCGACGGAGGGTAGCGCCCACGTGAAGTCGCCGAGCCAGCCGCGCGTGAGCCCGCCCAGGCCGGCGAACCGCAGCGTGTCGTTGATCGGGCCGTGGTCGGAGTAGATCCACTGCCAGGCCACCGCGACCGCGACCATGGCCACGACCTGCGGCAGGAACAAGACCGTACGGAAGAAGGTCATACCGCGCGGCCGGGACCGGGACATGATCGATACGAGGACGAACGCGATGCAGCAGGGCAGGACGGCGTAGAAGATCAACAGCACGGCTGCGTGCCCGAACGACCCGCGAAGCTGCGGGTCGCCGAGCGCCTCGGTGTAGTTGCCCAGCCCCGCCCACGTACCGAGGGTCAGGCCGTCCCAGTGGAACAGCGAGAGGTACGCGCCGTGCAGCAGCGGCCACAGGAAGAACAGGGCGTAGACCACGAAGGCCGGCAGGACGTACAGGTAACCGATCCGGCGCGGTTCACCGGGTGGGCTCATTTCTTGGCCAGGAACCGGCTGTAGTCACGCTGGGCCTCCCGCATGCCCTCCTCCGGCGTCTTCCGGCCCGCGACGATCTCCTGCAGCGCGGCGCCGAGGGTGTCGAGGAAGGTCGTCGTGGAGTAGTCCAGGTACGGGACGAGGATGTCGCCCTCGCTCGCGACGCGGTAGGCGTTGAAGATGTCGCGGCCCACGGGAGTGACGGGCTCGGCGGTCGCGGGCTTGGCCGCGGCCAGCCCGCCGGTCTGGGTGACGACGTCCATGGCCTGGGGGTTGGTCATGAAGTCGAGGTAGGCCGCGGCGACGTCCGGGTGCTTGGACTTGGACGTGATCGCCAGCGGCAGGCCGGGGCCGCCGAGCGTCGGGGGCTGCGGCTGACCGGCGTTCGCGGGCGGCGGGAGCATGAAGCGGACCTTGGACCCCATCTTCTTCTCCAGGTCCGCGGCGAACCAGGGGCCGCCGATGAGGAACACGCCGTCCCCGCTGGCGAAGGCGTTGGGGGAGTCGTTGTACTTGCCGGCGTTGGCGGTCTTGGGCAGGTAGCCGTTCCTGGACCAGTCGGCGAGCTTCTGCGCGGCCTTGACGATGGACGGATCGGTCCACGCGCCGCCCTGGCCGAACACCAGGTTGCGCAGCGTGCCCTTGTCCGTGGTCTGGCCGAGCAGCACGCCGAGTTCGTGGATCGCGGGGAACTTCTCCAGGTTGGCGAAGTAGATGGGCGTCTCGCCCCTGTTCTTGGCCAGTGCCAGGTCCTGCTCGAACTGGCCGAAGCTCACGGGCGGCTGGATGCCGAGTTTGGCCAGCTTGTCGGTGTTGTAGTAAATGCCGACGGCCTCACCGGTCATCGAGACGCCGTACAGGCTGCCGGAGCCGATCGTCTTGCCGTCCGGGGTGACGCTGTTGAGCTGGGAGACGCCGGCCGGGAAGCGCTTGCGGAAGCCGTAGACCCTGTCGTACGCGTCGAGCGGGACGAGCGCGCCGGCCTTCACCAGCGCGGCCATGATGCCGTACCCCTGGTTGGCCTCGACGACGTCCGGCGGGGTGTTCCCGGACAGGGCGAGCCGCAGGGTCTTCTCCAGGTCGCTGAACGACCGCGACACCCGTTTGATCGTTACGTTGGGGTACTTGGCATGGAAGGCGGCGTTGAGCTTCTGCATCTGCTCGTTCTGGCCGCCGAGAACCTCCTGGTCCCAGACGGTCAGCGTCACCGGGCCGTCCTTGGCGATGTCGGTGTTGACCGAGCTCACCGGTTTCGGCTTCGGCTTGCTGCCGGACCCGGGAGTACAAGCGGCCACGGCGACCAGCACCGTGGCCAGGACCATGATCGGTTTCCGCATGGCGGGGCTCCTTCGTCAACCGAACCGGGGCGGGTGCGTGCGAACACACACGAGTACGCGCCGTCATGATCTTTTGTACAAGAACTTTTCACCCGGCGCGCGGGTTCGCTCAGGAACGGTCCACGGACCAGGCCTCGCGCACGGTCGGCTCGGCGCGGGCGACCGACTCGGTCGCGGCCTCGGGGATGTACGGGACGACGAAGGCGTAGTCGCGCAGGATCTCCTCGGGCAGCTCGCCGGACTCGCCGAAGGCGGCGATGTCGCCCCAGCAGGGGGAGCCGAGCGAGCCGCTGTGGTGGCGTACGGACAGGCCGGCGCACAGGTTGGCGAAGCGGAGGCGTTCGAGCAACGGCCACCGGGCGAGCGTGCCGTAGACGAACGCGGCGCCGAAGACGTCTCCGGCGCCGGTCGGGTCGAGGGCCTCGATCGGCAGGGCCGGCGCCTCGGCCCGCTCGCCGGTGGTCTCGTCCACCGCGATCGCCCCGTCCGCGCCCCGCTTGACCACCACGACGGGCACCCGCTCGCTTAGCGCCGCCAGCGCCAGCTCCGGCGTGGAGGTGCGGGTGTAGGCCATGGCCTCGATGGAGTTGGGGAGGAAGACGTCGACCCAGTCGAGCCGGTCGAGGACCTCGGTGGACCAGGTCTCGGTGGAGTCCCAGCCGACGTCGGCCACCACGGTCGAGCCCTTCGCGCGCATCTCGTGCGCCCAGGCCGGGACGGGCCGGTCGAGGTCGAGGAAGCACGTGCGGGCGGGCGGCGGGGCGCCGATGAACTGCTCGGGCAGCACCGGCATCGGCCGGTGGTAGGTGACCATGCTGCGGTCGGAGTCGTACGCGAGCGAGACGGTCACGGGGGTCGGCCAGCCGGGCAGCCGCCGCGAGTGGTCGAGCCCGACGCCCTCCTGCTCGGACAGCGTCCGCCAGAGGTAGCCGCCGAACATGTCGTCCCCGAACGCCGCGGCGAGCCCGACGTTGAGCCCGAGCCGGCTCATGGCGACGGCGATGTTGGCGATGCCGCCGGGCGCCGAGCCGAGCCCGTCGGTGATCAGCTCGGTGCCGGGCGGCGGCAGGCCGGGCAGCCCGGTGAAGATCATGTCCATGAAGACGGTGCCGGCGAGGAACACGTCGAGTCCGTTGCCCCCGGGGTGCAGGAGATCCCGGGCGGCGCCGCGCTCGCCGCAGGGGTCCTGCAGGTGGGGCTCTGGGGCGCGGCCAGGCGGAGCCACCCCGTTTTCGACGTGACCCAAGGCTCCTCCCAACCAGGGCCGGATTCCGGACTGAGATATGACCATACGCGCCTCGGGGGCCTGGTCAGCCGCCGATGAGCTCATCCGGTGGTGGAAGGAGACGCCCCGGGCCTCGTACGGAGCCCGAACCGCACTCTGGAGGAACCCGCTTCTCTACGACTACAAGAAGGTCTTGCCCTCGCCTCGGTAGGTCGGGACGGTGGCGGTCACTTCGCTGCCCTCGATGAGGTGGAGCTCGGCGAAGCGCTCGCAGAGCTCGCCCGCCTTGGCGTGCCGGAAGTAGACGCGGTCGCCGATCTCCAGCTGGTCCGCGGCGCCGCCGATCAGCGGCGTCTGGACCTCGCCCGCGCCCTCCTTGGGATCGAAGCGCAGGCCGGCCGGCAGGAACGGCTGGGGCAGGCGGCTCCGGTCGGCGATACCGGACGCGAGGTAGCCGCCGCCCAGGACGGTGACCACGGCCGGGCCCGGCCGGCGTACGACGGGGAGGGCGAACAGCGCGGCCGGGCGGCCGGTGAAGTTGGTGTAGTAGTCGAACAGGACCGACTGATACAGGCCGGAGCCCGCCGCGACCTCGGTCACCGCGACCTCGGCCGCGGTCTTCTCCACGCTTCCGGTGCCGCCGCCGTTGACGAACTCCAGGTCGGCCTCCCTGCGGACCGCCTTCACGATCGCGGCGCGGCGCCGGGCCAGCTCGACGCGCGACTGGGCCTGGACGAACCGGACCGCGCGTGAGAACAGCGGCTTGCCCGGCGGGTTGTCGCCGACCCCGGCGATCTGCGACTCGTACGCCATCAGGCCCACCAGCCGCAGTCCCGGCCGCCGTCCGATCTCCGCGGCCAGCGCGGCGGCCTCCTCGGCGGTGCGGACCGGGGACCGGAGCGCGCCGATCCGTACCCGGCCGCCGGCGGTGCGCCAGGCGGCGTCGATGTCGATGCAGACGCGTACGGGGCGGCCTCCATTCCGACGGATGGCGACGCTCTCGATGAGGTCCAGGTGCTCGGCGCAGTCGACCATCACCGTGACGGTGGCGGCGGCGTGGTCGTCACGGGCGAGCTCGGCCAGCGCGGTACGGTCCACGGTCGGGTACGCGACGAGGATGTCGTCGCTGAGACCCTCGGAGGCGAGCCAGAGCGCCTCGGGCAGCGTGAACGCCATCACGCCGCCGAACCCCTCGGTGGCCAGGATCTGTTCCAGCAGCGCGCGGCAGCGTACGGACTTGCTGGCCACGCGGATCGGCTTGCCCCGCGCCCGCCGGACCAGGTCCGCGGCGTTCGCCCGGAAGGCCTCCAGGTCGACGACCGCGAACGGCGGCTCCAGCGAGGCCGTCGCGGCGTCGTACCGCTCACGCAACGTCATCCCCGCAGGGTGCCACAAAAACCCTGAATATGAAAAGAGTTCACGTCCGGTGGCTGGACACCTCGGGTCGCGGCGCGCCCGGGGCGGTGGCCGGAGCGGCGGCGGCCGCGGTGTCGCGCGCCTGGAGGGCGACGACCGTGGCGGCCAGCGCCAGGGGTACGGCGACGGCCAGGGCCAGGGCCGGAACCGCGACCCCGGAGTCGTTCACCGCGCCTCCCACCAGCGCGGTCACGAAGGCCCCCGACAGGCCCGCCCGCAGCATCGGGGCCCGCGCGTACGCCAGCTCCAGCCCTCCCGCCCGGGCCCGCCCGGGGCGGTGCAGCACGAGCAACACGAACAGGAACGCCGACACGACCACCGGCATCAGCGTCATGTTGCCGAACGTGTGCGTCATCGCGGTGAACTTGCGCTCCAGCCAGGGCAGCGAGTCGCCCTCCACGAGCTGCCCGAAGAACCGGCCCATGTGCGTACGCCGCGAGGGCGGCCGCAGGTAGTCGATCCAGGCCATCCCCAGCACCAGGGCCATCCCCGTCGCGCGCAGCAGCTGCAGCCGGAGGAACGACACCCGGCGGCCCGCGACCAGGAGCGCCGTCGTCGCCAGGCCGGGGACGAACGCGATCAGGCCGCCGAAGTCGCTGCCCCACGCCGTCCAGCTGTCCAGCAGCGCCGCCGTCAGGGTCAGCGCGAGCACGGCCGCCACCGCGGCCCGCCGGCCCCGCCGCGGCTCCAGCCACTGGGCCACCCCGGCGGCGGCCAGCAGGGAGGACGTCGCCAGGACCGCGAACGCGATGTTCCCCATCCCGTAGTACCGCCCGCCCACCAGCGGCGAGTAGCCCATCAGGCTGTTGAGCTGCAGATCGCTCCCGGTCACCAGGTCCAGCCCGAGCACGGCCGCGGTCACGGCCGCGATGACGGTCCCCGGGCCGAGGATGTCGCGCCGCCACGGGCCCGCGACCGCGACGGCCACGACCGAGGCGTCGAACGCCGCGACCCCCGCCACCAGCCACGCGAGAGGGCTCGCGGTGTGCCACCACGGGAGGACGTTGACGAGGTAGGTCGAGACGGGGACGGCGGCGGCGGCGAGCGCGGTCAGCCGGGTGGCGGACAGGATCCGCCGCCGGTGGCCGGGGGCCCACCGCAGCCGCAGGGCGAGGGCGGCCGCCGCGTACAACAGCACCTGGCTCACCACGAACCCCGCGAAGAAGCGCGGCAGCAGCCGCCGGTGCGTCTGCGCGGCGACGTCCTGAGAGGTCAGGTCCGCCACGGCGGAGGAGAGGCGCGCCGGCCGTACGGCGGAGGGCAGCAGCGGCGTGCCGACCATCCCCTCCGGCGCCGGGATGCCCGCGGACCGCAGCAGCGTCGCGGTCAGGTCCGGCAGGATCACCATGTCGGAGCGGCGCGTCGAGTCCGAGCCCAGGTAGCGCCCTGCCGCGCCGGTGGCGAGCACCGGCCTCAGGTGGACGGCGCCGTCGTCGGCCACGCCCGCCACGACGACGTCCGAGGACGGCGCGCGGGCGAGCACGGAACCGATCATCGCGTCGGCGCGGCGTACGGCGGCCAGGCGCGGGCCGCCCCCGCCGAGCACCGAGCCCGCGTCGACGACCGTCACCGGGCAGCGCGCCAGGGCGGAGGCGGGGTCCGACGGCGCGTACACGTCGACCCGGCCGCCGCTGTCGGCGGCCGCCAGGGCCGCGCCCGGGCCGACGGCGGCCGTACAGCCGCCGGCGCGGTGCACCGCGCCGCCCAGCAGCCCGACCGGCCCGAAGCCCGCGTTCATCCTGCGGAGCCGTGCCACCTCACCGACCACGGCGCCCGGCCCGTACGGCGTCACGGTGAGCGGTTTCTCGCAGAACGGCCCGGCCGCCGACCGGGCGCCCGCCGACACGGTGGCCCACGCGTCCGCCGGGCAGGTCAGGGTGCCGACCGCGCGTACCGACAGCAGCCCGATGCCGGAACCCCCGGCGAGCCGCCAGAGGTTCGGCGTGGCCGACGGGCTCACGTCGCTCCACCGGAGGCCGGGCACGCCGATGAGCACGGCGTGGCCGGTCGAGGCACGGGCCGGAGGGAAAGAGGACGAGATCAGGGCGGTGCCGGCCAGCGCCAGCACGGCGGCGATGCGCTTCAGCAACGATCGTCTCCCCGAGTGGAGTCCACGACATGGCGCCGGCGATGATGCCCGCCCGCCGGGGCGTCCCCGCGCCGCGCGCGTTACGTGAGCCGGTCCGCCCGGTGAAGTATGGAGGCGGCCCTCGCCGGCACCGGGTCCGAGGCGCCCGCGTGTTCGCAGACTTTGCCGAGCGCAGGCCTGCCGCAGGTGCCCGAATGGCCGACTGCGGGCGCCGGGCGAGGCGATCGTAGTGCGATGTTCACCGTAAGCTCGTGACATGACACAGTACGTGCTCACCCTGTCCTGTCCCGACCGGCCGGGCATCGTGGCCGCGGTGTCCGGGGTGCTGGCCGAGCGCGACTGCAACATCGTGGAGAGCCAGCAGTTCGGTGATCGCGGCACCGGCCGGTTCTTCCTGCGGACGCAGTTCGACGCGCCCGAGGGTCTGGGGGAGGGCGCGCTCACCGAGGCGTTCACCGCGCTGGGCCCGGAGTTCGCCCTCGACTGGCACCTGTACGACCGGGCGGTGCCCACGCGGGTGCTGATCCTGGTCTCCAAGTACGGCCACTGCCTGAACGACCTGCTCTACCGCCACCGCTCCGGCCTGCTCGGCATCGACGTCGTGGCGGTCGCCTCCAACCACCCCGACATGCGGCCGCTGACCCAGTCCTACGGCATCGACTACCACCACCTGCCGGTCAGCGCGAAGAACCGCGCGGCCCAGGAGGCGGAGATCCTCGCGCTGGTCGAGCACTACCAGGCCGACCTCGTCGTTCTCGCCCGCTACATGCAGATCCTGACCGACGACCTCTGCGCGAAGCTGCCCGGCCGGATCATGAACATCCACCACTCGTTCCTGCCGAGCTTCAAGGGCGCCAAGCCGTACCACCAGGCGTACGAGCGCGGCGTGAAGCTCATCGGCGCCACCGCGCACTACGTCACGCCGCACCTGGACGAGGGGCCGATCATCGAGCAGGAGGTCGCCCGGGTCGACCACACCCACGGGCCGGACGAGCTGATGGCGGTCGGCCGCGACATGGAGTGCCTCGCGCTGGCTCGCGCCGTCCGCTGGCAGGCCGAGCACCGCGTACTGATCAACGCCGACCGGACCGTGGTGCTCCGCTGACCTGTCGTCGCGGGCCGCAGGTCACCCTCCGTGGTCTAATGCCACGGTGCGTGATCGAACCCCTACCCCAGGCGAGCCGGACCGGGCCGACGCGTGCCGCGCGGCGGTCCGGGCGTTCCGGCCCCGGCGGGTGCTGCCGGCGGTCCTGGCCGCCTCGCTGCTGACCGTCTCCGGCGGCTCCACCGTCGTCCAGGTCGTGTCCTCGCGGCTCGGCCACCCGGTGCTGCGCCCGCGGGTGATCGGGCGGATCCACGTGCTGACCTGGGACGACACGGCGCCGATGGCCGCGGGTGGCGGGCTGGCGCTCGCCGGTCTCCTGCTGGTCCTGGCCGCCGTGCTGCCCGGCCGTACGCGCACCGCGCCGCTGGCGGGCGACGACCCGAGGTTCGTCACGGGCCTCGGCCGGTCGTCGCTGCGGGCGGCCCTGCGCGCCACCGTCGTGGACGTGCCCGGCGTCGACTCCGCGACCGTACGCCTGCGGGGGCGGCTGCGGCCCCGGGCCGAGATCCGCGTGGTCGGCGGCTTCCGCGACCCCGGCGAACTCGGCGAGCAGGTGGCCGACGCCGTACACGACCGGCTGGCCGGCCTCGATCCCGTACGGGTCCCCGTGGTGGCCGTGCACGTCGCCGAGCGCAAGGACTAGAGGAGGAACGACTATGGGAAACCGGGTCTGGCTGGCCCTGACCGGGCTGGTGCTGCTGGGCACCGGCGGCACGACGCTGGGCCTGGGCGTGTTCCGGCCCGGCCGGCCGCTGGTCACCGGCGCGACGTCGCGGTGGATCTCGGCGCACCCGTGGTTCTGGGCGTCCGTGTCGGGCGTCGCGCTGGCCGTGGCGATGCTGGGCACGGCGTGGCTGTCCGCGCAGTGGCGGCGCCGTACGCTGCGCCGCCTCGCGATGGGCGACGCCCGCGCCGGAGCCACCCGGATGGCGGCACGCGTCGCCGCCCGAGCGATCGCGGCCGACGTGACGTCCTATCCGGGCGTACGGCAGGTGCGGACCCGGCTGGCCGGCAGCGCCCGGCGGCCCTCGATGCGGGTCCTCGTGATGTGCGACGCGGAGGTCGACCTGGCCGAGCTCTCCTGGCGGATCCGCGACGACGCGATGGTCCGGCTGCGGACGACCCTGAACAGGGACGATCTTGGCGGAGTGGTGGATTTCCGGATGAAGCGCGCTGACCCGGCAGGGGCCCGCCGCGTAGTGTGAGAAGGCATGTCCCCCATGCGCGCCGCCGCCGGCGACCTCCAGGACGACCTCGTACGACTCCGCCGTGACCTGCACCGCGAGCCCGAGCTGGGCCTCCACCTGCCGCGCACCCAGGAGAAGGTGCTCGCCGCGCTGGACGGCCTGCCGCTGGAGACCAAGACCGGCACGGCGCTGTCGTCGGTGACCGGGGTGCTGCACGGCGCGTCCCCGGGTCCGGTGGTGCTGCTGCGGGGCGACATGGACGCGCTGCCGCTCACCGAGCGCACCGGCCTCCCGTTCGCCTCCGAGACGCCCGGCACGATGCACGCGTGCGGTCATGACCTGCACACGGCGATGCTCGTGGGGGCGGCGCGCCTGCTGTCCTCGGCGGAGTTCGCGGGCAGCGTCGTCTTCATGTTCCAGCCGGGCGAGGAGGGCGAGGCCGGCGCGCGGTACATGATCGAGGAGGGCGTGCTGGACGCCGCCGGACAGCGGCCCGTCGCCGCGTACGCCCTGCACGTGGCCTCGTCGCTCGTACCGGCCGGCATGTTCGTCACCCGGCGCGGCCCGATCATGGCGGCGGCCGACGAGCTCCACATCCGGATCATCGGCGCGGGCGGCCACGGGTCCCAGCCGCACCGGGCCCAGGACCCGATCCCGGCCGCGAGCGCGGTGGTGACCGCGCTGCAGACCCTCGCGACGCGTGCCTTCGACGCCTTCGACCCGGTCGTGATCACGGTCGGCAGCTTCCACGCGGGCACGGCGGCCAACATCATCCCGGACGAGGCACGCCTCGGCGTGACCGTACGGTCCTTCTCGGCGGACGCGCGCACCCGGGTGCTCGACGGCATCCGCGCGCTGGTCGGCGGCATCGCCTCCGCCCACGGCCTGACGTCGGAGGTCGACTACGACATCGGCTACCCGGTGACGGTCAACGACGCGGGGGAGACCGAGTTCGTCGCCTCGACGGTGGGAGAGCTGTACGGCCCGGAGCGCTTCGTCTGGGCCCCGGACCCGATGACGACGGCGGAGGACTTCTCGTTCGTGCTGGAGGAGGTGCCGGGCTCGTTCGTCTTCCTGGGCGCCTGCCCGCCCGGCCGCGACCCGAACACCGCCCCGTTCAACCACGCCGCGACGGCGGTCTTCGACGACGCGGTCCTGTCCGACGGAGCCGCCCTGCTCGCCGAACTGGCGCTGCGCCGCCTCGCCGCGGCGACCTGACCGCCGCCGGGTTTTCCTCGGCCGACCGCGGCCATTCCGGTCGCCCGACCCGCCCGGCGGCCCTAACATGATCATCCGGTTCTGGCGGATCGGGTGATGGGGGACCGGGGCGTGCGGAGGCTGGTTCTCGCGGCCGGGATGGCGGCGTTGCTCACCGGGTGCGGAACGGCCGCCCAGACGGCCAAGAATCCCGAACCGACCACGACCCCCATCCACCTGCACGCCGCGAACGTCGGCGAGGCGATCACCCTGACCGGCGTGGACGACGCCGGTGTCACGGGAACCCTCACGCTCGCCGTCAAGGTCAAGAAGGTCATCTCCACCGCCGTAGGCCGGGGCACGTTCGAGAAGCCGCGCAAGGGCGAGCGGTTCGTGGCCGTACGGTTCGTGTTCAAGAACATCGGCTCCACGGCGTACCAGGACAGCCCGACCTTCGGCGCGAAGGTCATCGACGAGGCCGGGCACGGCTACGACCCGACCGTGGCGACCGTGACCGCGGGCCGGGGCTTCCCCCGCGTCGTGACCCTGCTGCACGACCAGATCGGGGCCGGTTTCATCGTCTTCGCGGTCCCGCGCACGGCCCGGATCGTCTCCGTCCAATACGCCCTCAACGCCGGATACGCCACCGAGCTCGGCCAGTGGCGCGTGCACTGAGCACGGTGGGGTGAACCGAACCCCGGCCGGCGTGGTGGCACGATCGCCCCGGCGGGCGCGGGCGACCAGCATGAATGACGTCCCCGAAACACGGAGGTCGTCACATGCGCAGGACCATCATCGCGGCCGGTCTGGTCGCGGCCGGCCTCGTCGCCCCCGGCCCGGCCCCCTCCGAGGCGGTGCCTCACAAGGCCGCCGCCCAACGGCTGCGGCTGCCCGCCCCGACCGGCCCGGACGCGGTCGGCGCCGTGTCCCTGCGGCTCGTCGACCGGTCGCGGCCCGACCCCTGGGTGCCCGCCCGGTCGTACCGCGAGCTGATGGTCAGCGTCTTCTACCCGGCGCACGACGCCGCCGCCCACCCGGTCGCCCCGCAGATGACCCCCGCGGCGGCGAGACACTTCGACGCATCCCTCGGCACACCCGTGCACCAGGGCTGGGGCATCCCCGTGGGCGCGGTCGACTGGGGCGCCACACCGACCCACGCGCACACCGGCGCGCCCGCGCTGCCCGGCCGGCGCCCCGTCCTGCTCTACTCACCCGGCCTGGGCGACCCTCGTACGCTCGGCACCACGCTCGCCGAGGAGTTCGCCTCCCGCGGCTACGCGGTCGTCACGATCGACCACACCTATGACGCCTCGGAGGTGGAGTTCCCCGGCGGCCGGGTCGAGCCGTTCGCGCTGCCGCTGGACGGCGACGTCCTCGCGACGCTGAAGAAGGTCATGACCGTAAGGGTGGCCGACACGCGCTTCGTCCTCGACCGGCTGCCGTCGGTCCTGCCACAGGGGCTGACCCCGGGCCGGATCGGCATGTACGGCCAGTCGGCCGGGGGGTTCACCGCCCTGCAGACGGCGCACGACGACCCGCGCGTCGTGGCGGCGGCGGATCTGGACGGCACGGTCGGCTTCGACCAGGACGACGGCGGCCCCGGCCTGTCGCCGCTCGCCGAGGAGGGCCTGCGGCGGCCGTTCCTGCTGATGGGCAGCCAGGTGAGCGACCACCACACCGTACGGTCGTGGGAGGCGCTGTGGTCCAACAGCAGCGGATGGCACCGCGACCTGCACCTGCGCGGCTCGAAGCACCACACCTACACCGACATGGAGTCCCTGGTGCCGCAGGTGACCGGGCTGCCGGCCGAGGCGAAGTACGAGGACATCGGCTGGATCGACCCGGCGAAGGCCGTCGCGGACCAGCGGGCGTACCTCACGTCCTTCTTCGACCACGAGCTGCGCGGCCACGACGACGGCCTGCTCGGCGGGCCCTCCCCGGGCCACCCGGACGTGACCTTCGTCCGCTGACCGGCTTCGCCGATCGTGCGCCGAGGCGGACCTACCGTGCCACGGCGGGCGCTGCTAGCCTGGCCGGAGCCATCGATCCCGCGCGGGAGAGCGCCCCGGCCGCCAGCCTGGGCCGCCGAAGGAGCAACTCCTCCCCGGAACCTCTCAGGCGAAAAGTACCGCGTGGGTCAGGCGACCTCTGGAAAGCGGAGCGAAGCTCCCGCCGAAGGTGCAAGCCCCCCAAGGGGGGTGAAGCTCTCAGGCACCGATGACAGAGGGGGAGGCGCCGAGACCGCACGCCCCGTGCCGGTGGGACGATATGACCCCGCCAGTGCGCGAGCGTCTGCGCGATAAGGAGCCTGCCGCGATGTCCGTCCCGGACACCAAGAAGACACCACTCCACGACGTCCACGACGACCTCGGCGCCACCGTCACCGAGTTCGCCGGCTACCGGATGCCGCTGCGCTACGGCAGCGAGACCGCCGAGCACCAGGCCGTCCGTACGAGCGCCGGGCTGTTCGACCTCTCCCACATGGGCGAGATCTTCCTCACCGGGCCTCAGGCCGGAGCCGCGCTCGACCACGCGCTCATCGGGCACCTGTCGGCGCTCGCGGTCGGCCGGGCGCGCTACACGATGATCTGTGACGCCGCCGGTGGCGTGCTGGACGACCTGATCGTCTACCGGCTCGCGGCCGAGACGTTCATGGTCGTGGCCAACGCCGCGAACGCCGCGACCGTACGCGCCGAGCTGACGAAGCGGTCCGAGGGCTTCGAGGAGGCCGTGGTCGACGACCGGTCCGACGCGTACGCGCTGATCGCCGTCCAGGGGCCGAAGGCCCAGGGGATCCTCGCCGCGCTGACCGACGCCGGGCTCGCCGGCCTGAAGTACTACGCGATCCTGCCCGGCACGGTGGCCGGGGTCGACGCGCTGATCGCCCGTACCGGCTACACCGGCGAGGACGGTTTCGAGCTGTTCGTCTCCGCGGGCGACGCCGTGCCGACCTGGGGGGCGCTGACCGACGCCGGCGGCGACGACCTGCGGCCCTGTGGGCTCTCCTCGCGCGACACGCTGCGCCTCGAGGCCGGCATGCCGTTGTACGGCAACGAGCTCACCACCGAGACGACGCCGTTCGACGCGGGCCTCGGCCGTACCGTGAAGTTCGACAAGCCCGGCGACTTCGTCGGGCGTACGGCGCTCGCCGCACTGGCCGACAAGGCCCCGGAGCGCACGCTCGTCGGACTCGTCGCCCGCGGACGCCGGGTGCCCCGGCACGGGTACGACATCGTGGGATCAGACGGCACGCCGTGCGGTGTGGTGACCAGCGGCGCGCCATCCCCGACACTGGGCAAGCCCATCGCCATGGGCTATATCGACGCGGGTCACACCGAAGACACCGATCTGTCAGTGGACATCCGCGGTAAACACGAGCCGGTCGACAAGGTCGCCCTGCCTTTCTATAGGAGGACCCCGTGAGCAACGTGCCCGAGACCCTTTCCTACACCGAAGAGCACGAGTGGATTACCGAGCCCGCCGACGGCGTTGTCACCATCGGGATCACGGAGTACGCCGCTGGGTCTCTTGGGGACATCGTCTACGTCTCGTTGCCCCAGGAGGGTGCCTCGGTGGAGGCCGGTGAGCCCTGTGGTGAGGCTGAGTCGACCAAGTCGGTGAGCGACATCTACGCGCCGGTGACGGGAGAGGTGGTGGCGGTCAATGGTTCGGTCGAGGAGGACCCTGCCGTGATCAACTCTGACCCGTACGGCGAGGGCTGGCTGTTCAAGATCCGCAAGGACGGCGACTCGCCCGATCTGCTCGACGCCCCGGCCTATTCCAAGCTGATCGAGGAGGCGTGAGATGAGCCTGACCAACGCGTCGCTCGCCGACGTCGATCCCGAGGTGGCGGCGGCCATCGCCGACGAGCTGCACCGTCAGCAGTCCACCCTGGAGATGATCGCCTCGGAGAACTTCGCGCCGGTCGGCGTGCTCGAGGCCCAGGGCTCGGTGATGACGAACAAGTACGCCGAGGGGTACCCGGGCCGGCGCTACTACGGCGGCTGTGAGTACGTCGACGTCACCGAGCAGCTCGCGATCGACCGCGCCAAGGCGTTGTTCGGCGCCGACCACGCCAACGTGCAGCCCCACTCGGGCGCACAGGCCAACATCGCGGTCTACTTCGCGCTGCTGCAGCCCGGCGACACCATCCTGGGCCTGGACCTGGCCCACGGCGGGCACCTGACCCACGGCATGAAGATCAACTACTCCGGCAAGATGTTCAACGTCGCCGCGTACCACGTCGGCGACGACGGCCTGGTGGACATGGACGAGGTCTCCCGGCTGGCCCACGAGCACCGGCCGCAGATGATCGTCGCCGGCTGGTCGGCGTACCCGCGCCGGCTCGACTTCGCCGCCTTCCGCCGCGTCGCCGACGAGACCGGCGCGCTGCTCATGGTCGACATGGCGCACTTCGCGGGCCTGGTCGCGGCCGGCCTGCACCCCTCGCCGGTACCGCACGCCGACATCGTCACGACGACGACGCACAAGACGCTGTGCGGGCCTCGCGGCGGGCTGATCCTGTGCCGCGAGGAGTTCGCCAAGAAGATCAACTCGGCGGTGTTCCCGGGCACGCAGGGCGGGCCGCTGGAGCACGTCATCGCCGCCAAGGCGGTCGCCCTGAAGATCGCCGCCTCCGAGGAGTTCGCCGAGCGCCAGACCCGTACGGTCGAGGGCGCGCGGATCCTCGCGGCGCGGCTGTCGCGGGAGGACTCCGCCAAGGCGGGCGTGAAGGTGCTGACAGGGGGCACGGACGTGCACCTCGTGCTGGTCGACCTGGTCGACTCCGAGCTGACGGGCCGCGACGCCGAGGACCGCCTGCACGGCATCGGCATCACGGTGAACCGCAACGCCGTACCCAACGACCCGCGCCCGCCGATGGTGACCTCGGGTCTGCGGATCGGCACCCCGGCGCTGGCCACCCGCGGTTTCCAGGAGGCCGACTTCACCGAGGTCGCCGACATCATCGCGCTCGCGCTCCAGCCGTCCTTCGACTCCACCGCGCTCTCGGCACGGGTCAGCGCCCTCGCCGAGAAGCACCCGCTCTACCCCAGTTTGTGAGATGTGACCGATGACCATCGCCCCGGAGGGCCGCAAGCTGCTACGGGTCGAGGCGCGTAACGCCGAGACCCCGATCGAGCGCAAGCCGCCCTGGATCAAGACCCGGATGAAGATGGGCCCGCAGTACCGCGAGCTGACCGATCTCGTGCGCAGTGAGGGCCTGCACACGGTCTGCCAGGAGGCCGGCTGCCCCAACATCTACGAGTGCTGGGAGGACCGCGAGGCCACCTTCCTCATCGGCGGTGACCAGTGCACGCGCCGGTGCGACTTCTGCCAGATCGACACCGGCAAGCCCGCCGCGTACGACCCGGACGAGCCGCGTCGCGTCGCCGAGTCCGTCGAGCAGATGGGCCTGAAGTACGCCACGATCACCGGCGTCGCCCGCGACGACCTGGCCGACGGCGGCGCCTGGCTGTACGCCGAGACCGTACGCCAGATCCACTCGCGCCTGCCCGGGTGCGGCGTCGAACTCCTCATCCCGGACTTCAACGCGATCCCGTCCCAGCTCGCCGAGGTCTTCTCCGCGCGCCCGGAGGTGCTCGCGCACAACCTGGAGACCGTGCCGCGGATCTTCAAGCGGATCCGCCCGGCGTTCCGGTACGAGCGGTCGCTCTCGGTCATCACACAGGCGCGTGCGGCCGGGCTGGTCACCAAGTCCAACCTCATCCTCGGCATGGGCGAGACCCGCGAGGAGGTCACGCAGGCCATGCGCGACCTGTACGACGCGGGCTGTGAGCTGCTCACGATCACGCAGTACCTCCGCCCCACGCCGCGCCACCACCCGGTCGACCGCTGGGTCAAGCCGGAGGAGTTCGTCGAGCTGAAGGCCGAGGCCGAGAGCATCGGCATGGTCGGCGTCATGTCCGGCCCGCTCGTACGCTCCAGCTATCGCGCCGGACGGTTGTACCAGCAGGCCATGGAGGCCCGGGCCGCGGCGAAGTAATGGCGATCAGTGTCTTCGACCTGTTCAAGATCGGCATCGGCCCGTCCAGCTCGCACACCGGCGGGCCGATGGCGGCCGCGCACCGTTTCGCCTCGAGTCTGGCCGCCGACGGCCTGCTGGAGAAGACCGCGTCCGTACGGACCGTGCTGTACGGCTCGCTCGGGCTGACCGGCAAGGGCCATGGCAGCGACAAGGCCGTTCTTCTCGGCCTGGAGGGCGACAAGCCGGAGTCGGTCGACGTCGCGGGAGTGGACGCGCGGGTGGCGGCGGCGCGTTCCAGCGGTGTCATCTGCCTGTTCGGCGACCACTCGGTGCCCTTCGTGGTCGGCACCGACCTCGTCTTCGAACGCAAGAAGTCACTGCCGCACCATCCGAACGGCATGCGCTTCACGGCCTCCGACGACTCGGGGACCGTACTCCGGGAGAAGGTCTACTACTCGGTCGGCGGCGGTTTCGTCGTGGACGAGGACGCCACCGGCGCGGACCGCATCAAACCGGACGACACCGTGGTGCCGTACCCGTTCTCCAGCGGCGCCGCCCTGCTCGCGCTGACCGAGGAGACCGGCCTGTCGGTGTCGGCGCTGATGATGGAGAACGAGAAGGCGTTCGGCCTCTCCTCAGAAGAGATCCGTACGCGCCTGCTGGAGCTGTGGCAGGTCATGCGGGAGAGCGTCGCGCGCGGCTGCACCCAGGAGGGCCTGCTGCCGGGTGGCCTGAAGGTCCGCCGCCGGGCCCACCACCTGCAGCGCAAGCTCGTGACGGAGCCCGCCGGAGACCCGCTGCAGGCGATGGACTGGGTGACGCTGTTCGCCCTGGCGGTCAACGAGGAGAACGCCGCCGGCGGCCGGATCGTGACGGCCCCCACCAACGGCGCCGCCGGCATCGTCCCCGCCGTGCTGCACTATTACGACAAGTTCGTCCCCGGCGCCTCGGACGAGGGCGTGGTCCGCTTCTTGCTGACGGCGGGCGCGATGGGCGTACTGATCAAGGAGAACGCCTCGATCTCAGGTGCCGAGGTGGGGTGCCAGGGAGAGGTGGGGTCGGCCTGCTCGATGGCCGCCGCGGGTCTGACCGAGGTCCTCGGCGGCACGCCGGAGCAGGTGGAGAACGCCGCGGAGATCGGCATCGAACACAATCTGGGCCTGACCTGCGACCCGGTCGGCGGCCTGGTCCAGGTGCCGTGCATCGAACGCAACGCGGTCGCCTCGATCAAGGCCATCAGCGCGGCGCGCCTGGCGTTGCGCGGCGACGGCCGGCACTTCGTGTCGCTGGACAAGGCGATCAAGACCATGCGGGACACGGGCCGCGACATGCTCGACAAGTACAAGGAGACGAGCCGCGGCGGCCTCGCCGTGAACGTCATCGAGTGCTGAGCATCGCCTGATCTGTCCCCATAGGTGGAGCGAGGTGTCGCTTTGCCTTTGCCGACGAGGTGCACCTTGTTGACGGCGGCCTGAGCGTGTCTGGTTACGGTGAGGGCATGGCCCCACCCTCGGAGAGTTCGCCGGAGCTCGTTGCGCGGCGGGCGGCGTCGTTCGGCGCGGAGGCGGCCGCCTACGCCGCCGAGCGGCCCGATTACCCGGAGACCGCGATCCGCTGGGCGCTGGAGCCCGTACGGATGCGGACGCCGTTGCGGGTTCTCGACCTGGCCGCCGGAACCGGAAAGCTGACCCAAGGGCTCGTACGCGCCGGCGCCGAGGTCGTCGCGGTCGAGCCGGACGAGGCCATGCTCGCCGAACTGCGCCGGCTCCTGCCCGGTGTGCCCGCGCTGGCCGGTACCGCCGAGAGCATTCCGCTCGGTGACGGAGCCGTGGACGCGATCCTCGTCGGCCAGGCGATGCACTGGTTCGACCTGGACCGTGCCATGCCCGAGATATCCCGCGTGCTGGCTCCCGGTGGTGTGCTCGCAGGGCTGTGGAACACCGACGACGACCGGGTGCCCTGGGTGGACGGGCTCAAGGAGGTGGCGCGCAGCAGCGTCTCCTACACCCGGTGGGAGGGGCACGCGAGGCTCCGCCCGACGCCGCACTTCCCCGAGCTCGAGGAGAAGTCCTTCCCGCACGCGCAGCGCCGTACGGCCGAGTCGCTCGTCGCCACCCTCGCCACCCACTCGCATGTCCTCGTCCTGCCCGACGACGAACGCGAAAAGCTCATGGGGCGCGTCCTCGCCTACCTGCGGGCGAACCCCGCGACGACGGACGGCGAGTTCGACATGCCCCTCGTCACCGTCACGGTACGGGCCGTCGCACAGAACCGGCTGTAACGCACGCCGACCCATACGCTGCGCGGCCGGCCCCGCAGCCCGCAGCCCGTACCCCGCAGTTCACCGTCCGCGTTCGGCGCTGGGCTGCGCTGCTGGGTACAGGGCCATGTAGTTTCGGGCCGCGCCGGACCTGGAGCCGTCGAGTCTTAAGCCATCGAGCGCTGACCGACAGGACCGACGGTCCGATGGCCATGCCTGTCCGGCGCAAGCCCATGAGTTGGTCGATCGCGCTCACCGAGCCCCGGCGTCGCCGCGGGCCCGCCGAGCCACCTCACCGTGCCCGCCGAGCCTCGGTGGGATGCCGCCGACCGCCGGCGTCGGGTGCGGGGCCACCTCACCGTGCCTGCTGAGTCGCCCCGCGGGGCGCCAGTCCCGCGACACTCAGCCGATACCCTCCCGCAGCGAGAGCCCCGTCACTCGCGATCCGCGGGTGCGGTGATCCGCCAGTGGCCGCTCGGGCCGATCCACAAGATGACGCCGGGCCAGATGTGCTCGATCCGCCAGCCTGGGGTCTGTTTGAGCCGGTGGTGGTGGCGGCAGAGCATCGCGAGGTTGCAGGGGCAGGTCACACCGCCACGATGAAACGGAATTGAATGGTCTGCGTCGCAGTGCCGGACCGGCCGGCGGCACCCCGGGAAACAGCACCTCCGGTCCCGGTGCTCGACCAACCGCCGAATCACCGCCGGTGGCCGATGGCCGGCCCGACTCTGATCAACATCACGTGCACCCGTACGACCGGGCGCCCCGCGAACGGAGACGTCTCGGCAGGAGTCATCGCGGCGGCGCCCGGATCCGTCGAGTCGGCCACGATCGAGGTTGTGCTGATCGAGCCGTGCTGATTTGGGTTGTGTTGGCCGGGAGGGCACCAGGGGGTGCGCAAGGTGGTGAGTGATTCGGTGATGCGGGCTCCGGCCTGGGCGATCAGGGCCGCGAGCCGGCGATGTCGTTCGGGCAGATCGGTCAGTTCGGGGTGGGCCTGCGTGAGTGCGTTCAGCTCTGCGCGGGCGGTCTCGGCGATGATGTCGGCGACCGCGTCATCGACGTGGTTCCAGTCCTGTTCCGGGCGGCGGGACGGTTCCCCGGTCGGCTCGGGGGGTGGCTCGGTCGTGCCGGCGGGGGGCTGGGTGGTGGTCAGGGTGCCGCGTAGCAGGGCCACGAACACATCGGCGCGGAGCTGATCTAGACCCCTCCGGTCGCCACCGCTCTTCAGGCCGGCGGCGATGGCCGAGATCCGCCCATAGGCGGCACTGGCGGCCTCGGCGGGCAGATCGTGGCCGATCAGGTCGGCCGTACCGGTATCGGTCTCGATCAGCTGTACGGCACGCTCCCCTTCCGCCTCCTCGCGGCGGCGTGCCAGGGCGTCGGGGTCCAGTCGCCGGATCAATCGCCGGATCAATCGCCGGATCTTTGCCCGGAGCTGACCGGTTGTCTGTTCCGGCGCTTTGGGGAGCACTTTCGTCTCGATCACCGCCGCGACGTTGGCGTCGACCTGGCCGGTGCAGTGCCAGATGGTGCGGGCTTTGTAATAGTCGACCTCGCCGCTGCTCAGCGCGGCGAATGTGCCGGGCAGCCGCCTGGTCAGCTCGGTTGCGAATCGGATCAGGCCATCGGCGGACGCCGACGTGAGTGTCAGCGCCTCCGCCACCTCGTCGATCAGGTACTCGTGAGGCGGCACCACCCAGATCGCCGGACCAGCGCCGCCGGAGCCGGCGCTAGTCGGAGCGGTGCTGCCGTCTGAGGCGGTACCGCTCGGAGCAGTGTTGTTCGGGCCGCCATCGTCCGGAGTGGCACCTTCACGCTCGGGGCTGCCGCTGCCGAAGACAGCGCCAGCGGCCTGGCCGTCGTCGGGGTCGCGGCGCCGCGCCAGCTCCGCGACCGCTGCCAGCTCGACCGCCTGTGCTCGTGAGGCCTGCCGCCGCGCCGCCACCATCGCCTCGATCAGGGCGTAATCGGACAAGGTGCCGAGATCAGGCCCCGGCGGACTCTCCAGAGACGTCCCCGTCACCTGCGCCTTTTCCGCAGGTGTCACGGCCTGCGGCATCGGCGTTCGCGTCAGAGTCTCCACCGACAGAACACCCCCCAATAATCCAGTCCACCTTCGAACATAATAGCGAATGAATTGGCTTCGAGGCAATGGAAGGGGGAGTCCGAAGAAGCTGGGCAATAATTAATCAATATTGCTATACATGTGAGCAATGTCGGTCTTAAGTCACGCACATGTCGGACGAAGCGGAATGGTGGGGCCTGTTTCCAAGCCGCTGGGCGCTCCGTCACTTTGGGATCGAGTAGAACCCGACGTCGAGGCGGTCCGGTCGGCCGCCTGGAGTGAGTCGCACCATCCCTGGCTACGGTGAGAGGCAGGCTTCTTTCCCCTGATGTGTAGTCGGAGGACGCGGTAGGCGGCGTCGTTCGGCGGGCAGTCTGAGATGTACGGGATCAGGCGAGAAGGGCCATTTAATAGGAGACTGTAAAGTGCGATCCTTCGGGGGTTCCGTGAGATGCGCGTCATCGCCAGGTGTCGTCCAAACATCGCATCCACGCCACCGGGGGGAAATTCCGGAGACGGTCGGCGAGGTCCGGGCCGTGGCGGTCGACAGGGACGACGTCGGCTTTGCGGAAGGCGTCGTGGTGTCGCGGAAGACCGCCCAGATGACCCCACTCCCTGCTTCCCGCGGCGAAGGTACGGACAGGCGTGGCGTCCCGTGCTCGCGGGCCGTCGTAGGCGGATGTCGCCGCGGTTCAGGCCGTGGGCTCCGGGTCGGTCTAGATCAGATACTTGCTTGACGTAGCAAGTATCTGTATTTTCGCAGGTAGGCGACGGACGCCAACGTCCGTGGCCGCTTCGCCGCACGAGGACGGCACGACGGCCGCTCGTGCGGAGGCCCGCCAGGAAGGCGTGGTCGTGCTTGGACCGGACGCAGCCACCGGGTCACGGATCAGGAGGATTCCCATGGCAATGCTGGACGACAAGGTCGTGCTCATCACCGGCACCGGAGGAGGCCAGGGGCGCGTCGCGGCGCTGGCCTTCGCGAGGGAGGGTGCGAAGGTCATCGGATGTGACGTCAAGGCCGACGGCAACGACGAGACGGTCGATCTCGTACGCCGGGCCGGCGGGCGGATGACGGGCATCGCGCCGGTCGACCTCACCGACCCCGATCAGGTGGAGCGGTTCGTCGAGAGGGCCGCGACCGCGTACGGCGGGCTCGACGTCGTCTACAACAACGCGGCCATGCAGTACTTCGGGCCGATGCCCGACTTCTCCATAGAAGCCTGGCGCGGGACCATCGCCGGTGAGCTCGACATCCCCTTCTTCGTGTCGAAGTTCGCCTGGCCGCACCTGGTCCGGCGCGGTGGTGGTGTCATCCTCAACGTCGCGTCCGTGGCCGGGATGATCGCCGGGGCGGTTCCGAAAATGGTCGCGCACAGTGCGGCGAACGCCGGCGTCATCGCCATGACGCGGCAGTTCGCGCTGGAAGGCGCGCCCCACGGGATCCGCGCGGTGGCGATCAGCCCCGGCCCCGTCCTCACCCCGGCCAGCGACCGCGACCTCGGCGACGACCAGGCGATGCGGGACGCGATCACCGGCAAGACGCTGCTGAAGCGGTTCGCCCGACCCGAGGAGATCGTCGAGCTGGCCGCCTTCCTCGCCTCCGACCGGGCCACGTACATCACGGGCGCCAACTACGCGGTCGACGGTGGCGCGAGCGCCTGGTGACACGGCGGAAGAGCGCGTCCGCAGGCGGAGCGCCCGGCGCAGCGGCCACGAAAGCTCACATGGCCGGGGACGGAATCGCGGCGGCCGACACCAGCGCGGCGAAGACGTCCAGGCCCTCGTCCGCCTCCGGGTGCCACTGCACCCCGACCGTGAACGGGTGGCCCTCCAGCTCCACCGCCTCGATCAGCCCGTCGTCCGCCCAGCCGCACGCGCTCAATCCGTCGCCGAGCTGGTCGATCGCCTGGTGGTGCAGGCTCGGCACGTCCAGCGTCGTACGGTTCAGCGCCCTGGCCAGCACGCAGCGCGGGTGCAGATGCACCTCGTGCCTCGTGAAGATCCCGTCGCCGCCCGAATGGCCCTCGTGGCCCACGACGTCCGGAATGTGCTGGTGGAGCGTCCCGCCCAGCACGACGTTCAGAAGCTGGAGCCCCCGGCAGATGCCCATTCCAGAAGGGCCGTCTCCGCCTCGTCCCGTACGGCGTTGACGTAGCCGTTCCGCGGATGCGGCACCGCCCCGTACCGAGCCGGATCCAGGTCGCCGCCGCCGACGAGCAGCAGCCCGTCGAGGCGGGCCAGGACCCGGGGGATGCGGGGGACCGCCGGGAGAATCACCGGGATGCCGCCCGCGGCGACGACCTTGTCGAGATAGCGCTGAGGCACGACGCTGGCGGGCATGTTCCACGCCGCCCAGCGGGCCATTTCGGCGTACGCGCTCACGCCGATCACCGGTTTGGTCACAGGATCCGATATAAGCGTGGCACTCCGTCACGCTCACCCCAGATGATTTTCGTGTGACCGAGACTTGACCGGTCAGTGACGTACCAGCGCGCGAAAGAGGGAGAGGTCCTCGTCCACCTCGGGGTGCCACTGCACGCCCAGCGCGAACGGATGGTCCTCGACCTCGGCCGCCTCGATCAGCCCGTCGTCCGCCCACGCGCACGCGGTCATCCCCGCGCCCAGCCGGTCGATGGCCTGGTGGTGGTAGTGCGCCACCGTGACGGCCGGCGCGCCCACCGCCGCGAAGAGACGCGAGGACACGGCCACCGTGACCGGAAACCGGTTGTAGCTCCCCGGGGTCAGGGAGTGCCGCTCGTCGCCCACGACGTCCGGTACGTGCTGGTGGAGCGTTCCGCCGAGCGCGACGTTGAGCACCTGGGCGCCCCGGCAGATGCCGAGGAACGGCAGGCCGCGGTCGAGCGCGGCGCGTACGAGGGCCAGCTCGGCCGTGTCCCGGAAGTCGCGGACATAGCCCGTACGGGGATGCGGCACGGCCCCGTACGACGCCGGGGAAACGTCGCCGCCGCCGACGAGTATCAGCCCGTCCAGCCGGGACAGCACCGAGGACGGGTCGCCGGCCGGCGGCAGCACGACCGGCTGCCCACCGGCCCGTACGACCTGCTCGACGTACGCGTGCGGCAGCAGCGTCGCCGGCATCTCCCAGACCGTGAACCGGGCGAGCTCGACATAGGAGGTGATCCCGATCAGCGGAGCGGCGGTCATGCGGGCGTGACGTACGCGCCCGAGATGCCGCCGTCCACCAGGAACTCCGCCGCCGTGATGAAGGAGGCGTCGTCGCTGGCCAGGAACGCCACCGCGGCGGCGATCTCGGTCGCCTCGGCGAACCGCCCCATCGGGATGTGCACGAGCCGCCGCGCCGCGCGCTCGGGGTCCTTCGCGAACAGTTCCTGCAGCAGCGGGGTGTTCACCGGCCCCGGGCACAGCGCGTTGACCCGGATGCCCTCGCGGGCGAACTGCACGCCCAGCTCCCGTGACATCGCCAGCACGCCGCCTTTGGAGGCGGTGTAGGAGATCTGCGAGGTCGCCGCGCCCATGACCGCGACGAACGAGGCCGTGTTGATGATCGAGCCGCGCCCCTGCGCCTGCATGTACGGGATGACGTACTTGCAGCACAGGTACACGCTGGTGAGGTTGACCTCCTGCACGCGCCGCCAGGCGTCCAGGCCGGTCGTCAGGATCGAGTCGTCCTCGGGCGGGGAGATGCCGGCGTTGTTGAACGCGATGTCGACCGAGCCGTACGTCTCGTGGGCGAAGGAGTACATCGCGCGCACGTCGACCTCGCTCGTCACGTCGGCGCGGACGAACGCCCCGCCGATCTCCGTGGCCACGCCCGATCCGGTCGTCTCGTCGAGATCGGCGATCACGACCTTGGCGCCCTCTTGGGCGAGACGCCGCGCCGTCGCGAGCCCGATGCCGCTGGCACCCCCGGTGACGACCGCGACGCGGTCCTGCAGGCGCAACATTGATCCTCCGATTCGGAAAACTTCAGTCCGTGGCGATGAAGACGTTCTTGGTCTCGGTGAACGCGCCGAGGGCGTCCGGGCCCAGCTCGCGGCCGAAGCCGGACTGCTTGAAGCCGCCGAACGGCGTCCAGTAGCGGACCGCGGAGTGGGAGTTGACGGACAGGTTGCCCGCCTCCACCGCCCGCGCCATCCGCAGCGCGCGCCCCACGTCGCGGGTCCAGATCGAACCCGCCAGCCCGTAGGAGGTGTCGTTGGCGAGGCGTACGGCGTCGGCCTCGTCCTCGAACGGCAGGACGCTCACCACCGGCCCGAAGATCTCCTCCTCCCAGGCACGCCCGTCCCCGGTCAGCACGGTCGGCGGGAACCAGTAGCCCGGACCCTCCGGGCAGCTCCCCTGGAACGCGACGTCGTCGCGGACGAAACCGCGGACCTTCTCCCGGTGCGCGGCGCTGATCAGCGGCCCGACCTCGGTCTCCGCCGCGTGCGGATCGCCCACGCGGACGCCGCGCACCGCGACTTCCAGCATTTCCATGAACTCGTCGTACGCGCCGCGCTGCACGAGCACGCGCGAGCGGGCGCAGCAGTCCTGCCCGGCGTTGTCGAAGACCGCGTACGGCGCGGACGCGGCGGCCTTGGGCAGGTCGGCGTCGGCGAAGACGATGTTGGCGCTCTTCCCGCCGAGTTCGAGCGTCAGCCGCTTCACCTGCGTGGCGCAGGCCGCCATGATCTCCTTGCCCACGCGCGTCGACCCGGTGAAGACGATCTTCCGTACGGCCGGGTGCTCGACCAGCCGCCGCCCGGCGACCGGCCCCTCACCGGGGACGACCTGCAGCACGCCCGGAGGCAGCCCGGCCTCCAGGGCGAGCTCGCCGATGCGGCGCGCGGTCAGCGGGGTCGCCTCGGCGGGCTTGACGATCACCGTGTTGCCGGCCGCGAGCGCCGGCGCCATGCCCCAGCCCAGGATGGGCATCGGGAAGTTCCACGGCACGATCATCCCGACCACGCCGAGCGGCTCCTGGAACGTCACGTCGAGCCCGCCCGGCGCCGGGATCTGCCGCCCGAACAATCGTTCCGGCGCCGCCGAGTAGTAGTTCAGGACGTCGCGGACGTTCCCGGCCTCCCAGCGCGCCTGGCCGATCGGGTGCCCGGCCGAGGTCACCTCCAGCCCGGCCAGCTCCTCGATGTGCGCGTCGACCACGGTGGCGAAGGCGCGCAGCAACCGGGCCCGGTCGCCCGGGGCCACGTGCCGCCAGGTCTCGTACGCCGCGGCGGCGCGGGCGACGGCGGCGTCGACCTCCCCGGCGTCCGCCATCGGCACCGACGTGATGACCTCCTCCGTCGCCGGATTGATCACCTGGTAGGCCATCAGGTGCGCTCGAAGTTACGGAACAGCTCCCAGTCGGTCACCGCGCGGTCGTAGGCCGCGAGCTCGACGCGAGCGTTGTTGGCGTAGTGGTCCACGACCTCGTCGCCGAAGGCCGTACGGGCGAGGGCGCTGCCGGTCCAGTCGGCGCAGGCCTCGCGCAGCGTCGCGCGTACCTGGTCGGCGCCGGAGTTGTAGGCGTTCCCGCCGTAGGCGTCCTCCAGCGACAGCTCGTTCTCGATGCCGTACAGGCCGGCGGCGATCAGCGCCGACACGGCGAGGTAGGGGTTCACGTCGCCGCCGGGGACGCGGTTCTCGATGCGCAGCGACGAGCCGGAGTGGCCGACGAGCCGCAGCGCGCAGGTGCGGTTGTCCAGCCCCCACTTGATCGCGGTCGGCGCGAACGAGCCCGGCGCGAATCGCTTGTAGGAGTTGACGTTCGGCGCGTACAGGAGGGTGAAGTCGCGCATGCAGGCGAGCTGCCCGGCGATGAAGTGCTCACCGATCGGCGAGAGCCCGTGCTCTCCGTCGCCGTACATCACCGGCGTGCCGTCGTCGGCCCGCAGCGAGATGTGGATGTGGCAGGAGTTGCCCTCCCGCTCGTTCGGCTTGGCCATGAAGGTGATCGACATGCCCTCCTGGGCCGCGATCTCCTTCGCGCCGGTCTTGTAGAGCACGTGGTTGTCGCAGGTGCTCAGCGCGTCGGCGTAGCGGAAGGCGATCTCGTGCTGGCCGAGGTTGCACTCGCCCTTGGCCGACTCGACGTACATCCCGGCGCGGTCCATGGAGTTGCGGATCCGGCGCAGCAGCGGCTCGACGCGCGACGTCCCCATGATCGAGTAGTCGACGTTGTACTGGTTGGCCGGCGTCAGGTCCTGGTAGTGCCGGTTCCACGCGTCTTCGTAGGAGTCCTGGAAGACCAGGAACTCCAGCTCGGTGCCGACGTACGCGCCCCAGCCGCGCTCGGCGAGCCGGGCGAGCTGGTGCCGCAGGATCTGCCGCGGCGACGCGACGACGTCCTTTCCGTCCTCCCACGAAAGATCGGCGAACACCAGCGCGGACCCGTCATGCCACGGCATCGCGCGCAGTGTGGACAGGTCGGGGCGCATGACGAAGTCGCCGTACCCGCGCTCCCACGACGACATGGCGTACCCGTCGACGGTGTTCATGTCGACGTCGACCGCGAGCAGGTAGTTGCACCCCTCCGACCCGTGCGCCGCCACCTCTTCCAGGAAGAATCGGGCGGACAGGCGTTTGCCCTGCAGCCTTCCTTGCATGTCGGTGACGACGATGAGGACCGTGTCGATCCGGTCCGCCTCCACCTCGACCCACAGTTGCTCCAGAGTGAGCAGACCTCGGTTCGGCACGATGCTCTCTTTCGGGGGACGGCGGGCACGGAGCGCCCGGAGAGCTGATCTTCGAAATTAATGGTGTGTTTTGCGACCATTGATGCGTCTGAGCTGTGCCGTGTCAAGGCTTCGGCGGGTCAAGATTCGGCGGGCCGGGATCAGATCACCAGGCGCGGGATGAGGAGGATCGCCAGCAGCACGGAGGCGGCCGTGAGGCTGACGAGCGACCAGAACTTACCGGAGATGCGCGCCGACTCCGTGCGGAAGATCCCGTTCTTCTCCTCGGCGGTGAGGTGCTCGTCCATCGCGAGATCGGCCCGGCGCTCCGCCCCGTTGGCGATGTGCGCGGCCCACGCGGCGAACACCGACGCCGCCACCCAGGCGGTGGAGTCCACCACGATCTTTCCCGACGGCACCTCGGTCGGCCCGGTCTCCACGGCCGTCAGCAGGTTGATGCCCGCGCCCGCGAGCAGACCGGCGAGGAAGTTCAGCAGGGAGGAGGGCAGGACCCGCTCGGTCAGCATCGGCGGGGGCGCGAGCTTCATGGTTCCCCTCGGGCGTTCGGATCGGGAATGCGGCGCCAGCCCGAACGAATGATCTCCTGTCCCAGAGTGTTGAGCTTCGAGACGAGCATCCCGGAGACGCCTCCGTGTGCCAGTTCGTGCTCGATCGCGTCCAGCGTCTGGCCGCGTGAGTTCCACAGGTCCAGCCTGCGCTGGAACGTCGCCTGTACGGAGGGAAGAAGGTCGTCGATCATGCTCGCGCGGGTGTTGATGTGCTCTTCGATCTCCCGTCGCAGCCGGGTGATCGCGCGGTTGACGTCGGCCTCGATCGCGCGGAGCGGCACCGCCGGCTCCCGTGAGCGGTCGGCGGCGGGCCGGCCGGTGTTGACGGGCCGCGGGGGAGGCAGGAGGTCTTCCATGCCCCACAGTTCGTGCAGCATGCGGCGGAGTTCGCGGTTGACGGTCGTCCAGATGATGATCCACAGCTGGACGGCGATGAAGGGAGCCTTGGCGCTCGCGCTCAGCGGCTCGCCGGGGCGGGTCGCCCGCAGCTCGGGGCCGCGCCGGTCGGCGCGGGTGGCCCAGCCGAGCAGGTGGATGATCGCGGGTTTGAGGTCCTCCCACTCGTCCCCGGTGCGGATCCGGGCCTCGACGATCAGGGACAGCTCGGTCTCCTGGTTGTTGGTCACCATGCTGTCCTGGGCCAGGCACAGACGCTCGTAGCTGGTGCGCACCTTCGCCGGCTGCGGGTACCCCGCGTGCAGGAGGGCGGACAGGCACAGGGCCGTCGACATCGCGTCGGAGGCGTCGCCGGCGACGCCGTTGTGCCAGCCCGACTCGTACGCGCCGCCCAGCCTCTTGTCCTGGCACAGCCACCTGCACGCCTGCTGGATCGCGTGGTCGGTCTCGTCGTAACCGGCCAGGCACAGGCCCAGGATCATCTGAGCGGTGATCCAGGGCATCTGCGCGGACCGGAACGTGCCCGCCTCGATCGCCTGCTGCGCGATATGCCGCAGGCGGTCGACCCGGGGCGGGTCGCGATCGATCGCCGTCGCCTCGAAGCTGAGGAGCACGCCGAGCATCCAGCCCTGGCACGCCGTCTCCGGGGCGAGGGACTGGGCCGTCGCCGAGGGCGCGCCCCCGTTGATGGCGGCGCTCTCGGCGGCCATCAGGTCGTGGATCCGTACGAAGCTGTCGAGGTCCGCGGACGGTTCGCCGACCCAGGTGGGCAGGTCACCGGACGTGTCGTAGCTCCACCGGCCACGGACGAAGTTCGCGCACTCGCGCCAAGCGTCCGCCTTGCCCAGGTAGGACAGGGCGATGCCGGCGAAGGCGGCCGACGCCACCTCGTCCCCCCACCCGGGATCGTCCAGCACACGCCCGGCGAGGGAGTCCCCGAGGAACCCCAGAGCGCTCCAGGCGCTCGCGAGCTGCTTGGGGTCGAACGGTCCCTCGTGCCCGAAGGGGAGGAGCTCGAGGCGGTTCAGCGTCGCCTTGATCTGCGCCGCGCCGGAGCGCTGGAGGTGCTCGTAGACGACCCTGTCCGGGCTCGGCAGGGCCTGGCGCTCCTGCCACGATCGCTTGATGTGACGGACCAGCAGCTTGGCCTGCGACCGCGGGCCGATGGTGTAGGACTCGTCGTTGAGGTGGACGAGCTCGGCCGACCGCAGCTCCTCCAGGCCCTCCAGCCCGTTGCTGACGCTCTGGCGCCGGGGCATCTCGATCTCGAACAGCGACAGGCATGCCAGGGTGTACAGCGTGCGCCGCGCCCCGGAGCTCACCCGGTCGACGCCGATGCTCTCGGCGACATAGTCCACCAGCTCCCCCATGTCCGGCACCCGGTGAAGGCGCTGCCGGAGTTCGAGGGCCTTGGTCGCGAGGAAGCAGTCGCCGTCGGCGAGGTCCTCGACGCACTGCCGGTCGCCGGGTGGCAGGTCCTCGGCGTCGTGAAGGATCGCCTGGACGACCCTCCGGTTGTTGATCGGCACCAGGACCAGATGCGTCGAGGACAGCGGCGGCTCGACCTGGGCCGTCAGCGGCGACCCGGTGGCCAGGACGACGAGCCCGAGCCGCATCTCGGCGCGCAGCTGGTTCACCAGGTCGAAGACTCCGCGCGCGGCCGAGACGTTGGCCTGCACGTTGTCGACGACGACCAGCGTCCTCGGCCACCGCTCCATGGTGAGCAGGCCGTAGGCGACCGACTCGTCGCAGTCGTACGGGTCGGTCAGGTCCAGCCACACCAGGCCGCCGTCCTCCTCCAGATGCCGGGAGGCGTGCCAGGTCGCCATCATCGTCTTGCCGACGCCGACCTTCCCGTACACCAGGACGTCGAGGTCGTTGCCGAGGTGCTGGTCGATCGTCTCGTTCTCCAGCAGGAGCCGGTAGCGACGGACGCGGTCGAGCATCGCCGAGGGTTCCGCGGGGTGCGCCCGGCCGAAGGCGTGCGGGTGCCAGCGCGACTCCGGCTGCCCCCGGTAGTGCGCCGCCAGCGCGTACGCCAGGATCCGCAGGACCGTCTCACCCGACGCGGCCGCCCTTCGCAGGTCCGACAAGGGCAGGCGCAGGTCGATCGCCTGGTCCGAGCGGGGTGCGGAGACACGCCACGACACCGACGGCCGGCCGTCGCCCGCGGCGAAGGTCGTACGCACGCGCAACAGCGGTTCCCGGCTCGGGCCGACCGCGGCGCCCCGCGCGGCGGCGACCATCTCGGCGAGGACCTCGACGGCACCGCGTTCGTCTTCGTCCGCCAGACGGTCTTGGAACTCTTTCCAGTCAGCGGGCTCCGTGGACATCGACCTCTTCTTCACCCAGAGAAGTGGATGAACGAGCCCCCCGCCGCCGAAATCCAAAATGATCTCGGCGACCTCGTTCCTCGACCGTGCGGTGGCGCTTAGAGCTTTCCGGCGATGATCTGAATGTAGGTCGCGGGACGAAGCTCGCCCGGGACGGAATTCAGGCTCGAATATCTGATCTTGAAACCCTGTTCGGCGAAGAGCCGGCCGATGGTCGCGGCGTCGCCGAGGTCCTGACTGCGCATCGAGAGGGCGTACTGCTGTGCCGCCGAGGTGATGTCGTTGACCCGCGACTTGAGATATCGGCGCCAGCGTTGTGCGCGGTCGCGGGCCCGCAGGGCGAAGTCGGACACCTCGTCGAGCACGCTTCCCCTGGGCGCGTCGAGCGGATGCACGCGCACGGTCGTGATCACCGTGCCGCCCGGCTCGAGCAGCTCGTGCCAGGACCGGATCACCTCTTTGGCGGTGCTCGTCTCCAGGCGGGTGAGGAAACCGTCGGTGGTGATCAGGTGATAGCGGACCGGATCGGGCGCGATCTCCAGCACGTCCGCCTCGCGTACGTCGACCGTGCAGGTACCGAGGGCTTCTTGCGTCGCCCACCGCTGGGAGTACCACTGGCACGACAGGAGCGCGGTACGGCAGCGGTCCACCACCGTGATCCCGGCGTCGGCCCGCGCGTTCGCGGCCGCCCGCAGGACGTACGCGAGGAGCGTGTAGTCGGCAGTCCCGGTGATCAGCACCCGCGGTTGCTTCTCCCCGGCCAGCCCGTGGAACGCCTGGTCGAGGGCGTGCTCGTAGAACGGGGAGTGCCAGTCCGGGCTGCTCACCATGTTGAACAGCCGCAGGTGCTGCCAGACGCCGTGGTACCACGAGCAGGTCGACCGCCCGTCCGTCGGCTGGATGCAGGAGAAGGGCGCGATGGTGGCCATCGTGTCGGCGCTGAGCACGAGCTGCTCGGTGAGGTCGAGGCCGGCCGGGACGCTCTCCCAGGTGGTCTCCGCGCGGCTCCAGAGCCTGTTCCACATCTCACGGAACCGCTCGACGTCGGCCGTTCGCGTGCTGACCTGCCAGAAGGGCGAGCCCTGCGGCTCCTGCGTGACGACCGTCGTGCCGTCGATCAGCCACACGTTGCTCAGCGGCAGGGCGGCCGGCTCCTCGTCGATGAGCTGCTGGATGGGCAGGCCGCGCACCTCGTACCGCGGGCTCTCGTCGCGCGGGTCGGCCAGGTCCTGGTCGCCTCTCCCGGAGGGCAATAAGTGCAGGCGCTTGACCTGCACGTTTCGCTCCTCGTCCTCCGCGAGCGAGCGCCAGACGGTGTCGGAGAACGCGTCGGCCGCCTCGAAGCGCGGGGCGAGCGGCACGATCTGGTGCACGCTGGACGTCACCGTGCTCGCGAGCTGCTGGATGAGCCGGGTCACGGCGGCCGGCGGCAGGCGGACGACGTCGGTGTCCTGACCGTCGAAGCTGAACCGATGCTGTGAGCGAACGCGGCGTGCGATTCGCAATGCCGACCATTCGTCCCCCGACGGCATATCGGTCGCGTTAATTGTCATAGTTCCGCCTTTTCCCAACCCTGCCCGTCAGTCGTGCTATCCCCGTGGGCGCGATAAGCGTTACCCATTCCCGTATGGTGTCCGGCCGAGTGGAATAATCGCTTGTCACTTGACACATACGGCGGATCGATCTCGCCACAGGACAGAGCGATTCAGGCCCGTACGCGCTCGCCGCGCGGGTCGTACAGCGGCTCCCGGGCGACCTCGGCCGTGACCCACGTGCCGAAGACGCCCACCTCGACCTCGGCGCCGATCTCGCCGGCCGCGACGGGCAGGTACGCGTACGCGATCGAGCGGCCCACCGTGTGCCCGTACCCGCCCGAGGTGACCCGCCCGACGACCTCGTCGCCCACCCGTACCGGCTCGTTGCCCAGGCACACCGCGCCCGGGTCGTCGAGCGTCAGGCAGCGCAGCCGCCGCGTGAGCCCGCGCTCCCGCGCCTCGGCGAGCGCCGCCGCGCCCAGGAACCCGCCCGGCTTGCCGGGCCGCACGCAGAAGCCGAGCCCCGCCTCGTACGGGGTGACGTCCGGTGACAGGTCCGCGCCCCAGACCCGGTAGCCCTTCTCCAGCCGCAGGCCGTCGATCGCGCGGTAGCCGCCGGGCACCGCCCCGGTGCCGGCGAGCGTCCGCCAGAGGGCCGCGCCGTACTCACTGGAGCAGTACAGCTCCCAGCCCAGCTCGCCGACGAAGGTCACCCGCAGGGCGCGGACCGGGACGTCGCCGACCGTGATCTCCCGCGAGGTCAGGTACGGGAAGTCCGCGTTGCCCAGGCCGTCCGGGGTCAGGCCGGCGAGCAGCGCGCGCGAGCGCGGTCCCCACAGCGCGAAGCAGGCGTACTGCCCGGTGACGTCCGCGACCCGCACCGACCCGTCGTGCGGCGCGTGCGCGCGGATCCAGGCCAGGTCGCGGGTGCCGAACGCGGTCCCGGTGACGACCAGGAAGGACTCGGCGCCGGTACGGGTGGCGGTGAAGTCGCACTCGATGCCACCGCGGACGTTGAGGCACTGCGTGTAGGTGACCGCGCCGACCTCGCGGGCGACCTCGTT
The DNA here is from genome assembly GCF_030406325.1 of Actinomadura sp. DC4. Taxonomy (GTDB): domain Bacteria; phylum Actinomycetota; class Actinomycetes; order Streptosporangiales; family Streptosporangiaceae; genus Actinoallomurus. The sequence goes on along the minus strand of NZ_JAUEQY010000002.1, from coordinate 201,834 downwards.
GTCGCACAGCCATTCCATCAGGCCGGCCGCGCCCGGCCCGGTCACCTCGATCTTGGCGAACGACGACTCGTCGAACAGCCCGGCCGACTCGCGTGTGGCCGCGTGCTCCGCGGCGATCGCCGGAGACCAGCCGCGGCCCGCCCAGCCGCGGGGTCCTGGCCCAGAGCCCCCCGCGGCGTTGGACTCATAGAAATCGACCCGCTCCCAGCCGGCCTTCTCGCCGAAGACCGCGCCCAGCGCCGCGTGCATCCCGTACGCGGGGGAGACCCGCAGGGGACGCCCGGCCGCACGCTGCCGGTCGGGGTACGGGATGTCGTAGTAGGTCTCGTAGTTCTCCACGGTGCGCTTACGCGTGTACGACGGCGAGCGGTAGTGCGCGCCGAACCGCCGTACGTCCATGTGCCACACGTCCGCCGACGGCTCGCCGGCCACGATCCACTCGGCCATGACCCGGCCGATGCCGCCCGCGCCCGCGATGCCGTGCGCGCAGAACCCGGCCGCGACGAAGAACCCCGCCACCTCGGTCTCGCCGAGGCAGAACTCGTTGTCCGGAGTGAACGCCTCCGGGCCGTTGATCAGCTTGCGGATGCCCGCGTCGGCCATCGCGGGGACGCGCCGCTGGGAGCTGGCGGTGATCTCCTCGAACCGGTCCCAGTCCTCGGCCAGCAGCCGCCCGTTGAAGTCGGGCGGGACCGCGTCCCGGTCCGCCGGGCCCAGCGCCCAGGGCGCCGACTCGCGCTCGTACCCGCCCATGAGCAGGCCGTCCACCTCCTCGCGGAAGTAGACGAGGTTGTCGGGGTCGCGCAGGGTCGGCAGGCGCGTGCCGTCGTGCTCGCGGAGCGCCTCGGTGACGAGGTACTGGTGCGACATCGGCACGATCGGCACGCGGACGCCGGCCATCCGCCCGATCTCGGCCGCGAACATCCCGCCGGCGTCGACCACGACCTCGGCCTCCACCTCGCCCCGGTCCGTACGGACCCCGGTGACCCGGCCGTCCCGTACGCCGACGCCGAGCACGCGGGTGTGGGTGAACGTGCGCACGCCGCCCGCGCGGGCACCGGCCGCGAGCGCGTATGTGAGCTGGGAGGGGTCGACGTAACCGTCGGTGGGCAGGTACGCCCCGCCGAGCACGCCTTCGGTGCTCATCAGGGGGAACAGCCGCCGCGCCTCGGCCGCGGAGATCTCCTCCAACGGCAGCCCGTACGCCGCCGCCCAGCCGATCTGACGGCGGATCTCCTCCATCCGCTCGGGCGTGCCGGCGAGACGGATGCCCCCGCACTCGACCCAGCCCGGCGGGTTCTCACCCTCCTGGAGCCGGCGGTACAGCTCCACGGAGTACATGTTCATGCGAGTGAGGGCCGGGTCGGAGCGCAGCTGCCCGACCAGGCCGGCCGAGTGGAACGTCGAGCCGCTGGTCAGGTCCGCGCGGTCGACCAGGATCACGTCGCGTTCGCCCAGCTCGGCGAGGTGATAGGCGGTGCTCGTACCGCCGACGCCACCGCCGACGATCACGACGCGGGCGCGGCCGGGCAGGTTCTTCGACGTCACGGGGCGTCCTCCGCGGTCTCGGGGGCGGTCCAGACGACGACGCGTGTACGGTCGCCGCGGAACAGGTCGGTCGCGTGCTCGATGGGCTCGCCCGCGCGGTTGTACGCGACGCGCTCGACGGCCAGCAGCGGCGTGCCGGGCGGTACGTCGAGCAGGGCGGCCGGCTCGGCGCCCGCGGCCACGGGCTCGATGCGCTCGACCGCGCGCTCCGGCGCCTCGCCGTACCTCTCGCGCAGCAGGTCATAGAGCGAGCCGCCCAGCGCCTGCTCGGCCAGGCCGGGGAAGCGGCCGGCCGGAAATCGGGAGCGTTCGAGCGCGATCGGCTCGCCGTCCGCGAGCCGGACCCGGGCGATGGCCACGACCGGCTCGCCCGGCCCGAGACGCAGGGCCTCGGCCACGGCCGGCTCGGCCGGGGCGAGCGTCACCGCGATCACCCGCGCGCCCGCGACCAGGCCCTGCCGCCGGATGTACTCGCCCAGCCCGGCGAAGCTGCCGAGGTCGCGCTCGACCTTGGGCGCGGCCACGAACGTCCCGCCGCCACGGCCGGGCCGCCGGACGACGATTCCCGCCCGTTCGAGGTCGTGCAGGGCCAGCCGCAGCGTCGAGCGGCTCACGTCGAGCCGCTCGGCCAGCTCCCGTTCCGGAGGCAGGCGGCCGCCGGGCCCGTACCCGCCCTGCCGGATCGCGTCGGCGACGCCCTCCCACGCCTTGCGCCGGAGAGTGTCGTCCGGTTCGTCGGTCATGACCCGCTTCTAGCACTCCATTGGCCATACCAGAAGGGGTAAAGGTTGACCGAATAAAGTTCTGGTGCCCTCTTGACGCCGACCTTCCCTGCTCGCAGACTTCCGGAACAACATCTGGTCGCATACCCGCTCGTATGTTTCGAATGGGTTAAGGGCAGTCCATGCGACCGCAACCGTTGGACGGTCGATGGCGCTCAGCGTGGCGGAGATCATGGCGCGAGCCGGGCTGGGCTCCGGTGACGTCATCGCCTGCACGACGCTGACGGGCGGGCTCAGCCATCGCGTCCTCCGGGTCGAGACGGACGGCGGGACGTACGTCGTTCGTGTCCTGGACCCCGCGGTGAGCGAGGCCGGGCTCGGGGTCCCGGCCCGCCTGGAGATCGAGAACACCGTACGCGCCGCGGGCGTCGGCCCGGCCGTCCTGTACGCCGACGGCGACACGATGGTCCTGGAGTACATCGAGGGCGCCACGCTGGACCGCGACGACGTGCGGCGCCTGGAGACCATCCCCCGGCTCGCCGCGGCCTGCCGGCGGCTGCACGCCGGGCCGGCCTTCGCCGGCGACTTCAACATCTTCCGCAAGGCCGAGGAACTGCTCGACCGGTGCCGGCGGCACGACCTGCGGGTCCCCGACGGCTACGGCGACCACCTGCCGGTCATGACGGCGATCGAGGGCGCCGTGGAGCGCGCGCCGCTGCCCGCCGCGCCGTGCCACAACGACCTGCTGCCGGAGAACTTCATCGACGACGGCCACGACGTGCGCATCGTCGACTTCCAGCTCTCCGGCATGAACGACCCCGCCTTCGAGCTCGGCGACATCGCCGCCGAGGGCGACTTCGAGCCCGGACGGGTCGAGGCGCTGGCCGCGGCGTACTTCGGCGGCGAGATGTCCGCCGCGCTGCTCGCCCGCGTACGGCTCTACCTCCTGGTCTCCAATGTCACGTGGACGCTGTGGTTCGCGATCCACCACGGCCTGCTGGCGCACCGGGCGGCGGACGCCGCGTTCGACTACGACGCCGAGGCCGCCGACAAGTGGGGCCAGGCCCGGCGCGACCTCGCCGACCCGGACCTCGGGCGGCTGATCGACCTGACGGCCCATCGGGGGAGAGCCGTCACGTGAGCGCTTCGGCTCACCCGCAGACACCGGCGCCGTTGTCGTCGCCGGCCGCGGGACCCGTACCGGGCCCGCCACCCCCCCGCCCCTACTTCGAGGAGCCACTGATGGCCACTGACCTCGACGATGACGCCAAGAGACTCGCCGAGCTCGGCTATTCGCAAGAGCTGGAACGGTCCTGGAGCGGCTTCTCCAACTTCGCCATCTCCTTTTCCATCATCTCCATCCTGGCCGGCTGCTTCACGACGTTCGGGCAGGCCTGGAACAACGGCGGGCCGGTCGCCATCAGCTGGGGCTGGCCGTTCATCTCCGCGTTCATCCTGATCATCGGTTTCTGCATGTCCGAGCTGGTCTCGGCCTACCCGACCGCCGGCGGCATCTACTGGTGGGCGGCGACCATGGGCCGGCCGGTGCACGGCTGGTTCACCGGGTGGCTCAACCTGATCGGCCTGGTCGCGGTGACCGCGTCGGTCGACTACGGTGCCGCGACCTTCCTCAACGTGCTGCTCGGCATGCTGCACAAGGGCTGGGACGGCGGCCTGAGCTTCGTCTTCCTGCTGTTCCTGATCATCATCGCGCTGCACGCACTGATCAACATCTTCGGCCACCACCTCGTGGCGATCCTGCAGAACGTCTCGGTGTGGTGGCACGTGTTCGGCGTCGCGCTGATCGTGCTGATCCTGGTCTTCGGCCCGGACTCGCACCAGAGCCTGTCGTTCGTCTTCGGCCACCGGATCAACAACTCGGGCTTCTCCAACGGCTCGTACTGGTTCTACGTGCTGCCGCTCGGGTTCCTGCTGACCCAGTACACGATCACCGGGTTCGACGCGTGCGCGCACGTCTCGGAGGAGACCCGGGGCGCGGCGATGAGCGCGGCCAAGGGCCTGTGGCGCTCCATCGCCTACTCCGCGATCGGCGGCTGGATCCTGCTGCTGTCGTTCCTGTTCGCCGCCACCGACGTCAAGGGCATCAACGCCGGCGCCGGCGCGGTCACGACCATCTTCACCACCGCCCTGAGCCCGGCCCTCGCCAAGATCGTGATCGCCGTCTCGGTGATCGGCCAGTTCTACTGCGGCATGAGCTGCGTGACGAGCATGTCCCGCATGACGTACGCCTTCTCCCGCGACCGCGGCATCCCCGGCTCGCGGCTGTGGTCGAAGGTCGACCGCAACCGTACGCCGGTCAACGCGATCATCATGGGGACCATCGCGGCCGTCGTGCTCACCCTGCCCGCGCTCTACAAGAGCCCGACCGGCACGCCGGTGGCGTTCTACGCCGTCGTCTCGATCGCGGTGATCGGCCTGTACCTCGCCTTCCTCATCCCGATCTACCTGCGGCTGCGGATGGGTGACCGGTTCCGGCCGGGACCGTGGACGCTCGGTTCGAAGTACAAGGTGCTCGGCTGGATCGCGGTGATCGAGATCATCGTGATCTCGATCTACTTCATCATGCCGATCGCCCCGGCCGGTGTGCCCGGCAACAAGGCGTGGGACTGGACAGCGGTGAACTACGCGCCTCTCGCGCTCGGCGCGGTCCTGATCCTGGTCGGCGGCTGGTGGGCGATCTCGGCGCACACCTGGTTCACCGGCCCACGCCGTACGGTCGAAGGGGTGGCGGCCGAACCCGCCGCCGAACCCGGCGACCTGGACCCCGGCCCGGCCACGGCCTGACCCGCGGCGTCACCCATGGCGACCGGGCGAACGCACGTTCGCCCGGTCGCTACTCTGATCGGCATGGACGAAGGCGGCCCGCGTTGAGCGACAGGCGGGCCGATCTCACGGCCTCGGCGGTCTTCCGCCCCGTACGCGAGGGCAACGCCTTCGAGGAGACGGTCGAGCGGCTGCTGCAGGCGATCAAGCTCGGCGTGGTCGGCCTCGGCGAGCGGCTGCCGCCCGAACGCGAGCTCGCCCCCCGCCTGGGGATCAGCCGGGTGACGCTGCGCGAGGCGATCCGCGCCCTCCAGCACGAGGGGTACGTCGAGTCGCGGCGCGGCCGGTTCGGCGGGACGTTCGTCACGTACCAGCCGCCCGAACCCCGCCGCGGCGACCTCGAACGCGTCGCCGCCGGCATGGGCGACCAGCTCAGCGACGCCCTGGTGTTCCGCATGGCGGTCGAGACCGGCGCGGCGCAGGCGCTGGCCTCCCGGGCGCTCACCGACGAGGAGACCGAGCGGCTGACGCACTGCCTGCGCGAGGCCGACGTGGCCGAGCCCGTGGAGTACCGGCGGCTCGACACGCGCTTCCACCTGACCATCGGCGAGCTGACCGGCTCGCCGCTGCTGGCCGCGGCGTGCGCCGACGCGCGGATGCGCCTCAACGACCTGCTGGGCGCCATCCCCGTGCTCCAGCGCAACATCGAGCACTCCGAGGCGCAGCACGCCGCGATCGTGGACGCCGTCCTCGCGGGAGACCCGGACGGCGCGCGGCGCGCGGTGGCCGAGCACCTCGAAGGCACCGAGGCGCTGCTGCGCGGCTTCCTGACATGAGTTTGGTTTTACGGCATACGCTTATGCGACTGGGGATCCCGGGGCCGTCCGCTGCCCCGGTGCGCCTCCGGCACGACCGATCTGGAGCGTGAACGAATGAGCTTGCTGTTCGTGGTGGGCATCGTCGTCTTCTTCTTCGGGCTGCTCGCCTCGATCGCCCTGCACGAGCTGGGCCACATGTCGTTCGCGAAGCTGTTCGGCGTCCGCGTGCCGCAGTACATGGTCGGCTTCGGCCCGACGATGTGGTCGCGCAACAAGGGCGAGACCGAGTACGGCGTCAAGTGGATCCCGCTCGGCGGCTACATCCGGATGATCGGCATGCTGCCGCCGCGCCGCGACGACGCTCCCGGCAAGCTGCGCGGCTCGTCGACCGGCCCGTTCCAGTCCCTGATCGAGTCCGCCCGCGGCGCCGCCCTCGAGGAGGTCGGCCCCGGCGACGAGGACCGCGTCTTCTACCGCAAGAAGTGGTGGCAGAAGGTCATCATCATGTTCGCCGGGCCGTTCATGAACCTCGTGCTGGCGTTCCTGTTCATCAGCATCGTGGTGATGGGCATCGGCGTGGCGACCTACAAGCCGACCATCGGCGCGGTGTCCAAGTGCGCGATCCCGGCCGCCCAGGCCGGCCGCGACTGCACCGCGAGCGACCCGATGACCCCGGCCGTCAGGGCCGGGCTGAAGCCGGGCGACCGGATCGTGTCCTACGAGGGCCAGAAGATCAAGTCGTACGAGAAGCTCCAGGAGCTGATCCGTGCCTCCGGCGGCCGTACGGTCGCGATGGTCGTGCACCGCGGCGACCAGGACCTCACGCTGAGCGTCCCGGTCACCACGAACCAGATGCAGTCACTCACCGACCCGGACAAGACGGAGAAGGTCGGCTTCCTGGGCATCACCCCGACCAGCGGGCGCGAGCGCCAGGGGCCGGGCACCGTGGTCAGCGCGATGTCGGACCTGACGACCCGTACGGTCGGCTCGCTGCTCAACATGCCGAAGAAGATGGTCGGCGTCTGGAACGCCGCCTTCAGCGACAGGAAACGCGACCCCAACGGCCCGATCGGCGTGGTCGGCGCGAGCCGCATCGGCGGCGAGATCGCGGCGTCCCATGAGCCCGGTCTGGACAAGCTCGCGTTCTTTCTGATGATGCTGGGTACGGTCAACTTCGCGATCGGGATGTTCAACCTGGTACCACTGCTGCCACTCGACGGCGGTCACATCGCGGGCGCACTGTGGGAGGGCCTGAAGCGCCTGCTCGCCAAGGTGGCCCGCCGGCCCGACCCGGGTCACGTGGACGTCGCGAAGGCGCTTCCGCTGACCTACGCGATGGCGGCCGTGATCATCACGATGGGTGCGTTGCTGATCTACGCCGACCTGGTGAACCCAGTGCGGCTTAATGGCTGATCCGGAGTTTTAAGCATCACTGACCTGGTATTTCCCCCAGTGTCAATCGCCGCAGACGGCCGGTATGGGTCATGATGAGGGCGTACGAACTCGGGGGCGAACGTGGGGGAGTTCTTCGCGCAACGGATTATTGACACCGGCCGATTGCCACTGTTCTGCTTCTTTGTCGCGTTCATCGTCACCTTCGTGGCGGTGCGCATCAACGTACGGCTGATCAGGGCGAAGGTCCGCTGGTGGTTCAAGAACGTCCAGGTCGGTGACCTGCACATTCACCACGTGGTGTTCGGCGTCGTGCTGATGCTCGTCGGTGGCGTGTCCGCGCTGTCCATCCCGGACTCCTTCACGATCTGGTACGCGGTCGCGGCGAGCGTCTTCGGCGTGGGCGCGGCTCTGGTCTTGGACGAGTTCGCGCTGATCCTGCACCTGCGGGACGTGTACTGGATGGAGGAGGGCCGCGCGTCGATCGACGCGGTCTTCATCGCCCTGGCGGTGACGGGCCTGATCCTGTGCGGCGTGCGGCCGATCGGCTTCAGCGACGTCCACGACCTGGGACCGGACCGTACGGTCCCGGTCGGGGTGTTCCTGCTGGTGCTGGCCAACCTGCTGCTCAACCTGGCCCTGGCGATCGTGACGTTGTTCAAGGGCAAGATCTGGACGGGCCTGCTGGGGCTGTTCCTGCCCCTCATCCTGATCGTCAGCGCCTTCCGCCTGGCCAGGCCGGGCTCCCCATGGGCCCGGTGGAGGTACGGCGCGGAGACGCGCAAACTGCGGCGGGCACTACGCCGCGAGGACCGCCTGCGAAGGCCGCTGATCCGGGTGAAGATCTGGGTCCAGGAGTTCATCGCCGGCCGCCACGACCTGATCGCCCAGGACCGCTGGCGCCACCGCCGCTGACCGGGCCGTCCGTCAGAACGTCGCCGTGGCGCGGACGCTTTCGATCGTGTCGGCCTCCGAGGCGGGCTTGTCCGGGCGGTGGCGCAGGACGCGGGCGAAGCGGAGGGCCAGGCCGCCCGGATAGCGAGGGCTGCGCTGTACGCCGTCGAAGGCGATCTCCACCACCAGCTCGGGCCGGACATGGACCGTGTGGTCGTCGCGCCGGTCCTCCAGCGCCAGGAGCCGTTCGGTCTGCCAGTCGAGCATCTCGTCGGTCAGGCCCTTGAACGTCTTGCCCAGCATCACGAAACCGCCCGTCTCCGGGTCGCGGGCGCCCAGGTGCAGGTTGGACAGCTTGCCCTGCCGCCGACCGTGGCCCCACTCGACCGCGAGAACCACCAGGTCGAGCGTGTGCCGGGGCTTCACCTTGATCCAGCCCGCGCCGCGCCGGCCCGCGGTGTACGGCGTGTCCAGGGACTTCACGAGCACGCCCTCGTGGCCGTGGGCCAGCGCGTCCCGGAAGAACGCGGTCGCGTCCTCCACCGAGCCGGTGACGAGCCGGGGCATGCGCAGGTCCTCGGGGACCCGCTCGGCCAGTGCGGTGCTGCGTTCGGAGCCCGGCCGGTCGATCAGGTCGGCGCCGTCGAGGTGCAGCACGTCGAACAGGAACACCGACAGCGGCACCTCCTGTCCGGCGCCCTGGCGTGCCACCCGCGCCGACGTCACCTGGAACGGGTGCGGCCGCCCGTCCCCGCGCAGCGCGATGAGCTCGCCGTCGAAGACCGCGGAGCGTACGGGCAGGGCCCCGAGCGCGGCCACCGCCTCCGGCAGGCGTGCCGTGATGTCGTCCAGCGTGCGGGTGAACAGCCGGACCTCTCCGTCGCGTACGTGCGCCTGCACGCGGATGCCGTCGAGCTTCCACTCGACCGCCGCCGGGGTGACCTTCTCCATCGCGGCCTCGACGGACGGGGCGCTGGCGGCGAGCATCGGCTTGACCGGGCGGCCCACCTCCAGGCCGAAGCCGCGCAGGCCCTCGCTGCCGGTCGTGAGCGCCGCGGCGGCCACCGCGCCCAGCGAGCCGCGGAACATCACCGCGCGGCGTACCTCCGCCGCCGGCACCGTCGCCGCGGCGGCGATGGCGTCGGCCATGACGCCGTCGAGCGCGCCCTGGCGTAGCTCGCCGGAGAGCAGCCGGAGGAGAAAGTCGTGTTCGCCGGGGGTCGCGCGGGCGAACAGGTCGTCCAGAAGGGCTTTCCGCGCGGCCACGGAACCCTTACCCGAAACCCGGCCGATCGCGGTGAAAGCGGCGTCGATCTCGGCCAGCGACAGGGTGGCGTCCGGCGCCGGAGAAGGGCGCTCGCGCAGGGCCGCCCAGCCCACGCCGATCTGGCGTTGTGGCAGCTCACCCGACAGGTAGGCGACCGCGATCGCCACCTCCTCCGGGGCGGCGCGGCGGAGGCGATCGGCGAGCAGGTCGCGCTTGGCGAGCCGCGCCGACGTCGCCGCCACCGCGCGCGAGGTCGCGGCGATCTCTGTGAGCAGCACATTCGAATTGTCGCTCCTGGGACCGACAATCGACGGGACCCCCTGCCCAGGGCGTGCCGGAGCCCGCCTCCGACGCCCCCGGACGAACCAAGGAGCGGCATGCCTCCCCGTCACAGACAGGCGGCAGCAACCGAGAGGGAGTCTGGATTCGCGGCCCCGCCCCCGGTTACCTTCGTAGGCGGCGAGCCTCACGGCTCGGCCCGGGAGAGGGGGAACGACGGAGTGGGTCTGCCGCGGCTACCGGAGCCCTTCCACCGGGTGTACTCCCCTCCGGAGGCACCGAAGGTCAAGGCGCGCCGGTCGGGCGTCGCCGGCGTGGTCTTCGCCGTGTGCGCGGCGGTCGCCCTGGTGGCCGTCGGGATCTTCGCCTTCGGGCGTGGCGGCGCGCGGCCCAGGTCGGCCTCCACCGCCGCCCACCCGCCGCTCCAGCCGCGTACGACGGCGCCGCAGGAGAGCGCCCAGCCGCTGACGTTCGCCACGATCCCGAACGCCTGCGCCGTGCTGCCCGCGTCGGCCGTACGCCGGTTCGTGCCGACCGACAGCCCCCACGTCGACAAGATGGGCGCCGAGACGGCCAGCGTCTGCAAGTACTCCCTGTCCGAGGGTCGCCGCTACCGCGCCGTACAGGTCGACGCCCGTGCCTTCCTGCCCAAGTACATGCACGGCCAGGCCACGGGCATGACGGTCTGGTCGTACGAGGCGCAGTGGAAGCAGGCCGTCAAGGACCTCACGCCCGACACCCACTCGCTGCGGCGCATCGGCGGGCTGGGCGACGCGGCGTTCGAGCGCTACTGGATCGACCGGGACGTGCACGTCGCGGTGGGCGAGGCGACCGTGCGCTATCGCAACGTGGTCCTGCGGATGCAGTACACCGAGGAGCAGCCCTCGGCGAGCGGCCGCGCGGCCAGCGAGCGGCGCTGCCTGTCCTCGGCGATCGCCGCCGCACGTGCGGGCCTGCCCGCCTTCCACTAGCCGGAAGGCACCGGGGCGTACGGGCGAACGTCAATTAAGGTGCGAATCATGCGCGATGTAGTGGTGTGCTCCCCGGTCCGTACGCCCGTCGGCCGATTCGGCGGTGTCTTCCGCGACGTCAGCGCCGCCGAACTCGCCGCGACGGTGATCCGCGCCCTGGTCGAACGTACGGGCGTCGAACCGTCAGAGGTGAGCGACGTCATCCTCGGGCAGTGCTACCCGAGCGGGGAGGCGCCCGCCATCGGCCGCGTCGCCGCGCTCGACGCGGGGCTGCCGGTCGAGGTCGGCGGCGCCCAGATCGACCGGCGCTGCGGTTCGGGGCTGCAGGCGGTGATCAACGCGGTCATGCAGGTGGCGACCGGCGCGAGCGACGCGGTGATCGCGGGCGGCGCCGAGAGCATGAGCGGCGTGGAGTTCTACGCCGACGACCTGCGCTGGGGCCGCCCCGGAGCGGAGATCAAGTTCGTCGACCGGCTGGCGCGCGCACGGGTGACCGCCGGCGGCCGCGACTACCCGGTACCCGGCGGGATGCTGGAGACGGCGGAGAACGTACGGGCGCAGTACGGCATCGGCAGGGACGAACAGGACGAACTCGCCCTCCGCTCCCACCGGCTCGCGGTCGCGGCGCAGGAGGAGGGCCGGTTCGCCGACGAGATCGTGCCGGTCGAGGTGAGCGACCGCAAGGGCACGCAGGTCATCGACCGCGACGAGCACCCGCGCGCCGACACGAGCCTCGAACGCCTCGCGGGCCTGCGGCCGGTGATGCGCGTCGGCGGCGCGACCGTCACGGCGGGCAACTCCAGCGGCCAGAACGACGGCGCCGCCGCCTGCCTCGTCACGACACGCGAGAGGGCGGACGCGCTCGGCCTCACCCCGCAGGCACGCCTGGTGTCCTGGGCCGTCGCCGGGGTGCCGCCGCACCTGATGGGCCTCGGCCCCGTGCCGGCCACGGCCGAGGCACTGCGCCGCGCCGGGCTCAGCCTGGACGACATCGACCTCATCGAGCTGAACGAGGCGTTCGCCGCCCAGGTCCTCGGCGTCCTGCGCGAGTGGAAGCTGCCCGATCTCGACCAGCTCAACGTCAACGGCTCGGGCATCTCGCTCGGCCACCCGGTCGGCGCGACCGGCACCCGCATCCTCGCCACGCTGCTGCACGAGCTGCGCCGGCGCGAGGCGCGGTACGGCCTGGAGACGATGTGCATCGGCGGCGGCCAGGGTCTGGCGGCCGTCTTCGAACGCGTGGCCTGAGATCGGAATACCGGCGCGCGCCGAAGCGATGTCGTGAGGGTCCTGTTTCTTCGACCCTCCCTGATGCCTCATGACGCTTCAGCCCGTGTCCGCCATCACCGAACCGCTCAAGGTCGTACGCCGGAAGGCCCAGTCGAAGGCGGCGCTCGTCGCCCGGCTGACCACGACGGCCACCGCGTCGTACCTCATCGCCCTGCTCGTCCCGGGCACCACCGCCCGCCCGACGCTGGCGCCGCTGACCGCGCTGCTGGTGCTGCAGTTCAGCCTGTACCGGACGCTGCGCAGCGCCGTACAGCGCGTCGGGAGCGTGGCCGGTGGCGTGCTGGTCGCGGTCGTGCTGGCCTGGGCCCTCGGCTTCACGTGGTGGAGCCTGGGCCTGGCCGTCGGGGCCGCGCTCGTCCTCGGCCACCTGCTGCGCCTGGGTGAGCATGTGCTCGAGGCGCCGATCAGCGCGATGCTGATCCTGTCCCTGCCGACCGGCATGAACGCCGCCGACCGGGTGCTGGAGACCCTGATCGGCGCCGCCGCGGGCCTGGCCGCCGGCCTGGTGTTCTCGCCCCTGCGCGTCCAGCCCGCGGAGGAGGCGATCGAGGAGCTGGGCCGCGATCTGGGCGGCCTCCTGGACACGATGGCCGAGGGCCTGCGCCGTACGCCGACCCACGAGGAGACGGTCGACTGGCTCAGCCGGGCCAGGACGCTGGGCAAGGAACTGGGCCGGGTGGACCGCGCCCTGAGCGACGCGGAGGACAGCATCCGCCTGAACCCGCGGGCGACGGGCCTTCCGCACGCGTCTGTGGCGCTTCGTACGGGCCTGGAGGCGTTGGAGCACGTGTGGATGACGCTCCGGGGTCTGGCGCGCTCTGTGGCGGACAGCACGCGCGGGCCGGAGGACCCGGCGTTCGGCCGGGCGGCCCAGGACGAGCTGGCGCGGACGCTGGAGGACCTCGCCGCGAGCCTGAGAATGTACGGACGCATGCTGGGCGCGGAGGTGGGCGGCGACACGGGACCGGCCGAGAGCGAGCTCCGCAAGAGCCTGACCTGCGCCGAAGCCCACCGCGACCGTGTCGCGGAGACGCTGCTGAACCTGCCGGCGGACGAGCCCCCGGGCTGGCCGCTCCGGGGCGAACTCCTGGTCCACCTGGACCGCCTGCTGGACCAGCTGCGCGTCGAGCACCGGGCGACGGCCCGCGAGACCTGGCCGAGCCGCCGCCCATCCCGCCGCCGAGCGGGCCCGCCCCGGCCGAGCCGAATCCGCCCTCGCCACCCGGCCCGCCGGGAGCCTCCCCACGGCCGGCGTGCTCGCGAGCGTGCCCGGTCCCGGGGTCGCGGTACGAGGTAGGGCCGTCGCGCCGCGGAGTTTCGGGGGACCGGCGCGTGTGCCGCGCTCGGATGCGGGGTCGGCATATCGGGCGCTCGGGAATGGACCTTGGCCGCGATCCCCTCCGGTTCCAGAGCCGGCAGTCGCTGGTCGGTCTGGTCACCTCGGCCACCGCGATCATGTACGCCTTCGCGCCGGTCTCGCTCCGCGCCCTGCGGCTGCGCGACCCCGACCGCCCGCGGCCGTACCGCCTGCCCGCCCCCCAGATGCGGACCGGCCACGCGGGCAGGTGACAAAACCCCCCGAGACCCCAAGCGAGAGAGCCGGAGACACGCGGCCGGAATGCCGGCCGAGGCTACCGCCGCGAGAACACCGGGCAAGGCGCCGCGCGGCCCACCCGAGCACGCCGCTTCGTGCGGCGATCGACCTCTACGAGCGGCGATTTCCCCAACGCCAGCAGTCGAGCGTTTAAAAGGCGGAAAGCGACACCTGCCCATTATCAACCGCGCCGCCACCGACGCCCCCGAACGCGCTCCCAAACACGAGACAAGCAATTGTCGCAAAATGTCGTCCCCCGTCGCAATGGCGACCGGCCGAAAGCGGCTCCCACGCCCTCGTCTCCCCGTCTACCAGGCCACAACCACCCGCAACGTAACGACCCTCTGACGTCGGAACAAAAGGGGCAACAAACGCGAACCCCCGTCTCGCGCCGGACGAAATCGGCGGTTTTCCTAAGGCGCATGATCTGCACCGTAATCATTAGCTCAAGAGGATAGTGATCTTGGTCGTACTGCCCGCATTGCGGGAATGAGGGGGCTGGTGGCGATGCCGGCAGCCGGGAGGAGTCCGGGCTGCCGCTGACATCAAGGGGGGACCCATGAGGGTCAAGACTCTGACCCTGACAACCGCTTCAGCGGCCGCACTGACCATCGGCTTGGCCTCACCTGCGTTCGCCCTGGCGACAACGGCCGGCGAGATCGGGGCAGTGCACTACCAGACGGTATACGGGGCGCACCACCAGGGTGTGCTCTACAACGGGATGCACCAGGTGGCGCTCCCCAAGGGTGACGATGACGACGACGATGAGGGCGACGACGATGACGGTGGCGACGCCGAGATCGGCGGCAGTCACCGTTCGCACCACTCCGGCCGGGGCGGCCTCTGTGGTATCGGCGGTCACATCGGCGGCTTGGCCCACGGCTGTGGCGAGGAGGCCGGCGACGACGACGATGACGACGACGGCGACGGCCAGGGCGGCGGCGACTCCGCCTCCGAGCGCACGAGTGCCTGCTGTGGGCACGAGCACGTGACGGTGTCGCGTCCGCCTGCGCCTGCGCCTGCGCCGCGTCGTTACTACGTTCCGACGGGTGCGGTGCGGAGCGGCTTCGGCGGCACTCAGGGGATGAACGCTCCTCTGGGTCTGGCCGGTCTGTCGTTGCTGGTCGGCGGTGCGGGTCTTCTCCCGCTGGCCCGCCGGCGTCTCCAGGCCAGTGCCCGTTCCTGATTCACCGGCACGACCGCGTGGCGGCCGTCTCCTCACCGGGACGGCCGCCGCCCTGATCGCGGCGGGCTCGGCGGTCCTGGGGTTCGACGCTTGTCAGAACTCCGGGCCGCCGCGGCCTGCGCCGGAAGCGGCCCGGCCGCGGGCCGCGAACCGGCCGCCGGGGCTCGCGCTGAAGGCGTCCACGCCCGTACGTGTCGACATCCCGAAGATCGGGGTGCACTCGAAGCTGATGGCGCTCGGGGTCGAGCACGACGGCACCCTCTCCGTACCTCCGCTGGCCGAGGCGCAACAGGCCGGCTGGTACGACAAGGGGCCCACACCCGGCGAGCGCGGGCCGGCCGTGATCGTCGGGCACGTCGACACGAAGAAGGGCGCCGCCGTCTTCTTCAGCCTCGCCAAGCTGCGCCCCGGGGACGGGGTCGACGTCACCCGCAAGGACGGCAAGGTCGCCGTCTTCACGGTCGACTCCGTCGAGCACGTCCCGAAGGCGCACTTCCCATCGCAACGGGTCTACGGCCCGGTCGGCTTCGCCGGGTTGCGCCTGATCACCTGTGGCGGCGACTTCGTGGGCCACCACTACACCGGCAACACCATCGTGTTCGGCCACCTCACCGGCCACCGGAACCGCTGAACCAGACCCCGTCCGGACTTGTCACCGAGGCGGGGATGGCTAACGTAAGTGATGGCGGTCACAGCGAGTCGGGAGGGCTACATGCGCATCACAGAGATCCTTCGCCGCAAGGGCGAGGACGTCGCGACCATCAAGCCGGAGGCCGAGGTGCGGGCGCTGCTCGCGCTCCTGGCCGAGCACAACATCGGCGCGGTCGTCGTCTCCACGGACGGGACGACGATCGAGGGCATCGCGTCCGAGCGCGACGTCGTACGGCGCCTGCACGACCGTGGTGCGGGCCTGCTCGACGAGCCCGTCTCGTCGATCATGACGGCGACCGTACGGACGTGCGCGCCGAGCGACAACGTCGAGGACCTGCGCGCCACGATGACCGAGCACCGCATCCGGCACGTGCCCGTCGTGCGCGACGGCGCCCTCGTCGGCATCGTCAGCATCGGCGACGTCGTCAAGTCCGCGATCGCCGAACTCGAGACCGAGCGCGAACAGCTGGTCGACTACATCAACCGTTGACCTGCACCATGGAGGGTGTGAGCACTCAACCGCTGACTCTCTACTCCATGGACGGCGTACGGATCGACGCCGGCCACTCACCGGGCGACCGCGCGCTGTGCGTCGTCCTCGTCCACGGCTTCACCGGCAGCCGGCAGCAGCCGGCCACGTTGCGGATCGGCGCCGAGCTGAACGAGGTCGGCGGCGTGATCGCCATCGACCTTCGCGGGCACGGCCGGTCTGGAGGCCTGTCCACGGTCGGCGACCGCGAGGTGATGGACGTCGACGCCGCCGTACGCCACGCGCGCCATCTCGGGTACGAACGCGTGGCCCTCGTCGGCTTCTCGATGGGCGGCATGATCGTCATCCGCCACGCGGCCCTGATCGGCGGCGTCGACGCGGTGGTCTCGGTCAGCGCGCCCGCCCGCTGGTACTACCGCGACACCAAGCCGATGCGCCGTGCGCACTGGGCGGTCGAGCGCCGGGCCGGCCGTCTCGCCGTACGCCTCGCGCGCAAGACGCGCGTCACCTCGCGAGGATGGCCACGGGAGCCCGAGCCGCCCTACCTCGTCACCGGGCGCATCGCGCCGGTGCCGCTCCTGGTCGTCCACGGCGATCTCGACCCGTTCCTGCCGACCGACCACGCCGAGCAGCTGTACGACGGCGCGGGTGAGCCGCGTGAGCTGTGGATCGAGCCGGGGTTCGGCCACGCGGAGGGTGCCGCGCCACCGGAACTGATCCGGCGGATCGCCGCGTGGGCCGCCGCGCACACCCGCGAGGACGCGTCGCGCAGCGGTTGACCAGGGCGGTGACAAAGAGCAGTTCCCGGAGTCAGTGAGAGCGCCGCCCGCGCTTGCCCGCATCGGCTAGCGTACGAACGGATGGCGGCGCGGGGTCGCGCGGTACGCGTCCGCTCATCGTTGGGAGGCGGCGGTGAAGAGGCTGCTGGTGGTGGCCCTGGTCTTAGTCGCCGGATGCGGCGGCGCCCGGGAGCGGACCCCGGCGCACCCCACCGCGGTGCAGACCTCCGCGACGGCGATGCCGGCGCTCCTGCGGGTGACCGGACGGCCGAGCGGCTCGCTGGTCGCCGTGGTCCGGCGCAACGGCACCACGACGATCAGCAGCAGGCTCAGTGGCACGCGGGTCACGATCGGGGGCAGGTCCGGTCGCTTCACCCGCCACGGCCATCTGGTGGCCGTGGCGAAGACCTACCGCGACGGCGTACGGCTCAAGACCGCGCGCGGCCGCACGCTGTGGCGCGTCAAGATCTTTCGTAACCGGGTGCAGGTCCGCCGGGGTGAGGCGAACGTACGGTATGAGTTCCGGCCGTACGGCGACGACCGGATCATCGTCCGGCAGGGGCTCGCCGTGGTCGGCAGCGTCCGCGCCCTCGAAGACGGCGCCGAGGTGGTCGACGCGCGAGGTGTCAGGCTGGGCCGGTCCTCCTCGCCGCCGGGCAACGACATGGCCGTGCTCCTGTGCCGCGAGATGCCCCCGGACCTGCGCGCCGTCCTGACCGCCGCCATGCTCCGCCGCCGCTGACCGATAATGGGGACGACGTCCCGTACGGCGGAACGAGGGGGCTCGGAAATGGAACACCACGACATCGAGCGGGCGATCGGCGCCGCGCGGCTGCTGCCCGTCCTGCGGACGCCGGACGCGGCCGGCGCCGTGCGCGCGGCGCGGACCCTCCTCGACGCCGGGCTCGGCGTCGTCGAGCTCACTGCGACCACACCGGGCTGGTCGGACGCCCTGCGCGACGTGCGCCGCGCGCACCCCGGCGCGGTGCTCGGCGCCGGCACCGTGACGACGGCCGGCGACGCGCGCCTGGCGCTGGAGTCCGGGGCCGACTTCCTCGTCAGCCCGTACCCCTCTGAGGACGTGCGCTTCTTCGCCGAGACCACGGACACGGTGTTCCTCGAAGGAGGTCTCACCCCGGCCGAGATCGCCGGCGCGTCCGAGCGCGGCATCGCCAAGCTGTTCCCCGCCCACGTCGGCGGCCCGGCCTACCTGCGCTCGGTGCTCGCCGTGCTGCCGGGCGCGCGCATCGTCCCGACCGGCGGGATCGGCCTGGCCGAGGTCCGCGACTACCTCGCCGCCGGGGCGTACGCGGTGGGCGTCGGGTCGGGCCTGGTGAAGGCGCCCGACCCGGCGAAGGCCGTACGCGAAGCGATCGAGGGGCCGGACCTGTGATGGACCCGGAGGTCGTCATCATCGGCGAGCCGCTGGTGGAGTTCTCCGCGGCCGAGCCGCTGACCAGCGCGAACACGTTCCAGCTGTCGTTCTCCGGCGACGCGCTCAACGCCGCCGTCGCCGCCGCGGCCACCGGCGTGCGCGTGGCCCTGGTCACGCGCACGGGAGAGGACGAGTTCGGCGAGCGCCTGATCGCCTTCGCCGCCGGACGTGGCGTCGACACCCGCTGGATGCGGCGTGGCCCGGGACACACGGGCGCGTACGCGGTGGGCGCGGACCCGGCCGGCGACCGCGCGTTCGCGTACATGCGCGCGGGCAGCGCGGCCTCGCGGCTGTCCCCGGCCGACGTGGCGGACGCCCCGGTCGCGGCGGCGGGCGCGGTCCTGCTGAGCGGGATCACCGCCGCGCTGTCGGACTCCTGCGCCGCCGCCGTCGTGGCCGCCGCCGAGGCGGCCCGGGGCGCGGTCGTCTACGACCCCAACTTCCGGGCCCGTCTCACGACCGCCCCGGCCGCGCGGGAGACGCTGGCGAAGGTGGCCCCGCACGCCGCGCTCGTCACGCCCTCGTGCCCGGCCGACACCGGCGCGTTGCTCGGCACCGACGACCCGGAGCGCGCCGCGGTGGCCTGCCTGGAGCTCGGCGCGGCCGCCGCCGCCGTGACCCGCGGCCCGGACGGCGTCCACGTCGCCACGCGTACGGGCCGGCGGCAGGTCCCGCCGTTCCCGGCCTCGGCCGTGGTCGACGCGACGGGGGCGGGTGACGCCTTCGCGGGCGTCCTCACCGCCCGCCTGGCGCGGGGCGTGCCGCTGACCGAGGCCGTACGGGCCGGCTGCGCCGCGGCGTCGGTGTCCCTGAGCGGCCAGGGCGGCACCGGCCGCGTGGCCACGGCGGAGGAGATCGACGGACTGCTGGGGGCGTGACGGTCAGGCCGGCGCGCCGAGGGCGGCGGACACGTCGCGGGCGGCGCTGACGACCTCCGCGCCGAGCGTCTCGTCGTCCGAGGCGACCTCGAAGGCCAGACCGGAGACGGAGATGCCGCCCATCACGGCGCCGGTGTGGTCGAAGACGGGCGCGCCGACACAGCGGATGCCGTCCTCGTTCTCCTCGTCGTCGACGGAGTAGCCGCGCCGGCGTACGTCGGCGAGGTGGCTCAGCAGCACGCCGGGCTCGGTGATCGTCCGCTCGGTGAGCCGGTCGAGGCCGGTACGCGAGGTGATCGCGGCGACCTCCGTGTCGCGCAGCTGGGCGAGGACGGCCTTCCCGATCGCGGTCGAGTGCAGGCTCATGCTCATGCCGACCCGCGAGGCCATCTGGTACGGCCCGAGCCCTTCGAGTTTGCGCACGTAGACGGCCTCGTCGCCGCTGCGGATGGCGAAGTGCACGGTGAAGCCGGTCCGGTCGCGCAGGCTCTGCAGCGCCGCGTCCGCGTGCTGGGCGGGGTCGAACCGGCTCATCACCTTGCCGGCGAGGGTGAGGATGCGCGGCCCGGGAACGTACCCGCCGCTGCCGTCGGTACGGGCGAACCCCCACCCGACGAGCGACTGCAGGATGCGGTGCACCGTCGACTTCGGCAGCCCCGTGCCGGCGGCGATGTCGGTCACCCGGTGGTGCTCGGCCAGCGCCTCGAGCACCGTGAGTGCCTTGTCGATGGAGCCCCCGCCGGTCCACGTCACCACAGGGAGAGCCTATCCTCAGCCGATCACCCGCGACCGCCCAGGTCAGCGGCGGCGTGGGGGCAGGGGGAGGAAGCCGCTCGTCCGCGCGGCGTACTCCTCATAGCCCGGCCGGGTGCTCTTCATGCCCTCCTCCAGCAGCGGCTTGCCCGTCCCCTTCACCAGGAAGAACGTCATGAGCACCGGGGACAGTACGGTCAGCGCGCCGGTCCAGTGGTCGCAGGCGATGAGGAACAGGCCCCACCACACGCACGCGTCGCCGAAGTAGTTCGGGTGGCGGGTGTACCGCCACAGCCCGCGGTCCATCACCTGCCCGCGGCCGGCCGGGTCGGCGCGGAAGCGGGCGAGCTGGAGGTCACCGACCGACTCGAAGACGAACCCGACCAGCCACACCGCGGTCCCGATCCACGCCATGACCCCGAGCGGCCCCCGCGACAGCTGGGCGACCTGCACCGGCAGCGACACGAACCAGAGCACCGGCCCCTGCGTCAGGTAGATCTTGCGCAGCGCGTACGCGTCGCGGCTCCCCGGCGCGTCCGCCAGCAACCGCTCGTAGCGCGGGTCCTCGCCTCCGCCGCGCGACCGCCAGGCGATGTGCGCCGCCAGCCGTACGCCCCAGACCACGGTCAGCGCGGCGACCAGCAGGCGGCGTCCCGGAGAACCCCCGCCCACCGCCGCGCCCACCACGGACACGACGGCGAAGCCGAGCCCCCACGCCACGTCCACCACACTGTGCCGGCCCACCACGCGCGCGACCGCGAACGTCACCGCCAGCACCGCCACCACGGCCACGAGTGTCCAGATGAAGATCATCATGCCTCCGAGGGCCGGGTCGCGAGGATCTGGTCGACGCCCATGCGGTCCTGCTCGAAGGCGAGCGCGCCGCCCGCGAGGTACAGCCGCCACACCCGGGCGCCCTCCTCGCCGATCAGCGCCACCGCCTCGTCCCAGCGGGACTCCAGGTTCCGCGACCACGCCTCGGCGGTCCGTACGTAGTCCTCGCGCAGACCGTGCAGGTCGCGGACCTCGAGTCCGGCGCCCTGCAGCAGCCCGACGGTCTCCTCGACCGGCCGCATGTGCATGTCGGGCGCGATGTAGGTCTCGATGAACGGGCCGCCGCCCGGCGCCGACCCGCTCCGCCGCGACATCTGCTGGATCAGCACCGGCCCGCCCGGCCGTACGAGCGAGTGCAGCCGCGCGGCGAACACCGGGTAGTTCGCGGCGCCGACGTGCTCGCCCATCTCGATCGAGGCGATCGCGTCGTAGGGCCCGTCGCCGGTCTCCCGATAGTCCTCGACCCGGATCTCCACCGGCAGCCCCTTCACCCGGGAGCGCGCGTACGCGGCCTGCTCCTCCGACAGCGTGATCCCCGTGACGCGCACCCCGTACTCGGCGGCGGCGTGCACCGCCAGCGAACCCCAGCCGCAGCCGACGTCGAGCAGCCGCATGCCCGGCCGGAGCCCGAGCTTGCGGCAGACCAGGCCGAGCTTGGCGCGCTGGGCCTTGGCCAGGTCGTCATCGTCGAAGTACGCGCAGGAGTAGGCCATCGACTCGTCGAGCAGCAGTTCGTAGAAGGCCGCGGGCACGTCGTAGTGGTGCGCGATCGCGGCACGGTCGCGCCGCAGGGTGTGCTCGCGGCCGGACAGCCGGGCCTCCGAGCGCGGCGCACGCGGCGGCGGCCCCAGCACGCCGAGCCGTACGGCGAGCCAGGCCGCCCGCGCCCACGGAACGCCCGCGGGCCGGGACGCCCACACCGCCCGCAGGCCCTCGGCGAGGTCGCCGTCCACGTCGAGGTCGCCGGTCACGTACGCGCGGGCGAACCCGAGCTCGCCGGGCCGCCACAGGACGCGCCGCAGCGCACGGCGCGAGCGCAGGACCAGCACCGGGCCGCCGGAGGGCCCGGTCTCGCTGCCGTCCCACGCGCGGATCCGCACCGGCGGCTCGCCGTCGAACAGCCGGTGGAGCAGGGGTTCCATCGTGGCCGCGACCGTCATGCGGATCTCTCCAAGAGCAGTTGCCGGACGTTCAGGTAGCCGGAGCGGAACCCGGCCTCGGAGTAGGCCAGGTAGAAGCGCCACATGCGGCGGAAGACCCCGTCGAAGCCGAGCGCCTCGACGTCGGCTCGCTCGAACCGCTCCCGCCACATCCGGAGCGTCCGCGCGTAGTCCGGGCCGAACGCGAACCGGCCGGTGACCCGGAGCGCCGTCGCCGACTCGATCGCCTCGACCGAGGGAAGCAGGCCGCCGGGGAAGATGTACTTCTGCACCCAGGTGTAGGTGGTGCGGGTGGCGAGCATCCGGTCGTGCGGCATCGTGATCGCCTGCAGGGCGATCCGGCCGCCGGGGGCGAGCGCGCGGTCGAGGCTCTCGAAGAAGACCGGCCAGTACCGCTCGCCGACCGCCTCGATCATCTCGACGCTGACGATCGCGTCGTAGACGCCCTCCACCTCGCGGTAGTCGCGCAGGTCGACGTCGACGCTGCCGGCGTACCCGGCCTCGGCGACCCGGTCGAGGGCGAGCTTGCGCTGCTCCTCGGAGATGGTGATCGAGGTGACCCGGGCGCCGCGCGCGGCGGCCCGGATGGCGAGCTCGCCCCACCCGGTGCCGATCTCCAGCACCCGGCTGCCCGGCCTCACCCCGGCCAGGTCGAGCAGCCGGTCGATCTTGCGCCGCTGCGCGTCCGCGAGGGTGTCGTCGTGCTCGAACAGCGCGCTGGAGTACGTCATCGTCTCGTCCAGGAACGCCGCGAACAGCGCGTTGGACAGGTCGTAGTGCCGGTGGATGTTCTCCCGCGCCGCCGAGATCGAGCCGTCGTCGGGCGAGCGCCGCGCGTACCAGCGGCGCACCCACTGCAGCCGCGGCGGCACCAGCGTGCTCACCCGTGAGGCGAACTCCGTGAGTAGCCCGGCCAGGTCGGGGGCGTCCCAGTCGCCGGCCATGTACGCCTCGCCGAGGCCGATCAGCCCGTACGCGCCGACGCGGTGGAAGAACGCGTCGGGCCGGTGCAGGACGATGCGGGGTCCGGTGCCCGGCCGTACGCCATCGGGGAGTTCGACCTCCAGCGACAGGCGGGAGGCGGCGCGGGCGAAGAGCCGCCGCGCCACGGCCGCACGCACGGCCGACCGCGGCACCCGCTCGATGTCGGGCCAGTTCATCCAGGGTGCTCCTTTCGGGGAAGTCCACGCAGGTAGAGGCCGATGCCCTGGCGGCGGATGCGCACGGGTACGGCGAGGGTCGCCAGCGCACGCCGCACGGCACGCCCGCGCGTGCGCTCGCCGCGTACGGTGGCCACGAACGGGCGGTCGCCGGGGCGGTGCAGCGTGACCGAGACCGCCAGCCGCTCGCCGGGCTCGGGCAGGCTCATCCGGTACGTCCCGTCGACCGGGTAGAAGGGGGAGACGAAGAACTCCTTGTCGAGCCGGTCCTGCCCCGGCCGCAGCAGGTACCCATGGCGCTCGCCGTACGTGTTGTGAACCTCGGCGACGACGTGCGTGCCACCGGGCGCCTCGCACCAGTAGAGGCTGAGCGGGTTGAAGACGTGGCCGAGCACACGCGGCTGGGCGAGCATCCGGATCCGCCCGACCGCCTCGACGCCGCGCTCGCGCAGGAAGTCCGTGACGCCCTGGCGGAGCGTGCCCCCGCCGAAGTGGTCACGGGCCAGGAAGCCGCGTGGCGGCCGGTCGACGTCGACCAGCCACAGGTAGACCGGATAGGTGAAGGCGTTGCGCAGCGGGGCCGTACGGACGTGTGTGACGCGGCAGGCGTACAGGGCCGTCACCACGTGCCGCCCAGCGCGCGGGCCGCCTCGACGCCGGAGCGGCAGCCGTCCTCGTGGAAGCCCCAGCCGTGGTACGCGCCGGCGAAGGCGATCCGCCGGTCGTTCAGGGCCGGCAGCCGCTCCTGCGCGGCCACGGCCTCGGGCGTGTAGACCGGGTGCTCGTAGACCATCCGGGCGAGCACGTGCTCCTCGGGCACCGTGCCGCCGAGGGTGACCACGTACGGCCGCGGCGCGCCGAGCCGCTGCAGGCGGTTCATGTCGTAGCTGACCCGCACCCGGTCGGCGGTGGCCGCGCAGGAGGGCATCGTGTAGTTCCACGCGGCGTGCGCGCGCTC
The DNA here is from genome assembly GCF_030406325.1 of Actinomadura sp. DC4. Taxonomy (GTDB): domain Bacteria; phylum Actinomycetota; class Actinomycetes; order Streptosporangiales; family Streptosporangiaceae; genus Actinoallomurus. The sequence continues at coordinate 177,991 of NZ_JAUEQY010000002.1, read as the reverse complement.
GGGCAGCGCCGAGCCGTCGGTGTGCAGCACGGCCTCGTTGCGGGAGTACCGGAAGGCGCCCAGCGTCTCCCGCTCGGCCCGCGTCGGCTCGGCGAGCAGCCGTAGCGCCTGGCCGGGATGGGCGGCGACGACGGCGGCGTCGAACTCCGCGGCGCCGAGCGGCGTATGCAGCGCGACGCCGTCCGGGGTGCGGCGCAGGTCGCGCACCGGCGCGCCGGTGCGGACCGAGGTCAGGCCCTTGGCGATCCGGTCGACGTACGCGCGGCTGCCGCCGGCGACCGTACGCCAGGGCGGGGCCCCGGTCACCGAGAGCATGCCGTGGTTGTCCAGGAACGCGAACAGGTACCGGGCCGGATAGCGCATGGCGTCGGCGGCCGAGCACGACCAGACCGCGGCGACCAGCGGCGTGACGAAGTGCGCGACGAAGTAGGGGGAGTAGCCGGCGACGAACTCCCCGAGGGTCGGGTCGCCGGTCAGGGCGCGCGCGGCGCGGTGGAAGCGCGGGACGTCCGCGAGCATCCGCAGGTAGCGCAGACTTGGCCGGCGGGCGAGGAGCCCCGGTATCCCCCGCCCGCCGGCATATTCGAGGCCGCATCCGCGACAGCGGACCGACATGCTCATCTCGGTCTCCCGCGTCTCCACCCCGAGCTCGCGGAAGAGACGGGTGAGCAGGGGATAGGTCCGGTGGTTGTGCACGATGAACCCCGAGTCGACGGCCATGCCGCCGACGTCGTGGGTGTGCGCGTGCCCGCCGAGGCGCTCGTCGGCCTCGAACAGCGTCACCTCTGAGTTCCTGGCCAGCACGTACGCGGCGGTGAGCCCCGCCACGCCACTACCGATGACCGCGATCCGCATGTGCTCCCAATCGACGTGCCTCGCGGGTACTTCGGAGCGATCGTGGAAGCGGATTGGTACGAATTCTGCGATATGTCCCGGATCGGGATGATCTTTGTGTCTAGGGTGTGCGGCGAACGAGTGCGGTGCGTCCCGGGTACCCTCGCGGCGGCCGCGCGCCCCGTCCGTTCAGGAGGTAGGACATGCGTACACCGCGCATCGTCATCGCCGGAGCGGTGGCCCTGGTCGCCGGATCCAGCATGGCGGCCTACGGCTACACCATGGGTCCGGCACAGCAGGCCGCCGACTCCAGTGCCGCGGCGTCGTCGGCCGCGAAGCCGGAGATTCCGCCGGCCGTCAAGCCGGTGACCCCGCACGCCGCGCCGCCGACCGGCCCGACGGCCGTGCCGCCGGCCGTCAAGGCGGTGGCCAAGCCGTCCGCGAGCAAGTCGCCGAAGCCGTCCGCCACGCCCAGCGCCCCGCCGCCGGGAACGATCACGCGCGCCCAGGTGCTCTCCCGCGCGACGCTCTGGCACCCGCACACCGACCAGCGCGTCCCGTACAGCCAGCTCACCACCCACGACGGATACCGGACGGACTGCTCCGGGTACGTCTCGATGGCGCTGGCGCTCGGCAAGCCGGGCCCGATCACCGTGGGGCTGGCCTCGAGCTCGGTCTCGACGCCGATCTCCATGTCCCAGCTCCAGCCGGGCGACCTGGTGGTCGACGCGAGTGGGAACAACAACACCCGGCACGCGCTGATCTTCGTGAGGTGGACCGACAGCCACCACTCGGCGTACTGGGAGTACGAGCAGCGCGGGAGCTACGGCACCGACTACCGCACGCGCACGTACGGGCTCGTGTCAGGCAGCGAATATCACGCGTACCGCCCGAAGAAGATCCGCTGAGACGGGCCCGTCAGTCAGGGCTTGCGGCCGACCCCGGCGAGCACCCAGCCGGTCGGGTCGCGGTACGGCCGGTCCGGGCGCCACTCCGGCGCCGCGACCACGCCGGGGTCGAGCAGCTCGAAGCCGTCGAACAGCTCGGTGACCTGGGCGCGGCCGCGTAGCGTCACGGGTTCGCGCAGCTCCTCGAACGCCAAGCCGGCGGCCTCGATCTCGGCCGGCGAGAGCATCTCGAGAGTGGCGTGGCTGAGCACCAGGTGGCTGCCGGCCGCCAGCGGCTCACGGAACTCACCCACGATCCGCCGCGGATCGTCCGCGTCGGACACGAGCTGGAGCATGTACGTCATCATCAAGGCGACCGGCCGATCGAAGTCGATCATCCCGGTGACCACGGGATCGGCGAGGATCGTGCCGGGTTTCGTGGCGTCGCCCCGGATGGCCGCCGCGGAGGAGTTCGCGGACAGCACCGCCTGGAAGTGGCTGACCGCCACGGGGTCGTAGTCGACGTAGACGACGGTCGCGTCCGGGCCGGCGACCTCGTGCACGTTGCCCCGGCGCGGCAGGCCGCTCCCGATCTCCAGGAACTGCCGGACGCCGAGAGCGCGGAGGTGGCGGACCGCCCGCCGTACGAACCTGGCGTTCTCCACGATCGGGCGGCCGCTCCCGGGGAGCAGGGACGCCAGTTTGTGCGCGTACGCGCGGTCGATCGCGTAGTTGTCCTTGCCACCGAGCGCGTAGTCGTGCACCCTGGCGTCGGTCGGCCGATGCGCGTCAACACCCTGTGGCAGCCAGGCCTGTTCGGTCACCCGCGCCTCCAGGGTCCCGGTAGATCAGCGTCCATCTACGCAGGAAACGCACGTCTCGCCTCTTGCGTTCCAACCGAAAAAGGCCGGTCTTTTTCGCTTTGCCAAGGTATCAGGACGCATCACACCGACGTGAGCATGTTCCCCTTTCGTTGCCGTCTTTTCAGCGTGCTCTCAGCACCACATGGCTGTCATGCGCCAGCGGCCGTGATCGCACTCGAGCTCGTACGTCCGCTCGGGACTGTCATCCGACCGGGCGCGCACCTGCCAGAGCTGGGTGTCGACGTCGTCCTGCGGACGACGGAGGGCGAGCATCTTGAGGAAGGTGATGACCTCGTAGTCGCAGTCGTCCTGGCGGAAGCCGGACGGACTGTCGCCGCGGATCTCGACCTGGACCGGGTGATCGCACGTTCGCCGCCTCATGCCATGAAGTCTATCGAACACGCGTTCGAATGTCTCGTACCGTACGCAACGGGCCGAACTATCAGGCATTCCCGTCTCGCGGGGGGCTCAAGCTTGCTTTACTTGGACTTTGCCAAGACTTGACAGTGTTTGATCTCGGATTGACCAAATAGCCGCTGGCCAGGGCTTTCATCCATTGCGCAGGGTTTCGGATGGGCCTAGTCTCCCCCCAGTGTTCGCGCTCTGCGGCCTGTAGATGGCCGTCGGTCACGCCTGTCCGGCGGACGACACGACGGGTCGTACGGCGTCTCGCGCCCCAAAAATGTGAAACCTGCTCAATGGAGGCGGTATGGCCACCACCACCCCGACAGGCGCAGTCGGCTCAGAGAACCATCTGCGCAGAGACGTCGGGTTCTGGGGACTCATGTTCGTGTCCCTGGGTTCGATCATCGGGTCAGGCTGGCTCCTCGGGGCACTGACGGCGGCGAAGCTCGCCGGCCCCGCGTCTTTGCTCTCCTGGATCCTCGCGGCGTTCATGCTGGCCGTGCTCGCGCTCGTGCACGCCGAGCTCGGCGCCGCGTATCCGATCGCCGGTGGCACCGCCCGTTTCCCGGCCTTCGTCTTCGGCCCGCTGGCCGGTTTCAGCGCGGGCTGGATGGCGTGGCTGCAGGCCGTCTCGATCGCCCCCATCGAGGTCGAGGCGACACTGTCCTACTCGGACCACATCAGCTGGGTGCACAACAACGTCACGATGCTGCACGACGACGGCACGCTGACCGGCACCGGGCTGATCATCGCGAGCGTCTTCATGCTCCTGTTCATCGTGATCAACATCGTCGGGGTCAAGCTCCTGTCGGAGTCCAACTCGATCACGGTGGTCTGGAAGACCGCGATCCCGCTGCTGACGATCGTCGTCCTGATGCTGCTGACGTTCCACTCGGGCAACTTCACGGCCGGCGGCGGGTTCATGCCGTTCGGCGCGCACGGGGTGTTCGCCGCGCTCCCGGCGGGTGTCGTCTTCGCCCTCCAGGGCTTCGAACAGGCGATCCAGATGGCCGGTGAGGCGAAGAAGCCGCAGCAGGACGTCTCCCGCGCGGTCATCACCGCGACCGCGATCGGCACCGTCGTCTACATCCTGCTGGAGATCGCCTTCATCGGCGCGCTGGACCCGAGTCACCTCGCGCACGGCTGGGCCAACCCGATCGGCAAGGGAGACTTCGGCCCGTACGCCACGCTCGCGACCGGCGCCGGCGCCGCCTGGCTGGCCTGGATGCTCTACGCGGACGCGGTGATCTCCCCGGCGGGCACCGGCCTGGTCTACACCGCGACCTCCTCCCGCCTGTCCTACGCGCTCGGCCGGGAGAAGGCGCTGCCCAAGCCGGTCGCGCAGGTCAGCAAGAAGGGCGTGCCGCTCGTCTCGATCCTCATCGCCTTCGTCGTCGGCGAGATCGCGTTCCTGCCCTTCCCGAGCTGGCAGTCGCTGGTCGGCCTGGTCACCTCGGCCACCGCGATCATGTACGCCTTCGCGCCGGTCTCGCTCCGCGCCCTGCGGCTGCGCGACCCCGACCGCCCGCGGCCGTACCGCCTGCCCGCCCCCCAGGTGCTCGCGCCGCTGGCCTTCGTCTCGGCCAACCTCATCATCTACTGGTCGAGCTTCCAGGCCGAGTGGAAGCTGGGCCTGGCGTCCGTCCTGGGCCTGATCATCTTCGCCATCACCCGGCTGACGACCCCGGCGGCCGAGCGCGCCTCGCTGAACTGGAAGGCCTCGTCCTGGGTGTGGCCGTGGTTCGTCGGCCTCCTGGTGATCGGCGCCCTGGGCCGGTACGGCGGCAACAACACGATCCCCGACTGGTGGGACATCGTGATCGTCGCCGTGTGGTCCCTGCTCGTCTTCTACGTCGCGGCGGCGCTCGCCGTGACCAGCGGCGAGGTCGACGCGGCCGTGGCGGCGGAGGAGGCCGAGCTCCAGGCGGCGCCCGACCTCAACCTCGCCGACTGACCGTTCCCTGCGACGACGACGCCCGCCGGCCCATGTACGGGGCCGGCGGGCGTTCGTCGTGCTGGGTCTCAGGACAGCAGGCGCAGCCGTACGGTCGTCGGCAGCCCGCGGAGCTTCTCGATCACGTCCGGGGTGTACTGGCTGCCGATGTCGGTGATCACATAGCCCAGCTCGCCGCGCGTACCGAGCAGCTGGCCCTCGATGTTGACGTCATGGTCGGCGAGCACGCTGTTGATCGTGGCGAGCACGCCGGGCGTGTTGCGGTGCAGGTGGGTCAGGCGGTGCACACCGGACTGCGAGGTCAGCGACACGGCCGGGAGGTTCACGCTGAGCGCGGTGTTGCCGGTGGAGACGAAGTCGTGCAGCTTGCCGGCGACGAACTGGCCGATGTCCTGCTGCGCCTCCTCCGTCGACCCGCCGATGTGCGGCGTCATGATGACGTTGGGCAGCCCGCGCAGCGCCGAGACGAACTCGTCGCCGCGCGCCTTCGGCTCGTTGGGGAACACGTCGATGGCCGCGCCGGCCAGGTGCCCGGACTCGATGTGGCGGCGCAGCGCGCCGTGGTCCACGACGAAGCCGCGCGAGAGGTTCAGGAACAGGCTGCCGGGCCGCATCCGGGCGAACTCCGCCTCGCCGAACATGTCGCTGTTGCCCGGCCGGCCGTCCACGTGGAGCGTCACGACGTCGACGGTGGCGAGCAGCTCCTCCATGCTCCCGCAGCGGCGCGCGTTGCCCAGCGTGAGCTTGTCGGAGGTGTCGTAGAAGAACACCGACATGCCGAGGGCCTCGGCGAGCACCGAGAGCTGGCTGCCGATGTTGCCGTACCCGACGATGCCGAGCCGCCGCCCGCGTACCTCGTGGCTGCCCTCGGCCGACTTGTCCCACACCCCGGCGTGCATGCCGGTGTTCTTGTCGAACAGGCGGCGGGTCAGCGCGATGATCTCGGACACGACCAGCTCGACGACGCTGCGCGTGTTGGAGAACGGCGCGTTGAAAACGGCGACGCCCCGTGTGGAGGCGGACGCCACGTCGATCTGGTTGGTGCCGATGCAGAACGCGCCGACGGCGAGCAGGTCCGTCGCCGCCGCCAGCACCGCCTCGGTCACGCTGGTCTTGGATCGGATGCCGAGCAGCTCGACGCCCGCGATGCGGGCGATCAGCTCGTCCTCGTCGAGCGCTCGCGCCACGGTCTCGACGGCGTAGCCGTTCTTCTCCAGACCGGCGACCGCGTCGGGATGAATGCCTTCCAACAGCAGCGCGCGACTGGGTGCACTAGCGGGGCTCACCTGGAGGTCCTCCTGCCGGATTTTGGTCGGTCTTCATGCTATGTGAGGCCGCCCAGGGGGCGCTCACCGCCGCGGGTCAGCAGTCCCGAGCGTACTGGGCCGGGGAGACTCCGATCGCACGGCTGAAGTCGCGGGTGAAGTGGGCCTGGTCGGCGTAGCCCAGCTCGGCGGCGAGGGCGGCCCAGTCGACGCCCGTGCCCTCGCCCGCACGGTCCGCGGCCTCCTGCATCCGGTACCGGCGGATCACCCGTTTGGGGCTCACCCCGACGTACTCGGCGAAGATCCGCTGGAGCCGCCGGGTCCCGGTGCCCAGCGCCTCGGCGAGCCCGTCCACCCGGAGCAGGCCGGGGTCGGCGGCGATGCGGTCCACGATGCCGTTGACCTCGGCGATCGTAGGGTCGGCACGGTCCGGCAGGCGGGAGCGCAGGAAGCCCTCCAGCAGCGCGACGGCCTCATCCGTCCCGGGCGTAACGATGATCTCGTCCGCGACCGTGCGCGCCTCCGGGCCGAAGATCTCCTCGACCGGTATGAACCGGCCGGTGATCGCGGAGACCGGGCCCTTCAGGAAGGGCCGGAAGCCGCCCGCCTTGAAGTTCACGCCGACGACCCGGCCCCGGCCCGCGATCGTCTCGGTGAACACGTCCCGTACGACGCCGACGACCCGGGCCCGGCCGCCGGTCGTGAAGGTCATGTTCACCGAGGGCCGCGTGATCACCTGCTGGGTGTGCGGCTCGTCTTCGGGCAGGTCCCACGTGAGGATCCACAGATAGCCGGCGACGTCCGCGAGGTCCGGCGAGGGCGGCCGGCGGTCGACGTGGAACCGCTCCCGCGCCGTACGGCGGTGGAGGATGCCGCGGCCGGTGTCCGTCACCTGATCAGTGTCGCATTTGTTCAATACAGGGGCTGGGGCGCGTATCTACGTTGGCTGCCCTGCCCCCGGAACGGAGAGAGTCATGGAACTGCGGACGCTGATGGTACGGGCCGCCGACACCGCGATCGCCGTGGTCCAGGGCGTCGGGCCCGCGACGCTGGACCGGCCCACGCCGTGCCCGTCGTACGACGTGCGCGGGCTGGCCGGCCACATGGCGGGCTGGATGACGGACCGGGCGCGGGGCGCCGCGACCAAGCAGACGGTCGAGGGCGCGCCCGACGAGAGCCGCGACGTCACCGCCTCGCCGGGCTGGGCGGACCGGTTCGCGGACGGGGTGCGCGGCGCGGCCGAGGCCTGGTCGTCGCCGGCCGCCTGGGAGGGGACGAGCAGCCTTTCCGGGGCGATGCGGATGCCCGCCGAGGTGCTCGGCGGCATGATGTTCGCGGAGCTCCTGCTGCACGGCTGGGACCTGGCCGCGGCGACCGGCCAGAAGTTCGCCCTCGACGACGACCTGGCCCGGGCGCTGTTCGACCAGGTGTCGTCGATGGCCGGCATGGCGCGGGAGTACGGGGCGTTCGGCCCGGAGGTGGAGGTCCCGGCGTCGGCTTCGTTCACCGACCGCGCACTGGGCCTCGCGGGCCGCGACCCGGGCTGGGCTCCCTAGACCTTTATTAGCAGGCCTTTGTTCTCAGGCCTTGGTGCGAGTGGCGGCCTTGCGTGCCCGGTGCTTGAACGCCTTCGCCCGGCCGTGCCCGTCGGCCTTGCGGTCCATGGACTGGCGCTTGCCCGCCGCGTAGGCGAGAGCCGCGGTCATCGCCCAGACGGCGAGGGGCATTATCGGACGGCGCGCGCGCAAAAATCCCATCGTGGTGCTCCTAGGTACGGGACCGCTCCGAGCGGGCGGTCGTGATGAACCCGGTATGCCCGGACATCGGTCACGACCAAATCTTGGCCACGTCAATTTCTCGGTCACGGCGCTCTCCGCGCGCCCGTTTCGGAGGCGGCCGGGACCCACCTGCGGAAGACGCTAGCCTCCCGTAATGATCACCGGACGAGAGGGGACGAGCCGCGTGCGCGTGGGCTTGGCGCTGAGTCAGTACGGGGCGTTCGCGAACCGCGAGGCCGTGATCGAGGTGGCACGCACCGCCGAGAGTCTCGGTTTCCACAGCCTGTGGACAGGCGATCGCCTCCTCGACCCGGTGCATCCGCGCGACCGCTATCCGGGCCGCGCGGACGGCCGGGTGCCGCCGGAGCAGACGACGTTCCTGGACCCGCTGACGGTGCTCACCGTGGCCGCCGGCGTCACCGAGCGGATCCGGCTGGGCACGAGCACGCTGAACGCCCCGTGGCACTCCCCGATCTTGCTGGCTCGCACGCTGACCAGCATCGATGTGCTGAGCGAGGGCCGCCTTTCCGTGGGCTTCGGCCTGGGCTGGTCCTCGGACGAGTACGCCGCCGCGGGCGTGCCGTGGAACGGCCGGGGCGCGCGGCTGGAGGAGATCCTCGACATGCTGGAGCAGATCTGGGGCGAGGACCCGGTCACGTACGAGGGCCCGCTGTTCGCCGTACCGGAGTCGAGGATCCAGCCGAAGCCGGTCCAGCGCCCGCACCCGCCCGTCTATCTGGGCGGCTACTCACCCGCCGCCATCGATCGCATCGGCCGCCGCGCCGACGGCTGGATGGCCCCGGGCGCGCCTGCGGGGTTCCTGACCGCGACGTGGGAGAAGATACGCCGCGCGGCCGAGAAGGCGGACCGCGACCCGGACGCGCTGAAGATGGTCGTCCGGATGAACCCCCGGGTCACGCCGGAGCCGGTCAAGGCGGACGAAGTGCCGTTCGCGGGCACGGTCGACCAACTGGCGGAGTACGCCCACGAGGTCACCGAGGCCGGCGCCGCGGAGGTCTTCGCCGACCTGCAGCAGACCACGTCGGAGACCGGCCCCATGCTGGACCTGGCCGACCGGCTCCTGGTCGCGATCGGCACCCGCCTCTAAGCAAGCGCGGCACGGGCGAACTTCGCGAAGCGGACGGCGTCGCGTACGGCGGCGCCGCCTGTCGTTCTTCACCGTCGCGAAGCCCTCGGCGTACCGCCGCCGGCGGATCGTTTCTGGATTTCGGACGAGTCCCCTGTGAATCTGGGAGGGCGTTCACCGGTACGACCGAGAGAGGCGCCCCATGACCTCTTCCGAATCGACGCTCCGCTCCTTCGGGTACGAGCAGGAGCTCAAGAGATCGCTCAGCCTGGCCGACCTGATGATCTACGGCCTCGTCTTCATGGTGCCGATCGCGCCGTTCGCCATCTTCGGCGTGGTCTTCAACAGTGCCAAGGGCATGGTGCCGCTGACGTACGTGATCGGGCTGGTAGCGATGCTGTTCACCGCGCTCAGCTACCGCGAGATGTCGCGGGCATTCCCCATCGCCGGGTCGGTGTACTCCTACGCGGGCCGCGGCATCAACGACAAGGTCGGCTTCATGGCCGGCTGGGCGATCCTGCTCGACTACCTCCTGGTGCCCACGCTGCTGTACGTCGTGAGCGCCGCCGCCCTGACCTCGCTGCTGCCGGGCGTGCCGCAGTGGATCTGGGTCGTGGCGTTCGTCCTGGTCAACACGGTCGTCAACTACCTCGGAATCGAGTCGACGGCCCGGCTCAACCGGCTGTTCCTGTTCGGCGAGCTCGTCGTGCTCGCGCTGTTCACGGTCTTCGGCGTCGCCGCGATCGTGGCGCACAAGAACGGCGCGCACTTCTCGGTCGACCCGCTGCTCGAACCGGACCTGGTGACTCCCGGGCTGATCTTCGGGGCGCTGTCCGTCGCGGTGCTGAGCTTCCTCGGCTTCGACGGCATCTCCACGCTGTCGGAGGAGGTCAAGGACGGCGACCGCGGGCTGGTCGGCAAGGCCACGGTGCTGTCGCTGTGCGCGGTGGCGGCGCTGTTCATCATCCAGACGTACGTCGCGTGCCTGCTCGTCCCGGCCCAGACGTCGTTCGCCGACGGCGACGCGACCAACAGTGCCTTCTACGACGTGGCGCGGATCGCGAGCGGCGCCTGGCTGAAGACGACGGTCGCGGTGGCGTCGGCGCTGGCCGCCGGCATCGCCAACTCCCTCGTCGCGCAGGCGGCCACGTCGCGCCTGCTCTACAGCATGGCGAGGGACCGCAGGCTCCCGGCGTTCCTCGCGCACGTCCATCCCGTACGGAAGATCCCCGAGCGCGCCATCCTGTTCGTCTCGGTCCTGTCGCTGATCCTCGGGCTGACGTTCGTCGGCCAGGTCGACCTGCTGTCGTCCTTGGTGAACTTCGGCGCGCTGTTCTCGTTCTTGCTGCTGCACCTGTCGGTGTTCGTGCACTTCGTCCTGAGAAACCACAGCCGCCGCTGGCACCTGCACGTGATCGCGCCCCTGCTCGGCTTCGTGATCATCGGCTACGTCCTTCTCAACGCGGACACACGCGCCAAGGTCGGTGGCATCATCTGGCTGGCCGTCGGCGCGGCCCTGCTGGTCTTCTACCGGCTGACCGGCCGTGGCACCGAACTCTCCCTGGAGGACTGATGCACTTCAAGCGCACCGAGACCCACGCCGCCTGGGACCGTACGCTGCCGCCGCTAGCGGTGATCACGCCAGGCGAGGAGTTCACGGTCGACACCGCCGACGCGAGCGCGGGCCAGCTGACCGCCGCCTCGGTGTCCGCGGACGTCCCCGGCCTGGACTTCACACAGGTCAACCCGGTCACCGGTCCGTTCGCGATCGAAGGCGCCCGCCCCGGAGACGCGCTGGTCATCGACATCCTGGACGTGTCGGTGGCCTCGTGGGGCTGGACGGCGAACATCCCGGGCTTCGGCCTGCTCGCCGAGGACTTCCCGGACCCGCACCTGCGCGTCTCCTCGATCGCGGACGGCCGCGCCGAACTGCTACCGGGCGTATTCGTGCCGGTGGTCCCGATGATCGGCACGATCGGCGTGGCACCCCCTGAGCCGGGCCCGCACCCGATGGTCCCGCCGAGCCGCTGGGGCGGAAACATGGACATCCGCCATGTCGGCCCGGGTGCGCGTCTCGTACTGCCGGTCGGCGTCGAGGGCGCGTTGCTGTCGCTGGGCGACGCCCACGCCGCGATGGGCGACGGCGAGGTCGCCGGCACGGGCGTGGAAACGGAGTCGACCGTACGCCTGAGGGTGACGGTCCTTCAGGACGCGGCCCCGGTAACGCCGATCGTGGAGACCGACGCCCGTACGCAGCGGACGGGCGCGGCCTTGGCGACGACGGGCGTCGGCCCAGACCTGATGGCCGCCGCCGTCGAGGCGACCCGGGCCCTGGTGGGGGAGATCTCCCGCCGTACGGGCCTGCCCGCGGAAGACGCGTATCTGCTGGCCAGCGTCGCCGCCGACCTGAAGATCTCCGAGGTCGTCGACATGCCCAACTGGGTGGTCTCGGCGCACCTGGCGCTGTCCTATTTCGACTGACCTATCCGGACCAGGATCGCCGAGGTGCGTGCCCCACATTTGTGGAGTCACGCGCCCTGACGGTGGCTGCCGGTCATGTGCCGCGCTAGTCGGCCGTCTGGAGAAGTTCGGCCGCGCGTGTTCCCACGACTTCCGCATTCTCCACGGTGTTCACCTGCGCCCCGACCTGGCCGAACACTTGCTGGGCCTCTTCGTAGACGCGTTGTTGCGCGTTGGTCTTTGGAGACGCCACGACCACTTCGAGATCAACGCCGCGGTCGATGCCGCAGGCGCGGCTCTGCGCATCGACGATACGGGCGTCATCGGTGCCCGCACGAAGACGCCCGAGCGCATAACCCCAGGCCTTGACCTCAGTGGAGATCTCATCAGGGGTGGTCCGCTGAAATGACCACCCTTGGGTCAACTGCACGATACGACCATTACCAATAGCGAAGTCAATCAGTGTGTGCACATGGCCGCCCACATAAAGCTCTGGCTTCTCGCGCAAGAACTGCCGCCCTATGCTGGCATTTCGATAGACATCGCGCAATTCCGCCAGCACGCGGGTTTTGGTCATCTGGCTACGAGGCTCGGACACGGGGTCGATGATCATCTGTTGGAACAGGAAGTCGAGAGCCTGTTCCGCGTTGTCCGCGATAACCGGTGTTGGAGGTGTCAGCTGCACAACATTGCGGTGGTCGTGATGGAGGGCTTTCAGCCAGGATTCTGACAATCCCGATTCGCCGGAGGTTTCGGCCAGTGCCCGGTCCTCTTCGATTTGCTCACTGAGGGTGGACAAGAAATTATGCACCGCATTGCGTGTTGCGCGATCCGCGAGTTTTTGAACGTGTCTTTCACTGCTGACCTGCCGAACGGACCAATCCCCAGTGGACGGATCGCCCACGATGGCGCCGTAGTTGACAAACTCTCCAGTCCGCGGATTAGGGACACACCGGACCAAGCAGTATAGGTAGCGGCTCATTCCACCCTCAGCCCCTTCCGGTCGGCGTTCTCACCCTGGCGGCGACGGCCGGTGCCCGGACTTGCAGGAACCAGCCGAGATCCTCGAGATCCTCGTCGCTCACCAGGGCATATATGCCGACATGGCGACGCCGGTTATCGTCCTGAGTCCGATACTCCAGTCGGGGGCGGCCCTCTTCGGCTCGATTAAGGGCCAGACTCGCGTGTGCCAGGCCGGCGTGTAACGGCTTACCGGGACGGCACTCCCATCCCGCGATCTCCTCAGGGATACGGATGAGGCTGGTGGAGCAGACGGGCGCATTGATCAGGGTCCCGACTCGCGCCACGATCAACTCGATGGCGAGCGAGGCTTGTTCCCCCTGTGGGCAGGCGCTGAGACACTTGACGAAATAATCATTTCCATCACTTGCAACCGCCCGAAACGGCCCGCCCCAACTGCGTCCGGCCTCGTTGACCGGAGCGACGATGCTCAGCCCGTTGAAGTCATCTGTGCGTCGACCGGAGACGAGTCCAGTCCAATTCGTCCGGGCTACCACGCGACCCCGTCGGTATCTGCTCACTATGTGGCAGCCTAGACGATCGAGATAAGGGAAGAGGTCGTCTCTGGGCTTGAGCTTTACCCGCGCGTTCGTGCAACCGTTGGAACGATGCGCATCGTCAAGACCCGCCTACCTCACGCGAGGGTGCGTTGACCCCGACCTACTCCGAGGAGGCGCGGCGCAGGCCGCGGTCGACGAGCTCGATGAGCCACTCGAAGCTCTCGTCGACGTCGGCGGACCACTGGAAGCCGTGTGCGGACTGCAGGGTGGCGAAGCCGTGGAAGAAGCTGCGCAGCGCGCGCAGCGCATGGTCCGTTTCGTCCGGTCCGATGGAGTACGCCCGGAGTACCGCTCTGAACGAGTCCAGCGCGCGTGCCCCCTCGACCGCGAGCGGGTCGTCCGGGCCGGTCGGCTCGACGCCGATAGTGGCCGCGTACCGGCCCGGATGGGTGAGCACGAAGTCGCGGAACGCGTGGGCGGCGGCGGCGAGCGCGTCGCGGCCCGCGTATCCCTGCACGGCCGCCCCCACCGCGTCGGCCGCCTCGGTGAGGGCGAGTGTCGCGATCCGGCGGTTCAGGTCGTCCTGGCTCGCGATGTGCTTGTAGAGCGACGGCGTCCGTACGCCGACCCGTTCGGCCAGCAGGCCCATGGTCAGGTTCGCGAAGCCGACCTCGTCGGCGAGCGCCGCGCCGGCCGCGACGACCGCGGCCGGGTCGAGACCGGCCCTAGGCACGGACGGAGTCCAGGAACGACAGCATCATGGTGACCACCTGAGAGGGGAACTGGACGTGCGGGTAGTGTCCCGCACCGGCGATCATCTCAAGGCGTCCCAGGCCGTGCGGCAGCGCGGCCACGATCGCCTCGCCCTCGGTCTGCGGTGAGGCCCAGTCGGGGTCGAGGGTGCCCTCCACGATCAGCACCGGGCAACCGACGTTGCCCAGCTGGGCGCCGGCGTCCGCGGGAGTGGACCGGCCCATCCGCTGCATGACCTTCATCCGGCCCGGCTCGCGCATCATCGCCTCGATCCGATCGAGGCGCACGTCCCAGTCCGCCGGCCTCGGCCCGGGGTAGGCGATCTCCAGGTACCTCTTCCAGAGCCCGACGCTGCCGAACAGAGCAGTGCCGGACAGGCGGAACATACTGCGGCGGAAGCGGGTCACCCGCAGGTCGCGGAGCGCGATCTTCTGCTTGCGGGTGAACGGCGCCAGCTCGACCACCGCGCTGACCAGAGGCGGCGCCTTCGCCGCGGCGATCGTGGCGGCGCCGCCCGAGATGGAGTGCCCGACCAGCACCGCCGGACCGCCGCCCAGGTGGTTCAGCAGGGCGATCAGATCATCCGCGATGTCCGTACGCGTGTAGGAGGGCCACTCCGCGCTGGACTCACCACACCCGCGCAGGTCCACGGCGGCGACCCGGTATCCGGCCGCCACCAGTTCCGGCACGACGAAGCGGTACGCCTCGCGGCTGTCGCCCATGCCGTGAGCGAGCACGACGAGCGGCCCGGACTCACCGGTCACCTCGTACGCGAGTGTCCCGCCGTCGACGGTCAGGTATTCGGTCATGACAACCTCCGTTGGCTAATATCGTTAGCTTTAAGCTAATGGTGTTAGTTAACACTGTCAAGGCCGGATGCCGCGAACTGTGTTGGACCACGCCGCGTGCGCGGAGGGTGGTGTGCTCCTTGACGCTTCGCGGCCACCTGCCGGACGGTCCAGCCCCGCTCGTACAGGCGTACGGCGTCCTCGACCACGACCGGGTCCTATTCGGCGGGGGCGAGCAGAGTACGGACATGGGCCAGGCGGTAGTGGCGATGACCGCCGGGGGTGAGCATCGGGGTGAGCCGTCCCTCGCGCGCCCAGCACGCACAACTGGACCGGGTGGCCGCGCTGGCCGGGAACCTGCCGACGCCGGACCGGCCGGAGCACCACTACCGCTACGACCCGGCCAAGGCCGACGCCTACACCGCCACGACGCTGGCCTGGCTGGGGGACCCGGAGGCCGAGCTGTACGCCCGGGAGATCCTCGCGCGGTTGGAGACACCGGTCAACGGCCGCCGACGGGCGCGGAGATCGCGTCCGCCAGGCTGGACCTGTCTCTCGCTCTGGTCGCCGCCGGCCGGCCCGAGGAGGCGGTGCAAGAGACGCTTGCGGCCGTTACGAGCGGCGTGCTCGTGCCGTCGAACCACTGGCGCGCCGGAGAGGTGATCGACGCCGTCGCGCACGTGCCCGAAGCGGCCGAGTTGCGCGAGGCGTACCGGGAACTCCGCGGGCGTTAGACGTCGGTCAGGCGGCGGGCGGCGGTTTCCCGGAGGCGGTAGCGCTGGATCTTTCCGCTGTTCGTCTTCGGCAGGGCCTCGACGAACTCCACCACGCGCGGGTACTTGTACGGGGCGATCGCGGCCTTGGTGAACTCCTGCAGCTCCACCGCCTTCACAGCAGACGCCGGCACCCCCTCGCGCAAGACCACGAACGCCTGGACGATCGAGCCGCGCTGGGCGTCCGGGGCCGCGACCACCGCCGTCTCCAGTACGTCCGGATGGCCCAGCAGCGCCTGCTCCACCTCCGGGCCCGCGATGTTGTACCCCGCAGAGATGATCATGTCGTCGCTGCGGGCCTGGAACCAGAAGTAACCGTCGGCGTCGCGGATGTACGTGTCGCCGGTGATGTTCCAGCCGCCCTGAACGTAGATCTCCTGGCGGTCGCCGGACAGATAGCGGCAGCCCGTCGGGCCGGTGACCGCGAGCCGGCCCGGCACACCGTCCGGCACGGGCAGGCCTGCCTCGTCCAGCACCGCCGCGCGGTATCCGGGGACGACCCGGCCCGTCGCGCCCGGGCGGATGTCGTCGTCGGCGGCCGAGATGAACACGTGCAGCATCTCCGTGCCGCCGATTCCGTCGATGATGCGGATCCCGGTGGCCTGGTGGAACGACTCCCACACCGTACGAGGCAGGTGTTCACCGGCGGAGACGCATCGCCGCAACCCCCGCAGCGAGGACGCCTTGCCCGCCGCCAGCATCGCGCGGTACGCGGTGGGGGCGGTGAACAGCACGGTCACGCCGAAAGAGGCGATCGCGTCGGCCAGTTCCCCGGCGGGGGCGCGCTCCAGCAGCAGTGACGACGCGCCCACCCGGAGCGGGAAGACCACGAGGCCGCCCAGGCCGAACGTGAAACCGATCGGCGGCGTGCCGGTGAAGACGTCGTCCGGTGAAGGCCGGACCACGTACTTGGCGAAGGTGTCGGCGTTGGCCAGCACGTCACGGTGGAAGTGCATCGTGGCCTTCGGCCGGCCGGTGGTGCCGGAGGTCGGGGCGAGCAGCGCCACGTCGTCGGCGGCCGTCGCCACGGCGGGAAACGGCTCGGGCCTCGCCGGGCGCGAGTCCAGATCTCCGTACGTCAGCAGGGGCAGCGAGGGCGCCGCCTTCACCAGGTCCTCGGTGTAGCGGTGATCGCACACGGCCAGGTTCGGGGCGGTGATCTCTACCAGGGTGGCGATCTCCACCGGCCGCAGCAGGGGCATGGTCGTCACAACGACTCCGCCGGCCTTCAGCACGGCCAGCCACGACGCCACCAGCCATGGGTTGTTCGGCCCGCGGAGCAGCACGCGGTTCCCCGGCACCAGGCCGTGGTCCTCGACCAGGGTCCAGGCCAGCCGGTCCACCCGCCGCAGCAGGTCGCCGTACGTCCAGGTCTCCGTCGGCGTGCGCAGGCACGGGCGATCCGGGCCGAGGCGGCGCACGGTCGCGTCCAGGAGTTCCTCGGCGCAGTTCAGACGCTCGGGGTACGCGAGTTCCGGCAGGTCGAAGTGCAGATCCGGCCACCGGTCCAGGGGAGGAAGGCGATCACGGCAGAAGGTGTCGACGTGCGCCGATGGGGACAGCGGCATCGCGAGCATCTCTTTCCTGGAATGCACAGACTTCCGGAATGTCCGACGATGCGTACCAGTATTCACTTTCTCTGACGACAGTCAATAGGCCGCAATATGCGGCGTAATCTGCGACGACGCGACCGAGCAGCGCCCGCGAAGGTCAAAGCGCCTCGAACCACTTCCGCGCGTCGCCCCCGGCCCCGAGCGCGACCATCAGGGCGACGCGGACCTTCGGCGCGGCGAGGCCACGCGCGCCGATCGCGCCCACCGAGGCCGCCAGCCCGTACGCCCCAGAGCGCATCTCCTCCAGCGCGACCTCGCGCGTACGGCACCGGGACGCGATGACCACCGGGATGCCCCAGCCCGTCAGTTCGCTGATCGCCGTGAACAGGCTCACCGGCACGTTGCCCGTCCCCGTGCCCTCCAGTACGACGCCGCGCGCCCCGGCGTCCACGACCGCCGTCAGCAGCGTGCCGTCCATGCCCGGATAGGTCTTGATGAGAGCGACGTCGGACTCGGGCTCGCCCGGCGGCGAAGGCGGCCGGGGCGGCGGTGCCACGGTCAGCGTCTCCACCCGGCCGTACGCGCCGTGCCAGGGCCAGCATGGTCGACGGCGAGATGTCCCAGCTCGGCTCCGCGTCGACGTCCTCGGCCGTCACGTCGGTGGAGAGCCGGAGGCCGTCCAGCAGCTCCGCGCCGGAGGCGATCGCGGGCCGCCCGTCACGCCGCGTGTAGGCGATCGTGTCCTTGGTCGCCAGCAGCAGAACGGTCATGACCTCGAATATAACCCTGCTAGGCCCCCATAAATAACCCTAAGAGCGCCAGCGGGCGTGGGCCGTCCCCAAGGCCCCCCGGCGGATCAGGTCCAGGCGGGGCCGGGGCCCGTCCGTACGGCCGCCCTGCGGCGGGCGGCTGCCGGCCGCGTACGGGGCCGGCCAGCGGACCCCCGCGTACCTCTGCTCCGCCGCCGCGTGCAGCGTCCACTGCGGGTCGTACAGGTGCGTACGGCCCAGCGCGCACAGGTCCGCGCGGCCCGCCAGGATGACGGAGTTCACGTCGTCATAGGAGGAGATCGCGCCGACCGCGATCACCGCGACGCCGTACTTGAGGCCGATCTCGTTACGGATCCGGTCGGCGTACGGTGTCTGGTAACTGCGCCCGAACGCCGGGGTCTCCTCGCTGACGACCTGCCCGGTCGAGACGTCGATGCCGTTCGCGCCGTGCTCGGCGAAGGCGCGCGCGATCTCCACGGAGTCCTCCGCGCCGATGCCGCCCTCGTGCCAGTCGGTGGCCGAGATGCGTACGGTCAACGGCCCGGGCCAGACCGCGCGTACGGCGTCGAAGACCTCCAGCGGATAGCGGAGCCGGGCGGCGAGCGAGCCGCCGTACGCGTCCGTGCGCCGGTTCGTCAGCGGCGACAGGAACGACGACAGCAGGTACCCATGGGCGCAGTGGAGTTCGAGCAGGTCGAAGCCGGCCCGTACGCCGGCCCGCGCCGAGGCGACGAACTGCTCCCTGATCGCGCGAAGCGAGGCGAGGTCCAGCTCGCGCGGCGTCTGGTTCGCCGCCGCGTACGGGATCGGCGACGGGCCGCAGACCTCCCAGTTGCCCGACGGCAGCGGCCGGTCGATGCCCTCCCACATGAGCCGCGTCGACCCCTTGCGCCCGGAATGCCCGAGCTGCAGGCCGATCTTGGCATCCGTCCGGTCGTGCACGAACTCCACGATCCGCCGCCAGGAGGACTCGTGCTCGGCGGTGTACATGCCCGTACATCCCGGCGTGATCCGCCCTTCCGGCGACACGCACACCATCTCGGTCATCACCAGCCCGGCGCCGCCGAGCGCCTTGCCGCCCAGGTGCACGAGGTGGAAGTCGCCGGGCACGCCGTCGCGCGCGGAGTACATGTCCATCGGCGAGACGATCACGCGGTTGGCCAGCTCCAGGCCGCCCAGCCGGAACGGCTGGAACATCGGCGGCCGCACCTCCCCGCCGGCCGCGAACCAGCGGTCGATGTCCGCGACGAACTCCGGGTCGCGGACGCGCAGGTTGTCGTAGGTGACGCGGCGGCTGCGCGTGACGATGTTGAACGCGAACTGGTGCGGATCCTGCCCGGTGTACTGGCCGATGTTCTCGAACCACTCCAGGCTCGCCTGGGCCGCCCGCTGTGTCGAGGCGACCACGGGCCGCCGCTCCTCCTCGTACGCCGTCAGCGCCTCGTCCACCCCGGGCCGCTCGTGCAGGCACGCGGCCAGCGCGAGCGCGTCCTCCATGGCCAGCTTCGTGCCCGAGCCGATGGAGAAGTGCGCGGTGTGGGCGGCGTCCCCGAGCAGGACGACGTTGCCGTGGTGCCAGTTCTCGCAGCGTACGGTCGTGAAGCTCGTCCAGCGGGAGTTGTTGGCGAACACCCGGTGCCCGCCGAGCACCTCCGCGCACAGCGAGCGGATCAGCTCGATGGAGGGCTCGTCGCTCTCGCCCGGCGCCAGGCCCTCGGCGGCGCGGAAGCCGGCCCGCCGCCAGACGTCCTCGTGCAGCTCCAGGATGAAGGTGCTCGCGTCGCGCCCGTACGGGTAGCCGTGGATCTGCATGACCCCGGCGGGAGTGTCGAGGATGTGGAACGTGAAGGCGTCGAAGACCAGGTCCGTGCCCAGCCAGATGTACTTGCAGCGCCGCGTCTCCAGGCGGGGCCCGAAGGTCTCGGCGAACCTCGTCCGCAGGCCCGAGTTGACCCCGTCGGCGGCGACCACCAGGTCGTACGCGGAGGAGAGCCGCGCGACGTCGGGCGCCTCGGCGCGGAAGTGGACGCTCACGCCGAGCGCGGCGCACCGCGCCTGGAGGATGCCCAGCAGCCGCTTGCGGCTCATCGCGGCGAACCCGTGGCCGCCGGAGGTGAGCACGGTGTCCCGGTAGTGCACGTCGATGTCGTCCCAGCGGGCGAACTCCCGCTGCATGGCCTGGTAGATCTCCGTGTCGGCGTGCTCGATGCCGCCGAGTGTCTCGTCGGAGAAGACCACGCCGAAACCGAAGGTGTCGTCGGGCGCGTTGCGCTCCCAGACGGTGACCTCGTGCCGGGGGTCGAGCCGCTTGGTCAGGGCCGCGAAGTAGAGCCCGCCGGGGCCGCCGCCGACGATCGCGATGCGCACGCCGCCCACCTCCTACCGCGTCGAGCGTATGTCGCAATTTGTACGGTCGTCAACAAGACGATATGGCGAACCGTTGACGGCCG
The DNA here is from genome assembly GCF_030406325.1 of Actinomadura sp. DC4. Classification (GTDB taxonomy): domain Bacteria; phylum Actinomycetota; class Actinomycetes; order Streptosporangiales; family Streptosporangiaceae; genus Actinoallomurus. Next base: position 157,851 of record NZ_JAUEQY010000002.1, on the reverse strand, counting down.
TAACCGCGATTTGCGACGCTGTGATCATGACACCCCGAACGTGTCTCGTCACCGGCGCGGGCCGGGGCATCGGCGGCGTCATCGCCGCCCGGCTGTCCGCCGCCGGTCACCGGGTCGCGCTGAACGCCCGCGACCGCGACCGGCTGGAGGCGGTGGCCGCCGCGCTGCCCGGTCCCGCGCTGACCGTGCCCGCCGACGTCACCGATCCGGGCGCCGCCGACGCGGTGTTCGAGGCGGTCGAGCGAGAGTGGGGACGGGTCGAGGTGCTCGTGCTGAACGCCGGCGCCGGCACGTCCGCGTCCCTCGCCCGTACGACCGATGAGGACTGGCAGCGCATGCTCGACCTCAACCTCACCGCGCCGTTCCGGTTCCTGCGTCGTGCGACGCCGTCGATGACGGAGGGCGGCTGGGGCCGGGTCGTGCTCATCGCCTCGGTCGCCGCCAAGCAGGGCGCGCCGTACATCAGCGCGTACGCCGCCGCCAAGCACGGCGCACTCGGCCTCGTACGCTCCGCCGCGGCCGAGCTCGCCGGCACGGGCGTCACGGTCAACGCCGTGTGTCCCGGCTACGTCGACACCCCGATGACCGCGCGTACGGTGGCCGACATCGCGGACAAGACGGGCCGTACGGAGGAGCAGGCGCTCAAGGCGCTGACGCGGCAGCAGCCGATCGGCCGGCTGATCACGCCGGAGGAGGTCGCGGACGCGGTCGAGCTGTGTGTGCTCAGCGCCGCGATCACCGGCCAGGGCATCAACGTCGACGGAGGCGCGGTCCAGTCATGATCGAGCGAATCAACCCGCCTGAGCTGGGCAGACCCTCGGGCTTCTCGCACGCCGTGGCGACCGGCGCGGACCGGCTGATCTTCCTGGCCGGGCAGACCGCGCTGGACGCCGACGGCCGGATCACCGGCGACGGCGTGGTCGGGCAGTTCGAGCGGGCGCTGGGCAACCTGCTGACCGCGCTGGCCGCGGCCGGCGGCGCGCCGGGCGACCTGGTCAGCATGACCGTCTACATCGTCGACATGGACGACTACCGCGCCCACGCACGGGAGATCGGCGCGGTCTGGCGCCGGCTCGCCGGCACCGACTACCCGGCCATGGCCGGCATCGGCGTGCACCGGCTCTGGGACGCCGAGGCGCTGGTCGAGGTGCAGGGCGTCGCCGCGGTCAACCCGCGATCGTCTTCCTGACGTACGCGCGGGCCGGCTCCTCCAGCCGCGACCGCAGGTCGAAGAACAGATCGGCCGCGCGGATCCCGATCCAGTCCTCGGGCAGGAGCTCCACGGGCAGGCCGGGGTCGAGGTAGGGCAGCCGCCGCCAGTCGGTGAGCACGCGGACGTAGCCGGCGAAGGCCGTACGGTCGTCCGGGGCGCGGTGCCGGGCCGGGGCGTGCGCGTCGAGGAACTCCCGGTAGTGCCGTTCGAGCTCCTCCAGATCCCACCAGCCGCGCACCTTCGCGGCGAGGTCGCCGAAGGCGAGGTGGTCGCCGCGGAACAGGTCGGCGTAGGGGTCGAGTTCGAGGCGGCGCAGCATGTCGGCGGTCGCGCCGTGCAGGTGCGCCGGCGCGATCCACACGCCCGGTGCGGCGGTGCCGAACCCGAGCCGGGTGAGCTGCGAGCGCAGGATGTGCCGCTTGTGCCGCTCGGCCTCGGGCACCGAGAACACCGCCAGCATCCAGCCGTCGGCCGGCGTCGCCCGCTCGCGCCGGAAGATGCGGTCGTCGCCCTCGCGCAGGATGGCCAGGCCGTCGGCGGACAGCTCGTACCCGGCCGCTCCGCCGTGCCGCCGGGCGACGAGGATGCCGCGCCGCTTGAGCCGCGAGATCGAGGAGCGTACGGCGGGCTCGTCGACGGACAGGACGCCGAGCAGCTCGATCAGGGAGGCGACCGACAGCCACCCGCCGTCGGAGCGCGCGTACAGGCCGTAGACCGTCACGATCAGATGCCGGGGCTGCGCCGCGCGCGGTGCCGTCCCGGCCTCATCCGTATCGGGCACCGTCGTCACGCCGCCACAATATCCGGTAAGCGTCAGCCGAGGAGGAGGCTGCCGGAGTCGTACGCCTCCACGCTGTAGCCGGTCTCGCGCAGCAGGGCCGTGAACCGGCCGGGGGCCTCGCCCGGCAGCTCGACCAGGGCGCGCGCCGCCGGGGAGTGGCGGCGGCGGATCGTCGTCCCGTCGTAGTGGTACAGCCCCCACTGCGCCCACGGGACGTCCGGGGCCGGATCCTCGTGCTGCATCCAGGCCATCCAGTCGTCGCCGTGGACGTACCAGCAGTGGATCGCGCCCTTGCGCCACGCGCCCTTGTGGTGGATCCAGACCCAGGGGTTCTGGGCCTCGACCCGATGGGAGCCGGACGGATAATGATCAAGCTGACGGGCATCGTGCATGATCAGGCATTCTCGAACAAGAGTTCGAGTGATCACAAGTTCTCGCTGGTCAAGACCTGATCTGTGCCGCCTGACGGAACGCCGATCAGTCCTAGCCGATCAGTCCTCCGCCGCGATGCAGGCCCTGCCGGCGCAGGTGCGCAGCTTCGCCAGCCGGGCCGAGAACGACGCGATCAGCGATCGTATCGGCGGCGAGCGGTCCGACGCGAGGTTGTGCGTCTCATACGGATCGGCCGCCACGTCGTACAGCTCGCGTTCCTTGGTGGAGTACTCCACGTAGAAGTATCGCCCGGTATCAAGCCCCTCGTACGGCGCGATGTAGAACTTCTCCCGCGTCGAGGGCGACAGGAGCTCGGGTGGTTCGAGCACGCCGTTCTTGGGCGGTTTGAGCGGTGGCTGCGTCCCCGGGCCGTGCCCGTGTTCGAGCAGGAACGCCTGCCTCCAGGTCCTGGGCGTGCCGGGCCGCATGAGCGGGACCAGCGACCGGCCGTTCACGAACCCCGGCGTCCTGGCCCCGGCCAGCTCGGCGACCGTCGGAGCGACGTCGACGTTGCCGGCGAGCTGCCCGACGGTACGCCCGGCGGGCACCCCCGGCCCGCGTACGACGAACGGGACGCGGGTGTCCTCCACGTACGCGGTGTTCTTCCCCGGCGGCATCCGGTGCTGGCCGATGTGGAAGCCGTTGTCGGAGGTGAAGACGAAGTAGGTGTTGTCGAGCCGCCCCGACTGCCGCAGCGTGCCGACCAGGTCGCCGATCATGTCGTCGACGGACTGCAGGGAGCGCAGGCGGTCGCGGTAGAGCGCGTCCCAGGTCGCCGCCTCCTTCTTCGAGACGGGCGGCAGCCGGCGTACCTCGGTTGGCTTCCCGGTGAGGTCCTTCTCGTTGTAGGAGGGCGTGCGCGGGGCCTTGAGGCCCTTGAACAGCTTGGCGTGCCGGGGCGCCGGGGTGGCCGGGGCGTGCGGGTTGTAGACGCCGAGATAGGCGAAGAACGGTTTTTTCGACGGCGCGCCGATGAACGTGCGTGCCTTCAGGTTGAGCACGTCGGTCAGGTAGTCGCGCGCCTTGTGCCCGTGCGACTCCAGCCTGCCGTTGTCGTTGAGCGTGTAGTTGAACTGGTGGTACGGCGAGCCTGACGCCGGGACGTCCCACGTGGTCCAGCCGGGCGGGATGTAGGTCTTCTTGACCGGCGCCTGCTCGGGATAGCCGTTGAGGTACTTCCCGAACAATCCGGTCCGGTATCCCGCGCTCTTCAGCCAGGTGGCGATGGTGGAGTCCTCAAGGCCCTTGCCGTAGAAGCGCCCGAAGCCCCCGTTCGGGGCGGTGTTGCTCCACACCGTGGTGTTGTGCGCGTACTGGCCGCGCAGGGTCGTGGACCGCGACGGGCAGCACCACGACACGCTCACGTTGTAGTCGGTGAAGGTCGTGCCCTGGTCGGCCAGCAGCGACTTCAGCCGCGGCATCACCGAGATCTCACTGGAGTCGAGGTCGTCGGTGAGCAGGAAGACGAAGTTGGGACGCGTGACCGGCCCCTGCTTCGCCGGGAGGCGCATGGGCATCCGCCGGGGCGGCGGCGTACGGGAACCGGAGGCGGCGCAGGCCGTGACGGCCAGCAGCGCGACGAGGACGGCGGCGAGCGGACGACTGCGTGTCACCTACGCGCCCATCGCCTTCCCGGCGCCCACCGCCAGGACCGCCGCCGCGCTCGCGGCGGCGACCTCCTCGATCGTCGGTGGCTGCACGTCATCTCGGTCCGACCTCAGATCCGCGGTGTCGCCGATCACGGTCACCCCGCTCTCCAGCAGTTCGGATACGTCTTGGGCGCTCCACTCGGCGACGCACGAACGCCAGTGCGGAGGTACGGCGATGCGCGGCCCGCGCTCGACGCGCGGCTGGAAGCCGTCGGCGAGGACGGCCTCGCGCAGCCGCCGTGCCGTGTCCGGGGTCCAGCCGGCCTTGGCGAGGGCGGAGTTGAGCGAGGTGAGCACGACGGCCTCGGGTGCGGTCAGCCCGGTGTGCACGGGCCGGGCCGCGGCGTCGCCGGTGGGGAAGGTGAAGCCGGGCACCCCGATCGCCTCGGCGAAGCGGGCCCACAGGAGCTGCGGCGGCCGGCCCGGGCTGGTCACCACGCGAACGCGGGACTGGCCGACCTCACGCGCCCAGCGCCGCGCGAGGCGGCCGATCGCGAACGCCCGCCACAGATGCAGCTCGCCGTCCTCCTCGATCCGCGCCGCCGGCAGCCGCCGTTGCTCTCCCAGCATGTCGAGGTAGCGCTCGAATCCCAAGCGGCGTCCGTTGCGTACGTGCTGCTGCCACAGCGAGGGCAGCGACCGGCCCAGGCTCCGCGCGGTCACCACGACCTCGACGTCGCCGACGCCCAGCCGCGCGAGCAGGGTGCGGATCGCCGGCGTGCGAATCACCGAAAGCGCCTCGGCGGACAGCAACACCGTTCCCTTCTCGCGCGAGACCTGGCGTTCGAGGTCCTTCCACGCGCTCTTCTCGGTGGCCGCCCGCTCTTCGGACACCCACGGGTACTCCTGGCCGAGCAGGCCGTATGAGGCCCATTCGTGGTTGTCGGTACGGCGGCGCCGCTTGCCGGCGGGGGCCACCGGATAGACGATGCCCGCTTCGGCCAGTTCGCCGGCGCTGCCGGCGATGAGTTCCTGAAGGTACGTAGTGCCGGATTTCTGCAGGCCTATATGCAAGATCAGCCGGGATGCCATCCGCCACCGTTCTCCGCAAAAGAGTTGCCAAGGGATGGCAAAAGACCCTAGAGGTCCTGCCCCGCGTAGGTCGTAGCTGTGCAGAGAGCAGGCAGTGAACAGATCGTGACGAACGACGGGCCTGCCGATGGCCCGCGGCTTGACGTCCGCTGCACGATGTTACCCATCAGTAGGTGCTGACACGCCCCGGCGGTGAATGTATAACAAGTTCACTTTTCATCTCCGGGAGACGGCGCCATGGGTGACTACAGAGCTTCGCGGACACGCCCAACACGACAATCTGGGGGTGTCACGCGTCGGCGCTTCATTGTTGGAACAGGTTCTACTTTGGGGGCGCTCGCGCTGCCCTCGTGGTGGACCGCCGCCGTCGCCACGCCACGGAAGGCGCTCGCCGCCGGGGACCACGTGCCGGCCCTGGTCATCGGCAGCGGTTACGGAGGGGCCGTCGCGGCGCTGCGCCTCACGCAGGCCGGCATCGCCACCCACATCGTGGAGATGGGTCAGAGCTGGACCACACCGGGCTCCGACGGAAAGATCTTCTGCGACATGCTCAACCCTGACGGCCGGTCGTACTGGCTGCGGACCAAGACGGACCAGCCGCTCGGCTACTTCCTGGGCATCCCGGTCAACAAGACCATCCCGAAGTACGCCGGAGTGCTCGACTCCGAGAGTTTCGCCGCGACCCGGATCTACCAGGGGCGGGGCGTGGGCGGCGGCTCGCTCGTCAACGGCGGAATGGCCGTCACGCCCAAGCGCGCGTACTTCGAGGAAGTGCTGCCCTCGGTCAACTCCGACGAGATGTACACGACGTACTTCCCGCGCGCGAACGCCGGCCTCGGGGTCAACACCATCGACCAGGCGTGGTTCGAGACGACCGACTGCTACCAGTACACCCGGGTCAGCCGGATGCGGGCGAACAACGCCGGGTACGCGACGACGTTCCTGCCCAACGTCTACGACTTCGACTACATGAAGCGTGAGGCCGCGAACCAGGCGGTGCGCTCGGCGCTGGCCTCCGAGGTGATCTACGGCAACAACTACGGCAAGAGGTCGCTGGACAAGACCTACCTCGCGGCGGCGGCCGCCACGGGCCGGCTCACGATCACGACGCTGCACACGGTGACCTCCGTGTCCCCGGCCACGGGCGGCGGCTACACCGTCGCGATGAACCAGCTCGACACCTCGGGCAACACCGTCGCCACCAAGACGGTCACCGCCGACCGGGTGTTCTTCGCCGCCGGCAGCGTGGGCACGAGCAAGCTGCTCGTCTCCATGAAGGCCCAGGGCAAGCTGCCGAACCTTCCCGCGGCGGTCGGCCAGGGCTGGGGGAACAACGGCAACGTGATGGTCGCGCGGGCGGGCCTGGACCTGACCGGCTCCCTGGAGTCGGGCATGCCCTCCATGGGCATCGACAACTGGTCCGACCCGAACGGCCCGGTGTTCGCCGAGATCGCCCCGTTCCCGGCCGGCATCGAGACCTGGATCAACCTCTACCTGGCGATCACCAAGAACCCGAACCGTGCCGCGTTCACGTTCAACTCCTCCACCGGCAAGGTCGACCTGTCCTGGCAGGCGTCGTACACGCAGCCGTCGATCGACGCCGCGAAACGGGTGTTCGACGCCATCAACAAGAAGGCCGGCACGATCTACCGGACCGACCTGTTCGGCGTCTACAAGACCTGGGGTGACGACTTCGTCTACCACCCGCTCGGCGGGTGCGTGCTCGGCAAGGCGACGGACAACTACGGCCGGGTGCCGGGCTACAGCGGCCTGTACGTCGTGGACGGGTCGCTCGTCCCGGGCAGCATCGGCGTGAACCCGTTCGTGACGATCACGGCGCTGGCCGAGCGGAACATGGCGAAGATCATCTCGACCGACCTGGCGTGAAGCCGGTCTTCCGGCGCTCGCGCGCCGGAAGACCGTTCGCTCACTGGAGCCGGAAGGACTGCGCGGCGGCACCGTTGCACGCCGACTGCTGGAGCTGGACGCTGTCCGCCGAGCTCGGGGAGGTCAGGCACTTCATGTGGCCCTGACCTGCGGCGCTGTTACGGTTGACGATCCGGTAGGTGGTGCCGCTCGCCTCCGGGACCAGCTGCCACTGCTGGTTCTTCCCGCTGCTGTAGGTCCACAGCTGGATCGGCGCGTTGTCGGCCGTGGACTTGCCGGTCACGTCGAGCACCTCGGCCGGGGCGTTCCGGTTGTTGATCCTCGTGTACGGCCCGTCGACGTACTGGAACTGGAACTGCTGCGCCGTCGTGCCGTTGCAGGCGTACTGCTGGATCACGGTGCCGCTCGCCGTCCCCGCCGCGCGGGCGTCCACGCACTTGCCGTTGCCGGCGTTGACCAGCGTGTACCACTGGCTCTGCGACACCGGGTCGGTGGACTGGTCGGTCGCCGGCGCCCCGGCGAGCGACAGCAGGCCGTCGAGGATGAACGCGTCCTGGGCCGGGTCGGCGAAGGTGGAGGAGGTCGCGATGTCGGCGGAGTAGTTCATGTCGTTGTGGCCGAAGTTCGCGTAGAGCATTTTGTACTTCTTGTTGCTCCACATGATCGGGTAGTAGCCGCTCGTCCAGGACTGGCTCGCGTTCGTGCCGAGGGGGAAGCTCGCGGGGTCCACCGAGGCGAGAACGTCGATGTTCGGGTTCTGCCGCAGGTCGTGCTGCCAGCTGTACCACTCGCTGACGCCGGAGGTGAACTTCGCCGGTACGCGCCGCATCGCCGGATGGCTCGGATCGCCGTTGTCGAGAATGGCCGCCGACGGGCCCCAGGTGTTCGTCTCGAAGGCGCCGGTGCCGAGGAACTGGTTGTAGTACCAGTCCCAGTCCGCTCCGTTGGTGGTGAACGCGGAGACGTGGAAGCCGAAGAACGCCCCGCCATTGTTCATGTAGTTCTGGAAACCGGTCCGCTCGGCGGAGGTGTGCGGCGCGTCGTCGAGGAACATCACCACCTGGTACTGCGACGCGGTCAGTGAGTTGAGCTGGTCCCAGTTGGTCGTGGCGGTGAAGGTGAAGCCGTTCTGCGCGCCGACCTTGGGGAACCACGTCCGCGCCTCGGTCTCGAAGCTCACGTGCGCGGCGTCGCCCTCGGCGGGGCCGGTGTAGAAGGCGAGGACCTTGAAGGGGGTGGCCGCGTGGGCGGCCGGCGTGGTGAGCAGGGCCGCGGTGACCAGCGCCGAAAAGACCAGCGCGAGTGTTTTCACCAGCTTTTTCGCAGCGTTCATCCAGGCCTGTCCTTTCCTTGGTGTTCGTTTCCACTGGCGGGTGGAGGAAGGGCGGGTGGGGCGTTCTCTTAATGGTTAGTTAAGTTTCCTTACTGTTGTCAACAAATAAAGCACAGGGGGATCGCCTGGTTCAAGTACCGGAGTGCCAGTGGGTCTCCTGCCGTACGCGGCCGGGTTACCGTGCTGGGGGAGGTGCCATGCTCACCGAGACCTCACCCGTGCTGTACCGGGCCGCCCACGTGATCGCGCAGACCTCCGGCCCGGACCCGGAGGCGTTCGCCGTCGAGGGCGGCCGGATCCGGGCGACGGGGGACGTGGCGTCGTTGCGCGCCCGGTTCCCCGGCGCCCGGGAGGTGGATTTCGGCACGTCGACGGTCATCCCGGGCCTGCACGACGCGCACATCCACCTTGCCAACGCCGCCGACGCCCTGCTGCACCTCGACCTGTCGGCCGCGGCCGTACGGGACGTGGACGCCTTGCTGGCGCGGGTCGGCGAGGCGGCCGTCGAGCCCGGTTCCTGGGTGCGCGGCGGCCGGTACGACGACGTCAAGACCGGGCCGCTCACCCGCTGGGACCTGGACCGGGTCGCGCCGGACAATCCGGTCATCGTCCTCCAGGTCGCGGGCCACTGGGGCGTGGCGAACTCATCCGCGCTGCGTGAGCTGGGCGTCTCGGAGTCGTCCGAGCCGCCGCCGGGCGGGGACTACGGCCGGTCCGCGGACGGTTCGCTGGACGGCCGCCTGATCGAGCGCGCCCTGATGAACGTCGTGTACGCGGCGACGGCGCGCGGCGCGTCGCCGCTGCCGGTGTCCTCGCCGGAGGACCGGCTGCGGGGCCTGACCCGAGCCCAGGAGATGTGGCACGCGGCCGGCCTGACGTCGATCTGCGACGCGCTGATCGACCCGTCGGACGTCGCACTGCTGGGGCGGGCCCGCTCTGCGGGCCTGCTCACGATGCGGGTCGGCATGCTCCTGTCCATCGACCACTATCCGAAGGCGCGCGCTTTGGGGGTGGGCAGCGGTTTCGGCGACGACCTGCTTCGGTTCGTGGGCGTGAAGGCGTTCGTGGACGGCGCGATCGGCGGCCGTACGTGCCTGCTGTCCGAGCCGTACGCGGACGTGGGCGGGCACGGGCTGCAGACGACGCCGACGTCGGAGCTGTTCGACGCCGTACGCACCGTGCACCGGGACGGCAACCGCATCGGCGTCCACGCGAACGGCGACGCGGCCATCCGCCTGGTCCTGGACGCGTTCGAGTCGGCCCACCGCGAACTGCCCCGGCCGGTGCGCCACCGCATCGAGCACTGCTCGGTGATCGACGACGACATCCTGAAGCGGATGAGGGCGCTGAACGCGATCGCCGTCCCGTTCGCGGGTTATGTGGCCTACCACGGCGGCGCGCTGAACCGCTGGTACGGCCCGGAACGCACGTCCCGGATGTTCGCCCACCGCTCTTTCCTGGACGCGGGCGTGACGGTGGCGGGCTCGTCGGACTATCCGTGCGGCCCGTACGAGCCGCTGCTGGGCATCCAGTCCATGGTGACCCGGGAGGGCGTCGACGACGGCGAGCAGGTCGGCCCGTCGCAACGGGTGACCGCGGAGGAGGCATTGCGCGTCTTCACCCTGGGTTCCGCGGAGGCAGAGGGAGCCGAAACCACCCGCGGCCGCCTCGCGCCGGGCTATCTGGCCGACTTCGTCGTCCTGGCGGACGACCCCCTGACCGTCGACCCCCACGGCCTGTCCTCCATCCAGATCCAGTCGACGTACGTGGGCGGCGAACGCGTGTGCGGAATGACGTGCTAAAAGGCGTGAAAGCGGCGTTTCGGACTGGGTATTCACCCTTGTTTGAACGTGCATTTTGGACATCCCTTACTGGGTCGTTTGTTCTTTGGTGGTCCGCGACACCTCCGGCGGTGCCCCCGCGCGTGAGAAGGACGACTACATCGACGAGCAGAGCTGGTACTCACGCGCAGAGCTCCTGTCGCTCAATGTGATCCACTCACAGCTGGCCGCGGTCAAACTGATAGCCGAACACCAGAGCTGACCGGCATGGCCCCCTCCCGGCTCATTCTGGTCTCGGGCTTCCATGCTCGACCGGGAGATGGACCGCCGGATCAAGGCCCACTTCGAGCGGGTACGACGCCGCGTACGCCCCCACGCGGGTCCGGGGTGTCTCCGACCCGGCGGGGGATGAGATGGATGTGCGCGTGGAACACGGTCTGGCCCGCGGCGATGCCGGAGTTCGTGCCCACGTTGAAGCCGGCGATCTCCGGGTCGGCGGCCCGCAGCCGTCCACGCAGGTCGTGCAGTGCCGCGTACGCCTCGCGGACCTCCAGGGCCGTCATCTCGAAGAAGTCCGCCACGTGCCGTGCGGGCACGATGAGGTGGTGTCCCTCGGTGACCGGGTGGGCGTCCGCGATGACGGCGACGAGGCCCTGCTCGGTCCGTTGTCCTCGGCCGTTCGTCATGGCCGCGCAGAAGGTGCAGTCACCGTCGCGGATCGCCGCCATCTCTGCTCGCCTCCCTGCCGAGGCCACGGTGCCTCTGCCGAGGATTGTGCCGTGCCCGCGGCTCAGCGGTAGCCGCTTGAGGTGTTGAGGAGTTCGGAGCGGAGGCGGCGGCCGTAGCCGGTGGTGACGCCCAGGCGGCGGGCGAGTTCGGTGCCCGGGAGGTCCGGTTCGGTGGCCAGCAGGGCGGCGGCGCGCTGGCGGGCGCTGCCACTCGGGGGCGGCTCGGTCAGTTGCTCGAGTTTCGGCTCCAGGGCGCGCAGGTCCGGGAGGCGGTCCGGCCTGGTCGTCTCCGCCTCCGACTCCACCAACGGCTCGGGTTCCAGAGTGATCGGTGCCGGGCTGAGGGCGGCCGTGAGCGACGGCAACAGCTCCGCCGGCGCGACCGCGCTCAGTTTCAGGGCCAGGCGGTCCGGGGCCGGGGCGTCGCGGCGCCACTTGCGGCCGTACTCCATCTCCAGGCGGGCGATCTCCGCGCGGCGTTCGGCCTCGATCTCCAGGGCGCGGCGATACGAGGTGATCTCCCAGAGGATCATGCGGCGGCGCAGGCGGGCCGTCGACAGCGGGGCCAGGAGCCACCGGGACCTGCGGACCTTCTCCATGCGGCCGCCGGTCACCAGGCCCACTCGCGCGGCGAGGACATGGCGGGCGTACTCGCAGAAGAGCACCCACAGTGCCGGCATCGCGGCGTGGGCGATGCGGATCGGGACCGGGCCTCCGGCCTGCCAGTTCAGCCAGATCGTGGCGGCGGTGAAGGCCCACGGGATCATGCGCATCGACGGCTTGGCCATCCGCCAGTACGAGAGGAGCAGGTCGGCGGCCGAGAAGACCAGGATGGCGACGTCGATGGCGACCGGTACGGCCCACGCCGTGTCGCGGAACCACGGCCGCACGTACTCGTACACCGTCTGGAACGAGACGTACATGCCGATCAGGGCGAGTGTCAGCATGGCGGCGCCGATCAGGCATACGGCCGCGCGTTCGCCGGTGCTGTCGCCGAGCGCGCGGACCGGTTGTCCGCGGCGTTCCGCTTCCTGGTCGCAGTAAGTCACGACGGGAGCCACCTCTCGTCTTCGGGTTCCGGACACTGCGTCCAGGGCACAATACGCACATATCACCCTCTTGATCGCCCGATTTGCCGGGGCGACACAGGTGACCATTGCGACATCCCGGTCCGGTCGGATAGTCAGGCCAGGTGACCACCACGTACGTTGTCCCGGGACTGTCAGAGTCCGTAGAGATACTTGTCGACCGGTGGGGCGTGCCGCATCTGTACGCGGGCTCGGCCGACGACGTGTTCGTCGCGCAGGGTTTCAACGCCGCGCGTGACCGGCTGTTCCAGATCGACCTCTGGCGGCGGCGCGGGCTCGGGCTGATGTCGGAGGTGTTCGGCGAGACGCATCTCGAACGCGACCGCGCGGCCCGGCTGTTCCTCTACCGCGGCGACATGCACGCCGAATGGCTCGCGTACGGCTCGGACACCAAGCGTGTGACCAGCGCGTTCGTCCGTGGGGTCAACGCGTTCGTCGCCCTGTGCCATGAGGATCGGCGCCATCTGCCGCCGGAGTTCACCGAGCTGGACTACCTGCCCGCCTACTGGGACCCGGCGGACGTCGCGCGGATCCGCGGCCACGGGCTCTTCTACAACCTGGAGCAGGAGGTCGCGCGGGCGCTGACCCTCCGCGACTTCGGTCCCGAGGTGGAGGACCTGCGGCGCGTACGGGAGCCGGCGCACCGGCTGCGCGTGCCGGACGGGCTCGACCTCGACGTGGTCCCGGACGACGTGCTGCGGGTCTACCACCTGGCGACCACGACGTCCGAGGAGCGGCCGCGCGGCGGGCTCGACGGCAGCAACAACTGGGTGATCGGCCCCTCCCGTACGGCCTCGGGCCGCCCGCTGCTCGCCAACGACCCGCACCGCGCCGTCTCACGCCCGGCACTGCGCTACATCGCGCACCTGTCCGCGCCGGGCCTGGACATCATCGGCGCCGGCGAGCCCGCGCTGCCCGGCATCTCCATCGGGCACAACGGGAAGATCGCCTTTGGACTCACCATCTTCCCGATCGACCAGGAGGATCTATACGTCTACCGGACCAATCCGGCCGACCGCCGCGAGTACGCCTATGGCGGGCGGTGGGAGCCGATGGAGCGCGTACGCGAGGTGATCCCGGTGCGCGGCGGCGAGCCGGTCGAGGCCGACCTCTGGTTCACGCGGCACGGCCCGGTGATCTACTCGCGCGCCGACCGGAACGCCGCCTTCGCCGTACGGGCCGCGTGGCTCGAACCCGGCATGGCGCCGTACCTGGGCAGCATGGACTACATGCGCGCGAGCGGCCCGGACGATTTCGTCGCCGCGATGAACCGCTGGGGCTCGCCGGGCGAGAACCAGGTGTACGCCACGCCGGACGGCACCATCGGCTGGCGTCCCGCCGGTCTCATCCCCAGACGCCCGAACTGGGACGGCACCCTGCCCGTGCCCGGCGACGGCCGGTACGAATGGGACGGTTTCCACGACGTGGACGAACTCCCGTCCGTACGGGACCCGGAGTCCGGCTGGTTCGCGACCGCCAACCAGCGCAACCTGCCCGAGGACCACCCCTTCGCCGTGACGTTCGACTGGTACGCCCCGTTCCGTCACCAGCGGGTCGCCGAGGAGCTCGGGTCCCGTACGGGCTGGACCGTACAGGACTGCGTCCGGCTCCAGACCGACTACGTGAGCCTGCCCGCGCGGCGGATCGTCGCGCTGCTCAAGGGCCTGACCAGCGAGGACGTACGGGTCGAGGCGGCGCGGCGGCTCTTGGGCGCCTGGGACGCGACGTTGCGCCCCGGCGACGGCGCGGCGGCGCTGTTCGAGGTCTGGTACCGGCGGCACCTGCGGCCGGCGCTGCTCGAGACGGCGCTGCGCGGGGTGGTGTCCTCGGAGAAGCGGCGAGCCGAGGCACTCGCCCGCGTCCTGCCCGCCGAGGAGGACGGTTCGGACGCCCGGGTGGACCTGAGCCTGCTGCCGTCGGTCGATCCGGCGCTGCTCCTGCGGACGCTCGCGGACGCGGTGACCGAGGTCGAGGGGCTCCTCGGACAGGACATGGCGTCGTGGACGTGGGGCGCGCTGCACCAGGCCGAACCCCGGCACCCGCTGCTCACCGGCCGCGACTGGACGTCGGCTGGCCCGGCGCCGCGCGGGGGCAGCGGCGACACGGTCGGCGCGACGCTGTACGGCCCGGACTTCCGTCAGACGGGCGGCGCGACGTTCCGGCTGGTGGTCGACGTGGGGGCGTGGGACGAGTCGGTGGCCATGAACGCCCCGGGCCAGTCCGGCGTCCCGGACAGCCCCCACTACGACGACCTCTTCGAGCCGTGGGCCGCCGACGAGGCGTTCCCGCTCCTCTACAGCCGCGCGGCGATCGAACGAAACCTCGGCGAACGCATCGTCCTCCGCCCGGAGTGAGACCGCGATCGGGTCAGAGGACGAGGAACGCGGCGAGCGCGTTTCGCCCCGGCTGCTCAGCCGCCGACGAGCTGGACCAGTTTGATGAACACCACCTCCTGGTCCACGTTCAGGTCCACCGTCTCGTCCAGGGACTCCACCTGGCGGTCGCCGATCAGCAGGATGAAGCCGTTGCCCGCGAAGGCGCGTTCGGCGATGTCGGCCTGGCGTTCCCAGTCGAGGCGGCGGGGGGAGCGCAGGCGGTAGCCGCCCGGGGCGAGTTCCGCGTCGTCCGGTTTCACCAGGCCGGCGAAGTGCCGTGACGGGGCCGCGTTGTGCCGGGCGACCTCCTCGCGGACCCGCAGCCGCAGCAGCTCGCGTACGGTCAGGCTGTCCGGCAGGTCGGTCAGCCGGAGTGACGCCAGAGAGCCGCCGGCCGCGGTCTCGTCGCGCAGGGCCAGAACGGCCATCAGCGTCCCCTCTTGATCTGTCGCATGATGCTCTCGTCCTCGATGGCGGCGTCGTCGGCCAGCAGGAACGCCTTGCTGAGGATCAGCGCGAGCCGGTCGTCCTCGAACGGCAGGTGGACGGTCTCGCCGCCGCGTCCCCGCACGATGCACAGGTAGACGTCGTCCGGCTCCATCAAGATGTTCGCCGAGCCCAGATGGATCTTGTACGTGCGCAGCGAGCCGCGGACCACCAGGAACCGTTCGTCCAGGGACGTGCACGAGGCGATCTTCGTACGCGGCAGCAGGCGGGCCAGGGTGTCGCGGCGGACCTCGGCCGCGGCGGTGAGTTCGCCGAAGCCGTGGGAGTACCAGTACGTCCGGTGGCGGTCCTCTCCGCGGTCGGCCCATTCGGGATCGGCGGCGATCGAGGTGACGCCGACGAACAGGTCGACGTCGCGCATGAGCTCGCTGAACACGACCGGTGGCACGTCCGCCAAGGCCGCCTCGTGCCACTCGCCGCCCTCGCGGCGGTCGAACCGGACCTGGTCCGTACCGGCCAGCGCGGTCTCGGCGTACCCCTCGACGTAGGAGTGGAAGAACCGCGCGCGCCACCGCCGCCCGGCCACCTCGCGGGTCGCCTCGGCCTCGTCGCCCCCGTCCCACGGCCCGAGCATGTGCGTCGACCAGGCCCGCGTCTTGAGCAGCGCGTACAGCCGCTGGTAGCGCAGGATGTGCGCGGCGAAGCGGTTGGAGTAGACGCGTGTCTCCAGCTCGGCCGGGGTCAGGGGGTAGATCTCCCGGAACGCCTGCCGGAACGGCTGCCGGATGTCGCGGTCCGTGAGCAGGTCACGCCAGGCGCGGATCTCCTCGACACGCGAGCGAATGGGATGCCAGAGCCGGACCGCCGAACCGGTGACGGGCCGCCCGTCCACGTCCACCAGCGCGTCGTCCACCGGCAGGGCAGCCCGCCACTCACCGCGGGCGACCTCGACCTCCCAGATCAGCCGCTCGGCGATCGGCCGCCCGACCGGATGCGTGGCGAACGCCTCGCGCCAGTGGTCATAGGCGTATGAGGTCGAGGTGACCAGGCCGCCCTCCAGCGCACGGGTCAGCGTCGCGACGTGCGCCCGCGTCCGCCGCACGAGGTCGCGCAGCTCGCCCAGCTCCTCCGGATGATCGCGTCGGACCGCGGCCGGCACGCCGCGCAGCGACGCGCCCCCGGCTCGCCGCCAGGTCATCAGTACCTCGTCGGAGACGGTCACGAGCCCCTCGTACGCCCCGGCCGTACGGCGGAAGACGCCGTCGGGGCCGAAGCCGAGGTCCGGCTGGCGGAACGCGGTCTCGGGCCGGTCGGCGAGCGCGGCGTCGATCTGTTTGAGGTTGCGGTCGAGCTGTCTGGGCACGCCGCGGTGCCGGATGACGCCACGGACCGAGCGCAGCGCCGTCACCACCTCGGGCGTCGGGAACTCGCGCGCCGCGCGCGTGACCTCGAAGAGCAGCGCCTGCGAGGGCAGGGTCCTGGCGGCCGTGGGCGCGACCGCGACGGCGGGTAGCAGCCGCCCGAGCAGCTCCGGCAGCCACGGCTCGTCGCGCAGCAGCGCCACCCGCGCCGACCGGCCGAGCACGCCGACCTCGTCGGAGGTGAAGGCATGGTCCGCGACGTAGCACTCCTTGCCCGCCTGGATGGCGGCGGCGCGAACGGCGGCGGCCTCGAGCGCCTCCCGTGCGAAGGCGGCGTACGGGGAGTCGGCGAGCGCCTCCCAGTCGTCCGGACCAGGGGGCGCGTTGTAGAGGTGGGCGCGGATCCGTGAGAGCGCTTTTTCGGCGGCGCGACCGAGGGGGAGGGCGTCATCGGCGATGGCCATGGACCGCATCCTGGCAGCCGTCACTGATAAACCACATCGGTGGATCCGCACACCCCGCCAGAAACACCGTTTGCGATTCGTAAGGACAAGTGACCTACTTCGCAAAAATTTGGGTATCAAGGCCGCGTCCACGACAACAACCGTTGATTATTGGCCGAATCTGACGCCCGCCCGCTGGCGTCGAGCGCCTCAACCAGCGGACACCCTCCTTGGAGGTAAGCAATGAAGATCACCACCGCCGTGATCCTCTTGTGGCTCATCATCGGCGCCATCGCCGCAGGCCAGCGCCACTACTACAGCCACGGGCCGAACAACTGCTCCCAGGCGGGCACGCTGCTCGTGACGATCGTCGCCGGGCCGCTCAACTACACGGGCGTCAACCCGAAGATCTCCTGCAAGACCCCTGAGCCCAGCAAGTGACGGCTCCCGGCTGAGGCGGCCGGGGGCCGCCTCAGCCGGTGTGCGCGGGGACGACTCGCCGAACCCAAGATCCGCAGGTGACCTCTTGACGCCCGGCAACTAAAGCGCTTTAGTTGCACGCCATCAGGTAAAACGCGTCAGCGAGGAGGCGACCTGTGGCCGAGCGGCGTCCGACGATCGCCGATGTGGCGGCACACGCGGGGGTCTCCCTCGGCGCCGTGTCGTTCGCGCTCAACGGCCGGCCCGGCGTCGGCGAGGAGACCAGGAAACGGATCCTCGCCTCGGCGCGGGAGCTGGGCTGGCAGCCCAGCCACCGGGCCCGTTCGCTGTCCACCTCACGCGCCTTCGCCCTCGGGCTGGTGCTCGCCCGCAGCCCCGAGCTGTTCGGCGCGGACCCGTTCTTCCCCTCATTCATCGGCGGCGTCGAGACCGTGCTGTCCCCGCGCGGGCAGTCGCTGGTGCTGCAGGTCGTGCCCGGCCTGGAGGCCGAGGCCAAGGGCTACCGGCGGCTGGCCGGAGAGACGCGGGTCGACGGCGTCTTCCTGTCCGACCTGCGGCACGGCGACACGCGCATCGGCCTGCTCGCCGAGCTCGGCCTGCCCGCCGTCACGCTCAACCGGCCCGACGTGGAGTCGCCGTTCCCCGCCGTCTGCCTGGACGACCGGCCCGGCGTCGCGGCCGCCACCCGGCACCTCATCGAGCTGGGCCACACGCGCATCGCCCACGTCGCCGGCACCGCCGAGTTCCTGCACGGCACCGGCCGCCGTACGGCCTGGGAGGAGACGCTCACCGCCGCCGGGCTGCGGCCCTGCGCGGTCGTCGAGTCCGACTTCACCGCGGCCGGCGGCGCCGCCGCCACCCGTGACCTGCTGGAGCGCGAAGAACCGCCCACCGCGATCGTCTACGCCAGCGACCTGATGGCCGTGGCGGGGATGGCCGTCGCGCAGGAGCGCGGCTTCGCGGTCCCGGGCGACCTGTCCATCACCGGCTTCGACGACACCGAACTGGCCGCCTACACCCATCCCGCGCTGACCACCGTACGGACGAACGCCTTCGGCTGGGGGCAGGCGGCGGCCCGGGTCCTCCTCGACCTCGTCGCCGGAGAACCGGCCGGCGACACCGAACTCGCCCCCGGCGAGCTCGTGCTCCGCGGCTCCACCGCGCCACCCCCCGCCGCACGACCAGGAGACGATCGATGAAACGTCTGACCCTTCCCGTCGCAGTGCTGTCCCTCGCCGCCCTGACCGCCTGCGGCGGCAACCATGGCGGCGCCGACCAGAGCAAGGCCGCCCAGGCGCACGGGCCGATCAAGATCTGGTACTCCAACAACCCGGAGGAGGTCGCGTGGGGCGAGCAGGCGGTCGCGGCCTGGAACGCCGCGCACCCGAGTGAGCAGGTCAGCGGGCAGGAGATCCCGGCCGGCAAGTCCTCCGAAGAGGTGATCAGCGCGGCGGTGACGGCGGGCACCGAGCCGTGTCTGATCTTCAACACCTCGCCGGCGTCCGTACCGGGACTCCAGGCGCAGGGCGGGCTCGTGCCGCTGGACGACTTCCCCGACGGCAAGTCCTACGTCGAGGCGCGGACCGGCGCGAAGAGCGCGCAGTACCGCTCGCCGGACGGCAAGTACTACCAGATGCCGTGGAAGTCGAACCCGGTGATGATCTTCTACAACAAGAAGCTCTTCAAGAAGGCCGGCATCGACGTCGACAAGCCGCCGCTGGCGACCGACGCGCAGTTCCTGGAGACCGCGCGCAAGCTGGTCTCCTCCAAGGCCGCCAAGTACGCCATCAACCCGGCGCCGTCGAGCGAGTTCTTCCAGTCCTGGTTCGACTTCTACCCGATGTACGCCGCCGAGTCGGGCGGCAAGTCGCTGGTGGAGAACAAGAAGGCGACGTTCGACGGCCCGGCCGGGCAGTCCGTCGCGCAGTTCTGGCACTCGATCTACGCGGGCGGCCTGGCCGGCAAGGAGGCCTACAAGGGCGACGCCTTCGCCGACGGCGTCGCGGCGATGGCCACGGTGGGCCCGTGGGCGATCAGCGTCTACAAGGGTAAGGTCGACTGGGGCGTGGTGCCGGTGCCGACCTCGCAGGGTACGCCCGCGTCTTCGATCCACACCTTCAGCGACGCGAAGAACATCGGGATGTTCGTCTCCTGCAAGAACCGCGGCACCGCCTGGGACTTCACGAAGTTCGTCACCGGCTCGGACCAGGACGGCAAGCTGCTCCAGACGACCGGCCAGATGCCGATGCGCACCGGCCTTCCGCAGGCCTACGCGGACTACTTCGCCAAGAACCCCGCCTACAAGCAGTTCGCCGACCAGGCCGACCGTACGGTCGAGGTGCCCAGCGTGCCGAACTCCGTCGCCGCCTGGCAGGCCTTCCGCGACTCCTGGACCAAGTCCGTCGTCTTCGGCGGAGCCGACCCGAACCAGGCGCTGCACCAGGTCGCAGGGAAGATCGACGGCCTGGTCGAGCACGGCTGAGCGGCCGTCATGACGCGCCTGCTCCTCGGCCGCCGCCCGATCGGCATCGTCTTCGCCGCGCCGTACGCGATCTTCCTCGCCGCCGTCTTCGCCTACCCGCTCGGCCTCGCGGTGTGGATGTCGTTCCACCGCTACATCTTCACCGCGCCGGGCGTCTCGGTGCCGCGGCCGTTCGTCGGCCTGGACAACTACCGCGACGTGCTGACCGACCCGGCCGTACGGCAGGCGTTCGGCAACATCCTCGTCTTCCTGGTGATCAACGTGCCGCTCACGGTGGTGCTGTCGCTGGGCCTGGCGAGCGCGCTGAACGGCGCGATCCGGTTCCGTACGTTCTTCCGGCTCAGCTACTACGTGCCGTACGTCACCGCGAGTGTCGCGGTGGTCGGCGTGTGGCTGTTCCTGTTCACCACGAACGGGTTCGTCAACGGGGTGCTCGGGCCGCTCGCGCCGCGCCCGTCGTGGCTGGTCAACACGCATCTGGCGATGCCGTCGATCGCGGTGTACGTCACGTGGAAACAGCTCGGCTTCTTCATCCTGCTCTACCTCGCCGCGCTGCAGAACGTGCCCAAGGAGCTGTACGAGGCGGCGGCCGTCGACGGCGCGTCGCGCTGGCGGGCGTTCCGCGCGGTCACCGTGCCCGGCGTACGCCCGGCCACCGTCCTGGTCGTGATCGTCTCGCTCATCACCGGCGCGAACCTGTTCACCGAGCCGTACCTGCTCACCGGCGGGGGCGGCCCGGACGGAGCGTCCAGCTCGCCCGTCCTGGTGATGTACCAGCGCGGCATCGAACAGGGCCATCCGGACGTCGGCGCCGCGATCGGCGTGCTGCTCGTCGTCGCGGTCCTGGTCATCGCGTTGATCAACCGTCGCCTGCTGGAGAGGGACTGACATGCGGAGGTACGGACGGCTGACGGTGCTGATCGTCGGCGCGCTGGTGTTCCTGTTCCCCTTCTACTACATGCTGGTCGGCTCGCTGCAGACGCACCTGGACAGCGCCCCGTCGGGCGCGGTGCCGAATCCGGGCAACCTGTCGCTGCAGAACTACCGGCAGATCGACGGCGCGGTCGACCTGCTGCGCGCCCTGGTCAACTCCGGCGTCTTCACCGGCGGCGTCATCCTGGGCACGGTCGTCTTCGGCACGCTCGCCGGGTACGCCCTGGCGCAGCTGCACTTCCGCGGTCGCGGCGTGCTCTTCGCCGCGCTCCTGCTCGTGCAGGTCGTGCCCTTCCAACTGCTCACCATCCCGCTGTACGTCCTGATCGTCCGCGACTACGGCCTGGGCGACTCCTACCTCGGGATGATCGCCCCGTACGCCATCAACTCCACCGCCGTCTTCGTCTTCCGGCAGTACTTCCTGCAGTTGCCGCGCGACCTGTTCGACGCCGCCCGCATCGACGGCGCCGGGGAGCTGCGCATCCTGCTGCGGATCGCGTTGCCGCTGGTCAAACCGGCACTGATCACCGCGCTGCTGCTGACGTTCATCGGCCCCTGGAACGAGTTCCTGTGGCCGTTCCTGATCACCAAGCAGCAGAACATGCAGCCGCTCGCGGTGTCCCTCGCCAACTACATCAACACGACCGCCGGGCGGGCGGCCAACCCGTTCGGCGCGATCCTCGCGGGCGCCTGCGTGCTCGCGGCGCCCGCCGTGGCGCTCTTTCTGGTCTTCCAGCGGCATTTCGTCTCCACCGACCTCGGCTCCGGCGTGAAGGGTTAGAGCTTGTTGACTTCCACCGATGTCCCGTACGCACTCACCCGGCAGGGCGTCGTCATGGCGCCGCTGCCCGGCGACCCGAACGAGGCCGAGGGCGTGCTGAACCCGGCCAGCGGGCGCACCCCCGACGGCCGGCTGTACCTTCTGCCCCGGCTCGTCGCCGAGGGCAACGTCTCGCGGGTCGGCCTCGCCAAGGTCATGCTGGACGACGGAGTCCCGACGGGGGTGCTGCGCCGGGGGATCGTGTTCGCCCCCGACGCCGGGTTCGAACGCGGCACGTCCAACGCCGGCGTCGAGGACCCGCGCGTGACCTGGGTGCCCTCGCTCGGCCTGCACCTGATGACCTACGTCGCGTACGGCCCGCTCGGCCCGCGGCTCGCGCTGGCCGTCTCGGAGGACCTGAGCACGTGGCTGCGGCTCGGCCCCGTCCACTTCGAGTACCAGCCGGACCTGGACATCGACCTGAACCTGTTCCCGAACAAGGACGCGGTCTTCTTCCCCGAACCCGTGCCCGGCCCCGACGGCGAACTCGCGTACGCGATGCTGCACCGGCCCATGTGGGACCTCGGCTGGATCCGCGACGGCGAGGGCACCCACCTGCCCGCGGGCGTCACCGACGACCGGCCGGGCATCTGGATCTCCTACGCCCCCGCCGCGCTGGTGGAACGGGACGTCGCCGCGCTGACCCACCAGGCGCGGCACCGGCTCGTCGCGATGAGCGAGTACCCGTTCGAGGAGCTGAAGATCGGTGCCGGACCCGCGCCGATCCGCGTCGACGAGGGCTGGCTGCTGATCCACCACGGCGTCTCCGGGGCGATGGCGGAGGGCTGGGAGCCGCAGCAGCGGGTCAACTACGCGGCCGGCGCGATGCTGCTCGACCCGGCCGACCCCGCCCGGGTGCTGGCCCGTACGCCGGAGCCGCTCATGTCGCCCGAGACCGCCGACGAGCGGGAGGGGCTCGTCCCGAACGTGGTGTTCCCGACCGCGATCGAGGAGGTCGACGGCGTCCGCTACGTGTTCTACGGAATGGCCGACTCCAAGATCGGTGTCGCCCGCCTGGACCGGCTCGGCTGATGCGCCGTCTCGCTCCCGTCATCGCGCTGCTGTGCCTGGTCACCGGGATTTCCGCGCCGGCCTCCGCGGCGGCGCCGCTGGCGAACCTCGCCCACCTGGACGCCCTCACCACGCGTGTCTCTCCGCCCGCCGTGGCCGGCCATTCGACCTACCGGCAGGACTCCGACCCGCGGCTCGGGGCGCTGTGGGTGTACGCGGACCGGCTCGCGGACGGCGGCTACAAGCCCACCGGCGGCGGGACGTACGACGCCGCGACGAACACCTACGGGCAGGGCGCGTACGACGCCGATGACATCTCCCGCGCCGCCGTCGTCTACCTGCGGCACTGGCGGGCCGGCGGCGACGGGCACAGCCGCGAGCAGGCGTACGCCCTGCTCCGCGGCCTGACGTATCTGCAGACGACGACCGGCCCGCACGCCGGCGACGTCGTGCTGTGGATGCAGCCGGACGGCACGCTGAACCCCAGCGCACTCCCGAAGGAGGACCCGGACCCCTCCGACTCCGGTCCGTCGTACTGGCTCGCCCGTACGGTGTGGGCGCTCGGCGAGGGGTACGCGGCGTTCCGCCACAGCGACCCAGGATTCGCCTCGTTCCTGCGCGAACGCCTCGATCTGGCCATCAAGGCGCTCGACCGCGACGTTCTCGCTCACTATGGCTCGTTTCAGACGGTGCACGGCGTGAAGGTGCCGTCCTGGCTCATCGCGGACGGCGCGGACGCGACCTCGGAGGCGGTCCTCGGCCTGAGCGCGTACGTGGTGGCCGGCGGGCCGCCCGCCGCACGCACCGCCCTGGACCGGTTCGCGACCGGAATCGCGGCGATGAGCGCCGGAAACCCCGGAAACTGGCCGTATGGGGCCATCCTGCCGTGGGCTTTGTCACGTTCGGACTGGCATGCCTGGGGTACACAGATGCCCTCCGCGTTGGCGAGGGCGACACCCCCGCTCGGCCGCCCTCGCCTCCTCGGAGCCGCGGTCGCGGACGCGGCGGTCTTCACGCCGCATCTGCTGACCGCGACCGGCCCGGACAACGGGCTGCTGCCCACGCCGATCGACGGCAGCCAGATCGCGTACGGTGCGGACGCGCGGTTCGAGGGACTGCTCGCGGTCGCCTCGGCCGCGCGGTCGGACGGCCTGCGTCGCCTGGCGGGCGTCGCCGCGGGCTGGTTCTTCGGCCAGAATCCCGCCGGCGCCGCGATGTACGACCCGGCGACGGGCGTGACGTTCGACGGCGTCAGCGCCGACGGCGTGGTCAACCGCAACTCCGGCGCCGAGTCGACCGTCCACGGCCTGCTCACGATGGAGGCGCTGGACGCGGCGCCGGACCTGGCCGCGCTCGCCCGCGCGTCCGCCCACGTCGTACGCCGCGACGGGCAGCGCACCGTCGAGGCGGAGTCCGCGACGCTGACCGGCGGCGCGCACGTCGTACGGCCGGACTCGCCGTGGACGGGTGATTCGCAGTGGAGCGGCGGCGCTTACGTCACGGGCGGCGGCCGGCTGGCCTGGACGCTGCCGGCGAGCCCGCAGCCGCGCCTGGTCGAGCCGGTCGCCTACCTGCTGCCGGGCGCGAGGGACCGTGCGGAGTTCCGGTCGGGGAACGCCCTCCTGGGCCGGGTACGGTTCGGCGCGACCGGGCCGCAGGGCGTGGCCCCCGCGCCGGGCGCCCTCCTGCCCGTCGCGCTGCCGGGCTCCCTTCCGCCCGGCGCCGTCACCCTGACCGCGGACGGTTCCGGCGACCTGGACGCGGTCGAGCTGACCCCGCTGGTCTCCTCACTGGTCACGGGTGGAACGGCCCTGCTGAGCAGCGTGGCCCGCACCCCGAGGACCGTGACGGTCACCGTTCCCGGCGACGGACGCCTGAGGGCCGCGACGTACGACACCGAGGGCCGTACGAAGGAGGCCCGGACGACCGCCGGCCGGACGGTCACGGTCACCGTCCCCCCGGGCGGCTTCGCCCTGATCACGCCGTGACCAGGACGGAGATGTCTGAGGGGGTCCGTTAGAGCTCCACGGTCTCGCCGGGGGCGAACACCCGGATGTCGGTGCCGGCTCGCTCGCGCTCCCAGGTGAGGAAGCTGTCGACCACTCCCATGCCCGTCGTCGACACATAGGCGTCGTGAATGGAGTACGCCCGGTCCGGCGCGATCTCCCTGAGGTAGTCGATCATCTCGGCGGCCTTGAGCCACGGCGCGTCACACGGAGTCAGCAGGGTCGGTACCGGCTGCCCGGGGACCGTGAACGAGTCGCCCGGGTGGAACACCTCGCCCTCCACCAGGAAGCCGCTGTTGGCGACGACCGGAAGGTCCGGATGGACCACGGAGTGCAGGTCCCCGTACACCTGGACGTCGAACCCCGCCACCGTGAACCGGTCCTCATGCCCGACCTGCTGAATCCCGAGGTCGGGGAACTGTTCGGCGACCGCGCGGTTGGCGAGGATCCGCAGGGCCGGATCGCCGGCCCGCGCCCGGCGTACGCGGTCGATGTCGAGGTGGTCGGGGTGCTCATGCGTGATCAGGATCGCCTCGGCCCCGGCCAGTGCGTCCTCCTCCGGAGTGAACACCCCGGGATCGATCACGATCGCGCGGCCGTCCTTCTCCAGACGCACGCAGGCATGGCCCAGCTTGGTGAGTTTCACAGCCGGGATCCTGCCACGCCGGGTCAGCGGGTGAGGTCCCAGAGGCGTACGGACCGGTCCTCGGCGCCCGTGGCCAGCGTGCGGCCGTCCGGGCTGAAGGCGACGGAGTCGACCTGGGCCCTGTGGCCGTCCAGGGTGGCGATCGTGGTGTTGGCGGCGACGTCGTAGAGCAGGACCTTGTGGTCCTCGCCGCCGCTGGCCAGCGTGCGGCCGTCCGGGCTGAACGCCACCGAGTCGACCATGCCCGTGTGGCCGGTGAAGACGCCCGTGCCGAGGCGGGTGGCGACGTCCCACAGCAGCACCTTCTGGTCGCCGCCGCTGCTGGCCAGCGTACGGCCGTCACGGCTGAAGGCGATCGAGTGGACGGCGTCGGTGTGCCCGTTGAGGACGGCGAGCCGGGCCCAGGTCGTGGTGCTCCACAGGAGCACCGACTTGTTCGCGGACGCGCCGGCCAGGGTCGCTCCGTCCGGGCTGAAGCGTACGGCCGTGACGGCGTCGCGGGCCTCGCGCAGGACGCGGACCTGGCGGTGGGAGCGGACGTCCCAGAGCCGTACGGTGCCGTCCTTCGAACCGCTCGCCAGCAGCGCCCCGTCCGGGCTGAAGTCGACCGTCCAGACCTCCGAGCGGTGCCCGGTCAGCTCGGCGACCTGGGTGTTCGACCGCAGGTCCCACAGACGTACGGTGTCGTCGTCGCCCGCGGTGGCGAGAAGCGTGCCGTCCGGGCTGAACCGGACGTCCTCGATCGGGTCGCTGTGGCCCGGAAGCTGGGCGAGCTGGACCCGCCGGCGTACGTCCCACAGGCGGATCGTGCCGTCGGAGCCCGCGCCGGCCAGCCGTGAACCGTCCGGGCTGAACGCCACCGAGAAGACGTTGGTGTCCGACTTGAGGCGTACGGACGGGAAGTGGATGCCGATGTGCACGGGTGGCGGGCCGGCGGGGGCGGGGCGGGGGCGGTTCTCGGGGTGGGAGCGCCGGGGCAGCCAGACCGCGGTCGCCGTGGTCAGCGCGATCGCGACGGCGAGGACGGCGAGAAGGACACGGAACCGCCGGCGAGGCGGCGGTCCGGCGGGAACGGCGGCGGCCGGTGGGGGGACGCCGGCGACGCGGGCCAGTTCACCGGCGAGGTCGTCGGCGGACAGGCGTAAGCCGGGCTCCTTGGCCAGCAGACCGGCGATCACCGGGGCGAGCGGGCCGGCCCGCTGGGGCGGCGGCGGGTCGGCGGTCAGCAGCGTGATGAGCACGGTGGCGACGGTCTCGCCCTCGAACGGCCGCGTCCCCTCGACCGCCGCGTACATCGTCGCGCCGAGCGACCACAGGTCCGACGCCGGTGTCGCGAACATGCCCCGCGCCTGTTCGGGCGCCATGAAGGCGGGTGTGCCCAGCATCGCCCCGGTCTGGGTGAGCACGGTGCCGCCGTCGAGCGCGGCGATGCCGAAGTCGGTCAGCACCGTACGGTCGCCGTCGAGCATCACGTTGCTCGGTTTCACGTCCCGGTGGACGACGCCGGCCCGGTGCGCCGCCCGTAACCCGTCGAGGATCTGGGCGCCGATCTCGGCCACCCGCCGCGGTGACAGCGGCCCGTCGGCCTTGACGACCTGCGCGAGAGTACGGCCGCGGATGAGTTCCATGACGATCCACGGCCGGTCGTCCTGGCGTACGACCTCGTGCACGGTGACGATGCCCGGGTGGCTCAGCCGTGCGGCGGCGCGCGCCTCGCGCAGGGTGCGGACGCGCAGGGACTCGACCTGGTCCTCGTCGAGGCCGGCCGGGAACCTGATCTCCTTGATCGCCACGTCCCGGCCGAGCGACTCGTCGTGGGCGCGCCACACGACGCCGATGGCGCCTTCGCCCAGGATCTCGATCAGGCGGTACTTCCCGCCGACGAGCTCGCCGCTCCCCATCGTCACGGTAAGAGCGTAACCGGATGCGGAGTGTGCATCAGGGAATCGTCCGATAGACGGACGCTCTTCCGAATTATCCAGTAGCGAGACTCATGCCACCGAATGTGTCAGTACCCCGGTGTAGGTGCCCGCCGGCGCGGTGAAGGGAACCGCGATGCTGAGGAGCGGGTTCCAGCTGAGTCGGTTGCTGCCGGTTCCGTCCGTATGGGAGTAGGCGGTCCGCGGAGTCGGACTCAGGCTTCCGGCTGTTCCCGGGGTGAAAACGCCATCGCCGGTACCGCTGACCGGTGCCCCCGGAGTGTAAGTCATCGCGGCGGCCGGGATGTGGGGTGCTCCGGGTTCGGTGAAGTCGGTGGCCGCCACGGTTGCGACCCAGTCGGATGGGCCGGCACCACGCTGGTCGTCCACTGTCACGACGCCAAGGTCGTTGGTGATCGTCGTGTCGGCCGAGCCGGAGCCGAGACTCCGTGCCTCTGGCACCGAGATCGACAGGGATCCGGGCTCACAGGCGGTGCCGTTGACGGCGTTGGTGTCGAGGGTGACCGCTCCGTTGTGGGCGAGGACCCGCCCGGCGATGTTGACGCCGGTGGTGACCGTGATCGAGGTCAGGGCGAGGACGGTGCCGTTGAACGTGGAACCGGTGCCCAGCGTGGCTGAGCTGCCCACCTGCCAGAACACGTTGCACGCCTGCGCGCCGTTGATGAGGTTCACCGTGCTGTTCGACCCGGTGGTGAGGGTGGAGCCCATCTGGATGATGAACACGGCGCCGGGGTCGCCCTGACCGTCGAGAGTGAGTGTCCCGGTGATTCCGAGGGAGGAGGTGGAGCCGTAGACCCCGGGCGCGAGTGTCGTCCCGCCGATGTCGCCCGCGAGGGTGGTGGCCGGGCTGCGCCCGGCGGCGTCGTTGTAGGCGGCGGCCATGTCGGTCTGGGCCTGGGCGGCGGCGGCATCGGCGGCGTGGATCGTGCCCCCGACCGTGCCGGGGGGAAAGCCGGTCACCGCGGTGCCCGGGCTCAGGCCCAGATCCGTGGAGATGACGGTGGGTCCGGTACTGGTGACCGTCGAGGCGCCCAGAACCGAGAAGGCGGCGGCCGTTCCGAGGTCCACCGGAGCCGTCGCCGCATGCGCGCTCGACGGCGTGATGGAGAAGACGGGAAGGAGCGCCATCGCCATCCCCATCGCGAGAACGGAAGCCCGAGCCCGTCCGCGGAAAGCTCGAACGATGTCAGCTGCCATCTACTGGGTCTCCTCGACAGGGGATTTCGCCTGTTCAGGACCCTCATGCAAGCCACTGATCGTAGTGCGGTCAATCGACACGCCACGGGATCGAGGTCACTTGTTGGGTCTTTGAATCACCCGGGCTGGTTCAGCACGCAACGCGTACCGCTGTAGATGGTCGGCATGCACTCGTTGCAGTGAGTGCACAGGGAGGACGTCGTCGCGTCCCGCGCGATCCGCCGCAGGAGGTCCGGCTCGCGCAGCAGCGCCCGCGCCATCGCCACGAACGGGAAGCCCTCGGCCATCGCCAGGTCCATCGTCGCGCGGTCGGTGATGCCGCCGAGCAGGATCAGCGGCAGGTCGAGGGCCGCGCGGAACCGCCGGGCGTGCTCCAGCAGGAAGGCAGGCTCGTACGGGTAGGCGTGCAGGAACCGGCCGCCGAACATTCGCAGACCCAGCCGCTGCGGCCACGGGAACGCGGCGGCGAACGAGGCGACCGGGGCGTCCCCGCGGAAGAGGTACATCGGGTTGAGCAGCGAACTCCCGGCGGTGAGCTCGATGGCGTCGACCGAGCCGTCACGCTCCAGCCACCGCGCGACCTCGATGCTCTCCTCGACCTCCAGGCCGCCGCGCACGCCGTCTCTCATGTTGAGCTTGGCGACGATCGCGAGCTCGCCCCCGATCTCGTCGCGTACGGCGCGGGCGATGCCGAGGGCGACCTTGGCCCGGTTGGCGAGCGTGCCTCCGTACTCGTCATCGCGCCGGTTGAGACGCGGGCTGAGGAACGCCGAGGCCAGGTAGTTGTGCCCGAAGTGGATCTCCACCGCGTCGAACCCGG
Source organism: Actinomadura sp. DC4 (assembly GCF_030406325.1). Taxonomy (GTDB): domain Bacteria; phylum Actinomycetota; class Actinomycetes; order Streptosporangiales; family Streptosporangiaceae; genus Actinoallomurus. The sequence goes on along the minus strand of NZ_JAUEQY010000002.1, from coordinate 129,005 downwards.
ACTCGGCGGCGATCCGCGCGGCCGAGGCGTGCGCGGCGGTGACGCGGGCGATGTCCTCGGCGGTCGCGGCCCGGTCGCGGCGCATGGAGAGCAGGTTGAACGAACGGCCGGGCGCCAGGCTCGGCGCCCCGTTGGAGCGCGCGTCGGCCACCGGACCGGCGTGCCCGAGCTGCGCCGACACGGCCGCGCCCTCCGCGTGCACCGCGTCGGTCAGGCGCCGCAGGCCGGGAACGGCCTCGGGACGCATCCAGAGCTGCCGGCGTTCCGTACGCCCCTCTGGAGAGACCGCGCAGTACGCGACCGTGCTCATGCCGACGCCGCCGGCGGCCGGGCGCCGGTGGTATTCGATCAGCTCGTCGGTGACCAGCGCGTCCGGTGTCGCGCCCTCGAACGTCGCGGCCTTGATGACGCGGTTGCGCAGGGAGACAGGGCCCAGCCGTGCGGGCGCCAGGACGTCGGGTGCGGCCATTGGGCACCTCCTGGCGTCACGATAACCGGCGCGCGTCCCGGCTTACAGGTCCCGGCGCATGCACACCCGCGGCCAGCGGTCGAGGCCGTGCGCGGCCTCGTGGTCGCGGACCGCGCGCAGCCCCGGCGTCAGCTCGGCCTCCTCCAGGGACCGGAACCCGCACCGCTCGTAGTAGGGGGCGTTCCACGGCACGTCGGTGAAGGTCGTCAGCGTCAGCGCGGGCATGCCGTCGGCGGCGGCCCGGCTCGCGGCGTGGTCGAGGAGCGTACGGCCGATGCCGCGCCGCGCGCTGTCCGGGTGCACCGACACCTGCTCGATGTGGAGGTTGCCGTCGACGAGATCGGCGATGAGGTACGCGACGGGCCGGTCGTCGGTCGGCCCGTCGTCCGCCGCGACCCAGGCGCGGCCGGCCCGGCGGTAGGCCTCGAGCACCTCCAGCGGGAAGTCCTCGTCGTCGGCGATCTCCGCCATGCCGATGTCGCGGAAGGACTCGCCGGCCGCACGCTCGATCTGTTGCAGGATCGGCAGTTCGTCACCCCGTACCGCTCTGATGCGCACGGCCCTATTGTCGCGGGCTTTCCAGCGCGGCGAGGAGCCATCGGGCGGCCGGGACAGGGTCGTCCTTGGCCGGGCCGCCGTTGATCGCGGCCAGCAGCCGCCAGTACCGCGCCACGCGTTCGTCGGCGCCGGCGCGGAGCCGTTCGGCGAGCCACGTACGGAACTCCGCGTCGTCCGTGCGGCGGTGCGCCCTGGCGAAGACGGCCACCAGTTCGTCGACGATGGGCCGGGCTTGGGGAGAGGCGGGGTCCACTTCCTGCGCGAGGGCGCCGCCGGCCAGGTCGAGCACGGCCTCCTCGGCCCGGCGCCAGCTCTCCTGATCGCCCTCGTCGGCGCCGGACGCGCGGTCGGCGGCGTGACGTTCGAACGCCTCACGCACGCCCGCGCGGAAGTCCGGGTCGCCGACGAGGTGCGCGAGTTCGATCCAGGCCTGGAGCTGCTCGGGCTCGCGCGGCTGGTCGGGCAGCATCCGGCTGAGCAGATCGGCGAAGTCGGGGTCGAGGTCGAGCCCGCCCGCGGCCTCTTCGACGAGCCCGGCGACCAGGGCGCGGCGCTGCTCGTGGGACAGCCGGGCGAGCCGGTTGACCTGCGCGATCCCGACGGCGTCGGCGTCGCGCGCGGCGGCGTACCGGAGCACCGCCTGGCGTACCCGCAACGTCTGGATCTGGGCCTCCAGCGCCTCGGCCTCCCGCGCGGCGACCTCGGCGACCGTACGGGCCCCGCTGAGGACCCGCGTGATCGTGGTGAGGTCGATGCCGAGGTCGCGGAGCGTACGGATGAGTTCGAGCCGGCTGAGCGACTCCTCGTCGTAGAGGCGGTAGCCGGCCGTCGTACGGTCCGCGGGCGGTACGAGGCCCGCGTCGGAGTAGAAGCGGACCGTCGCCACCGTCAGGCCGGTGAGCCGGGCGACCTGGCCGATCGCGTACAGGTTCACGTCATCCTCTCCAGGACGAGCCGGGCGACCGTTTCGGGCGCCTCAAGGTGGACGTTGTGACCGGTCGGAACGTCGACGAGGGTCAGCAGAGGCGTGTCGATCGCCTCGAGCGCACGCCCGAACCCGCGACGGTACGCGGTCAGCGCCTCGTTGATCTCCTGGGGGAGGAACTCCTCGCCGCCCAGGTGGGCTGCCGAGACGACCACGAGCGGGCAGCGCGTCGCGCGGTAGGTGGCGAGGAGGTCGAGCGCGTCGAGTTCCTCGGAGAGTTTGGTCAGCGCGGGGTCGTTCCGTTGCTCCAGGGAGTTGTCGAGGAACTCGCGCATCGCATGCCGGGCGGCGTCCGGGTCCACGCCCTCGAACGGGCCGGTCGGGTTGGTGTGCCCGTCCAGGTTGATCGCGAGCGGGCACTCCTCGTGCTCTGTCGCCCAGACGGCCGCGACCATCCCGCCGAGTGAGTGCCCGACGATCGCCGGGCGGTCCAGGTCTCTGTCTTTGACGACCGCCGTGAGGTCGTCGATCGCCCCTGGCCAGGACCAGAGGGCGTGCCCGGACTCTCCGTGGCCGCGCAGGTCGGCGGCGACCACCCGTAGACCTGCGCCGGTCAGCAGCGGGGTGACGGTCTCCCAGTCGTCCATGGTGCGGCCGCCGCCGTGCAGCAGGACGACCGGCCGCCCGTCCCCTCCGTGGTCACTGATGGCGATGTCGATGCCGTTGGCGGACACGATTCCATTCATGACGGCTCCCTGTTTTTCTCGGTGTGGTCCGCACTATGAAGCCTCATGTCACTTGAGACTCAAGTCCGTAAGGCACCGCCACGGTTTCGCAGGGTGGTGTGCTTCTTGAGGACGCGGCGCATGGCGCCGTAGCCGCATTCGAATCGCTCCGCGACCTGCCGGATGGTCCAACCTTCGTCATAGAGGCGTACGGCGTCTTCGGTGAAATGTGCGGATGGTTCTTCCTGGATCGCCTCCTGGATCGCCGACCGGGCGTACCTCCGATGTCCGCCGGGCGTCAGCAGAGGCGCCAGCCGTCCTTCGCGGGCCCACCGGGCGATGGTGGTCGTACGGACGCCGAAGAGCTCGGCCACCTCTCGTGGTCTGAGCAGGTCATCGTCGTTGTGCATCTCCGTGCCCTTCTGGGGCCGCGTCGATGACGGCCCAGATCGTCTTGCCGCCCTGGTCCTCCAGGCGCCAGCCCCAGTCCTTCGCACACGCCTCGACGAGGAGAAGCCCGCGTCCGTCGACCCGCTCGGAGGAGGGCCGCCGGCGGTCGGGCGGGGCCTCGCTGCTGTCCCGTACCTCGATCAGTACGCCGCCGCCCTGCTGGGAAAGGCTGAGATGAAAGACGTCACCGAGCTTTAGTGCATTTGCGACAAGCTCGGTGGTAATGATGAGGGCGCTGTCGATTATGTCGGCAATGGTCCAGTCGGTGAGGGTGATCCTCGTGATGATCCGAGCCTGTTCCGCCGCGATGGGATGCGGAGGAAGAGGAAACCGGATGCGTCTCTCCGGCGGTGGTTCCGTCTCTTCTTCGTGGCGTCGCGTGTGCAATCCTCTGTCCTCCTTGCTTTTCGTCCGGGAACTGCGAACAAGAATGCAAGGGGCGGGTTAATCTGTCGCCGTTCCCCGAAATCCCCGGAAGAAAATGGAAGCCCCGGAGGTGTGCCGTGCTCCCCAAGCCGTCACCGGACCCGAAGTCCTCGATCTGGGCGTGGCTGGCCCACGACCTGCGCCTCTACCGAGTCCAGCGCGGCCTGTCCGGCGACGCGCTGGCCAAGCTGATCAACTGCGCCCGCTCCAGCATTTCCCGCCTGGAGAACAACGAGGCCAAGCTCGACGAACGCCAGGCGGCGATCCTGGACGAGCGCTGGGACACCGGCGGCCACTTCGCCACCATGCTCTGGTACGCCCGCCTCGGCCACGACCCGGACTGGCTGAAGCAACATCAGGACATCGAGTCCGACGCGTCCGTGATCAAGGTCTACGAGAGCCAAGTCGTTCCAGGGTTACTCCAGCTCTCCGAGTACGCGCACGCGCTGGTCGTGGAGAGCGGTGCGCCGAACGTAGATGACATAGTGGCGAGACGCATGGCCCGTCAGGAGATCTTGACCCGCGAATCCCCGCCCGTACTATTGGTGTTGCTGACCGAAAATGTGATCGACTGGCCCGTGGGAGGCCCCAGTCTGATGCGGAAGCAGCTCGCCTACCTGCTAGAGGTGTCGGATCGGCCGAACATCGGCGTACGTGTCGTCCCCGATCGGCGGGCGCTCATTTCGGGATGAACGGCAGTTTCAAAGTAATGACCGGAGCTTCCGGCGACGTTGCGTTCACGGAGGCCACCGGTGGAGGGAGATTAGTGCCCTCCGCGACCGAGGTGCGCGACTATGTCCTGCGCTATGACCGTATTGGGCAGAAGGCGCTGCCAGAAGATCAATCCCGCGAGTTGATCAGAAAGATCATGGAGGCAATGCAGTGAGTACCCCCGTGTGGCGCAAGAGCTCCCACAGCGGAAACCAGGAAGGTGACTGTGTCGAGGTGGCCGTTACGGAACACGGTGAACGGTCCGCCTGACGGCGTTACGGCTTGCGGGCTACTCCGCCGTAGTTGCTGACCTCGATCGCGGTCGGGCGGGGACCGGTGCTGTCCGGGCGCCAGTCGGAGACGATTTCGACGCCCGGGTCGACGATCTCCAGGCCCTCGAAGACCAGCTGGACGAAGTCCTCCATCGGGCGGGCCTGGGCCGGGACGCCGGCGGTGCAGTACGACTCTTCCAGGCCGTGTACGGACTCCGGGTCGTGTTCCGGTGTGACGTGCGAGGAGACCACGTAGCTGCCCGACGGCAGGGCGTCCACCAGCGTACGGACGACGGTGGCCGGGTCGTCCGCGTCCGGGATGAAGTGGAGTACGGCGACCAGTAGCAGGGCCATCGGCTGGTCGAAGTCCAGCACCTCGCGTGTGGTCGGGTGGGAGAGGATCTTCTCCGGGTCGCGCAGGTCGGCCTGGATGAACGCGGTGCGTCCCTCCGGCGTGCCCGTCAGCAGGGCCTTGGCGTGGGCCAGAACGATCGGGTCGTTGTCGACGTACACCACGCGTGACTCCGGGGCGACCGACTGGGCCACCTCGTGCACGTTGTTCGCGCTCGGCAGGCCCGTGCCGATGTCCAGGAACTGGCGGATGCCCGCCTCTTCGACCAGGTAGCGCACGGCGCGACCGAGGAACGAACGGTTCTCGCGCACTCCCGTACGCACCGCGTTCCAGCTCTCCAGAGCCTTCTCCGCGGTCACCCGATCGGCCTCGAAGTGGTCCTTCCCGCCGAGGTAGTAGTCGTACATGCGAGCGGCGTGGGGACGGCTGACGTCGATCTCCGAAGGGGGCCGGTCCCACGGGTCCGTGTCATCGGGTACCGGCTCATACCTGGGCATGATCGCCAGAATACCCATCCCACCTGCAGGTGTGAGGGTGACCCTCATCTCGGGGGAGAACGGGCTCTTACCGCAAAGCCCGAAATAAATCTGAATAGTCGCAGGTCGGAAGGCATGATAAGGCGCGCTCGCGTTGTGGCCGCCGCCCCGTGCGACGGAACCGCCGATGGGCATTCTCCGGGCCCTTCGACACCCCGGATTGACGGTGTGTAATCGAGTCAACGCCGAGGGTGATGCCTTTAGCAACGCGAACAATCGCGGGTGCCCTAAAGGGGGCTTGATGACGTTCGGTGAGCGCTGACGGGAGTCCGGTGGGGGGTATGTGCGGCTATGGAGCCCCATTTATCCGTCTCTGCTCCGTCTGTGGCGCCACAGAGAGTGACCGATAAAGTGTGTACGAAGAAGCTGACCGCGATTAATTTTCCGAAGCCGAGTAATGGCGCCTGGATTTCCTTTGTCGTTTTCGAGGCAGGAATCCGTGGGAGAGAGCGAGTCGACACACCACAACAGAAAACCCGACGTCCGTACTCGTCATGACGCCGCAGCCGGCGACGGTGCGGACGGAAACCCTTGTCGACCAGACTTGCCCGATTCGCTCTTGCAGACTAGGCCCGATGCAGGAGTTGTGATGAAATGGCAATGATGACCATTACGCCGTGGTTCATGGAATTTCGCGGCGACTGCAAAGCCCACCCAGACCCGACCGTACGTCATATTCCGTCGACCGGTGGGCGGTATGCGCCCGAGTCCGGACCGGACGCCGGCGGCGGCCGTGGATGAGCGAGCGCCACGGTCGCGGCGCTGCGAGACGACGGAGAACACCAGGGAGCATGTGGCTCGTCGCGGCCCGCGGCGCTGCCGCGTCATCCTCATCATCGCCGGAGGCCTGCTCGGCCCCGGCTACTGGCTGTGCGGTTCGGTGGGGGAGGGGAAGGTCCTCGGCAAGACCCCGACCGAGGTCCACTTCGCGGAGTTCGTCCTGGCGTCGGCCGTCGTGGTGGTCGCGTCCTGGGGACTGCTGCTCATCCTCGGCGAGGCGATGCTGTTCGCCCTGGCCGTCTTGAGAGCCGACGACGACGAACGCTACGACGTCTACCGGAACCTCATGATCTTGTGGGGGTACGTGCTGACGCTGGGCATCCCACGCCACTTCCGCCGCCTGCCGGCCCAGTTCGGCGCCCGCCCGGACGACGACGACCGCCATCAGACGGCGAACGGTCCGCTGCGCAACGACGAACGCCGCAGTCCCGGAGACCCGCAACTTCACGACCGCGCCCGCCCGGGTGCTGACAGGCAGCGCCCCCGGGCAGAGGTCCGCAGAACGGGAGCCCAGGACCCGCCCACCCGCGACCGCATGCCGTCACGGAACCGCGACAAAGCCCACACGAACGCCGCCATACCGTCCCGCGACCGTGGGGAGACCGCACCACGAGACCGCGACCGTACGGCCCAGGAGGGCCGCGACAAGACTCGGGTCGGCTCTCCTCGGCAGACCGCGACCGCACGAGAAGACGCACGAGACCGAACGGCCACCCGTGATGAGAGGCGGGAGCGGACGGTTCCTCGGGAGGACGCACGAGATCGCCGGGTGTCCGGGAACCGCCAGGACGTACGGGACCCGAAGACGCCACGCGAGGTCACGAGCGCACGAGAGGTCACGAGCGCACGAGAGGTACGGGACCGTCAGACGAGCCGCGCCCCCGCGGGTTCACGGGGGCGCCCCGGCTCACGGGGCCGTGCGCCCGCGCGGGAGGACGCGCCGGAGGGCGTGGCGTCGCGCGAACGGGCGGCTCCGCGGGAGGGCGCGCCGAAGGGCGTGGCGCCGAACGGTCCGGCGCCGCGCGAACGGACGGCCTCGCGGGAGGACGGAGCCGAGAACCGGAGAGCGGCGCGAGTCAGGCGGCCGTCGCCGGAGGTGGCCGCGCCGAGGAAGCCGACGTCGGGCGGGCCCGCGTCCAGGGGGCCGGCGTCCGAGGGGCCGGCGTCCGAAGGGCGGGCGGCGGGACGGCCGGTGAACGAGCGGTCAGTACGGGAGCGGCCGGCGAGCGAACGTCCGGCTCGGGATCGACCTGCGAAGGGGCGGCCGACGGGCGAGCGACAGGTGCTAGAGCGACCGATAGGTGAACCACCAGTGCAGGAGCGGCCGATGCGGGAGTCGCTGCCGGAGCCGTCCGCGCCGGAGCGGTCGGTGCGAGAGCGATCGGTAAGTGAACGGCCGGTGCAGGAGCGGCCGGTGCAGGAGCGGCTGGGGAGTGAACGGTCAGTGCAAGAGCGGCCGATGCAGAAGCTGCCAGCGCAGGAGCGATCGGTGCAGGAGAGGTCCGCGCGGGAGCGGTCGGGGCGGGGGCGGTCGGCGCGGAGGCGGGCGGCGGCCGGGCAGCGTCAGAGGCCGCTGGGGCCGATCTTTCCGCCTCGGCCGGCCGCTGAGAGCGAGGTGGCGCCGATGGGGGACCCGGTCAAGGACGCGGCGGCATCCGCCGGGGTCGCAGCGGGCGTGGTGGACTTCTCGCCGGCTGGGGCGATCCCGCCGGGCGAGTTACGGAACGCGCTGGACCTGCTTCTCAGGTACGCCGCATCCGTCGAGAACCCCGCCGCAGGTCGCGACCCCGGAACCGAAGATCTGTGAGGGCGAACCGTTCGGCGTCACCGCCGAGGCCGGCGGCGACCCATGACCCCATGACCTCCCCCGTACCACCCGACGGTCCGACGACCGCGCGTGCGGCTGAGCGGCCCATGACGACAGGGTCCACGGCCCACAACCGCGCGCCCGACGGCCACACGGCCCGCGACCGCATGACCCGCGACCGCATGACCCGCGACCGTAGGCCGCAAAGGTCTATGACCACACGCCCCCGTGAAGGCGTCCGCGACCGTACGACGTGTGGTCTGCGGCCGAGGAGGCGAGGTCAGAGGGCGACGAACGTGAGGCCGCGTTTCTGCAGGGCCGGGATGACATTGCGCAGGGCCCGGATCGTCTCCGCCCGGTCGCCGCCGCCATCGTGGCAGAGCAGAATGTCCCCCGCCTTGGCGGCCAGCAGCGTGTTGGTGATCTGACCGGTACCCGGGCGCGCCCAGTCGCGTGGATCCACCGCCCAGTCGATGCTGATCATTCCGTGCTCCGTGGCCGTGTCCAGGACCTGCGTCGACCAGTTGCCGCCCGGCGCGCGGAAGAACTTCGGGGCCACGCCCGTCGTCTGGGCGATGCGGTCGTGCGCGTCGCCGATCTCCTCCTTGATCCGTGCGGCCGACAGATCCGGCAGGTTGATCGGATGGCTCACGGTGTGGTCCGACACCTGATGCCCACCCGCGACGATGCGTTTCACGAGCTCGGGAAACTCCTGAACCTGCTGGCCGATCAGCGAGAACGTCGCCGGCACGTGGAACTCCGCCAGCAGGTCCAGCATCTGCGGCGTCCACGTCGGATGCGGACCGTCGTCGACCGTCAGGGCCACGGCGGTCGGGGGCGCGGCGGGGCTCAGGTCCTTCAGGCCGTGCACCGGGCGCTGGAGCGCCTGTATCGGGCCGTGCGCGTACCCCGGGTCCGGCGGCGGGCCGTGCGCGGCCGTCTTGCGCGCCTTCAGCGTCTTGTCGTCCCGATCCGACAGGCTCCGGGCCAGTACGGGCCCGCCACCGGCCAAGAGCCCGACAGCGCCCGCCGCCACCGTCAGCAACGCCTGGCGCCTGTCGACTCCGCTCATACCGCCCCCTGAACGACCGGTCCTAATCCGTCATCTGCCCGGTCATTAGAACGCCGATACGCACCCGCTGGTTCATCAATAGGTACGGAGAGGTTATTGCCGCCTCCATCCCCGTACGCCCCGTTTCGCGAAGCCCCAGCGCAAAGCTCGATACGGAGCCGCCGTACCAGGACGGCGGCGGCAGAGACATAATCGTGACGTGTTCGGTAACGGACCGCGTTTCCCGGTGATCGAGTCCAAGTGCGGCTGGTCGGCGGCGCCCGTGGTGAGCGATGACCTGATCCTGCTCGCGGGTGGCGCGAGCGGTCAGGCGATCGGTGAGGCGCCGATCCTGCAGGCGATCGACGAAGACGGCGAGCGCTTCCGGCTGAGCCGTAAGGCCAGTGGCCGGGACATCGAGCCCGGGGAGATCAGTACGACGCCGAGCGGCGACATCATCCTGCCCGTCTACGAACACGACACCTCTCTCAAGATCTTGCGCGTCGGCCGCGACGGCGTCGTGCGCATGGCCGACGAGCTGCCCGACGACGACCCGTACGACGTCGTGGCCTACGACACGAGCAGCAAGCTCCGCGTCGCCGTACGCGCGGTGGACGACGACGGCTACCTGTGCTCGTGGCTGTACCGCCAGGGCCGCAGGCAGGGGATCACCTACCGCCGATGGGGAGAGCCGCTTTACCTGTGGACCAGCGAGGAGTGGCTGCTCCACGCGAGCGGCGGCACGGTCGTCGGCGCCACCTCGCCCGACTACGCCCGGCCCGGCCCGGCGCAGAGCTGGGTGGGCCGCGACGTGGCGACCGGCGCCGCCCTGTGGCTGAGAGACACCGGCGGGTACGTCCTGGCGGGCACGGCCGGCGACGCGCTCATCGCCGTGGACCTGGCCGCCTTCGACCGTACGGACCGGACCGATCGCGCAGACCGGACCGAGCGCGACGAGCACGACCACTCCAAGGCCGCACGCGACACCGGCGTCCACGCCATCGACCTCACCACCGGCGAACCCACCTGGAGCAGCCTCGTCCCCGGCCGCGCGCACAGCGCCGCCGTCGGCCCCGACGGCGTCTCGGTGTGCGCCGAGTCCACCGAGGACGGCACCTGGCGCGTCCACCACCTCGGCCTCGACGGCGCCTACGAGGGCGTCACACCGCTCGGCGGGCACGCCTGTGTGGTCGCGCGTACGCCGGAGTTCACCCTCGCGCTGGTCGAGGGGCAGTGGCTCATGGCTCTCGACAACCCCGGTGGGGGCCGCCGGCCCGGGCCGGCCGAGCCGTGGACGATCCCGATCCCGCTCGGGGGACTCGCGCCGAGCTACGCCGCGCGGGTGGCCGACATGCGTCTCGACACCGTCCCGATCACCCTCGCCGGGTCGCGCTGTCACCTGCGCGGCACCGAAAGCCTGCAGATCATCGAGGTCTGAGGCCGCCCGGAGAAAATAAAACGAGATCGCACCAAACCACCCGGTCCACGTCCCCGAATAAGGGATGTGAATGCGAAGTGGATCGGTCGTCCGGTAGGCGGTTTCGTCGGCGTTCTCGCCGGGGCCGCCGCCCTTGGCGTCGCCGAGATCTTCGCGGCCTTCACCGGGGGTGCGCAGGCATCGCCGGTGATCGCGGTGGGTTCGGCGGGGATCACGCTGACCCCGGAGTGGCTCAAAGAGTTCGCGATCCGGCATTTTGGGACGAATGACAAGCTTGCCCTTCTGGTCGGTCTTGGAGCCACCGTAGCCGTACTCGCGGTAGTAATCGGAATTGTCGCGAGATGGCGTCTAAAGCCTGGTCTAACCGGGTTTATCGCGTTCGGCGTCATAGGCGCCGTAGCGGCCGTGACCCGCCCGACGGGCGGCTGGACCACGGCGGTCCCGTCGATCGCCGGCTGCCTGGCCGGCATGGCCGCCCTGACCCTCCTCGTACGAGCCATGGCCCGCGCCGGCCTCACGAGCCGGCCGAGCCCGCGGACCCAGGCTGAGCCGGAGACCGCGGCCGGCATCCGGACAGACCCGAAGCCGGGCCGGCGCGGTCTGCTCATCGCCGGCGCCGGAACGCTCGTGGTCGCCGGCGCCACCGGCCTCGGCGGCCGCCTCCTGCTCGACCGCAAGAACGTCGGCGCGGTCCGTAAGGCGGTCCGCCTGCCCCGCCCGGCCTCCCCGGCCAAGGCCGTACCGGCCGGCGCGCAGATCCGCATCCCCGGCATGACCCCGTTCGTCACCCCGAACAACGACTTCTACCGCGTCGACACCGCCCTGACCCTGCCGCAGGTCTCGCCGCACGACTGGATGCTGCGGATCCACGGCATGGTCGACCGCCCGGTCGAGCTCTCCTTCGACGACCTGCTCAAGCAGCCGATGCTCGAACGCGACATCACCCTGAGCTGCGTCTCCAACCAGGTCGGCGGCAGGTACGCCGGCAACTCCCGCTGGCTCGGCGCCTCGTTGGCCGGCCTGCTGCGCCGGGCGGGCGTACGGTCCGGCGCGGACCAGGTCCTCAGCCGATCGTCCGACGGCTTCACGGTCAGCACGCCGATCGAGACGATCATGGACGGCCGCGACGCCCTGCTGGCCGTCGGCATGAACGGCGAGGCGCTCCCGGTCGCCCACGGCTTCCCGGCCCGGATGATCGTGCCCGGCCTGTACGGCTACGTCTCGGCGACCAAGTGGGTGGTCGACCTCAAGGTCACCCGGTTCGCCACCGACAGGGCGTACTGGACCAAGCGCGGCTACGCCGAGAACGCCCCGGTCAAGACGCTGTCCCGCATCGACGTGCCGCAGTCGTTCGCCCAGGTCAAGGCCGGGCGGGTGGCGGTCGCGGGCACGGCGTGGGCGCAGCACCGGGGGATCGACCTGGTCGAGGTGCGGGCGGACGGCGGGCCGTGGCGGAAGGCCCGTCTCGCGCCCGTACCCGGCCTGGACACCTGGCGGCAGTGGGTCATCGAGTGGGACGCCGCGCCGGGCTCACACCGGCTGGAGGTCCGGGCCACCGACGGCACCGGCGCCGTCCAGCCCCAGAAACGCGTGCCGGTCATCCCCGACGGGGCGACGGGCTGGCACTCGGTCGTGGTCACGGTCGCCTGACGGCCTGACCTGTTCGAAAGCCCCTGCATGGAAACCGACGAACAAAGAGGAGAAGTCACGTGAACACCCGCGTACTCGCAGCAAGTCTGGTCGCCGGCGGTCTGCTGGTCAGCGCCGCGGCCTGTGGCAGCGACGACAAGACCGACGACAAGGGCGCCTCGGCCTCCGCCCCGGCCGGGGCCGGGACGACGAGCTCCGCCGCGATGCCGGACAAGCCGTTCGGCGCCGGCTGCTCGGCCGTGCCGACCAGCGGCAAGGGCAGCTTCTCGGGCATGTCCGCCGACCCCGTGGCCACCGCCGCGTCCAACAACCCGGCCCTGTCCACGCTCGTCACCGCGGTCAAGAAGGCCGGCCTGGTCGACACCCTCAACTCCGCGCCGAACCTCACGGTCTTCGCGCCGAGCAACGACGCGTTCAAGAAGATCCCGCCGAAGACCCTGAAGAAGGTCCTCGCCGACAAGAAGCAGCTCTCCAGCATCCTGACCTACCACGTGATCGGCCAGCGGGTCGCGCCGACCGCGATGGCGAGCGGCAGCTTCAAGAGCCTCCAGGGCGGCATGGTCACCACGAGCGGCTCCGGCGAGTCGTACAAGGTCAACGACGCCAACGTGGTCTGCGGCAACGTGCAGACCGCCAACGCGACCGTCTACATCATCGACACGGTGCTGATGCCCAAGATGTAACAAGAACCGGATGGCCTCGGCCTGGTGGGGGCCGGGGCCATCCTCCTGCCCGGACCATCCTCACGCCGGGGACCGTGCTCGAACTCAGGCCGGTACGGCGGCGGTCTCCCGGCCGAAGTGCCGGTGCGCCGCCACCGCGTCGCCGAGCGCGGAAACGAAGGCGCCGTCCGCCCGGCCCGCGACCACCATCCCCTCGCCGTCGTCCGGCACCCGCGCGGCGGAGAGCAGCTCGCCGCCCTCGCCGAGCGCGCCGATGGCCTTGTAGTGCTTGTACGCCTCGATGAGGAAGTACAGCGCGCCCCCGTCTCCGGACAGTGTCCGTACCGATTCCGTACCACCCGGCACCACCACCGCGTCGTACAGCACCGAGTCGACCGTCGGCAGCGCCCGGGTGACCTGCACGGCGGCCCCGTCGGCGGCCCGTACGGTGCCGTCGCGCGGGGCGAGGATCTCCGGCAGCGCACCCAGCTCGCGCAGGCCGTCCCAGACCGTCTCGACGTCGTCGGCGTTCACTCCGTCGGCGACCAGGATCGCGACCTTGCGGGTCGCGGGGCTGTGGGCGCTGTCGGCCTGGCTCAGCGCGGGCGAACCGCGGCCGTGGTTGTCCGTCACCGCCTTCTCCGGCGGGACGACGCCGATGCCCTCGGCGACGGCGGTGGCGAGGTCGTGGTCGACGTGGTTGAGGTGGTCCACCACGCCCTCGCGTACGTGGTGGTGCTCGACCTTGCCCAGCTCGAACCGGAACGCCGCGACGATGTGCTCCCGCTCCCAGTCCGCCATGCTGTTCCAGAACAGCGTCGCCTGGGAGTAGTGGTCGGCGAAGCTGCCGCTGCGCTTGCGGATCTTCTGGCCGGCGACGTAGGCCGGATAGTGCGTGTACGCACGCTCTCCGGACAGGGCCGGGCAGCCGCCGCCGAGGGAGTTCGGGTGGTACGTCGCGCGGGTCTCGGGGATCCGCATCTGGTGCGGTCCGTCCATCTGATGGTTGTTCACCCGTGCGATCGGCCGGTTCACCGGGAGCTGGCTGAAGTTCGGCCCGCCGAGCCGTAGCAACTGGGTGTCGAGGTAGGAGAACAGCCGCGCCTGCAGCAGCGGGTCGTCGGTGAAGTCGATGCCCGGCACCGCGTTGCCCAGGTGGTACGCCACCTGCTCGACCTCGGCGAAGTAGTTGTCCGGGTTGCGGTCCAGCACCATGCGCCCGATCGGCCGTACGGGGACGTCCTCCTCGGGAATGATCTTGGTCGCGTCGAGCAGGTCGAAGCCGAACCGGCCCTCCTCGCCCTCGGGCACGAGCTGCACGCCGAGCTCCCATTCGGGGTACCGGCCGGCCGCGATCGACTCCCAGAGGTCGCGGCGATTGAAGTCCGGGTCCTTGCCGGCGACCTTCTGCGTCTCGTCCCACACGAGCGAGTGCGTGCCGAGCGCGGGCTTCCAGTGGAACTTCACGAAGGTGCCCGTGCCGGCCTCGTCGACGAGCCGGAACGTGTGCACGCCGAAGCCCTGCATCATCCGGTAGCTGCGCGGCAGCGCGCGGTCCGACATCAGCCACATCATCATGTGCATGGTCTCGGGCTGAAGCTGCACGAAGTCCCACAGAGTGTCGTGGGCCGAGGACGCCTGCGGGATCTCGTTGTGCGGTTCAGGCTTCACGGCGTGGACGAAGTCGGGGAACTTGATCCCGTCCTGGATGAAGAAGACGGGCATGTTGTTGCCGACGAGGTCGAAGTTGCCCTCCTTCGTGTAGAACCGGGTGGCGAAGCCGCGGACGTCCCGTACGGTGTCGGCCGACCCGCGTGACCCGCCGACCGTCGAGAAGCGCACGAACATCGGCGTGCTCGCCGAGGTGTCGCACAGGAAGTCGGCGCGGGTGTACTCGGCGAGGGACTCATAGAGCTGGAAGTGGCCGTACGCTCCCGCGCCCCGGGCGTGCACGACCCGCTCCGGGATGCGTTCGTGGTCGAAGCGCGTGATCTTCTCGCGGAAGTGGAAGTCCTCCAGCAGCGTCGGCCCGCGCTCGCCCACCGTGAGCGAGTTGTCGGTCTCACCGATCGGAATCCCCTGGTCCGTGGTCATCTCCGAGGAACAGGGATCGACCCGGTACGCGTCGAGCTGACGTTGTTTGTCGTCCGGCGATGTCATGTATCTCCCCCCGATCAGCCGTGCACGGGCAGGGGCCGGGGACGCGAGTGGCCCCTCACCTTCAGACTAAACCGCAGGTCACGGTCGCCTTCGGGGAGAGGGGCCACAGGGCGTGGTCAGGCGGAGTTCAGCGCGGCGTGCACCATCGCGAGCACGTTGGCGGCGATGAGCACCCCCAGCCCGGCCATTCCCAGCCGGGAGTCGTCCCGGCGGAACATCCAGGCGAGCAGGGCGACGCCGCCGGCCGCGATGGCCACGACGCAGACGAAGAGTACGGACATCGGTTTCTCCACAGAGTCACCACGGACGGCGCGTGGCCGCCCGCGTCACGGGCATCCGGGCATGGCCGCCGGGGGACGGGCGGCCCGTCCCTATGCCGGCGTGGTGGAGAGACCGGGTGGCGCGCGGCTGCCGCACGCCGGCCGCCCGGGGGCGGAGAGCGTCGCGACAGGCCGGAACGACCGTCGCCGCCGGCCGATGAGGAGGGCGACGACCAGGGCGGACAGCGGCCCGGCGGCCTTGCCGGACGAGCGGTGCTCGCCGAGCCGGGGGTGGGAGTGGAGATCGAGTACGGCTTGCGGGCCCTGGCCTCCGGACGCCGCGGCCACGACCGCGTGACCGTCGCCGGCCGAGGCCCCGGTACGGGCGGCTCCGCCGAGCCCGAGCGCGAGGACCAGCGCGACCAGCAGGCACGCCAACGGCGACCGGCGCGTGCGGTCAGCCATCGAACCCCCTGGTCACTCCCTGAAACTACTCCATACCCTTCTTGCCGGGAGTCCAGAACGGTTTCGTGACGACCGACCGCCGTGGCCAGCCGCGGTCGCGGACGAGATGGGCCCGCACGGCCTGGACGGTACGGGCCTCGCCGGCGACGTAGGCGGTGCCCGGCTCGTCGGGAAGGTCCAGATCGCGTACGGCCTGGACGAGAGAGTCCGACGAGGCGGCGGACGTGCCTTCGCGGAAGCGCCAGGTGAGGTCGACCGGGAGCCGGTCCCCGGGTGTGTCCGCCTCGACCACGCCGTACACGGGGACCTCGCCGAGCGCCCGCAGCATCGGCCCGAACGCCACCGCCGCGGTCTCCTCGCCGGCGAACAGGTGGTACGCGGACGGGCGGGTGACCAGGTTGCCCTCGGGCTTGCCGAAGACGACCTCCTGCCCAGGGCGTACGGACCGGGCCCACCGGGCGCCGGGGCCCTCGCCGTGGTCGAGGACGTACAGCTCCAGGGAGGTGCCGTCGTAGTCCCAGACCGAGTAGGTGCGGCGTGTCATCACACCGTCGGCGGCGACGCGGACGTGCTGGCCGGGGGTCCACTCCAGCCCGGGCGCGTCGAGCACGATCCGGCGCATTCGCGGCGTGACCATGTCGATCGCGGTGACGGTGCCGCGGACGAACAACCGGTCGATCAGGACCTTGCCCGCGCTTCGTACGCTCACCATGGCTCGGCCTCCTTTCGAGATATGTCGCGACTATAGATCACTTGTTCGCGGGGCGGAACCAGATCGCGACGAAGACGGCGGCGAGGAGGACGACGACCGCGGCGGAGCGGTAGCCGATCGCCACGGCGTCCACGAACGCGGCCACGGCGCGGGGGCTGTGGCCCGCGCGGGCAAGGGCCTCGCCGACGGAGTGGGCGCCTCCCGGCGTACGGGCGGTGAACCGTTCGGTGAGGATCGTGCCGAGCACGGCCACGCCCAGGGCGCTGCCGATCTCCCTCGCCGCGCCGTTCAGGCCCGACCCCAGGCCCGCCTGCCCACGGGGCAGCGCACCGATGACGCCCGTCGACAGCGTCGGCACGCACAGGCCCATGCCGAGCGACATGACCACCAGGAACAGCGCGTACAGAAGGTACGGCGTGTCCGGCCCGGTGAGCGACACCAGCGCGAGGCCGACGGCGATGGTCACCATGCCCGCCGTGACGAGCGGGCGCGCGCCGAAGCGGTCGGCCAGGTTCACGCTCCAGCGGGAGGTGACCAGCATGCCGAGCGCCAGCGGGCCGATCGCCACCCCGGTCACCACCGGCGAGAAGCCCTTCGCGTACTGCAGGAACTGGGCGTTGACGTAGAACAGCGCGAACAGCCCGAAGAACCCGAACCCGACGCCGATGACGCCGGCCCGCAGCCGGGCGACGCGGAAGACGCGCGGGTCGATCAGCGGGTGCTCGACGCGCAGCGCCCGTACCGTGAAGATCGCCCAGACCACGGCCGCGACCGCGAAACCGCCGATCACACTGCCGGAGGCCCAGCCCAGCTCCGGGCCCTCGATGATCCCGTACAGCAGCGCGGCGAAGGAGAGGATGAGCAGCGCGGAGCCGGTGAGGTCCAGGTCGGCGGGGTGCCGGTCGGAGTGCGGCGCGAGCCGTACGGCCAGGGCCAGCAGCACGAGCATGATCGGCGCCATCGCCCAGAACAGTCCCTGCCAGGGCAGGTACTCCAGGATCAGCCCGCCGCCGACGTTGCCGAAGATGCCCGCGAGACCGGTCGCGGCGGTCCAGGTGGCGACCGCGTACGGCCGCCGGGTCGGCGGGAACGACTGGATGGACAGCGAGAGCGTCGCGGGCATGATCAGCGCCGCGCCGACGCCGGTGACCACCCGCCCGGCGAGCAGGACGCCGACGCCCGGCGACAGCGCGCACACCAGGCAGCCCGCGGCGAACAGGCCGAGGCCGGCGAGCAGCGCGCCCCTGCGGCCGTGCCGGTCGCCGAACGCCCCGGCCGGGATCAGCAGGCAGGCGAACACCAGGACGTACGCGTCGACGATCCACAACAGTTCGGCCGAGGAGGGCCGCAGCGTGCTCGCGGACAGCTTGGGGATGGCCAGGTTGATCGCGGCGACCAGGGCGACGGTCATCGTCGCGCAGACCGACATCAGCGCCAGGATCGCGGTACGCCGGGGGTGTCCGGTCTCGGGCGGGTTCAGCTCGGTCTGCAGAGTCACGGGAACCTCCGGGGGTGGGACTCTCAACGCGACACAACGTAAGCTCGCCGGTAACTTGCTATCAAATGCATCTTTCGAAGGTGAAACATGCACGAGACGCATTCCCGGCTGGACCTGAACCTCCTGGTGTCCCTCGACGTCCTGCTCCAGGAGCAGAGCGTCGGGGCCGCCGCCGCGCGACTCCACCTGTCCGAGCCCGCCATGAGCCGTACGCTCGCGCGCATCCGTAAGGCGCTCGGCGACCCGGTGCTGGTGCGCTCGGGCCGGGCGATGGTGCCGACGCCGCGGGCCCTGGCCATTCACGCCGAGGTGCACGAGCTCGTCGAACGCGCGAACTCGGTGTTCACCGAGCGGGCACTCGACCTCGCGGCACTGGACCGCACGTTCACCTTCCAGGCGGACGACTCGATCACCGCGGTCGCGGCGGCCACCCTGCTCGGCCGGATGCGCGCGGAGGCGCCGGGCGTCTCGATCCGCTCGCTTCCCGAGGGTGCCGCCGACTCGGGCGCGCTGCGCGAGGGCCGGATCGACCTGGAGATCGGCGCGATCGCCGACCGGCCGCCGGACGTCGTCGTGGAACCCCTGCTGGACGACCTCGGCGTCGGCGTCGTACGGGCCGGGCATCCGCTGCTCGACGGGGAGATCACGCCCGAGCGGTTCGCCGCCGCGGAACACCTGACCACCTCACGGCGGGGCCGCCTGGAGGGCCCGATCGACACGGCGCTGGCCGCGTACGGGCTGCGGCGCCGGGTGGTCGCGTCGGCGCCGTCCTTCTCCTCGGCCCTGCTCATCCTGCTGACGACCGACCTGGTGGGCCGGGCGGGCCGGCGGCTGCACGCGCCGCTCATCGACCGGCTGGGGCTCGCCGTCTTCGACTTCCCGATCGAGGTGCCGCCCGTGGCGCTCGCGATGGCCTGGCACCACCGCTATGAGACCGACGCCGCCCACGCCTGGCTGCGAGGCTGCGTCCGTGAGGTCTTCACCGCCCTGTGACGGGTCCGCGAGCCCACCGGCGCACTCCGCTCAACAGGCATGTGGAGGGCAGATAACAGCCTGTTTCTGTACTCTTCCGGACATGCGCGTCAAGATCGGTTGCCT
The DNA here is from genome assembly GCF_030406325.1 of Actinomadura sp. DC4. GTDB lineage: Bacteria > Actinomycetota > Actinomycetes > Streptosporangiales > Streptosporangiaceae > Actinoallomurus. The sequence goes on along the minus strand of NZ_JAUEQY010000002.1, from coordinate 110,000 downwards.
GTCGGTCGTCGCGGAGCGCGGCGCGTGTGCGGGTCCGCGGACGGCGGGATGACGCCGGGGTTCGGCGTCGTCCCGGGCGCCTGGGGGCGGGCGGGGAACGGCTTCCAGCAGGCCGCGTACGACCTCGCCTACTCCGCCGGCGGCCTGGACGCGTTCTACCGGGCCATGAACGCCCAGCCCTTCGGGAGCGACGAGCTGGGGAAGGCGCTGTTCAAGGGTGATGAAGCGTCGGGGGCGCCGGGATTCGTCGGGCAGCGCGACGGGCTGGTGCGGGACCTGGCCTGGACGGTGAACCTTCTGCGCCGGATGGGAGCCGGCCTGGCCGCCTCGGGCGAGGTGTACGTCGAGGCCGACGGCACGGTGGCCGACCAGCTCGGCGGCCGGCCTGCGGGGCAGGCCGGAATCCCGCCGGCGGCCGAACCGGAGGTGTACGTCCTGCCCACTGTCTCCGGCGGGCTGCCCTCGACGGTGGCGGCTCCGCCGGCCTGGCGCCAGGCCCTGTGGATCCTCGAGGCGGTGGGCGCCGGGTCCGAGTGGCCGGACGGTCACGTCGGCCAGGTGGGGGAGTTGCGCGACGCTGCGCGGGCGCTCGAGCAGGTGGTCCGCGGCGTGATCGGCCTGGTGGCCGGCCACTCGGCACACGTGACCGGCAGCGGGTACGGGACGGCCACGGACGCGTTCGGGTCCACCGCCCGGCTCGTCCACGGCGAGGCGGGGCTGCTGGCCGACCTGGCCGGTCGCTGCGGAGGCCTGGCGGACTACTGCGGGCACGCCATCGACGCGATCAGACGATCGCAGGCGCAGTGCCTGGCCTCGGCCGTGTTCGTCGTGATGCTGATGAGATGCAGCGCTCTGCTCGGCGGGTGGACCGAGGCGGCGGTGCTGCCGCTCATCCGGCTGGACGGCCGGGCACTGCAGATCGTCCTGCGGGCGATCAGGGAGGCGGTGCTGGGGATGACGTTCTCCGGCGGTCTCGCCGGGATCGGTCAGGCGTTCCGCGGGGACTTCGACGCGGCTGAGCTGTGGGCGGCGTTGTGGCAGGGCGCGCTGGCCGGCGGCATGATCGGTACGACGAACGCCGGGCTCCCCGGCCTGGCGCGGCACGCTCCCTCCGTCGCCGGTCTGCTCCGGGCGATGGAGTCGCCGGGCGGGAAGGGGATGATGGCCCGCTTCGCCGTCGGCGGGACCGTGGGAACCGCGGCGATGGCGACGACCGGGTGGGCGAGCGGGCACGGCTGGGATTGGAAGCATGCCGCGGAGACCGGCTTCGGCATGGCCTTCGTCGGCCTCGGCGCCGAGTCGGGCCACGCCGCGAAGGGGTTCGTGCACGACTTCCTCGACGCCCGGCGCGGCGGCGAAGGCGCACGGCCCGTAGGCGGGGACGCCTTTCCTCCGGCCGGCGCCGCGCACGACTCGGCTCTGGGCGCGGAGAACACCCGGACGGCTCACGCCGTGCCCGCCTCCGCCGATGTCGCACAGACGTCTTCGCCCCGGTCCGGTGGGGACCATGTCGTGTCCGGGCCGGTCGCCCTGGACACCGCCCACACCGTCGCCGGGCACGGCGTACGGACCGCGACGGACACCTCTCTCGCGGGACCGCCGGGGCTCGACCGGACCGCGACGGACACCTCCTTCGCCGGGCCGCCGGGGCTCGACCGGGCGGCGGGCGGGCACACGGGAACCGCTCCGGCTTCGCAGGGCGCGCACGCCACGTCCGGTTCAGGTGTGCCCGGAGGCCTCGACGCGCTGCTGAACGTCCGTACCGACCCTGCCCCCGCCTCCGAAGGCGGTCGCCCCGAGGGCACCTCCGTCGCCGCGATCCTGGGTTCGGAGCGTCCGTCCCGCGCCGCGCCCCCGGTCGTGGCCCCCGGCTCCGGGGAGCCTCGCCCGGACCCTCGGGTGACGCCTCAGACCGCCCTCGCGGATCAGGTCTGGCACGGATCGCCCCTGCCGGACGGTGGAACGCACGCTCCGGCGCCGAGGCAGGAGGGTGGCTTCACTCCGTGGCGGCGTCTTCGCCGTCTCTTCGCCGGACCGACGGTGCCGGAGGCCGGGCCGGGCTCGACGGGCGGCGAAGACGCCGGTTCTCAGCACCCCGGCCCAGGCGCACGGCACCTGTACATCAGGAGCGGGTACGAACTGGTCGAGCTGCGTGGTCGGTACGCGAACCGGATCGACCCGGCCGACGCCCTGTCGCACCATCAGTGGGTGCGGCTCAAGGAGTCCGCGACGGCTCACGACGTCGTCAGCGATCTCGTCCGGAGCTCGGACCTGCGGGTACGGCGGATGACCCTGACGGAGCACGGCGGCGCCGAGCGGGACGTCACGGAGTTCACGCTCGAAGTGAACTACCGGGCCGAGAGTCCCGGGCTGGCCCGGACGGTGATGGAGAACGCGGTGGAGGCGGTGGACCGGTATTACAATTACCAGCACATTCTCCCCGACCATTCGCAACTTCATGTCGAGCTGAAGTTCAACGAGGTCGTCGGCGAGCCGACGAGAGACTTCGTGCAGTTCAAGGGCGACCGGAATCACGGCCTGGTCGAGCGAGCCCACGCGGATCTCTGGTTCGCCGATATGGCGCCGAGTGTCTACGCCCACGAGGTCGGGCATCATCTGGGATTCCCCGATGAGTACATCGAGCCCGGCGTCCCTCGGCGCGGTTCGCTCACCGCGCCCGGCGTCAGGAGCGACGCCACGCTCATGGCGGTGGACCGGCAGTTCATGCCAGGAGGGGACGTACTCCGGGACTCGCGGGGGTCGGAGGTATCGGCGGTCGCCTCGGTGCTCGACCGTCACATCGAACACCTCCACGAGCGCGCGAAAGGGGCGGGGCACGGGGACCGTGCCACGGGCCACGGCACAAAAGGATCTGACGATGGCGTCGCGCGGCCCAGAATATGGCGACGTGCCTATCATGAGGCCGGTCTGCGGCTCTCTCCGGATTTGAGCCAGCTGCTCAGGGACTTTCCCGCCGGAGACCGGCCGATCCCTGATCATGCCGTTCTGCTCGACCATATGCGTGAGCTGTTCGGCTTCGAGCCGCTGACCTCTGGTCATCTCCGGTACACGATCGAACTCTTCGAGGCCACCCGGCAGATCTACGGGACATCTCTTCACTTCAAGTTCCTGCAGGGCGAGATGCCGCGCCTCCATGAACTCGCGGATGCGTTCGGCATGGGGTTCCGCGATGCCGCACCGAACGTAGGTGTATTTCGCGAAAAGGCGCGAGAAGTCCTTGGATATCGGCCCGACGATCCGGTCGGCGCCGCGGAGATGGACGCCTTGGCGCGGCTGGTCGAGCTGGACTCCCTCCCTCCCGCCTACTCGGCCGTATGGAACACGAGGAGGGACTCGCCGGTGCACGGCGCGGCCGCCGACCTTTTGATGGCGCCGGAGGGAGAGGCGACGACCAGGGAGGCGGTGCGGATCATCGCGGACGCCGCCGCGACGGACGCGCGTATCGTGAGGCCACACCCGGTCACGTCGTTCGGGCACGGGTTCAGGGAGGCCGCGGGCTTCTTCGTCGAACGGGGCCTGGCGCCTCGCCTCTACCAGCCGCTGGGCTCGAGATCCGACCCGAACTGGACGGTGTCGGCGCTTCGCGTCGTGCGGGACCTCGATGGCAGAACGGTGGTCCAGACTCTCTCGAATCGGGACGACTGGCCGGCGATGTCCGATGATTTCATTCTGGGCGGTGGGCACAGAGCTCTCAGCAGCCCCAGTTCCGGTGAGGCCGAACTCCAGGGGCTGGCCGGAGAGAGGATCGCGGACCAGCTGTCCCAGGCCGGATTCGAGCGAGTCCCGGGTGACCACTCTGGCGGTCGGCTCTGGAAGTACGGCGGCGGCCCGGTCGACGTGGTCGTGCGGCTCGACGGGGAACGAGTCGCCGGAATCTACGCCGCCGACGATCTGGACGCCCTCTCGCCCGTCATCGCGAATTCCCGGTTCGCTCACCCGCTCTTCGCCTCGGATGGAGAGGTCGGCCTCCGGTTCTACAATGACTGGCTCTCCTACACCGTCGGGCATGGTCACGACCCGATCAGCGACGCTCTGATCACCGGTGACGTCCGGCCGGGCGACCTGGGCCTCGATGAGGTGGCATTCCGCCAGGAGGACAACGGATTCGTGGTCGGCGGCGACAATGACATGGAGACCGTACAAGGGCTCGACGAGATCAATGACAGGCCGCTGGCACAGATCGAGAACCATCTGCGGACGGGACACTTCGACGAACCGCCGCCGTGGGCGACAGCTGAAGATCATCGAAGGCGGCTCCGCGACGACGATGGTCTCGTGGATGTCCTCACCCGGGACAACGGCAGGGTCTACGCGCTGGGGATGACCCATCGCGATCTCGCACTTCCACTCCGGACCATCGTGAAGCTCTACGACATCGGCGTCCTGAAGAGCGATGAAACCCATGAGGTGCCGATCGGCGGACGACTCTTCGAGGTGCGAGGCGAGCTCGGGCCGCGGAGAGAGTCGTCATTCGACGATGGGCTCCGCGACAGATTTCGCTTCACCGTCACCGACGTCGCCACCGGCCAGAGCCTCCGGGCGTCCAGCCTGACCGGCGAGATGATCGCGCGGTACGGCTTCTACGGCGGCCCCGGAACCCCGCTGCGCGTCGCGCCCGACGACATCACCCGCGTGTTCGGCGACGCCGTGGAGGCGCTGCGCGGCGAGTGACCGGCCGCCGGCGCGCCGAAGCCCACGCCCAGGACCACCCGGTCCGGGTACGCCTCGGCCAGAGTGCCGCGCGTCTCAGCGTGGGTCGGGCTGCGACTTGCGGCGGGCGAACGTCGCCGTACGAAGGCCCGGGGCCAGCCGGGCGAGGTCGGCCTCCGGCCACCTCTGGCGCAGTGAGCGCACCAGCGCGATGATCATCCCTCGGCCGCCGATGCCGGGCGTGGTCTTGCCGGAGTTGCGGGCCCACAGGTCGTTCACGACGTCGAGGTAGGCCTCCGACGGCGGGACGCGGTTCGCCGCCTCGCGCAACAGGTCGACGGTGGTCGCGACCGGCAGCGTACGGGCGTCGTCGCGCAGCCGCAGCAGCACCTGCGTCTCCAGGCGGGGGAAGGCCGGCAGCGCCTCCAGGCACGGGCCGTAGCGCTGCGCGCGTTCCCACGCGGGCGTGTCCTTGCTGTAGTCCAGCAGCGCCAGGAGGTACGCGGGCAGCGCCGCGTCGTCGTCGCCCTGGCGCCAGCGCACCTGGTCGCCCATGCTCCGGTAGTACGGAACCGTCTGGAGCAGCAGCATTCCCATCCGCCAGTTGGGCAGGAACGCCATCTTCCTGATCGAGATCCCGAGGTCCGTGCCGGCCGGCGCGCTGAGGTCGAACGCGTCGGGGTCGTGCGAGAGGAGCACGTCGTAGTCGGTCGTCTCGGGCCGTGAGCCCGGCGGTGAGATGAGGAAGGTGTCCAGCAGCCGCGCCGGCGAGCCGTCCTCGCGGGCCAGCGTCACGTCGACGTTGCCGCTGTCGCGGATCGCCCGCGCGCGCAGGGTGTTGACCAGGCCGTTCCACTCCGAGGCGGTGAGCTGCGCCTCCCACAGCCGGCTGTGCTCGATCCAGCGCTGGACGGCGGCACCCGTGCCGGGGAACATCGCGCGTACGCCGATGCCGCCCTCCGACGCCAGGACGAGCAGCACCGTGAGGTTGGCGGAGTAGGCCGCGAGCCGGCGGGTGAGCGTATGGCGGACGGGCTCGTACGCCGCGTACGACCGGCTCGGATGGGGGTACAGCGCGCCGTCGAGGATCTCCAGCAGCAGTTCGCGGTACCGCCCGCGCGCCGCCTCGGGCAGCCCGCGGAAGATCGCCGCGAGGAAGTCCACGACCGGCGCGCGCTCGGCCACGCACGCGAACGACAGGATCGCGTGGAGGAACCCGTCGTCCAGCCGCGCCGCCGTCGACCGATTGCGGACCAGGTCCTGTACCGCCACGAGGTCGCCCAGCGTCCGGTTGGTGAGCCAGGCGACCAGGAACTCCCCGAACGTCGTGTGCAGGAACTCATAGGTACGGGTCCGGTGCCCGCGCGCGTGCGCCTCGGAGCGGTGGATGAAGAAGAACCGGCCGATGGCGCGCTGGCCCAGGCTGAGCAGCGCCTCGTCGTCCGCGTCGGCCGACGGATCGGGCCGCAGCAGCGCCAGGTCGCGGTCGAGCTCGCCGTCGCCGACGCTCTGGCGGCCACGGGCGAACATGGCGAGCGCGACGACCGCCAGCCGGTCGAGCTCGGCCTCGGCGAGCTTGTGCTGGGCGCTCAGCGGCAGCGACTGGTTGCCCGGGGTCTTGCGGATCTCCCGGAGCGCGAAGTCCATCAGCAGCGCCTCGTACAGCTCGGCCTGCCCGAGGCTGGCGTCGCCGGTCAGCAGCGCGTTGTCGGTGGCGTCGAAGATCGCGAGCATGAGCAACAGCAGGGGCTGGCGGGCCAGCTCCCGGTGCGACAGCGCGGCCTCGGCGGTCAGCGGGCGCAGCCCGCGGCTCTTCAAGATGTCGGAGTTGTGGAGTTTCCAGACTTCCAGCCACTGCCGTACCTGCTCGTCGGAGAACGGCTGGAGCTGCAGCGCGATGCAGCCCGCCGGATAGCGCACCCGGTCGGCCACGACCGTACGGCTCGTCACGATCACGACGACGGGACGGCCGAGCGCGAGCTGACGGCGCTGGAAGTCGCGTACCTGCTCCAGGTAGTCGTAGCGGTTGACGCCCGCGGCCTGCAGCAGCTCGTCGAAGCCGTCGAGCATCACGACGGGCAGCGCGCCGGAGGCCGCGTCGAGCAGGTCGTGAAAGGAGACCCGCTCGCCCGCCTGGCGGAAGATCGCCTGTTCGATCTGCTCCTGGATCAGGGATTCGGCCTCCACGTCGCGCAACTCGACCCGGATCGGCAGGAAGTCCTGCTCCGGGAGGCGCGCGGCGAGGACCTCGGTGAGCTTGGACTTGCCGGAACCGGGCTCGCCGAGCACGACCAGCGGCGCCTGCACGGCGCGTGGCAGCGTGAGGAACCCGGCCAGGAACGTCTCGACGTACGGGACCGGCTCGTGCGGGGCCCACCAGTCCAGCCCGGCCGGCGTGTCGCCGGGAAGCACCTCGGCCGCCTTGCAGCGCGGGCTGACGTACGCCTCACCGAGCGCCGGCAGCACGACCCACTCCGGCGCGTGCCCGGTCGCGACGACCGGGTCGGCGAGGGCGGCGCGGTAGGTGCGGATCAGGTGGCTGCGCGGCCGGTCGCCGACCCGCTGCCCGGCCATCTCGCCCAGCAGCCGGCCCACCTCGGCCAGCCCGGAGCTCAGCCCCGCCGCCTCGGTGAAGCTGGCCCAGACCTCGAACTCGCGGTTGTCGGTGGCGAGCCGCCGGAACGCGTCGTCGTACGCGCTCAGCGCCTGCGGCGGCATCTTTCGGACCAGGTCCAGCACGCGGGTGCGCTCGCGCCCGGCGAGCGACTCCCAGGCGGGAGCGGCGCGGATGAGCGTCGTCAGGCGCCGCGACATGAGGTCGTAGACGGCCTCGATCGCCTCGCGGGTGCGAGCGTAGGGCACGTGCGGCTCGGGCAGCGGGAGACGGTCGCTGAGCAGGCCGTCGATCAGGTCGACATAGCCCTTCGGCGGGCTGCCGCCGTGCGTGAGCTTCTCACCGGCGCTGGAGGCGAGCCGCTCCGGCACGAGCGGCAGGTCCGTACGGTCGATGGTCTCGAAGTAGGACGAGACGACGAGCACGGCGTGCGCGGCGGCGAGCCGCTGTGTCCGGTCGTACCGGGACAACCCGCTGCGGCGCTCGGAGACGCGGCGTACGGACTCGTGCCCGAACCTGACCACCTCGTCCTTGAGGTCGAAGAGGTTCATCGGCGCCGAGGAGTCGGCCCCCATGGTCCAGGCGGTCGCGGCCCACGTCGCCAGTCCCGCCGACATCACGCCGTCGAGGAGGCCGACGAGCCGGCTCTGCCGATCGCCAAGGATCTTCAGTGCGTCGACATAGGTCAACGACTCGGACACATCGGCTCCACGGGGCGCTACGGGGAAGTTCCGGCCGGATCCATCATCGCCCATTCGCCCGTCCGCCGGACAAACGCGAGACGCCCGGTCACTCGACGAGAGCGGGCCGGTCCGGATGGTCGACGCGGACGACCAGGTCGGCCACCCGTTCCTCCTCGTACCGGGCGTACGCCGGAAGCGTCCAGCGCTCCTCCGCGGCGGTCTTGCGGGCCAGCGCGGGCGGCGACAGCCACAGGTGGACCGACAGGTCGAACGGGAGCCCGCGGCCGAGCAGCAGCGTGCCGTCCAGCAGCAGGACGCCGCCCGGCGGCAACGTCACGTACGGCGTACGGGCGGCGCGGTCGGCCGTACTGTCCCACAGGGCGGGCAGGACGCGGCCCGAGCCGCCGGGCCCGAGCGGGCCGAGCACCTCGCGTACGAGGCCCCCGGCGTCCAGCCACTCGTCGTAGAACACGTCCGGGTCCGTATGGCCGTGTTCGAGGCGCAGGGACGCGGGACGCAGGAAGTCACCGGCCGAGACGCGTACGACCTCGCGGCCCCGCAGCCGCAGCGGGCCGGCCAGCGCGTCCGCGAGATCGTCCGGGCGGGCGGCCGGCGCGCCGTCCACGGCGACCCGCGGCCGGGACGCGGGGTCGGCCGCCGCGATCCGGTCGGCGATCTCCTCGACCAGCAGGGGAGGGGAGATCGGCCGTATACGCATTCCGACATCTTGGCCGATGCGAATACACGCCACCACCGTCGACGTGGAACTCCCGCCCGGCCGCCTTCCGACCCCCTGGGGACCACGGCCGTCCTGGACGTCGCCGGCCGAGCACACCCGTCGCCGGAGAGGGGCGCATCGACCACCGCTCGTACCTGGTCCGAGTGTCAGTGGCACGGAACTCGCCATCAAGAGCACCCTCGTAGGGTCTACCACCGTGCTCGGCTTCGGCCTCCGGCCGTGACGCCTCCCAGGTGACACGTCGGCGATCCATCCAGGCATCCTCGAAGCACCCCCGGGCTGGTCCTCTGACGTCCCGGATCAAAAACGAATGCCGGGGTCCGAGCGGTACCCGGCGTGATGGAGATAATCATGGACATTACGACGGAATCGGCCGGACTTGCGTTCACCGACGCCGCGACGTACGCGGACAGGGAGCAGCTTCATCGAGGACTTGCTCTGCTGCGGAAGGAATCCCCCGTCCACTGGGTCGACGCCCCGGGATTCCGCCCGTTCTGGGCGCTCACCCGGCACTCCGACATCATGGATGTAGAGCGTGATCATCAGCGGTTCGTCAACGAACCGCGGCCGATCCTCGGGCCCAAGGTCGTGGAGGAGGAGATAGCGCGGATGGCGGCGGCGGGCGCCGGAGTGCGATCCCTGGTGCACGTCGACGGGGAGGAGCACCGGTCGCTCCGCGCCATCGGGGCCGGCTGGTTCCGCCCGCGCGCCATGCGCCACATGGAGGAGCAGATCAGGGAACTGGCGCGGCGTTACGTCGGCCGCATGGCCGACCTGGGCGGCGAGTGCGACTTCGTCGAGGAGATCAGCCTGAACTTCCCGCTCTACGTGATCATGCACCTGCTCGGTGTACCGGAGAGCGACTTCCCGATCATGCTCATGCTGACCCAGCAGGTGTTCGGCAACGCCGACCAGGACAAGTCGCGGGACGCCGCCAGCCCGGAAAGCATCGTCGCCGCCTTCCAGGAGATCTTCGGCTACTTCGCGAAGCTGACCGCGGACCGGCGCTCGAACCCCACGGACGACCTGGCCTCCGCCGTCGCCAATGCCCGGGTGGACGGTGAATACCTGAGTGAACAGCACACGCTGTCCTACTACCTCATCCTCGCCACCGCCGGTCACGACACCACCAGCGCCGCCCTTGCCGGTGGAGTGCAGGCGCTGGCGGACCACCCCGCCGAACTGCAGCGGCTCAAGGCCGACCCGGCCCTCATGCCGACCGCGGTCGACGAGATCATTCGGTGGGTCACTCCCGTGACCTCGTTCATGCGTACCGCGGTCGAGGACTGCACCATCCGCGAGGTCGGCATCAGGGAAGGCGACGGCCTCCTGCTGTCCTATCCGTCCGCCAACCGTGACGAGGACGTATTCGCCGAGCCGTTCCGTTTCGATGTCGGCCGCACACCCAACAAACATCTCTCCTTCGGGTTCGGAGTCCACTACTGCCTGGGTGCGGCGTTGGCAAAGATGGAAATCGGGATCTTCCTGAGCGAACTGCTGCCCCGCCTGGCCGGCCTGGAAGTGGCCGGTGAACCCGTGCTCACGCAGACGCACTTCGTCGGCGGCCTGAAGAGACTGCCCATCCGGTACGAGTTGAGCCGCTGACACAAGCCCGGCGATCCATCTCGGGTGGGTACACCCTCTATTCAGGGAGCGGGTGGGTACACCCTCTGTATAGGGAGTCTGTCTCTGCCGGCGGCCGTGAGGAGCGAGACGATGGCGATCCAGCTGAACCACACGATCGTCGCGGCTCGCGACCGGGCGGCCGCCGCGGAGTTCGTGGCAGGAATGCTGGGGTTGAAGGTCGGAGCGCCCTTCGGCCCCTTCCTGCCGGTCGAGACCGCGAACGGCGTCACGCTCGACTTCATGGACGCCGGCTCGAAACCGATCGCACCGCAGCACTACGCGTTCCTGGTGTCGGAAGAGGAGTTCGACGCGATCTTCGCCCGGATCAAGGAGGCCGGCATCCCGTACTACGCGGACCCGGCCCACCAGGAGGCGGGCGAGATCAACCACCTCGACGGCGGCCGCGGCACGTACTTCGACGACCCGAACGGTCACCGGCTGGAGATCATCACTCGCCCGTACGGCAGCGGCGGCTGAGCTTCTACAAGGCCTGACGGCGTTTGCGGGTCAGTTCCTGGCCGACGGCGAACAGCAGCCAGCTGAAGGCCGTCGCGTCGTCGATGATGCCGAACGGCAGCAGGAAGTCGGGGATGATGTCGATCGGCGAGACGATGTAGATCACCGCGACGACCATCGCGAAGATCTTTCCTTTGCTCGTACGGTAGGCGCGCTCCTGCACGCCCCCCACGACCCGGCCCGCGACGACCCGGCCGCCCACGACGCGGCGGCGGCCACGGCCGAGGCGGATGAGGCCGACGATGAGGATGATGGCGGCGACGACCATCGTGATCACGCCGAGTGCGGTGACGCTCACGCCCCCGACGTGGCCGTGGACGGCGAACGTCAGGATCGCGCCGACAAAGAGCGCGAGAACGCCGGGCAGGACCATCGCATCCTCCGTGATGCTCGGGGTTACCCGCCGAGTATGTCCGGCTGAACCCATTTCATTCGCATTGACGCGCCCCCGGCTTCCCCTCGGATGCCGCCGCGAGAGAGGCTGGGCGCGGTTACTTCCTGGTGAGAACGGAGCCGACATGACTTTGGACCTGCTATCGATCCGCGCGGCCTATCCCGCGCTGCGCGACGGCCACGCCTATCTCGACGGCGCCGCGGGTACGCAGGTTCCCGAGTCCGTGATCGAGGCGATCTCGGCCGCCTACCGCGTCGGGATCGGCAACGAGGGGGGCGCCTTCCCGGCCAGCGACCGCTCCGGCGCCATCGTCGCCGCCGCCCGGCAGGCCATCGCCGACCTCGTCGGCGGCGACCCGCGCGGCGTCGTGCTCGGCCCGAACATGACCACGCTGACCTACCGCTTCGCGTACGCCCTGTCCCGTACGTGGGGACCCGGCGACGAGATCGTGGTCTCCCGCCTGGACCACGACGCGAACGTACGCCCGTGGGTGCAGGCCGCCGAGCGGGCCGGGGCCACGGTGCGGTGGGCCGAGGTCGACCTGCCCGCGGGCGAGCTGCCGGCCGAGCAGTACGACACCCTGCTGAGCGACCGTACGCGGCTCGTCGCGGTGACCGCCGCCAGCAACGTCCTCGGCACGATGCCCGACGTCGCGGCGATCACCAAGCGGGCCCACGACGCCGGGGCGCTCGCCTACGTCGACGGCGTGCACGCCACGCCGCACAGCCCGATCGACCTGGCCGAGCTCGGCGCCGACTTCTACGCGACCAGCGCGTACAAGTGGTCCGGGCCGCACATCGGCACGGTCGTCGCCGCGCCCGATCTCCTGGAGACGATCCACCCCGACAAGCTGGCCTCCGCGCCGGCGGAGGTGCCCGAGCGCTTCGAGACCGGCACCCCGCCCTTCGCCGACCTCGCCGGCGTGACCGCCGCCGTCGACCACCTGGCCGGCCTGGACCCGGCCGCGACCGGCGACCGGCGGCGGCGCGTACTGGCCTCGATGGCGGCGGTCGAGGCGCACGAGCAGGCCGAGCTGGCCCACCTGCTCGACGGCCTGGCCGCGCTGCCCGGCGTACGGCTGCTCGGCGCCCCGCGGCGCCGTACGGCCACGGCGTACTTCACCGTCGACGGGCACACGCCGCGTGCGGTCGCCGAGCACCTCGCCGCCCGCGGGGTGAACGTCTGGAACGGGCACAACTACGCCTGGGAGCTCACCGCCGCACTGGGGATCCGCGACCATGGCGGTGCCGTACGGGCCGGGCTCGTGCACTACAACGACCGGTCCGACGTGGAACGCCTGCTGGCCGCGGTATCAGAATTGGGCTGAGGACACCCATTCCCGACCGTGAGGACACCGATGACCTACACCGTCGATCCCGACACCCTGGAGCGCGCCCGCGCGCTGCTCGCCGGCCACCCCGTGGTGGACGGGCACAACGACCTTCCGTGGGCGCTGCGGGAGCTGGCCGGGTACGACCTCGACCGGTGCGACATCGCCGACGACCAGACCGGCCGCCTGCACACCGACCTCGCCCGCCTGCGCGCGGGCGGCGTCGGCGCGCAGTTCTGGTCCGTCTACGTGCCCTCCGAGCTGCAGGGCGACCGGGCGGTCAGCGCGACGCTCGAACAGATCGACTGCGTACGCGCGCTGGCCGCCCGCTATCCGGGCGAGCTGCGCCTCGCCGGGACCGCCGACGACATGGAGGCGGCCTGGGCGGACGGCCGGATCGCCTCGCTGATGGGCGCCGAGGGCGGCCACTCGATCGCCTGCTCGCTCGCCACGCTGCGCGGCCTGTACGAGCTCGGCGTCCGCTACATGACCCTCACCCACAACGACAACACGCCGTGGGCGGACTCGGCCACCGACGACCCGGTCGCCCACGGCCTCACCCGCTTCGGTGAGGAGGTCGTACGGGAGATGAACCGGCTCGGCATGCTCGTCGACCTGTCACACGTCTCCCCGGACACGATGCGGGACGCCATCCGGGTGAGCCGCGCCCCGGTGATCTTCTCCCACTCGTCCTCGCGCGCCGTCTGCGACCACCCGCGCAACATCCCGGATGACGTGCTGGCGTCGCTGCCGGGCAACGGCGGCCTGGCCATGGTGACGTTCGTGCCGAAGTTCGTGCTGCAGGAGGCGGTGGAGTGGACCCACCGTGTGGATGAGCACACGCGCGCGCAGGGCCTCAACCCGCTCGACGGCGGCCCGGAGGCGGAAGAGGTGCGGAAGGCGTACGAGGAGGCCAATCCGCGCCCGGTGGCGACGCCCGCGACCGTCGCCGACCACCTCGACCACATGCGCTCGGTGGCCGGGATCGACCACCTCGGCATCGGCGGCGACTTCGACGGCACGCCCTTCACGCCGGACGGCCTCTCCGACGTCTCCGGCTACCCGAATCTCATCGCCGAACTCCTCGGCCGCGGCTGGAGCGAGGCGGACCTGGCCAAGCTGACGTGGGGCAACGCCGTACGCGTGCTGCGGGCCGCCGAGGAGACGGGGCGCTCGCTGTCACGTACGGAGAGGCCGTCGGTGGCGACGATCGAGGCTCTGGACGGTGGAACCGCGTAGGCGGTTTCGGCGTCTCATTAAATATGTTGCCCTTCTGTCGAGGGTGCTTAAGATAGAGGCAAGACATCAGGGGAGAAGGAGGCGGACCGGTGAATACCGAACGATGGCTTACGTCGCAGCGATATGAGCTGCATTCCGTCCTCCTTATGGGGGCCTCTGGTTAGGGCTGTACGCCTGGTCGGGAGGCCGCTCTGAGGACATCGTCCCGGAGCGGCCTTTCTTGTGGGCGAGCCAACGGGTAGGCGGCCGGTTTCCAAGTCCGGCGAAAAGTGGGTTCGACTCCTACCGCCCATGCTTCCCTTTTCGGGGCGCGTGCTTTTTGACAACTCCACAGTGGAAGACGTTTGTTTTCGCGCGGCGCTTTTTGCGTCGCGCCCTGCCTCTGTAGCTCAGTGGAGAGAGCGCCCGCTTGCGGAGCGGGAGGCCCCAGGTTCGAGTCCTGGCGGAGGTGCGCATTCCCTGGTCGTCCAACCGGCAGGACACGCGGCTCTGGACCGCACGATCGAGGTTCGAATCCTTGCCAGGGAGCTGCGCCGCCGCACACGGCTTGGTGACCATCGCAGATGGGTGGCCCGGGTCGGCACCGGGTGGCGGCTCTTCACGCGCTCGTGGCCCAATCGGCAGAGGCACCGGCCCGAGGAGCCGGAGGTGCGGGTTCGAGTCCCGCCGAGCGTACTTTTCTCGCCGCTCTGGCCCAACTGGCAGAGGCGTCCGGTTCAGGACCGGGAGGTTCAGGGTTCGAATCCCTGGGGCGGCACGGTGTTGGAAGGTTGGCGGAACCGGTATCGCGCCCGTTTCGAAAACGGAGGCCAGGGTCACACCTGCGAGGGTTCGAATCCCTCACCTTCCGCCACGTCGGTTTTTGTAAGGCCCCTTCGACCACGGGTTAGGTCACGAGGCCCTCAACCTCGAGAAGCGGGTTCAAGTCCCGCAGGGGCTACGTACGCGAAGCGCAGTAGGGGAGCTCGGCCGTCCCCGTCAGTTTCATACGCTGAAGATCGTGGGTTCGAATCCCACCTGCGCCACTTGTTCCCGTGTGGTCCGACACCACTCCTTCCGGTGTGATCCAAGGCAGGATGCGCGGTTGTTACCCGCGTCATGCTGGTTCGAGCCCAGCCGCCGGAGCCGTCGCCCTCGTAGCTCAGTGGACAGAGTGCCTGCGTCCGAAGCAGGTGGTCGCCGGTTCGACTCCGGCCGGGGGTGCGTCACGACCGGTAGCTCATCGGCAGAGCGGTGCCCTTACAAGGCGCGCGTGGCAGGTTCGACTCCTGCTCGGTCGACCGCGTCCCTGGACAGGGACGTCATGGTGTTCATGGTGTAACGGCAGCACACCGGGTCGTGGTCCCGGCGGTGGTGGGTTCGAATCCCCCTGATCACCCTCTTGCATGGGCCTGGTCACTGGTGAGACCAAGCGGCTGTAAACCGCCCGCTTCGCGCTGTGCAGGTTCGACTCCTGCCCCATGCACGTACCGGGCCTCCATGGCTCAATCGGAGAGAGCACCCGGCTTCGAACCGGGACGAGTGCGGGTTCGAATCCTGCTGGAGGTGCCCTGAAAGAACGTCTTCCGCTATGGAGCCCTCAGTATTCGTCGTGGTAGCGCATGTCGGGGCTGCCCGCCGGCACCCCGCCGGAGGCGCGGCCCTTCGGCTCCTCCCACTCCTCCTGGCGGCCCAGCGCCGTCACGTCCAGGTAGCCGCGCGTGCTGCCGAGCATCTCCAGGCCACGCGCGTGGGTGGAGTAGGTGTGGTAGATCGTCTCGCCGTCACGGAGGAAGGCGCTCAGGCCCGGCTGCTCGATCGGCTGTTCGCCGGCGACGTAGTAGCCCGTGGGCCCCGCCTCGTGCTCGGCCTTCGTGCGGAAGTTGTAGACGATCGGCGTCACCGAGTCGTCCAGCGTCACGTGGAAGTCGTAGTTGAAGTCGCTCTCGTACGAGGAGTACCAGGGGAACGTCCACCCCATGCGCGACCTGAACGCCGCGATCTTGGCGAGCGGCGCGCGGGACACCGCGACCAGGTTGGTCTCGCGGGCGCGCAGGTGGGAGAGGTCGGGGATGTCGTCGGCCGTGCCGGAGCAGCTCCGGCAGGCGGCGTCCCAGCTCGGGTCGAACATGAAGTGGTGGACGACGAGCTGGCGCCGGCCGTCGAACAGGTCGAGCAGGCTCACCCGGCCCTCAGGGCCCTCGAAGACGTAGTCCTTGTCGATCTCGACCATCGGCAGCCGGCGGCGCGAGGCGTTCAGCGCGTCCTGGGCACGCGTCGCGGCCTTCTCCTTGGCGAGCAGTTCCTTGCGGGCGGCCAGCCACTCTTCCCGGCTCACGACCTCGGGCAGACTCATCGGGCACTCCTCCGAAACGGCGGATCCGTCACAGACTTAGACCGCCGCGGGGCGCGGAACTCATCGGTCACAGGTGCGGCGGCAGTCCGAACAGCGCGAACAGCCTGGTGTCGAGGAAGCAGTCGATCCCGACGACGCGGTCACCGCTCAGCCGCAGGATCTGCAGCGCCCACGGCTCGTGCCGGCCGCCGGGACCGCTGGGGCGGTACTGCCCGAACGCGGGCGCGGCGTTCGCCTCGACCGGGACCAGTCGCGAGCCCCGGCACCCGCTGCCCTGCCCGTGCCACCACGTGCGCAGCTCCTCGCGGCCGCGCAGCCACATGGCGTAGGGCGGCATGGTCTGGGTGGCGTCCTCGTGCAGCAGCGAGACGAGCCCGTCGATGTCGAAGCGCTCGAACGCGTCGACGTAGCGCGCCACCAGCGAGCGCTGCGCGGAGTCCAGAGGCTCGACCGGGTCGGAGTCGGTGACGCCGCGCTCGTCGAGCGTCGTACGGGCCCGCTGGAGCGCGCTGTTGACCGAGGCGGCCGAGGTGTCGAGCAGGTCGGCGACCTCGCCGGCCCTCCAGCGCAGCACCTCGCGCAGGATCAGCACCGCGCGCTGCTTGGGCGGCAGGTGCTGCAGCGCGGCGACGAACGCCAGGCGGATCGTGTCGCGGTAGACGGCCTGCTCGGCGGGGTCACCGCCGGACGGCAGGACGCCGGCGTCGGGGGCCGGCTCGATCCAGGCGGTCTCGGCGAGCGGCGGGTCGATCGGGGCGTCGGCCGTGGTGGCGGGGCCGAGGTCCACCGGCCGGGCCCGGCGCTTGCGGCTGTT
This sequence comes from Actinomadura sp. DC4, assembly GCF_030406325.1. Taxonomy (GTDB): domain Bacteria; phylum Actinomycetota; class Actinomycetes; order Streptosporangiales; family Streptosporangiaceae; genus Actinoallomurus. The sequence continues at coordinate 93,039 of NZ_JAUEQY010000002.1, read as the reverse complement.
CAGCAGGTCGAAGCAGACGTTGGTGGCGATGTGGTAGAGCCAGGACCGTAGCGACGAGCGTCCCTCGAACCGGTCGAGGCCCCGCCACGCGCGTACGAAGGTGTCCTGCACGGCGTCTTCGGCCTCGAAGACCGAGCCGAGCATGCGGTAGCAGTAGCCGGTGAGCTCCACCCGGTAGTGCTCGAGCTCCTCGGGACGATGGCGTTGAGCCGTGGTGTCGCCCATCACAGTGGATCACCTCTGTCGACGTCCGGCGATGGGGCCATCGTAGGCGCCGGCCCTGACAGAACCAGGGCGACCAGCGGAAATCCGCCCGTTGACAGGGAACCGTGCGATCCGGAGGATCCGAATCATGGCTTCCGTACCGAGCAACCCCGAATCCGTGTTCACCTATGGCGCGCCCCTGCTCAAGTTCGGTGCCGGGGCCTCCGCGGAGATCGGCTACGACCTCTCCCAGTACGGCGTGCGGCGCGTGCTCGTCGTCACCGATCCCGGGGTCGCCGCGACCGGGAGCCCGGAGCGCGTCGCCGAGCAGATGAAGACCTACGGGATCGAGGCGCAGGTCTTCGACGGCGTACGGATCGAGCCGACCGACGAGGGGATGCGGGCGGCGATCGCGTACGCGCGCGAGTCCGGGCCCTGGGACGCCTTCGTGGCGGTCGGGGGCGGCTCCAGCATCGACACCGCGAAGGCGATCAACCTCCTGACCACCAACGACGGCGAGCTCGTCGACTACCTCAACCCGCCGATCGGCGCGGGCCGTGCCCCGGAGCGGCCGCTCAACCCGCTCGTCGCCGTGCCGACCACGACCGGGACCGGCGCGGAGAGCACGACCGTCTGCGTGCTCGACGTCCTGGACCTGCGGGTCAAGACCGGGATCAGCCACCCGCGGCTGCGGCCCACTCTCGCGGTCGTCGACCCCGAGCTCACTCTTACGCAGCCGGGCGGCGTCACCGCCTCCTCCGGCATGGACATCATCTGCCACGCGCTGGAGAGCTACACCGCCCGCCCGTACACCTCCTTCGAGCGCAAGAGGCCCGAGCAGCGCGTGCCCTACTGCGGAGCCAACCCGGTCGCCGACATGTGGTCCGAGAAGGCCCTCACGCTGGTCGCCCGGTCCTTCCGCACGGCCGTGCACGACGGCGGCGACACGGCCGCCCGCGAGGACATGGCGCTCGCCGCGACCTTCGCGGGGCTGGGCTTCGGCAACGCGGGCGTGCACATCCCGCACGCCAACGCGTACCCGATCGCCGGTCAGGTCCACGACTTCCGCCCGGCCGGGTATCCGGAGGAGGAACCGATGGTGCCGCACGGCATGGCCGTCGCGCTCACCGCGCCGGAGGCCTTCCGCTTCACCTTCGAGGCCGGGCCGGACCGCCACGTACGCGCGGCGCAACTGCTCGGGCCCGAGGCCGAGCGCCCCGGCGACCCGGCCGAACACCTTCCCGCGGTGCTTCTCGGCCTGATGCGCGATATCGGCATTCCCGACGGGATCGGCGCGGTCGGCTTCACCGAGAATGACATTCCCGAGCTCGTCGCGGGCACGATGAAGCAAGAACGGCTACTGGCGACCGCGCCGCGTGAGGCGACCGAAGAGGACCTGACCGGAATCTTCACTCGGTCGCTCTCCCTTTGGTGAAAATCACCAGAGAAAGGCTCACGAAAGAACGATGTGCTCAGGAGCGCCGTGCGACTCCCGCATAGCCCCATGACTGCGCCGGGTCGGGGAACGGGACGTCGGCCGGGTCCGGGTGCCACAGCGGGAGGTAGACCAGGCCCGGATCGATGAGGTCGAAGCCGTCGAAGAACGCCTCGATGCTGGCGTGGTCGCGCGGCCGCCCGGGGGCCGAGGCGCGGGAGTAGAGCTTCTCGACGGCCTCGACCACCTGGCTGGAACGCCCGTCGAGCGTGCCGTGGGAGATGGTCAGGAAGCTGCCGGGCGCCATCGCCGTGCGCAGGCGTCGGACCAGGTCACCGGGGTCTTCTTCGTCGGTGATGAAGTGCAGCACCGCGACCAGCAGCACGGCCACGGGCCGGTCGAAGTCGATCAGCCGGGTCACCTCGGGGTGACCGAGGATCGCCTCCGGGTCGCGCAGGTCCGCGTGCACGATCGTGGCCCGGTCGTTGCCGGCCAGGATCGACTTGCTGTGCGCGATGGCGACCGGGTCGGTGTCGACGTAGACCACCTGGGAGTCCGGGGCCGCCGCCTGGGCGATCTCGTGGACGTTTCCCAAGGTGGGGACGCCGGAACCGATGTCGAGGAACTGCCGGATGCCCGCGTCGGCCAGGAAACGGACCGCGCGGCCGAGGAACGCCCGGTTGGCGCGGGCCGCCTCGCGCGCGGTGGGCTCGATCGCGGTGAGCGCGCTGGCGACGTCGCGGTCGACGGCGAAATTGTGTGAGCCACCCAATAGGGCGTCATACACCCGGGCCACGTTGGCGCGTTCTACGTCGACTTCGGGAGGTGCCCAGCTTTCGTGCTCCACCTGCTCGCCATTCGTGTCGGGGCCAGGAGAGGCCGTAACCACATGCGCTCACGGCCGCCAGTTCACCCTAGATGGTGGCGACGCGCGGGTCGACGGGGAGAGGACATATGCGAACATAGTTCCAGAATTGCGTATGCGTGGCGTTTGCTCCCTCATGCCGTTCATAGGAGGATCTAGTGCTGCCGCTACACGGAGCGGACAGGGAGGCCTGCGCGATCGTGGAGCATCGTCCTGAGGCCGACGACCGCAGGCCGGAGACGGCCGCGATGGCGCCCGGCCTGACCGCGCTCGCGACATTAGCCGTGACCACCACCGGCAGCGTCCTGCACTGGAGCCCCGCTGCGGCCGGCCTGTTCGGCCGTGCCGACGCCGAGGTGCACGGCCGCGACCTGTGCGAGGCGGTGCTGGGCGGCGAGCACCGCGCGGTGGTCGCCTCCGCGGTCACCGGCGCCGCGACCGGCGCGGCCTCGGTCACCGTGCTGCCCGTACGCCTCGGCGACGGGCACACCGTCCCGGTCGAGTTCCGCTGGGAGCCGCTGACCGACGCGGCGGGCGGGGTCACGGTCGGGGTCAGCGCGCTGCCCCGGCACGACGAGGAGAGCGTGACGGACGGGCGGCCCGCCGACCAGACGATTCTCGGCATCGGCGCGACGCTCGACCTGCGGCAGACCGCCCGCGAACTCGCGGACGCCCTCATCTCCCGCCTCTGCTACGGCGCCGGCGTCTACGTCCTCGAACGCCTCCTGGTCGATGACCAGATGCCGTCGTATGAGGAGGCCGAGTCCCGCGTCGTCGTACGGCGGATGGCGCTGGTCGTCTCCGACGGCACGCAGGGCGAGTGGGCGTCGGCGTTCCCCGCGGACGAGGTGATCGCCTACGCGGCCGACACGACCGTCGCGCGCAGCATGACCACCGGGCGGCCCATCGTCTTCACCTCGCTGGACAGCCAGACCCTGGGCCGGTTCAAGGACCGCCTGGCCGTACGGCCCCGCATCAACGAGGCGTTGAGCTACCACAGCTTCCTGACCGTGCCGCTCATCGCCCGCGGCCACGTCATGGGCTTCACCGTCCTCGCCCGCCGGCCCGGCGAGCCCCCCTTCACCCGGGCCGAGGCGACGCTCGCGCACCGGATCGCCGAGCACGCCGCCGTGTGCATGGACAACGGGCGCCTGTACGACCGCGAGCGCCGTACCTCCAAGACCCTCCAGCGCAGCCTGCTGCCGGTGGCCCTCAAGACGCCGCCCGGGACCCGGATCGCCCACCGCTACCTGCCCGCCGGTCAGACGAGCCGGATCGGCGGCGACTGGTACGACGTGATCCCGCTGCCCGGCGGGAAGGTCGCGCTGGTCGTCGGCGACGCCATGGGCCACGGCACGGCCGCCGCGCTCGTCATGGGCCAGCTCCGCACGGCCGTCCGCATCCTGGCGCGGCTCGGCCTGCCGCCCGCGGACCTGCTGCGCCACCTGGACGAGATCGCCCAGGAGCTCACCACGGCACAGTTCGCGACCTGCGTCTACGCGCTGTGCGACCCGGGCGCCCGCACGCTCACCATCGCGCGTGCCGGGCACGTCCCGCCGATCCTCGCGACGGCCGACGGCGCCTCCGTGCTGCTCGACCTGCCCCCGGGTCTGCCGCTCGGCGTCGGCGAGGCCAGCTACGAGGCGATGGAGATCCACTTCCCCGACGACGCCACGCTAGTGCTGTGCACCGACGGGCTGGTGGAGAGCCGCGACCGCGACATGGACACCGGCCTGGCCGAGCTGCGCTCGCTCCTGCCGGGAACGCTCCCGGACCTCGAGGCCACCTGCGAGGCCGTCGTCGAGCACCTGCACACGGGCGCGGGCGCCGACGACGCCACCCTGCTCCTCGCCCGGCTCACGCCCCGGCCGCCCGGGTGAACCGCGCGCCCCACTCGCGGATGTGCTCGGTCAGCTCGGGCGGGCCGAGCACCTCGAACTCGGCGCCGATCGTGCCCAGCGCCAGCGTCGGCCAGTCGAGGGAGTCCGCGGTCATCCGCAGCAGGCACCGCCCGTCGCCGAGGTCCTCGACCTTCGCCCACTGACCGATCTTGGGGTGTACGGCGTCCGCGGACGCGTGCACGACCGCCTCGACGGTGTACGGCGTCGGGAGGTTGACGATGCCGCTCCGTACGAACGTCGCGGGGTCCTCGGCCGGCAGCTCGCGCGGGCGGAACCGCTCGCCCGTGCTCGCGGGATCGGCGAGGCGGTCGAGCCGGAAGCTGCGCCAGTCGTGCCGCGTCAGGTCGTACGCGACGAGGTACCAGCGGCGGCCGAGGGAGACCAGCCGGTGCGGCTCGACGTGGCGGGCGGTCCGCTCGCCGCGGGCCGCCGTGTAGGCGAACCGCAGGCGCTCCTCGTCCCGGCAGCTCTGCGCCACGGTGGTCAGGACGTTCGAGTCGACGGTCGGCCCGTTGCCCCACACGGCGGGCACCGTGGCCGTGCGCAGTGCGTCCACCCGCCGGCGCAGCCGCGGCGGCATGACCTGCACGACCTTGGTGAGCGCGCGGATGGAGGACTCCTCGATGCCGGCCACCGCGCCCTGGGCGGCGGCACGCAGCCCGATGGCGAGCGCGACCGCCTCCTCGTCGTCGACCACCAGCGGGGGCAGCGCGGCGCCCGGGGCGAGCTGGTAGCCGCCGTCCACGCCGCGCTGGGCCTCGACCGGGTAGCCCAGCTCGCGCAGCCGGTCGACGTCGCGGCGCAGCGTGCGGACGGACACCTCGAGCCGCTCGGCGAGCTCGGCGCCGGGCCAGTAGCGGTGCGTCTGCAGCAGGGACAGCAGCCGCAGGGTCCGCGAGCTCGTGTTCGCCATGGGCCCATCATGCCCGCGATTGAGGACGGAAACTGACCGCTGTCACGGGGGAGGGACCGGCACCTCCACGAGCAGCGAGGTGCCGCCGCCACTGGGGCTGACCACCTTGATCGTCCCGCCGAGCGACTCGATCCGGTCCTTGAGCCCGAGCAGCCCGGACCCGCGGGTGGGGTCGGCGCCGCCGACCCCGTCGTCGTTGACCCGCAGCCGCAGCGTCGTCTCCTCCACGGACAGGTCGATGTGGACGCTCGTCGCCTGGGAGTACTTCGCGACGTTGGTGAGGGCCTCGGAGACGGTGTAGTAGATGGCGACCTGGATGTGGTCGGGCAGGTTCCGGCCGATGCGCGCGTTGAGCGCGGCCGGCACCTCCGACCGCTGGGTCAGCGCCTCCAGGGCGTTGCGCAGGCCGCTGCGGGACAGCGTCGCCGGGTGCAGGCCCCGCGAGATCTCCCGCAGGTCGTCGAGCACGCTGTCCAGGCCGCGTACGGTCCGGGCGAGGTGTTCGCGCAGCGGTCCGAGGCGCGGGTCGACCGTGGCCTGGGTGACCCGCAGGTCCTCGCCCAGGGCGGTCAGGCGGCGCTGCGGGCCGGTGTTCAGGTTGCGCTCGACGCGCCGCCGGGCCTCGTCGGCCGCCGCGACGATCCGGGCGGAGGAGGCGAGCAGCTCGTTGCGGTTCTCCGCGTTGGCGATCGCGGTGGCGAGGAGCTCGACGAACTCCACGAGGCGTTCTTCGGTGTCCTCGGGCGGCGGCTCGTGGTCGAGCGAGAACACCGCGATCATCCCCCAGAGATGCCCGCTGACCGTGATCGGGCAGCCCACGACGTAGCGGATCCCGTGGACGCGCGACCAGACCCCGATCGTGCTCGTGGCGCGGTCGGTGTTCACGCGCGCGGGCTGCAGGGTCCTGATGATCTGCGCGGCGGCGCTCTGGTCCTCGACCGGCCAGCGCCCGCTGACCGGCGGCATGATGTCCGGCGCTCCGGGGGAGGTCCAGTGGCCGACCGCCGTCGCCACCAGGCCGGGCTCGAAGCGGTTGACCACCGCGTACTCCATCCCCTGGATCCGGCCCAGCTCACTGGCGACCGCGGTGAAGATCTCCGCGGGCGAGACGCCGCGGGCGATGAGCGTGGCGATCCGGCGCAGCGCGCCCTGCTCCTCGACCACCCGGCGGAGCTGCTGCCGGTCGGCCTGGAGCGAGCCGGCCATCACGTTGAAGGTGCGTTCGAGCACTCCGACGTCGTTGCGCGAGACCTCCGGGATGCGTACCGACAGGTCGCCGCCGGCCAGGTTGCTGGCCATCGCGGACGTACGGCGGACCGGGCGGAGGATGGCGCGCCTCAGATAGCCGGAGAACAGCAGCAGCAGGGCGAGCGCCCCGCCCGCTCCGGCCGCCGCGATGATCGTCGCCTTGGTGGCGTCTCTGGAGGCGCGGGACTCATCGGACTCGATCAGGTCGCTCTGGGTGGCCATGAAGAGGTCGAACCGCGCCCGCAGCGGCTGCAGGCGCTGCTCTCCCTCGGCGATCGTGGCCATGGACCGCGCGGAGCCGGGATCCGCCCGGATCTCGGTCACCAGCGGGATCGAGTAGTCCCGTACGTACATCTCGGTGTCCCGGACGATCTGGCGTGCGCGCCCGGCCTGCCCGGGGTCGCCCTTGGCCGTGAGCCGTACGAGGGAACGGCCCTCGGCGATCACGTCGTTCTGGGCGTCGCCCAGCGGGGCGAGGAGCCGTTTGTCCCCGGTGATGATGAACCCGCGGACGCCGGTCTCCAGATCGGTCACCAGGCGTTCGAGGCGGTTCGCCGAGGACAGGATGGCCTTGGAACGGTTCGCGACGTCCGCCGAGTCGCGCAGGTCGATGATGACCGCGAACAACAGCGCGTACGCCCCGATGGCGAGCAGCACGACGATCCCGCTCGCGAACACGATGCGGCGGGTCAGCCCGCCGCGCGGATCGGACCTCGACCGCAGGCGGCGGAGCGCCCGAGCCCCCACTGCGCATCCCCCCGGACGGCGACTACATGACGGTGCCCCGCCTGTCACTCTACGGTGACATGACCGGTTCCGGCTCCGCGGGACCGGCCGTGACCAGGTGTTTCTCCTGTCAGAGGCCGGTCGTCAGGGCGTATCCCGCGGCGGCGGCCACGAAGCCGAGGAGCAGGCTCACGAAGGCGTTGAGCCCGGCCTCCAGCAGCGAGCCCTCCTCCAGCAGCCGCGTGGTCTCGAAGCTGAACGTGCTGAAGGTCGTGAATGCGCCGCAGACGCCGGTGCCGGCGAAGACGAGGAGGTCCTTGGGCAGCGACTGCGCGGCCCCGGTGAGCAGGCCCAGGATCAGGCAGCCGGTGAGGTTGACGACGAGCGTGCCCCACGGGAAGACGCTCTCGTGGCGCCGCTGCACGGCGCGGTCGAGGAGATAGCGGGCCGGAGCGCCGATCGTGCCGCCCAGGAAGACCAGCAGGACCATCATGGCCGGCCGCCCTTCGCCTCCGCCCGGCCGGCGTACCGGTAGACCTCGACGTCGTCGAGCATCACGAGCCCCCGGTCGATCAGGTCGTCCAGCTCGGGAAGGAAGGCGTTGATCTTGTCTTCGGTGTCGACGATCACGATGGCGATGGGCAGGCCGTCGCTGAGGGACAGGATGCGGCTCGTGTGGATGCGGGTCGAAGCGCCGTAGCCCTCGACGCCGTGGAAGACGCTGGCGCCCGCGAGCCCGTGCTCGTGCGCGCGGTGGACGATCTCGGTGGAGAGCGGCCGGTGGCGGTGCTGGTCGGTGTCGCCGATGAAGATCGTCAGCCGGAGTGCGCGACCGTGCAGCCTCATGTGCTCCGTCCTTCCCGTCCTCGCCGTACGGGCAACCGGCCGATGAGCCGGGCGAGCGTGATGCCGCACCATACCGCCGCGACACCGCCGACCAGACTGTTCAGCGCGTACGCGTCGGCGAGCGCCCCGGACCCGTGTGCGACGAGGCCGCGCATCTCGACGGTGAACGTGGAGAACGTCGTGAACCCGCCGAGGACCCCGATGCCGACGAAGGGCCGGACGTAGCGGCGTGGCGGCCAGACCTCCAGCACGAACACCATGAGGAAGCCGAGGGCGAAGCACCCGCTCAGGTTGGTCAGGAAGGTGGCCCAGGGAAAGCGGCCCTGGTGGGCAGGAAGGGCGGTCGCCAGGAGATAGCGCGCCACGCTCCCGAGCCCACCGCCGAGGGCGATCGCGCCGATGACATCGAGCTGCCGATCGCGCCGGGCGGGCCCGCGCGTACGGAAGACGTCCTGGCCGGCGTGGAGGTCGACGGCGGCGTCGGGGTCGATGGGGCCGTGCGTCATCACGACGTCCTCTCGTCCTGAGTGGTCGTGGCGGCGTCACACGGCGGAGAACACTGTGCGGGCATGGCACCTTCCTGACCAGTGGCCAGGAGCCGTCAGCGGTTCGCCCGCGGTTCGGAGGTGAGCCCCATCACCTGTTGCTCGCTCCATTGTGCCGCATCCGGAAACGCGGACGGCCCGTGGGTCCGGGGGACGCGCGGGCCGTCGGTCGCGTTCGGGTCAGCGGGTGAAGCGGTCGAGCAGGGAGGTGGCCTGGGGCCGCCGGTACCAGGCGATGACGGCGAACAGGACGCCGTAGACGACGGGCAGCAGCGCCCAGACCGGGTCCAGCACGAGGATCTGGGTGAGGACGGCGCCGGCCATGAGGCCGATGAGGCCGATCGCGGCGGGGGTGACCAGCCGGGGGACCAGCAGGCCGATCCCACCGGCGGCCTCGATCGCGCCCGTGAGGTAGCGGAACCACTGACCCCAGCCGATCTTGTCGAAGGTCTCCACCGCGTCCCGCTGGCCGGCGAACTTCGGCGCGGCCGAGGCGATCAGCAGGAAGGCGGCCAGGAGGATCTGGACCGTCCAGAGCGTGATGTCGACGGCGCGCCGCCGGGTCGTCGTCGCGGGCACGGCCTGGGCTTCGGTCACGGTGGTCATGGCGTTCGCTCCTTCGTCGCGGGTGGCCGTCTCAACCCGGCCTCTCGCTGACGCGTCGAACGGGAGACGCCAGGATCGACACGGGGGGCGGAGAAAACTCACGCGAGAAAAATTCCGGGCAGGTGTCGAACCGTCCGCTTCCCGTTCGACGCGTAGGCAAGGGACGGGCACGAGCCCGGACCGACCGCAGAAGGAGAGATCATGCGCTTCCTGATGATGACCAAGGGCGACACCGGCTCCGCAGACGCCCCGCCGGACGAGAACCTCATGGCGGAGATGGGCAAGTTCATCGAGGAGATGACCCAGGCGGGCGTGCTGCTCGCGACGGGCGGCCTGGACCCCAACGGCATCAACATCAAGAGCTCCGGCGGCGAGATCACGGTGACTGACGGCCCCTTCGCCGAGTCAAAGGAGGCCGTCGTCGGCTTCGCCCTGATCGAGGTCCGGTCGCGGGAGGAGGCGATCGAGATGTCGAAGCGCTTCTGGAAGATCGTCGGAGACGGCGAGGGCGAGATCCGCCAGGTCTTCGGCCCCTGAGGCCGAGCAGGTCCCGTACGGCTCCGGCCGTACGGGACCGTCGTCCTGGTCAGGGGGTTGCGACGGCCGGGGAACGATGCTCTGATCGGTCGGGTGACCGCTTCGGACACCCATCGCGCGATCGACGCGGTCTGGCGGATCGAGTCGGCCCGGATCATCGCCGCCCTGACGCGGATCGTCCGGGACGTCGGCGTCGCCGAGGAGCTCGCCCAGGACGCGCTGGTCATCGCGCTGGAGAAATGGCCGGAGTCCGGCGTGCCGGACAACCCCGGCGCCTGGCTCATGGCCACCGCGAAACACCGCGCGATCGACCTGCTGCGCCGCAACAAGCGGCTGGAGACCAAGCAGGAGCAGCTCGGGCACGAGCTGGAGACCGCACCCGACGCGGCCGAGGCCGAGATCGACGCCGCGCTCGACGACGACGTGGGCGATGACCTGCTGCGTCTCATGTTCATCTCCTGCCATCCGGTGCTGTCCACCGAGGCACGCGTCGCGCTCACCCTCCGCCTGCTCGGCGGCCTGACCACCGAGGAGATCGCCCGCGCGTTCCTCGTGCCGGAGCCGACCGTCGCGCAGCGGATCGTTCGCGCCAAACGGACGCTCGCCAAGAAGCGGATCCCCTTCGAGGTGCCACCCGAGGCCGAACGCGCCGCCCGGCTGTCGTCCGTGCTCGAAGTGCTCTACCTCGTGTTCAACGAGGGGTACTCCGCGACCGCCGGCGATGACTGGATGCGGCCCGCGCTCTGCCAGGAGGCGCTGCGCCTCGGCCGGATCCTGGCCGAGCTCGCGCCCCGGGAGCCGGAGGTGCACGGCCTGGTGGCGCTCATGGAGATCCAGGCGTCGCGCTCGTCCGCCCGTACGGGCCCGTCCGGCGAGCCGATCCCGCTGCTCGAGCAGAACCGCGGCCGGTGGGACCAGTTGCTCATCCGCCGCGGGTTCGCCGCCCTGCTGCGCGCCGAGAAGGCCGGCGCACCACTCGGCCCGTACGTCCTGCAGGGCGCCATCGCCGCCTGCCACGCCCAGGCGCACCGCCCCGAGGAGACGGACTGGGCGCGCATCGCGACGCTCTACCAGGCGCTCGCCCTGCTCACCCCGTCGCCGGTCGTCGAGCTGAACCGCGCGGTCGCCGTCGGCATGGCCTCCGGCCCGGCCGGTGGCCTGGAGCTGGTCGACCGGCTGGTGGACGAGCCGTCGCTGCGCAACTACCACCTGCTGCCCAGCGTGCGCGCCGACCTGCTGTCGCGCCTGAACCGGCCCGGCGAGGCGCGGGTGGAGTACGAACGCGCCGCGGCGCTGACGCGCAACGAGCGCGAGCGGGCGCTACTCCTCGACCGCGCCGCCGCCTGTGAGACCTGACCGCCGGCCGGGCGTTCAGGTTCAGGGTCAGTCCGGCAGGGGGGCGATGAGCAGATTGGGGTCCCCGCCGGCGAAGTAGGCGCCGCTGGTGACGTAGACGGTCCGGCCGCGTACGGCCACCGAGGTGGGGTTGTCCAGGCCGTCCGCCGCGGTCAGGACCACCGTCGCGCGGCCTTGGGCGTCGACGCGTACGACCGTGTTCTCCTGGTTGATCGCCGCGAGCACCGTACGGCCGGCGAACGCGAAGTCATCGACCGGGCCGAGGTCGCGGGCGACAACGCGCGGGGTGCCCGAGGCTCCGCCGCGGCCGACCGGGATGCGGATGAGCGTCCCGGCGCCGATGTTGGAGACCCAGACCGCGCCGCCGTGGACCTTGAGGCCGTTCGCGCCGAACCCGCCGACCGGCGTCAGCGCGTCGCCGGTGGCCCACTCGGACGGGGCGCCGCCGCGTACGGGGACGCTCCAGATCACCGGGGCGGCCGAGTCGGCGACGTACAGGCGGCCGCTCGCCCAGTCGGCGGCCAGGCCGTTGAGGAAACCGCCGGGCGGCAGCGTGGCGACACGTACGGGAGCGCCGCCCGGCCGTACCCGGTAGATCCCGGTACCGCCCGCCGTGCCGGTGGACACCGTGAAGAAGAGCGTGCCGTCCGGGGCGCGGACGATGCCGCCGAGGAAGATCTTGCTGTGGTTGTTCGGCACGTCGCCGTCCGGAGGTACGGGCACCTGGGCGAGGATCCGGACGCCGCCGTCCCGGCCGACGCGGGCGACCTGGCCCGTGTAGGCGAACGTGACGTCGGCCGATCCGTCCGGTTCCAGGGCGATGTTCTCCGGCTCCTGCCCGGCGGCCCGGTCCAGGTGGACCACTGTCGGAGGCGGCGTCGCGACGCCGAGTGCCAACGCCAGAAGCACGGTGCTGAATATGGGCATGCCGAAATCTCCGATGAACGGTAGAGGGGAGGCCGGGGGCGCCCGGCCGGGACCAAGTGTCGGCGACACCGGGGTGAGAGCACAAAGATCGGTTGGGTCCTGCGCGTATACCGCACGGGTATCGGCCGCCCGATACGCCTACCGTGGTGGGTGTGATGGTCGACCTGCGTCTCATGCGCTACGTCGTGGCGGTCGCCGACGAGGGCGGGTTCCAGCGGGCGGCGGAGCGCCTGCACATGGCGCAGCCGCCGCTCAGCCGCCAGATCCGCGACCTCGAACGCGAGCTCGGCGTCCGGCTGTTCGACCGGCGGCCGACCCGGCTGACCGAGCCGGGGCGGGTGTTCGTCGAGTCCGCGCGCAAGGTGCTCGCCGACGCGGCGGGGCTGGTGGAGGCCACCCGCCGGGCCGGGCGCGGGGAGACCGGCGTGGTGCGGCTCGGCTACGTCCCGAGCGCCGCGCACGAGACGCTGCCGCACCTGCTGGCGGCGATGGCCGACGAGCGCCCCGGCGTACGGGTCGACGTACGTGAGGCGTGGTCGGCCGAGCTGGACCTGGCGCTGCGCGAGGAGCGGATCGACGTCGCGCTGGCCCGTGGCGTCCCGGAGCGGGAGATGTACGCGCGGGCGACGCTGCGGAGCGAGCCGCTCATGGTGGTGCTGGGCGAGCGGAACCCGCTGGCCGGGCGCGACGGGATCCGGCTGCGCGACCTGCGCGGGCGGATGTTCTGCTTCTTCCCCCGCCACGTCGCGCCCGACTCCTACGACGCCGTGCTCGGCGCGCTGCGGCACACCGGCGAGGAGTTCGAGGTGTGGGAGAACACGGTCCCGCAGGCGCGCCACGACCGCCTGCGGGCGGGGGAGGACTTCACCGTCGTGCCGCGCTCGCTCGGCGGGGAGCCGCCGGCCGGGACCGTGAGCCTGCCCATCCTCGATGATCTGCCGACCATCGACGTCGAACTCGTGTGGCGGCCGGACTCACTCTCCCCGTCGGCGGGCGCCCTGGTCGCGCTCGCGCGGCGGCTCACCTGGTCTCACTGAGTCACTCCGGCGAGCTCCAGACTGCGGTCCCAGAGATCGTTCGCCGGTCGGTCATTCGTGGCTCCCGGTGAGCGTGGTGACGAGCTCCTCGATGAGGCGTTCGTCGGGCAGCCGGCGGGTGGCGAGCAGCCGGTACCAGAGCGTGCCGAACACGATGTCGATGACGGTCTCCGGGGAGACGCCCGGCGGGAGGTCGCCGCGGGCGGCCGCGCGGGAGACGACAACGCCGAGGGCATCGCGGCGGAGCTGCAGGAAGTCGTCGCGGAACCGCTCGCCGAACTCCGGGTCGATCTGGGCCTCGGCCATCAGCGCGCGGAGCACGGCGACCACCTGGTCCCGGCGGCCGAGCTCGAAGGTGGCGGTGAGGAACGCCCGCAGGTCGCCGGCGTAGTCGCCCTCGTCCGGCACGGGGATGTGGAGGTCGGCCTTGGTGGCCAGCGCGTCGAGGAGTACGTCGGCCTTCGAGGCCCACCAGCGGTAGATCGTCTGCTTTCCGGCGCCGGACCGGGCCGCGATCCCCTCGATGGTCAGGCCGGCGTAGCCGACCTCGGCGGTGAGCTCGGCCGCCGCCGCGAGGATCGCCAGCCGGCTCTCCTCGCTGCGCCTGCGGCCGGGCCGCCCCGGTCGATCGTCCATGCCGCCATGCTAGCTTGAAACGAGACGAGACGTCACGGTTCGAAATAGGAGCGATCATGAGCACTGCACTCATCGTCGGAGGCACCTCCGGCATCGGGCTGGCCACCGCCCGTCACCTGCGGAGCGCGGGCGCGACCGTGCACGTTGCCGGGCGGAGCGCGGAGCGGCTGGAGGCCCTCGACCCCGGCATCACCGGCCACCGCGCGGACGGCGGCGACCGCGCCCAGATCGCCGCCGTCGCCGAGAGGATCGGCACGGTCGACTGGCTGGTCGTCTCGCTCGGCGGGAGCGAGGGGGTCGGCCCCATCGCCGACCTGGACCTCAGCATGCTCCGCCGGGCGTTCGACGCCAAGTTCTGGGGCCACATCACCACCGTCCAGGCGGTCCTGCCGCACCTCGCGCCGACCGGTTCGATCACCCTGCTGGGCGCCATCTCGGCCCGTACGGGCATGCCCGGCACGGCGGGGATCGCCGCGGTCAACGGAGCGGTGGAGGCCCTGGTCCGGCCGCTCGCGGTCGAGCTCGCCCCGATCCGGGTCAACGCCGTGTCGCCGGGTCTGGTCGACACCCCGTGGTGGAGCGGCCTGCCGGACGAGGTGCGGGAGGACTACTTCGCGGCGGCGGTCAAGACGCTGCCGGCGCGCCGCGTCGCCACCGCGGAGGACGTCGCCGAGGTCGTGGCCCTGGCCGCCACCAACCCCAACCTCACCGGCACGGTCCTGGAGACCGACGGCGGCGCCCGCCTCGTGTCGATGAGCTGAAGCACCCGGTCACCGGGGGAGCCCGCCGGCGTGCATGCCGTACATCATCTTCTGGCCGCGGCCCGGGAGACGTTCGCGGAGCAGGGACGGACGCGTCCCTCCGTGAGGTGGCGCGCCGGGCCGGGGTCGGCATCGCGACGCTGTACCGGCACTTCCCCACCCGGGAGGCGCTGCTCGAGACGCTGCTGCGGCAGGGGTTCGACACGCTGCGCGTCCGTGCGGCGGACCTCATCGCCTCCCCCGACCCCGGCCAGGACCTCGTCGTCTGAATACGGGAGCCGGCGGCGGCGTCGGCCCGCTACGAGGGGTTGCCCGCCTCGGTCATGGTGGCGCTGCACGACCCGGAGTCCACCCTGCACGCCTCCTGCGCCGGACTCCGCACCGCGGCCCGCGACCTGCCGGCCGGCGCCCAGCGCTCCGGTCACATCCGTGCCGACCTCGACGCCGACCAACTGCTCACCGCGGTCCACGGCATGGCCTGGGCGGCGCGCCAGGCCCCCGGGACGGCCGGCGACCGGTTCCTGTCGCTTCTCGTCGAGGGCCTGGAGGCTCGTTAGAGGTCCGCGAGCCAGTTGCCGTGGAAGCCGTACGGCACGCGGGCGGGCAGGTGGACGGTGGCGACCGGGTCCGAGGCCAGGTCGTCGGCGTCCAGGACGATCAGGTCACTGCGGTCGGTGGCCGCGTCGTAGACGTAGGTCAGCAGCCAGCCCGCGCCGCCAGGTTCGTCGTCGGCCGGCGCGAAGGACGCCTCGGCGGGGTGCCGGCCCTCGCCGAAGTCGTGCCGTGCCACCCCGCCGGTGCGCAGGTCGTAGCGGAGCATCGTGCCGCCTTCGGCGTCGGAGGCGTGGCCGAAGCGCGCGTCCAGGCCGACCAGGCGGTCGTCCACACGCGGGAACTCCGCGGCGCGGTCGTCGATCTGCTCCTCTCGTACGGTGCCGGTGGTCAGGTCGAGGGTCCAGCGCCACAGCGTCGCGTGCTGGAACGTGTCCGTGTCCTGCCGCCACAGCTCGGGGTAGCGCATGACGTGCACCACGATGCGGTCGCCGTCGTCGTGCGCGTTGAGCGGGTGGAACACGTAACACGGGTCGATGCCGAACCAGCGCACGGTCCCGTACGGGTCGTCGCGGCGCAGGACGCCCAGGCGGGCGCCGTACTCGTCGTCCCAGCGGTACGGCATGGTCCCGCTCCTGGCCAGCTCCAGGTCGAACACGACCGGAAGGTCCATGAACACGACGTGCCCGGCGGTGAGGTTGAAGTCGTGCATCATCGTCGGGCCCGGCACGTCGACGGGCCGGCTGATCACCAGGTCGCCGCCGGCGTCGGCGCGGTGGTAGGTCAGGTACGGCGCCTGGGCGTCGTACCCGAAGAAGTGCATCTCGCCCGTCGTCGGGCAGGTCTTCGGGTGCGCCGTCATCGCGGTGGTCAGCCTGCCGCCGAAGTCGTACGGGCCGGCCGTGTCCAGGTCGCAGACGCCGGACGGCAGAGGTGTGCCGGACCCGGACAGGTGCATCTCGTGCGGGAACGAGGACTCGACGAGCGCGAGCGTACGGCCCGCGTGCCGCACGACGTGGGTGTTGGCGGCGCCCGCCGCCAGATCGCGCACGCCGTGCTCGTCGCGGACCGGTGCGTCGTCGGTGAACGTCTTGGTGCGGACCCAGCGGTTGCGGTACGAGGTGGCCCGGCCGCCGTCGAGGCGTACGCCGTGGATCATGCCGTCGCCGAAGAACCAGTGGCCGGAGGCGGCGTCGTGCGGGTTGGGGCCGTTGCGGAGGTACCAGCCGGTCAGCTCGCCGGGGATGCGGCCGGTGACGGGCAGGTCGTGGGCGGTGAGCTCTTCGGTGACGGGAGCGTAGTTCCCGGCGAGGTGGGGCGGTCGCATGGCGTTTCCCTCAGTGGGCCTGGGTCATGGCCGCGACCTTGGCCTTGACGTGGGCCACGTAGCGGATGGTGAAGACCATCGGGACGATGAGCCCGGCGACCTGGACGATCACGGCGGTGCGGTCCCCGCGAGCGGCGAAGATCGCGATCACGATGGCGCTCACGGCGAACGACACGGTCCAGACGGACGTGATGATCATGTTGATCCGCACGAACTCCGGCATCTCCCAGTACTCCCGCGGCGTCGACTGCTTGGCGATGCCAAGTGTGAACGGCCGGTGGACGGCCAGGGAGATCGCCGCGATGAGGGCGAGCACCCCGTTGGAGAGCGCGCCCGTGTAGGGGTGCAGGCCCGAGTGCGGGTCGGCGAAGGCGACGATCGCGAGCGCGACGAAGAAGACGGCCGAGCCGGTCTCGATGATCAGGGCGTCCGCCGTACGGCCGGCGCGGCGCTGCCAGACGATCAGCGCGACCGCGACGACGAGGGCGGCGAGGGCCCCCCACTGCCAGCTTCCGGACGGGACGGCGGCGTAGACGATCCACGGGAGGAAGGTGCGGAGATAGGTCATCGGAGGCTCCTGGTCGATATTCCTATGCTGACATGTCGAGAGTAGAATCTCCTATCTCGACATGTCAACATAGGAAGGTAGTGTGGTGCCCATGACTCTTCGCCACGCGTTGCTGGGGCTGCTCACCGAGCGCTCGGCCAGCGGGTACGACCTGCTCAAACTCTTCAACACCTCGCTGGCGAACGTCTGGCCCGCCACGCAGAGCCAGATCTACACCGAGCTGAACAGGCTCGCGGAGGCCGGTCTGATCACGGTCGTGGCGGAGGGCCCACGGGGCCGCAAGCAGTACGCGCTCACCGACGAGGGCAGAGCCGAGCTACGCCATTGGCTGACCGAGACCGAGCCACAGCCCGTACGCCGCAGTGAGATCCTCCTGAGGGTCTTCTTCCTGGGCGAGATCGACCGCGACCAGGCGCTCGCCTACCTCGACGGCCTGGCCGAGATGATGGGCAAGGAGGAGAACGCCCTGCGCGAACTGGACGAGGCGATCGACTGGGACGACGGCAACCTGTCGGTCTACGGTCGCATCGCGATGGAGTACGGCCTGCGCTTCAACGCCATGCGCCGCGAGTGGGCGGAATGGGCCGCCGACCAGATCAAGTGACAGTACTGGCCCGGGGGGCGACCCCCGGAACCCTCCGGTGTGAGGGGCTCCCGCCCCCACCCCCCACCGGGCTGGGGTCGTAGGACAGGGGATCCCAGGGATCATGCAGCATGCGTCCAGATGACTGGTACCTCACGGAAGACGTCGACGGCTTCTTCGCCCGGGCCGGGGACTTCCTGCGCTCGCGCCCGGTTTTGCACAACATGCCGCTGACGGACATCGAGAAACTGCGAGCACGCGGGACGAGCGGGCACGGCGCCGAAGCCACTGTCTTCGGCCGGCTGGAATCGGGAGGCGAGGTCCGCGCCATTTTCTACCGCACTCCGCGCGGCCGCCTGACCCTCAGCGCCCTCTCCGCCGAGCAGGCCGGCTCCCTCGCCGCTCACCTGGCTTGCCTCGGCCACCCGCCGTCCGGCGTCGTCGCGGACCACGACACCGCCACCATGTTCGCCGAGACATGGCAGCCGCACACGGGCGCAGCGCCGGTGCCCTTCTGGCGGGCTCGTCTCTACCGTCTCGGCACGCTCGCCCCACCGCAGCCGCGCCCAGAGGGCCGGAGCCGCGTCGCGGGCGAGCAGGACCATGAGCAGGTCGTGCGCTGGTGTCGTGAGTTCTGCGCTTCCGTCGGAGAGAACGTGTCCATAGACGCCATTGACGCCGGCTCCTGGGCCGACACGCGTTTCGCGGACAAGCACTTCACCTTCTGGGAGACCCGGATGGCGTTCCCGTGTCCATGGCGGGCTCGACGTCACGACCACCACGCGTGGATCACGTCGAGGTCGACGTCGGCGCCGAAGCCCGCGATGATGTCACCGAGGTGCCTCGACCTCCTCCACGCCGGCCGTTATCGCGGGACGACCGGCCGCTCACCGACCGGGCGGTCACCCTCGGGTGACCCCTGCGTCAGGCCCCGGCCACCAGGACGGGGACGGTGAGGGCGATGAGGACGGTCAGGATCCAGAGCGCGGGGGCCGCGCCGAGGATCTGTTCGCGGCGAGCGGTGGCGCGGACGGCCTCGGTGTGACTGCGCGCGACCCACCACGGGTTCTCCCGGTGTTCCAGCCAGGCGTACGCGGCGCCCAGGCCACCGCCGTAGGCGAGATGGCCGACGAGCCCGGGGAAGGCCGCGGCGATGGCGACGGCGTTCCACCGCGGCGGCTGGCCGAGCAGGACGGGCAGCAGCGTCAGGGCGCCGAACATCCACCAGAAGAAGCCGTACGACAGCCCCCATCCCAACCCCGAGGCGAGGTCGTAGCTGCGCCCGCGGAACAGCACCGCGTACGAGACGCCGATGAGCTGGGCGATGACGAGGTGGACGATCCAGCCCGCGACCGCGCCGCGCGCCCCGACCAGCCGGGCCACGGTGGGCAGCACGTCCACGGTTCCCCAGACGAAGCCGAAGACGATCCCGCCGATGAGCCCGGACAGCGCGCCGTAGCCGACGGCCCGCAGGCCGCGGGTACCGGCCTCGTGGTGCAGGAGCCGTACGTCGTCGACGAACAGGTTGCGGGCGAGCGAGCCGAGCCAGTCGAAGACGAGCGCGATCCCGGCGCCGGCCAGCACGTACGGCGGCAGCCTGACCGTGGCCGCCGCCACGGCCTGCTGGGACCAGTCGATGGTGCCGTCGTCGACGATCGGGACCAGAGTGAGTCCGGCCACCACCCACCACAGGAAGCCGTACGCGGTGCCGCGGACGAGCGCGGGCCCGATGCCCTCGGCCCGGCCGGTGAACACGAGCGGATAGCCGATCCCCATCCCGGCGGCGATGGCGGGCAGCCAGCCCAGCCGCGCTCCCGCGCCGACTCCGAACGCGAGCACGAGGAGGCCGCCGACGATCACCGCGGCGAGCAGGCCGCGCAGCAGTGTCCTCGGCCGCAGATGATCCCTGACCACCGTGTGGCCGTCATGGTGCAGGAGGGCGAAGACGACGGCGGTGACCGCGCCGTAGCAGAGATGCCCGACCAGGCTCGGCACGGCCGCCTGCGCGGTCGCCAGGCTCCAGGTCATCGGCGTTCCGGACAGCAGCGGCTGAAGGGTCAGCGCCCCCAGGAACCACCAGAAGACGCCGTACGCCAGGCCCCAGAACAGCAGCTCGCCCGACCGGATCCGCTGGTGCGCCATGAGCAGCCCGAACCCGGCGCCCACCAGGGCCGCGATCACGATGTGCAATGCGAAACCGAGCACCGGCGAGTCCGACCGTACGAGCGCGGCCACGGACGAGAGCAGGCCGAGCGAGCGCAGCGCGGCCCCGTAGACCAGCCCCCCGGCGATTCCCGCGAGTGCGCCGGGCAGCGCGCCCCGGCGGACGTACGGAGCGGTCATCGGGCACCTCGCGGGGTCTCGGCCGGAGGTCCGGTGACGACGATGTCGCGGGGGAACACCAGGTCGAGGCTCCAGTCGAGGAGGACGCGGACGCGGCGTTCGAGTCCGGGCAGTTTGGCCAGGTAGATGCCGCGCCAGAGGAGCCAGGCGCTCAGGCCGGAGAACGGATGGCCGCGGATCTCCCCGGCGGCGGTACGGTGGCCGAGCGCGACGAAGATCCCGATGGTGGTGAAGCGGAACGGTTTGGGGCGGCGGCCCTTGAGGACGGCGGCGATGTTGTCGGCCACGGCCTTGCCCTCGCGCATCGCGTGCTGGGCGGTCGGCGGGTACGGCGTGCCGTCGGCGGCGGGAATCTGGGCGCAGTCGCCGATCGCCCAGACGCCCTCGGGCTCGAAGGTCCGCAGCATGCGGTCCACGACGACCGAGCCGCCACGGCCGCGTTCGCCCGGCAGGCTCTTCAGCAGCGGGCTCGGCCGGTTGCCCGCGGTCCAGACGAAGGTGGCCGTCGGGATCACGGATTCGTCGTTGAGCCGCACCTCGCGGTCGGTGGCGGCGCTCGCGCGTACGCCGAGACGGAACTCGATGCCGCGCGCCTGCAGCTTGCCGAGCGCGTAGTCGCCCAGGCGCTCCGACAGCTCGGGCAGGATGCGCTTGCCGGAATGGATCAGGATGAAGCGCGGCTCGTCCGGATGGATGCCGGGGTAGAAGTGGAGCACGTCGTGGGTGAGGTCGTACAGCTCGGCGACCGCCTCGGTCCCGGCGAACCCACCGCCCGCCACGACGAAGGTCAGCAGCCGGGCGCGCTCGTCCGGATCGGTCTCCTGGTCGACCCGCTCCAGCAGGGTCAGCACCTGGTCGCGCAGCCGCGCGGCGTCGCCGAGCGACTTGAGCGTGAAGGCGTGCTCGGCCATGCCCGGCAGGTCCAGGAAGTGCGGGACGGAACCGACGGCCAGCACGAGATGGTCGTACGCGACGGGCTCGGCCGAGGCGTCGAGGTGGACCACGCGCCGTACGACGTCGATTCCGGCGACGCGGCCGTGGCGAAACCGGGTGTGGGCGACGGCCGCGCGGACCGGTGTGCTGATGTGCTGGGCCTCCAGGCCGCCGGAGGCCACCTCGGCGAGCATCGGGGTGAACAGCAGGAAGTTGGAGTCGCTGATCAGCGTCGTCTCGATGCGGTGGCCTCTCAAGTTCAGCCGCTCGAACCGGCGGGCGGCGCTGACCCCGCCGAACCCGCCGCCGACGATGACCACGTGCGGCACACGGGGTACCGGCCTGGCGGGACGCCGGGCCGCGCGTTCGTTGAAGCGCGTCACCAGCAGGTGGAAGAGCGTGCCGGCGAGGGCGCCCTGGAGCAGCGATCCGACGAGTTCGGGGTACCCGGCCGTGGCCGCCGCGACCGACCAGGTCGGCGTGCCGTGCAGCAGCGGGTCCAGGGTCAGCCACCAGACCACCCAGCCGAGCAGCCCGAGGAGCAGCCCGCCCGACGCGGACACCGCCGGGCCGTAGGGCCGCCGTCCGACGATCGCGCCGAGCAGCGCGCCCGCGACCGCCGCGTACCCGGCGAAGACGGCCCAGCCGTACGTGCCGTGGGGCGCCAGGATGTGCTGCCAGGTCATCAGCGCACCGAACACCAGCCCCGGGACCAGGCCGCTGACCACCCCGATGGCCAGCCGGGCGCCGCCGCCGGGCGCCGTGGGTCCGTACTCCTGCAGCCGCATGCCGCATCACCGTCCCGCGCCGTGAGCCGCCGCCCGCCTGCCCATCCGGGCCGAGCCCGCCCAGCGTCGCATGAATAGCCGGGATTGTCCGCCCGTCATGCGATGAGCCGTACGGCAGGCAGGCGGGTAACACCCGTCACATCCGGCACTGGCCTGCTAGATCCACCTTTCTCGCACAATGTCAGTGTTCGTATAGGTCTGACCCGTACGGTGGGCCCTTGCCCTCAGCGGTCCCGACCGGGCGGAGGATAGGCATGGCGCAGCACATCTGTTCACTGAAGTTCGACGCGGACCGCGACGGCGGCCCGCTGGCCGTCGCGCCGGGCGAGGAGTACCACCTCGTGCCCTTCCCGTACGGGTCGGCGGAGAACTACGACGACGAGAACATGCACGCGGAGACGCGCGACGGGACCCGCCACCCCTTCCCGTCCGACCCGGCCAGCGCCCTCATCCAGCCCGGGCACGACGCGTGGGGCCGGCTCTACGGGATGATCCAGTGGGAGGTCGCCTCGGGCGGCGAGGCCACCGAGCTGCGCGACCAGTTCGCACGCGACCCGCTGGGCAAGACCGACACGACCTGCACCGAGCACCGCCGTGCCTCGCCGGGGATGCAGTGCTTCGCGAAGTCCTGGGCGATCTTCGTCTCGCCGGACGTCCCGCTCGGGCTCCGGGTGGCCCACAACGCGTCCGGCTCGCTGCACGTCGTGCTGGCGGAGTTCAAGCTGGAGTACGACGCCTGAAAAGGCCCCGGTGCTGCGCGGACTCAAGAATGTCAGACCCCCTCGATACGTTTTCGGTAACTCGATCGGCTGGACGTCTGTGGAGGCACGGTGCGGCGCTGGGAATTCGTCGGCGGTAAATCGGAGAAGTTCTGGGAGGCCGGCCTGGACGGCACCGTCTTCACCAGCAGATACGGGCGAATCGGTACGAACGGCCAGACGGCGGTCAAAGAGTTCGACTCCGTGGAGAAGGCCGAGTCTTATCTGCAGCGCATCGTCGCCGAGAAGGAGAAGAAAGGCTACGCCGAAGTCGCCGAGGTCCGGCCGGACGCCATTCCGGAAACGGCCGCAAAACGCGTAGAGGCGCCCAAGGACGAGGACGCCTTCGAGCTCCCCGGCTCCTGGCGCCGCGTCCTGCACCCCCGGCACGGCGGCATCCCGCGCCCGCCGGCCGCGGCCGACAAGGACGCGGTCCGTGAGGTCGGGCACTGGCTCCGCGAGTGCGCCCACACCTTCGACACGATCTTCCACGACTCCGGCAGCGACCCGCGGCTCGTCGAGGACGCCAAGGCCCAGTTGGAGGGGAAGGCGAGCCCGCGCGGCGCCGCGATCGTCGGCGAGGTGGCCGGGCTGAAGTTCCACGCGAGCCGGCAGCGGTTCGTCGACGCGTGGGTCGTCGAGCACGGCCTGGCGTTCGCGGCGTGCGCCGTCGCCGAGCTGGCCGAGGTCCAGGTCGAGTGGGCCTACAACACCACGCCCCGCCTCCGGTTCCGGCCGGGGGCGACGTCGCTCGGCTGGCGCTGGGAGTGGCAGCCGGCCGCCGTACGGCTGCGCGCCCTGCTGGCCTGCGCCGGCGAGCGCGACTACCGCGAGGTCGTCGACGCGCTGGCCGGTCACCGCGGCGGTTCGGCGCAGCGGATCGTCGTGTCCTTCCTGGTGCCGACCGAGAAGGCGTGGGTGGACGAGTGCTGCGCGGCCCCGTCGCTCGGCGGCAACGACGTCGCCGCCGACCGCACCCTCCTCTTCGAGGCGCTCGGCTCCGCCGAGCAGATCGCCGCGCTGGGGCCGTACGCGCGGTTCGGCTGGGGGCAGTGGTCGCTGGAGACCCTCGCCACGACGGCCGAGGGCGTCGGCACGAGCATCGCCCCCATGCTGCTCGACGCGTTCGAGGACCGGCACGGCTACGTCGACGCCCGCAAGCTGGCGGTCGCCGTGCTCAGCCGGGTGCCGACCGACGAGGCCTTCCAGATCCTGCTGGACCGCGTCGACGAAAAGTACGTCCAGCCCGCGCTGCTGGAGGCGATGCGCCGCTTTCCCGCCCGCGCGCTCCGGCTGCTCGCCCAGGCCGGCGGCCCCTCGGCCCGGCGGCTGCTGACCGCCCACCTGCTCGCCGAGCCCGAGCTGACCGCCGCCGTGCTCCCCGGGCTCGCTCCGGAGCTGCGCGCGGTGGTGGAGCAGGCGTCCGTCGAGCTGGTGCGGGTCGAGGCCGTCCCGATCGAGTCCCTGCCCCGGCCGCTGGACGACCCGCCCTGGTCCCGCCGCCGCAAGGCCGTGGCGCGGCCGGTCGTCACGGGCCTGGAGCCGCCGGCCGAGCCGGCGATCTCCTGGGCGCCCGGTGAGCAGGAGCGCTGGGCGTCGGCAGGGCTCGACTACTCGCGCTGGGGCAGCAACGACTGGGACAAACTCCTCCAGCGCCACCACGACACCACGACGGCGCCGCTGCGTGGGCACGAGCAGGTCGGCCTCTTCGTGAACGGCCCCGAGCACCTCGTGCGCCCGCTCCTCGCCGAATGGAAGCCGGACTACTACTGGAACGCCGAAACCTGGATGAAGCCGGTCGTCGCGCGCTACGAGCTCGCGGCCCTGGACGCGGCGGTCGCGATCGCCTCCGCGCACCCGGCGACCCTCGGCGTCCTGCTGCTTCCCTACACCGACGTCCGCGTGGCCCGGCTCATGGCCGACTGGCTGGTCCGCCTCAAGTCGGCGCGCAAGGTCGCGCTGACCTGGCTCGGCCGGCACGCCGAGGAGGCGGCGCGGCTGCTGGTCCCGGACGCCGTCGGCGCGACCGGCCGCGACCGCGCGTGCGCCGAGGCCGCGCTGCGGGCCATCGCCTCCGCCGGCGACGACGCCACGGTCCTCCGCGCCGCGCAGACCCACGGAGCCGAGGCGGAGGCGGCGGTGGAGACCCTCCTGGCCGCCGACCCCCTGGACAACGTGCCCGTCCGGATACCCAAGCTCGGCGCCTGGGCCGACCCCGCACTCCTGCCGCAGGTGCTGCTCCGCGACCGTACTCGCGCGCTTCCGGACGAGGCCGTCGGCCATCTCCTCACCATCCTGACGATCTCCAAGCCCGGCGAGGTCTACGCGGGTGCGGCGGTCGTACGCGAGATCTGTGACCCCGCCTCGCTCGCGGAGTTCGGCTGGGCCGTGTTCGAGCGCTGGCGGATGGCCGGCATGCCGTCCAAGGACGGCTGGGCGCTCACCGCGCTCGGTCTCGTCGGCGACGATGAGACCGTACGCCGGCTCACGCCGGTGATCCGCGCCTGGCCCGGCGACGGCGGCCACCAGCGGGCGGTCACCGGGCTGGAGGTGCTCGCCGCCATCGGCACCGAACTCGCCCTCGTGCACCTCAACGGCATCGCGCAGCGGGTCAAGTTCAAGGGCCTTAAGGAGCGCGCGCGAGAGACGATCGAGGAGGTCGCCGAGGGGCTCGGGCTCACCCGCGAGCAGCTCGCCGACCGGCTCGTCCCGGACTTCGGGCTCGACGAGGACGGCAGCATGGTCCTCGACTACGGGCCGCGCCGGTTCGTGGTCGGCTTCGACGAGCAGCTCAAGCCGTACGTCGAGGACGAGTCGGGCAAACGCCGCAAGGACCTGCCCGTGCCCGGGGCACGCGACGACGAGGAGAAGGCCCCCGCCGCGCGCAAGCGGTTCGCCGAGCTGAAGAAGGACGTCCGTACGGTCGCCGGCGACCAGATCCGGCGGATGGAGGCGGCCATGGTCGCCCGGCGCGACTGGACCACGGCCGAGTTCACCGACCTGTTCGTCCGCCACCCGCTCAGCTGGCACCTGGCCCGGCGGCTCGTCTGGACGAGCGACGGCACGGCCTTCCGCGTCGCCGAGGACCGCACGCTCGCCGACGTCGAGGACGAGGCGCTGACCCTGCCCGACACGGCGCGCGTCCACCTCGCGCATCCGCTCGACCTGACCGGCGTGCTCGACGCGTGGGCCGAGGTGTTCGCCGACTACGAGATCCTGCAGCCGTTCCCGCAGCTCGGCCGGCCCGTGTTCGCGCTGACCGAGGAGGAGCGGGCCGCGTCCCGCCTCACCCGGTTCGAGGAGAAGACGGTGCCGACCGGCCGGCTGCTGGGCATGCAGCGACGCGGCTGGGCCCGCGGCGAGCCGCAGGACGCCGGCGTCGAGCGGTGGTTCTCCCGCGAGATCGGCCCGGACCGCCACGTCGTGCTCGACCTCGACCCGGGCATCGCGGTGGGCCTGGTCGACGAGTTCCCCGAACAGCGTCTCAACGCGGTGTGGCTCAACACCCACCCGGGCGACTACTGGCCGTCCCGCCAGAGCTCGCTGACCTTCGGCGAGCTGGATTCGGTCACCGCCTCGGAGGTCCTCGCCGATCTGACCGAGCTGACGAACTGAAACGTTGATCCCTCCACAGGCCAGGAGTCGTGTGTCAGGTATGAGCAGCGCCGATATCGAATTCCCCGACGAGCACACCTTCGAGATGCCGGCGTCGTGGCGGCGGGTCCTGCGCCGCCGGCGCGGAGGCATCGCCGGCACGCCGGTCACGGCGGGCGACCAGGCGGCCGGCAGAGTACAGGAGTGGACCGAGCGGGCCGCGGCGCGTACGACGGCGGCGCTGGACGACGAGGAGAGCGACCCGCAGCTCGCCGAAGAGGTACGCGCACACCTCGCCGGCGGCCATCCGCGCGGCGCCGCGGCGCTCGCGCACATCCTCGACGCGCGCGACGGCGACGACCGCAACGACGTCGAGGACCACGCGGCCTTCGCCGACGCGTGGACGTCGGCGCACGGCCTGGTCTTCGCGGCGCAGGCGGCGGCCGAGATCGGCTCCGTCGGCGTCGAGGAGTGGTGGCCGGGAATGAACCGGGGGCAGCGCGCCTGGCGCCTCCGCCCCCGCGCCACCGGTCAGCACCCCTTCTGGCGGTGGGCCTGGCAGCCGACGGTGGACCGGATGCGGCACCTCCTCGCCGACGCCGGCGAGGCCGACTACCGTGCGGCCGTCGAGGCGCTGGCCGACCATCGGCGCACTCCGGCGCAGCGCGTGATCGTGTCCTACCTGGTGCCCACCGAGATGGACTGGGTGGACGAGTGCCACGCCGACACGACCGGTGTGCACGAGATGGCCCTGCGGACGATGATGTTCTGCTCCGTCGGCTCGCCCGAACAGCTCGCGTCGCTCCGATCGAAGGTGTCCTTCGGGTTCGGCCAATACTCACGCGGAGTCCTCGCCACGCTGATCGAGGTCGTCGGCACCGACGTCGTGGACCTGCTGGACGGAGCCTTCAACGCCGCCGCCACCTGGGCGGAGGAGCGCAAGGTGGCGGTCAGCGTGCTGGGCCGGCTCCCCACCGACGAGGCGTTCCAGCTGATGGTGGACCACCTCGACCAAAAACACGTCCAGCCCGGCGTGCTCGACGCGGCGAAGCGCTATCCCGTACGCGCGCTGCGGCTGCTGGCCCAGGCCGCCGGCGGCTCCTCGCAGCACGCCCCGCTCGCGCGGGAGATCCTGATCGGCCACGTGGCGGCCAACCCGGAGCTGACCGCGGCCGTGCTCCCCGGCCTCCCGCCGGAGGTGCGGAGCACGGTCGAGCAACTGCACAAGGAGATCGCCCGTACGGCGGGCAAGACGGACCGGGTGGAGGAGGCTTCCGCCGACGCGCTGCCTCCCGTCCTGGCCGCCCCGCCGTGGACCCGGCGCCGCAAGGTCGCCAAACCGGTCGTCATCGCCGGCCTGGAGCCGTCGGCCGAGCCCGCCGTCACGTGGGCGGAGGGCAGCCGGGCGCAGTGGTCCAAGGGCGCCTCGACCTACTCCCACCTGGTCGAAGACGACTGGCCGTCCGCCGTCCGCCGCTACCACGCCCGCGAGATGGACTCCATGCGGCAGATCGCCCTCTTTGCGAACGCCCCGGAGGAGGTCACCCGCCCGATCGTCTCCGGCTGGCGGCCCTCGCCCCTCTGGGGTTGTGAGATGTGGATGAAAACGGTCGTCGCCCGGTTCGAGCTCGACGCCCTGCCGGTCGTGCTCGACATCGCCGCCGTCGACAACCCGGCGGTCGTCGGCGTGCTGTTGCTCCCCTTCTACGACGTCCGCGTGGCCCGGCTGATGGCCGACTGGCTCGCCCGGCTCAAGTCCGTGCGCGCGACCGCGACCACCTGGTTCGCCTGGCACGGCGTCGCGACCGTCCGGCTGCTGGTGCCCGACGCGGTCGGCCCGGTGGGCGCGCCGCGTACGGGCGCGGAGGCGGCGCTGCGTCACGTCGCCTCGGTGCACGGCGGCGAGGCCGTCATCGAGATCGCGCGTGAGTACGGCGACGAGGCCGCGGCGGTCGTCGCGGCACAGCTCGCCGCCGACCCGCTGGAGCGCCTTCCGGCCCGCATGCCCAAGCTCGGCGACTGGGTGGAGCCGGCCCGCCTGCCCCAGGTACTGCTCGCCGACAGCACGCGGGCGCTGCCGGCGGAGGCCGCGGGCCACATCCTCGCCATGCTGAGCGTCTCCAAGCCCGGTGAGGAGTACGCCGGGCTGGCGATCGTGCGGGACACCTGCGACCGCGCGTCGCTCGCGGAGTTCGGCTGGGAGGTGTTCCGCCAGTGGCAGGCCGGCGGCATGCCGGCCAAGGACGGCTGGGCGCTCACCGGCCTGGGCTCGATCGGCGACGACGAGACCGTACGCCGGCTCACGCCGGTCATCCGCGCCTGGCCGGGCGAGGGCGGTCACTCCAAGGCGGTCGCCGGTCTCGACGTGCTCGCCGAGATCGGCACCGAGATCGCGCTGATGCACCTCAACGGCATCGCGCAGCGGGTCAAGTTCAAGGGTCTCAAGGAGCGGGCGGGCTGGAAGATCCGCGAGGTCGCCGACGGCCTCGGACTCACCCGCGAACAGCTCGCCGACCGGCTCGTCCCGGACTTCGGGCTCGACGAGGAGGGCAGCATGGCCCTGGACTACGGGCCGCGCCGCTTCATCGTCGGGTTCGACGAGCAGCTCAAGCCCTACATCTCGGATGAGGACGGCAAGCGCCGCAAGGCCCTTCCCGCTCCCGGCGCGCGTGACGACGCGACGCAGGCGCCGGCGGCGCGCAAGCGGTTCGCCGACCTGAAGAAGGACGTCCGCACGGTCGCGCGGGACCTGATCCGGCGGATGGAGGCGGCCATGGTGGAGCGGCGCGACTGGTCGGTCGCCGAGTTCACCGACCTGTTCGTCCACCATCCCCTGACCTGGCACGTCGCACGGCGGCTGGTCTGGGTGAGCGACGGCACGGCGTTCCGCGTCGCCGAGGACCGCAGTTTCGCGGACGTCGAGGACCGGGCGCTGACCCTGCCCGACGGCGCGCGGATCCACCTCGCGCACCCGCTGGAACTGGGCGGCGTGCTCGACGCGTGGGCCGAGATGTTCGCCGACTACGAGATCCTGCAGCCGTTCCCGCAGCTCGGCCGCCCCGTGTTCGCGCTGACCGAGGAGGAGCGGGCCGGCCGTCGCCTCACGCGGTTCGAGGGCATCACCGTGCCGACCGGCAAGGTGATCGGGCTGGAGCGGCACGGCTGGTCGCGTGAGGACCCCCAGGACGCCGGCATCCAGGGAGTGATCTCGCGGGCGGTCGGCGAGGAGCGCTTCATCGTGATCCACCTGGACCCGGGCATCGCGATCGGCTCTCCCGACATCTTCCCCGAGCACCAGCTCGACTCCATCTGGATCTCCGACGATCCGGACAGCCTGGGCGTCCGCGACGCGAACCCGCCGCACTTCGGTGACCTCGACCCGGTGACGGCCTCCGAGGTCATCCTCGACCTGACCCAACTCACGAGCTGACCCTCCTCCAGGAGCACCTGAATGTCCGAAGAGAACCTCCAGCGGCCACCCGCCGAGATCCGCTACGCCGAGGAGCTGGCCCGGCTGCGGGAGACCGACGAGGGCAGCCGCCCGCCCGGCTGGTGGCTCAGCCTGGAGGCGGCCCGCCGGTTCATCGTCGGCGACGAACGGCAGGGGATCCGGCGCAAGTTCGTCGGCGACCCATCGCTGATCGACCGCTCGCTGGTGAGCCTGGCCACCAGCCGCGGCCTGCTGCTGGTCGGCGAGCCGGGCACGGCCAAATCGCTGCTGTCCGAGCTCATCGCCGCCGCGGTGAGCGGCACCTCGACGCTCACCATCCAGGGCGGCGCGGCCACGACCGAGGACCAGATCAAGTACTCCTGGAACTACGCCCTGCTCGTCTCCGAGGGCCCGTCACCGCGCTCCCTGGTGCCCGCCCCGATGCTGCGCGGCATGGCCGACGGCCGGATCGTCCGCTTCGAGGAGATCACCCGCTGCCCGCTCGAGGTCCAGGACTCGCTGCTCTCGCTGCTGTCCGAGCGGGTGGTGGCGATCCCCGAGCTGAGCGGCACGGACGGCATGGTCTTCGCCAAGCAGGGGTTCAACGTCATCGCCACCGCCAACACGCGCGACCGGGGCGTGAACGAGATGAGCGCGGCGCTGAAACGCCGCTTCAACTTCGAGACCGTCTTCCCGATCGCGGACTTCGCCACCGAACTCGAGCTGGTCGAGACCGAGGCGCGGGCGCTCCTGGAGGGTTCCGGCGTCAAGGTCCCGCCGCGGCGAGACGTCCTCGAGGTGCTGGTCACGACGTTCCGCGAGCTACGAGCCGGGATGACGGCCGACGGCGGGTCCATGGACCGGCTGTCCGCCGTGATGAGCACCGCCGAGACCGTGTCGGTCGCACACGCGGTCGGGCTGCGCGGGTGGTTCCTGCGCGGCGAGCCGGGCACCGCCGCCGACATCGTCGCCTGCCTGGCCGGCACCGCGGCCAAGGACAACGCCGACGACCTCGCCCGGCTACGCCGCTACCTCGAACAACAGGCGTCGCGCAGACGCGGCGAGCAGTGGCGAGCCCTGCACGACGCCCGCCACCTGCTGCCCGGCTGATGCCCGTCACCTACATCGGGGTCCGCCACCACAGCCCCGCCTGCGCCCGGCTCGTCGGCCGGACCATCGCGTCCCTACGCCCGGCGTACGTGCTCATCGAGGGCCCGGCCGACGTCAACGACCGCCTGGACGAGCTGCTGCTGGGCCACGACCTGCCGATCGCCATCTTCAGCCACTACCGGGACGAGGAGCGGGCCCACATGTCCTGGGCCCCGTTCTGCGAATACTCACCCGAGTGGGTGGCGATCACAGAGGGACGAGCGGCGGGCGCCGAGGTCCGCCTCATCGACCTGCCGGCCTGGCATCCGGCCCTGGCCGACCGCCGCAACCGCTACGCGGACGCCGAACAACGCTACGCCGACGCCGCCGAACGCCTCTGCCGAGCCTTCGCGGTCGACAACGCGGACGCCTTGTGGGACCGCCTGGTCGAGGTCGAGCCGGAAGACGGCCTGGAGGAGCGCCTGGCGACGTACTTCGATCTGGTCCGGGGCGACGCGGCGGCCGGCGAGGACGACACGGCCCGCGAGGAGTACATGGCCGCCTGGATACGAGCAGCGATCACCGCAGCGGGCGACCGCCCGATCGTCGTGGTGACCGGCGGCTTCCACCGCCCCGCCATCCGAACCCTCGCCGAACGCCCCCTTACGACCGCCTCGGCGGCCAACGGCGCTGCACCCGGCGTTCTGGAAGCGGGTGCGGTCGGAGCGGGAGCTTCTGGAACGGACGGCTCGGCCGCGGGTGGTCCTGGGGCTGACGGCTCGGCAGCCGATGGCGTTGCGGTGGGCGGATCGGCTGCGGACGGCGCGTGGGAGGACGGCCCGGTGACCGAGGGCGTGGAGGCGGGCGGTCCGGCTGCCGATCGGCCGGCGGCCGGCGGCCGGGGTCCCGGCGGACCTGCCGCCGATGGTGCGGGGCCGGGTGGCTCGGTGGCCGGTGGTTCAGGGGGCGGCGGCTTGGCGCGCGCCGCCGTCCGTACGTCCGCGGAAGGCGGCGTGTCCGTCGACATCGGCTCCCGGTCCGTGTCCGGGGGTGCGGCGCGTGGGGACGGGCCTGTCTGGCCGGAGATTCCGCGGCCGGAGGAAGGCACCGTGTCCGGTAGTTATCTGGTGCCGTACTCCTTCCGGCGGCTGGACGCGTTCTCCGGTTACCAGTCCGGTATGCCCTCGCCCGAGTACTACCAGCGCCTCTGGGAGCAAGGGCCCGAGGCCGCCGCCGACGGGCTCGTCGAGGCGGTCGCCACTCGCCTGCGCAAGCGTGGGCAGAGCGTCTCCACCGCCGACCTGATCGCCGCGCGTACCCTCTCCGAAGGTCTCGCGCGGCTGCGCGGGCATCCGCACCCCGCCCGTACCGACATCCTCGACGGGCTGGTCAGTGCGCTCGTCTCCGACGACCTGGACCAGCCGCTGCCCTGGAGCCGGAGGGCGTCGCTCGCGCCCGGGGCCCACCCCGTGGTCGTGGAGATGGTCTCGGCGCTCAGCGGCGAGCGGGCCGGCCGCCTGCATCCCGACACGCCCGCGCCGCCGCTGGTCCACGACGTCGATGCCGAGCTGACGCGGCTGAACCTCGATCGCGAAGGTCCCGTCGACCTCGATCTCACCGAGTCCGCAGACCAGGCCCGCAGCCGGACGCTGCACCGGCTCGCCGCCCTGCGCGTACCCGGGTTCGAGCGCCGGTCCGGGCCCTCGTCCGGGGCCGACCCGGTACTCGACGAGCACTGGGAGCTCACCGCGCACGACGCGCGCCGTGCCGCGCTGATCGAGGCGGGCGCGTACGGCGGCACGCTTCGCGACGCCGCGACGGCCCTGGTCACCGAGCGCATCGCCGCCGCCGGTCCCGACCCCGACCGGCTCGCCGCGGTGCTGTTCGAGGCCGCGCTGTGCGGGATCACCGACCTGTCCGGGCAGATCACCGAACTGATCGCCGCGTCCGTCGGCGGCGCGCGCGAACTCGGCCCGCTCGGCGCGGCGCTCGCCACCGTGCTCGGTCTCTGGCGGCACGACAGGGTCCTGGGTACGGCGCGCAGCCCGATGTACGCCACGGTGATCGACGCCGCGGTCACCCGCGTCCTCTGGCTCGCCGAGGGCGTACACGGCGGGCCCGCTCCCGCCGACCCGGCCCGGCTGCGCGCGCTGACCGCGACCCGCGACGCGCTTCTGCACGCGCCCGAGGTCCTGACGACCGGCCGCGACGTCGCCCTGGAGGTCATGGCCCGCATCGACGCCGACCGCACGGCGCCGCCGGACCTGCGCGGCGCGGCGTTCGGGTTCGGCTGGTCGCTCGGCGCGTCCGGCGACCCGGTACGCGCCCTGCGCGGTGCCGCGGACGCACTCGGCGACTGGCTCGCCGGGCTGTTCGCTCTCGCACGGGACGAGGTACTGGCGGGCGGCTCCGGCGTGCTGGACGCCCTGGACGACCTCATCACCTCGATGCCGGACTTCCTGGTCGGGCTGCCCGCACTGCGCCAGGCCTTCGAGTACTTCCCCCCACGCGAACGGGAGCTGATCGCCCGCCGCCTGCTGGAACGCCGCGAACTGAGCGGCTCGGCACGAGCCCTGCTACGCACGACGGCGAACCCGCTTCTGATCGCGGAGGCACAGGCGCTGGAGGAGAAAGTGAGTCGCCTGCTCACCAGAGAGGGACTGCTCCCATGACGAACCCGGGACCGGGCCACCGACGGCTGCGCCCGCTCGCCGGGCAGTGCACGGCCGGCGTGCAGGACAGGGTCGCCGCGTACGAGGCGGCGGCGGAGAAGGCGGTCCCGGCGGCCCGTCAGAGGGGACTGTTCCCATGACGAACCCGGGCCTGCAACGTCGGCGACCGGGCTCGCCCGCCGGGCAGTGCACGCGCGGCGCGCGGGGCGGGGCCGGCGCGCGTAAGGCGGCGGTGGAGAAGGTGGGCCGGGGGCTCGTCGGAGAGGGGCTGCGTTCATGATCGATCCGGGGCTCGAACGTTGGCGGCTGGTGCTCGGTTCGCCTGCCGAGCAGTGCACCGGCGGCCTGCAGGGGGAGGCCGCCTCCCAGGACGCGGCGCTGGACTGGCTCTACGGCCGTGATCCCGACCTGAACCGCCGCGGTGTACGGCGCGGTGGCACGCGTACCGCCGGGACCGGGCCCTCGGCGCTGACCACGGTCGACTGGCTCGACGACGTCCACCGACTGTTCCCGCGCGAGACGATCGAGCGGCTCGAGCGTGACGCCGTCGAACGCTATGAGATCCACGACGTCGTCACCGACCCCGACGTCCTGGCCCGCATCGAGCCGAACCCCACCCTGCTCCGTGCCGTCCTGCGCACCAAGCACCTGATGAATCCCGAGGTCCTGCGGCTCGCCCGGCGCATCGTCGACGCCGTCGTACGGGATCTGATGAAGCGGCTCGCCCCCGAGGTACGGAAGGCGTTCACCGGCACGCGGTCGCGGCGGCCCAGCCGGTTCCGCCAGGCGCGCGACTTCGACTTCCGGAGCACGATCCGGGCCAACCTGGCGCACTACCAGCCGGAGGAGCGGCGGATCCTGATCGAGCACCCGAAGTTCGTCTCCCGGGTGAAGCGGCACCTCGACCAGTGGCAGCTCGTGCTCATCGTCGACCAGTCCGGCTCGATGGCCGGGTCGGTCATCCACTCCGCCGTCACCGCCGCGTGCCTGTGGAACCTCCCCGGTCTCAAGACCCATCTCATCGCCTTCGACTCCAATGTGGTCGACCTGACCGCCGATGTCGCCGACCCGGTGGAGCTCCTCATGAAGGTCCAGCTCGGCGGCGGCACCGACATCGCCAAGGCGGTGAATTACGGGGCGAGCCTCATCGAGAACCCACGAAGGACGATCCTCGCCGTGATCACCGACTTCTACGAGGGCGGCGACGAATACCGGCTCGTACGGACCGTCGCGCGCCTCGCCGAGCAGGGGACGCAGGTTCTCGGGCTCGCGGCCCTGGACGAGGAGGCGAACCCGACCTATGACCGCGCGCTGGCGCAGCGCCTCGCCGACGTCGGCGCCCACGTCGGGGCCATGACGCCGGGCGAGCTCGCCGCCTTCGTCGCCGAACGGCTCGGCCGATGACCCGCGCCGACCTGCTCGCTCTCAACCACGACGTCCTCGTGGCGCTCGCCAACCGCGGCCTGGTCAAACGGGCCGCCAAGGAGATCGACGCCGGTGTCGTCCCGGACGTGTCGGCCGACGAGGACGGCACCGTACGCGGCCGGTTCGCCGACGGCGTCGAGGTCGTGTTCCCGGTGGGCGCCGGGCTCGACTCGGCCTCCTGCACCTGCCCCGCGACCGGCGTCTGCCGCCACCGGATCGGCCTGGTCCTGGCCTACCAGTCGCAGGCCGCCCAGGAGCCGTCCGAGGACCGGACCGAAGACCCGGCCGGAGACCCGACCGGCGGGTGGTCGCCGGGGAGCGTCGCCGACGAGGAACTGCAGGAGCTGCTCGGCACCCGGGCGATGAACGCCGCCCGCCGCCGCCTCGCCGCCGGCTACTCCGTCCACCTCGACCGGGGCGGCCCCGACGAACCGGCGCCGCGCGCGGACCTGGCGACCTGTACGGTCCGGTTCCTCGTCCCGGGCGAGCTCGGCTACGCCCACACCGACGCCGCCGGACCCAACCGCGCCGAGGCCATCGCGCTGGCGGTGTGGGCGTTCCGCGAGGCGGACGGACGTGGGCTGGGCGAGCGGGAGATCCGCCTCGACGTGGGCGGCGGGCCGACGCCGCGCGCGGAGCGTACGGGCATCGAGCCCGCCGTCGAGCTCGCCACCGAACTGCTCGTCGAGGGCGCGATGCACGCCGGGCCGGTGCTGGGCGCGGCGCTGCGCAGGATGCAGCGGACCATCGACGACCAGGGCCTGCACTGGCCCGCCGGCGCCCTGGACGACCTGGCCGATCAGCTCGACGCGTACGCCGCGCGGGGCGCCCGTTACGAGGCGACGCGGTACGCGACGCTGCTCGCCGAACTCCACGCGCGGCAGCGGGCGGCCGCCGGCAGCGGGCTGCGCTCCCAGGTGCTGGGCGGCGACGAGCCGGGCCAGACCCCGTTGCGGCGCGTACGGCTCGTGGGCCTGGGCTGCCGCGTCGGCGGCACGCTGGACGAGCGCGTCGCCGACGTGTACTTCGCGCACGCCGGGGACGGCACCGTCCTCGTCCTGCGGCGGCGCTGGGAGCAGGAGCCGGACCGGCCGGTGACCGGTCACGACCTGTCCGGCCGGCGGGTCGCCGGAGCGTCGCTCGGCGCGCTGGCCGCCGCCAACCTCGTGTCCGAGTCGGCCTCGCGCAGCGCGAGCCGGGTGGTGAAGGTCGCCCCGGGCCGGATCGCCAAGACGACCGTCACCCCGGTCGGCGCCGCGTGGGAACGCCTCCCCGGGGCGGTGATGGTCCGCGACCTCGCCGCCGCGGCCCGAGCGCTGGAGGAGCTGCCGCCACGGCTCATCCGCCCGCGGATCGAGGCGGAGTTCGTGCGCGTCGTCCAGGTCGCGGAGGTACGCGACGTCGGCTACCACCCCGGCGACCAGCGGCTGGAGGCCGTGGTCGCCGATCCCGCCGGAAGCACGGTCACGGTCTCGGCGGAGTACCGCGCCGAATGCCCCGGCGCGCTCGACGCTCTCGCCGGCGCGCTCGACGACGGGCCGGCCTTCATCAGCGGGTCCCTGCACCGTGGCCGCGGGACCCTCGTACTCGACCCGATCGCGGTGATGACCTCGAAGGGGATGGTCGTGCCCGACCTGGCGGCGGGGGAGGGGGAGACGGGCCTGAGTCCGTACGCCGGACGCAGCCCGGACCCGCTCGGCGCGGCCCTGGACACCGCCCTGACCACACTAGCCGAGGTCGCACACCGCGGCCTGCGCCACGCCACCCCGGGCGTCCACACCCGGATCGAGGAGGCCGCGACGGACCTGGGCCGCGTGGGCCTGCGCAGGTCGGCGACCATGCTGACGGCCTTCGTGGCCGCGTGCCGGTCCGACCTGGAGTCGGCGCCCGGCAGGTGGGTGGACGCTCAGCTCCAGCTCGTCACCGCCGCCGACCTGCGCTGACGCCCCAGGCGAGGAGGCGGTCCACGTGGCTTCGGGTGAGGCCCTCGGCGGGGTCGACCGGGACGAGCAGGATGCCCCGGTAGGCCAGGCCTGCCGTCTGACGCGCGGCGGGATGACGTCGTCGACCCAGGCGAACCGCCGGCCCACGTCGACGACATGGGACACGAACAGGTCGGGATCGGCGGGGAACGAGGGGTTCAGCACCCCGTCGATGTCGAGGTACAGCAATGGCCGGGCCGTACGGCTGCCCGGCCGCGGAACGGAACCGACACCCCAGGGCATGGCCTCAGATCTACCAGGTTCAGACGGCGCGGAGATACTGGTCCGGCCACGACGGCGCGGCACCGAGCGAGCGGGCCGCGCGGTTCGGCCAGTACGGGTCGCGCAGCAGCTCGCGGGCCAGCAGCACCGCGTCGGCCTGCCCGGACGCGATGATCTCCTCCGCCTGCCGGGGCTCGGTGATCTCACCGACCGCCGCGACCGGCAGGTCCGTCTCGGCCTTGACCCGTGCGGCGAACGGGACCTGGTAGCCCGGCCCGGTGGTGATCCGCACGCCCGGCGCGATCCCGCCGCTGGAGGTGTCGAGCAGGTCGGCGCCGTGCCCGAGCAGCTCCTTCGCGAGCCGTACGGTGTCATCGGTGGTCCACCC
Source organism: Actinomadura sp. DC4 (assembly GCF_030406325.1). GTDB lineage: Bacteria > Actinomycetota > Actinomycetes > Streptosporangiales > Streptosporangiaceae > Actinoallomurus. Next base: position 55,842 of record NZ_JAUEQY010000002.1, on the reverse strand, counting down.
GGCCTCATCCAGCCAGTCGGTCGCCGAGGCGCGGTAGAACACCGGCAGCTCGTCCGGCCAGACCGCGCGTACGGCGTCGACCACCTCCAGGGCGAACCTGGTCCGGTTCTCGAACGAGCCGCCGTACTCATCGGTGCGCCGGTTGGTGTGCGGCGAGACGAACTCGTGGATCAGGTAGCCGTGCGCGCCGTGGATCTCGACCACCTGGAAGCCCGCGTCCAGGGCCCGCCGGGCGGACGCGGCGAAGTCCTCGACGATGGCCCCGATCTGATCCCGGCTCAGCTCCGCCGGCACCGGGTCACCCTCGTGGAAGGGAAGAGGGCTCGGCGCGACCGGCCGCCAGCCGTGCGGCTGGTCCGGGTGGATGGACCGGCCGCCGCGCCAGGGGCGTTCGGTGGAGGCCTTGCGCCCGGCGTGCGCCAGCTGGATGCCGGGCACCGCGTCGTACCCGCGCACGAACGCGGCGATGCGGGCGAGGCCCTGCTGCTGGCGGTCGTTCCACAGGCCGAGGTCGGCCGGGCTGATCCGGCCCTCGGGGTTCACCGCGGTGGCCTCGGTGATGATCAGCCCGGCGCCGCCGACCGCGCGTGCGGCCTGGTGCGCGAAGTGCCAGTCGCCGGCGACGCCGGTGTCCGGCCCCTCGTCCACGGCGGAGTACTGGCACATCGGGGACATCCAGACTCGGTTGGGCAGCGTCAGACCGCGCAGTCTGAGAGGTTCGAACAGGGCGCTCACGGCAGGCTCCTAAGCTCCGGCGACGGCTAGTACGGTACAAGTCGTAGTACGGGATCTGTCAAACTACGAGGATCGCCGTACAATCGAGCGGACCGCACTGCGAAGGGACCGACCCGTGCCGACCGCGACCGCCCGGACGCTCGATCACCCCACGCGCGCGCAGATCCGGCTCGAAGCCGTGCTCCACGCGCTGTCCGACCCGGTCCGCCTGCAACTGGTGTGCTTCCTCAGCGGCCTGGCCGACGGCGAGGAGGCGCCGTGCTCGGCGCTGAACCTCGCGGTGACCAAGTCGACCACGACCCACCACTACCGCGTGCTCCGCGAGGCCGGCCTGATCAACCAGGTCTACCGGGGTACGGCCAAGATGACCTCGATGCGCCGCGCCGACCTCGACGCGCTGTTCCCCGGCCTGCTCGGCAGCGTGCTGACCGCCGACGCGGAGCAGCGGCGGCGGCTCAGCTCACCGGCGTAGCCGGCCGGATCACGCGCGAGGCGTCCCCGCCCAGGGCGGTGTCCTGCTGCGCGGCGATCAGGTCGTGCGGCATGCCGAGAGGTACGGCGCTGACCTGGGTGAGCCGGTCGTACTGCTCGCCGGTCAGCGAGACGTCCAGGGCGCCGAGGTAGTCATCGAGCTGCCGCACCGAACGCGGGCCGATGATGGTGACGAACGTCGTGGCGATACGCGCCGCGCGCTCGCGCATCCAGGCCACTGCGACCTGGGCCGGGGCCGCGCCGATCTCGGCGGCGATCGCCAGCACCGCGTCGACCACGGCGGTCTTCTGCGTGGTGGTCTCGGTGTGGACGAGGCGGTTCCACTCGGAGAGCCGCCCGGCGTCGCTCTCGCGGTACTTGCCGGTCAGCAGGCCACCGCCGAGCGGTGACCAGAGCGCGGCGCCCAGCCCGAGCGACTCGGCCATCGGCAGGAGTTCGCGATCGGCGGTGCGCTCGACCAGGCTGTACTCCAGCTGGATGCCGGCCGGCGGCGCCCAGCCGCGAAGCTCGGCCAGCGTCGCGGCGCGCGACACCCGCCAGGCGGGGAAGTTCGACAGACCCCAGTGCAGGATCTTCCCGGACCGTACGAGGTCATCGAAGGCGCGCGCGATCTCCTCCATGGGCGTGATCTCGTCCGGGTAGTGCGCCCAGTAGAGGTCGATGTGGTCGGTGCCGAGCCGCCGCAGGCTGGCCTCCACCGAGGCGATCATGTTCTTGCGGCTGTTGCCGGAGCGTGAGACGTCGCCCTTCACCGGGCCGTTGGAGTACTTCGAGGCCAGCACGAAGTGGTCCCGGTCGGCCGCGAGAAAGTCCCGCAGCATCGTCTCGGACTCCCCGGCCTGGTAGCCGTCGGCGGTGTCGATGAACACCCCTCCCGCCTCCGCGAACCCGTCGAAGACCCGCCGCGCCTCGTCCTGCTCGGTGCCTGTGCCCCAGCCGGTGCCGAAGTTGCCCGTGCCCAGGGCGTACTCCGACACGCGAAGGCCCGTCCGGCGGCCGAAAGCGGTGTAACGCATCGCTGTCCTCCAAGACCAAGTAAACCGATCGTTCTACCTCGACCATAACGACTGCTCGCGGCGAAGTAAAACGATCGGTACCATCGAGCGTGTGAGCGCAACGACCAACGGCGGCGGACGCGGCGCGCGTGAGCGCATCCTGCGGGCGGCCACCCGGCTGTTCTACGACCAAGGCATCACCGCGACCGGCATCGGCGAGCTGACCGAGGTCGCCCACGTCTCCAAGCGCACGCTGTACCAGCACTTCGAGAGCAAGGACGTGCTGGTCGCGGCCTATCTGGGCCGCTTCGCCGACGAGAGTCTCCTCGCCCGCGAACAGATCCTCGCCCGTACGGACCTGCCCGCACGCGACCGGCTCCTGGGCCTGTTCGACGACCTCGAGGTGACAGGCGAGGGCGCCCTCCGCGGCTGCCCGTACCTCAACGCCGCCGCCGAGATCGCCGACCCGGCCCACCCCGCGCGCAGGCTGGCCGTCGAGCACAAGCGCGCCTTCCGCGAGCTACTCCGCGCCACCGCGGAGGAGGCCGGCGCCGCCGATCCCGGAAGGCTCGCGGACCAGCTCGCCGTCCTCTTCGACGGCGCCCTGGCCCAGAGTGCCCTGCTGAATGACCGCGCCCCGCTCCGTCACGCCCGCGCAGCGGCCGAGACGCTGCTCAGCGAAGGGCGGGGTCACGCGTCCAGCGGAGCTTGACGACGAGGTGGCCTTCGAGTGAGGTCCGGGCGATGACCGCCCCGGCCCCGGCGTCGAGCTTGACGCCGAACTCGATCTCCACGTCGTCGGGCTTGAGCGTGTCGTCCCGGAACGTCGCGAGCGCTGAAACGGCCGCCGCGCGTACGTTCGCGAGCGCGTCCTCGAACCGGCCCGCGGCGTCGTGGACGACCTCGTCCGGCGCGAACCCGGCGTGCTGCTCGCGCGTCTCCACGACCACCGGACCTTGATCGGTCTGCCACCGCACCAGTTCGGTCACCTGGAGAAACGTAGCAACCTTCGCGGCGCAGGCCGCCTACGGCGCGCCGTCGACCCGGGCGGTCTGGATGAGGCGGGCGCCCGTGCGGTGGTGGACGTACCGGCCGCGGCCCGGCGGAAGGGACTCGGCGCGGTGGTCGCCGAAGAGCGGCCCCTCACCCGGAACGCCCGACATGAGGAGGGCCGGCGCGCTCCCGGACCGGAGCCGATCGAGGATCGGGTCGTGCATCGCCCGGCCCGCACCGGTCATCGAGCGGGTCAGGATCAGGTGCAGGCCGACCTCGCGGGACCACGGCAGGAGATCGGCGATCGGCCCCAGCGGGTTGGGGCCCGCCGCGACCAGATCGTAGTCGTCCACGAGCAGGAACACCTCCGGCCCGCGCGTACCGCCGGAGACGGGCAGCCGGGCGCCCAGCACACTCTGGAGGTCCTCCAGGAGGTCGACGGCCTCGGCGGGGGAGGTGGCGTGGCCGGTGTGGGGGCCGGCGACGTCCAGCAGGCTCCGGCGGTAGTCGACCAGGACGAGCCGGATCTCGCTCGGCACGTGCCGGTCCATGATGGACTTGGCGATCAGGCGCAGCAGGTTCGACTTGCCGCACTCCCGGTCGCCGAGAACCACGAGGTGCGCGTCCGCCGCGAAGTCCAGCAGCACCGGCGACAGCGTGGTCTCGTCCATGCCGATCGGCACCCGCGGCCCGGTCTCGGCGGCCGTCGGCAGGGCGCGCAGGGGCAGGTCCTCCGGCAGCACGCGGACCTTCGCCGCGGGCGCGGCCTGCCAGCCGGCGGTCACCGCCTCGACCAGGTCCCGTACGCCGTCGCTCAGGTCCTCGGTGTCCGTACGGCCGTCGATGCGGGGCAGGGCGATCTGGAAGCGCGAGCCGTTCCCGGAGACGCCGTGTCCCGGGCGGTCCGGCCGGATGGTCGCGGCCAGTGTGGGGTCGATCTCAGAACCGTGGGGATCGCCCAGCCGCAGCTCCAGCTTCGTGCCGAACAGCGCGCGAAGGCCGGTACGGAAGTGGCTCCAGTCGCCGGCCGAGGCCACGAGGTGGATGCCGTAGCCGAGCCCGCGCTGGGCCAGCCGGTACGCCGCCCGCTCCACCTTCTCGAACTCCTGCCGTACGACCAGCCAGTCGTCGATCACGAGGAACACGTCGCCGAAGCCGTCGCCGAGGATCTCATCGCTCGCCCGCAGGCGGCGGTAGGCGGCGATCGAGTCGATCTCGTGCTCGGCGAAGTAGCGTTCGCGCGTGTCGAGCAGCGCCGAGACCTCCTCGACCGTACGGCGGACGCGGTAGGTGTCGAGGTGGCTCGCCACGCCCGCGACGTGGGGCAGGTCCGCCAGCGCCGCGAGCGCGCCTCCGCCGAAGTCCAGGCAGTAGAACTGCGCCTCGTCCGGCGTGTGGGTCAGCGCCAGCGAGGCGACGAGCGTGCGCAGCAGCGTCGACTTGCCGCTCTGCGGGGCGCCGGCGACGCCGACGTGGCCCTGGGCGCCGGACAGGTCGAGCGACAGCGGCGCCAGCTCCGGCCCGAGCGGGGGCACGAGGCCGCCGACGGGCACGCGGAGGCCACCGCGGTCGCCCCAGCCGGTCGTCGTGAAGCCGACGTCGAGGGTGTTGTCGAGCGGGGGCAGGAACTGGTCGAGCGAGCACGCGCCCTCCAGCGCCAGGCGCTCGATCTCCTTGGACAGCGGCGCCTGGCCGCTCAGGAGGTTCTCGGCGGCCTCGAAGAGCGTGCGAGTGTTCGGCTCGCCGGCCCGTACGGCGGCGTCGGCGACCTCACGGAGGGCCGACGCCGCCGCGAGCGTCGCGAACACCTGGGCGCGGGCCAGCGCCTGGCGCCGCTCCGGCCCCTCGATCCGCTCGGCCTCATCGAGGAGATCGAGGGCCTGGCCGGTGTAGCGATCGATGTCCTCGCGCATAGATGATCAACTTAACGATCATCGATCAGATACCGGATGGTTTCCGGCGGACTGGACGTGAGGCGTACGGCGCCGCGATCGCGATCTCTGGGGCGTTTCGCAGAAAAACCCCTGGTCAGGTTGGTCTCGGCGGAGCCTCGGCCGCGCGTTTCAGGGCGACGAGACGGCGGTCCCATGTGGCGGCCAGGTTCGCCATCCACCGGGCGGAGGCGTCGAGAGGCTCGGGGCGCACCTCGTACCGGACCTCACGGCCCGCGCGGGCGCCGCTGACCAGGCCCGCGCCCTCCAGCACGCGCAGGTGCTTCACGACGGCCTGGCGCGACACCGGCAGGCGCCCCGCGAGCCGGGTCGCGCTCGCCGTGCCCTCCTCGGCGAGGGCGTCCAGCAGCAGGCGCCGCGTCGGGTCGGCCATCGCGAGGAGTACGGCACCGACGTCACTCATGCCACGACGCGCTCCGCGCGCGTCCTGAGCAGGTCGCACTGTCCGGCCCAGCCCCCGGTGTTGCCCTCGAAGGCGCTTTCGCGCTCCTCGTCGGTGAGCGCGAGCGCGGCGAAACCGCTCTCGGCGACGCGTACGACCGTGCCGCCGTCGCGCTCGCTCAGCCAGAATTCCACCAGCGTGGAGTTCGTCTCGGACGGAACCTCGCCGGGGGCCGTGCTGGACCACCGGTAGGCGACGTAGGTCTGCGGCTCGACGGTCTCGACGCGGACCGGAAAGCTGCCCCAGCGGCTGTCGATCACGTCGAGGCCACCCTCGCGGCGCCGCTGCCTGCCCGAGTCCTCGCCCTCGCCGACCCACCAGCCCGGCTCGCTGACGAGCCCCCATACGCGGTCGAGCGGCGCGTCAATGCTGATCTCTCGTTCGATGCGGTCCGGAGTACCCATGGCCATCTCCTTCTGTTCGGCTGCAACTCTTAGGTTGCACTACAAGTCACTCAGGCGCAACCTGCCGGTAGCACGTGGGGGCCCGGCGTTCTGCCGTGCGGGCCCGGGGAGATGCTGAGGTCATGGACATGCGCTGCCTGATCGTGGACGACAACGTGTCCTTTCGCCGGGCGATGCGGCATCTGCTCGAACGTGACGGCGCCGAGGTGGTGGACACGGCCTCGAACGGGGCCGAGGCCCTGGAGTGCGCCGGGAGGCTACGGCCCGCCATCGTGTTGATGGACGTACGCCTGGGGTCCGAGAGCGGCTTCGACATCGCCCAGCGCCTGCGGGAACGCTTCACCGGCGACTGGCAGCCGGCGATCATCTTGATGTCGACCCACGCGGAGGACGAACTCGCCGCGCGCATGGAGGCCAGCCCGTATCTCCGCTTCCTGGAGAAGACCTCCATGTCCGTCGGCAGGATCGAGGAGCTGCTGTCGGCGCGGGCCTAACTGGCGTTGAGGAAGGCGAGTACGGCGAGGACGCGGCGGTGGTCGGCGTCGGTCTCCGGCAGGCACAGCTTGGTGAGGATGCTGTGCACGTGTTTTTCGACCGTGGGCTCGGCGATCCAGAGCTTGTGGACGATCCCGGCGTTGGAGCGGCCCTCGGCCATCAGCGCCAGGACCTCGCGCTCGCGGGCGCTCAGTTTGGCCAGCGGGTCGCCGCGCCGGTGGGCGGCGAACAGCCGCTGCACCAGGAACGGGTCGATGACCGAGCCGCCCTTCGCGATGCGTTCGACCGCGTCGATCAGCTCGGCGACGTCGGTGACCCGGGTCTTGAGCAGGTAGCCGATGCGGTCGCCGCTGGACAGCAGCTCCAGTGCGTGGTCCACCTCGACGTAGGCCGACAGGACCAGGATCGCGACCGAGGGGAAGAGCCGTCGGATCTCCGAGGCGGCCTGCAGCCCTTCCGTCGTGCCGGTCGGCGGCATGCGGACGTCCACGATCGCCAGGTCGGGGACGTACTGCCGGACCAGCTCCAGCAGCCGGGTGCCGTCGCCCGCCTGCCCGAGCACCTCGAAGCCCTCGCGCGTGAGAAGACTCGCCAGTCCTTCGCGGAGCAATACGTCATCGTCGGCCACGATCACACGCCCGCGCGGGGGGATCGGACCGTCGTCGTCGCGCCCGACGTCGGGCAGCCGCTGTCCTGGCATGGCCAGGCCAATGATACCCGTCACCCCGTGCGAACAGCGGGGACGTGACGAAATAGCGAGCCTGGACAATATTTCAAATGACAGGTCATGAAATTAAGAGAATGATCGTTAATGGCGCTATAAATTTTGGCAATGGTCTCGTAATTCGGCGTTTCGTCCTCTATCGTCATGCCGTAATGCGACGAGATGTCGCCACGTGCCAGAGTCGTCGTGTGCGCGGCTCGCCCCAGCACCATCACCTCGACACCCTGCGTCCGGCCTCCCGCTCCTGATGGGACGTACGGACCGGGGGCGGTCAGCCCACCACCGCCCGCCGGACGGCGGTCGCGGGCCTGCCGCCCCGATCCTCCGCTCCCTACCTGCTCCTCGAAGTCCGGTGGTACGCCCGCCGCGAACTGCGGGGCAGACGATCCTCCTTCCGCGCGGGCCCGCCGCCTGAAACGTCAGGCGGCGCCCGAACGACGTAGTGCGCCTACGCCGGCTCGCGACTTGGGGGACTTTCGCGTGAGCGTGACGACGGTCAAAGAGATGAACCGCGACGGGTGGATTCGGGTGAGCGAACTCCGCCCGCTGCTGGTGGCGATGGACGCCCTGCGGGACGGCGACTTCCGCGTACGGATGCCCACCGAGGACGAGGGCGTCGCGGGGGAGCTCGCTCGCGTGTTCAACCAGATCGCCGACCGCAACGAGCACTTCGCGTGTGAGCTGGGCCGGGTGTCCCGCGAGGTGGTCCGGTACGGGCGGCTGGACGAGCGGCTGTCCTCCAGCCCGGGCCCCGGCGCCTGGACCGCCGGGGTGGAGTCGGCCAACGTCCTGGTCGAGGCCCTCGTGGTCCCCGCCGCGAACGCGACGCGGGTCCTCGACGCGGTCGCCGACGGCGACCTCACCCAGCGCATGGACCTGAGCAACGGCAACCGCCCGCTGCGCGGCGACCTGCGCCGGCTCGGCCAGCGGATCAACCAGATGGTCGACCAGCTCTCACTGTTCACCGGCGAGGTGACGCGCCTCGCCCGCGAGGTCGGTACGGAGGGGCGCCTCGGCGGGCGCGCCAGGGTGCGCGGGCTGTCGGGAAGCTGGCGCGACGTGACCGAGGCCGTCAACACGATGGCCGACCGGCTCACCGCCCAGGTCCGCGACATCGCCGTGGTGACCAAGGCAGTGGCCGGCGGCGACCTGACCCGGTCGGTGACGGTCGAGGCCACCGGCGAGCTCCTGGAGCTCAAGCTGATCGTCAACACGATGGTGGACCAGCTCTCGGCCTTCGCCGGCGAGGTGACCCGTGTGGCCGGCGAGGTCGGTACGGAGGGGCGGCTCGGCGGCCGGGCCCAGGTCCGTGGGGTGTCGGGGGTGTGGAAGGACCTGACGGACAACGTGAACTTCATGGCGTCGAACCTGACGTCGCAGGTCCGCAACATCGCCCAGGTGACGACGTCGGTGGCGAACGGTGACCTGTCCAAGAAGATCACCGTCGACGCCCAGGGTGAGATCCTCCAGCTCAAGTCGACCGTCAACACGATGGTGGACCAGCTCTCGGCGTTCGCGGGCGAGGTCACGCGGGTGGCCCGTGAGGTCGGTACGGAGGGCAGCCTCGGCGGCCGGGCCCAGGTCCCCGGCGTCTCGGGGGTGTGGAAGGACCTGACGGACAACGTCAACTTCATGGCGGACAACCTGACCTCGCAGGTCCGCAACATCGCCCAGGTCGCGACCGCGGTCGCGCGGGGCGACCTCGGCAAGAAGATCGACGTCGACGCCCGCGGCGAGATCCTGGAGCTCAAGACGACGATCAACACGATGGTGGACCAGCTCTCGGCGTTCGCGGGCGAGGTCACGCGGGTGGCCCGTGAGGTCGGTACGGAGGGCAACCTCGGCGGCCAGGCGCAGGTCCGTGGGGTGTCGGGGGTGTGGAAGGACCTGACGGACAACGTGAACTTCATGGCGTCGAACCTGACGTCGCAGGTCCGCAACATCGCCCAGGTGACGACGTCGGTGGCGAACGGCGACCTGTCCAAGAAGATCACCGTCGACGCCCAAGGTGAGATCCTCCAGCTCAAGACCACGGTCAACACCATGGTCGACCAGCTGTCCGGCTTCGCCGACGAGGTCACGCGGGTGGCGCGCGAGGTCGGTACGGAGGGCAGCCTCGGCGGCCGGGCCCAGGTCCGCGGCGTCTCGGGCATGTGGAAGGACCTCACCGACAACGTCAACTTCATGGCCGCCAACCTGACCTCGCAGGTCCGCAACATCGCCCAGGTCGCCACGGCCGTCGCCGAGGGCGACCTGTCCAAGAAGATCGACGTCGACGCGCAGGGCGAGATCCTGGAGCTCAAGACCACGGTCAACACGATGGTCGACACGCTGTCGTCGTTCTCCTCGGAGGTCACGCGGGTGGCCCGCGAGGTCGGCAGCGAGGGACGGCTGGGCGGTCAGGCCCGGGTCGAGGGCGTGCACGGCACCTGGAAGCGGCTGACCACCAACGTCAACGAGCTGGCCGGCAACCTCACCACCCAGGTGCGGGCGATCGCCGAGGTGACCTCCGCAGTGGCGCAGGGCGACATGTCCCGCCACATCACCGTCGAGACGCACGGCGAGGTCTCGGAGCTGAAGGACAACATCAACCTGATGGTCTCCAACCTCCGCGAGACGACCCGCGCGAAGGACTGGCTGGAGTCCAACCTGACCCGCCTCGCCGGCCTGATGCAGGGCCACCGCGACCTGGTCGAGGTCGCCGACCTGATCCTCCGCGAGCTGACGCCGCTGGTGAACGCGCAGTACGGCGCGTTCTTCCTGGCCGGCGCCGAGGCCGACGGCGACTGGACCGGCCATCCGGCCGAGCACGCGCGGGGACTCGCCCTCATCGCCGGGTACGGCCTGCAGGACGCGGCCACCGAGACGCCGGGAGCGCTGGCCCAGGGGCTCGTCCGGCAGGCCGCGCTGGAGAAGAAGCGGATGCTCCTGGAGGACATCCCGCCGGACTACATCAAGATCTCCTCCGGGCTCGGGGAGTCCGCCCCGGCGAGCATCGTCATCATCCCGATCCTGTTCGAGGACCGGCTGCTCGGCATCGTCGAGCTGGCCTCGTTCTCGCGCTTCTCCGACGTGCACCTGGCCTTCTTCGACCAGTTCGTCAACACCATCGGCGTCGCGCTCAACACCATCCTGGCCAACGCGCGCACCGAGGTGCTGCTCGCCGAGTCCCAGGGCCTGGCGCAGCAGCTCCAGGAGCGGTCGGACGAACTGCAGCGGCAGCAGTGCGAGCTGCAGCACTCGAACGAGGAACTCGCCGAGAAGGCGGCCCTGCTGGCCTCCTCCTCGCAGTACAAGTCGGAGTTCGTGGCGAACATGTCGCACGAGCTGCGCACACCGCTCAGCTCGATGCTGATCTACGCGCGGCTGCTGGCCGACAACGCGCAGGAGAACCTCTCCGAGGAGGAGGTGACCTTCGCGACCAGCATTCACCGGTCCGGGTCGGACCTGCTGCAGTTGATCAACGACATCCTCGACCTGTCGAAGGTGGAGGCCGGCCGGCTCGACATCCGCCCGAAGAAGCTTCCGCTGGTCACGCTGCTGGACTACGTCAACGCCACGTCCGGGCCGATCGCGGTCGACCACGGGCTGGACTTCGGGGTCGACGTGGCCGTCGACGCGCCTGGCGAGCTGTTCTCCGACGAGCAGCGGCTCCAGCAGATCCTGCGCAACCTGCTGTCCAACGCGATCAAGTTCACCCCGAAGGGCCGGGTGACGCTGCGGGTCGAGCGGTTCACCGGCGCCGACGAGGCGCTGTACGGGCTCGGCGACATCGTCGCCTTCACCGTGGAGGACACCGGCATCGGCATACCGCCGGAGAAGCTCGGCACGATCTTCGAGGCGTTCGAGCAGGCCCACGGCGCCGGCAGCCACAAGTACGGCGGCACCGGGCTCGGCCTGTCGATCAGCCGGGAGCTCGCCACACTGCTCGGCGGGCGGATCACCGCCGCGAGCGAACCGGGAGTGGGCAGCTCCTTCACCCTGTACGTCCCGGTGGTCCACCCCGGCCACACACCGGTGCTCGACGCGCCGGTCGAGGACGGCATCCACTGGAACACCGAGCACGAAAACCGGCCGGCCCTGATGACCCGTCTGGACGAGTGGAGCGCCGAGCGCGCCACGCGCATGCTCACGGGCAAGATCCTCGTCGTCGACGACGACATCCGCATCGTCATCGCCCTGACCCAGTTGCTCGGCCGCGTCGGGCTGCCGGTGCTCTACGCGCTGAACGGCAAGGAGGCCATCGAGATCATCGAACGCGACCCCGACGTCTCTCTCGTCCTGATGGACATAATGATGCCGGTCATGGACGGTTACGAGGCGATCAGGGCGATCCGCGGCGTCCCGCGCCACGCCGACCTGCCGATCGTCGTCCTCAGTGCGAAGGCCATTCCGGGTGAGCGCGAGAAGGCCCTGGCGAGCGGGGCCGACGACTATCTGCAAAAGCCCGTCGTCGACGTGGACCGATTGTTGAAGATCGCCTGTGACCTCCTCGACCCGGAGACGTCCGGCCGCCGGGGTGCCGCCGGGGACGAGGTCATGCCGGACGGTCCGTACGAGGCTTCCGCGGGGTGAGGCCGGGTTCGCGCCAGGCCCGGCCGATGAACGGCGGGATGGAGGCGAGCAGGTAGACGCCGGCGAAGACGACGAGAGTCGTCGCCAGGCCGGCCAGCTCGGTGAGCCCCCCGGCCAGGAGGCCGCCGAAGGGCATCCCGGCGTACGCGCCCGCGGTGATCGTGCCGAGCACACGCGCCCGCAGCCGCACCGGGATGCGCTCGAACTCCACCACCCCCAGCAGCGGGTTGATCGCGCCGGCCGCGAAGCCCGAGACGACCGTGACCGCGAGGGCCACGTCGAGCGTGACGTCGGTCGCCAGGATGAGCGTGCGGGGCAACCCGGCGACCAGGAAACACAGCGCGAAGGTCATCCGCCTGGGTAACCGCGCGCCCAGCGTCCCGTACGCGACCGTCCCCACGACCGCGCCCGCCCCGACGGCGCCCACCAGCAGGCCGAACGCGCGCGGGTCGCCCGTGACGTCCCGCGCGTACAGGGGCAGCAGGACCTGGCCGAGGCCGGTGTCGAGCAGGTTGGTGACCAGGACCATCGCGACGGCGGACCGCAGCAGCCGGTCGTGCCACAGGAACGCCATCCCCTCGCGCAGGCTGTCGACGTACCCCGTGTGCTCCACGGTCTTGGGCGACGAGCCGGGGACGCCGAAGCGGATCATCACCGCCGACAGCAGGAAGGTCATGCCGTCGATCAGGAGCAGGTTCGTCGGCCCGAGCCAGACGATGAGCACGCCCGCGAGCGGCGCTCCCACCATCTTCGCGCCGCGGTACGCGCCGTCGTAGGCGGCCGTCGCCCGCTCCATGGTGAAGCGCGCGCGGGCCGCGAGTTCGGGGATCAGCGTCTCGCGGGCGGTCTCGCCCGGCGTGGCGAGCAGCCAGCGCGCGAACAGCAGGACGAGCAGGAGCCCGTACGAGAGGCCGTAAGTAAGGTAGAGCAGCGGGATCGCGAGCACGATGACCCCGCTGAACAGGTCGGAGAGCACGCTCGCGCGCCGCAGGCCGAGCCGGTCGATCAGCGTCCCGGCGAAGGTCGCCGAGATCACCACCGGCAGGGTGGAGGCGAAGGCGGCCAGTCCCGTACGTGCCGGGCTGCCCGTCGTCTGCAAAACGAACCAGGGCACGGCCAGCATCGAGAGCACGTTGCCGGTGAGGGAGACGGCGTTGGCGCACAGCAGAACGATCAGCGACCACCTCACCCGCGCCTCCCCGTCACGTGCCCCCGCGGCCGGGCGGCTCGGTGGCAGTCCGGTGCCCGGCTCCGGTGCGGATCAACGCTACGGCCGGATACGTCCGATCTCCATGGTGGCGGACCCGACAAACCGAAGGTTATTCACCGAGGGGTCCCGGCGGCGAGACGGACGCCGCCGATCGATACAGAGGCGATGGCGAAAGGGATGCAGGCCGGTCGTTCCTCGCCGGGGGGTTCGGCAGGGTAGGCGAACGAGCGCTTGGCCGAGGTGCGAAGAGAACCGATGACTACCTCGGGTCAGGCGCGGCGGAGCGGTGGCGGCCGCAGGCCGGGCCAGTGGCCCGGCAGGCGGGCGCGCATCGCCGTGGCCAGCCGGTGCAGCCCGGCGAGGTCGGCGCGGCCCTCGGTCAGGCCAGCGACGACGCCGAGCCGATGGGCCAGCCGTTCCCGCGCGGTCGCCGTGCCCCACGGCCAGTCCCCGGCCGAGACGCGGGCGAGGTGGTCGGTGATACCCCGCTCGGCCCGCTGGACCAGCGCGTCGCCGCGGATCAGCCATCCCGCGCAGGCGTCCACGAGGTCGCCGTCCGGCTCCGCGCCGGTGGCGGCGCGCCACGCCGTGCGGTAGGCGGCCTCGGCCCGGTCCAGCAGTGGCCCGGCCACCTCGGTGACGCACCAGCAGGTCGGGAAGCCGATGCGCAGGTAGGCGAGTTCCACCAGGCCGTTGCCGAACGCGGCCTGTTCGAGGTCGACGAACCGGACCACTCCATCGACGTACAGGTCGTTGCCGGGACACGGGTCGCCGTGCAGCAGGGCGTCCCCGGGGACCCGCGAGAGCCGGTCGGCCAGAGCGGCGAGCTCGTCCCGCGCGCGAGCCTCGACGGGAGCCCCCAGCCGCCCGGCCAGGCCCAGGAAGGCGCGTACGTCCCCGGCGTCAGGCCCCTGCCAGCGCGGCAGGGCCCCGGCGTCGGCCGGCCCGGCGGCCGCGTGCAGCCGGGCCAGCCCTTCGGCGTACGCCACCACCCAGTCCTCGGCCGGCCCGGTGTCGTCCACGTGTTCCAGGACCATCGTCAGCGTGCCGGGATCGGCGGCGAGCAGGGCGGGCACGATCGGGGGCCGCACCCGGGCGGCCAGTCGCAGGGCCGCCACCTCGCGCTCGTACCGCGCCCGGGCGTCGGCCCCGCCGACGATCTGCTTGACGACGACCTGCGCTCCACCGACGCCGGCCCGCCAGACGTTGGACCGGGGGCTGCTCGCCAGGGGCCGGGGATCGCGCGCCGTCCCGAGCCGTGCCGTCAGGGCCGCGCCGAAGGGGAACTCCATCGCCCCATGGTGCCGGTGGGTCAGCGGGGGCCGGGGAGCAGGCCCGTACGGACGGCGACGCCGACCGCCTCGCGGCGACTGTGGACCTTGAGTTTCGCCAGGATGCGTTTGACGTGGCCGAGGGCGGTGTGGCGGCTCATGCCGAGGTGTTCGGCGATCGCCTGGGAGCCGAGACCCTCGCCCATCAGCGCGAGGACCTCCCTCTCCCGGGCGGTGAGGCAGGCCCAGGACTGCGCCCGCTCGCAGGCGTCCTGGCGCAGGTCGGCGGTCAGGACCGCGAACGTGCCGCCCGCGACCATCGCCCGGCCGCGCGTACGGATCGCCGCCAGCACCTCCGGGAACGGGCCGTCCTTGGCCAGGAAGCCCGTGGCGCCGGCCTCGGTGGCGCACGCGAACTGCTCCGGCGTCGCGTCCGCGGTCAGGATGAAGACGCGGACGGCCGGATTGAGCGCCTTGATCTGCCGGGTCCCGTCGATGCCGTCCCCGCCGGGCAGGTGGATGTCCATGAGCACGACGTCCGGGCATCGCGCGGCGGTGAGTGAGACCGCCTCGTCCGTGGTTCGCGCCGCGCCGACGCATGTCAGGTCGGGCTGCGCGTTCAGGGCGATCGTCAGGGCCTCGGCGAGGGTCCGCTGATCCTCCACGAGGAGCACCCGTGTCTCCGTCTTCGTCCGGCTCATCCCCGAGTGCCTCCAGGCCACCACGCCGTCGCTGGTCAGCCCGGTGATCCGCGGTGTCCGGACCGGGCGGTGGGGGTAGGGCGAGGAACAGGACAAGAGTACCCAAATACACCGCTTTGCGGCAGGTGGCCCGGCCTTACAGCGGAGAAATGGGTTCTACCGTGACGGATTACTCGTTCAGGCTCTATATCGCCGGGCGGACCGCGCGATCCCAGGCGGCCGTCTCGAACCTTCGCTTCCTGTGCGAGTCCCACCTGCCCAAGGGCTACGAGATCGAGGTCATCGACGCGATCGAGCGGCCCGACCTGGCCGAGCAGGAACGGATCCTCGCCACCCCGACCGTCGTACGCCTCGAACCCGCGCCCCAGCTCAGGGTCATCGGCGACCTGTCCGACCACGGCCGGGCCGCGGACGTCCTCGGCCTCTCCGACAGCGGCGGCATGCTCTCCCGGAGGAGCACGTGACGATCGACGCGATCGAGCGGTTGCCCACCGGCATCGGCGGCTTCGACGCCATCGCCCTCGGCGGGATCCCGGCCGGCCGGCCCACGCTCGTGACCGGGACGACCGGCAGCGGCAAGACGCTCTTCGCGGTGGAGTTCCTCGCCCGGGGGATCCTGAACTTCGGCCAGCCCGGCGTCTTCGTGACCGCCGAGGAGACCGCGGGGGCGATCCGCCGGAACGCGATCTCCCTCGGCTTCGACATCGGCCAGTGGGAGCGCGACGGCCTGTGGACCTTCGTCGACGCCTCTCTCGACACCGGCGAGGGCGTCGAGACCATCGGCACGTACGACCTGAGCGCGCTGATGGCCCGGATCGAACACGCGGTACTGCGCAGCAGCGCCGAACGCGTCTCGTTCGACTCGTTCGGCTCGATCTTCATCCGGTTCCGCGACGCCGGCGTCATCCGTCACGAGCTGGTCCGGATCGTCGCCGCCCTGAAGGCCCTCGGCGTCACGCTGCTGCTCACCTCCGAGCGGGTCCACGAGTACGACGGCCTGTCCCGCTACGCCGTCGAGGAGTTCGTGCTCGACAACGTCATCGTCTTGCGCAACGTCCTGCACGAGGAGAGGCGCCGCCGGACCGTCGAGATCGTGAAGTTCCGCGGGGTCCCGCACCGTACGGGGGAGTGGCTGTTCACCATCGACCCGCGCGAGGGGTTCGTCGTCATCCCGCTCGGTGTCCTCGCCACCACGGACGAGGCGTCGCACGCCCGGGTCCCCACCGGCAACGCCGGCCTGGACCGCATGGTCGGCGGAGGCCTGTTCCGGGACGCGATCGCGCTGCTCACCGGGCCGCCCGGCATCGGCAAGACGCTCACCGCGCTGCAGTTCGCGAACGCGGGCGCGCCGGACGAGCGCTGCCTGTTCTGCACGTTCGACGAGACCCGCGGCCAGCTCGCGCGCAACGCCGCGAGCTGGGGGATGGACCTGCGGGGCCTGCAGGCCGCGAACCGGCTGCACGTCAGCGCCGACTACCCCGAGGCGGCGACGCCCGAAGAGCACTTCCTCCGTCTGCGGCACGCCATCGGCGACTTCCAGCCGACCCGCGTCGTCATCGACACGCTCTCCTCGCTGGAGCGCGTCGTCTCCGCGCGGTCGCTGCTGGACTTCGTCATCGCCCTGACGGGCGTGCTCCGCGAGCGCGAGATCACCACGCTCATCACGGCCGCGCCGCCCGGCCACGCCATGGCGGGCGGCACGCTGGCGAGCGCGGTCGAGATGGCGAGCATCGCGGACGTCACGATCATGCTGCGGT
The DNA here is from genome assembly GCF_030406325.1 of Actinomadura sp. DC4. Taxonomy (GTDB): domain Bacteria; phylum Actinomycetota; class Actinomycetes; order Streptosporangiales; family Streptosporangiaceae; genus Actinoallomurus. The sequence goes on along the minus strand of NZ_JAUEQY010000002.1, from coordinate 39,096 downwards.
ACGTCGAGCGCACCGGCGACATCCAGCGCGCGGTCGCCGTGATGCAGACGAGAGGGAGCTGCCACGACCATGCCATCCGGCAGGTCACCATCGACGACACCGGGTTGCACATCGGCGAACCGCTGCCGCGCGTCGCTCACGTCCTGTCGGGCAGCGCGGCGCTGACCGAGCACCCGCCGTGGCCCGCGGAGACCGACCCGGCGGGCGAGGGGCAGGGCTGACCGTGGACCTCGACGAGCAGCCGAGAACGGCCCCCGGTACCGGGCACGCGATCATCTCCGCGTCCGCCGACGGCATCGTCGCGGTCGACGAGGAGGGCCGGATCCGCGTCTGCAACCCCGCCGCCGAGGAGCTGTTCGGCCGCCGGGCCGACCGGCTCCTGGGCACCCCGTTCGGCTATCCGATGGTCGCGGGCGGCGCGACCGAGGTCGAGCTGATGCTGCCCGAGGGCGGCGAGCGGATCGTCGAGATGCGGGTCGCCAGCACGATCCTGGAGGGCGAGCGGCTGCACGTCGCGGCGCTGCGCGACGTCACGCGCCGCCGGCAGATCGAGCAGGACCTGGAGGCGGCGCTGGAGCGCCAGCACACGACGGCCGCGATGGTGGCCCACGAGCTCCGCAACCCGCTCGCGACGATCAGCACGCTCACCGAGGTGCTGCGCGACCCCGGTGTCGTGCTCACGGCCGACCAGCGCGCCGAGGTCGTCGACCGGATCGCCGACCGTACGGCCTATCTCCAGACCATGGTCTCCAAGCTGCTCACCGCCTCCCGCATCGACGTGGAGGTCACGCGAGCGCCGCTGGAGTGCGTGCCGATCCTGGAGCTGCTGCTCGAACGGCTGGCGGAGTTCGGCGAGCGCTCCGGCGACGTGTGCGTCTCGTGCCACCCCCGGCTGGCCGCGCACGTGAACCGCGCCGAACTGTCGGAGATGCTCGTCAACTGCCTGGAGAACGCCTTCAAGTACGGGAGCCCGCCGATCGGCGTGTCCGCGGACGAGGACGACGGCTGGGTGGAGCTGCGGATCTACGACAGCGGGCCGGGCGTACCCGCGGAGTTCGTCCCGCGCCTGTTCGAGCGCTTCACTCGCGACGACGGTGTCAAGGAGCACACCGAGGGATCCGGGCTCGGGCTGTGGATCGTGCGCCGTCTCGCCCAGGCCAACGGCGGCGAGGTCTACTACGAGCCCGGCGACCGCGGCGGCGCCTGCTTCTGCCTGGGCCTGCAGGTCGCGCCGTTGCCTTGACCTGTCAGCCTGTACGAGGCATTCCCCCGAGCTGAGGAGCCCGATGAGATCGAAGGTGCGCGTCGCCCTGATCGGCCTGGGCCGGATGGGCCACATCCACGCCGGAAACCTGGCCGCCCGCTGCCGTACGGCCGAGCTCGCCGTCGTGGCGGACGCCGATCCCGGCCTGGCCGCCGCGGCGGGCGCGGAGTTCGACGTGCCGTGGACCGCCGACGTCGAGGAGGTGCTGGGCGACGCCTCCGTCGAGGCGGTCGCCGTGGCCACCCCCACGGCCACCCACGGCGACCTCGCCGTACGCGCCGCGCGGGCCGGAAAGCACGTCTTCTGCGAGAAGCCGATCGCGCTGGACCGGCCCGCGACCGTACGCACCGTCGAGGCCGTCGCGGCGACCGGCGTGAAGTTCCAGGTCGGCTTCCACCGGCGCTACGACCCCGACTGGGTGGCGGCGACCCGGCGCATCCACGCGGGCGAGATGGGCGAGCCGTACCTCTTCCGCACCTCGCTGCGCGACATGAGACCGCCGCCGGTCGCCTACCTCGCCGGCTCGGGCGGGTTCTTCGTGGACATGACCATCCACGACCTGGACACCGCGCGCTGGATGGTCGGCGAGGTCGTCGAGGTCAGCTCGTACGGGTCGGCCATCGCCGACCCGGAGATCGGCGCGATCGGCGACATCGACACCGCGCTGGTCGTGCTGCGCTTCGAGAGCGGCGCGCTCGGCGTGATCGACAACAGCCGGGCCGCGGGCTACGGCTACGAGTGCTCGACCGAGGTCGTGGGCGCGCTGGCGACCGCGCGGATCGACCGGCCGCAGTACCGGCACTACCAGTGGCTGACGCCGGGCGGCGCGACGTACGGTATCAACCGCGACTTCGAGGAGCGCTACCCGCTGGCGTACGCCGAGGAGATGGAGGCGTTCGCCCGCTGCGTCCGCGACGACACCGCCCCGGCGGTCACCGGCCTGGACGCGCTCGCCGCCTTCGACCTGGCCACCGCCGCCGACCTGTCCTGGCGGAGCGGCCGTACGGTGCCGGTCACGCCCGAGCGCCGCGACGACGGTGTGGTCTACGCGTTCGAAGGGCAGGTCACGGACCGGCCGTCGACTGCCTGATGTGGCAGAACCGCGTCCTCTTGCAGAGGGCGTTGCGGCTCGATGAGACGCCCCCGGCGTTCGCGTTCGAGATGGCCTGCACGCCGCCGTTGCGGGTCGGGCTGCGGATGGAGAACGCGTTGTGGTTGTGCGCGCCGTTCCCGTTGTGGTTGACGTCGGCGTACGCCTGCGGCGGGGCGACCAGGAGGAGGACGAGCAGGCCGCCGTACGTGGTCCGTCGCATGAGCGATGTCCTTTCGGCCGGGTATATCGGCCTCCGTACCCGCCGGGCGGTCCGGGCACCGGTGCGTTGACGGCACGCGGCATGGATGATTGCCGGGCCCTTGCCAGCCTTTTGCCGGTCAGCCGGACAGGCCGAAGGGGAGTACCCCACCGAGCGAGAGGGTCGGCGTGCCGGCGCCCGACCCCATCAGGAGGCCCTCCGGGCCCATGTAAAGGAAGGGGCCGCGCGGCAGGCGTTGACGCGGGGGTTCCAGGGGAGGCGGGGCCTCGCGCTGTGGCTCGGGGAGCACCTCGACGGTCGGAGGCGGCGGCTCCGGCGGCGTCTCCGCGGGCGGCTGTGGCCGCTCCGGCCGGGCGATGTGGACCGTCTGGGTGACGTTGCACACGGTGACGTGCCGGCAGAGCGCGTTCTGCACGGGGTTGGAGCCGCCGGCGTTGCTGTTGCTGGTGTGCTGGTATCCGCGGTTATGGGTCGGGCTGTGCACCGAGATGATGTTGCGGTTGTGGTGGCCGTTCCCGTCATGGTGGTTCCCGTCACGCACGATGGTCGGGACGAGGTCGGCCGGAGGCGGCAGAGGCCGCCCGGCGAGGCTCATGGCGGACGCGGCGAGAAGGTGGTGGATCATTCTTCAGGACCTCTTGTGCGTCGGGGATCGTGCGCACTCCGTTGGAGGGGAGTACCCCGCGCCACGGTCATGAGCGGGCTCGCCGGCGATCCGGGAAAGATCTTTACGCGCCCGTTGTACGGTCGGCTACCAGCCCGGATTGAGATGCTGGGAGATCCGGCAGTGCCGGAACCTCTTCAGGCAGAAGGATGCCTGGCTGTTGTTCCCGCCACCGACGTTGGTGTTGGTGAGGTGCTGTATGCCGTGATTGAACTCCGGGCTGCGAATCGTGACGGAGTTCCGGTTGTACCGCCCGTTCCCGACCGCTAGCCCGCCGCCACCGTCCTGCCAGCGCCCGGCCCATGCCCGCAGCGGCATGCCACCGACGATGATCACCGTCAGAAGAAGGATGAGCACGGGCCGGCGGGCGCTCCTTGCCGGACCACCACGCGTCGGACACTTCCGTAGCGCTGGGGACACGCGGTCGGCATACCCGCCCGCCACACCCCACTCGCACGAGCGGACTAATCCGGGCGCAGATGATTACCCACCCTTTGCCGCCACAACGCGCGAAACCCTCGAAACCACCCTCACAGGCTGGGCGGCCCTCGGAGCCGGACCCGGCGGGGGTAGCGCTCGCTGTTCTCTCCCGTGAGGTTAGGACGTGGCCGGCGGGTGGCCGGTCGTTGGGCGCGGTGTGTCCGCGGTGGTGATCGTAGTTATGGAGTCGGCCGGGGAAGCCTGGCGTCGTTAGGCCGCGGCGTGGCGGGGCGGTGCGGCACGGCGGTGCGGCGGTGCGGCGGTGCGGGCGCAGCGCGGAGTTCCTGGTCGCCGAGGCGCACGCCCGGGGCACGCCGGCGGTGGTGCCGCCGGTCGCCGGGATAGGGCGGCAGGGACGCGGCCCGACGTCTCGCCGCCGTACGCAGACCTGTCCCCTCGTCTCCTGGTGCACCCTCGCGCAGGACGGGCCCGCCGCTTTGGCGGCGGACCCGTCCGAGATGGTGCGGCGCCGGTCTCCCCGACCGGCTCTTCGTCGTCGGCTACGAGCCGCCGGCGGTGGTGACGATGACGATCGTGGCCGTACCCGTCGTTCTATCCGGGAGGTGTGCCGGCCAGGCCACCGCGTCTCGGTGGCCGGGGTCGTCCAGGCGGCCGTGTCGCGGTCGGTGGCGGGTCAGCTGCCGTGGCCTCGGTTGTCGTCGTCACCGCCGTGACGCCCGCCGCCGTGGTCGTCGCCTCCGCGGTCGTCCGAGCCACCTCCGTGGCGGCCGTGGTCGTCGCCGGGAGCGTCGTCGGTGCCGTGCCGCGCTTCGGCCTCGCGGCCTCGGTCGTCGCCCGGCTCGGCCTCGCCGTGCCGGTGCTCCGCCTCGCGTGCCCGGTGGTCGTCGCCCCGGCGGGCGTCGCGGGCCCGGCCCTTCTCGGCCCGGTCGCGGACCACCTTGCCCGTACGCGCGTTGATGTCCAGGTCACGCGTCACGCCGCCCTTGACGACGCGGACGGACCAGACGGTGACGCCGTGCTCGCTCTCCAGCTCGGCCGACCGTACCTTCGCCCCGGGCACGGCGGCGAGCGCGATCTGCTCCGCCTCCGCGCGGCTGATCAGTGAGACGGAGGGCGCCGCCGCCGGCCGGGCCGACGAGGCCGTGGCCGCGGTCCGTGCCGCCGACGCGGTACCGCCGCCGTTCAGCGCGAGCGCCAGGCCGCCGCTGAGTACGACCGCCGCGACGCCGCTGGTGATGGCTGCCTTCTTGCGCATTCGAAACCCTCCTCGTGTTCGGCCTCCGCCGTGGAGACCGGCATGAGGAGAGACTCGCCCGAGATCGGATAGGGGCGCGCTGCGGAAACCCTAAGGCGCCGTTAAGCCTTGACGATCACTGACGTGCCCTCTGGGACGCATGCCCTAAAACCCTATTTAGTGCAAAATTGCACATTAAGTCCAATGGCGCATGGAGGACTTATGATTGTTTGTTCACCAGCGACCCCGCTCGTTAGCGAGTACAGTCGGCGCACCGTTCCCATAAGGCCCTGTGTTTCGAGGTTTGTGATAAAGGATATGGATAATAAGGTCGAGCCGAAAGGTGATCGACTTGTTCCGCCTGGGTGGCTGGCCGCGTTGCTGGGGGTGCCGAGTGCCCTTTTCGCAGGCATTAAATGGCAGGCCATTTCCCGGCACCCGGTGGAGGCGACCGGCCTCGCGGCGGCCGGAGTGGCCCTGCTCGTCCTGATGGGGCTCGCCCGCGAGCTATGGCGGCGTAAGTACAAGGAACGCGTGGTCGATCGCATCGGCCAGGGACTGGATCGATGGCTTGCCCGCTTCGGCGGCCGCTACCGCGACCATCTCCTGAACGACCTGCGCCTACTCGACCTGAAGGGACTCGCCAATCGCGGATTCTTCACCCCTGAACTCGACGAGGTCTACGTGGACGTGGGGCTCATGCCGCGCAATCCGGGTGAGGTGTCGGACAGCGACCTAACCGACCGCCTGGCGGCCGGAGGTGAGCGACGGTCGATCGCCGACTTCATCGGTCAGCCCAAACCGGCGGTCGTGGCCGTGGTCGGCGCTCCGGGGAGCGGCAAGACCACACTGCTGCGCCACACCGCGCGTGAACTCTGCCGGCGCCGGGGAGGCCGCCGGAGCAAGCGGCGAACGGTCCCGATCCTGCTCTACTTGCGGGACCACGTCGCCGCGATCACCGCACGCGACGACGTGTCCCTTCCCGAGCTCCTCGGCGCGGCGCTGACGAGATATGGCATCACCGAGCCGGACGGCTGGTTCCGCCGGCGGCTGCGCGATGGAAGATGCGTGGTCCTGCTGGACGGACTGGACGAGGTGGCCCGGCAGGAGGACCGCCAGGCCATCTCCGACTGGGTCGGTCTCCAGGTCAAGCGGCATCCGAAGAACGACTTCGTGATCACCTCCCGGCCCCAGGGCTTCCGTACCGCTCCGGTGGAAGGTGCGATCGTCGTCCAGACGCGGCGTTTCACCCGTGACCAGGTCTCGCGATTCGTCCACGGCTGGTACCTGGCGGTGGAAAGACACAGCACACGGGCCCCTGACGAAGATCGCGGAGCCGCGGCCGACGAGTTCGCGCGGCGAGCCTACGAAGAGGCCGAAGACCTTCTCGGTCTTCTTGAGGACAACCCGGCACTCGACGACCTGACCGTCAACCCGCTGCTGCTCACCATGATCGTTCATGTGCATCGTTACCAGGGAGCGCTGCCGGACAGCAGGGCGGACCTGTACGGCCAGATCTGCCAAGTCCTGCTATGGCGCCGACAGCAGGCCAAGAAGCTCTCGGTGGACCCGCGCGGCAGCCAGAAGGAGACGCTGATGCGTGTCCTCGCGTACGAGATGATGCTCCGCCGGGTCCGCGACCTGACACAAGAGGAAGCCTGCGACGTGCTGGAATCCTCGCTGCGGAACATCACGCGGCTCCAGCGGCCCATGGACATCCTGGTCGATGCGGGAGTCAACGGGCTCTTCGTCGAACGCGAGAACGGCGTCTACGCCTTCGCCCACCTCACGTTCCAGGAATACCTCGCGGCCGCGCACATCAGGGACAAGGGACTGACCTCGACCCTTGTGTCGGTGGTCGGCGACGTGTGGTGGCGCGAGTGCACACTGCTGTACGTGGCGGGAGCGGACGCCGGCCCCATCGTGGCCGCCTGCCTGGAAGCCAACACGGTCTCGGCTCTCGACCTCGCGTTCGACTGCGCGGAGGAGGCCAACGAACTGGACGACTCCCTGAAGGGACAGTTGGAGAAGCTCCGGGCCGAGGGGCTCACGTCCGATATGGACTCGCGTCGGCGGCTGATGGTCGGCGTGACGCTGGCGCAGTACAGGCGCAAGGCGGTCAAGGTCGCGCGGGGATCGCGCCTCTGCGTCCAGGGGGTCACCGACGAGATCTACCGGTACTTCCTAGAAGACACGGCCAGGTCCGGCGAGGCGAGCCGTGTTCTGGACGCTCCCGACCAGGACACCCCACCCTCGGGACAGATCGTCGCCGGCATGCGAGGTGCGGACGCTCAAGCGTTCGTCCGCTGGGCCAACGACCTCATCAGGGCCGACCCGACCTATCGGCTGCCGTTTGGTGATGAGGTCGAGGATCCCGTGTGGCGTGCCATCAATGATGGGGTCCACAGCGTATGGCTTTCCTCCGAGAGGGACGGAACCCTAACGGAACTATGGACGCCGGAAGAAGCCCGCCATCCAGGAGAGATACCTTCAGCTCTAATAGAGGAGTATCTCGCGGCGGACTTCCTTCCGACCGAGCTGAGGCGCAGCATCCCGATTCTGGTCCGGGCGAAAGTCGTCGTCGCGCTGGTCCGTGGAGTGTTCGGCGCGGACCAGTCCCGCTCGCTGGGGCGGGCCCTTGAGAGGGCCGCCAACCTGGATCGCGTCTTCGGCATCTCTCGCCACGGCTCACTCGCGCATGAGCTCGACCATGCGCTTAATCACAGTCCGGGTCTGGACGTTCGCAGCGCGCGAACGCTGGTCCGTGCCCTTGACTACGCGATCAGCATGGACCAGGCGGTTTCCTGTACCTACGCCGACCCGGATGTCTCGTCCGCTTTCGACGGAATAACCGTACGGATCGCCGCCGTCGGCGTCGCTCTGTCCCAAGCACCCCACTTTGATCTCCTGAGACCGCTGGTGCTCGACCTCGACCACATTCTGGATGGATTGATCGAGCGTATTCTCGAGCTGGATCGCATTGTTGGTGTTGATGCCATCCTTCTTGTGGACCGCGTGTTCAGCCGACCCGAAATCGATGATCTGGAGGGGTCCGTTGGGTTTGCCTTCGCGCGGGCGGCACGAGAGGCGTCGCAGTACGGGTCGACGCATCCGTCGATGACCCGCTTCTGTTCTGCTCTTGTGAATACGTCGCGACTCGCTTGGGGCGGATATTACATTTCATCTGACGGGCTGGCGGGGCTGGTACGCGCCGCAGTGAGCGAACTCCGGTCATTGCCGTGCGAGTCGCCGTCCCAGAGGTGGGCTTTCGACATCACGCAGCGCTTTCAGGACTTGGCGGTGAACGTCTTCTCACGGCGCGTCAAACTGACGGCCGAGCGCGGAACGGCCATCAGGGTCGCGGCGCTCTGCCTGGCCGTCGAGGCGGACCTCGTGGCGGGGGAGGACATCGGCGACATGTTCCGGCAGGTCGCGGCCGGCGTCACGTGGTTGCAGCGGCGATATCGGGGAGAGGACCTGCCGTCCGAGACGATCGTCATGGCGATGGTCCGAGAGTAGGCCGTCATGGCCCGCTGAGATCCAGCGTGACCTGGGCGCCGCCGGTCGGGGAGTCGCCGACGGACAGGGAGCCGCCGGAGGACTCGGCCGTACGGCGGACGATGTCCAGGCCCAGGCCGCTCGAACCCGCGCCGCTCACCCCGCGCTCCAGCGGGTCCGCCGGGCCGAAGCCCGGCCCCTCGTCGGCCACCGTCAGCCGGGCGCCGCCGGACGGGCGCGGGTCCAGGCTCACCGTGAGTCCCGTGCCCTCCGGTGTGTGGGCGAAGACGTTGCCCAGCAGCGCGTCGACGCACGTCGCGAGGTCCTCCCGCGACACCGCGACCGGCAGCGGCCCCGGCGGAGACGGCGCGGTCAGCGGGCGGTCCTGGTCCTCGGCCAGTACGGTCCAGAAGCGCACCCGGTCCGCGACGACCTCCGCCGCGTCGCAGCGGCCCGTGCTCTCGCGCGCCGGGCGGCGGGTGTCCGCGATGATCTGGCTGACGGCGCGTTCGAGTGCCGCGACCGACGCCTCCGCGCGGGCCGCCTCCGCCGGGTCGCGCAGCGACTCCAGCTCCAGCCGCAGGGCCGTCAGCGGCGTCCGCAGCCGGTGGGACAGGTCCGCCGCCGCCTCGCGTTCGGCGGCCAGCAGCTCCCTGATCCGGCCGGCCAGGTGGTTGAGCGCTCCGGAGACCTCCCGCAGCTCCGGAGCGCCCGCCGGGCGGGCCCGCGCGTCGAGCTCTCCGGCCGCCAGCCGGTGGGAGACCGAGGCCAGGTCGCGGGTCGAGCCGATCAGCGACCTCGCGAGCCGGTCCGCGACCAGCAGGCCGAGCCCGAGCAGGGCCACCCCGAGGATCGCGAGGATCAGCCAGGCCCGCGCGACGCCGTGCCGGATCTCGCCGTCGGACACATAGGTCCGTACGACCGCGATGCCCGCCGGCATGCCCTCGACCGCGACGAGGATCTCCCGGCCGCCCGCCACCTGGGCCGTGACGCTGTTGCCGCGCGCCGCCAGTTCGACCGCGGCCGACCGGGGGGCCGAGGCGCCGAGCGTGGTGCCGTCGGGGAAGAACACCGTGACCGGCCGTCCGCCACTGGTGCCGGCCTGTTCGAGCGCCAGGGCGAGCGACGGGCGGTCGACGGTCGCGACCAGGGACGACAGCGACTCGACCTCCAGCGTCGCGCCGCTGACCGCGCGGTCGGCGGCGACCGTACGGACCAGGAGGGCCAGCGGCACCAGGAAGGCGACCAGCACCAGCGAGGTCGTCGCCGCGACGAGCAGCGTGAGCCGGCGCCTCATCGGCCCGGATCCACGAGCTTCACCCCGACCCCGCGTACGGTGTGCAGGTATCGCGGCTGCTGGGCGGTCTCGCCCAGCTTGCGCCGGAGCCAGGACAGGTGCACATCGACCGTCTTGTCCGCCCCGCCGTACGGCACGCGCCAGACATCGGTGAGCAGGTCCCGCTTGGTGACCACCTCGCCGTGCCGCGCGGCGAGGTAGTGCAGCAGGTCGAACTCCCGGGGCGACAGGTCCAGCGTGACCCCGGCGAGTACGGCCTCGCGGGCCCGGGGCGTAACGGTCAGGTCGCCGATCACGAGCGAGGGGCTGGCCTCCTGCTCGGTCGCCCGCCGCAGCACCGCGCGGATGCGCGCCTCCAGCTGGGCCGCGCCGAACGGCTTGATGAGGTAGTCGTCCGCGCCCGCGTCGAGCACGCGGACGATCTCCTCCTCGTCGTCCCGCGCGGTCGCGACGATCACCGGTACGCGGCTGACCGCGCGCAGCATGCGCAGGACCTCGCGGCCGTCCAGGTCGGGCAGGCCGAGGTCGAGCACCACGACGTCCGGCCGGTCCTCGACCGCCTGCCGCAGCCCGCTCATCGCGGTGTGCGCGGAGGAGACGGCATGGCCGTGGTCGGTGAGCGCCCGTACCAGCGACGTACGGATCTTGTCGTCGTCCTCGACGATGAGCACCTGGGGCACGTGTGCACCGTAACTCGTGGCGGTACGGCCGCGCTCCTGGTGAGACGCGGCTTACCTCCCTCTTAACCCCGTCTTATCGGTGCGCCGGGGCATGATGGCGGAATGAACCGGCGCGTCCTTCTCGGCATCGTCGGCTGGCTCGTGCTCGCGGTGGCCGCCACGACGGCGGGAATCGCCACCCTCGACATGCTCGAGGACGGCATCACCGGCAAGAACGTGCGGCCGCTGGACGACGAGGCGATCCACCGTGCGCTCAGCCGGCCCGGGGCGACCCCGACGACCCCGGCCCCGACCCTGAGCGTCACCCCGGCCGGCGGCGTCGCCAAGAACCTCGCGGCCGGCGGCGGCACCGTGACCGCCCGCTGTACGGGCGGGAAGGTGACGGTCGTGGCGGTCATCCCGGCCCAGGGCTTCCACTCCAGCGGTTTCCGCCACGACCCGGCGGCGTCCGTCTCCCTCACCCTCGAGTCGGACGAGGAGGAGTACGCGGTCACCGTGACCTGCGACAACGGCACCCCGGAACTGCGTTCGGCCAAGGACGACGGGCACCGCCGCGGCCGTCGCGGCAGGGGCTGAGTTACCCTCGGCGGATGAGTTCGGCCGAACGCGTTCACCTGGCCATCACCGACCGGTTCGGCGGGGCCAGCGTCGCCCCGTACGACAGCCGCAATCTCGGCGGCGCGGTCGGCGACGACCCCGGGGCCGTACGCCAGAACCGCGAGAAGACGGCGCTGGAGTTCGGCCTCGACCCGTCCCGGGTGGTGTACATGCGGCAGGTCCACAGCGCCGAGACCGCGTACGTCACGGAGCCCTTCGGCGCCGAGCCGCCGGCCCTGGACGCGATGTTCACCGACCGGCCGGGCCTGGGCCTGTGCGTGCTCGTCGCGGACTGCGTGCCGGTCCTGCTCGCCGATGCCGAGGCCGGACTGGTCGGCGCGGCCCACTCAGGACGGGTGGGTACGGCGCTGGGCGTGGTCCCCGCGCTCGTACGCGCGATGGCGGAGCGAGGCGCCGACCCGGCCAGGATGACGGCGCTGGTCGGCCCATCCGCGTGCGGGCTCTGTTACGAGGTCTCCGCCGAGCTGCGCGACGAGGTCGCCGCCGGCCTGCCGGAGACGTGGTCGACCACCCGGCAGGGCACACCGGCCCTCGACGTGCGCGCGGGGGTCGCCGCGCAGCTCACCGCCGAGGGCGTCACCGGCGTCCGGCACGACGGCCGCTGCACGATCGAGACCCCGGAGCTCTACTCGTACCGCCGTGACCGTGAGACGGGCCGCTTCGCCGGCTACGTCTGGCTCGACGACTGAGCGACCGCCAGGAGGTGGGAGCTCGCGGCCAGCAGAGCCGGGTCGGACTCGGCGATGCGCGCGGCGAGGAGCGCGGACTCGGCCAGCGGAGAGCCGGTCAGGGACTCGCCGGTGCGTACCTCGATGCCCTTGAGCGCCGGCCACGCCGGACCTTCGACGCCGTAGATCCGGACGCCCGCGAACCCGGCCTCGGTCACCTCCGACCGCAGCTCGCCGACGGTGTGGAAGTAGGCGGTCGTGAAGCCGAGCCGGTCGTCGTGGCGGCCGGTGGCGAGGACGAGCGACAGGATGTCCGCCGCGTCCCGGTCGAGCCGGCCGATGGCCGCGAGGTCGAGCAGGGCGGCGTGCCGGCTGATCGCCGCGACCGCCAGCGTCCCGCCGGGCCGGAGCACCCTGCGCGCCTCGCGCAGCGCTCGTACGCGGTCGTCCCGCTCGGTCAGGTGGTAGAGCGGCCCGAGCAGGAGGACGGCGTCATAGTTCGCGTCGGCGGCCGTGAGAGACCGCGCGTCGCCGAGCTCGGTACCGCAGCCGCTGGACTCCGCCTGCCGCAGGTGACGCTCGACCGGGTCGACCAGGTGGACCGCGTAGCCGTCCGCCACGAGCCACCGCGCGTGCACGCCGGGACCACCGCCGACGTCGAGCACGCCGGCCGGCGGCGCGGGGAGATGGCGGCGGAGCAGCTCCTGGGTGCGGAGGAACTCCAGCCGGCCGTCGGAACGGGCCGACAGGCGGCTCGCCTCGTCGTACACGGAGGTGTAGTAGTCGATGATCTCCGGCGCGGTCCCGTCCATGCCCTCGATGGTGACCTGCCGTGGCCGCGGCCCGCACCTAATTTTCCCGTACGGTTCAGGACCATGATCCGTCGATGGAGCCCGGCCGGCCTCGCGCCCCCGGTCGGTCAGTACAGCCACCTGGCCGCGGTGCCGGCCGACCACGAGCTCGTCTTCATCTCCGGCCGGATCGGCGCGCGCGAGGACGGCACGCTCGCCGGCCCGGACGGCGAGTCGCAGACACGGCAGGCGTTCGCGAACATCGGCACGCTGCTCGGCCGCGTCGTCGATTGACACTGGTCACCCGCTCTGTCTACAAACGTATGCACCGGGGGGTGAAGACGGGAGGAACTCGGCATCAAGGACCTCTACATCGACGGGATGTGGACCGCCTCCTCATCCGAGGCGTCGTCGCCGACCGTGAACCCCTTCGACGCCCGCGAGCTCGAGACCCTGGCCGAGGCGTCCACCGACGACGTGGACCGCGCCGTCACCGCCGCCCGTACCGCCTTCGACTCCGGCCCCTGGCCGCGCACGCCCTCGGTCGAGCGCGGCCGTACGCTGTGGCGCGTCGCGGACCTGCTGCAACGCGACCGGGAGCTCATCGCCCGGTCCGAGAGCCTCGACACCGGCAAGACGCTCAAGGAGGGCCAGGCCGACGTCGACGACGTCACCGCGGTCTTCCGTTACTACGCCGGGCTCGCCGGTACCGACGCCGGGCGTGTGGTCGACGCGGGCCTGCCCGACGTCGTCAGCCGCATCGTGCACGAACCGGTCGGCGTCTGCGCGCTGATCACGCCGTGGAACTACCCGCTGCTGCAGATGTCGTGGAAGCTGGCCCCCGCGCTCGCCGCCGGCAACACGGTCGTGCTCAAGCCCAGCGAGCTGACCCCGCTGACCACCGTCGCGCTCGTCGAACTGGCCGAGGAGGCGGCGGTGCCCCCCGGCGTCGTCAACCTTCTGCTCGGCCGGGGCGACACCGTGGGCCGGGCCATGGTCGCCCACCCCGGCGTCGACCTGATCTCCTTCACCGGCGGCCTGGCCACCGGCCAGGAGATCATGGCCGCTGCCGCCGAGGGCGTACGGCGCGTGACGCTCGAACTCGGCGGCAAGAACCCCAACGTCGTGTTCGACGACGCCGACTTCGACACCGCGGTCGACTACGCGCTCACCGCCGCGTTCCTGCACTCCGGGCAGGTCTGCTCGGCCGGCTCCCGGCTGATCGTGGCAGGCGAGATCCACGACCGCTTCGTCACCGAACTCGCCGCGCGCGCCGACCGGATCCGGCTCGGCAACGGGCTGGACCCCGCCACCGAGTGCGGGCCGCTGGTCTCGGCCGAGCACCGCGTCAAGGTCGAGGCCCACATCGAACGGGCGCTCGCCGAGGGCGCGCGGCTGCTCGCCGGGGGCATGCGCCCGCCGGAACCCTCCCTGGCCAAGGGCTTCTTCCTCCGCCCGACCGTGCTCGCGGACTGCACGCGCGACATGGCCGTCGTACGGGAGGAGGTGTTCGGGCCGGTGCTGACCGTGGAGCGCTTCGAGAGCGAGCAGGAGGCGATCCGGCTCGCCAACGACACCGACTACGGCCTGGCCGGCGCGGTCTGGACCACCGACGCGGGCCGGGCCGAGCGCGTCGCCGGGGCTCTGCGGCACGGCACGGTCTGGATCAACGACTTCCACTCCTACCTCCCGCAGGCCGAGTGGGGCGGCTTCGGGAAGTCCGGGGTCGGCCGTGAGCTGGGCCCCTCCGGGCTGGCGGAATACCAGGAGCAGAAGCACATCTATCACAACATCGCCCCGACGCCGATGCGGTGGTTCTCCGGCTAGCCACTGGTTGACTGGGCGGATGACGCGCATCCTGATCGTCGGCGGCGGTGTCGGCGGGCTCGCGGCGGCGCTGGCCCTGCACAAGGCCGGCGCCGAGCCCGTCGTGTACGAGGCGCATCCACGCAGCGACCAGGACGTCGGCGCGTTCCTCACCCTGGCGAGCAACGGGATGCTCGCGCTGGCCCAGTTCGGCGCCGCCGGGCCGGTGGCCGAGGCGGGATTCCCGCTGACCACGATGCGCGTCGTCGGCCACGACGGAGCCGAGCTCGCCTCCGTACCCCTCGGCCTGCACGAGGAGCCGCTCACGCGCTACCGCTGCCTGCGCCGGGCCTCGCTGTGCGCCGCCCTGCGGGCCGAGGTGCTGCGCCGGGGCATCGCCGTACGGCAGGGAAAACGGCTGGTCTCCGCCACCGAGGACTCCTCGCAGGTCACGGCGGTCTTCGGCGATGGCACGAGTGCCACTGGAGAGCTGCTGATCGGTGCCGACGGGATCGACTCGACCGTACGGTCACTGATCGATCCGTCGGCCGCTCCGCCGCGTTATGCCGGGCAGCGCGTCTGCTACGGCTACACGACCGAGGCGGTACGCGGGGCGGCGGCGGAGTCCATCGAGATGATCCGCGGCAGCGCCGTCGCGTTCGGGCACGCCGTCTCGCCCGGTGGGGAGACGTACTGGTTCGCCCGGGTGACCGGCCCTGCCGGGGAGGACGAGACGCCCGCCCGGCTGCGCGCATGGCTCGTGCCGCTGCTGCGTCCCGACGCCACCCCGGCCGCGGACATCGTCGCCGCCACCGGTGAGCGGCTGATGGTGACCAACGCCTGTGACCTGCCGGAGGTCGCCCGCTGGCGCACCGCGCGGATGCTGCTCGTCGGCGACGCCGCGCACGCCGCCTCGCCCGCCACCGGGCAGGGCGCCTCGATGGCGCTGGAGGACGCGGTCATCCTGGCCAAGGCGCTGCGGGACGCGCCGTCCACGGCCTTCGAGACGTACGAGCGGCTGCGGCGGCCTCGGGTGGAGCTCAACGTGGCGAACAGCGCCCGGCTGACCGCCGGGGGCGCGCCGCGACGCTCGCCCGGAGCACCGGCCGGGATCCCGCCGGAGGAACTGGCGCGGCAGCTCGACTGGGCCGGTCCGCTCTGAGCGTTTTCGTCGGTGTTGTCCTCTACGATGCGATGCGTTCGTAATCGTGGGCGGAGGACCTGATGACCAACCAGCGCTTCGCGCAGGCGTTGGAGTCGATGCGGAGCCCGGATGCCCGCATCAGCACGCGCGGCTTCGACTTCCTGCGTGAGCACGCGGACGCCTATGTCGACGAGCTCATCGAGGAGTTCTCTCGCGAGCAGGACGACGAGCTGCGCTGCTGGCTGCTGGAGCTGATCTCCGAGGCGCGCTCGCCGAGTGCGCTTCGCGTGCTGGCCGGTGAGCTGGAGAGCGACGACGAGTCGGTGCAATTCTGGGCGATCCGGGGACTGGAGATGCTCGACACCCGCGAGGCGCGGGACGAGCTCTACCAGGCGCGTACCAACGGCTGGATCGCCTGACACGGCACGGGCGCCGGGAACCCGCGTTCGGGTTCCCGGCGCCCGCTTGGCGGGGCCTGGTGTCAGCCGTGGGAGAAGCAGGTGGTCCTGGAGGCGTGCGCCGGGTCGAGGGCGTTCTCGGTCTCGTGCAGGACGACCGGGTCGAAGGCCATCGCGGCGTGTTCGGAGATGTCGGCGACGCAGAGGTTCTGCACCGTGACGTTGTGGACGCCGCTCCCGCTGAGGAACTGCGTGGCGTACGGCGTCACGACCTCGTCGTACCGCGTCGCGATGACGGTGTAGGACACGCCGGGCACGGTGTCGCCGCCCGCGTTCAGCCGGGTGAGCACGGGCGATCCGACGACCTGGTCGGCGCAGGCCGGGCAGCCGGCGGCGACGAGGCCGATCGCGCCGGGGAACTGCTGGGCCAGGGTGGCGATGCCGTCGAGCGTGGTGCCGTGGTTGGAGGGCGCCAGGCCGACCAGGGTGTGCACCTTGCCGGCACCGCCGAGGAACTTCAGGTAGTAGCGCGGCATCATGCCGCCCTGGGAGTGCCCGACGATGTCGACCTGCGAGGTTCCGGTGGCGGCGAGAACGCCGTTGACGAAGGTGGACAACTGCGCGGCGGAGTCGGCCACCGGCGCGATCGCGCGGAGCAGCGGGACGCCGGCCACGGCGCCGTAGGTCAGCGCGAAGACGCAATAGCCGCGCGACGCGAGAATGGGCGCGTCAGCGAGCCAGTTGACCGTTCCGTCGGCGAATGTTCCGTGGACGAGGACGACGGGGCGGGGATGCGCGGCGCTCGGTTTGCAGGACCAGTTGTTCGCGCCGGCCAGGCCCGGAGCGGCGAGGGCCTTGGCGGCGTCGACGGGACCGGCGGCGTGCGCGGGGCCACCGAGCATGACGCAGGTGGTCAGGGCGGCGGTGGCGATGACGAGCAGAGACCGTAGGGCGCGGAGACGGGGCGGCACGGATCCTCCCGGGGGCTTGGAGGCAGGGGACGGTGCGCCACGAGTGTGAACCAGGTCACACAAGAGGTTACTGACGAGTAAAGTAACTCGCCAGTAGGTATTTGACCAGTTAGTCATTGATAACGGTTGGATAACCGTATTGGGCTTCTTGTGTGCTTTTGTGCTGTTTGGGGCCGTCCATTGGCCGGTCTCATCCGTACGGGCCGGGGCGACGGATGATGCATCATGGGCAGCGCCGACGGCAGGAGGAGAGACCGGTGGAGGACGTACGCGAGACTCTCGCGGAGATCGACGCGGCGAGCGAGCGCCTGACGGCGACCGCGGCGAAACTGACCGACCGGGACCTGGGCGAGCCGTCGCGGCTCCCGGGCTGGACGCGCGGGCACGTTCTCGCGCATCTCATACGGAACACCGACTCGTGCTGGAACCTGCTCGAATGGGCTCGTACCGGCGTGGAGGTCCCGCAGTACCCCAGCGACGCGGCGCGCGACGCCGGCGTCGAGACCAACGCCGGGCGGCCGATCGCCGAGCTGCGCGCGGAGCTGCGCGTCGCGGTCGAGCGCTTCGCGCTGCAGGCGGGGACGATGCCCGCGTCGGCGTGGCCGGTCATGATCCGTGCTCGTGCCGGCTGGCCGCACCCGGCCTGGTTCGTGCTCAACCGCCGCTGGCGGGAGCTGGAGGCGCACCACCTCGACCTGGCCTTCGGCTACACCCACACCGACTGGCCGCGGGCGTACGTGGAATGGGAGCTGACGGACACTCTGGGCGCCGTCCAGCTCGACGGCGGCCTGGCCGCCGGCCGCGTCCGCGCCACCGACATGGACGTCGACGTGTCCCTCGGCGAGGGGTCGGAGGTCAGCGCGCCGGGCCACGAACTCCTCGGCTGGCTCACCGGGCGCGGCGGCTCGGTGCATGAGGAGTGGCCGGCGGCCCCGTCGGCCTGGCCGCTGCCCACCCCCGGCTGGCGCCCCTCGTGACCGGTCGTCCTTCCCGCGCCTTCCCGTTCGTCGTGGATGCATGGACTCGTTGATCTCCGGTGAGGCCGAGGTCGAGGCCGCGGTCGCCCAGGCGTTCCGCGACGAGTGGGGCCAGGTCGTCGCGACCCTGATCCGGATCACCGGCGACTGGGACCTCGCCGAGGAGTGCGCGCAGGACGCCTTCGCGACCGCGCTGCGGCGCTGGCCGCGCGACGGGATCCCGCGCCGTCCCGGCGCGTGGCTGACCACCGCCGCGCGCAACCGCGCCATCGACCGGCTGCGCCGAGAGGCGGTCGGCGCGGCCAAGCTGCGGGAGGCCGCCGCCATGGCCCACGAGCCGGAGCCCGACGACAGCGGCGTGCCCGACGACCGGCTGCGCCTGATGTTCACCTGCTGCCACCCGGCGCTCGCCCCGGAGGCCCGGATCGCCCTCACCCTGCGCACGCTCGCCGGGCTGAGCACCGCCGAGATCGCCCGCGCGTTCCTCGTCGCCGAGCAGGCGATGGCCAAGCGGCTCGTACGGGCCAAGCAGAAGATCCGGCACGCCGCCATCCCGTACCGCGTGCCGCCCCCGCACCTGCTCCCCGAACGCCTGCCCGCGGTGCTCGCCGTGCTGTATCTGCTGTTCAACGAGGGCTACTCGGCGACGGCGGGCGCGGAGCTGCTGCGGCAGAACCTCAGCGGTGAGGCGATCCGCCTGGCGCGGGTCCTCGTCCGGCTGATGCCCGCCGAGCCCGAGGCGGCCGGCCTGCTCGCGCTCCTGCTGCTGCAGGACGCCCGCCGGGCGGCCCGCGTCGACGCCGCCGGCGACCTGGTGACGCTGGATGACCAGGACCGTACGCGCTGGGACTCCGCCGAGATCGAGGAGGGCGTGGCCCTGCTGGATGGCGCGCTGCGCCGTGGCGCACCCGGGCCGTACCAGGTGCAGGCCGCCATCGCCGCCTGCCACTCCACCGCGCGTACCGCCGCCGAGACGGACTGGCCGCAGATCGCCGCGCTGTACGGCCGGCTCGTACGGCTGGTCCCGTCGCCGGTGGTGGAGCTGAACCGCGCGGTCGCGGTGGGCATGGCCGACGGCCCGGCGGCGGGCCTGGGACTGGTGGAGTCACTGGAGAGCTCGGGCGCGCTGGCCGGCTACCACCTGCTGCCCGCGACCCGCGCGGACCTGCTCCGCCGCGCCGGCCGGCCCGCGGAGGCCGCCGCCGCGTACCGCTCGGCCCTGGACCTGACCACGACCGACACCGAACGCCGCTACCTGGACCGCCGGCTCGCCGAGGTTCAGCGGCGGTAACGGAGGCCGTCCATCAGGAGGTCGAGGAGGCGGCCGGCCTGGTCGCGCTGGGAGGGGTCGCCGGCGGCGAGGGAGACGCCGCTCAGGCTCGCGAGGATGTCGCCCGGCTCGACGTCCGCGCGTACGGTGCCGGCCTCGACGCCCGGCTTGAGCACCGTCGTGATCCCGGCGGTCAGGCGCTGGCGGCTCTCCTCGAACGGGTTGCCGCCCGAGGCGATGACGGCGCGCAGCGCGTCCGACATGCCGCGCTTCGTCGTCATGTAGTCGACGAACCGGTCCATCCACGTACGGATTGCCTCGTCCGGGGGCAGGGTCTCCACGAGTTCGGCGGCGGCGTCGCAGAGGCGGGCGAGTTCGTTGCGGTAAGCCGCGTCGATCAGCGCCTCGCGCGTGGGGAAGTGGCGGTAGAGCGTGCCGATGCCCACGCCTGCCTCTTTCGCGATCGAGTCGAGGGTGGCGTCCGGTCCGACCTGCGAGAACGCGCGTACGGCGACCTCCAGAAGGCGGTCGCGGTTGCGTTGCGCGTCGGCGCGCAGTGGTCGGGCGCCGGTGGCCACGGAGTCCTCCCGGAGGGTGGTCGTTGCTAAGTGGAGGAAACTCCGCTTAGTGTGGAGGCATAACGGAGGTTCCTCCGCTTTACATTTTACCGGCTGGACGCCGCTTTGCGGGCGCCCGGCGAGACGGGAACACCCATGACCATCACCACTCCGTACGGGTTCGCCACCACGGCCGCCGAGGTCCTCGACGGCGTCGACCTGACGGGCCGCCGCGCCATCGTGACCGGAGGCGCGTCGGGCATCGGCATCGAGACCGCGCGGGCCCTGGCCGGCGCCGGCGCGGAGGTGACCCTCGCGGTCCGGAACCGTGCGGCCGGCGAGCGTACGGCCGAGGACATCATCGCCACCACCGACAACAAGCGGATCCTCGTCGCCGACCTCGACCTGGCCGACCTTGGCTCCGTGGCCGCGTTCAACGCCGCCTGGGCCGGCCCGCTGCACATCCTGGTCAACAACGCGGGCGTGATGGCCGCCCCGGAGACGCGTACGCCGGAGGGCTGGGAACTGCAGTTCGCCACGAACCACTTCGGCCACTTCGCCCTCACCACCGGCCTGCACGACGCGCTGGCGTCGGCGGGAGGCGCCCGCGTGGTGTCGGTCAGCTCCAGCGCCCACCTGCGCTCGCCGATCGTCTTCGAGGACGTCCACTTCCACTCACGCCCGTACGAGGCGTGGTCGGCGTACGGCCAGTCGAAGACCGCCAACGTCCTGTTCGCGGTGGAGGCGACCCGCCGCTGGGCGGTGGACGGCATCCTGGTCAACGCCCTGATGCCGGGCGGAATCCGGACGAACCTCCAGCGGTACGTCACGGACGAGGACCTGGAGCGCCTCCGCGCCGAGGCCGGCGGCGGCGCGCCGCAGTGGAAGACCCCGGAGCAGGGCGCGGCGACGTCCGTGCTGGCAGCGGCGTCCCCGCTGCTGGACGGCGTCGGCGGACGCTATTTCGAGGACTGCAACGAGGCCGAACTCAACCAGCCGGGCACCCGCCGCGGCGTGGCGGCCTACGCCTTGGACCCCGAGCAGGCCGAACGCCTGTGGCAGGTCACGGCCGAAACCCTGGCCGTCTGAGCAGAGCGAAGCCCCCGGCCACGGCAGGCCGGGGGCGCGAGGCCTTCGTTCGGGAGTGCTACTCGTCGTCAGCCGCTGTCTGCCGGCGGTCGACTCGCGTGACCTCCACGCAGTCGCCGCCGTTGCCGCTGCTCCGGCTACTTTTACGCCAGTCGGCGCCGGGCGGGCCGGGGTAGTTCATCATGCGCCTCCCTTCGCCGCCTATCGTTACGCATCTCGCGACAAATCATCACTTACGTCTGAGATGAGCCTCCGTGACGCGTCCGGATGCAGTGCTGCGGCGCGCAGGTGATCGAAAGCCAGGGCATGCCGTTCGATCTCGTGTCCCTTCTCCAGGTACAGCCCTCCGGTCTGCTCTTCCAGATAGACGACGTCCGAGTCTGTGCGCTCGGGGAAGCTCAGGATGACGAAGGCGCCATCCATGGCAGGGTGTGCGCCCGCCGCGAACGGCAGCACCTGCATCGTGACGTTCGGCAGATGTGAGGCGTCGAGTAGGCGGTCGAGCTGGGCGTGCATCGTGGCAGGGCCTCCCACGATCCGACGGATCACGCTCTCGTTGAGCACGATCCACAGCTGTGGAGCATCGTCGCCGGTCAGACGCTCCTGGCGTGCCATGCGGAGCGCGACACGCTTCTCGATCTCGTCTTCCTTCATAAGAAATCCGCGGAAGATCGCTGTCGCGTACTCCTCGGTCTGAAGCAGTCCGGGGACGAGCTCGGATTCGTAACGACGGATCGACACCGCCTCCGCCTCCAGGCCGATGTAGACCTCGAACCAGGATGGGATGGCCTCGCCGTACGAGTGCCACCAGCCCTTCTGCCGCGCCTCACGAGCGAGCGTGAGCAGGACCTCGCGCGGTTCGCCGTCGATGCCGTACACGCCCAGCAGGAACTTCACGTCGCGGGGCAGCACGCTGACGCGCGCGTTCTCGATCCGGCTGATCTTGGCGTTCGACCACTCGAGCCGTTCGGCCACCTCGTCCAGGGTGAGTTCCGCGGCCTCGCGGTAGCGCCGCAGCTCGGCGGCGAGACGACGACGCTTGACCGTAGGTGCACTCCGTGTAGGCATTCGGATACCTCGGCGCTGGCTGGCGAAGTTACTCGCGGACGGATACGCCGGGGTCCTCGACGACGCCGTGCTCATGGCCTGTGAGGCGATCACCAACGCGATCCGCCACTCCGACTCCGGCGACCTCGAAGATCCCGGCACCGCCACGGTCGTCGTCTCCGGCGCGGGTCGTACGGTCCGGGTCGAGGTGCTCGACGCGAGCTCGCCGGACACCGCCCCGCGCCTCGCCGACGAGGACCTGGAGGCGGTGAGCGGTCGCGGGCTCCACCTGCTCGACATCCTCAGCGGTGGCCGGTGGGGCTCATGCGACGGAGACCACGGCCGTACGGTCTGGTTCGAGGCCGGGGCCTGAGAACGGTGCACAACGACGACGATGACCTGCTCACGCCGCGTGAGGTGGCCGCCATGCTCGGCGTGCGCACCGGGACGATCGCCCGCTGGGCGCGGCTCGGAATGCTCAAGCCCGCGGCCTGGACTCCGGGCGGCCATCGCCGGTACCGCAGGCGTGACGTCCGCGCCCTCCGCGAAATCCCAGCGGATCCGGCGCAGCGGCGCATGGCGGAGGACGCCGTCCGCCTCTACCGGCAGGGACGGACGATTCGCCAGGTCGCGGCTCAATTCGGCTGCGGCTCCGGGCGAATGCGGCGAATCCTTCTCCAGCACACGACCCTGGGGGCGCGAGGCGGGAAACCGGGTGAAGATGGAGTGTGACCTCCTGGGTCCTGCACGTCGACCTCGACCAGTTCCTGGCCGCGGTCGAACTCCTGCGCCGCCCGGAGCTGCGCGGACGCCCGATCGTCGTCGGCGGTGACGGTGATCCCGGCAAGCGCGGCGTCGTCAGTACCGCCTCCTACGAGGCCCGCGCCCACGGGGTGCGTTCCGGGCTTCCCCTCCGTACGGCCGCGCGGCGGTGTCCCGAGGCGGTGTTCCTCCCGGTGGACCGGCCCGTCTACGAGGCGGCCTCCGCAAAGGTGATGGCGGCCCTGCGGGCGTACGGTGCGATCGTCGAGGTGGTCGGCTGGGACGAGGCGTACGTGGCCGTCGACGCCGACGATCCCGAGGCGGTGGCGGCCGAGCTGCGGCGGAGGGTACGCGACGCGACCGGGCTCGACTCCAGCGTCGGCATCGGGCGGAACAGGCTGCAGGCCAAGCTCGCCACCGGCTTCGGCAAGCCCGGCGGAGTCTTCCGGCTCACCGGCGGCAACTGGTACGACGTGCTCGGCGACCGGCCGACCGACGCGCTGCAGGGCATCGGGAGCAAGACCGCCCGGCGGCTCGCGGCGCTGGGCATCGACACGGTACGGCAATTGGCGGCGGCCGACCCGCAGGAGCTGGCCGGAGAGCTGGGGCCGGCGACCGGTCCGTGGCTGGTGCGGCTCGCCCGGGGCGAGGACGACACACCCGTGAGCGGCGCGCCGTACGTCGCGCGTTCGGTCAGCCGGGAGGTCACCTACCAGCGCGATCTCGACGACTGGGACGAGGTACGGAGGGAGGTCGTACGCCTGGCGCGGCAGGTCTCCGGTGAGGTCGGACAACGACCGGTCGTCCGGGTCGTGGTCAAGGTGCGGTACGTCCCGTTCACGACTCGCACGCGCGGCCACACCCTCGACGAACCGGCAACGGAGCGACTCGAACAGGCCGCCGTCGCCGCGCTCGGCCGCTTCACCACCCGCCGCCCCGTGCGCCTTCTTGGCATACGGGCGGAGTTCGAACGGTGACGCCCCGGGAGAACCCCGCCACTGCGGAGGCGGGGCTCTCGTCATGCGACAGAGAGTCAGTCGTCGGCTACGGCGATCTCAACGCAGTTTCCGCCGTTGCCGCTCCAGCTGCTCCTCTGCCAGTCGTAAGCCATGTCATCCCTCCTCTCCGCTGGTAGGACCCCCGTAGCTGCACGGAAAGGATCTTGAACGCGAAGGGGCGGGTGCGGGGAGCGGTATGACGACCTTACTAGTAAATAGCAGAAAATACTTCTGTTAAGACAAGCGAAATGTTGGATCCAAGGAAAAACGCCTGCTAAAGCGCTGGATGTGGATATTCCGGTGAGCGGTGCTGGAACGACAGGATCGCGGGATTTTTGATGACGCCGTCCTGAATTTCGATGGCGCGCCTGATCGTCTGGTCGTTCTCCCAGGCGGGCGGCCCGTCCAGGACGGCTCGCAGGTGGGGGAGCAGCGCCTCGCTGATCTCCCAGGTCGCGGAGTTCCACAGCAGCGACGGGCTGTGGTCCACCGCGTAATAGTGCACATTGTCGCCGACGTCGAACATCGGGTCGGTGAACGACGTCGGCTTGGCCCACCCGAAGCCCATGCCCTCGTCACAGGACACGTCGATCAGGAGGCTGCCCGGAGAGAAAGCGGGCAGGTCGTCCTCGGTCACGAACGTCAACGGCGCGTCGGGGTTCTGCAGAACGCAGTTGACGACGATGTCATGCTCGGCGAGGAACGGGGCCAGCGGCTTCCGCGCCCCTCTCTGGAGCGTGTGGTTGCCGCGGGGACCGTGCCCGAAGTGCACGATGCGCGCGGAATGGATCGGCGACGCCACCGCGGTCACGCCGCGGTTGGTGAGGATGTTCACCTCGTGCACGCCGTGCGCGTTGAGGGCCGTGACCGCGCCGCGGCCGGTCGCGCCGAAGCCGATGACCGCAGCCCGCAGCCGCCGTCCGTAGACCCCGGTCGCGCCGATGAGCTGCAGCGCGTGCAGCACCGAGGAGTACCCCGCCAGCTCGTTGTTCTTGTGGAACACGTGCAGGCTGAACCCGCCGTCGGCGGTCCAGTGGTTCATCGCCTCGAACGCGATCAGCGTCAGGCCGTGGTCGATGGCCAGCTGGGTGAGCTCCGTGTTCTGCACACAGTGCGGCCACCCCCACAGCACCTGTCCCTCGTGCAGCGCCGCGAGGTCGGCCTCCAGCGGCTTGGCCAGCAGGATGACGTCGCAGTCGGCGGCGAGCTGGGCGCGGGTGCGCAGCCCGGCGACGTACGGCTCCAGCTCCTTGTCGGACACGCCGAAGCGCCCGCCATAGCCGTGCTCGAGGTAGATGCTCGACCGCAGGTCCGGGTCGATCCGCTCGAAGTGCATCGGGTGGATCGGAAGGCGGTGCTCGTTCTCCTTGCGTGAGTGTGACATCACTCCGAGGGTGAGTCGGTTCATGATCGAGATGAGGTCGTGGAGGGCATCCCCCCAGCCAACCGTGGGTGGGCGACCCGGCGAAACCACCAAGCCGAGCAGGGCTCATCACGGTTGCTGATCACCGTACGGGCCCTCAGCGGGCCGCCGGGTCCGGGGACGCCAGCCAGCCCAGCCGCTTGGACATCGCCCGCGCGCAGTCGATCACGGTGCGTACGAGGTCGGAGGTCTCGGCCGCTCGCCACAGGATCGACCAGGGGTAGTGCGACATGGGCTCGACCAGGGGCCGCCAGATCGTCCCCGGGAGCGCGGAGATGCAGGACGAGGGCACGCAGTAGAGGCACCGGCCGCCGGCGACCAGCGACGCGGCGGCGCGGATGCTCTCGACCGTCCCCTCGTAGACGGCGGGTGTGAACCCGGCCGCCCGGCACATCTCAACCACGAACTGGTTGAACTCCGGCGCCCGCCCGTCTTCGGCGAGCAGCAGCGGCTCGCGGGCGAGCGTGGCGACGGGCACGCCGTCCATGGCCGTGAAGCGATGCCCGTCGGGCACCAGCACCCCCAGCGGGTCGTCGCGGAACAGGTGCGAGGCCACCCCGGGCGGGGCCAGCGCCGCCCGGCCGATGCCCACGTCGAGGCGGCCGTCGAGAAGCTGCTGGTACTGCTCAGGAACGCCGGCCTCGACCTGGTGGATCACCAGGTCCGGATGGCGCGCCTGGACCTCGTGCAGGATCTGCGGCATCGAGTCATAGCTCGCGTCGATGATCCCCACCCGCAGCCGCAGTGAGGACCCGGCCGCGTTCCGCGCGATCTGCGCCGCCCGGTCCACCTGCGCGACGATCTTGCGGGCCTCGATGAGGAACGCCGCGCCGGCGACGGTCAGCCCCACGTGGTGCGTGCTGCGCTCCAGCAGGCGAACGCCCAGCTCGCGTTCGAGCCGCTGCAACTGCTGGCTCAGCGCCGACTGCACGATGTGCTCCCGCGCCGCCGCCCGGCCGAAATGCAACTCCTCGGCCAGCGTCACGAAATAGCGCAGTTGACGAAGCTCCACGTTCCGCCACCTCCGCTCATCTCCGATACCCCTTCGTACGCACAGGTTCACATGGCCGACCGCCGCGATCCAGTCGGCGATCAGCGCAGGTGATAACCCTTGCCTGTATTGCCGGTTTCCGTAAGGGCGGGGTCACGGTCCACTGGGAGTGACCGGAAAACGTGGCGAAGCGGAGGACGGCGATGGTTCCGCACGGACCGAGCGTGGACCTCGACGCCCGGAGAGCGAGCCCGAACGGGGCGACGCCCCGTTGCGGCCATCTCGACGCCTGCGAACCGGTGCCGCCCGGCTCGGCCGTCTGCCGGGAGTGTACTGCGGCCGGTACGGAGTGGGCCGATCTCGTGGCCTGCCTGAGCTGCGGCTGGGTGGCCTGCTCCGACGACTCGCCGGAACGTCACGCCTATGCGCACTACGAGGAGACCGACCACCCGGTCGCGCGCGCACTGCGGCCGGGGCCGGTCTGGAACTGGTGCTACGTCCACCGGCGCCCGGTCTGAGCGCCGGCCAGCAAGGAGAAAAACGAATGGGTCATGACACTCTGAGATCCGGCGAAACGCCGGAGACGGCGAGCGTCCGCCGAGGCCGACCGAGGGCCGCGCGCGGCAGCGACTATGCCGAGCTGTCCCGCCAGGTCAAGCAGGCCGGGTTGCTCGACCGCCGCCCGGCCTACTACGCGGTCAAGATCACCCTCAACCTCATGCTCTTCGCCCTGGGGTGGGTGATCTTCGCGCTGCTGGGCCGATCCTGGTGGCAACTGGCCGTCGCGGCGTTCCTCGCCGTGACGTTCACCCAGGTCGCCTTCATCGGGCACGACGCCGGGCATCGGCAGATCTTCGCCTCGAAACGGGCGAACGACCTGCTCGGCCGCCTGCACGGCGGCCTGCTGGTCGGGCTGAGCTACGGCTGGTGGGTGGACAAGCACAACCGCCACCATGCCCACCCGAACCAGGAGGGCCACGACCCTGACATCGCCATCGGCGCGATCGCCTTCACCGAGTCCCACGCCCGCGCGCGACGCGGCCTCGGCGCGCTGCTGGCCAGGTACCAGGCCTACCTGTTCTTCCCGATGCTGCTCCTGGAGGGCCTCAGCCTGCACGTCGCCAGCGTCCGAGCGCTCCTGAACCGCACGCATACGTCTCCGAGGACGCGGCTGGCCGAGGCCGCCATGCTCGTCGTCCACACGGCCGGCTACCTCACGGTGCTGTTCCTCGTCCTGACGCCGGTCCAGGCCGTGTGCTTCCTGGTCGTGCAGCAGGGCCTGTTCGGGGTCTACATGGGCGCCTCGTTCGCGCCGAACCACAAAGGCATGCCGATCTTCGGCGAGGACGAGAAGATCGACTACCTGCGACGTCAGGTCCTGACGTCGCGCAACGTCCGTGGCGGCCGATTCACCGACTTCGTGCTCGGTGGTCTCAACTACCAGATCGAGCACCACCTGTTCCCCAGCATGCCCAGGCCGAGCCTCCGGCGCGCCCAGGCACTCGTCCACGCGTACTGTAAGCAGCACGGAATCTCGTACGCCGAGACGTCCCTGGCCCGCTCCTATGCAGAGGTGATCCGTCACCTCCACGCGGTCGGCGTCACCGCATCGCGGCGAACTCCTACGAAACCGGCGGATGGCATGGGCGTTGCCTGAGCCGGGCGGCATACGAAACGCCCCGGAAGGATTCGGACGGTGTACGAGCGCATCCTCGTCGCGGTCGACTGGTCGGCGACCACCGAGGCGGTGCTGGACCACACCCGGCGGCTCGCGGCGCTGACCGGGGCGGCCGTGCACGTCCTGCATGTCCGGACCACGGAGTTTCCCTCCGTGCCCCAGATGCTGGGCGACCTGGCCAACCAGGCGCTGGCCGGCGGGCCCACCGAAAGTGACGCGGGCGGCGCCGCCCGGCGGATGGTCGAGGACGCGGCGGCGGCCCTGGCCGCTGAGGGGATCGGCGCCGAGGGCCTTCTGCTGGAGAGCGCCCCCGGCGACACGCCGCAGGCCGTGCTCGACCAGGCACGGGCCTTCGACGCGGACCTGATCGTTTTGGGTGCCCGAAATCACACCCGGCCGTCGGCCCTCTTCCGGTCGAACGTCGCCGATGAAGTCACCCGGCAGGCGAAATGTCCGGTCCTCATCGTGCCCTGACATGATCCAACCGGCCCACGCGGTTTGCGGAGCTTCCGGCTGTGGTAGCTTGTTAAAAGTTGCAGTTGTGGTTCCCATAAACTTTATGCGCGCCTGCTGGTTCTTCACCTCAGGCGCGTTTTGTTTGCACCGGTTTACCTGGTTGGGGTCATTTCAGCGACGCGGGTTCTCAAGTGAGAGTCCCGCTACTGCCCCAGAAAGAAAACGGACACATGGCTACAGGCATCGTGAAGTGGTTCAACTCCGAAAAGGGCTTCGGCTTCATCGAGCAGGACGGCGGCGGCGCCGACGTCTTCGCTCACTACTCCAACATCGCGGCCCAGGGCTTCCGTGAGCTTCAGGAAGGCCAGAAGGTCCAGTTCGACATCACGCAGGGCCAGAAGGGCCCGCAGGCGGAGAACATCGTCCCCGTCTGATCGGCAACACCGGCACGGGCCCGCACGTCTTCGTGCGGGCCCGTGTTCGTTTCCGGCGGCGTCACCGTGAGTTCGCGGTCGTGCACACTCGGGTACGAAGAGGCTCATGGGGTCCTCGAACACACCACGGCACGGCACGTGACGCGCGGCCGATCCGCCCTCTGGCAGGGCGCCCTGCGGCGGCTGGCCGGCACCGCCGAGTGGCTGACCACTCCGCTGCTGCCCGATGACTACCTCACGCTGCTGAACCCCCTGTGGGCAGCCCGCGAGCCGCGCGCCCGGGTGGAGGCCGTACGGCCGGAGACCGCGGAGGCGGCGACCATCGTGCTCCGTCCCGGCCGGCACTGGCGGCCGCACCGCCCCGGCCAGTGGACCCGGATCCGCGTCGACATCGACGGCGTGCGCCACTGGCGCACCTTCTCGCTCTCCTCACCGCCCCGTACGGACGGCCTCGTCACCATCACCGTGAAGGCCGCCGGACTCGTGTCGGGCCACCTCGTCCGGAGCCTGCGGCCGGGAACGATCGTGGGCCTGGCCTGCCCCGAGGGGGAGTTCGTCCTGCCGGACCCGCCGCCCGCGCGCCTGCTGTTCCTCACCGCCGGCAGCGGCATCACGCCCGTACGGGCGATGCTGCACGGCCTGCCCGCAGAGGCGTCCGACGTGGTCCTGATCCACTCCGCGCCGGCGCGCGAGGACGTGATCTTCGGCGTGGAGCTGCGGGACCTGGCGGCACGCAGGCCCGGCCTGCGCCTGTACGAGCGGCACACGCGGTACGACGGACGCCTCGGCCCGGCCGGCGTCGCGGACCTGTGCCCGGACTGGGCCGAACGCACGGCCTTCGCCTGCGGGCCCGCCGCGATGCTCGCCGCCGCGGCCGAGCACTGGGCCGCCCACCGCGTCCCGCTGCGCGTGGAGCGCTTCCACCCCGTCCTGCGACCGCCGTCCGGCGGCGACGGCGGCCGCGTCCGCTTCCTGCGGAGCGGCCGGGAGACCGAGGCCGACGGCCGCACCCCGCTGCTGGCCGCCGGCGAGGAGGCGGGCGCGCTGCTGCCGAGCGGCTGCCGGATGGGCATCTGCCGCAGCTGCCTGGGCCGGCTCGCCTCCGGCCGCGTCCGCGACCTGCGCACCGGGCGGCTGCACGGCGAGGTGGGGGACCTCATCCAGACCTGCGTTTCCGCCGCCGCCGGAACCGTCGAGATCGACCTGTGAACGGGGGCCGAGCCATGTCCACCACCGACCGCCTCAGCCGGGCCGACGTCGAGGAGTTCGGCCGGGAGCTGGACCGGATCCGCGACGAGGTCCTCGCGAGCCTCGGCGAGGACGACGCGCGCTACATCCGCCGCGTGATCGCGGCGCAGCGCCGGCTGGAGGTGGCCGGGCGCGCGCTGCTCTTCGCGTCCTGGCTGCCGCCGGCCTGGCTCGCCGGCACGACGGCGCTGGCCACCGCCAAGATCCTGGAGAACATGGAGATCGGCCACAACGTCCTGCACGGGCAGTGGGACTGGATGCGCGACCCGAAGATCCACTCGACGACGTGGGAGTTCGACATGGCCTCCCCGGCCCGCCAGTGGATCCACTCGCACAACGTCGTCCACCACACCTGGACCAACGTGCTCGGCAAGGACCGCGACCTCGGCTACACGCTCCTGCGGGTCAGCCCGGAGCAGCGCTGGCATCCGGTCTACGTCCTCCAGCCGTTCTACAACGCGCTGCTGGCGATGTTCTTCGAGTACGGCATCGCGCTGTACGACCTGGAGGTCGAGCGCGTGCCGTCGGGCGAGAAGACCGCGGGCGAGGTGCTGACCCAGCTGCGCGCCATCGCGGCCAAGGTGGGCCGGCAGGTGGCCAAGGACTACGTGGTGTTCCCGCTGCTGGCCGGCCCCGCCTTCGTGCCGGTCCTGCTCGGCGACCTGACCGCGAACCTCGCCCGCAACGTCTGGGCGCACACCGTGATCTTCTGCGGCCACTTCCCGGACGGCGCCGAGGTGTTCACCGAGGACCGGCTGGAGAACGAGACCCGCGGGGAGTGGTATGTCCGCCAGCTCACCGGCTCGTGCGACATCGAGGGCGGGCGGCTGCTCCACCTGATGACCGGCAACCTCAGCCACCAGATCGAGCACCACCTGTTCCCGGACCTGCCGAGCAACCGGTACGCCGCGATCGCGCCCCGGGTCCGCGAGCTGTGCCGGAGGTTCGACCTGCCCTACAACTCCGGCTCGTTCGCCCGGCAGGTCGGCTCGGTCTACCGCCGGGTCCTGCGGATGGCCCTGCCGGGCCCCGCTCGCCCCGAGCCCGAGCCGGTCCCGGCGCGGACCCTCCGGAGCGTCGTCTGACGTACGCCGTCGCCGGCGGAGGGGGTGCCGCCATGGCGCGAGGCACCGTACAGTGCTGGCCCTGTCGGATCTTCTGATGGAATGATCGTCAGAAGACCTGACATCCGCTTTCCTCCCATTTGTCCTGATCCATAGGATTGTGGAGTCGAGCCTCGGAGGGGCAATGAGCATTCTGGGCACCCGTGTGGTACGCACCGAAGACCCGCGCCTGCTGACCCGTGGCGCGGTCTACGTCGAGGACCTGCGGTTGCCCGGGCTCCGGCACGCGGCGTACGCGACCTTCGTGCGCAGCCCGATGGCCCACGCGCGGATCACCGAGATCGACGTGTCGGCGGCGCTGGCCGAGCCCGGCGTGGTGGCCGTGTTCACCGCGAAGGACCTCGCCGACCTGCCCGGCGGCGCGAAGGACGTCCCGGAGGTCGAACCGCTGCTGGCCGGAGAGACCGTGCGCTTCGCCGGCGAGCCGGTCGCGCTGGTCCTGACCGACGAGCACTACCAGGGCGAGGACGCGGCCGAGCTGGTCAGCGTCGACTATGACCCGCTGGACGCGGTCATCGGCGTCCAGCAGGGGGTACGCGACGAGACGCTGCTCTTCCCCGAGTCCGGCACGAACGTCGTCGCCCGCGGAGGCGCGGAGGAGTTCGACGACAAGGCGTTCGCCGACTGCGAGGTCGTGGTCGAGCACACCATCGTCAACCAGCGCGTGGCGGCGGTCCCCATGGAGGGGCGCGCCGTCGCCGCCACCTGGGCCGACGGCCGGCTGACGCTGTGGGCCAGCACGCAGAACGTCCACGGCGTGAAAGCGGCCGTGACCGGGCGCCTCGGCCTCGACGCCGAGGCGGTCCGCGTCATCGCGCCGGACGTCGGCGGAGGGTTCGGCGCCAAGATCGGCATCGACCGCGAGGCGATCGCGGTCGGCTGGGCCGCTCACCGTACGGGCCGGGCGGTCCGCTGGGTGGAGACCCGCAACGAGAACCTCCTGGGGATGTCCCACGGCCGCGGGCAGCTGCAGACGCTCACGATCGGCGGCAGCCGGGACGGCAAGGTCGACGCGTATCGCCTGGAGATCCTCCAGGACTGCGGCGGATACATCCGGATGGCCACGCTGATGCCGACGCTGACGATGCTCATGGCCAGCGGCGTGTACGACCTGCCGAAGGTCGAGGTCGCGTACCGCACGGTCCTCACCAACACCACGCCGATCGCGGCGTACCGCGGGGCCGGCCGCCCGGAGGCGACCGCCGCGATCGAGCGGGCGATCGACCTGTTCGCCGCCGAGATCGGCATGGACGCGGCCGAGGTGCGCCGGCGCAACTTCGTCGCCCCGGACAAGTTCCCCTACACGACGCCGACCGGCGCCACGTACGATACCGGTGAGTACGCCAAGGCCCTCGACACCGTGCTCGACGCCGCCGGCTACCAGGAGCTGCGAGCCGAACAGCAGCGGCGCCGCGAGCGCGGCGACCCGTTCCAGCTCGGCATCGGGGTCTCCACGTACGTGGAGATCACCGGGGGCGGCCCCCAAGCCGGCGAGACGGCTTCGCTGGAGGTGCACACCGACGGCACCGTGACGGTGTGGACGGGCAGCTCGCCGCACGGCCAGGGTCACGCGACCGCCTGGGCGATGCTCGTCCAGGACGAGCTCGGCATCCCGATGGACAAGATCACGGTGCGGCACGGCGACACCGACGTGCTCACCGAGGGCGTCGGCACGTTCGGCTCCCGCTCGCTCCAGCTCGGCGGGTCGGCGCTGCACAACGCCGCGGTCGAGGTCAAGGAGCGGGCGCGGGAGCTCGCCGCAGAGGAGATGGAGGCCGACCCGGCCGACCTCGTCCTGGACACCGAGAGCGGCACCTGGACCGTACGCGGGGTCCCCGGGCAGGGAGTGGGCTGGGCGCAACTCGCCGAGCGCGCGGGGGAGAGCGGGCTGTCGGCGAACACGAAGTTCACCACCGACCAGTCGACCTTCCCGTTCGGCGCGCACGTCGCGGTGGTCGAGGTCGACGTCGAGACCGGCCGCGCGCGCCTCGTACGCCACGTCACCGTCGACGACGCCGGGCCGGTGCTCAACCCGATCCTCGCCGAGGGCCAGCGCCACGGCGGCATCGCCCAGGGCGCCGCGCAGGCGCTCTACGAGGAGATGGCCTACGACGAGTACGGCAACCCGATCACCGCCACGCTCATGGACTACTCCTTCGTCAGCGCCGCGGAGCTGCCGAGCTTCGAGCTGGTGTCGATGGAGACGCCCACGACGGTCAACCCGCTCGGCGTGAAGGGCATCGGCGAGGCCGGGACGATCGGTTCCACGCCGGCCGTACAGAGCGCCGTGGTCGACGCGCTCGCCCACCTCGGCGTACGCCACGTCGACATGCCGGCCACCCCCGAACGCGTCTGGACCGCGATCAACGAAGCGAGGACCGCCCAGTGAACGTGACGATCATGGTCAATGGTGAGAAGACCAGCCATGAGGTGGAGGACCGCACCCTGCTGGTCCACTACCTGCGCGACGCGGTCGGCCTCACCGCGACCAACGTCGGCTGTGACACCAGCACGTGCGGCTCCTGCACGGTGCTCCTGGGCGGTGAGTCGGTCAAGTCGTGCACGGTCCTGGCCGCGCAGGCCGACGGCGAGGAGGTCCGCACCGTCGAGGGCCTGGCCGGCGAGGGCGACGAGATGGACGTGGTGCAGAGCGCCTTCCAGCAGCACCACGCCCTGCAGTGCGGGTTCTGCACCCCGGGCATGGTGATGGCGGCGACCTCGCTGCTCAGGGAGAATCCCGACCCCACCGAGGCCGAGGTGCGCACGGCCCTCAAGGGCAACCTGTGCCGGTGCACCGGATACCACAACATCGTCCAGGCGGTCCTCTCCGCGGCGGAAGGTGCGCGATGATCCCCTCGAAGTTCGTCTACCGGCGGGCCGGCTCCGCGGAGGAGGCCCTGAACCTCGTCGCCGAGTACGGCGACGAGGCGAAGTTCATCGCGGGCGGCCACTCGCTGCTGCCGCTGATGAAGCTCCGTCTCGCCCAGCCCGAGGTCCTCGTCGACATCGGCCGCCTGCGCGAGCTGTCCTACGTCCGCGCCGAGGCGGACCACATCGCGATCGGCGCGCTGACCCGCTACCACGACCTGGAGCACTCGGACGTGCTCGCCGAGGAGCTCCCGCTGCTCGCGCGCGCCTCCAGTGCCGTCGGCGACCCGCAGGTACGCCACCGCGGCACCATCGGCGGCTCGCTCGCCCACGGCGACTCGGCCTCCGACGTGCCGGCCGTCGTCCTCGCGCTGGACGGCGTGCTGGTCGCCTCGGGCCCCTCGGGCGTACGGGAGATCCCCTCGGCCGAGTTCTTCCGCGGCCCGTTCGAGACGGCGCTGGAGGACGACGAGCTGCTCACCGAGATCCGGGTGCCGCGGCCCGCGTCGAACGCCTGGGCGTTCCAGAAGCTGACCCACCGGGCCATCGACTGGGCCATCGTCGGCGTCGCCGTCCAGGGCCACTCGGTGGGCCTGGTGAACATGGGGTCGACGCCGCTGCGGGCCACGGCCGTGGAGCGCGCGCTGGCCGACGGCGCCTCGATCACGGACGCGGCGGCCCAGGCCGCCGAGGGCACCTCGCCGTTCGCCGACGCCAACGCCAGCTCGGAGTACCGCTCGCACGTCGTACGGGTGCTGGTCCGCCGGGCGCTGGAGGAGGCCGGCGCGCGCTGATCAGAGCCAGTCGCGCCGCTTGAACATCAGGTAGAGCACGACGGAGCCCAGCGCCATCAGGACCAGCGCGAACGGATAGCCGCCGACCCAGTGCCGCTCCGGCATGTGGTCGAAGTTCATCCCGTACACCGTGCCGACGAACGTGGGAGCGAAGAAGATCGCCGCCCAGGCGGAAATCCGCTTCAGCTCCTCGTTCTGCGCGTAGCTGGCCTCGGTCAGCCGTTTGACCTCCTCGTTCTGGGCCTGGTCCAGCAACGTCGACTTGATGGTCAGCACGGTCTGGTAGAACTCCATCACGCCCTGGATGTACTCCCGTTCGCCGTCGGCGATGCCGCGCACGCGTTCGAGCTGTTCGGCCATGTCGGCCGCCAGCTTCTGGCCGCCCGGCGAGACGCCGGTCAGGGCCCGCATCCGGTCATAGGTCGCGGCGCCCAGCGCGCCCATGGTGCGTACGGCGAGCAGGCCGTGGCGGGCGCGGAACAGCTCGTTCAAGAACTCCACCGGGTCGCCGACGTTCCCGCCGGTGACCCGCTGTTCGAGCCGCCAGACGTCGCTGGTCACCGCCTCGACGAACGCCTCCTGGCTCCGCGTCACCGCGGAGACGACCGCGTGCGACAGCTCCCAGGGGGTGGCGGGCCGCAGCCGCCCGGCCCGCAGCCGCCGCAGCACGGACTCGGTCTCGCGCAGCGCCGCATCCGGCCGTACCGCCGGGTTGAGCGGGCCGTGCACGGTGACCAGGTAGTTGCGGCCGACGAACTGGTCCAGCTCGAGATAGTGGACGTGCCCGCGCTCACCCCGCTCCGGGGTGTGCAGCACGACGAACACATG
Organism: Actinomadura sp. DC4; assembly: GCF_030406325.1. Lineage (GTDB taxonomy): Bacteria > Actinomycetota > Actinomycetes > Streptosporangiales > Streptosporangiaceae > Actinoallomurus. Next base: position 3,765 of record NZ_JAUEQY010000002.1, on the reverse strand, counting down.
GTCCGGGTAGGCGTGCATCTTGGCCACCCGGTTGCGCTCGACGCAGTCGTGGATCGCCATGGGGTGGAAGCCGAACACCTCGGCCAGCACCTCGGCGCCTCCGGCGTCGCAGCTCGGGATGTCGACCCAGAGCACACCCTCTCCGCCGCCCAGCAACTTCGGCAGTTCCTTCACGGAACGCTCTTCGACTCCACCCGCGGTGATGAGGCGAACGTCCATCCGGCTCACGCTCCTTCGTCTCGATCATGCCAAGGACGTTCGCCGAACGGACGCACGCCCCGGCACCTCGCGGGTGCCGGGGCGTGCCGCCGGCACTAGGGCCGGTTGATCGTGAAGGTGGTCGTCGTGTTCCTGATGTCCACGGCGTTGTCGCTGAGCTTGAGGTTGTTGAAGGTCGCCGAGCCGACCGCCGGGCCCTGCCCGGGCTCGGGCAGCTCGTTGGCCCAGATCCCGAAGCCGGACTTGGCGTCGTAGGCGTCGCCGCTCTTGTGCGCGCCGCTGATCGTGACGTTGGTGAGCACGGTGTCGGTGACCGGGTTCTGCGGCTGGCCTCCGACGTAGTTGGTCTGGAACATGATCCCGGAGTACGTCGGGTCCACGATGTCCACGTCAGTGACCCGGATGGCCCGGAACTGCTTGGAGGCGGAGAACATCCAGATCGCGGGGAACGTCTGCGCGCCCCAGAAGTGGCCGCCGGCCCGCACGATCGAGATGTTGCTGAAGGTCGTCTGATCCGGTCCGAAGTCCTCCATCGGGTAGCCGAAGTCCAGCGAGCTGATCGTGATGCCGGAGTAGGTCAGCGTGTCGGCGATGTAGATGTTCTTGACGGTGTTGTCCTGCCCGCCGTAGACCGCGAGGCCGGCCGCACGCCACGGCAGGATCGCCGTGAGGTTCTGCAGGACGTTGTTCTTCTCGCCGGAGCTCCCGGAGTCGGTCGCGGCGAACAGCGCGAAGCTGTCGTCGCCGGTCGAGCGGGCCTCGTCGTTGGACACCAGGTTGTCCGAGCTGCCGTTGGTCATGTTGATGCCGTCGGCGAAGGTGTCGCGGATCCGCGAGTTGGTGATCGTCATGTGGTCGGTGTTGTTGCCCCAGTACATGCAGACCATGTGCTCGACCCAGATGTTGTCGATCGTGTCGTTCGCGACGTTCTGGAGGTCGAACACCTTGCCCGGCCCGTCGATCCGCGAGGTGTAGTTGCCGAAGTAGGCGAACCCGGAGAACGTCGAGCCGTTGGCCGTGGAGTCCGCCCGGATCCCGATGTCGGTGTTCTCCTGACCGGTGGGCGCCTGGAACTGGGTGTACCAGGGGCCCGCGCCGACCATCTTGATCGCCTTGCCGTACACCTGGAGCTTTCCCGACGTCTGGTACGTGCCCGCGGGCAGGTAGACGCCGGTCAGGGTCGGGTCCTGCCGGGCCTTGTCGAGGGCGTTCTGCACGTCCTGCTGGGCGAACCCGGCAGGCACCGTGTACTTGGACGGGTCGGGGTTGGCGATCGGCGACACCTGCTCGGTGTTGATGAAGTCGATCGAGTAGTACGCCGCGCTGTTGGCCGCGTCCTTCTGCAACCGGATCTTGTGACCGGCCGCCACGGTCGTGCCGAGCAGGACGTGGGCCTCGTCGTAGATGTGGCGCGGGGTCGAGTCCGGCGAGTTGCCCGGGCCCGTCTCGTTGCCGTACAGCCACGCGTAGTGCGAGGTCAGGTCGATGGTCTTGAGGAACGTGCCGTCGACGTAGATGCCGAGCGTCGAGTTGATCCCGCCGCCGCCGGAGGCGTCGGGGATGGCGAACCGGGTCACCAGGGTGTTGGTGCTGGCCTTGGTGGTGAACTCCACGCTGCTGCCCGTGGAGGCGAGCTTGACGGCCCGGCGGCCGGACGCCTCGCCGCCGAGGTCGCCGATGGTGCGGTTCGGGCCGACGACGGTCGCGCCGCCGGCCAGGACGCCGTCCTCGGCCTCGTAGCTGTCGTAGGGCATGTTGGCGCCGCGGCCGACGAAGAACGGCGTGGTGCTCGTGTTGTTGGCCTGCTTGACCGGTAGCTCGTTCGGGTCATTGGCGAGTACGACCTTGACCGTGTACTTGCCGTTGGCCGCGGTCCACGAGCCGAGGTTGACCGCCGGCGCGGTGGCGCCCGCGGCGATCGTTCCGCTGACCGAGCCGGTGAGCGTCTTCACGACGGCGTTGTTCGCGTCGAGGAGCGTCAGTGTGATGCCGTGCGAGCCGGAGCCGGAGGCGATCGTGCCCTGGTTCTTCACGGCCACGTTGAAGGAAACGTTGTTGCCGCTGGAGGGGTTGCTCGGGCTCCAGCTGACCGAGGCGACCAGGTCCGAGCTCGACACCGGCGCCACGACCAGCGACGTCGGGTTGGTATAGCTGTTGTTGGTCTCGTTCAGCTCCAGGACGGTGTCGGCCTCGTCGACCTTGCCGACGAGCTGGTACGTGCCGGCGGTGCGCGTCCCGGCCGAGACGGTCACGGCGCTCGACGCGCCGGCGGCGAGGGCGCCGACCGAGGCGGTGCCGACCTTCTGGCCGGAGAGGTAGAAGTTGACGTTCGTCGCGTCCGAGGCCGCCGTACCGGTGTTCTTGACCGTCGCCTTGAGGCTGACCGAGTCGGTCTCGACCGGCGAGGACGGGGTCCAGGACATGTCGCTGATCGTGAGGTCGGGCGCCGGGGCCGCCGAGCCCATGACCTGCAGCTCCCCGACCTGCCCGCCCGGCGCTCCGGAGTTGGAGGTGAACTTGAGCTGCACGTCGGCGACCGTGGCGGAGACGGGGATCGTCACGGTGTTGGCGCCGGAGTTCGGGTTGAACGTGTACGACGTGGCGCCCACGAGGCTGGTGAAGTTGCCCGTGTGCGCGGGGCGCCCGAGGACCTCGATGGTCTGCGTACGGGTGCCCCAGATCGGGTCCGGGTTCAGCTTGACGACGACGGAGCTGATGTTGGCCTTGGCGCCGAGGTCGACGCTCAGGGTCGCCGGGTACGCGCCGCCGGCGCTCTCCCAGTAGGTGCCGACGTTGTTGTCGTTGGCGTTGGTCTCGACGAAGTCGTAGACGTGGGAGGAGGCCGTGATGGGCTTTCCGGCGGCCAGGTTCGTGTCGGCGGCCGGCGCGACCGGCTTGGACGACGCCGACGCGGGCGTCGCCAGTCCTAGCGCGGCGAACAGGCTGACCACGGCGGTCGCCGCGACCAGACGCAGACGTACGTGCTTCGGTCTCATTGCGCCTCTCGTCTGAGACATGCGTTGTCGCACGCGACAACGCGTGAGGGGGCACGTGCCTGGGGGAGGCATGTGGGACGCATCCCAGAGGTTAGATTTCTTGACAAGGCAACGCAAGAGGCAAACTTTTCCTCGCAAAAAGTCAATCAAAGGCGTGGCCTTAGGGTGACGTCTCCGGGGTCGCGTCCTGACCGGGGCGCGACCGCGCTTGGAACGATCGAAAGGAGACGCGATGGCTCAGCGGGTGGCGCTGGTGACCGGCGCGTCACGCGGCATCGGGGCCGCCACGGCCCGGCGGCTCGCGCGGGACGGGATGGCGGTGGCGATCAACAGCCACCCCTCGCCGGTGAGGGTGGCCGCGGCGGAGGAGGTCGCCGCCGGGATCCGGGACGAGGGCGGTACGGCGGCGGTCTACGTCGCCGACGTCGGCGACGCGGCGTCGGTGGACGCGATGTTCGGCCGCTGCGAGGAGGAGCTGGGCCGGGTCGGCGTGCTGGTGCCCAACGCCGCCACGACCAGGCGCGCGGACTGGACCGAACTCACCGGCGCC
>NZ_JAUEQY010000029.1 GCF_030406325.1 Actinomadura sp. DC4 | reverse complement strand
GCGCCGAGACCCTCGCTCGCGCCCCGCCCGCGGGGGGCGCGCCCCGCCCGCGCCACCCCCGGACGGGCGTGGTTCGGGCCCAGCGCGGGCGGGCGGCGGTGTGGGTCGCGGCGCGCCCCCCCCGCCCCGGCCGGGTGCGCGTCGGTCCCCCCCGGCGGGGGCGGGGGGGGGGGCGCGGGGGGGCGGGGGGGGGGGGGGGCGCCCCCCCCGACGGCCGGGCTCATGGGCGGACGGAGACCACCTCGGAGGACGCGGCGGCCGCGTCGACCAGTGCCTGTCCCGGCCGACGGGCGGCGAGCAGGGGAAGGGCCTCCCGCAACCGCTCGGCGTGCTCCTCGCTCGGCACCTCCCACTCCAGGCGGACCGATTCGAACGCCGCTCCGTCGTCGGCCCCCATGACGCGATCGACATTCAGGGAGGCCGACACCCGGAGCGTCGCGTGCTCCGCCACCGCGTCCTCGCCGACGAGCCGGAGGACGACGAGCGAGGCGGACGCGAGCCCGGCCAGCAGGTGCTCGACGGGATTCGCACCGGTGTCATGCCCGCCGTACCGGGCGGCCTCGTCGACCGTCAGCTCGTGCCCGCGCGCGGCGATGTGGACGCCCCGGGTCGCGTGCCGGGCGTGGACGACCAGTTGTTCTCGCCGAGCCGTGGTCATCGGACCTCCTCATAAAAGCCGGCCGCGACGGCGCCTGCCGGTCGCAGCTCCTCGGTCAGCCATGCGAGCGCCTCCGCCCCGGCGGCCCGGACGTCGGTGAGGTCCGGGCCGTACTGCGGTGCGAGGTAGTCCTCCAGCAGCCGCGGCGCATCGTGTTCGTCGCGTCGGTGGAGAAAGGACGCGACCGCTTCCACGGCCAGCGGGTCCCTCGCCCGCACCTTCCGCAGCGCCGCCCGCTGTGCGGCGACGACCGCCCGCACGGAGGGATCGTCGACGGAGATCAGGTCCAGGTCGACGGCGACGCCGGCGGTCGGGAACCTCAGAGCGTCGCCGAAGAACAGCGATTCCGTCAGCCCGAGCCGGGAGAGGGTGCTGGGCGCGAAGTTGGAGCCCAGCACCGCGGCGTCGACCGCTCCGGATCTCAACGCCTCCAGCCGGTCGGCGTCGCCGTCGTCTCCGGCGGGGAAGTGCAGAATCGAGGGCGCGGTGCCACGGCCGTTCAGCAGCCGCTCGGTGAACGCCAGGACGATCGAGCCTTCGGGATGCCCGGCCAGGACGGCCGGGGCCGGATCCGCTTCCCGCTGCCAGATCCAGAACAGCGGGTGGACCGTATGGACCAGCACCGCCCTCCACCGCCGTCGTCCCCGTACCGACTCGACCAGTGATCCGCCGAGCCCCGCCGAGAGTGGCGCCTCCGGGTGCTCCGACGCCGGAACCGCCCCGACCTCCACACCGAACTGGTCGTAGTAGCCCGCGCGCAGGGCGACCTCGTGGCACAGCAGCTCGTGCACGTTGCGATCGCGGTATGCGAGAAGAATCAAAGCCGCTCCCTCTGTGCCACCGGGAGGCGGCAGTCATGCGATAGTTCATAATATTGAACTAGTTTCGCCATTATGAACTACGTCAGAGTAGCCGGGCGGTTTTTCGCGTGTCAATCAGAGGGCTCATCACGCTGTTCGATATACTGATATATGTTCATAATAGTGAACAGCCAGGTGAGGAGATCATGTGAACCTGCTGGACCAGAGAGTCGCCGTCATCACGGGAGCGGCCCGCGGACTCGGCCGAGCGGTCGCCGAGCGGATGGTGGCCGAGGGAGCGCGGGTGGTCCTGGCCGACATGGACGTGGCGACCGCCCGCGACACCGCCGACGAGATCGGGCGTGCGGCGGTCGCCGTACGGTGTGACGTAACCGTCGAATCGGACGTGGCGGCGCTCGTTCCCACCGCCCTCTCGGCTTTCGGGCGGTTCGACGTCATGGTCAACAACGCCGGTGTCCTCCGCGACGCGACCATGCGAAAGCTGTCGCTGGACGACTTTCGCCTCGTCGTCGAGACCCACCTGCAGGGAACCTGGCTGGGCACGCGCGCGGCGGCGGCGCACATGCGCGAGCACGGCGGGGGCTCGATCGTGAACATGTCGTCCATCTCCGGGAAGGTGGGCAACATCGGGCAGACGAACTACAGCGCGGCGAAGGCCGGGATCATCGGCCTGACCAAGGCCGCCGCCAAGGAGGTCGCGCACGCGGGTGTGCGGGTCAACGCGATCCAGCCCGGCCTCATCAGGACCCCGATGACCGAGTCCATGCGCGACGAGATCTGGCGGCAGAGACTCACCGAGATCCCGATGGGCCGATTCGGCGAGCCGGCCGAGGTGGCGGCCGTGGCCTGCTTCCTGGCCTCCGACCTGTCCAGCTACGTCACCGGCACCGTGCTGGAGGTCACCGGCGGGAGGCACATGTGATGCCCCGCCATCGCCGGTGAAACCCGGCCTACCAGGGCAACACCCCGGTCTCGTCCTGGAAGGTCCCGGTCGGGCCGTCCACGTCGAGAGTCGCCAGACGTACGACGGTCCTGGCACTCTCTTCCGGGGACCGTCCGATCCCGAAGGCCGCGGTCATGTCGGTGGCCGTGGTGCCGGGCTCGACCGCGTTGAACTTGATGCCCGGCTGGGACTTGGCGTACTGGACCGTCAGCATGGTGGCCGCCGCCTTGGACGCGGAGTAGAGCGAGAGTGGCAGCTGGAACTCCGGCCGGTCGGGGTTGTTCACCGCCCAGAACGACCCGGCGCTGCTCGAAACGGTGACCACGGTGGGGTTGGAGGACCTGCGCAGCAGGGCGAGCGCCGCCTCGGTGACGCGCACGATCCCCACCGCGTTGGTGTCGAAGACCCGCAGGGCCGCGGGACCGTCGACGCCGTCGTTCCCGAGGACGCCGGCGTTGTGCACCAGCACGTCGAGCCGCCCCTCGGCCGAACCGATCGCCGCCAGCGCGCCGTTCACCGAGGCGTCGTCGGTCACGTCGAGCTGCACGAATCGCGCGCCGAGCGCCGCCGCGGCCTTCTCGCCCCGCTCGACGTCGCGCGCGCCGACGTAGACGACGTGCCCCAGCTCCAGAAGTTGTCTGGCCGTCTCGAAACCGATGCCCTTGTTGGCCCCGGTGATCAGTGTGACGGTCATGGGTCTCCTCTCGTGTGGCCCGGGTGGGCCGTTGTCTCCGACGCGGCTCCCGGAGGGTCAGCCGATCCGGACCTCGCCAGTTTCTGTATCGATCGATACAGAAGTCGACTGTAACATGTTCCGCATCGATCACTTCAGAACGTGGTGCCGCCGCGGCCGAGCCGGGGAATCAGCGGGACGACGTGGATGTCAGGAAAGCGGCCAGTTCCTCAGGGCGGCGTCGGCCATCTCCTGGAGTTCGTCGCGGCCGACACCACTGGCGGCCTGCACGGCGATGCCGTACGTCAAGGCGGTGACGTAGCGGGCGAGGAGTGCCGGGTCGGCCTCAGGGGGCAGGTCGCCGTCGTCGGCGGCTCGCTGGAACCGTTCCCTTATTCGGGCGTAGCCGTCGTCGCGCCAGGCGACGAGGAGGTCGCGGGCTCCACGGCTGGAGTCACCGGTCGCCAGCGCACCTTGGACCCCCAGGCACCCGTGGGGCCCCGCGGGCCGGGTGGTGGTCCGGATGGCGCCGGCCACGATCGCCGTGGCGACGCCGAGGGCGGTGGGCTCTTCCAGGGCCCAGGCCACATACGCGCTCGGGCCTTCGGTGTAGCGCTCCAGGGCCTTGCGGAACAGCTCCTCCTTGTTGCCGAAGGCCGCGTACATGCTGGTGGTCGAGATGCCCATCGCGTCGGTCAGGTTGGCCAGGCTGGCCCCCTCGTACCCCTGCTCCCAGAAGACCAGCAGGGCCCGCTCGAGCGCCTCGTCGACGTCGAATCCCCGCGGCCGGCCGGTAGGGCGGCGCCGTTCGGTCTTCACTCTCGCAGCGTACCTCTTCCGCATCGATTGATACCGAACTCGACCGAAGGTACCTCCACGTGGGACCGGTGATCGGCCGCGTGGGGTCTATTCTCACTCTCGCGGACATCCCCCGACCGACGGGAGCGCCTCGCGGTGAACATCGCACATCTCCTCGATCGTTGGGCGGACGCCGATCCGGCGAAGACCGCGCTCCGCGTCGCGGATGACGAGGTGAGCTACGCCGGCCTGAACCTGTGGTCCAGCGGCGTCGCCTCCCGTCTCGCCGCCGCGGGAGTCGTCACGGGCGACCGGGTCGGTGTCCTGGCCGGCAGCAACGCGGAGTTCGTCGCCGCGATCTACGGCATCTGGAAGCTCGGCGCGGTGGCCGTCTTCCTCAACCCCCAGCTGGCCAGGGAGGACCTGGAGAGGCAGGTCGCCGTCGCCGGGGCCGGGGTGATCGTCGTCGACGGCGACTCCGCCCGGTGGGCCGTGGCCTCCTCCATCGGGCGGGACACCGGCGGCATCCGGCTCGTTCGGGCCGGAGGCGGCGCCGCGGAACCCGTTCCCGCGGTGCGGCTGGGTCCGTACGACATCGCGTGCATCGCCTACACCTCGGGCACGACCGGCCTGGCGAAGGGCGCCGCGCACACCCACGGAGCGATACTGACGCAGATGGAGATGGTCGGGGCGCACTACTCCGCCACCTCAGAGGATGAGATCCTCTCGCTGCTCCCGCTGTTCCTCTTCTCGATCTTCCTGGCCGGTCCGGCGCTGGCCCTGTCCCTCGGCGCGTCGTGCCGCGTCGTTCCCCGCTACGACGCGCTCGACGTCGTACGGGCGATCGAGAAGGACGGCACGACCATCGTCGCGGCCGTGCCCCTGTTCTTCTACGACCTTCGCGAGCTGGTGAACGAGCACGGCACCGACTTCGACCTGTCCTCTCTGCGGGTGGTCACCTCCGGCGGGGCCCCGCTGCCCGAGAGCATCCGTGACGCCCTCGAAGGGCGGTTCGGATTACGCCTCGTCCAGCTGTACGGCATGACGGAGGCGCCCGGTGTCGTGACCGGCGACCCGATGACCGGCGAGCGCAGAGCGGGTTCCGTCGGCCGGGCGCTCCCGCACATCAGGATCGTCGTCGAGGACGCGGACGGCCGCGAGCTGCCCTCCGGCGCCATCGGCGAGATCTGCACGTCCGCCGTCCGGGATGGTCCCTTCCAGGGCCGGTACACCACGCTGGCCCGCTACTGGGAGATGCCGGAGGAGACCGCCGAGGCACTCCGAAACGGGCGGTTCCACACCGGCGACATCGGCTACCTGGACGACGAGGGGTTCCTCTACCTGGTGGACCGTAAGAAGGACATCATCATCCGCGGCGGGATGAACGTCTATCCCCGGGAGATCGAGTTCCTGCTGGCGGCGGACGGCCGCGTCGCCGAGTGCGCCGTGGCCGGCGCGCCGCACCCACGGTACGGCGAGGTCCCCGTCGCGTACGTCCGTCTCCACGAGGGAGCGCGGGCGGCCGCCGAAGAACTGCTCGACACCGTGAACGAGCGGCTCGCCGCCTCGCAGAGGCTCGAGGCGGTCCGGTTCGTCCGCGACTTCCCTCGCAACTCGCTCGGCAAGATACTCAAGCGCCAGCTGCGTGGGAGAGGCACATGACCAAGGTCCAGGTGGAGCGGCCCCAGGACGGGGTCGCGATCGTGTGTCTCAACCGGCCGGAACGGCTCAACGCTCTCGACGACGAGATGGTCCAGGAGACGTTGCCCCGCGTCATCGCGGAGCTCGACGCCGACCCGGCCGTCACGGTGGTCGTCTTCACCGGTGCGGGCCGGGCGTTCTGCGCCGGCGGAGATCTGGAGGAGTGCTCGGGCTTCCTCCTGCCCGACCCCGCCGCCTCGGAGGAGAACGTACGGATGACCGGCGCCGTGCCGGTGGCCATCCGGACCATGAGGGCGACGTCGATCGCCGCGGTCAACGGACCGGCCGTGGGAGCCGGTTTCGGACTGGCGCTGGCCTGTGACTTCAGGTTCGCCGGCTCCGGCGCCTTCTTCAAGGCCCCCTTCGTCGAGATGGGCCTGGTCTCCGACTACGGGGTCTCCTACTTCCTGCCGCGTCTCGTGGGGACGCAGAACGCGCTCGACATCATGCTGACCGGGCGACGCGTCCCCGCCGCCGAGGCGAAGGAGCTGGGCATCGTCTGGCGGGTCACCGACTCCCCGCTCGAGGACGCCCTGGAGTACGCCCGTGACCTCGCGGCGCGGCCTCCCGTGACCTCGTCGGCCATCCGCCGGACGCTCTACCGGAGCCTCGACGCCGATCTGGCGACCCAGGTCCTCGTCGAGGAGCCCCACGCGCAGGGCATCGCCCTGCACTCGGCCGAGTTCCGGCGGCGCTTCGCCGAGTATCGCGCGTCGATCACGGGCTGAGAGCCGTCTCGACCGTCCGTACGAGGTGGCGGGCGATGATGTCGCGCTGGATCTGGTTCGTGCCGCCGGCGATCTCGTTCAGTTTGACCTCACGCCAGTAGCGCTCCATCCCGTACTCGACCATGTAGGAGTATCCGCCGAGCACCTGCATGCCGTTGGAGACGCAGCGGGTGGCCGCCTCGGAGGCGATCACCTTGGTCATCGAGACCTCCGCGGAACACGGCAGGTCCTCGTCGAGCCGCCAGGCGGCCTCCCAGGTGGTGAGGCGCGCCGTTCGCACGTCCATGGCCATGTTCGCGAGCAGGTGGGCGACGGCCTGGTGTTCGGCGATGGGCTTCCCGAACTGCACGCGCTCCCGTGCGTAACCGTTGGCCAGGTCGAACGCTCCCTGCGCGATGCCGGTGCACACCGCGCCGACGTAGACGCGTTCCCGGTCGAGCAGGCTCAGGATGAGCCGGAACCCGTCGCCGGCCTCGCCGATGACGTTCCCTGCGGGCACGTGGACGTCGGAGAAGCGCACGTCACAGGCGTGCGTGCCCTGGCCCGACAGCTTGGGACGGGTGCTCACCGAGACACCGGGAGCCGTGCGCGGGACGACGATCGCCGTCAGGCCGCCGCCGGTCCGGACCAGGGTGAGGATGTGTTCGGCGGTGTCCGCCCCCGTAGTGAAGGTCTTGTGGCCGTCGATGACGTATTCGTCCCCGTCCCGCCGCGCCACCGTCTCGAGACCGCTCAGGTCCGAGCCCGTGGCGGGTTCGGAGAGCCCCATCGCCATGCGGCTCTCGCCCGCGCAGATCGCGGGCAGGAACCGCCGTTTCTGGTCCGGGGTCCCGTACTTGGCGATGCCCCGGGCGCAGAACGTCACGGTCGGCATCCAGGCGTACGCGAACGACGCGCCCGCGCGCGCCACCTCCTCGACCGCGACGCACATGGTGATCTCGTCGGACGGCACTCCGCCGTACTCCTCGGGCAGGCCCAGGCGCGTCAGCCCGAACCCCGCCATCCGCGCGTAGATCTCCTCGGGAAAGGACTCGGTCCGGTCGATCTCGGCGACGACCGCGGTGGGGGCCACGTCCTCGAAGAAGCGCCGGAGCCGTTCGCGGAGCGAACGTTGTCCGGCGGTGACTGCGAAGTCCATTCGTGTTCATGCCCCGCAGAGTTGGTAGGTGGAGTCGTTGTGGTTCTCCGCGTACTGATCGCAGAAATACGGGTTTCCTGGGCGCGTGCCCGTGCCGTTGGAGGAGACCAGTAGATTGTGGTCTTTCTCGTAGTGGCGCAGGTAGAAGGTCTGCCCGCCCGACGGCCATTCGCCCGGTGGCGGAGGCTTCGGCTTACCCGTGTCATTCGCGGTGAACGAGACCGCACCGTAGGTGCCCATGAGCCGGCCGTCGCCGGTCGGCGTGAAGGTCACATGGCTGTGGCCCTCGCACAACGACACGTCTTCGACGGCGTTCGGGTCCTGGCAGGGCCCGCCATTCCACGTGAGGTCTCCGGTGCCGTCAGGGCGGATGACCAGTTGTGACCCGTGCACGGTCCAGGTGCCGGCGAAGGAGCCGATGGGTATTTTCACCGGCACCGCTCCGACCGGCTTCGGGATGACGAGACGCTTCAGCGTCGCGGCCAGGTCGGCCGGTGTGCGGGCGAACTCCGGTGCTGACGCGTTGACCGCGGAGGCGAGCTGGGTGAGGTTCGCCTGCTCGCCGGTGGGAGTCAGATAGCCGACGAACCGGAAGTCCAGCCGGAGCCCGGCGGCCTTCACCTTCGCCTGCAGGGCCTTCTTGACCCCCGCCTGGTCGCGATTGCAGGCGTCGGTACCGCGGCCGGTGACCACGATGATGCGGTTGACCTTCCTGCCACGGAACGGATAGTGGCCCGAGAAATCGTTGATCGCGGCGAGCACCCCGCTTTCCAGGGTGGCCGAACCACCCGTCGCCAGCCCACGGGCCGAACGGCTGATCCGCGCGGCATGACCGGCCCCCGCCCCCACGACCTGCGCCGTGTTGTGCGAGTCGCCGCACCGTCCTCCGAAGCGGCGCAGGGACAGCGCGTCACCGTCACCGGTGTTCTGCACGGCCGCGCCGACCGCGCCCGCCACCGCCGACGACGCCCCGGCCGCCGAGGTGTCGACCACGAACGCGATGCGGTAGTCCGGAATCGAGCGCCATACGACCACCCCGGCCGCGCCGATCGCCACCACCACGACGCAGACCACCGCCAAGACCCAGCGCCACCGGCGTACACGCGGCCGAGTCGTGGCGGTCACCGCGTCACCGGGAAATGACTTCGGGTGGCTGCGACCACGTCGTGAAGGCGTTCGGCGCGCCGACTCCGAGCTCGTGCGGAGTTCACCAGCGAAACGGCCCCTAAAACAGTCATCGCGGACCTTTCCGGCATTTCGTTCGGGGACGGCGAGACTCTGGAGACAGTTCTACTAATGAATCACGCCGCGAGGCAGAGGGTGGCCGAGTGTGGACGACAGGCAACGTCCGTACCCGCACGCGATCCGGCTGGAAGAAATCAGCGAAGGTTCCGCACTGTGGAGCGCGCGGCCGGCGACCGTAGTGGCCCGGCCGGGTGCTGGGGACCGTGTGGGTCAGGGCGGCCCGCCGGGGATCGAGCCGCTCACTTCCCAAGTGATCACAAAAGCGTGCGCGGCGGAAGTCTCCATTCTTCTTGAGCGCCTTCATGCCGCAGTGGCCTGCCCCGGCGAAGGCGTTGTCCGGCATTGTTGTCCGGCTCTGGACGCCGTGTCGGCCAACCTTCGCGACGACTACACCAGGAGGTACCGACCCGAGGGGAGAGACTCATGCGATCACGAATCTCCGGTAAGGCGAGACACGTACTCGCCGTCCTGACACTGATGACGGCGATGGCGGGCGGCACCGCCGCGCTGGCCGGTCCCGCGTTCGCGGGTGGCGGGATCGACCTGCAGAGGTACGGCTGCGACATCCAGTCACCGGGAAGCTGGGTGGTCCTCCGCTACAACGACGTCTACGGCTGGAGGTGCGCCAACGGCCTCTACGATCTTTCGATCAACGTCACCAGCGCGTGCCGCGCCAAGTACGGGAGTTCTTCGAGCGCCTACTACACCGACTACTGGAACCCCTACTCCTGGCTCTGCCGCTGAGCCGGCGGGAACGGCCCGGACATGAAAGCCGGCGCGGGGGCGCGGCTGTGTCCGGGCCTTCCCGGCGGCCCTCCTTAATGGCCGCACAATGGGGCCGCAAAAGGCGACCGGTATGACCGAATCGACTCTGTGGCGAACGCCGCTCCTCTTCCCCGTCGCGTCGTCGCACAATAGGTGCTCAGCCCGACTCGGAGGGACGCCATGCCCCGACCAGAACGACCGGTGGATTCATCCGAGGGCCCGGCACAGCACTTCGCCGCGGAACTACGCCGATTACGAACCGAGGCCGGAAATCCGCCCTACCGAGAGCTGGCCAAGACGGCTCACTTCTCCAAGGCCACCCTCTCCGCGGCCGCCGCCGGTCATCGCCTCCCCACCTGGGACGTGACGCGCGCCTACGTGCTGGTCTGCGGAGGGAGCTCCATCGAGTGGCAGAGCCGTTGGGAGCGGGCCCGTGCCGAGCTCGGCCTGCCGGTGCCACCGGGTCCGAACGGCGCGACGCCACCGGAGCCGCCGGCCGAGAGCGCGGACGTGCCACGCTCAAGACGTCGATTGCTCATACCGGCGACCGCAGGAGTGGCACTGTCAGTACTCGCGGTATTCCTGCTCCTCCACCCACGTGCCCGGCTTCCGAGCCGGCCGGAGAAGCCGGTGAGCGCGACGTCGGAACCGCTGGGACGCTTCATGGGTGGTACCGACCCGATCGCCGACGACAAGGACCCGAAGAAGACCCGCTGCTCCTACGACCCGGCGGTCATCACCATCGACCGGGTCGAGGTCAACACGGCCGACGAACATTATCTCGGCGAGGCCGAACTCCGGTACTCCCCTCGTTGCCGGGCCGTGTGGGGCCGTTTCACCCCCAGCGCGGGTATGGCGTACCTGAAGAACGCGACCGTGTCGATCGCGGCGAGGCGGCCCGGCACGGGCACGCGAGGAGTCCCCTATACGACGCGTTTCGACGGCCAAGCCGTCTTCGGCAACATCCTCACGCGGACACGGGGCTGCGTCCTCATCTCGGTGACCGTCACAGCGTCAACCGGAGGCGGCACCGCCACGACCGGCTGCCGGCCCTGAACCGGGACGGGTGGCCGGGCCGAGAGGCCGGCACCCGGGCCTACCTCCGGTGGCCCTCGCTGGATCGCCCGGCGAGACCGGCCCCGTGCGGTCGCGACAGCGCGGAACCATCGTGACGAATTGCCGGCGAATATTGCGACACTAAACTCCTTCGGTAAACTGAAAACACGTTAACTGTTTACAGCCGAAGGAGAGTCTCATGCCGAAGACCGGCGAGCACGAAGACACCGATTCGGTCACCTCGATCGGCGATCCGCTATTCGACGTGCTGACTCCAGATCCCGCGGATGCCCGGCGGGCGTTTCAGTGTCTGGCGGCCGGGACCATGGCGGCGCTGCGCTTTCCCGAACTCCTCGATCCTGCTTGGTGCGCGTCTTTGCTCGACCGGTTGGGCAAGACAGAATTCGACGCCTACGACGAGGCCCGTCTTTGGCCGCGGATCCTGAAGCTCGGCCCGGCACTGTATGACCACTACACCGACGGGGTCGTGGCCCAGGATTACTGGGACCGGGCCGAGTCCGCGCGGGAGCTGTGGCGGACCGCCACCGGCGGCCTGGACCCGACCGAGCTCATCAGGCGAAGGTTCGCCGACCTGTTCTCCGTGCCGGTCCGGCCGGCCACGCTCGGTGGTCGCGAGCTCTTCGCCGGGATCTTGCGGGAGTTCCCCAGTGGTTCGCTGATCCACTATGACGAGGTGGCGCGGGAGTACGCCGGCCGGCTCGACGAGGAACCTATCGTCCAGCTGGCCTTCAACTGCTACCTGCGCACTTCCGAGCAGGGCGGCGAGCTGACCGTCTGGCGTCACCGGTGGGTTCCCTCCGATGAGGAGCATCGGCACGGTTATGGATGGGAGGAGGAGGCGG
Organism: Actinomadura sp. DC4; assembly: GCF_030406325.1. Taxonomy (GTDB): domain Bacteria; phylum Actinomycetota; class Actinomycetes; order Streptosporangiales; family Streptosporangiaceae; genus Actinoallomurus. The sequence goes on along the minus strand of NZ_JAUEQY010000029.1, from coordinate 141,155 downwards.
TCCGGGCGGCACCGTCGGTCACCCTGCGTGCCCGGGACGGTGAGGGGATCATCTTCGACTGCCGGCACTTTCACCAAGTCGCCGAGCCGTCCGGGCGAGGCCGCAGGGTCACGCTGTCCTTCTTCATGGGCTGCACGCTGACCGGCGAGATCCTGATCTGGTCCTGATCGCGGGCCTCAGGCGGGCAGGCGCCCGCCTGAGGCCCGCGGCCTGCGGCAAGGCAGTGCGGTAAGCCATAAGTCAGCGGCCTGTGGAAGGCTGACGTTCATGGGGCCTTGTCGAGTTTTCATGCGCATGGAGTCTTTATGCGCGGGCCATGGCGGCGCCGTCTAATCCGTTCCTGTCGCCAGTCATCGGTCACGTTGTCGGGAAGTCCGTCACCTCGCTCCCGGCGCCGTTAAGCGGATTCCGTTCCGCCGGCCACGAACGCCCGATAAATTCACGCGGTCAACATGTGATCGCGCATGCCCCGCAGGAGAGACAGAATTTACTATCGTGTGTTAGGGCCGCTCGAAGTGGTCCACGACGGAGACGTCGTGCCGATCCAGGCACCCAAACAACGCATCATCTTGGCGTGCCTGCTCCTGGAGGCCGACCACACGGTCCCGATCTCCACATTGATCGACCGGCTGTGGGAGGCCGCCCCTCCGGCACGGGCGCACACCACCCTGCACGTCCACATCCGGCGGCTGCGCCAGACGCTCGGCTCCGCGGCCCGGATACAGACGCGGCCGAAGGGCTATCTGATCGACACGACGCCGGCCGGGACCGACGTCCAGACGTTCGACACGTTGCTGCGGCGGGCGCGGGACACGGCGGCGCCGGCCGAGACACTGCCGCCGCTGCGCGAGGCCGTGGAGCTGTGGCGAGGGCCGATTCTGGCGGATGTCCCGTCGGAGTCGCTCCACAACGAGGACGTGCCGCGGCTGACCGAACGATGCCTGGAGGCGACCGAGCAGCTCTTCTCGGCGGAGCTGGCGCTCGGCAACCACGAGGGCATTGTCGCCGATCTCATGGCCCTGACCGCGCGTTTCCCCTTCCGGGAACGGCTGCGCGGGCAGCTCATGCTCGCCCTGTACCGCGGTGGCCGGCAGGCCGACGCGCTGGAGGCGTACCGTAGCGGGGCCCGGCTGTTGCGTGAGGAGCTCGGGCTCAGCCCCGGCGACGAGCTGAACACGCTGCACGAAGGGATCCTCACCGGAACGGCGGAGCGGGCCACGCCGCGGCTCGCCGGGACCGACGTCGTACGGCTGGCGCCCCAGCGCTCCGGAGGACGGACGAGCGATGCCCCGGCACAGCTGCCGGCCGATGTGGTGCCGTTCGGCGGGCGCGAGGCCGAGATCGCGCACCTGAGTGCCCGCGGCCGCGGGCAGTTGTTGATCTCGGTGGTGACCGGCATGGCCGGTGTCGGCAAGACCGCACTCGCCGTCCGCTTCGGACACCGGGTCAAGGACCGGCATCCCGACGGCCAGTTGTTCGCCGATCTGCGCGGCCACGCGGAGGGTGCGGCTCTCGACGCCTCGGTGGTGCTCCAGCGGTTCCTGCGCGCGCTCGGCGTCCCCCGCGAGCGCATCCCCGCGGACCTCGACGAACAGGCCGCCCTGTACCGGTCCCTTCTCGCCGGCCGGCGGGTCCTCATCGTGCTGGACAACGCCCGCTCTTCGCGCCAGGTACGGCCGCTGCTCCCCGGTTCGCCGGCCTGCCGCGTCGTGGTCACCAGTCGCTGCCGGCTGGACGGCCTCGTCGCGCGGGACGGCGCCGATCAGTTCGCGCTCGGCACGCTCGACCACGACGTCGCGGTCCGGGTGCTCCGGGACGTCCTCGGCGCGGAACGCTCGGACGCGGAACCCGAGGCGCTGTGCCGGCTCGTGCAGATCTGCGGACGGCTCCCGCTCGCGCTGCGGATCGCCGCCTCTCGTCTCAAACAGGCGCCCGGCCGGTCGATCCGCCAGTTGGCGGACGAACTCACCGATGAGGACAGACGCCTGCCGGGCCTGTCCATCGAGGACGACGACACCGCGTTGCTGAGCGCGTTCGACCTCAGCTACCGCCTGCTTCCCGATGCCGCCGCCCAGATGTTCCGGCTGCTCGGCTCCCATCCGGGACCCGAGTGGGATCCGGCCGTGGCAGCGGCGGCGGCGGGTGTGAGCCGCGCGCGGAGCCGGCAGGCGCTGCAGGCCCTGGCCGCCGCGCACCTGTTGATCGAGACCCGCCGGGAGCGGTACGCCATGCACGAGCTCGTCCGCCTCTACGCCATCCGCGTCGCCGGAAGGGAAGCCCAGTGGGCGCGGTGACCGGGGATCGATCCCGCCGTCCGCCGGCACGGAACGGGCCGTACACCTCATCGGGACGCCTGCGGCAGTACCGGTGACCGGTCGACGTCGGCGACGGTCCGCCGCCCGGTGAGCGTCATGGCCTCGGTGATCTCCTCCGTGAGAAGGCCCATGAGGTCGGCGACCGGGCAGGACGGTCAGGCCGGCGGGCACTCCGTCGAGCTGTCGGCCACCGTGGTTGGAAACGATCACTCCGGCGGCTCCGGCGTCCACCGCCCGGGCCGCGTCCTCCCCGGCGAGGATGCCCTTGAGGAGCACGGGCAGCGGACTGTTCACCAGCAGCCACGTCACGTAGGACCAGTCAGCGGCCGGGTCCATGGCGGCGGCGCTGTGCCGCGCCGGGTCGTCGAAGGCGGCGGCCCCGGCGGGTGCGGCGACCGAGGCGGCGAGGTTGACGGGACGGATGCCCGGTGGCACCCGGAAGCCGTTCCGTAGATCACGTAGGCGGCGTCCCATCCGTGGTGTGTCGACGGTCAGGACGATGGCCTGGTATCCGGCGCGCGCCGCCGTACCGGCGAGGTCGGTCACCGCGTCCCTGTCGCGGAAGCAGTACGACTGGAGCCACAGCGGGCCCGTGGCCGCGGCGGCGATCTCGTCGAGGTTCCGGCTGGAGAAGGCGCTGACGACGAGGCACACCCCGGACTCCCCGCAGCCCCGTGCCGTCGCCGGCTCACCGTGCTCGTGGACGAGCGTGTGGTACGCCATGGGCGCCACCCCGACCGGGATCGGCCACCGGAGGCCGAGCAGGTCGACGGACGTGTCCGGCCGGCCGGCGCCGGTCAGCACCCGGGTCCGCAGCCACACGTCGCGGAACGCGGCCCGGTTGGTGCGCAGGGTCCGTTCCTGGCCCGCTCCCCCCTCGATGAAGTCCCATACGGCGGGGTCCAGGCGGCTTCGGGCGAGCGACGCGTAGTTCGCGGCGGTGAGCGGCCTCATCGGTCAGCCCGCCGCCGGGATCCGTCCGTCACGGGCCACCGCCTCATAGAGCGCACGGATGTTGTCGGTGCCGAACCCACGCGCGTCATGGCGTTGGATCAGCTCGTAGAAGAGCGTCGACCGGGGGAACGGCGAACGCATGAAGATCTGCAGCAGATATCCCCACTCGTCGCGATCGGCGAGCACCCAGGCGTCGCGTAGCTCCTCGACCGTCTCGGCCAGGTCGCCGACGCGTTCGGTGAGCGTCCGGTAGTACGCGTCGGGGGTGGGAATGAACTCCGCTCCCTCGGCGCGGAGCGTCCGTACCTGCCGGACCAGGTCATCGACGAGAAAGGCCAGGTGCTGTACGCCGGGACCCGCGTTCCGGGCGAGGAAGCCGTCGATCTGGCCCGGCTCGTGACCGGCGGCCGGTTCGATCAGGGTGAAGGTGACGCCGCCCGACGGCGAGCGGACGACGACGGAGTCCATCGCCTGGGCGCCCACCTCGATGTACTCCCCCGAGTAGCGCTCCAGGCCGAAGGCCTCCTCATACGTCGCGACCGTCCGCCGCAGGGCGCCGGTCGGCAGGCACACGGCGACATGGTCACAGGCGCGGACGGCGCCCGGCCCGGCCGCGGTCCCGGCGACCGGCCGTGTCCCGGGCGGAGGTGCCACGGGTGCGTCCGGGTCGCGCTGGAGGAGCGTGTGCCGGACCGGCCCGAACCCGGGGACGGCGGCGGTCGCCGTGCCGTCGGGCGCGGCCCGCGTGGAGACCAGCGGGCGGACTCCCGCCCTCCTGATCCTCGCCATCGTCGCCTCCAGGTCCGCGCAGCTCATGGCGATGTCGGCGACGCCGTCACCGTGGCGGTCCAGGTACTCGCTCACCGGGCCGTCCCGCAGTGGTGAGGTGACCACGAGTTGTGCCTCCCCGCCGCGCAGGACGGTCGACCGGCGGTCACCGGCCTCTCGGGGCGATTCACCGACCGCGCGGAACCCGAGCCGCGTGAGCTGCCGGACGGTGTCCTCCCGGTCACGGACGTACAGGTCGACGTACTCGATGCGGTGGGGACTCATGGGTTCCTTTCCGGAGGCCTCAGCCCAGGTGGCGGTTGAGCAGGTTCGCTATCTCGTCGACGTGCCCGGAGTTCAGCAGGCGGTAGTGACCGCAGGCCAGATCGTGGATCCACACCTCTCCGGAGACGTACGAGGTCCACACGCCGGGCTCCGCCACGTCCGAGGGACGGTCGTGAGCGGCGTTGACGAAGAGCGCGTCGCCGTCGAACACGGCCGGGCGGAAGGCACGCGCGAGCCGGCGGTTGTTGTCGTAGACGCGGACGACCCGGTCGGCGACCTCGGGTGGAAGGCCCTCGGACGGACCGCCCTCGCGGCCCAGAATGTCCGGCGCGAGACTCTCCGGTACGGGCGCCGCCTCGTCCTGCCTCCCTCCGCCGGCCGTCGCGGCGGGGTAGGAGTCGAGGATGGCCAGGAGTGCCACCTTCGCGCCCTGCTCCTGCAGACGGGTCGCGACCGCATGCGCGACCAGGCCCCCGAACGACCATCCGAGCAGGAGATAGGGCCCGCCGGGCCACGCCGCGCGGATCCGCTCCGTGTAGTCGGCGGCCATCTCCTCGACCGAGTCCGGCAGTGGATCCGGCCGCTCGATCCCCCGCGCCTGCAACGCGTACGCCGGACGGCCTGGCGGCAGCCGCGTCGCCAGCGGCGCGTAACACCAGCCGAGACCACCCGCCGGGTGTACGCAGAACAGCGGCGGCCGGTCGTCACCGGGCCGTACGGGCAACAAGACGTCGTACGGACTGCCGGTTCGTACCTCGTCGAGCCGGGCCCGGAGACCGGAGACGGTCGGCGCCGTGAAGAGGTCACGGATGGTGACGTCCGCGTCGACGGCCGCCCGTACGCGGCTGACCAGCCGGGCGGCCATGAGCGAGTGCCCGCCCAGGCCGAAGAAGTCGTCGTCGATCCCGACGTCCGGCAGTTCGAGGACGTCGGCGAACAGCTCGCACAGCACCGTCTCGCGCGCGTCGCGCGGGCTCCGGCCCGGTGGCCGCAAGGGCGTGGGCAGCTCGGCCAGCGCACGCCGGTCCAGCTTGCCGTTGGGCGTCAGTGGAAGGGCGGCGGCCAGCCCGACCATCGGCGGGACCATGTACGAGGGCAGCCGGCGGGCGAGATGGCCCCGGAGCTCGGCGGCGTCGAGGCGCTCGTCCGGCTTCGCGACCGCATGGCAGACAAGCCGGTCGTCGCCGGACGAGCCGCGCCGGACGGCCGCGCCCGCCGAGGCGACGCCGGGGTGGGACTCCAGCGCCGCCTCGATCTCACCGAGCTCGATCCGGAATCCCCGGACCTTGACCTGGTCGTCGATCCGTCCCGCGAATGTCAGGGTCCCGTCGCGCCGCACGCGTACGAGGTCGCCGGTGCGGTACATCCGGGAGCCGGGCGGGCCGAACGGGTCGGCGACGAAACGCTCCGCGCTCAGCCCTGGGCGGCCGAGATAACCGCGGGCCAGCCCGATCCCCGCGACGTAGAGCTCTCCGGGAACGCCGGTCGGCGACGGCCGCAGGCGGCCGTCCAGCACGTACACCCGGACGCCGTCCACAGGTGCGCCGATGTGCTCCGTCGTGCCGGCCGACGCCACCGCCAGGGTCGAGATGACCGTCGCCTCGGTCGGGCCGTACACGTTGACCGCCTTGACGCCGGACTCCGCGAGACGCCGCCACAGCGACTCCCCGACCGGCTCGCCGCCGAGGGTCAGTACGGCCGGGCGGTGCGACTCCGGGGAGAGCAGGGCGGACGCCACGAGCCGGCGGGCGAATGACGGCGTGGCGAGCAGCGCCTCGATCTCGGTGCCGGCGACGTAGGCGACGGCCGCCTCGGGGTCGCGCCGGGTCGGCTCGTCGATCAGATGCAGCTCGTTACCGTCGACCATCCACATGAACGGGTCCCAGGATCCGTCGAAGGAGACCGACACGACGTGCCCGACGCGCAGTGGCCGGCCGCCGGTACGGACGCGCGCCGGAGAGAACAGGCGCCGCTCGTAACTGAAGAACACGGCGGTCAGCGACCGGTGCTCGACCGCCACCCCCTTCGGCCGTCCCGTCGACCCGGACGTGTAGATCACGTAGGCGAGGTCCCGGGGCGACCCGGTCCCGCACTCGGCCGGGTCGAGGTTCGCCGGGGAACGCCGGGCCAGTGCCTCCTGGACGCCGGGCCGGTCCAGGGCGAGCACCGGTACGTCCGTCGCCGCCGTCGCGGCGGCGTCCACGCTGATCATCAGGGTGGGCCGCGCGTCGGCGACCATGGAGGCGACGCGGTCATCGGGATAGTCCAGGTCGATGGGGAGGACCGCCGCGCCGGACTTGAGGATCGCCATCGTCGCGACGATGAGGTCGGCGGACCGCGGCAGCGCGAGCGCGACCGGCCGGTCGGGGCGGGCGCCGCGTTCCCGTAGTAGCCGGGCCAGCCGGTTCGCGCGGGCGTTGAGCTCGGCGAACGACAGGCGTACGTCCCCGGCGACCAGCGCCACGGCGTCCGGGGCACGCGCGGTGCGCTCCTCGAAGATCGTGGTCAGGAAGGTCGCCCGCGCCTCGCGGACGGCGTCGTCGCCCGCGGACGGCGGTTCCGCCGGTTCGGTGATCTCGGGTTCGTCGATCGGCACGGCCGGGTCACCGGCCACCGCGGACAGGAACCTCCGGTAGGCGCCGGCGATCCGCTCGGCCGTCTCGTGCTCGAACAGGTCGGTGCTGTACTGGAGGAATCCCCGGAGCCCGCCCGTGCCGCCGGTGCGCTCCACCAGGTTCACGAACAGGTCGAACTTGGCGAGCCCGACCCCGACCGGCTGGTCCTCCACCTCCAGCCCGTGCAGCGCGAACGGTGCGCCGTCCGCGTTCTGCAGCGCGAACATCACCTGGAACAACGGATGCCTGGCGACCGACCGTCTCGGGTTGATGGCCTCGACCAGGCGCTCGAACGGCACATCCTGGTGGGCATAGGCCTCCAGGTCGGTACGGCGAGCGCGTTCGACCAGCTCCGAGAAGGACGGCGTGCCCGACGTGTCCAGGCGCAGGACCAGAGTGTTGACGAAGAAGCCGATGAGAGGGTCGAGCGCGTCGTCGGTGCGACCGGCGATGGGGCTGCCCATCGGCAGGTCGGTGCCGGCGCCGTACCGCGTCAGCACCGCGGCGAACGCGGCTTGCAGCACCATGAACAGCGTCGCGTGGTGCTGACGGGCGAGTTCGGTCAGCCGGCGGTGGAGCACGGGGTCGACCGTGAAGCCGACCTGCCCGGCGCCGAAGCCTGGCGTCGTGGGACGCGGCCGGTCCGCGGGCAGGTCGAGCGTGTCGGGCAGGCCCGCGAGCCGGTCTCGCCAGAAGGCGAGCTGGCGGGCGATCGGGCTGTCCGGATCGTCTTCGTCGCCGAGCAGCGCGCGCTGCCAGAGGGCGTAGTCGGCGTACTGCGCCGCGAGCGGCTCCCAGCACGGCGCCTCACCCCTGCGGCGTGCCGCGTACGCCATCGACAGGTCACGCGCCAGCGGGCCCAGCGACCACCCGTCGGCGGCGATGTGGTGGAGCACCACCAGCAGGACGTGGTCGTCCGCGCCGAGGGCGAACAGCCGGACGTGCAGCGGGGGGTCGACGGTGAGGTCGAAGGACCGGCGAGCCTCGGCGGCCAGCCGTTCGTCCAGCCGCCCGTGGCCGACGGGCTCGGCCACCGGATCCGGCCGTGTGTCCGGGGCGTCGAGGATGAGCTGGCGGGGTTCCCCGGCGGTCTCCGGATAGACCGTCCGCAGGACCTCGTGCCGGCCGATGACGTCGCACAGCGCGGCCCGCAGCGCGTCCGCGTCCAGTTCGCCGCGCAGCCGCAGCGCGAACGGGCTGTTGTACGCCTGCTCGACCCCCTGCCACTGGTGCAGGAACCACAGCCGACGCTGGGCGAACGACAGCGGCAACACCTCGGGCCTCGGGGCCGCGGCCAGCGGAGCGCGTGCGTGCCCGGCACCCGGCAGCAGCGTGGCCAGACCGGCGACGGTCGGCGTGTCGAAGACGCTCTTCACCTCCAGCTCGACGCCGAAGACCGTACGAATCCGGCTGACGAGCCGGGTGGCCAGCAGCGAATGGCCGCCCATGGCGAAGAAGTCGTCGTCGACGCCGACCGCGGGCGTCCCGAGAACGCCGGCGAACAGGCCGCACAACAGTTCCTCCTGGACCGACCAGGGCGCGCGGCCCCCGGCGCCCGGCCCGAAGTCCGGCGCGGGCAGCGCGGCCCGGTCGATCTTGGCGTTCGGCGTCAGCGGCAGCCGGTCGAGGGTGACGAACGCCGCGGGCACCATGTACTCCGGGAGGCGTTCGCTCAGGTGGGACCGCAGCCCGGCGGTGAACGACGCGTCGTCGGCGTCCACCGCGGGGTCGTTGACGCAGGAGGCCGCCGCCGCGCCGGCGTCGCCCGGCAGGTAGAGGTCGGCGGGCGTAAGGTCGACCGGCCCGTCGCTGAACACCACGTCCAGCTCACCGTCCGTTCCCGCGCCGGACCACGTGACTCCCGCCCAGTACCCCAGGTCGCCGGCCAGCGCGTGGAGGTCCTCCGGATCGACGCCCTCCGGGCGGGCCGGCCTCCGCCGTACGGTGAGCGGGTCGTGGCCGGCGTCCAGGAGACGGACCGCATCGGCCTCGGCGAGCACCCGGCCGTTCGGCACACCGGTCACCCGCAGGGCCGGGGGCCGCTTCGCGGCCAAGTGGCGGGCCAGCGCCTCGAGGTCGCTCACCTCCCCTCCCCACGCGAGGCGGGGAACGCCGGCGAGCGGGACGACTCCTTCCGGCCGCTTGTGGAGGACGGCGTCGTAGCGGTACCGGGTCAGCTCGTTGTGGTGCCGGCCGCGTTTGATCCTCAGATCCACGGCGTCCAGAGCCGGGGTCTCGCGGCGCAGGGCGGCGAAGTAGTCCGGGTCGATGAGCAGTTCCTTCTCGAGGCGCACGTCGCGCTCGATCGCCGTCCTCGCGGCGGGGCCGCCGGCCCCGGGTGAGCCGAGGCGCACGGCGGTGGCCAGACAGCGCTGGAGCCGCCGGTTGCGAATGTCGCCGACGAAGACCGCGCCGCCGGGCGCGACCAGGTCCAGGGCGGCGCCCAGCACCGTGGTCAGGTACGCGGCGCTCGGGAAGTACTGGGCCACGGAGTTGATCACGATGGTGTCGAACCAGCCGGCCGGCAGCCCCTCGAACACGTCCGCCGGGCGGACGAGGAGACGCACCCGGCCGGTCAGTTCCGGGCGCCGGTCGACCTGCCGCCGCAGCGCGGTGATGGCCGCCGCCGAGAAGTCGGTGCCCCAGTAGGCGTCGCAGTCCGCCGCCAGCTGCGACAGCAGCAGGCCGTTGCCGACGCCGATCTCCAGGACCCGGCCGGGCCGTAGCGCGCGGACGCGTTCGACGGTCGCCGTCCGCCACTCCAGCATCTGCTCGCGGGGGATCGGCTCCCCGTCGTAGCTGCTGTTCCACCCGGCGAAGTCCTGGCCGAAGCCGGAGAAACCGCCGCTCTGGTACTGGTCCTGGTAGAGCGTCCGCCATTCGCCGACCTGCTCGGTCTCCTTCACGGGGTCCGGCGTTCGCGTCTCCTCCGCCGGCACGACGTAGGCGACCAGCCGCCGGTCCCCGGGCCGGTCCTCGCGCGCGACCACGGTCGCGTTCGCGACGGTGGGATGGCGGACCAGGGCCGCCTCGATCTCGCCCACCTCGACCCGGAATCCGCGGATCTTCACCTGGTCGTCGGCGCGTCCGGCGAACTCCAGCCGCCCGTCGCGCCGCCGGCGCACCACGTCGCCCGTCCGGTACATGCGCGTCCCGCAGGCCCACGGGTCGGCGACGAAACGCTCCGCGGTTCGTGCGGGGCGGTCCAGGTATCCGCGTGCGACGCCCGCCCCGGCGACGTACAGCTCCCCCGCGACTCCCGGCGGGACCGGTTGCAGTCCCGCGTCCAGGACGTACACCCGCGTGTCGTCCAGCGGGCTCCCGATGGGGACGGTCCCCTCGACCCGGTGCGGGTGCCGCATGGGGTACTCGGTGCAGACCAGCGTGATCTCGGTCGGGCCGTAGTTGGCGCGCACCACCGTACGGGGGCACGCGTCGAGCACGCGCTGCACCGCGTCCGGCGAGACGACGTCGCCGCCGGTCCAGACGCTGCGCACTCCGGCGAAGCTCCGCGGGCTCTCGTCGGCCATGAGCCGGAACAGCCCGGCCGTGAACAGGACGCCGGTGATCCGTTCCTCGGCGAGCAGCCGTTCGAGGGTACGGACGTCGAGGTCGCCGGGCGGCGCGACGACGATCTGGTGGCCGTTGAGCAGGGGCGTCCACAGCTCGAACGTGGCCGGGTCGAAGGCGTGCGGCGAATGCATCAGCACCCGCTCGGTGCTACATCCCGGGCCATCGCAGTGCTCGGTGCCGTCGTGCCAGCACCGGTCGGCGGCGAGTTCGAGGACACCGCGGTGGGTGACGCCGATGCCCTTGGGCTCCCCGGTGGAGCCCGAGGTGTACATGACGTACGCGAGTTGGTCGGGGTGTCCGCCGACCCCGGGATCGGTGTCGGGCTCCGTGCTCCGGTCCTCGTCGACGACGAGCACGGCGGCGCCGTGCGCGAACGCGCGCGAACGCATCGCCCGGTCGGTCAGCAGCACCCCGAACCCGGTCTCCCGTGCGACGTTCTCCAGCCACGGAGTCGAGTACTTCGGGTGCAACGGCACGTACGTGCCGCCCGCCTTCGCGACGGCGAGCACGGAGACCACATAGCCGGCCGAGCGTTCCTGGAAGATCGCCACGGCGCTCTCCGGCCGTACTCCCAGGGCGAGCAGCCGGTTCGCCAACCGGCTCGCCCGCCGGTCCAGCTCGCGGTACGTCAGGTCTGCCCCGTTCGCCCGTACCGCGATCGCGTCGGGAGTACGGGCCACCTGCCGGGCGAAACGGCGCTGGATCGTGTCCTCGCCCCCGGCGGCGGAGGCACGCGCGGTGTCGTTCCACTCGACGAGCAGGCGGTGCCGCAGCTCGGGGCCCAGAATGTCCAGGCGGCCGATCGGGACGTCCGGGTCGTCGACCGCGGCCTCCAGCAGCCGGGCGAACGAGGCGCCGATCTGCTCGACGGTCTCCCGGTCGAACAGGTCGGTGCTGTACTCCACCGAGCACCGGATGCCGGTCGGCGCACGGTCGGCGTCGCGCTGTTCACGGACGAAGAAACCCAGGTCGAACCGTGACACCCCCCACCGGACGTCGTGGTCCTCGATCTCCAGGCCGGAGAGGTTGAAGTCGGCCTCCGCGTTGTTCTGCACGGTGAGCGCGACCTGGAACAGCGGCTGCCGGGACAGCGAACGCGCGGGGTTGACGGCCTCGACGACACGCTCGAACGGGACGTCCTGGTGGGCCCACGCGGCGAGGTCCACGGCACGTACGCGGCGCGTCAGCTCCCGGAACGTCGGATCGCCCGACGTGTCCGCCCGCAACACCAGCGTGTTGACGAAGAAGCCGACCAGGTCGTCGAGGGCCACGTCCGTACGGCCCGCGACAGGGCAACCGATCGGGATGTCGGTGCCGCCGCCCAGCCGGGCCATGAGCGCGGCCAGCGCTGCGTGGAGCACCATGAACAGCGTGACGTGACCATCCTCGGCGAGGGCGAGAAGCCGCCGGTGCACGGCCGGGTCGATCCAGAAGCCGGTGACGTCACCGCGGTAGCCGGCCTCCGCGGGCCTCGGCCGGTCGGCGGGCAGGTCGATCTGGGCCGGGAGGCCGGCGAGCGCCTCACGCCAGAAGTCCAGCTGCCTGCGGGCCAGGCTCCCGGGGTCGTTCTCGTCCCCCAGCAGCTCCCGCTGCCACAGCGTGTAGTCCGCGTAGTGCACGGAAAGCGGTGCCCAGCCGGGCGCGTCGCCGCGGCTCCGGGCGGCGTAGGCGGTCATGAGGTCGCGAGCGAGTGGCGCCATGGACCACCCGTCCCCGGCGATGTGGTGCAGGACGAGCAGGAGGACGTGTTCGTGCTCGCCGGTCGCGAGCAGGTGGACCCGCAGCGGCGGATCGGCCGCCAGGTCGTGGCCGTGCCCTGCCGCGGCGGCGAGCAGGTCCGCCGTCTCCCCGTCGCCGGCGTCCACGGTGTGGATCCGCGGGCACGCCGCCTCGGGTGTGAGCACCCGCTGATACGGCTCGCCTTCGTGCTCCGGGAAAACGGTCCGCAACGACTCGTGTCGCGCGACGAGGTCGAACAGGGCCTCCCGCAGGCCGTCCCGGTCCAGGGTGCCGGTCAGCCGGAACGCGAAGGGCATGTTGTAGGTGGGGCTCGGCCCTTCGAGCCGATGCAGGAACCACAGGCGCCGCTGGGCGAACGACAGTGGGACGAGCCTCGGCCGTTCCCTCGGCCGTACCGGCGGGCGCGGGCCCTCGGTGTCCCGCAGCCGCCGGGCGAGTCCGGCCGCGGTCGGGGCCTCGAACACGGCGCGGATGCTCACCTCGGCCCCGAGCAGCGCGCGGATTCGGCTGACGAGCCGCGTCGCCAGCAGCGAGTGGCCGCCGATCAGGAAGAAGTCATCGTCCACCCCGACCTCGGGCAGGCCGATGACCTTCGCGAAGATCCCGCACAGGATCTCCTCATCGGCCGTGCGCGGCGCGCGGGCCGGGGCGGCCGGGCCGGCGGCTGGGGCCGGGAGCGCCTTCCGGTCGAGTTTGCCGTTGCCGGTCAACGGCAACGTCTCGATGGTCGTGACCGCCGACGGCACCATGTAGTCGGGAAGCAGGCCGGTCAGGTGCCGGCGCAGCTCGCCGGCGTCCGGCGGGGCACCGCCGTCGGCCGGAACGACGTAGGCGGCCAGACGCGTGTCGCCGGTGACCGGCTCATACGGCACGACGACCGACCGCGCCACGCTCGGGTGGGCGTCGAGCGCCGCCTGGATCTCGCCGAGTTCGACGCGGAAGCCCCGCAGTTTCACCTGGTCGTCGTCGCGGCCCAGGAACTCCAGGCCGCCACGCGCGGTCCAGCGCGCCAGGTCGCCCGTGCGGTACATGCGCTGCCCTGGGCCGAACGGGTTCGCGACGAACCGCTCCGCCGTCAGGCCCGGGCGCCCGGCGTACCCCCGCGCCAGCCCGGCGCCGGACAGGTACAGCTCCCCCGCCACGCCCCCGGGCACCGGACGCAGGTTCTGGTCCAGGACGTAGGCCGCGGTGTTGTCCAGCGGCCGGCCGATGGCCTCCGAGAGGCTGTCCGGCGGGAACGCCATCGTGGCGTCCACGGTGAACTCGGTCGGTCCGTAGAAGTTCACGGACAGGCATTCCGGCCGGGCCCGCAGCTCCCGCCACAGCCCGTCGCCGATCGCCTCACCGCCCACCCACAGGACCGCCGGCCGGTGGCGGCCCCCGGCCAGCAGCCCGTAGTCCATCAGGTGCCGGACGAATGACGGGGTGCCCTGGATGACGTCCAGGCGGGCGGTCGCCGCGTAGATGGTCAGGGCCTCGGGGTCGCGGCGGGTGGGTTCGTCGATCAGGTGCAGCTCGTGCCCGTCGACCATCCACAACAGAGGATTCCACGACGCGTCGAAGGACACCGAGGCGGTGTGGGCCACCCGGAGCCGCCGGCCGCCCACGCGTTCCCGGGCCGGCCCGAACAACCGGTTGCGGTGACTCCCGAGCAGGTTCACCAGCGAACCGTGCTCGACGGCCACGCCCTTCGGCCGCCCCGACGAACCCGACGTGTAGATCACGTACGCCAGCTGGCGCGGCTGGACGACGATGCGATCATGGCGGCCGGACGCCGCGAGTTCCGCCACCGTCTCCGGGGCGTCCAGGACCACCCGTCCGGTCCCCTCCGGCAGCGCCACCGACGAGTCCGTCACGACCAGGGCCGCGCGGGCGTCGTCCAGGAGCCAGCCGATCCGCTCGGCCGGATGGTCGATGTCGACGGGCACGTACACCGCACCGGCCTTCAGTACCGCCAGCACCGCCGCGACCAGATCCACCGACCGCGGCAACGCCACCGCCACCGAACGGCCCGCGCCCACGCCCCGCCCGGCCAGCAGACCCGCCAGCCGATCCACCCGCGCGTCCAACTCGCCGTAGGTCAGCGACGCCTCACCGCACACCACCGCTCGCGCGTCCGGGTCGGCGGCGACCCGATCCTCGAACTCCGCGACGAGCGACCTCCACGGCCCATAGTCGGCATGGTCGGCCTCGCACCGGGCGAGCAGGGCCCGGCGTTCGGCCGCGTCGAGGATCTCCACGTCGCCGATCCGCCGGTCCGGCCGGGCGATGGCGGAGGTGAGCAGCCGCCGGTAGTAGCCGGCGATCCGCTCGGCGGTCGCGCGTTCGAACAGGTCGGTGGTGTAGGTGACCGAGACGGCGAGACGGTCGGCCGCCTCGACCACGTTGAAGGTCAGGTCGAACTTGGCGGTGCCGGTACCGGCCGTGTCCGCCCCGGTGATCAGCTCGGAGGCCGCCAGTACGGCGTCCGGCGCGGTCTGCTGCGCGAGCATGACCTGGAACAACGGGTGCCGGTCCAGCGAGCGGACCGGATTGATCAGCTCCACGAGGCGTTCGAAGGGGACGTCCTCATTGGCGTAGGCGTCCAGGTCGACCCGGCGGATCCGCTCGACCAGGTCGCGGAAGGCCGGGTCTCCCGACGTGTCGGCCCGCAGCACCAGCGTGTTGATGAAGGGACCGACGAGCTCTCCCAGCCCCTCATCGGTACGGCCGGCGATGGGGCTGCCGATCGGCAGGTCGGTGCCCGCCCCCAGTCTCGTCAAGAGGGCCGCCAGCGCCGCGTGCATGACCATGAACACGGACGCGCGGCTCTCCCGCGCCAGGGCCACCAGCCGCCGATGCGGCTCGCCGGACAGTTCGAAGGCGACGTGGTCTCCCCGGTGGGTCGCCGCCGGAGGCCGTGGCCGGTCGGTGGGCAGATTCAGGTGGTCCGGCAGGCCGGCGAGCGCGCCGCGCCAGTAGGCGGTCTGCTCCGCCATCGGGCTCGCCGGGTCGTCCTCGGCGCCCAGCAGATCCCGCTGCCACAGCGTGTAGTCCGCGTACTGCACGGTGAGCGGCGGCCAGGACGGCTCCTCGCCGCGCCGAAGCGCCTCGTACGCCCGGTCGAGGTCACGGATCAGCGGTGCCACGGACCATCCGTCGGCCGCGATGTGGTGCAGGAGAAGCAGCAGCGTGTTCTCGCCGGACCCGTCCGTGAAGAGCTCGGCGCGTACCGGGAGTTCGGTGGTGAGGTCGAAGACCCGCTCCGCGCTGACTCTGAGCGCCTTGTCGAGCCCGGGCGGGTCGACCTGGGTCACGACGAGGGGGACCTCGGCGGCCGCGCCGTCGAGGATCCGCTGGTACGGCTCCCCGTCGGCCGCGGGGAACACGGTGCGCAGTGGCTCGTGCCGGGCGACGACGTCACCGAGAGCGCGGCACAACGTGCCTTCGTCCACCGTGCCGGCCAGCCGCAGGACGATGGGCAGGTTGTAGGCCGCGCTCGTGTCCTCGAGCCGCTGGAGGAACCACAGCCGCCGCTGGCTGAACGACAGCGGTACCGGGCCGCCGGCCGGACGCGGACGGATGGGCGGACGGGCGGGGACGGTGTCCTGGGTACGCGTCCGCATGCGCGCGAGCAGCCGGCGTCGTTCCGGTGACAGGGCGCCTGAGGTGTCTTTTTCGTTCATCTCGTATCCGTGTCAGTGGGCCGGACGGGTGTGTCATCTCTGCTCGATGTCTCGTGCTCGGCGAGCATCGCGGCTACGTCGTCGTCCGTCAGGGACAGGACCTCCAGCGCGACCTGCGCCGGACCGGCGACGTCGATCCCGCGGTCACGGCCCACTTCCTCCACGCGCGCGGCCTGCTGTGCGACGGTCGGTGACTCGAAGACGGTCCGCACCGGGATCCGGACGCCGAGAACCTCCTGGATCGCCGCGATGAGACGCATCGCCAGGAGCGAATGGCCGCCCAGCTCGAAGAAGCCGTCATCGGCCCCGATGTCGGTCCTGGCGAGCAGGTCGGCCCAGAGCGCGGCGACCACCCGCTCGAGTGGTGCGGACGGTGCCCGGCCACCCGCCCCGGACGTCACCGGTTCCGGTAGCGCGGCGCGGTCGACCTTGCCGTTCGGCGAGAACGGCAGGCCCGGCAGGACGGCGATCTGTGCCGGGATCATGTGCTCGGGCAGCACGTCCTGCAGATGGG
Organism: Actinomadura sp. DC4; assembly: GCF_030406325.1. Taxonomy (GTDB): domain Bacteria; phylum Actinomycetota; class Actinomycetes; order Streptosporangiales; family Streptosporangiaceae; genus Actinoallomurus. Next base: position 124,726 of record NZ_JAUEQY010000029.1, on the reverse strand, counting down.
CGCGCAGTCCGGCGGGCGCGACGTCGACGTGACCGGTGACGACGTAGGCGACCAGCCGCTCGTACCCCTGGGCGTCGCGGCGGACCGTCGCGACGGCGTCGTTCACGCCGTCGACGTCCCGTAGCGCCCCCTCGACCTCGCCGAGCTCGACCCGGAAGCCACGGATCTTGACCTGGTCGTCGACCCGGCCGATGAACTCCAGGACGCCGTCCGCGCGCCACTTCGCCAGGTCGCCGGTGCGGTACATCCGGCTTCCGGCGGCGCCGATCGGATCCGCGACGAACCTCTCGGCGGTCACTCCCGGCCTTCTCCAGTACCCCCGGGCAAGCTTGGCGGTGGCGACGTACACCTCACCGACCGCTCCGGGCGGCAGGGGCTGAAGACCGCGGTCGAGCACATAGACGCGGGCGTTGCCGAGCGGCCGGCCGATGGGCGCCGCGGCCGGCCACTCCCCGACGTCCTCGGGCAGCGTCCAGGTGGTGGCGCAGTGCGTCTCCGCCGGTCCGTAGATGTTGTGCGCGCGACGGCCGCGGCCGTCGTCGTACAGGGCGCGGATCTGCGGCCCGAGGGTGAACGCCTCGCCGCCCTGCAGCACGTCGGTCAGCGAGGCGAGATCGCTGCCCTTCGACCGGGCGGCCTGGGCGAGCACCGAGATCGCGAGCGTGGGGGCGAACAGCTCGTTGACCCGGCGCCGGTCGATCCACTCGACCAGTCGATGGAAGTCGCGGCGGATCGCGTCGCTCGGGAGCACGAGGGTCCGGCCCGAGGTCAGGGGCGCCAGGATCTCCTGCACCGAGAAGTCGAAGCCGATCGCGGTGAACTGGCCCGTACGGGTGCCCACCTCCGCCGGGAACCTCCGGCGGTGCCAGGTCAGCAGGGTCACCAGGCCGCGTACGGGCATCACGACGCCCTTGGGCCGTCCGGTGGATCCCGAGGTGTAGACGAGGTATGCCGGGTTGAGCGGGTGCCCCGGCCGGACCCGTTCGGCCTCGGGCACGTCACCGCACGGGAGCCGGTCCAGTGCCGCCACGACGTCCGGGGCGTCCAGCACGACCGTGGCCGTCGCGTCCTCATCCACCAGCCGGCGCGTCGACTCCATGACGAGCGCGCAGGCGGGGCGGGCGTCGTCCAGCATCATGGCGACGCGGGCGCCGGGGTAGTCGGTGTCGATCGGCAGGTAGGCGGCGCCGGTCTTCAACACCGCCAGATGCGCGACGATCATCTCGGGGCGGCGTGGGAGCACCAGCGCGACGAACTCTTCGGGGCCGACACCGCGGTCGATCAGGAGCCGCGCCAGGCGGTTCGCCCGTGCGTTCAGCTCCACGTAGGACAGCTCGACGGGTTCCTCGCCCGACGTCGGCTCGCAGATCAGCGCCATCGTCTCCGGAGTCGCGGCGGCCTGGGCGCGCAGCAGCTCCGACACCGAGACCTCCGGCACCGCCTCCGCCGTGTCGATCCAGTCATTCGTGAGCGCGCGCCGCTCCTCCACGGTGAGCAGGTCGATCCGCCGGATCGGCAGGTCCTGGTCGGTGACGACCGCGTGCAGGACGCGGGCCAGCCGGTCCAGGAGCGTCGACACGGTCTTCTCTTCGAACAGGTCGGTGCTGTACTCGGCGAGGCCGTCCATGCCGAGCGGGGCCCCGTCCGCGCCGTGCCGCTCGTGCAGGCCGACGAACAGGTCGAACCGTGAGGTCCGCGTGTGCACCGGCTCGGGCTCGGCGGCGAGTCCCGGCAGGCCGAAGTCCGCGGCGGGCGTGTTCTGCAGCGCGAGCATGACCTGGAACAGCGGGTGCCGCGAGAGCGAGCGGCTCGGGTTGACGGCCTCCACCAGATACTCGAAGGGCACGTCCTGGTTGTCATAGGCCGCGAGGTCCGTCGTCCGTACGCGGGACAGGAGCTCGCGGAAGGTCGGATCGCCGGAGGTGTCCGTCCGCAGGACGAGTGTGTTGACGAAGAAGCCGACGAGTTCGCCCAGCGCCTCGTCCGTACGGCCCGCGATCGGGCTGCCCAGCGGGATGTCGTCACCGGCGCCCAGCCGGCTGAGAAGCGTGGCCAGCGCCGCCTGGAGCACCATGAAGACCGTCGCGCCGGACTCGGCGGCCAGCGCGACCAGACCCGAGTGCAGGAGGGCGTCGAGCCGGAAGGTGACCGCCGCGCCGCGGTAGGACACGGTCGCCGGTCGCGGCCGGTCCGCCGGCAACGCGATCTCCTCCGGGAGATCCTTCAGCGCCGTCTTCCAGTAGGCGAGCTGCCGGGCGAGCGGGCTGTCCTCGTCGCGTTCGGAGCCGAGCAGGTCCCGCTGCCAGAGGGCGTAGTCGGCGTACTGGACCGGCAGCGGCCTCCAGCCGGGAGCGCGGTTCTCACAGCGCGCCGCGTACGCGCCGGTGAGATCGCGGGACAGGCAGGACAGGGACCAGCCGTCGCCCGCGATGTGGTGCAGCAGGACGAGCAGGATGTGCTCGTCCGGACCGACCGCGAACAGCTCGGCGCGCAGCGGAGGCTCCGCCTCCAGGTCGAAGCCTCGCGAGACGGCGGCCCGCAGCGCGTGCCCGATCTCGGCCTCCCCGCACGCCGTGACCGGCAGTGCGGGCTCGGCCTCGCCCGGTTCGAGGATGTGCTGACGTGGAGTTCCGCCGTCGCTCGGGAACACCGTCCGGAGGCTCTCGTGCCGCGCGACGACGTCACCGAGCGCCGCCCGGAGGGCGCCGACGTCGAGCCGGCCGGTCAGCCGTACGGTGATGGGCAGGTTGTACGTGGCGCCCGGGCCTTCGAGGCGGTGGAGGAACCACAGGCGCCGCTGCGCGTACGAGAGCGGAACGACGCGCGGCCGCTCCAGCGGGCGGAGCGCCGGGCGGCCCGCGCCGCCGTCCTCCAGCCGTTCGGCCAGGCCTGCTACGGTCGGCGCCTCGAAGACCGCCCGTACGGGCAACTCGGCTCCCGTCGTGGTCCGTACCCGGCTGACCAGCCGGGTGGCCAGCAGCGAGTGGCCGCCGAGCTGGAAGAAGTCGTCGTCGACGCCGACCCGGCTCACGCCGAGGATCTCGGCGAACAGGTCGCACAAGATCTGCTCGCGTGGTGACCGCGCGGTCCGCCCGGCGGGCCGGCTGCCGACGCCGGGGTCGGGCAGCGCCGTGCGGTCGAGCTTTCCGTTGGGCGTCAGCGGCAGTTCGCCCAGCACGACGACGCCCGAGGGCATCATGTAGTCCGGCAGGTGGCGGCGCAGGTCCCGCAGGATCGATGCCTCCAGCTCGTGAGCGTCGTGGAACGCCACCGGATCATTGGTGTACGCGGCCGGCGGCCGGTGCCCGGCCGGCCGGTACACGCCGGTGAGGACACGGGCCGCCGGTGGCAGGAACCCGACCTCCAGACCGCCGTCACCGACGTTCCCGGCCCACGTCGGCACGGCTCGGTACCCGAGCCGCTCACCGAGTGCGCAGAGCTCCTCCAGGTCCGGCCCGCGGCGGTCGTCCAGCCGGGCCAGAGCCTCCGACGCCGGGCGATGTTCGTCCAGTGCCTCCGCCGCCGCCACCTCACCGGCGAGCCGGGCGTTGGGGAGGTCGGCCAGCCGTACGGCGTCGCGGTCCTGGGCGAGCCGTTCGGCTAGCTCGTCCAGGGTGGACAGGTCACGGCCCCAGCGGACGGTGGTCACGCCGGCCAGGTCGACGGGCCGGACCGGGCTCCGGTGCAGCGTCACGTCGTAGCGGTGGCGGGTGAGCTCGTTGTCGTGGCCCGCCCGCTTGACCCTGACGTCGACCGCGCCGATCTCCGGCAGGACCGAGGGCAGCGCGGTGAAGAACTCCGGGTCGACCAGCAGCTCTTTCTCCGTCAGCAGGGACCTGCGGGCCAGGGCGCGGACCGCCGCGCCGTCGTCGTCCAGAGCCTGCCGGACCTGGATCGCGGTGTGGAGACAACGGGCCGTCCGCAGGTTGCGGACGTCACCGATGAAGAGGGCACCGCCGGGGGTGAGCAGACCCAGGGCCGTGCGCAGGACGCCGATGAGGTGATCGGCCGCCGGGAGGTACTGCGCCACGGAGTTGATCACGATGGTGTCGAAGAACCCGGTGGGCAGGCCGGTGAGGTCGTCCGCCGGCCGGACGTCCAGCGTGACCCGGCTCGCCAGCTCGGGCAGCCGCTCGACCTGCCCGCGGAGCCTGTCGATCGCCGCCGGGGAGATGTCGATCCCCCAGTAGGCCGCGCAGCCCGGGGCGAGCTTGGCGAGCAGCGCGCCGGACCCGACGCCGACCTCCAGCAGGCGGCGCGGCCGCAGCTCGGCGATCCGCGCCACGATCGCGGCCCGCCACTCGTTCATCTCGGGCAGCGGGATCGGCGTTCCCGTGTAGCAGGACCGCCAGAGGGAGAAGTCCTCGCCGAGGACTCCGTCGGGCATGCCCTCGTACGCCTCGCCGTAGATCTGCCGCCAGCCGCCGATGTGCGTGCGTTCGGCGTCCGCCCGTGCCGCCTCGGACGCCTTGGCGGGGACGACATAGGCGGCCAGACGGCGCTCCCCGCCGCGGTCCTCATCGACGGTGGCGACGGCCTCGGCCACCGCCGGATTCGCGGTGAGGGCCGATTCGATCTCCCCCAGCTCGATTCGGAAGCCGCGCAGCTTGATCTGGGCGTCGACCCGTCCCCGGAACCTCAGGCGGCCGCCGGTCGTCCAGCACGCCAGGTCACCGGTCCGGTAGGCGCGGGAGCCGGGCGGGCCGAACGGGTCGGCGACGAACCGCTCGGCGGTGAGGTCCGGCCGGCCCAGGTAGCCGCGGGCCAGACCCGCTCCGGCGATGTACAGCTCTCCGACGGCACCCGGTGGCATCGGGCGCATGTCATCGTCCAGGACGTACACGCGCGTGTTCCCGATCGGCCGCCCGATCGGCGGATCGCCCGTGCTCCACTCCACCAGCCGCTCGGCAGTGGACCAGATCGTGGTCTCGGTCGGGCCGTAGACGTTCGTGACCGGGCCGCAGACCTCCCGCATCCGGGCGGCGAGCCTGGCGGGCAGCGCCTCACCGCCGACGAGCGCCCGCAGCCCGCGTACGCTCCCGGCGTCGTGGGCGAGCAGGACCTGCCACAGGGACGGCGTCGCCTGCATCACCGTGCCGCGCCGCTCGGTGATCAGCGCGGCCAGCGCCGCGGGATCGCCGGCGGCGTCATCCGTGGCCAGCACGACGGTGGCCCCGGCCAGCAGCGGAAGGTACAGCTCCAGCGCGGAGATGTCGAAGCCGACGTTGGTGACCGCGATGAGCCGGTCGCCTGCGTCCAGCCCCGCTTCCTCGCCCATCGCGTGGAGGAGGTTCGCCAGCGCGCCGTGGGTGACGACGACGCCCTTGGGGCGCCCCGTCGAACCGGAGGTGTACAACACGTACGCCGCCTGGCCCGGTTCGGGACGGCGGACGGGCGGCGTGATCGACGACATCGCCTCGGGTTCGTCCACCTGGAGCCGCGCGGTCGTGACGGGAACGCCGTGCGCGTCGGAGCGGGTCAGGAGCAGGGCCGGGCGGGCGTCGTCGAGCATGGCGGTCAGCCGCCCGGCCGGGAGGTTCGCGTCGAGCGGGAGGTAGGCGCCGCCGGACTTCAGCACGGCGAGCACGGCCACCACGAGGTCGGGCGACCGCGGCAGGGCGATCGCCACGATGGACTCCCGGCCCACGCCGCGCTCGGCGAGGGCGCCCGCGAGCCGGTCCGCGCGGCCGTTCAGCTCCGCGTAGGTCAGGTCCTCGCCGGCGCACACCAGCGCCACCGCCTCGGGTGTACGGGCGGCCTGGGCCGCGAACAGCTCCGGCAGTGAGGCGGCGGGCAGATCGCGCGCCGTGTCGTTGTGGCCGACGACGACGGCGTGGCGCTCGGCCGCGCTCATGAGCGGCAGCCGGCCGATGGGCAGTCCGGGATCGTCCGCCGCCGCGGTGAGCAGGCGGCGCAGGTACGCGACCAGCCGTTGGACCGTGGACCGGTCGAACAGGTCGGTGGCGTACTCGACCGCGCCCCGCAGCCCCGCCGGTGAGCCGTCCGGCGCGTGGCGCTCGTCCAGGTTCACGAACAGGTCGAACCGTGCGTTCCCGGTGTTCACGAGCCGGGAGCTCACCTCCACGCCCGGAAGCCGGAGGCGGTACGCGGCCGCGTTCTGCAGCGCCAGCATGACCTGGAACAGCGGGTGGCGCGCCATGGACCGGGTGGGCCGGAGGGCGTCCACCAGGTACTCGAACGGCACGTCCTGGTCGGCGTGCGCGGCCAGGTCGGTCTCGCGCACGCGCTCCAGCAACGCGCGGAAGGTGGGGTCGCCCGCCGTGTCCGTACGCAGGACGAGGGTGTTGACGAAGAAGCCGGCCAGATCGTTCAGCGCGTCGTCGGTGCGTCCGGCGACGGGGCTGCCCAGCGGGATGTCGGTACCGGCGCCGAGGCGGGTGAGAAGGGCGGCGAGACCGGTTTGCAGGACCATGAACAGACTCGACCGCGACGTGCGTGCCAGCTCGGTCAGCCGCAGGTGGAGGGGGGCGTCCAGCTCGAACCGGACGACGTCGCCGCGGTGCGACGCCGTCGCGGGGCGGGGCCGGTCCGCCGGCAGCGCCAGTTCTTCGGGCAGCCCGGCGAGCCGCTCCTTCCAGCGGCCGAGCTGCCGCGCGAAGACGCTGTCGGAGTCGGCCGCCTCGCCCAGGAACTCGTGCTGCCAGAGCGCGTAGTCCGCGTACTGGACGGGCAGCGGCGACCAGTCCGGGGCGTCACCTCCGCACCGGGCGGCGTAGGCCAGGCCCAGGTCCCGCATGAGCGGCTCCATCGACCACCCGTCGCCGGCGATGTGGTGCAGGACGATGGCCAGCGTGTGGCGGTCCGGCGCCTGGGCGAGCAGTTCGGCGTGCAGGGGCGGCTCCGTCGCGAGGTCGAAGCAGTGCCGTACGGCCTCGGCCGTCCCGGCCTCCACGTCCTCGACCGGCCGGACGCGGAGTCGCGGCCGGTAGGCGTCCAGGATCACCTGCCGCGGTTCCCCGTCGACCTCCGGGTACACCGTGCGCAGCACCTCGTGCCGCGCGACGAGGTCCCCGAACGCGGCCTCCAGCGCTTCCCGGTTCAGCTCGCCGTCAAGCCGCAGGACGAGCGGGATGTTGTAGGTCGGGCTCGGGCCGTCGAGCCGGTGCAGGAACCACAGCCTCCGTTGCGCGAAGGAAAGGCGGAGGACGTCGGGCCGGGCCGCCGCCCGTACGGCGGGGCGGGCGTGCTCCGCGCCGTCCAGCTCACGGGCCAGGGCCGCGACGGTCGGGGCCTCGAACACGGTGCGCAGCGCCACCTCGACGCCGAGCGTGGTACGGATCCGGCTCACCAGCCGGGTGGCGAGCAGCGAGTGGCCGCCGAGGTCGAAGAAGCCGTCGTCGACGCCGACCTCGCCCACGTCGAGGATCTCGGCGAACACCCCGCAGAGCGTCCTCTCCACGGGCGTTCCCGGACCGGATCCGGACGGCACGTTCGCCGTCTCGGGCGCCGGCAGCGCCGCGCGGTCCAGCTTCCCGTTGGCGGTCAGAGGGATCCGGTCGAGCACGACGACGTGCGCGGGCACCATGTAGGCCGGGAGCGTGCGCGCGGCGTGGCGGCTCACCTCATCCGGCTCCGGGCCGGCCCCGGACGCCGCCACGACGTAGGCCACGAGCCGCAGGGCGCCGGACCGGTCCGGCGTGGCCGCCACCGCGGCCCCCGCGACGCCGGGGTGGCGCAGCAGCACCGCCTCGACCTCTCCCGGTTCGACGCGATGGCCTCGGATCTTGACCTGGTCGTCGGCCCGGCCGAGGAACTCCAGGACGCCGTCGGCGCGCCATCTCGCCAGGTCCCCGGTCCGGTACATCCGGGTGCCCGGCGGGCCGTACGGGTCGGCGACGAACCGCTCCGCGGTGCGGACGGGCCGGCGCAGGTAACCGCGGGCGAGTCCGGCGCCGGCGACGTAGAGCTCCCCGGCGATGCCCGGAGGCACCGGGCGCAGCGCCGCGTCCAGCACCTGAACCCGCGTGTTCCACACCGGCCGGCCGATCGGTACCGCGCCGGAGCCGACGGCCTCCCCCGGCACGATGCGGTGCCGGACGCAGCCGACCGTCGTCTCGGTCGGGCCGTACTCGTTGGTGACGGTTACGGCGGGCCGGCGCGACCGCCAGGCGTGGATGGTCTCGCCGGTGAGCTGCTCGCCCCCGACGACGATCTCCGCGATGGGCGAGGACTCCGGCGGCAGCGTGTCCAGGAGCGCGAAATGGCTGGGCGTGACCTTGGCGAAGTCATGGGCGTGCGGCGCGCCCTCCAGGTCGGCGACGAGCACCGTGCCCCCGGTGACCAGAGGGACGAACAGGGTCGTGACGGTCAGGTCGAAGGAGACCGGCGAGTGCAGGAGCGCGGTCCCGCCCGCGCCCGGGTAGGCGTCGGCGGCCCAGGCCACGTAGTTGGCCAGCGCCTGGTGCGGGACGGCGATCCCCTTGGGGCGCCCGGTGGAGCCGGACGTGTACATGACGTAGGCCGGGGAGCCGGGTCGCGTGCCCGGCGGACCTGCCGTCGCGCCATCGGACAGGGCGGCACTGACCTCGGCGCCGTCGAACCGCAGGCGCGGGACCGCGGCGGCGTCCGGCAGGCTCGCGTCACCGGCGATCAGCACGCACACGGGCACCGCTTCGTCCAGCATGTGCGCCACGCGCTCCGCGGGGTGCGCCGGGTCCAGGGGCAGGTACGCCGCACCCGCCTTGAGCACCGCGAGCACGGCCACGACGAGACCGGCCGAGCGGGGCAGCGCCAGTGCGACGACCTTCTCGGGCCCGGCGCCTCGCGCGGTCAGCAGCCCGGCGAGACGGCCGGCGCGGACGTCGAGTTCCGCGTACGTCAGCTCCTCTTCGCCGTCGGCCACGGCGCGGCGGTCCGGCGTCGCGGCGACCTGCCGGTCGAAGAGCTCGAGCACGCCGGCGCCGGGGACCGGCCGGGCCGTGTCGTTCATCCCGGCCAGCCACGCGTACTCGGCGTCGTCCAGCAGTTCGGCCGTGGAGATGGGCCGGTCGGGCTCGGTCGTGACCTCCTCGAACAGCCGTACGAGGCGCACCGCGATCCGCTCGACGGTCTCCCGGTCGAACAGGTCCTCCCGGAAGGCGATGACGCCGTCGATGCCCAGCGGCCGTCCGTCCGTGGAGACCCGCTCTTCGGTGATGACCGACAGGTCGAACCGCTCCGCGCCGACCCGTACCTCCTCGACGCCGACGGCGAGCTCGCCGAGGTCGAACGCACGCCCCTCGGCGCCGCGCATCGAGACCATGACCTGGAACAACGGATGCCGGGCGAGTGATCGGGCCGGGTACAGCGACTCGACGAGATACTCGAAGGGGACGTCCTGGTTCGAGTAGGCCGCGACGTCCGCGTCGCGGACCCGGTGGAGCAGTTCGCGGAAGCTCGGGTCGCCCGAGGTGTCGGCGCGCAGCACCAGGGTGTTGACGAAGAAGCCGACCAGGTCGTCGAGGGCCTCGTCGGTACGGCCGGCGACCGGGTAGCCGATGGGGATGTCGTCGCCGGCGCCGAGCCGGGTGAGCAGTGCCGCCAGCCCGGCCTGCACCACCATGAAGACGGTGGCCCGGGCGTCGAGGCCGAGGGCGGCCAGCCGCTCGTGCAGCCCGGCGTCGACGCGCAGGGGGACCGCGCCGCCACGGTGGCCGGCGACGGACGGCCGGGACCGGTCGGCGGGCAACGCCAGCTCTTCGGGCAGCCCGGCGAGCGTGTCACGCCAGAACGCGAGCTGCCGGGCGATCGGGCTGCCGGGATCGGTCTCGGTGCCCAGCAGCGTCCGCTGCCAGAGCGTGTAGTCCGCGTAGGTGAGGGGCAGCGGCGGCCAATCGGGTGCCGCCCCGTCCCGGCGGGCGGCGTAGGCGAGCGCGAGGTCGCCGACGAGGGATGGGATGGAGTAACCGTCGGCGGCGATGTGATGGACGACGAGCAGGAGGACGTGCTCCTCGGGGCCGAGGGCGAACAGCCGTGCCCGCAGCGGCGGCGCGGCGGCCAGGTCGAAGTGGTGGCGGGCCCCGGTCCTGAGCGCTTCGTCCAGGCCGTCGCGGGAGCACTCGGTGACGTCCAGGCCGGGTGCCGCCACGCCGATGTCGAGGAGCACCTGCCGTGGCACGCCCTCGTCGTCGAGGAAGACGGTGCGCAGCGTCTCGTGCCGGGCGACCAGGTCGGCGAGGGCCCGCCGCAGGGCGCCGCGGTCCAGGGGGCCGGTGAGGCGAAGGGCCAGCGGTGAGTTGTCGGTCGCGCCGGCCCCGTCGAGCCGGTGCAGGAACCACAGGCGCCGTTGCCCGAAGGAGAGCGGCAGGGTGGCGGGCCGCTCGGCGCGGCGCAGCGCCGGCCGGGTGCTCCGCCCGCCGGTGCAGATCTCCGCGAGTCCGGCCGCGGTCGGCCGTTCGAAGACCGCGCGGATCGGTACCTCGTCGCCGAGCTCCGTACGGAGGCGGCTGACCAGGCGCGTGGCCAGCAGCGAGTGGCCGCCCAGCGCGAAGAAGTCATCGTCTCGGCCGATCTCGGCGACGCCGAGGAGGTCCGCGAATATCCGGCACAGCGTGTGTTCGACCGGCGAGCGGGGCGCGCGTGCCGGGCCCGCCGTCTCGACCACCGGGTCCGGCAGCGCGGCGCGGTCCAGCTTCCCGTTGCGCGTCAGCGGGAGCGCGTCGAGCACGACGATGAAGGCCGGTCGCAGGTAGGCGGGCAGCCGCTCGGTGAGATGGTGCCGCAGGTCCGCGACCAGCGTCTCGGGCGCGTCCTGGCCGTCGCGCGTGACGTAGGCGGCGAGCCGCCGGTCCTCGATCCCCTCCCCGCGGGCGACGACCGCCGCGCCCGTGACGGCCGGATGGCGTACGAGAGCGGCCTCGATCTCGCCCGGCTCCACCCGGACCCCGCGAATCTTGACCTGGTCGTCGGCCCGCCCCGCGAACACCAGCCGGCCGCCGGCCGTCCACCGTACGAGGTCGCCGGTGCGGTACAGCCGGTCGCCGGCGGCGCCGAACGGGTCGGCGACGAAGCGTTCGGCGGTCGGCCCGGGCCGGCCCAGGTAGCCGCGGGCCAGTCCCGCTCCACCGAGGTACAGCTCGCCGACGGTGCCGGCGGGGACGGGCCGCAGCCCGGCGTCGAGCACGTACGCTCGCGTCCCGGGCAGCGGCCGCCCCATCGGGGGTACCGTCTCGCCGGACAGGGGCGCGCTCATCGTGGCGCACACGGTCGCCTCGGTCGGCCCGTAGACGTTGCGCAGCACCCGATCCCGTGACCAGTACCCGGCGACGTCCGGAGGGCAGACGTCGCCGCCGACGAACACGACCTCCAGCGCCGGGAACGGCTTTCGTGGCAGCGTGGCCAGCACGGGCGCGGTCAGCTGTACATGGGTCACGGCGTACGCCCGGAGTGCCTCGGCCAGCGCGTCTCCGTAGAGGGGCCGATCCGGCGGAAGCACCAGGGTCGCCCCGGAGAGCAGGGCCATGCACAGATCCCCGACCGCGACGTCGAACGTCGGCGCGGCCACCTGGAGCACCCGCGCGCCCGGGCCCGCGGCGTGGGCCTCGGCGAGATCGCTCAGGCCCGCGTGGGAGACCAGGACCGCCTTCGGCCGGCCGCCGGAGCCGGACGTGTAGATGACATAGGCGGTGTTCTCCGGTCTCAGCGGGCGGATCCGGTCGGCGTCGGAGACGCGCCGATCCTCGTACGCCGCCGACTCGCGGATCACGGCCGGGTCGTCGACGGTCAGTGCCGGAGCGGCGTCGGACAAGAGGAACCGGATGCGTTCAGCGGGCTGTCCGGGATCGACCGGCAGGTACGCCGCGCCCGCCTTCAGCACCCCGAGGACGGCCACGGCCAGTTCCACGGACCGCGGCAGGACCAGCGCGACGATGTCATCGGGTCCCACGCCGCGGCCGATGAGGAGCCGGGCCAGCCGGTTCGCCCGTGCGTCGAGGTCGGCGTAGCTCAGCTCCGCACCCGGCGAGCGCACCGCGACCGCGTCCGGAGTCCGCGCCACCTGCGCCTCGAACAGCTCCGGCAGGCACGCCCCCGGGCCGCGCCGTTCCTGGTCCCCGGTGGCCAGGAGCGTGTGGCGCTCCTCCGCCGAGAGCACCTCGATGGCGCCGATCCGCCGTCCTGGATCCTCGACCATGGCGCGCAGGGTCCGGGCCCACCGCTCGACGATGGTCTCCACGGTCCGTCGGTCGAACAGGTCGCTGCTGTACTCGGCCCGCCCGGTCAGGCCGTCCGCCGTACCGAGGGCGCCCGGCTCGCTCACGCTGAAGGTGAGGTCGAACCGGGTGGCGGCGGCACCGATCATCTCGGTGGTGACCTCGAGCCCCGGGAGGTCGGCTCCCTGCCGCGGCGTGTTCTGGAGCGCGAGCATCACCTGGAACAGCGGTTGCCCGGAGAGTGACCGCTCGGGGTTGACGGCCTCGACGACCTGCTCGAACGGTACGTCGGAGTGGGCGTAGGCGGCGAGGTCGGCCGTACGCACGCGCGCCAGCAGCTCGCGCACGGTCGGATCTCCCGACGTGTCGGTCCGCAGGACGAGCGTGTTGACGAAGAAGCCGACCAGCTCGTCCAGCGCCTCGTCGGTACGTCCGGCGATCGGGCTGCCCAGCGGAATGTCGGTGCCGGCACCGAGACGCGTCAGCAGCGTGGCCAGAGCCGCCTGCAGGACCATGAACACGGTGGCCTGGTTCTGCCGGGCCAGCCGCTTCACCGCCTCGTGCAGACCGGGCTCCAGCGTGAAGTCGAACACGTCGCCCCGGTGGGTGGTCGCCGCGGACGCGGGCCGGTCGGCGGGCAGGGCGATCCGGCCGGGCAGGCCCGCCAGCGCCGTCCGCCAGTACGCGATCTGGCGTGCGATCGGGCTTTCCGGGTCGCGGGCGTCGCCGAGGAACTCCTGGTGGCAGATGGCGTAGTCGGCGTACTGCACGCGAAGGGGCGCCCACCCGGGCGCGCGGCCGGCCCGGCGCGCCGCGTACGCCGTGGCCAGGTCGCGGGCCAGTGGTGCTCTGGACCATCCGTCGCCGGCGATGTGATGCAGGACGAGCAGCAGCACGTGCTCGCGCGGCCCGGTGGCGAACAGCGTGGCTCGTACGGGAGGTTCCGTGGCGAGGTCGAAGACACGGCGGGCGGCGACCGCCAGCGCGTCGTCCACGGCCTCCGCGCCGACGGCCCTCACGTCGAGGCCGGGCGCGGCGCCGGCGGCCGGAAGCACCACCTGGCCGGGCACGCCGTCGTGCTCGGCGAAGACGGTTCGGAGCACTTCGTGCCGGTCGACGACGTCGGCGAGAGCGTCCCGGAGCGCGTCGCGGTCCAGGTCACCGACCATCCGGAACACCAGCGGGACGTTGTACGTCGGGCTGGGCCCCTCGGCGCGGTGGAGGAACCACAGCCTGCTCTGGGCGAAGGACAGAGGCACGGTCGACGGCCGGCGAACCGGCTGGAAACGAGGACGCGCCTCGGCGTGACCGGCGTCCCGCGCGACTTCGGCCAGCCGCGCGACGGTGGGCGCCTCGAGCACGTCCCGGACCGTGAGGTCGGCGTGCAGCACGGACCTGACCCGGTCGACCAGCCGCATCGCCATGAGCGAATGGCCGCCCAGCTCGAAGAAGTCGTCGTCCGCGCCCACCGAGGCAAGCCCGAGCGTCTCGGCGAACAGATCGCACAGGATCTCCTCCCGCGGCGACCGTGGCGGACGGCCCGTGGCCGCCTGCCGGGAGAACGGCGCCGGCAGGGCCGCGCGGTCGATCTTGCCGTTGGCCGTCAGCGGCATCCGGTCGACCACCATGACGGCGTCGGGGACCATGTGGGCGGGCAGCCGCCCGGCCACGTACGCCTGCAACTCGGTGCCCAGCAGTTCGGTGTCGAGGGAGTCCGCCGGGTTGTTCGCGTACGTCTCCGGCCGGCCCGTGACGGGGCCGGCCGGCCGATAGAGGTCGGTACCGGGGGCCGCGGCCGGGCCGGTGAGGACGACGTCGAGGGCGCCGCCGTCCCGGTCGCCGGACCACGTCACCTCGGCTCGGTACCCGGTGCCGGCGCCCAGCTCGTGGAACTCCTCCGGATGCGGGGCCGCCGTGTCGTCCCGCTCTGGAAGGTCACCGTCGAGCGCGGCGAGCAGCGCGCGATCCCTCGCCAGCCGGGCGTTCGGGATCCGTGCCACGCGGAGGCGTGCCGGCCGGCGCCGTACGAGCTCGGTCCGCAGCGCGTCGAGGTCCGCGACCTCCTTGCCCCAGACCCACGCGGCAGGCTCCGCCTCCCGCGGCGCCTCTCCCTTGCGGAGCACGACGTCGTAGCGGTAGCGCGTCACCTCGTTGTCGTGCCGCCCGCGCTTGACGTGCACGTCGATCCCGCCGATGCCCTCCAGCTCCGCCCGGAGCGCGGGGAAGAAGTCCGGGTCCAGCAGCAGTTCCTTCTCCAGGAGCACTCCGCGCCGGACGGCCGCGCGCAGGGCCGGGAGATCGGCGGCGCCGCCGAGCCGGTGGCGCTGCAGAGCGGTGTGGAAGCCGCGCAGCAGACGCAGGTTGCGGATGTCGCCGACGAAGATCGATCCACCGTCGGCCAGCAGGCCCAGCGACTTCCTCAGGACGTCCACCAGGTAGTCGGCGCTGGGGAAGTACTGGATGACCGAGTTGATGACGATCGTGTCGAAGCGCTCACCGGGCAGGCCGTCGGTGACGTGCGCCGGTTGCGCCAGGAGCCGTACGCGGGGGCCGATCTCGGCGTCCCGGGCGACGTGCTCGCGTAGCTCGGTGATCAGGGCGGCGGAGACGTCGGTACCCCAGTACTCCGCACACCTCGGCGCCACCTGCGACATGATGAGGCCGTTGCCGACGCCGATCTCGAGCACACGCCGCGGCCTCAGCGCGAGGATCCGGTCGGCCGTCGTCGTCTGCCAGTGGCGCATCTCCTGCCTGGGGATCGGCCGTCCGTCGAAGCTGCTGATCCAGCGGGAGAAGTCGTCCCAGGGCACATCGGCCGGCGTCGCGTCGTCGCGCGCGTCGTAGATCGCGCGCCATCGGTCCACGTGCCGCGCCTCGGCCGCCTGGACGCGTTCCGGTGACGCGTCGTCCGCGGTGCGTACGACATAGCCGACGATGCGAGGGTTGCCCGGAACATCCTCCCGGAGCACGACGGCCGACCGGGCCACGCCCGGGTGGGCCTCCAGGGTCGTCTGGATCTCGCCGAGCTCGACGCGGAAGCCCCGCAGCTTCACCTGGTCGTCACCGCGGCCGAGGAACTCCAGCCCGCCGCGCGCGGTCCAGTGCGCCAGGTCGCCCGTACGGTACATCCGCCGGCCCGGGAGGAACGGGTCGGCCACGAACCGCTCGGCCGTCAGCCCCGCACGCCCGACATAACCGCGTGCCAACCCGGCGCCGGACAGGTACAGCTCCCCCGCGACGCCCTCGGCCACCGGCCGCAGGTTCTCGTCCAGGACGTACGCCGCCGTGTTGTCCAGCGGCCCGCCGATGACCTCCGAGGCATGCTCCGACGGCAGGGCCATCGTGGCGTCCACCGTGAACTCCGTCGGCCCGTAGAAGTTCACCGACAGACAGCCGGGCCGGGCCCGCAGCTCCTGCCACAACGCGTCGCCGATCGCCTCACCGGCGAGGCACAGCGCCGTGAGCCGGTGGCGGTCCTGGGCGAACAGGCCGGCGGCGACGAGGCGCTGGACGAACGCCGGCGTACCGTGCAGCACGTCCACCCGCGCCTCGGTGAGCCGGGCGACCAGCGCGTCCGGGTCGCGGCGGGTGGGCTCGTCGATCAGGTGCAGCTCGTGCCCGTCGACCATCCACAACAGAGGGTTCCACGAGCCGTCGAAGGACACCGAGGCGGCATGCGCCACCCGCAGCCGCCGGCCGCCCACGCGTTCCCGGGCCGGCCCGAACAGCCGACGCCGATGACTCCCGAGCAGGTTCACGAGTGAACCGTGCTCGACACCCACGCCCTTGGGCCGTCCCGACGACCCCGACGTGTAGATCACATACGCCAGCTGGCCCGCCCGCACCCGGGCCGGTCGTGCCGGCTCCGCCGCCGTGTCAGCGGCGTCCAGGACCACCCGCGCGACGCCCTCCGGCAGCACCACCGACGACGCCGTCACCACCACCGCCGGGCACGCGTCATCCAGCAGGACGGCGATCCGCTCGGCCGGATAGTCCACGTCCACCGGCACGTACACCGCGCCGGCCTTCAACACCCCCAGCACCGCCACGACCAGATCCACCGACCGCGGCAACGCCACCGCCACCACGGACTCCGCGCCCACCCCCCGCCCACGCAACAGACCCGCCAGCCGGCTCGCCCGCACGTTCAGCTCGCCGAAAGACAGCGACTCCTCACCACATACCACCGCGCACAGGTCCGGATCGGCCGCCACCCGCTCCTCGAACTCCGTGACCAGGGACCCGCCGGCCGCAAATCCGTTATCGGTCATCGGGCATCCACGACATCATTCGGAGTCGTCTCCGTGAGGCGTTCTTCGATCATTTTGGCGAGACGTTCCAAACCTGACTCGATGAGATCGGGTGTCAACAGACTGCAGGCCAGCCGTATCTGGTTCCCGGTTCCACCGTTTTCGTAGAAATAACTCATCGGCGTCCAGATGACGCCGTGCTCACGTGCCGAAATCCGCAGAAGTTCGTCATCCACCGCAAAGGGGAGAGTGACGACGACGAAAAACCCGCCGGACGGCGAATTCCAGGTGATTCCGGGCACCGATCCGAACCGTGCGGAGAGGCCGTCCAGCAGGAGGCGGCGATTGCGCCGGTAGATCTCGGTCTCGGCCGCGTTCGCGGCGACGAGGCTGCAGTCGTGCTCCAGCAGCTTGCCTCCGATCACCGCCTGGGCGATCGGGGACGTGTTGACGGTGACCGTTCCCTTGATCTTGGCGAGCTCGTCCGCGAAGGAGCCGGCCCCGGCGACGGGCTGGTCGGCGACCACGTAGCCGACGCGTGCGCCCGGCAGGCCGCTCTTGGCGAAGGAGCCGAGGTAGACGACCATCCGCTCGTCGTCCAGCGCCTTCAGCGCCGGCCGATGCTCGCCGTCGTGGAACAGCCCGTACGGGTTGTCCTCCAGGAGCAGCAGGCCCTCCTCGGCGCTGACGGCGAGCAGCCGCCGGCGCGTCTCGACCGACATTCTCGATCCGGCGGGATTGGCGAAGTCGGGCATGACGTAACACGCACGCGGCCGCAGGCCCTCGGCTCGGGCGGCCGCCACCTGGGCGCGCAGGTGGTCGAGGTCGACGCCGTCCGTGCCGCCGGCCACCGGGCGGACGGGCAGGTCGACCAGGCGCGCGACGCCCGAGAACCCGGTGTACGTCGGGGTCACGGAGAAGACCACGTCGTGGCGGTCGGAGCGCAGCGCACGCAGAACGAGGAACATCGCCTCGTGGCAGCCGACCGTGACGATGATCGTCTCTGGGTCGACGGAGATGTGCTCATCCACCTCGAGGTGCCGTGCCACGAGCCGGTGGATGGTCCCCTTGGTCCGTCCGTACTGGAACAGCTCCTTGCGGATGTCCGGGCCGGACATCCGGCGCTCGGCGGCCAGGTGCCTCCGGTAGACCCGGATGTAGCGATCGATCGCATCGACGTCGAAGAGTTCCTCGTAGGGAAGACCGGCGGCGAACGAAACGGCGTCCGGGTACCAATTGGCGACTTCGTTGAGGAAGTTCATCGACGTCAACGCCGGATCGTTGACCGACGCGTGCAGAGAGTCAATGGCAAAACGCCCCGCCGAACGATCGCCCGATAGCCCATCCCGCACTTACCCAGCCCCTTAGCCGTATCGACGTCTCCCGCTCCGACCACACTCGTGCATGGCCGGCACAAGTCGCTTACAGCTTGGTTACCCGCCGCTTACCGCACCTGGCACATGACATTCATCCGTGGACACCACATTGGCCTGCGGCTACAGTCGTCCCGGCCGACCCACCATTTCTCAAGGTTTGCGAGTTTCGATGACGAACCCTTTTGAGGACGCCGACGGCGTCTACCTCGTATTGGTCAACGACGAACGGCAGCATTCGCTGTGGCCGGCGCATATCGACGTCCCGGCGGGATGGACCGTCGCCCATGACTCGGACGGCCGCGAGGCCTGCCTCGCCTACATCGAGGAGCACTGGACCGATATGCGCCCGCAGAGTCTGGTCGAGGCGATGAGCGCGGACGATGCCGGTTGATCTCTGCTCCGCGGAGTTCCTCCGGGATCCCCATTCCCGCTACGCGGAGATGCGGGCGCGCGGTCCCGTGCACCGGGCGAGCTACAACGGCCGCCCGGTCTGGCTCGTCGTCGGTTACGACGCCGCCCGGCGGGCCCTGACCGATCCGCGGCTGGCCCGCGACCCCGACTCGCTGGGTCCTCGTGAACGGCAGCGGCTGCGCGCGTCGGCCCGGTCGAGCCGTACGTACGGCGGTTACCAGCTGCCGCCGGAGCTCACCGGCAACCTGTCGCGATCCGACCCTCCGGAGCACACGCGCCTGCGCCGGCTCGTCGGCAGGTCGTACCGGCCGCGGATCGTCAGCCGGATGCGACCCGAGATCGAGACGATCGTCGGCTCGCTCCTCGACGGCTTCGCGGACCGCTCCGTCGTCGACATCGTCGCGGACTACGCGCTACCGCTGCCCCTGGAGGTGACCTGCCGGCTCCTCGGCATCCCCGCCGACGACATGTCGGACTTCCGCGCCGCGGCGGCGGTACTGCTCGTCAACGACCAGGGACGCTGGCAGGAGTCCGCCACGGTGGTCATCGACGTCCTCCGGCGGCTGATGCGGGCCAAGCGCGCCGAGCCGGCCGAGGACCTGCTGTCCGCGCTGGCGGCCACGGGCCACGAGGACGGCGGCCTCACCGAAGACGAGCTCACCGCCACGGCGTGGCTGCTCATCACGTCCGGCTACGCGACGACCGCGAACACGATCGGCAACGCGGTGCTGGCTCTCCTGACCGACCCCGTTCGGCTCGCCGTCCTCGCCTCCGCCCCCCAGCTGATCGACCGGGCGGTCGAGGAGCTCCTGCGCCGGGACGGCGGGGTGAATCTCGCTCCGGTGCGCGTGGCGACCGAGCCGGTCGAGATCGGCGACGTCACCATCGATGGCGGGGAGCTCGTCCACATCGCGGTCGCCTCCGCCAACCGCGACCCCGCGCACTTCGAGGACGCGGAACGGCTGGACTTCGAGCGCCGTCAGGGCGACCATCTGGCGTTCGGCCACGGCATGCGCTACTGCCTCGGCGCCGAACTCGCCCGCATGGAGACGCGAATCGCGCTGGCGCGGCTCCTGGACCGCTTCCCGAACCTGGGCCTGGCGACCGACCCCGCGTCACTGCGATGGCAGGACACCCCGGTCCTCCGAGGTGTCGAGACGCTCCCCGTACGGCTGCGCTGACGATCCGGCACCCGATGTCCTCGTACCGGCGAACCGGCCTGCTACCGCTATCGGTCGGTGTCGGAGTCTCCGCGTTCGGCGCGCAGCTCACCCAGATCGGCCTGGCCGCGCACTTTCGCCACCAGGGACCGACCGCGGTCTCCCTGCTGTTCGTCGCCGGCACCGCCGGCGGGGTGCTGGGCGGGCCGATCGCCGGCTGGCTGTCCGACCGGTTCCCCAACCGCCCGCAGCTCATCGGCGCGCTCCTGGCCCAGGGGGCGATCGCCTTCGGCATGACCGCCGCGTTGGCCAGACTGCCGCTCGTGGCGTTGCTCATCGCGACGATGAGCCTCACGGCCACGGTCACCGCGACGACGGTCTCGATGCTCGCCCTGCGGGCCGCTCCGCAGGACCAGGCCGTTCGTGTCTACTCCCTGGTCGGTACGGCGAGCGTGTCGGGGTCGCTGACCGGCACGGTCCTCGGCGGCCTGCTCGCGCAGGGTTTCGGCATCAGGTTCGCACTGGTCATCGACGGGGTGACGTTCCTCGTGCAGGCCCTGCTGATGGCCCGTAGCCGGCTCGACCGCCGGCCGGGCGGTCAGCCGGGTGAGGACCACGCCGGACGGATCGGCATCGCCGGGCTGCGGCACATCCGGCACGATCCGGTGCTCCTCGGCCGGCTCGTCTCCCAGGTCCTCCTCATCGGCGCCGTGACGATCGCGCTGGTCGATGAGATCTTCCTCGTCACCACGGTCATGGGGCAAGGCACGGCCGTGTACGGCGTCATGGTCGGCTGCTGGGGCACGGGCATGCTCGCCGGGTCCCGCGGGATCGCCCGGATCCGTCCCGGCCGGGACCGGCCAGGAGTGTTCGTCCTCGCGAGCCTCGGTCTCTGCGCGGCCCTGCTCCTGCCGGCGCTCGTCCCGTACGTGGCCGCGAATGGGGTCGCCTGGACCGTCGGCGGCGCGAGCATGGCCGTCACGACGGTCATGCTGAGCGCGCTGGCCCGCGACAGGACGCCGGAGGCGGCACAAGGACGGGTACTCGCCGGGGTCAACGCGATCAGGGTGGCCGCGAACGGCGCGGGGACCGGCGCCGCCGGTGTCATCGTGACGCGCGTCGGCCCTCGCTGGACACTCGTGGTCGCGGCCTCACTCGCGGCGATCGGCACGGCGCAGGCCGTCGCCGGAATCATCCGGAGGCGCGAGCGTCCTCGCGCCTCCGCGCCATCGGTCCCGCCGGAGCGCACCGCACCGGCGCCGCGCTCACCGATCGGAAGGTGATCTGCCATGTCCGCCGTTCTCGTCCTGAGCGCCACGGACGTGCACAGCGTGTTCGACCTGCGCACGGCCATCGCGTCCCAGCGCACGGCCTTCGCCGCCCTCGGGCGCGGAGAGGCGCTCCTGGCGCCGCGTCTGCTGTTGCCGGAGCGAGGAGACGACCTGGCCTTCTGCTATGTCGCCGGCCTGCCCGGGGCGGGGGCGGTCGCCAAGTTCGGCAGCGTTCGTCCCGGGAACGCGGCCCGAGGTCTCCCCAGCGTCTCGGCTCTGGTGGTGGCTCTGGATCCCGTCGACGGCCGACCGGCCGCGATCGTGGAGGGCACGTCGGTGACCACTCTCCGCACATCGGCGGCGAGCGCGGTCGCCATCGACCACCTGGCCGTGCCCGGCGCCTCCCGGCTGGCGGTCATCGGCGCCGGCGTCCAGGGACGGGCCCACCTGCGTGCCGTGGCCGCCGTACGGCCGCTACGCCGGGTACGGCTTTTCAGCCGGGACCCGAGCGCGTGCGCCGTCACCGCGGCGGAGCTGAGCCGCGAGCTCGACCTGCCGGTCCGGGCGGCCGCGACGGCACGCGAGGCGGTCGTGGGTTCCGACATCGTCATCACCTGTACGACCAGCAAGGAGCCGGTCGTCCACGGGACCTGGATCGACCAGGGCTGCACCGTCGTCAGCGTCGGCTCGTTCGCCCCCGGGCATCGCGAGGTCGACACCGCACTGCTGACCCGCGCGGCGGCGGTCGTGGTGGACGATGTCGCCACGGCCCGCGAGCAGGCCGGCCCGGTGATCGCCGCGCTACGCGAAGGCGACCTGGAGCCGGCGGACCTCCTGTCGCTCGGAGATGTGGTCACGGGACGTTCGCCGGCCAGGCACTCGCCGGACGACATCGTCTTCTACAACAGCGTCGGTCTCGGCATCCAGGACGCCGCCGCGATCGACCGGATCATCACGATCGCACGCCGCACCGGCGCGGGCCGGCTCATCCACCTGTGATCGGTACGTCGCGGCTCTGCGCCGCTTTTTCGAGCGGAGTTGTCGGATCCGGGTGGTGTTGTTCGTAGCCAGGGTGAGAGGCCGCCCGCGAGTGGGCGGTCACGACCACAGGAGATGCCACCGATGCCGCACTCACAGGCCAAGGTCCACCGCATGTTCGAGCTCGTCGAGCCGATCGCCACCGTCACCTTCTCCGAGATGCCGAACGAGGCGTTCCTGGCCCTCGGCATGCGCAACTACTGGGACGGATACTTCGCCGGCCGGGCCGCGCCGCTGGGCCTGGCACCGGCCGAGGTGGTGCACGCGGTCTTCTACAACTTCGCCGCCGGCGAGGTCGCGCGCCACATCCCGTGGGTCTGGGGAAAGACCACCCCGCAGGAGGCGATCGCCGTGCGCGAGCGGAGCAGCGCCGCCGCGCTGCGGCAGATGATCGGGGAGCTCGCCGACTCCCCCGCTCTGACGCGGGTCGCCGACCTCGCCACCCGAGCGGCACTCAGCGCGCCGACCGAGGGCCGAGCCCTGTACGCCGGGCTCCGGGCGCTCGACGTGCCCGCAGAGCCCGTGGCCAGGCTCTGGCACGCGGCGACACTGCTACGAGAGCATCGCGGGGACGGCCACAACGCCGCCCTCCTCGCCCACGGCATCGGCGGCACCGAGGCCCATGTCCTCCTCGCCCTCTCCCTCCAAATGAGGCCGGAGGAGTTCGGCCGGATCCACCACCTGCCCAAGCCGCAGCTGGCCACTGTCATCGACGGGCTGCGCAGCCGCGGCCTCGTCGACGCCGCCGGCGCGTTCACCGACGCAGGCCGACAGACCAAGGAACGGATCGAGGCCCTCACCGACGAACTGGCCGCACCGGCGTACGACGTCCTCAGCACGGACGAGCTCGACGAACTGACCGCAGGACTCCAGCCGATCGCCACCGCAGTCCAGGCCGCCGACGACTGAGCGAGCGCATAACACCACGGCCACGGCCACCACCCCCACCTCGGCCGCCGAGATGCGCAAGGGGACGGCCCGTGTGCCTGGGCGGTCAGGAACTGCCGCCACGCCGGACCCGCCCGGCGAGGCGCGGGATCGATGCCGGCGGCATGCAGGATCTCCCAGGCTGTAGACGCGGCGATCACATGCCCCAAGCGGGCCGGCTCGCCTTGGATTCTCCTCTGCCCCCACGTCGGGTTCTCTCGCGCCATCCGCACGACCAGCGTCGATGGTTCACCAGCCGGGACAACGCCGTAAGCCAGAGCCGGTCGGCGTGATCCCACCGCGGCCGGCCTCCGGCCTGCCGGCGCAGCACCTGATTCTCGCGACGAAGCACGAGCAACCCGACGTCCTTGGACAGATCCGACCGGACCAGCACCACCAGCAGGCATCTCATCAACCGGTAGAGCAGGGACCAGAGCTCCTCGCGATGCTCCCAGCCACGACATTGATCCCGCAGCGAGACCACAGGTCACAGCACAAAACCGAGATTTCGAGCGGCACACGGTCGGCGCGATGAGGCGCGATGGAACGGGATGGAACGCCTCTCGGTTAGGAACCACGCCGCCGATAAAGCAGTCCTGGTGAGAAGGCACAGCCTTCTGATCAAGGGTGTGGCAGCCGTGGCCTGGACGCCTGGTGGCGTCGACCTCGCCATCAGTAGGGGTATTTCCGACACGTGCTTTTAGGGGGCCGATATGTCGGTGATCAATGTGCATAACGAGTGGGATCCGCTGGAAGAGATCATCGTCGGCATCGCTGACGGGGCACGGGTGCCGTCCGTCGACGGAGGGCTTTTCGCCATCGACTACGCGGCGGACCTCGATGAGCCTTCACAGGTCCCGACCGGACCCTATCCGGAGCAGGTCGTCGAGGAGGCCGGAGAGGATCTGGACGGACTGGCCGAGCTGCTGAAATCACACGGTGTCACCGTGAGGCGGCCGGATTTCCTCGATCTGAGCAGGGAATTCGGCACTCCCGACTGGTCCTCGGACGGATATTACAACTATTGTCCACGCGATGTGCTGCTGCCCATCGGAAACACCATTATCGAGGCACCGATGGTCCTGCGATCGCGGTACTTCGATGCGTTCTCGTACCGACGTCTCCTGCTGGAGTATTTCGATGGCGGCGCACAGTGGATTTCTGCCCCGAAACCGCGGCTACCGGACGAGACCTACAACGTGCGGCCGGAGTCAG
The DNA here is from genome assembly GCF_030406325.1 of Actinomadura sp. DC4. Lineage (GTDB taxonomy): Bacteria > Actinomycetota > Actinomycetes > Streptosporangiales > Streptosporangiaceae > Actinoallomurus. The sequence goes on along the minus strand of NZ_JAUEQY010000029.1, from coordinate 100,929 downwards.
GCTCCATTCTCAACGACCTTGAGCCGATCTTCGATGCGGCCAACGTGCTGCGCGTCGGACGGGACATCCTGTACCAGGTGTCGTGCAGCGGCAACCGGTACGGCATGCGGTGGCTGGAGCGGGTGCTCGGCGACGAGTACCGGATGCATCCGGTCGCCGGCGTCTACGAGGGGACTCATCTGGACACCACGATCACGCCGGTACGCCCGGGTCTCGTGGTCATCTGCCCGGAACGGATGCACGAGGACCAGGTACCCAGGATCTTCAAGAACTGGGACGTCATCTGGTGCCCGCCGATGATCGACTCGGGGTGGCACGGTCCCTTCCCGCGCGGCTCCATCTGGATGGGGATGAACTTCATCATGCTCGACCCGGAGACCGCGGTCGTCGGGGAGGACCAGCTTCCGCTCATCAAGGAACTGGGGCGGCACGGGATCACCACCGCCCCGGTGCGGATGCGGCATGCGCGCACGCTCAGCGGCGGTGTCCACTGCGTCACGGCCGACATCCGGCGACGCGGCACTCTCGAGGACTACTGCTGAGGACCGGCCGCCGTGAACTACCTTTCACTGATCGTCTTCGTGGTGGCGACATGCGGCGCCCCCGGGCCCAACAATGTCATGATCATGTCCTCGGGTACCACGTACGGCCTGCGGCGCAGCCTGGACCACGCCATCGGCATCAATGTGGGCTTCCCGCTCATGACCATCGCGATCGGGCTCGGGCTCGGCGAGGTGCTCAGGGAGTGGCCCGGCGTCTATGACGTCCTGCGTCCGATCGGCGCCGCGTACCTCATCTACCTCGCGTACCGGATCGCCATGACGAGGGTGTCGGCCGAGTCCGTGGCCGACCGCAGGCCGCTGACCTTGCTGCAGGGCGCGTTCTTCCAGCTGGTCAGCCCCAAGTCCTGGGTGATGATCATTGGTGCGATCGGCACGTACGCCACCGCGACCGGCGACAACTTCACCCAGACCCTGATCATCAGCCTCATCTTCCTGGTCTTCGGTACGCCATGCACCCTCGCCTGGCTCGCGGCCGGCGTGCTGCTCAAGGGGGCCGTCTCCCGTCCGCGGCGCCTGCGCGCATTCAACGTCGGCATGGCGTCCCTGCTGATGCTCACCCTCATCCCGGTCTTCGCCGAGATCGTGAAAGAGAACGTCGTCTCCTAGATGGCCGGCGCCTGATCACCGAAAGGCGGTCCGTATGTCCGTACGTGCGGAGCTGACCCCGCAGATGCTCCGGTATGAGGCCGAGTTCACCGATGACGGGGAAATCCGGTGGCTCCCGTACCTCATGTACTTCCATCCCGCGGCGTACAGCTCGGAAACGGTCTCCACAGACCGCAGCGGGTTCCGCTATTCCGAGGCGGCCGGCCGCAAATACTCGGTCGCCGACCTCCGCGGGATCACTGCGGCCCGGCTCCTCGCGGGCAGTTCCACGGTCTTCGGGATCGGTGCGAGCTCAGATGCCTGGACCCTGTCGTCCCGGCTGACCGAGCGCGATCCGCGGCACGAGCCGTGGCTGAACTTCGGCGGCCGGAGCTTCAACTCCGCCCAGGAGCTGTCGCTGCTGACCCTCAATCTGCACCTGCTGCCCGAGATCCGGGAAATCGTACTGTTCTCCGGTTTCAACAACCTTGGCCTGGCGAGGCTACCCGCGGCGCTACGCGGAGAGCACGGGGCGTTCTTCAACTGCACGCAGTTCTTCGAGGCGCTGGGCAATGGCAGATCCAAGCGTCGATTTCTCCACAGCGCCGAACCCGTGCCGGCCATGGGCCGGCAGATCGCGTACGCCGCAGAACTCACCCTCCGGCACCTCGCGGCCTGGCAGATCTTCGCCACCCACCTGGGGGCCAGGCTCACGTATGTCCTGCAGCCGCTCAGTGGCTGGGTCAGGGCGAAGGGGTGCCCGGAGGAGGAGCGGCTGTTCGCCGAGCTCGACCGGCTCGGCCGATTCTCCGACACCTACGGCGACATTCTCGACCCCGAGGTGCACGGGCGGTACGCCGCGCTGCTCGCCGCGGGAACACGCAAGCTCGGTGCCGGCTTCGTCGACTTCGCGGCGGCCCTGGCCGAGCGGGCGGGACCGGAGCGATGGCTCTTCGCCGATCGCATCCACTTCACCGATGACGGCCATGACCACGCGGCCGGCCGACTACTCGACCTGATCGGATAAGGGGGACTCATGCGCAGGCTCAAGTCGCTGTTCGGGAGGCTGTTCGGCAGGAAGCGCGGGGGCAAGCCCGATTCCTCGATCTATCCGATGTTCTGAATCATGTGGCGCGATTTGTACGCTGCGGCGGCTGATCCAGAGGCCTTCTTCGACGGTCCGTACCTGCGGGCCGCGATGGATGCGTGCGTTGGCGAGCCGCCACCGAAGCCCGGCGGCCTGCCGATGGACGACCTCGGGGTACGTGCGGTCCTGACGCAGTCGGCGCCGATGGCCGCCGTGCTCGGCTGCCCCTTCCAGGGCGCCAGCGCGCCCGGCGTGTTCGAGGACGAGGTTCAGCTGCGGGCCATGGCCCTGCTGGCCGATGACATCGGGGTCGGCGGACCCGACGCGTCGCGGCCCGCGGCGTTCCGGCGGTTGCTGCACAGGGAATGCCTGGCCGGGTTCGCGGTGGATGCCGCCCGCCTGGCGTCCGCCGCGGAGATCGACGACGGGATGTTCGCCCTGCCCGCCGTGCTGTTGGCGGTCAGCCGTCGCGCTGACCTTTTCCTGGTCGAGCTCGCGGGGATCGATTTGGCGCTGCGCACCGCCGGGCTGCTGTCCTGCTGGACCACGGTGCGGGCGGCCCGCCCGCACGCGGCCGAGTGGGACAGGCTCGATCTCGCCCGCGGTTCTGGTCTGGATCCCGTACAGGAGTCAATGGCCATCGCCACGGCCTGCGCGGAACTCGGCCCGCGGGAGACGGCCAGAATCGAGGCCGCGATCGGCTGGCTGGAGCGTGCTCTGGCCTACTGGGAGACCCGGCTCGCCACCATCTGCCGCGCCACGCTCGACCCGGCACATGCCATGGCCGAGATGCTGCGGACGAGGTCGCGTGAGGCATCGGCCTACCACCACGACTTCGAGCTGGCGGGGCGTGACCTCGCCGGCTGGCTGCGCGAGGCCGCTCACGACCCGTATGAGCTGCTGAACGCGCTGGCCTCCAGCAGGCTGGTCCGCCCCGGCGCGCCCGAACGCAGTCCGCTGCTCACCACGCTGGTGGCACCCGGCGGCCCGATGTTCCGCGTGTTCAGCCCTGACGACCTGGTCACGATCCACCGCTGGATCGCGCAACTGCCCGATCCGGCCGCGCGTTCGGTTGCCGCGGCGCCGGAACCGCCCGCCCCGCCACCGGGTTCCTGGGTTCCGGCCGGGAGCGGGATCGTTCCGGGGAGCTTGCGCGAGGCCTACTACGTACTGCAAGGCCGGGCGCTGGCCCCGCGGACCAGGGCGTACGCGCTGGACTATGCGCGGGACTGGCTCGAGCGCGCGGAGCGGACCGCCGACCGGGGCCTGCCGTCGGAGTGGGTACGCGACGGGCTGCGCGCGTGGCTGCTGGACCGGCACTCCGAGCACGACCAGGAGTTCTCCGCGCAGGGCGCCGAAGACCTGCCGGATCGGGAGACGGTCATCGACTCCGCAGTGCAGCTCGCGCCGTTGACGCTCATCGACGGGGCCTGGCTCCTGGGGTGCACGGACGTCGCCCTGGCCTCCTCGGCGGTGGGTTGCGCACTGTTCCGTACGTACTGGGACGAGCTCGGCAATGGAGAGGCCGCGCTGAACCATCCCAGGATCTACCGGGACTTCCTGCTGGGCATGGGCGTCCGGCTCCCGCCCACCGCGAGCCTGGCGTTCGCCCGCGACGAGCGGATCAGGGAGGGGTCGCTGCGCCTGCCTGTTTTCTGGCTGAGCATCGGCAAGTTCCCCCGTACGTTCCTGCCGGAGATCCTCGGCCTGAATCTGGCGATGGAGCTGTCCGGAGTCGGCGGTGGCTACCGGTCGGCCCGCAGATTCCTGCGCGCGCACGGCTTCAGCACGCTGTTCGTCGACCTGCACAACACCATCGACAACGTCTCGACCGGGCACTCGGCGTGGGCCGCCGACGCCATCGACGCCTACCTGAGCGCCAGTGCCGACCCCCTGGAGCGGGCGGCCCGCTGGCGGCGCGTCCGGGTCGGCTATGCGTCGCTGGCCCCCCAGAAACCCAGGTGGCGGGCCAGGCAGGGCCGCGGCGCCGACGGCCCCGTCCTGCACCACCCTCGGATAAGGATGGATTCATCATGCCGAGACATGTCCTAGGGCTGTCCGCCTACTACCACGACAGCGCGGCCGCGCTGGTCAGGGACGGTGTCGTGCTCGCCGCGGCGCATGAGGAGCGGTTCAGCCGGGTCCGGCACGACCGGTCCTTTCCCCGAGCCGCCGCGACGTACTGCTTGGATCATGCGGGCATCACACTCGACGAGTTGGATGAGGTCGTTTACCACGAGGATCCGGAGCTGAAGTTCGGCCGAGTACGGTCGTCATTCGGCAGCGCGGGGCCCGGCGGGATGCGGGCGTTCGCCGAGATCTATCCCGAGTGGCTGGGCTGGAAACGCCGAGTGCTCGACAGGGTCGAGCGGGAGCTGGCCGGGCTCGGCAGGGGTCGCCCTCCGCGCCCGCGCAACTCCCAGCACCACCACTCTCATGCCGCCTCCGCGTTCTTCCCCTCTCCCTTCGACAACGCCGCGGTGCTCACCATCGACGGCGTCGGCGAGTGGCAGACCACCACGGTCTGGCACGGTCAGGGCGACAGCCTGCGGTTGCTCAACTCGATCTCCTATCCGCACTCGCTGGGCCTGCTCTACTCGGCCTTCACCTCGTTCTGCGGCTTCAAGGTCGACTCTGGCGAGTACAAGCTCATGGGGCTCGCGCCGTACGGGACACCTGTGTACGCCGACCTCATCAAAGAACGGCTGATCCGGCTCAGAGAAGACGGCTCGTTCACCCTCGACCTGCGCCATTTCGAGTTCGTGCGGGGCAGGCGCATGGCAGGCGCTGCTTTCGCGCGGCTGTTCGGCGGACCCGCCAGGACACCCGACGAGCCGCTGACCCAGCGCGAGTGCGACCTTGCCGCCTCGGTGCAGCAGGTGACCGAGGAGGCCGTGCTCGGCCTGGCCCGGCGGGCCCAGGAGCTGACGCGGGAGCGGCGGTTGTGCCTGGCCGGCGGGGTCGCGCTCAACTGCGTCGCCAACGGTGTGCTCCTGCGGACCGGCTGGTTCGACGAGTTCTGGATTCAGCCGGCCGCCGGGGACGCGGGTTGCGCGCTCGGCGCCGCGCTCACCGCCGCGGTGCCGGTCTCCGGCCGGCCGCACCTCGGGGTCGCACCCGATGGGATGAGCGGGGCGCTGCTCGGCCCCGAGTACTCCGATGCCGAGATCCGCGCGTTCCTCGATGGGCGCGGCGCGCCGTACACAGACGATCCGGACGTGGACGCGACGACGGCGGCCCACCTTGCGGCGGGCAACGTGGTCGGCTGGTTCCAGAGCAGGATGGAGTACGGCCCGCGCGCCCTCGGCGCCCGCTCGATTCTGGCCGACCCGCGGCAGACGGCCATGCAGAAGAGCCTCAATATGAAGATCAAGTTCCGCGAGTCATTCCGGCCGTTCGCCCCCGCGGTACTGGCCGAGGACGCGGAGAAGTACTTCGACCTTGGGCAGGAAAGCCCGTACATGCTGGTGTGCGCCCAGGTGACCGAGGCGATCAGGAGCAGCGGCGCCGATGATCGGGGACTCGGCAGCATCAACGAGGTACGTTCCGCGCTGCCCGCCATCACCCATGTCGACAACTCGGCGCGGGTCCAGACCGTGGACCCGGTGCGCCATCCGAGGTTCGCCCAGCTTTTGCGCGCGTTCCGCGACAGGACCGGGTGCTCCGTCCTGGTCAACACCTCCTTCAACGTGCGGGGCGAGCCGATCGTCCGCACCCCGGAGGAGGCCTACACCTGCTTCATGCGCACCGGTATGGACGTGCTCGTGATGGGCCGGTTCGTCCTTGTCAAGGAGGACCAGCCGGACTTCGCGGAAGCCACTGACTGGCGTGACCAGATCCCCCTCGACTGACGGAAGGCCTTTCATGACAATGCTGCCCCGCGCCCTGTATGTCGTCCGTTACCTACCGGTCTGGGCCTTGCGAAGGCTTACCGGGACCGGACGATACGGCCCGCGCGCCCACCGCGCCGAATCCTCCTGGGACCTGTGATGTCCAGCGTCATCTACAAGAACATCGGCAGACAGCCGATCTGGGCCGACTCGGGGACCGGCATCTGGCTGGAGGACAGGGACGGCGTTCGCTACCTGGACACCTGCGGCGGGGTCGCGGTCTCCAGCCTCGGTCACCGGCACCACCGGATCGCCGCGGCGGTCGAGCGCGAGGCCCGCAGCCTGGCCTGGGCCCACGCGGGGACCTTCACCACCGAACCGGCCGAGGAACTGGCCGACCTCCTGGCATCCTGGTCGGGCGGCCTCCCACACGTCCAGTTCCTGTCGGGCGGCTCGGAGGTCATGGAGCTGGCCGTCAAAATCGTCTATCAGTATCACTGCGAGCGCGGCGAGCCGTCGCGGCAGTTGATCATCTCGCGGTGGCAGAGCTATCACGGCAGCACGCTGGGCATGCTGGCGATCTCCGGCAACCGGCAGCGGCGGTCGGTGTTCGAGCCGCTGCTCGGCCCGGCCGAGTTCGTCTCACCGTGCTACTCCTACCGCGGGCTGTTGCCCGGCGAGACGCCCGAGGCGTACGGGCTGAGACTGGCCGAGGAACTGGAGGAGACGATCCTGCGGATCGGGCCGGAGCGGGTCGCCGCGTTCGTCGCCGAGACCGTGGTGGGCTCGACGGCAGGGGCGGTCCCCCCTGTTCCCGGGTACTTCAGGCACATCCAGCGGGTATGTGCGGCGTACGGGGTGCTCTTGCTGCTGGACGAGGTCATGGCGGGCCTCGGCCGTACAGGGCGGCACTTCGCCTACCTCGACGACGGCGTCGTGCCCGACCTCGTCACGGTCGGTAAGGGCCTCGGCGCGGGCTATGTGCCGCTCGCCGCGGTGCTGGTGTCCGCCGACGTTCATACCGCGCTCGCCGGCGGACAGGGCGTGCTCCAGAACGGCCAGACTCATGTCAACCACCCGCTGGCCTGCGCCATCGGCCTCGAGGTGCAGCGCACGATCGTGGACGAGGGCCTGCTGGACAATGTCAGGGCTCGGGGCGAGCAGCTACGCCGCTGCCTGGCAGAACGCCTCGGCCCCCGGCCGTACGTCGGCGACGTACGGGGACGCGGTCTGTTCACCGGCGTCGAGCTGGTGGCCGACCGCGCCACCAAGGAGCCGCTGAAAAACGGGGCGGTACTGGCCGCCGCTCTCAAACGAGAGGGCCTCGAACGGGGGCTCCTGCTGTATCCGGGCTCCGGCACCATCGACGGTGTGGCGGGCAACCATGTGCTGCTCGCACCCCCGTTCATCATCACCGAGCCCCAGATCAACCTCCTGGTCGATCTCTTCACAGAGACTCTCGACGCGGTCGTCCCCGTGATGTCCCGCTAGCGGTCGCTTTCCTCTCGGGGGCGGATCTCCCGCCCCGCGTCCTCACGGGGTATGTACCGGCGTACGCCGAGTGCGGTCGCCGCGGCGGCCACGCAAGCGGTCGCGCCGATCACGATCGATAGCCGGCCGGCCCCGGCATCGATCAGCATGAGGCCGAGCACGGTGGCCCCTGCCTCCGCCAGGCCCCAGGTGAAGGTGATGGCGCTCATCGCCAGGGTGGTCCGGCCGGCGAACGCTCGTAGTGCGAGCACCTGATAGAACGGCCCCCACACCATCTCGGCCGCGGTGATCAGGAAGACCGCGCAAAGCGCCGCGGGCAGGGCGTTCCGGGCGGCCGGAAGCAGCGCCACGCCCGACGCCATCACGAGGTTCGGCAGCAGGATCTGGGACCGCTCGCCGAGCCGCGTGCTGAGGCGGGTCGCCGGCACCTGCAGCAGCACGATCAGGACGCTGCCGGCCATGAACAGCGCTCCGACCCGCTCGGCGCCGAGCCCGTCCTTCGCGTACGCCGGGAAGAGATCGTAGAACTGGGCGTACGCCACGAAGGTCAGGAAGTTCATCGCCAGCACCAGGCCGATGCCCCTGCCCGCCCCGCCGGCGGCCGCCTCCGGCGTCGGCCGGTGGCCGGACGGACCGTCCCCGGGCATCCGTACGGCCAAGGCGAGGGCCGCGACCGCGATGACCATCGGGGCCACCGGGTAGTAGCGTGCCGCGTGGACGACCAGCACGCCGGACAGCAGCGGGCCCACACTGGCCGCCAGGTTCAGCGCCACGTTCTCGTAGGAGAACGCCTTCCGGCTCTCTTCGGGGCTGAATCGCAGGGCGATGAAGGTGATCTGGGCCAGTGTCGCGGCGGAGTTGGCCAGGCCGAACGCGGCGGAGACGGCCAGCCAGGCCGCCGCCGAGCGGGTCCCGGTGAGGGCCAGCACGGCCATGCCGCCCGCCGTGCCGATCGCGGCCGCCTGGGATGCCAGCACGATGGTGCGTTTGTCGTACCGGCTGATCAGCCCGGTGAGGACAAGGCCGCCGATCCGGTTGGTGATGATGCTGGTGCCCACGATCAACCCGACGGTGGCCCCGTCCATACCCGGCAGCCCGTCCAGCCAGACGATCTGGAAGGGGAGGAAGAGGTCCCAGACCGAGGCGCTGACGAACCGCAGGACGTAGATGAGCACCGGGGCTCATTCCTCCGAGACGTAGTAGGGCACGACGACCCCGTCGTCCGTCTCGATGCCGATGCCACGCATGTCGTGCTCCGCCTCGTCGGCGAATCCGGTCAGCATGCCCACCCACGAGGCGTCGGAGGTTCCGATCGGGGGTACCGGGACACCGAACCGGGCGAACTGGGTGTGGATCCCGCGGAGGTCGGCCGGCAGCGCGATCGAACGTACGGTGCCGCCCTTCTCCAGGCCGTAGAAGAAGGCGACCGCGCTCCGGATCTCGCCGGGGGCGCGGAGGACGGGCGGCGATCCCGCAGCCGCCCGATCGAGCGGCAGGAGTACGGAGTGGCGCAGAATCTCACCGGGCTGGAACCCGTGCGCGAGGGCGATCTGCTCGGCGTACGTGGCGCCGCCGATCCGGCCCATGTTGGCGTCGATGAGGTGCGCGCTGTCGTCGGTGATGATGAACTCGCAATGGAAGTAGCCGTTGCGGAAACGGGACCGCTCGATCAGCGCGCGCACCGCCTGCCGGCACCGCTGCCTGACCTCGCGGGTGAGCCGGTCGTCCGCGGGCAGCAGGTCGCTGACCTCGGTGGTGCCGATCCGGCCGCGCAGGGAGAAGCAGAGGAAGGTGGCCACGCCATCCTGGGCGAAGCCCTCCAAGCTCACCAGCCGGCCCTTGATCCGTTCTTGCAGGATCCAGGTCTGCTCGGCGGCGTCCGGCAGCCCTGACGTGGCGATGGCCGCTCGGAGCGCGGACTGTGAGACCTCGCCGGGCTCCCATCGGGTCACCCCGCCACCACCGGACACCATGCCCGGCTTGAGCACGAGTCCGCTGGTCAGCCGAGCGAACGCAGAGACGTCGAGCCGTGCCAGATCGCCGGAGCGGAAGATGAGGCCGTGCGGCGAGTACTCCGGCACCAGACGCATGACCTCGGCCTTGCTCGCCAGCCGGACGGCGGCGGGCCCGGGGTGCCGGAGCCCGTGCGCGTCGGCGATGGCCGCGACCAACGGGAACTTGTCGTCGTAGAAGCTGGTGATCGCGTACGCGCCGGCGAGGATGCCGGGGTTCTCGGCGAGAACACTCAGGACGGCCGATGACTCCTCGATGTCGGCCGGGTAGTGCGCGCAGTCTTCCAGCGCCTTGCGTGACTCGCCCGAGTACGCCTCGATGTCGAGGATGAAGACCGGTTCGTATCCCGCGGCGCGCAGGGCGTTGGGCAGGTACTTGGCCGTGATGCAGTTGACCCCGATGATAACGAGCTTTTTCATCGGGCCCTCCGAAGCTCGCGGAACAGCTTGCGGTAGAAGTCGGCGTAGCCGCGCTCGACGTGGACGGCATGGCGGGCCACCTCGACATGCCGTGCGGGCAGCCGGTTGATCGGCACCGTCATCGCGGCGTGGTGCTCGATGTGCAGGTTGTTGCCGTTGGTGAACCAGGTGCTGAGCCGGCCGCCGCGGATGCTGCGGGTGTTGCGCAGCACGTCTGTGGTCTCGGTGTCGCATAGCAGGTGCTCGGGCAGCTCGACCAGGAAGTGCAGCGGCAGGGCGAGCGCCAGCGGCAGCAGCCACAGACGCAGCACGAGCCCACCGTGGCCGGTCGCGATGACGGCGAGCGGCACCAGGAGCATCAGACCGGCCAGCCGGTATTCGGCCATGACGTCGCGCCGCGCTCGCACACTGATCTGCCCTGTGTCATAGCGCCAGCTGCCGCGCCAGCTGCGGTAGATCTCCCGGCCGACCCCGGCGAGCCGGGGGTAGTCGAACAGACCCCGCAGCAGCATGGTGACGGTCAGCGGCCGGCGCGGGTCGAAGCCGAAGAACTCCGAGTCCTGCGGTGTGCCCAAGTAGCGGTGATGCTGCAGATGCCGCACCCGGTAGTGCGAGTAGATGACCAGCAGCGGCAGCCCGAGCGGCACTCCGACCAGCCGGTGCGGCTTGGCCGCCCGGAACGCCGAATGATGCAGGCACTGGTGCTGAAGCTCCACCGCATGGGTGAAGACCAGAGCCAGCAGCACCACCCCCGCGGCGGTGAACATCCCGCCCGTCAGCGCCATGAACGCACCGATGCCGCCCAGCACGACGGCGGCCACGAGTTTTGCCACGAACGCCCGCTCGTCCCGGGCCGAGACCCGCTCTCGCCGGAAAAGCCGCTCCAGTTCGCCGCGCGCGATGACCGGCGCGGCCGTACTTCCGCTGACCATGTCGAAACCCCCGAGACTGGTGAAGTGTGTCGTCTTAAGGGCGTTCCATGGCGTTCCATGGCGTTCCGCCGGGCGGTCTATCATGCCCGTATCGAGCGCCCGCCGTATTCGCGATCTCGCGCATGGAACGGGATGGAACGCCATAGAAGTAAGTCGACGAAGGGAGCATCGCTGCTCGGACCATGCTCCTGACACACCTCGATACCGGCCGCGTCTGACAAACTGAAAGTGCCCACGACCACACAGGAGGTTTCCTTGCTTTCCCCTGACACCCTCTCGCAGATTATGGACTACTTCCCAGGCAAGATGCCATTGTGCGGTGAACTCGTCGACCAGGGCGACTGCCACTGGGATTGCTGCTCATACTCCAATTCGTATTTCCTTTTCATGCCCGGCGAGTGGGAAAGCGCACTCCAGCTCGGCTACCGGTTGGAGCAATACGAGGTATTGGACGCCGACTACCTCGGCGGCCGCAAGGTCGAGGCTCGGCGTGGCGGGTGCTGCTCTGCTCCGGGACGCACGGAACGGCCGTACAAATCCTTGGACTGCCGCATGTACCCGTACTGGTACCAGCCCCGCGGCGGCGGCTTCGTCCGCCTACAGGCATCGGCCTGTCCGATGATGCGGCTCGGCCGGGCCGACGAAGACCACCGGGCGCGAACAGCGCAGGTCGCCGAAATGCTGTGCCGCGACCCGGACGTGGACCGCTTCCTGCGCCACGCCCAGATGACGAATGGGATCTACAACACCGTCCCCGGACTCGTGGAACCCGGGCGCTGAGGGCTTATTCATAGCCCTTGTGAGAAGACCAGCCCGATGACGGCGTCCAGTGCGTCTTCGAACTCGTCGATCGGGCTCGGTAGCGAACCGCCATTCTTGCTGAACGTGCGCAGATCCGCACCGCCATCATCGATATCCCGGCGCGGGCCTGGACGGCGCTGGACTCGAGCGGCCAGGTGCGTGACGGCCTCTGGATCGCCGAGATCACCGGCATGCCCGACCTGAGCGCCCGGCCGAAGGGAATGCGCCTCATCGTCCGCAAGGGACGGCCACACCCGGGCACGCCACAGCGCTTCACCGATATCGACGGGACCGCTTCACCCTAATGAGAGCCACCGGGTCACTCCAGTCACTCGGGGAGACTCAGGTCCGTAGCCACCGACGAGTGAGCACCCGTTTAACCGGGGAGCAGCTGAGCCCTTAAAACAGATCAATGCCCTCGCCGGTGGCCGGGAGAGGCACCTACACGTTCAGTCGACCAGCGACCGATCCCAGCGCCGATTCGCCGGCAGACTCGTCGGACTTCAGTGATCGCTGAGGACCGACAGGTCCACCTCATCCCGGCCAGACGCTGGACTCGGCAGCGGCCACCTCCACGCAGTCCTTGCCCGTGCTGTGGGAGGACTTCCTCCAGGCGGAGCTCTCGTCCGGCAGGACGCCCTGCGAGTTGGTCAGCGCCCGGTAGATGTTCAGGGCGATGGGGCCGAGCTCGCTCGGCTCCCCGGCGCCGCCCCTCAGGCGGTCCGCGCGCCCCCTCGTGCCACCTCTCTGCCGTTTCGCCGGCGTATCCGCCACCTGTGGCGTGGGCGCCGGTCGTCTCTCCGACGTACGCGCCACCGGGGGCGTAGGCGGCGGTGGCACCGCCAGCGAGGGGCCGACCGGTGATGCGGGGTTGAACTCGGCCTCGAACCCGAGCGCGCCGCCTTTCACCCGCGGCACCGTCGTGGTGGCGATCTTGGTGGCCAGCTCGTACGCGATAGCCGGCCTACCCGACGCACCGCCCTGCGGCAGCTCACCCAGCGCAGCCACGATATCCGCGCGGTCGGCTACGGCTTCCTGGTCCCATCTGAACTCTTCGCCGTGCAGATGGTCGTTGACCTCGATCACCAGCCAGTCGTCCACCACGATCCGCGCGCGTCTGTCGCCCGGGTCAAGCTCGGAGATCGGTGTGGCCGGTGGCGTCAGGTCGGATGGGACACCGGTCACTTCCCAGGTGCCCTGGGAGATGTCCTCGACCAGGCTTCCACCCCTCGAGCGGTCGGCCGGCCCCCTCGTGCCGGCCTCCTCTGGGGCGCCGGTGAGCAACGATGGCGACCTTATGGTCTCAGTTGGCGAGACCGGGGTGTCCTCGACGGATTCTGGCCCGCTCGTAGTCCCTGAGTCTTCGCCGACGTCGGCTTCATAGCTGGCGTCGCCCGTGGTGACCAGGTCGTCAGAGTTGGAGTGCATCTGCTCCGACAACGCGGTCGGCTCCTCCGGGCCTTCTTCCTCTGACTCCTCCACCTCCTCCGCTTCCTCCAGATCCTCCAGGTCTTGGCGGTAGGCGGCCCGGCCGCCTGCGCCGATCGAAGACTCACCTCTCTGCTCCGGCGTGAACGCGGTCGGTTCGGCCGGTGTGCTCTGGAGCTCCTCGGTCAGCGTTTCGATATCAGCGACCGCCCGCCGCATGCCGTCGATCCGTTCCCCGGCGAGCACATGGCTGAGCAAGTTCTCGTACCCGTAACCGGTGCCGGTCTCCGCACGCCGGAAGGCACTGACGGCACGCCAGTACGCGCTCCCCGTCACGTCGCCCTGGGCTGCGAGATAGGCGTCTTGGGCGAGGGAGAGCCTCATCCGCGCGGCATTGGTCCCCAATCGCATCTCGGTACGGGCGGTCTCGGATGTCGAGGGCGGCAGCGGTGAGAGCCTCTCCCACGGAATCTGCGCGGGCGGACGGTCGGGGAGCGTCTCAGTGCCGAGGTAGTGCTCAGACTGGAGGATGACGTAGAGCCGGGCATCGCCATCCGGGCCCATGGGCGTGTCGAACCCGGCCTGGATCACGGTCATCGGCAGACCCAGCTCCCTCGCGGCCAGGCCCACGACCACGTCGCCCATGTTGTTGGCCCAGCTGTCCATGGTCGCGATGTCCGATACCGCCCGGCCGTGTAGCCGGGCGACGTCCTTCTCGGTCCGAACGATGGTCCTAGGGTCGTCGGGTTGAACGGACTCGGCGTACCGCGACGGCAGCCCCTCTCTCGCCGCCTTCAGGTCGGTGCTCAGCCGGTTCGCCAGCCATCTCCGCACGATCTGTACGTTCGCCCTGCGCACCCGGAGGTCGCCGGACACTTTCCGGTCCAGGTTCAGGTGGGCCATGCCGGGTTGCCGGGCCAGGTGCCCGCCGGCCATGAGGATCAGGCTGTGATAAAAGCAGTTGTTGTCCCCGGGAACATTGACCGGCCTAAGCCCGAGGGCAGTGGCGGCGGCGTAGGGCGTGTCGGAGGCCGGCCTCCTGACCACATCACCGGCCGGCCGCTGCCGCTGCCGGGGCGCGGCGATGACGAACCTGCGCTGTCCGTCGGCGATCGCTCGCAGATCGCCGAGGCCGGACGAGATGGTGGGTGTTCCGTCCAGGACGGTCCGGCGGACCTGCCCGCTCGGCAGTACCACCGCCGCGCCGCTGTTACCGCCGGGACCAACATGGTAAATCCACGTGCCGGGCGGCAGCGTCCCCGGCAGCCCGCTGGCGACCTCGACGCGCCGATCGGTGCCGGTGGCCGCCTCCAGGAGCGCGCGAGCCATCTCCGCCGCCTCCACCGGCTCGCCCAGGACGGTCGCCGCCTCCGTCAGGAACGTCTCCACGCGGTGGCGGTGTGGCCCGGTGACGTCCCGGTCGCTCAGGGGCTGTTCCCGGCCGCCGTCGAGCAGCCAGCCAAGCGGCATGTACGTCGAGATCGCCTCCCTGCCGCGCGACCCGTCGCGAGGCGCCACGATCGGGCCGGCGAACCGGCTCCCATTCCCCCCGACGTCCAGGTGACGGCCGACGGAGACCTGCTCGTCGACCGCAGGCACCTCCTCGGCCGCCTGCGATGGCGCCGTTTCGGTTCCGGCCGCAGGTGAGCCCGGGAAGTCCCGGGTTGGTCCACGCCCGCTCGTGGTCCTTGAGCCGGCATGGCCGGCCTGGACTTCAGAGGACTCGCCGCTCACGGTGACCGGTCCGGGACGCACATCCGGACGAGCGATCACCAAGGTCTGCGGCCGGCCGATCGTCTGCCCCAGTTCCCCCGGTTCCTGCACGCTGACTCTTCGGCCGGGCATGTAGGTGCGATACCGTCCGGCCCCCAGGACGACGGAGGCTCCCGTCCGGCCGTCCTCGCCGGAGAACCAGATCCACGTGGTCTGCGGCAGGTCGGCCGGCAGTTCACCGGCCTGTTCGACGACACGGCCAGGCTGCTCTCGTAGAACACCGGCCACCCGTTCACCGGCCGGCAGGCCGGCACTGTTCGTCAGGAAGCCCACCGCGCCGGCGAGCCCGGGCTCCGCCACGATCTCCCCCACCGTGACACCCCTGTCCGAACTGCCGTGCGTGAGCCAGAAGACACCGGAGTAATCCGACAGCGCACCCACATGCCGCCAACTCTGGCCGACCGGCCCGACCCCGCCGACACCGTGCCCCTGCGCATCCTCATACAGGTGCGCGTCGCCGACCGCCAGGTCAGCCGGGACTCCCGGCACGCGCACCACCTGCGGCCCGGACGCCGGCACCACTGTCGCCACCGGCGAAGGGCCGGCCGACGACACGAGGCCGGTTCCGCGCCCGACAGAGTCGGCGGCGGCACTCTCGGAGTCGGCCGGCCGGCTCGTCCCGGAGGTCCCAGGGATCGGCGGCGCTGCCGTCTCCGTCTCCTGCTTCGGCAGACGCTCGGCGTCCTCCGGCGCTTCTCCCTCCGGCTCCTCCGGCAGATCCTCCAGGGCTTCGCGGAAGCCGGCCATCTCACTGATGCCCGCGGAAGGCACGCCTCGCTGCTCTGGCGTGACGGTCACGAATTTCGTGGCTTCCCCGAACAGTCTCGGCCCTGCGTCAGGCTCCTGGCCCGGGACGTTGAAGCGGAGAGACCCGTTGGGCCGCACGACCGCGGCTCCGTTGAACCTGGCGGCGGAGAACCAGATCCAGGTGCCCGCCGGCAGGCCCTCCGGCCTCTGGTGGGTGACCTTGAGACGCTGTCCGACCTGTGTCCCCAGGGTCGTCGTCACCCACTGAGGCATGTCGTCGCTGTCCGCCAGGGAGGCGAGCGCTTCGGCGAGGCCGGAATCCAGCTGGGCTGCCCTGATCGTGGCCTGATCCGGCTGGCCCTTCATGAGCCATAGCAAAGCGGCCAGGCCGTTCAGGCGCTGGGCCGGATCTCTGATCGTCCCGACCACGCGCGACATGGCATCGAGCCGCTGCTCGAAACGCAGGCGCCGGGGAAGGTCCTTATTGGGAGCGAGAGTCTCGACCACGTGGAGGGCCGCTCTGCCATCAGCCGCCAGGGTCCCGGGATCGATCTCGCTCCTATTCTCCTGGCTTCTCGGCAAACGCCGCGCCGTGCCTTCCGGCAAACGCTCCAGTGCGTTGTTGAAGGCCTCCACGGCGTCTTCCAAGGACCGGCGCACGGACTCGATCTCCGAACGCAGCCGCCTTCGGGCATCCTCGACCGTCGGGGATTCTGCCGGCGCAAGGCGATTCCACCCGAAAGGCAGGACCTCATCATCAGCGGCCGCACCGATACCGAGATAGTGCTGATAGTCCCCGAACTGCTCACGTACGAAGTAGATCCGCTCGGCGCCAGGCGGCCCCAGAGGTAGGTTCTCCTGCCCGTACTGGATCAGGGTCATGGGCAGTCCGAGTTCGATCGCAGCCAAGTTCGCGACCAACTCACCCGCCTGGTTTTTGTAGTCACGCAGGGTCCGGATGCTCGTTATCCATGCTTGGATGTCGACCGGTTCGCCGTACTCGTCGATTTCGGGGATGGATCCGCCGTACCGCGTCGGCAACTCCTCCTCAAGCTCTCCTACTGCTATATCGGCCTCAAGACGGTCCGCCAGCCAATTCCGCAGCGCAATTACGCTAGCGTCACTTTCCCCGGTGCGAGGACGTGCGAAGACCCCAGGAACGTGGTGGGCCAGGTACGGACCGGCGACAGCGATCAGGCTGAGGTAGAAGCAGTCGCCCTGCCCGAGGACATTGACGGCCCTCAGATTGTGGGGCGCGAGGATCTGCTCAAGCTCCCGCCGGTTGTCCGCGTGCTCGCCGGAGATCGGCAGCGGGGCCACCCGCTCGACCGACCCGGCGCCCGTGGTGCCAGTGGCCCGCTGCGGCTCGGTATCCCCGCGAACACTCCCGTCCGCCCGGTCGACCGGCACTGGCGCTTCACCGACCACCGGTACATCCGGGCTCCCTGGCACACGCACCACCGGCGGCGCGGGCACCCCAGAGGTCTCCGGGTCCGCCGCCGTCGTCTCCATTTCCTGCCCCGGGAGACGCGCCTCGGCCGTTCGGCCGGCCGGGACCGGGCGTGCGACCACGAATACACGGGCTCCATTCATCAGAGCGTCCAACGCATCGAGGTCGTCCGACTCGGCGATCCTTCCTTCCTCCAAAGGCCGGTAACGGCGGTAAACGCCCTCCATCATGACTACGGCGTCGTTGCTCAGGTCGCTGCGAATGAACCAGATGAAGGTGCCCGGCTCAAGCTCCCGCGGCCTCACCGGCTGGGAGCGCACCACCTCGACAGTACGGTCGGTGGTGCTGCGCAGGTAGGTCATGACCCCTTCGACGACCTGCCCCGGCGTCTGGAGCCGAGCGAACAATTGTGCGGCTTCGGCTCTGTCCCTCTCGCTTCGCACCGCGTCGTCGGAAGTGATCCGCCTTTCGGTAGCGCGATGGGCACCCCAATAGAGGCGCACGAATTCCGAAAACGCGGCCACACGCTCCCAGCCGCCATGCGCCATGCCCCCGGCATCGACCTTGAACATGCCCTCCCGCCGATAGACCTGCGCATTATTCGGTATCGGGCCGGTTATCTCCAGCTGTTCATGCGGTCCCTCCGGTACTTCCGGCGTCGACACGAGGGGAGCAGCGGACTCCGACGGGGTCGTCTCGGGTATCAGGTCGGATGTATCGCGTCGCTCAAGCTCCAATATCGGCACGGTCTGGTTGACGCTCGGTGGGGCGCCTACGATCGAGGACCCCGCAGGAATGATCTGCCGGAGCTCACCCAATGTCATGGTCCCGATATCGTCGCCGGGTTCGTCCATGTCGCGGGGGACGTAGGTCTGGTATCGCCCGTCTTCCGTGCGGATCGCGGCTCCTGTGACGTGACCGTCGGAGAACACGAACCAGGTGTCCGCTATCTGAAGGTCGGTCAGCGGATCCCGCGCCGTCGAGGGCGTGCGGCCCAGCTGTACGATGGCACCGCCGGCCCGGGTGGTGAAGTCTCCAGTGGAAGTCAGGAATCTGACTGCATTCGGGTAGTCGTTCCCGATGTCGCGGGCCGTGATCTGTTGACGAAGCTGCAGGAAGCGGAACCCCGCATAGGGCGCCAC
Organism: Actinomadura sp. DC4; assembly: GCF_030406325.1. GTDB lineage: Bacteria > Actinomycetota > Actinomycetes > Streptosporangiales > Streptosporangiaceae > Actinoallomurus. Next base: position 82,668 of record NZ_JAUEQY010000029.1, on the reverse strand, counting down.
CGCTAGATCCCCGCGCCTGACCTCGCTCGCGTTCTGACGGAATTCGTATTCTCTATCCGCATTCCTGAACAGGTGCGCGTCGCGGAGCATGAGATCCTCCGGAACCTGCAGCGCGATTCTGATCGTCGGTATCCGTCTGGATGTAACCGACGACGCCGCCACCGAGAGGTCCCGCCGCACCGTCGCTCGTTCCCGCCCTGCAAGCGACCCGCTCGAGCGGCGCGGCTTCTGGTGCGACGGGACTGTGAGGAAGGGACGCCGGGAGGCTTCGTCCTCCGTGGGGCCTTCGACGTCCGTGAGGGCTTCAGCATCCGTCACGGCTTCGGTGTCCGACGGCGGCGGCCCCTCCTCGCGCTCGTAGCTCTTCTTCACGTAGTCGTCGAAGAAGGAGCGGATCCGCTCGATGGTGGCCCGGTCGAGGTTCAGCTCCGCCAGCCCGGGAGGCGGATTGAGCACTATGCCGCCAGGGGCCAGGTCCAAGGACGCCTGCACGCGGCTTTGCGCTGGCGGGTCGATACGGCTCTCGAGCGGATACTCCACCCATCGGATCTGGCCGTGCTGGTACGCCGCTACGTAACGCGCGTTACGTTTGCGAGTGGAAAGGATTGAAATCGAGCCAGGACCGGCTTCCCGCAGAGCCTTCTCCAACTCGCGAAGTCGCGCCAACCCCTGAGCATTGGCCTGATCCTGCCACTGAGTCTCGGTAACGGGCCAGTTTCGGAACGCATCAACGGCCCGGGTGCTCAGCCACCTCTCCGACGACAGCAAGTCGACCGTCTGGGCGGTAACCGGTCCGTCCTTGGCGGACCACTTCGAGGGATGTCCGGCCTCCGCGGCCGCGATCTCCTGCAGACCCTCGAGTAGTTCGCGCGCGGCATCTCTCTCCGTCTCGGTATCGCTCTCACTGAGGCGTTCAAGCCTCTTTTTTACCGAATCGAGTCTCAGCCTCTCCGCCCTCAGTTTATCCGGTTCGGCGGGCCTGTCCTGCCGACCGCGTGAGACCTTCTGCGGTCCCGTGTACTTTTCGATCCTATTTTCTATTTCAGCCAGTTCACGGTTGAGTGCTTTGCGCCATGTCACCTCATCTTGCCAGAAGTTGAAGACGTCGAATGCCTCGGATATCCATTTGGGAAGATCTTGGTCCAGTGCTGCCAACCGCTCGCGGCGAGCGGCGATCTCCTCGGCGACGGCCTCCTCGAACGGCTGCCGTCGGGCGGTCGCGGTTTGGTGAATACGGCCCAGTCCGACATCGCCCAAGAAAATGCCGACGTCGGTGCGGCGTGACTCCGGCAGCAGCCCGGCATTTATCGCGAGATCCGCGGTGAAGGCCCGTTCTTTCCTGCTATGGGGTGCGCGGAAGTACAGTCGTCCATCAGCCGCTACCCGAGCCTGGGTCATGCAGGCGGCGATCTCCTCGGCGACGGCCTGAGCGAATGCCTGCTCGAACGGCTGCCAGCCGGCCATCGCGGTCCGGTACGCGCGGCCCAAACGCGCATCGGACAACAAGGCCTTGGCGTCGCGGAAGAGCGATCCCCGCAGCAGCCGTTTTTCTCTTGCGAGATCGGCGTTGAAGACTTGTTCCTCGGCGGCACCACGGGGGACGACGTACAGGCGTCCGTCCTCCGCTACCCGGGTCCGGGTCGGATCGAAGAAGGGCATCCGGCCCTGCTTGTCGATCCAGCTCTGCGTCAGTTTGCCGTCGGAAGCACGGACGTCCACGCGCACGTTCGTTGCCAGCGAGTGCGCGACGTTGCGGGCGAGCAACACCGGGTCCAGGCTAAGGAACGAGGCCTCGGGCGGCAGGGGCAGCGGGCCTACCCGCTCGTCGAGATGAGCGTGCATCTGCTGGGCGTCACGGACCATCTCGTGAACCTCGGCCAGCGAGTACCCGGGTGGGACGCCATCCACCCCCTGCCCGGCCGGAACCTCATCAGGCAATTGAGTTTTAAGCTCCTGCTGGTAGTGCGCCAGCCTTTGCCCGAGCCTGTTGCGGTCCTCCATCTTCTCTTTGTCACTCAGGTCGCTATTCTGCGCCGCGGCGAAATCGGCCGCCATATTCTTTACGGTCCATGGCAGTAGCGCCCGGTATGTCATATCGGAGAGGGCCATCTCATCGGCTTCGATCACGATCGGCCGCTCGCCGCCCCCCTGGGTGCGGATCTGCCGCGCCACGCTCTGGTACGCCCGCAACACGTCGAATTTATCCCTTGCCGCGGTGGCCAACAGCGGAGCGAGGGCGATCGGCGTGGTATCTATCGGTGACCAAGGAACCGTGCTCGGCTGGACCTTGGCGGCCATCTTCTGTTCCCGTTGCGCGCGCAGTTCCTCGATCTCTGCCTGGAACAACTCCGCGTACAGGTCTCCGCTGATCGGGTCGCTGCGGAATGTGCCCTCGCGCCTCGGCTCCTCGAACAGACTGTGCTCGAACTTGCGGGCCTCCAGCCAGCCGCGGAACCGAAGCCGGATCATGTAGACCGGGCCCTGTTCCTTCGCGTGCTGCTCCCGGCGGGAGGTCGCGGTGCCCGCGCTGTCCTGGTTCATCGAGGTGATACGGCTCCCCGAATTCCCGAAGTCCCAGGTGCGCGGTGGCCGGTCCGAGGCCGGGCCCTGGCCGTCCCCGTTGTAGTCGAGTTCCAAGCGTGCGCGGGTGGTGTTGGCGGAGGCGGTCGTGCCGCTCTGATGCTTGCTGTAGCGGCCGGTACCGGTGCCCTCCTTGATAGGGGCGATCACTTCGAAGTCGTACAGATCGCCCTTGAGGTCGAGGTCGACCCGCGTGTCCGAGGTACCCGGCATCACGAGCCCTCTCGCCACCGGGTAGGTGTCGCCGCCGGTCGCCTCTCGCAGGTGGTTGGTCAGGTGCAAACGCGACAGCAGGACCGGAAGCGACAGGCTCGAGGTTGTGCCTGAATCATCAGAACCATCGGGATCGCCGGCGTTGACTCCGAACAACACCATGACCTGGTTGAGCTTGGTCTTGATGGCCTCTACTCGAAGGAATTCCTCGGCCTGGTCAAGCATGATGTCGAGCTCTGTCTTGAAGACCTCCGCCAGCATCTTCTTGGCGATCGGCAGCGCGTCGTCGAGCAGGGTCCCGGCGATGAAGGAGTCGCCCGGCAACTTCGGCAAGGGCACGAAGTTGGGACGCTCGGACGGTCCGCGCGACACGCCGGCCTCCGCGATGCCACGCGGCACCTGCAGCACCAGCTTCCCCTTCGTACGGCTGGTCTCGGTGTCGCCGTGGTGGGTGACGTATTTGGTGAGGTCCAGCATCCAGTTGTTCGGCAGCCTCTTGTTCATCTTCAGGCGCCGTACCTTGACCGTCATTTGCTCGTCGAAGCTCACGAGGTAGTGCCCGGACCAGTCGTAGACGGTCTGCTCGACGACACCCTGGTCCGCGCGGGTGGTCCCCCGGCTGTTTCCCATCGAGGTCCTCAACGCGCCGCCACCCGAGCCGGTCTTGGCCGGTCGGACGCCCGGGGCGGTCTTGGCCGGTCGGCTGCCGGCGTTGAGCTTGGCGCCGAACGACTGCGCGGTGCTCCTTGATCTCGTGATCGACGAGCTGTGGTAACCGTGTGAATAGACTTCGATACCGGTGTTCGGGACGGCCTCTAGGACCGTCGGCTGTGAGGTGAGGACGCTGGACAGGTTGATCTCAACCACGTCCTCCAGCAGCACGCTGAGCGGATTCACCAGATAGAAGGAAATGCCGTTGGTGGAGAGCAGCTCTTCGAACAGGGCAAGGTCGCGCCCCTTGGCCATCATCGCCTGGAGCGCGTCGACGCCGCCGTGCGACTTGCCGAGGAGTCGGCCCTGCGCGCTCCAGATCTCCGCTCCGCGGGCCAGCGCGCCGGGCGCCACCCGCTCGATCTGTGCCCGGACGATGGCGTAGGTGGTCTGGCCGCCCTCGTGCGTGTAGCTCTGGATGCCGCTGTGCCCCAGCATCCGGCCACCGGGATCATCACGGGTCAGGTACTCCGGCAGCTCCATGTGCCGGAGCGGGATCTTCGGCTCGGGCAACGGACCCTTGACCGACGGGAACTCATCGTCGAACGTCTCCCGTGTATGAAGCTCCCGGATCGGCAGCCCGCCAGTGGAATGCAGGTCGTACAGGCGATCCGCCAGTTGCTGTTGATAGTCGTACGCGTCGGGATCGTCGCCCCTCCAGCGGATCAGGACCTTGGCCACCACGTCGCCGCCGAGTTTGAGTCTGCCGCCCTCCCAATCGGCCATGGCATCACGCAGCCGCTTGTTGGTAGGTGGTTCCCCCTTGTTCAGGACGTAGTTCAGGAGATCCTGAGGCAGGTCGAAATGGTGGTGGGCGAACGGGTCCTGCGCTTCGCCCAGCGGCACAGGGAAGGTCGCGTCGAAGTCCTCTATGGCTTTGGTATTGACCACCGGCGCCACACCGATCTGGTGCGCCGCCACCAGAGCGGGTGCGAGAACGCCGAAGATCTCGTCTCTGAGCCGGGGGTGGCCGCCCAGCTCCGGATCGTTCGCCCAGCGTGTCAGGACACCGGCGACGACGTCATTGCTCAGCGGGAGCTCTCCCGTCTTCCACCGGGTCAGGGCGTCTTCGAGCTGCTCGAAGGAGATCGGCACCTTGCCCTGTGCATACCGCTTCAGCGCCTCCGGCTCCGAGAGCAGGAACATCATGGTGCGGGTCAGGGTCTCCCCGTCCTCGACCGGCCTGACCACCCCGGCGGGCCCGACGTCCTTACCGGACCCGGCCGCCTCAACAAGCCCGACCGCCTCGGCGGGCCCGCCACCGCGCCCTCTCGACAGGGTCGGGAAGAATTTTGCCTGCTTCTCCTGCCTGGCCCGGACCTTGAAGATCAGCTGGCTGGTGAAGGCGTACGCGTGGTTGAAGTCGAGCTGGATCAGCTCCTTACCGCCGGTGCGTCCGCTCGACTTCGAGGTGTTCCACTGCCAGCGCCGGCTCATGTCGACTCCGCCGCTCACGTTGGCGTGCCCGACGCCGCCTCCCCCCGAGATGTCCAGCTGGCCCCAGGTGATCCCCCACGAGTCGTTGTCGGTGAGGCGGTTCTCCGTGAGCAACAGCTTGATGTCGCCCTTGACGAACTTCTCCCCTGTCGAACCACTGAACGTCACGTCGCGGAGGGCGCCGGAGATGTCGAGCCCGCCATAGGTGTGGACCCAGAGGCCGGTATCGAACAGCCGGTTGGTCGTGTACTCGCCCCGGAGAATCTCCCGTAGATGGGCCCGTACCTCGATGAGACTGGTGAACGTACTGATGTCCTGGTCGCCTGTCGCCGCCGGCCCGACAAGGTCTGTCAGCACCTCGCTCGCCGCCTCGCGGAGTCCCGACGCGTCCACGAAGAAGACGACGCCCTGGTCGAGAAGGTCCGTCAGGTCCGGGCCCTCCATCGCTGGTGCGGGCCGGGCCTTGGTCTCCGGTCCCGGACCGGGCTGGTTCCGGACAGCGGCATGTCCTGCCTTCATCGTTGGCCCGCGCTGGGCCTCGGTGCCGAGCGGCAGAACATTCACTACCGCCGTCTGCCCCGTCACGCCGATCTCCCGATAGGCGTAACCGGTGAAGAGCTTTCTCATCAACCCGGAGCGGTCATAATCGAATGTGATCCGGTAGTCGCTGGTCAGCTCGAACTCATCGACGTCTCCGGGGAACTCCAGCAGCTCCGGGCGGTTGTTGAGGAAGCTGACCGAGTCACTGGCACCGACGGTCTTCTGGATGGTCAGCCCCACGGTGGCACCAAGAAAACTGAGGACGCCCCTAAATGAAAGACCGGCGGACACGCTGCGGGAGTGGCCGGTCGACTGGCTGGCGATGTCCATGCCCATCGCCAGGTTCACCGTGTGGTATTCGCTGGTGGTCCGGAGGTACTTCGGCTTGGCGGACTTCGTCGCCTGGATCGTGATCCTCACCGAGTGGACAAGGAGGTCGACTCCGGTAATGCCTTCCCTCTTGTTGAGCGTGAAGGTCATCCCGCCCTGGTGTATCTGGTCGTAAAACGAGTCCAGTCCCTGAGGGGAGACCATCTTCGTCAGCAGTTCCCGGTTGTCGACCTGACTCTCCAGCAGATTGCGGTGGCTGGGCCGTTGCTGACCGGCGCGGGGGACGTGTGGGTAGTCGGGCAGGAAACCGTGCCTGCTCACCTCGTCCTCGATCGCCTTACGGATGGTGTCGACGGCTTTGCCCTCCACCCTGACCAGGCCCATGCCGATGCCCTTGCCCTGCTCCACGTGCAGCGGCACTGACTTGTCCTCCGGGTCGTTCTCCCCGCGCCCGGAGTGCTTCACCGCGTTCTTTACCCAGGGCATCTGGATCGAGCCGGGGCGCATCCTCACCGGCTCCTGGTTCGCCGGCGCGCCGTTCAGTGCCTTATCCGTCAGCGCCTCCCGATCGACGGCGAACCCATGCGCGAACGCCTCCGTCACCGGCATCCGTACCAGCGCGCTGCTTTGGATCGCCGTCGTCCTTGTCTGACCCTTGTCGGCGTCGATCACGCGAACGTCGGCGCGGTGTTCGAACGTGATCTGGTACGCGGCCGTGAGACCCGTGTAACGCGGCACCATGACCCACAGGCCATTACGGGCGGCGGAGATCGAATCGCTGTTCGAGGAACTGTAGGACAGAGGCACGCCGACGTTGATTCCCAGAGCGCTTCCGGTCAGGAAGTCGAGCTCCAGGTTGGGAGCCAGGGTGGTGGATTGGTTCAGCGTGTGGGCGCCGCCGGTACCGTCGATCGCCGTCCGGACGTCCTCCAGGTGCACCTTGTCGCTCATCGCGCCGACCAGCGGCGCACCCTTCTTGTACAACCGCCTGCTGCGGACCCGCACCGTCGCGATCGCCAGGCCGCGGTCGCCGTGGAGCGTGATCTCATAGCCCTGTCTCTCGTTGACCGCGTCGTCCAGGAAGGTGTTCAGGTTCCACACCTTCTGCAGCAGTTCCTTGCGGGTCGAGCTTTCGGGTTTCAGCATGAGTCCCTGCCCGTCCAGCGCGACGAGGATCTCATCGAACAGCCGCGGGATTTCAGTCAGACCCGACGCGTAGTAGGTCCGCGGCAGCTTGCTCTGCTTCTCTTCCACCTCCGAGCCGGTCGCGGTGACGGTACGCGACGCGGCCTTCTCGGTGTACGGCTCGGCCAGAAACAACTCCAATTCCTCTTTGCCCGACTCCGGGACAGGAATCGGGTCGATCTCCTCCCAGCGATCCACCTCGTGGCCACTCTGCTCGCGAACCTTGAAGGAGATGTTCACCTGTGAGTACGCGATGAGAGGCGCCGGGAGCCGGCCGTCCTCGTTCTTTCCGCGTTCGGCGTCCCCGATATGCGTGGAGCTCAGGTTCGACTGGTTCGCCGTGCCGGAGATCGCCAAGCCGACGTTGACGGCGCTCAGGACGCTCCCCGGTCTCTTAGTTCCGATCGCCCCCGCGATCCTGCCGCGGGTCGCACCGGTCTGCCCACTTTGCGTCTGTGCGTGCGCGCCCGTTCCGTACGCGGCATTGATGGTGTCGACGGCGCCGAACTCGCCATCCGGAGCCGGCAGTTCCGACGTCGCGATGTACGAGCCGCCCGGGTTGCGCACGACCCTTCGCGGCTTCTGGGGATTGAACGTCACCAGGATTTCCCGCCCTCTGAACGGCACCACCAACCCGCTGGCGTTCTGTTCCGAGCCGCTGTCCAGGAGATACGGGAAATTGGAGAGCAGCCGCTGCTCAAAATCGGCCCGCTGCCGGTCGGAGAACGTTATGCGCTTCCGGCGGAAGAGGTCGTGCCTTTCGATCGCTCCGACCAATTCCCGCATGTACGGCAGGCGGGCCCGGGGCACGCCGACGGAACGTGCCCAAGGATCGATGACTACGGCCCGCGTCTCGGGCGCGTCGGGATCCGGGGTTTCGTGCCGCTCACCGACCGGACTACCACGGGTGCCGCGAAGCGCCGACATGTGCGACATAACCGATATACCGGTGTGTGTTGTCCGTGAGTCCGGCCGGGGTGGCCGCGACATCGGTGAGCCCGGCCCGAATTGCCGCGACGATGGTCTGCCGTCCACGCTCGATGACGAATCCGCCTCCAGCATCTCCCGCTGCCGGCGAAGGTCGGTGGTCAGCGACGCGGCGATCGGCACGCCCTCCGGATCGCCGGCGACGTACCGACGGTACGGCTCCTCCACCGGAAGCCCGTCCCGACCGAGGCGAGCGAACAACAGACGGGTGTTCTCCGGTTCGAACCGCATGCTGTCCGGAGCCGCGTACACCGGCCCGTTGAACCGCTCCGCCAGCGGCTCGGCCATCGCCGCCGCGCCAGGGATCAGCAGGAACGGCCGCCTACCGGGTGCCACGGACACGATGGTGGCGTAGAGCGTGTCGGCCGATACCGGCCGGTCGCCGACCATTACCTTCCCGTCGCGCTCCGCGCCCAGCACGAATACGGTATCGGCCTCCGGCATCAGCTCGGCCAGCTGCTCGGCCATCGTGACGTCGGAGGGCAGCCCATGCTCAGGCGCCCCTGGCAGCCAGATCGCCACAGCACGGCCGTCGGCCGTGCTCGACACCAGGGTCCGTGGGTCGTCGGTCATCTCGCTGAGCGACATCGGCGCGGCCTGATCAGATGGCGGGTCCGGTGTGACGTGCCCCGGCTCCTGATCGCGGGACGCCTCGGTGGCGAACTGCCAGGCGAGGTCTTCGGCGGCCTCGCGTCCCGTGCGGGCGATCTCGGCGGCGACCAGTGTCAGGGCCCGTTCCGAATCGACGACGTGGCCGTCATCTGTGGAGCTGAGCTCGCTGTGGCCCTCGATGACCCGTGCGGCCTCGTCCGTGAACTCCTGGACCTGCTCGTCGGAGTACAGCGCGAGCATCGTACGGGCCCGATCCAGGTCGGTGCGTGAGCCGTCGACGAACGCCGCCAGCCAGCTGGGCAGTCGGCTCTCCAGGCGAGGAAGGCCGATGATGTCCCGACCGAGTTTCTCGGCGGACCGGTGCCCAGCCCGCGCGAGTTCGCTCGCCACCATCGTCCACACCAGCACCAGTTGCCAGCCGAGACCGTCGACGACATCTTTGGGGCGTGGGGGCAGATGACCCGTCAGCTCGCTGACGATCACCCTCGCCTCGAGCAGGATTTGCGTGTACTGCTCGGGGGAGAAGCTCTTGACGTTCCGCATCATTCCGAGGGCGGTCTCCACCCGGTCATGGTCGATGGCGACGCGCGGAGTCGTGTCCGGACGGACAATGGGGGCAAGGTCGCGGGCGAGCGCCTTGCCGGATGCCAGCCCTGACCGCGCGATCTCGGCGGCCACCAGCAGCCCCACCCGGTCAACCCGCGACAGCTCACCGCTGGGGAAACGGTCGGCGGGTACCCGGCCGGTCAGGTCGCCGACGATCTGCTGCGTCCTGCGCATGACCCGTGTGAACCGGTTGGGGCTCAACAGCTCAAGGGTCAATTGGGCGCGTCTGACGTCGACGACGGCCGCGTGGGCGGCCGATATGAGGCGGTCGACATCGGTGACCGCCGTGTCTGCGTTCGACACCGGCCGGTCGGTCACCGGCACTCCCCCACCCCGGCGGGGCAGGCTGAGGAGCGTGTTGGCCAGCTTCACCGCGGCCATATGTCCGGCACGGACGATCTCCGCCGCCACCAGGTCCCCGACCTCGTCCTGGCGTACCTGGTTGGGCGCCACGTGCGGATCGGCGTTGAGCAGATGCTCGACGATCTCCCGGGCCTCCCCCTGGATCAGCCCACGCTGCAGCTCGTCCCGCCTCTCGACACGCCGCAGCGCCCTCTGGGCATCGCGCAGGCGCTGATCCTTCCGGGCAGTACGGGCAGTACGCGCGGTGTGGGCGGCCGGTTTCGCCGGTCGTCGACCGGGAGTGAGGGCCTGGGCGAGGGCGATGCCCCTACCCTCGGCCAGCCGCCGCGCCGCCCTGGACCGGCGCCTCCGCCGGATTCGCGTCGCGTCTCGATGCTCTGCGGGGACCTCGGCATCCTTCTCGGTGGGCTCCGGGATCTCGGTGGTCTTGACGCTGCCGGTGCTTGACGGTCGGTCTGCGTTCGACGGCGAGTCCGAGCCTTCGGCCGGTGTGGCCGTCGGTGAGTCCTGGGGCGTCGCCGGGTCCTCGCGGTGGGCCGTCTGGGGCGGCGTGGTCGAGGCGACGCTCTGTTCGACGGCGGGCGTTGTCCTCCCGTCGCCGTCGGCAGACGGAACCGGCGCCTCCGGCTCGACGACCTCCAGACGGATGTCCTTGCTGATCGGCAGAAAGGACATCGCGGAAAGTTCGATCGTCGCGCCCTGCAGGGTGACCATGCCACCGCCGATGCTGTACGCGATCGTGTTGAGCGCCACCTTGGACGGCGAGAATCCCTCGTCGCTGTGCTGGCCGCCCACGCCGGCCTGCGATTCGACCGGACCTCCGACATGGCCGGTGGTGTCCGCGTCGACCGGTGAGCCGGACTCGGGGATCTCGACCGCGCCGACCGGCATGAACAACACCATGGCGTCGCTGTCGGGTAGCACCGCCGGCCGGCCGGTCTGCCCGTCGAGGAAGATGACACCGTCGGCATCACGTACGACGTTGAAGACGTGCCCCCGGGCACCGCCCGCAGAGTTGACGACGACGAAGCCGTGCGCACCGGGGCCTGCCGCATCGACCGCCACGACGATGTCGGCGACGCCCGCCCGCCTCAACACTCGCGGCGGGGTGGCATCGGGGACAGGACCACGCGAGTCGTTACCGTAGGCGACCAGATCCTTGATCGGCAGACCCGTACGAGGCAAATTCTCTGAATAGGCGGGCGCGGTGAACTCCTTGTCCGGCTCGACGACGCCCATGTGGGTGGCGATCGCGGTCAGCAGGCAGTTCAACAGCAAACCGCTGTCCGGCGGTGCCGTCCGCGTCCGGCTCCCGTCACCCTCGTTGACCGTCGCCACCCAGCCATACCGCTCCGCGAACACCTCACCGACATCACCCGCCGGATGCCACCACGCCAGGCCCCGGTTCTCTTCACCCGGCACCATGTCCGCCGCGCCCACGAACCTTGACGGGCCGGGATCGCCCGATGTTCGTGAGAAGGGCCGGTCATCTGCGGGTCGCGTGGGCAGATACCACCCTGAGCGGGATCGGGCGATGACCACACGCGAGAGTCCTTCCTCGCCATGGATCGTGGTCTGTCCGCCGGGGGTGATGACCACGATCCTCAGCGGCAAGACGGACGCGACCTGCTCGGGATCATCGAGCAGGTCCTGACGCCGGCCAAGTCTGTTTTCGGCTGTCTCCCGCATCAGCGATACGTCAATCCCCGTCAGCGCTGCCGAGTCCAGAACCGCGTCGAGCAGGCTGCGTTCTCCGGAGACCAGCTGGACCCCGTAGGAGTCGGCGGTCCGGGCGTGCCCTGGCTCCGGCACACCTCCGAACATGCTGCCGAAGGAGGGAAGAGGACCTGGGGGCCGGACTCCCGCCGCCGACGGCGGTGGCACCGGCCACTGCCGCGCCGGCACCCGCTCTGACCGCGGCTGCTTCCACCATGATGGCGTTGGCGCCCGTTCTGACCGCCGTTGCACCCGCCCTAGCGGCGTTGGCACGCGCCCTGGCGGCGTTGGCGCCCGCCCTGGCCTCCGTTGCCGCCACGGCGGCGTTGGCGCCCGCTCTGGCTCGTGGCGGGTGGCGGCGGTGGGATCGACGGTGGCGTCCCAGTGGTAGCCGGCGCGGACCAGTGTTATTCGGTGTGGCCCATCCCCGACCGGGACCACTCGGACGTTGTCCCTCCCGACGTTGACAACGTCGATGCGCAGGTCGAACAGCCTGGCCGCCAGGAGCGGGGTGATGTCACCGCCGATGTTGCGCCACCATTGCGGTGTTTCGATCTCCCCGGCGAACCACTCCCAATCGTCCTGGTTGACCTCCCTGTTGGCCGAGATGATCAGGCCTTCGCGTTCATCGCGGCTAAGCCGCGCGAGGTCGAGCCCGTGTTGATCGGCGAATGTTTCGGCGCGTTCTTCAGCGAGGAATCGCCGGACCAGGGGAGCCACCATATTCTGCAGGTCCGTCCTGACTCGCAGCTGAGCGGCCAGGTATCGGCGTATCTCTACCTGGTTTGTCATGTTCTGCGGCAAGACATGTCCCGCCGTGAACAACAGCGAGGAGAAGAAGCAATCCCCATCCCCGGGCATCCTCACCATCCGCCGACCACGCTGTTCCAGCTCCAGCGTCAGCAACTCCTGCGGGGAGGAGGGCATCGCCTGCTGTCCCGCTGCCGGTCCCGGAGGCGATGGTGACCTATCCGGCCTGATGACGTCGCCCCGCTCGCCTTCCCCGACATCCTCAACACCGAGGTCGTGCTGCTGGTGGTCGGCGGACGTTTCGCCGGGCTGGGGGGGCCAGGTCACCCGCGCGGGGAGCTCCGATCGGACGGTCCGCGTCTTGACGGCCTTCCACGCCGCCCCAGCCCTGCCGCGCCCCTTACCCAGGTGCGTCCAACCGGCATCGGCAAGACGCTCCCCGAAGACATCGCCTCTGGTGACACCATTCTGGCGTGCCTCGGCGGCGAACTCCCTCAGTTGATCGTCGGTGGGATTAGTCGACGGATGGGCGTCCGGCTTAACGGCGTTCCACGCCGCCCAAGCCCTGTCGCGCCCGTTACCCAGGTCCGTCCAACCGGCATCGGCAAGACGCCTCCCGAAGACGTCGCCTCTCATCACGCCCTCTCGGTGCGCCCGGGCAGCGAACTCCCTCAGCCGATCGTCGGTGGGCCGCCGGCCGCCGGACGCAGGAGCTTGGGGCGCAATCCAGGTGTCCTCGGTCGGCGTCTCGTCGGACGTCGGGGGGTCGGGTGCTTTCCAGGTGTCCGCCCTCCGTTCTCTGGGGGCGCCGGTGTAGGGGTGGGTGGGGTCGGTGAGAGCCCGTGCGAAGGGAGTGAAGGTTGGGGTGGGGGTGAGGGCCTGGCCGTGGGGGGTGATGATCAGTGCGCGGGTCTCGGCCACCGACTCCAGACCGCGACCGTGCTTCTGGAGCGCCTCCCCGATGGTGGGCCCGTGGCCGGTGCCCTGCGGTGGGCGGATGGCGGTGACCGGGCTGATGGTGTGCTCGCCGGGGGTGGTCGGGTCGACCAAGACGACACCCTGATCGCTGGTGCGGGTCAACACCACCGCGTGGCCGATCTCGCTGGGCCGGCCGAGCACCACGAACGCGGCCGCGCCCACCTCGGCCGCGGTCACCTCCTCGACCAGGGTGTTCCAGTCACTGACCGCCGCCCACATCGTGGCCGGCACTCCCAGATACCGACGGGTGCCTCCCGCACCGGCACCGACAAGACCATCATCACGTACCTGCCCGGTACGGATCCCGCCCGGGAACAACCGGCCGGCCAACTCCTCGACCATGGCCAGGCAGTACTGCCCCCACTCTTCGCCGGCCCAGGGGCCCGGCCTCTCCCCGCGAGCATCTTCGACCTTCTTCGCCGCCGCTGCGGCCTTGTCAGCGGCCTCCTTCACCGCCGTCCGTGTCGGCAGCCGATCACCAGCCAGCGACACCGGTGTGACCTGGCCCTGGAGCACGGCCACCGGCTCGGGCCGGCGACGCGCCCGGCGGCCCGCGGGCGGGAAAGCCATCCACTGGACGCGGCCGGGCTGGCCGGCGCCGATCTGCCTACGGTCGACCAGCGCGACCACCTCGATGCCGAGTCGCTCGACGGCGGCCTTGACCTGGCCCACCTCGGCGGGCCCGATCACGACGAGCCGCTCGGCGAGGGGCAGCGAGTCTATGGTCAGTTCGGCCAGGTTCTGGGCGTCAACGGTGGCAGCGGTGCTGGTCAGGCTCTCCGGCAGGACCGCGAGGGACTCTGCGGACGCTCTGGCGGCCGTGATCTCGGCTGCGGTCCCGTTGCGGAACGGGCTCTTATCCTCCTGTCTGTTCTCGGCGGCGTTGTGGCCGGGTGGTCTGGTGGCCGGGGTGGTCTGGGCGCCCGGATCCGCGGTTGTCTGGCTCCCGGTGTTGTTCGCGCCCGAAACGGCCTGTTCGGTGACCTCGGGCTCCGTCTGCTTCGTGCTGTTGGAGGTGGTACCTGGGGTGGGTGTGGCGGACCGGGTGCCCTCACGGACCGGGCTGTCGGAGGTGGTGGACTCCCCACTCGTCCGGTTCCCGGCACCCCGTGTGGCCGGGGTCTGGGTCGCAGGCCTGGTGGCCGATGTGCCGTTCCCGTTGCCATTGCCGTTCCCGGAGGCGCCGGGCCGGGTGGTGCCGGTGCCCTCGGTCACCTGCCCCGCAGTCGCCCTCGTGACCGACCCGGCCCGCTCGGTCCGCTTGCCGGTGCCCCGGTCATCCGGCCGAGCCGGTGTCGGTTCCGATGTTGGGAGATCCGTGTTCGACTTGCCACTCGAGGAGGGCATCGAGGTGGAGGACACGGTGGTGGAGGGCTTGGTGGTCGAGGGATCGGTTGATGGCTCGGTGGTGGAGGATACGGTCCGGTTGGAACCAGTTCCGTTCTCCGATGGGACCGGCGCGGCGGACTCAGCGGCCGACCTCCTCCCGCCCATGGCCGGGATGGCCGGAACGGGTGGGGACGTCGACGTCGTGCTCCCGCCGTCGGTCTGGGTTTCATCCTCCGACAAGGTGGAGCTGGAGCTTCGGCTCGGCGGCCGGGAAAGGAACGACTCCTCATCGCCGGGCTTGTTCTCGCTGAGGTCGTCGACCAATTTCGTGGTGTCGGAGAAGGATGTCGAGCCGGGGCCGCTCGAGCCGAGGAGCAGCGGCTGCTTCTCGCTGTCCAAGTCGCCCGTATCGCCTGCTTCGTCCGTGGTGTTCGTTTCGTCGGGCAGACGGGTGTAGCCGTGTGCCTTGGGTGCGCCGGCCAGGCTCGTGCCGATGCCGTCACCGAGTTTGGTGGCTACATTGCCGGCCATGCCGGAGGTGAAGGAGTAGGGGTTGAACTTGAAGCCCTGACCGTTGGCGGCCATCACGATGCCTTCGGTGATGACCTCGTGCAGGCCCTCCTCGACCATCTCGATCACCGCCGGGACGCCGATCTCGGTCAGCCGGACCCGCAACGGCTTGTCCGCCGCCCTGAACACTCCATCGGTGATGTCCTTGGCGACGTTCCTGGTGGCGGTCTTGGTCAGGGTCGAGACCGGCGTGTGCCCCAGGTTCTCCGCGGCCTCGTTCACCGCCCGGATCGCCACCGGCGACAACGTGGCGAGATTGACCTTCTGCCCCATGACCTTCGACAGCACCCCGGTCAGCTTGTGGGCGAGCGCATGGCTGATCGCCGCGAACGGCAACGCCAGCGCCCCGCCCACCGCGCCGACCTCCACCGCGCTCAACGTGGACTTGGCATCCCACTTGGTACGGGTGCCCTTCGCGAACTGGACCGCCTGGACCAGCACATCCAGCGCCACCTGGAACCCGATCCCGAACAACTGCGCGAGCGCGAACTGCAGAATCAGCCGCCCCCACAACGTCGACAGCAAGAACCGCACGATCGCGAAACGAGCCGCGAGCCAGATCATGCTGGCCCCCGCCGTCCGGACCGCCATCGCGATCGCCCACGCGATCTGCGCGATCAGCAAGACCACTTCGTTGATCGAGATGATCTTGACGTACTCCACCTGCGTCGAAGCATCCAGCAGGAACTTCTCCAACTCCGCGAACTGCTCCGCCGCCGCCGGAATGTAATACGGCGGATCCGCCACATACGGACCCATCACCTCGGCGAACTTGATCGCCGACTTGCCCGTGAAATTCTCCCGAATGTCCTGCACCACACTCAGCAGATACGGGCCCGCCTCATCTTTCAGGCGATCGCCAGCGGTACCCCAGGCGTGACCAGCCGCCCGCAACGCGTCCTCATCAACGGACGGCCACTTCTCACCGGTCAGAACCAGAAACAGCCCCCGCACGCCCTCAGGCACATCCAGCGCCATCAGATCAGCACCCACCCGGAAACGCCGCCGAACACAATGCCCCTGATGGCCGTCATGATCGCTCCTGAGCTGCATGGACACACCGGTCGATGCGCTCATTCAAATCGCGTGGAAGAAGCCAGACCACGCAGAACCACACGCAGAGTTTCGTGATGAGACGGTCATCGGCAGGTTCAGACAGGACCGGCTCCCGCGGTTCGTGCTCCCTGCGCTTCCCCTAATGACTTCCGAACGGTCCGGCCTCGGGTACGAACGTCTACTTGAAACGCGGGCCTGCCGAGTCCTCTCCACAGGCTGGCGGAGTGCCCGGGGGTGGATCGTTCGCTCGTGTGGGTGGTGGCCGGCGGCATGCCTGGTCATCGTTTTGGTGGTCCGCCGGTTCCGGTATGTGAACGCCGCCTGTGCGGCTACGACGTTCGCCGAGCAGATCACGGAGTTGACGCGGCCCTATGCCCGTCACACGCTGCCTCTTCAGCGGGTACTGACCTCGATCGGGTTGGCGTTGGCAGGACGGGCCGGGGTCCGGCCGGCGGCCGGGCTGGGTATCGGTGTCGGCCGGGACACGCTGTTGCGTCTGGTCAGGGCGATCCCTGATGAGCCGGCCGGGCGGGTGCGGAGCCTGGGTATCGATGATTTCGCCATCCGCCGGGGACACCGGTACGGCACCGTCATGGTTGATCTGGAAACACGCAGGCCCATCGATCTCATCGACGGCCGTGATGGTGACGCCCTGGCGGCATGGCTCGCTGAAGGTCCCCTCCCACAGGTCATCTGCCGGGACCGGGAGGCGGCTATGCCGGGGGAGCACGGCAGGTACGGCGCTACCTGTGGCGCTTCCGCACGGCCCGAGCCAGGTCTCATGGTCGTTCTTGAGCTGCCTGGACATGCCGGTCTGATGCGCTCAATTCAAGTCGCGTGGAACGGCCGAACCAGTTTCCGCGATCAGGCGGTCTTCGGCTGGTCAGCGGGCAGCGGCCGCCAGGTCCCGGCAGCGATGGCTCGCCTCGGTGTCACCGATCGCCTCGAACACCTCGGCCGCGCGTGCGTAGGCCGTACGACTCTCCTCGACCCGATCGTGGTCGGCGAATACGGCCGCGAGCGATTCCAGGGCGCCGGCGTACATGGCGTGGGAGAGCTGAAGTCGCTCCATGAGGGAGATGCCCTCGGTGAGTGCGGCGATCGCTTCGTCCCCGCGACCGAGCAACCGCAGGCACTCGCCGATACGGACCAGCGTGTGCGGCCGGGAAAGCGTCGCGATGCTCGGTGTCATCCCGGACCCTTCGTCGCTCGCCAGGTCACACGCTTCGCGGAAACGCTCCAGCGCTTCCTCGATGCGGCCGTCGTCACGAAAGCAGCAAGCGAGGTTTTGGAGACACTGGCAGTACGCGTCGGCGTCACCGTCGGCCTTGAACATCTCCGCCGCCCGAGATATCGACACAACGGCTTCGTCGAACCGTCGGAGCGGTGCCAGCGCACGTCCTGCGTACTCATACGCCCAGGCGATCTGCGTCCTTGCGCCACTTCGGGTGGCCAGGTCCAACGCCTCAGCCGCGTACCGCAGTATCGCGTCCGGGTTGTCGGGAGGCACGGAATGAACCCAGGCCAGATAGTTCAGTTGAGTGGCCTGCTGTGCCAGGTCACCGAGGGCGGCGGCGGCTTCGGCTCCAAGAGTGAAGACCTCGCGCCAATGCGGGCCGTGCATCCACCGGTCGGAGAACCAGTGCATCGACTCGGCGCAATCCAGGACGAGAGAGTCGTCGCCGCTGCTCGCCGCGTACCGCAGTGCGCCCAGCCAGTTCTCCGCGTTCACACGCAGCCAGTGCTCGGCGTCTTCCAGGGAGGACAGACCGGCCGGATCGGCCTCCGGCCGGTCGGGACGGCCGTACGCCGGCTCGAACCAGCGCCCGGCGGTCGTGGCCGTCCGCAGCAGCCACGACGTCATCGTCACCGTGATCGCGTCACGCTCGGCCGCGGTGTCCTCTTCTTGAAGCCTGTCGCGGGCAAAAAGCCGGACCAGGTCATGGAAACGGTAACGACCCGACGTGCTGTCCTGCAGCAAGCCCAGGTCGACGAGTTCGTCCAAGGCATCCCAGGCGTCCCCGATCGAGCTCTCACCGAGTACTGCGGCCAAAGCGGCGTCGAAGTCCCAGCCAGGTACCAGGGCCAGCCGGCGGAAGACCCGCCGCGCGGAGTCCGCGAGCTGCTCATAAGACAGACCGAACGCGACCGCGACCTCGAGATCGCCGGCTCTGAGCTGGTCCAGGCGGCGCTCCTCATCCGCCAACCGGATCACGAAGTCCGCAGCGCTCCATCCCGGCCGGCTGACCAGCCGGTTTCCGACGATCCGCAGCGCGAGCGGCAGCCCACCACACGGCCGGGTCAGCTCGATGAGCGTCGATCCGCCATCCGGGGCACTGCGATCTCCCAGAATCCCGGTCAGCAGCTCGACGGCCTCCCGCTGAGGCAACGGACCGAGCCTCAGCCTGCGCACGCCCTCCAGACCGGCCAGCAGCCGCCGGCTGGTGACCAGCGCCCTGCCCTCGCCACCTCCCGGCAACAGCGGACGGACCTGCTCCTCCGACGCGGCGTTGTCCAGCACCACCAGAACACGCCTGTCCCACAACAGCGACCGGTACATGGAGGCACGCCCGGGAGTGTCGTGGGGTATTCGCTGGTCCGCGACACCGAGCGCACGAAGCAGCAACAGCAAGGCGTCGGCGGCGGCGAGGGGCCGCTGGGACATGCCGAACAGATCAAGAAAGAACACCCCGTCCGGAAAACGCGGCCGCAGAACATGGGCGGCGCGAACGGCGAACGTGGTCTTGCCCAGACCCGCAGAGCCGCTGATGACGCCCACACCGGCGACACCCGGCGAAGCGCCGGCACGCACGAACTCCTTCGTCCAGGCCAGCTCGGCGGCACGGCCGGTGAAGTCATCAACGGACCGCGGCAACTCACACAGATCGGCCGGAGGCGTCCAGTGAACCCTCAGCCGACCCTCCCGCGCCAACTCGATGAGCTCCTCGCGGTCGGAGTCCCCCAGCGTGAGCGCCTGCGCCAGAGCGGTGACCGTCCGATGCTGGGGACCCTTACTGCGTCCACGCTCCATGTCCGACAAGGTCCGGGCACTGACCCCGGATGCCTCGGCGAGCTGCTCCAAGGTGAGACGTGCCGCGTGCCGATGCCGGCGTAACAACTCACCGAAGCTGAGCGAGAGGGAAATGGGGCGCTCCTACTCGTGATCCACTCAAGCAGCTCCGAGCATACGGGCCATGAGCGCCTGAGCCCAAAGGTCAGCCGGCCGCAATCCGTGTGATGCCGCTGGTGCCACGAGATGTCCGCCACCGACCGCATGCCCGCACCACACCCTCCGGAGTTCCGTCGCCGCGCGGTCGAGCTTGCGCGCCAGGGCGACAAACCCCTGCTCCACCTCGCGAAGGGGGTCTCCAGGTTGTGGTGAGCCGTACAGTCCCTCACGGGCCGGCAAACGAGGCGGACCGTACGGAGGAGCAGCGCCGTTCATGCAGAATGATCAAGGCACCTGCCTGCCGAGTTGGCACCGGGCCGGTCATGATCTGCCGATCACACCCAAGGAAACAGGGGACGGTACGGCTAACCGGACAGACCCAACCGATCACGAGGCGTCGTTCCGTCGAGTGATGATGTGGGCGAGTTCGACGCGTGAGCCGATGTCGAGTTTGCGGAACACCTGTCGGAGGTGGAACTTGACGGTGTGGGGCGAGATGAACATCTGCGCGGCGACCTGTTTGTTCGTCAGTCCTTCGCCGACGAGTTCGGCGACGCTGTTCTCGGTGTCGGTGAGGCTGTCCCACCCGGTCTCGGGACGTTCGGAACTCGCCCAGTGGCGTCGCCGGATGCCGAATCGGCGGAGTCGCGCGCGGACGCGCGCCGCGTCGCGGGGCGCGCCGATCTGCTCGTATCCTTCGAGCGCTTGGTCAAGGCCGTCGATGGCCGCTTGGTGGTCGGGTTCGCTGGAGGCACCGCCGAGCAGGACGCCCAGGTCCTCGGCGGCGGATGCGCGTGCCCACGGGTCGGGGGACCCTGCGGCGGCCTGACGGAGCGCGGCGGTGTTGCGGTGGAGAATTCCGCGGGCGTGGGCCGCGGCGTGGGTGAGGACGGGGAAGTCGGGGTTGTCGCCGGCGATGCGGTCCATCGTGGCGACGATCATCTCGGCCTGGGCGCGGTCGCCGGACGCCAGTGCGACGCGTGTGCCCCACGCCGCGAGGTTGGACTCGGCCACGAGGTGCCAGCGCCACATCGCGACGTCGGGGCAGATGGTGCGGAGTACGCGCATCGCCTCCCCCGGACCGCCGCGGGCCTCGGCGACCGCCGCGGTCGCCCAGCCCGCGGGGAACGTCAGGCCACGGGCGGAGTGGGCCTGGTACTGCCGGATGTAGCGGGCGGCCGCGGACAGGTCGCCGCGTAGCAGCGACACGGTGGCGAGCACGAGGATCCCGATGGGGGTGAAGGTGTGGGTGCCGAGGTCATCGGCGGTCTCCAGCCCGGCCTCGGCCTCGGCGGCGGCGTCGTCCATGTGGCCCGTGGCCAGCCGCAGGTAGGCGCGTACGTACGCGGCGCCGGCGGACTGCAGGGTGTGTCCCAACCGGCCGATCTGCTCGTCGGTGGCGCGCAGGACGTCTTCGGACTCGGTGAACAGCCGTACGTTCAGCAGGCAGATCGCCAGGTTCAGGCGCGGGCCGGTGCTGTGCGCCCCGATCGACCCGCGGCCGGCGATCCGCGCCGCCTCGCGGACGAGGCGGAGCCCGTCGGCGACGCGCCCTTCGGCCCAGGCGACGTGCATGAGCAGGACGAGCGCTCCGACCAGGGCGCCGTCGCCGTGGTGCTCGCGGGTGGTCACGATGGCCTCCGCCCGCTGACGGCCGCGCCAGATGTCCTGGTGGGAGAACAGGCCCACGAACCACGTCAGCTCGGTTGCGTCGCGCAGGCCGGCGGCCAGGTCCGGCCGGGCGAGCACGTCCTCGAGCTCGGTCAGCGCCTCCCCCGGCCGGCCGTTGAACAGCAGGGTGAGGGCCAACTGGTGGCGCAGGTAGGGGGCCTGGCCGTCGGATGCGTGGTCCAGCCCGGCCCGGGCGAGCTCGGCGGCCTGCGACAGTCGTCCGGTGGCCGTCAACGCCTCGACCGCGGTCACCGTACGGTCGAACCAGGCTGGGTCGGCGGCATCGGTGAGGTCCAGAGCTCGCGTGGCGAGGTCGGCGGCGGTCTGTGGTGAGGACGGCAGCACCTCGCGGGCCGCGCGGTCCAGTCCGGCGAGGGCCTGCGTGGTGCCCGGCCGGGGGTGCGCCATGAAGTGCGCCGCCGCGGGGATCGCCGAGCCGCCGCGGTCCAGCAGCATCTGCCCGGCCCGAAGGTGCAGCCACTGCCGTACGGGCTGGGGAATGCCATCGGTCACCGCCTGCCACAGCAGATGGTGGCGGAATGTCAGCGTGTCACTCTTGGCCACCACGATCTGCGTCGCCAACGCCTCCTCGACGGCAGACAGCAGTTGGCCGGCGGGTTCGTCCAGCAGCTCGGCCACGTCCTCGACCGCGAAGGAGTGGCCGAGCACCGCGGCCGCCTGGAGCAGATGCC
This sequence comes from Actinomadura sp. DC4, assembly GCF_030406325.1. Lineage (GTDB taxonomy): Bacteria > Actinomycetota > Actinomycetes > Streptosporangiales > Streptosporangiaceae > Actinoallomurus. The sequence continues at coordinate 61,173 of NZ_JAUEQY010000029.1, read as the reverse complement.
GGGCCTGCGGTGACAGCCCGTCCAGGTGTTTCTGCGCGAACGTCTGGACGCTTTCCGGGAGCCGGAGCAGCGGCTCGGTGACCAGCCGCGCGCGGCCGTCGGCCACTTCGACGGCCGCCTCGTCGCGGAGCCCGGCCAGCAGCTCGACGAGCAGGAACGGATTACCCCCGGCCGCGGCGGCCTGCGCGAGCACCGTGGTCTCCGGCGCCCCGCCGAGCACGTCCTCGGCGATCTCACCGACCGCCTCATCGTCCAGCGGCGCCAGGATCACCCGCGTGGCGCCCCCGCGCTCCAGAACGTCGTACAGGCGATTCAGGGCGACCTCCTCGCCGCTCGTACGCGCCAGCATCCACACCAGCGGGTACGAGGCCAGGTCCGACACCAGCGACCGCAGCGCCAGCAGGGTCGCCCGGTCCGCCCACTGCAGGTCATCCAGCGTGAGGAGCATCGGCCCCTGGACGAGACGTTCCTCCAGCCGCACCCTCAGTTGGTCCACCAGCCATATCCGCAGGTCACCGGAGGACCCCACACCTTTGGGAGGGTCCAGCGTACGAGCGGACTCACCGAGCGCCGACATCAGCGGCGCCAGCGGATCCAGCCACCGCAGCTCGTCGGCTCCGCCACGAGCGATCATGAAGCCAGTTTTCTCGACGGCCTCGACCGCCTCCGCGAGCAGCCGGCTCTTGCCGATCCCCGACGGGCCCTCGACCAGCAGCACGCCGCCACGGCCCGCCCCGGCCGCCCGCAGCAACCCGGTGACAACGCGCCACTCCCGGGACCGGCCGCGGTAGCCAGGCCGCGACAGGTGTTCAGAGCCCCCACCCACGGCGGGCCAAGGTCCGTCGCCCATGTGTTTCAGGAAACCATCCGCGAAACCACCCCGCAACAGCGCAAACATGCCCTGTAACGTGGGTGAACGTGGTAAACGGTGCGCCCGGCTGTTGCCTTCGGCGATCAGCGCTCGGACGGGAACAGGTGGTGGACCGCGCACCAGGTCGCAAGCCGCGTCGTGGGCACCGAAATCGTAGGCGTACACGGGCCGGAGTGACGTGTCAGCTTCGGCATACCGAACGTTCTATCTGCTACACTTTTCGTGATGGCGCACAACCCTCAAGGTCAGGTTTCCGAAGCGCGATCGCGGCTGCTCGAAACCGCCACCCGGCTCTTCTACTCCGAGGGGATCCACTCCGTCGGAATCGATCGGATCGTCGCTGAGGCGAAGGTGACCCGCGCGACGCTGTACCGGCATTTTCCCGGCAAGGAAGAACTCGTCGTCGCATACCTGCAGGCGGTCCACCAGGCCGATCGCGATCAGGTCAGCGAGGTTCTCGGCAGCGGCCGGCCGGCCGCCGACACCTTGCGAGCCATCGCCAAGTCGATCGCCGGCGGTATCCAGTCGAACGGCTTCCGCGGATGCGCCTTCCTCAACGCCGTCGCGGAGTATCCGGATCCCGAGCATCCCGTTCACCAGGCCGTTCTCGCTCACCGCGAGTGGTTCCTGCGCACCATCACCGATTTGCTCGCGCAGGTCGGGGAGACGCCACCCGAGCTCGCGGGCCGGCACTTCGTCATGCTACGAGACGGCGCGATGGCCGAGGGCTGCCTTTCCGACCCGGTGGAGGTCTGCGACACGTTTCTCCAAGGAGTCGACGGAATCCTGCAGCACCGTACCGGCTCCACGTCTCACAGGGCCGGGGCGAGGACCGCCTGAGGGCCAACGACCGACGGCCTCAATCGCCGGAGATCCGGATCTCCGGGCGCAACAGCGGCTCCTTGAGCTCGTGTTTGCGCATCTTGCCGGTGGGCGTACGGGGCAGTTCCCCGGTGAACCGGATGTCGCGAGGAACCTTGAAACCGGCAAGCGTGGACCGCGTGGCGCAGGCTCGACAGGTCGTACCGGGCCCGCGTCTCGGCGGGGAGCTTGAGCAGGCGGGTGAACATCGTCGGGACCATTGGCTGTGGGTCACCCGGTGCCGCTCGATGACCGCGAGTGCGAGTTTGACGCCCACGTAGTAGAGCCCGGCACGCTGTGCCGCCCAGGCCAGTTCGAGGTCCTGTTCATTCCGAAAACACGTGGGCGTCCCGGTACTTCAGCAGACCTTCGACCCCGCGGAGGAACGTACGGCCGATCCGCTCCGGCTCGGCGAGGGAACCTGCCGCCATCGCACCGTCTCGCAACATGACGAAGTGCCTCGCGGCGGGATCGGGTGCCGTGACCCCGGCGTGCCCCAGCAGATCGGTGATCGTGCGCAGGAACCACTCTCGGTGAACGAGAACGGCTCGGCGCACGCGGTGTGCGGGATCCGGGTATTCGGCCGCGGCGTTGAGAAAGGCGCATCCGCGGAATCCGGGAGCCCCGATATCGGCGGCGATCGACTCACCGACGGCTCGTACGACGTCGGCCGAGGACTCTTCTCGACCGGCGGCCTCGGCCAGCTGGGTGCGAACAGCCCTGTCGACCTCGCTCAAATAGGCGACGACAAGCTGGTCCTTGCCCGGGAAATGCCGGTAGAGAGTCGCTCGAGTCACCTGCGCCTCGGCCACGATTCGGTCGATGCCGACGGAGTGAATCCCCTCGGCGTAGAACAGCCGGATCGCTGTGGCGAGCAACCGCGATCGCGCCGGGGAGCGGTCACTCACGGACGTCGCCGCCTGTTGCCTTGCAGTGCCGGGCCGGCCCGGCGGCGCTGCCGTTGAACTTCGCGAGGAGCTCGGCGAGGGTGCGGACATCGCGTTCGGGCCATGACTCGACGAGCCCGCCGAGCCGCCTGCTGCGGACGTCTTGGACCTCGGCAACGTGGTGGCGGCCCTCGTCGGTGAGGCCCACCAGATACGCCCGGCCGTCGTCCGGCGCGGGAAGCCGCTCGATGAGACCGAGCGTTTCCAGCAGCCGGAGCCGGCGCGAGACAACGGAGGTGGCCACACCGATGTGCTCGGCGATCGTCTCGCCGGGGATCATCGCGACCCGTCCTCGGGGTCGTCGCCCACGGCATTGGAAGTACGGAGGGGCACTTCCCGGATGAAGAAGACGATCGCGATCGCGACGAGCGCCAGCGGCACCGTGTACAGAAAGAGGTCACCGGTCGCGTGCCCGTACGCGTCCTCGATCACCGCCCGGACCGGCGCGGACAACTCGGCCGGCCGGGAAATCGACGAGCCACCACCGCCGGCCTGCACCCCCGCCCCGGCCAACCCGTCGGCGGTGAGGCGGCTGACCCGGCCGGCCAGCATGGCACCGAGCGCCGACACCCCGATCGTCCCGCCGAGCGTGCGGAAGAACGACACCGCGGAGCTGGCCGCCCCGAGCTCCCGCAGGTTCACCTGGTTCTGGACGGCCAGGACCAGGTTCTGCAGGGTCGCGCCGAGCCCGATGCCGAGCAGGCCCATCGCCGGTGCGAGCCTCCAGTACGGCGTGTCGTGCCGGGTGAGACCGAGCAGCGCGAGCCCCGCGGCGATCAGCAGGGTTCCCGCGAGCAGCAGCGGTTTCCAGCGACCGGTGGCGGTGACGATCCGGCCGCCGACCGTGGAGGCGAGCGCGAGACCGAGGACGAGCGGCAGGGAGAGAACGCCTGCCAGGGTGGCCGTTCTGCCTTCGGACAGCTGGAAGTACTGACTCAGATAAGTCGATCCGGCATAGATGGCGACGCCGATGACGAGACTCGCCACGATCGCCAGGACGACGGTACGGGTGCGGAACAACCAGAGCGGCAGGACGGGGTCCTTGGCGTGCCGTTCGGCGACGACGAACGCGAGTGAGAACAGCAGAGCGCCACCGACGAAGGCCGCGGACTGCCAAGAAAGCCACGCGTATCCGTCGCCGGCGAAGGTCACCCAGACCAGCAGAAGCGATGCGGCGGCCGTCAGCGACGCGGCCCCGGCCCAGTCGATCCGCACGGAGCCCTTGGCGGCCGGCAGATTCAGGGTCTTCTGCAACACGATCAGGGCGGCGACGGCGAACGGGACGCCGACGAAGAAGCACCATCGCCAGCCGAGCCACTCGGTGTCCACGATGAATCCGCCGATCAGCGGACCGGCGCTGGTCGCGACCGCGAGCAACGCGCCGAAGTAGCCGTTGTAGCGACCGCGTTCTCGCGGCGAGATCATCGTCGCGATGATCACCTGAATGAGCGCGAGGAGGCCGCCGGCGCCGATGCCCTGGACCGCCCGCGCCGCGATGAGCAGGCCGGCGTCCGACGCGAGGCCGGACAGGACTGAGCCGACGGTAAAGATGATCAAACTGATCTGGATGAGCAGTTTCTTGCTGAGCAGGTCGGCCAGCTTGCCCCAGATCGGGCTGGACACGGTCGTGGCGAGAAGCGTTGCGGTGATCACCCAGGTGTAGACGCTCTGCCCCGCATGCAGGTCCGCCACGATCGTCGGCAGTGCGTTCGTGACGATCGTCGACGACAGGATCGCCACGAAGATACTGATGTACAGGCCGGACATGGCCTGCCCGATCTGCGCGCGAGTCATCGGCACGGTCCCGGCGCGTACGGTTGCGTCGACTTCGACGGTCATGGTTCCTCTCGCCCGTTCGCATTGTGGTTCGAGATGACCGCGTGGGTGGCATCCGCCTCGGTGGTGCGGGCGACGCTCGCGTCGGTGACGGCCCTGGCGGAGTCCGCCCACGCTCCGTGAACGAGTACGACGGTCGGCTTCAGGCTGTTGTCCGGCTTGCCGGGAGTAGCCGCCACGGCCGACAAGCTCGCCGTGAGCAGGCCGAGTGCGGTAACACCAACGATCGCGGCGCCGCGGAACAAGCGAAAACCCATGACAGATCGAACCTTTCGGGAGTACGCGGTGCTGTCGTCTCGGCCCGCCGCGACGCGACGGGTACCCGGCCGAGCGGTCAGCGGCCGTAGGTTTCGAGCAGCCGCAGCCAGATTTCGCTGAGGGTGGGGAAGGCGGGGACCGCGTGCCAGAGCCGGTCCAGGGGAACCTCCCCGACGACCGCGATCGTCGCCGCGTGCAGCAGTTCTGCGACGTCGGGACCGGCGAGCGTGAAACCGACGATCACCTTCCGGTCCTCGTCGACGACCATGCGGGCGTGCCCTCGGTACCCGTCGGCGTGCAGGGCGGTTCCGGCGACTGCGCCCAGGTCGTGGTCGACGACCCGGATCCGCAGTCCGGCGGCCGCGGCGGCGGCCGCGGTCAGACCCACCGATGCGATCTCCGGTTCGGTGAAGACCACCTGCGGCACCGCACCTTCGTCGGCCGTTGCGGCGTGCCGACCCCATCGGCCGTCCTCGACCGCTTCGCCCTTCGCGCGCGCCACGATGACGTCTCCCGCGGCTCGGGCCTGGTACTTGCCCTGGTGCGTCAGCAGCACGCGCCGGTTGACGTCGCCGGCGGCATACAGCCACCCGTCACCGATCGGTGCCCCGTCGTCCCCGAGGACGCGCATCGTGTCATCGACCGTGAGCCAGGCGCCCGGCGTCAGACCGATGTCGTCCAGGCCGATGTTCTGGGTGTTCGGCGTACGGCCGATCGCGACGAGGAGTTCGTCGGCCTCGATCTGCTCACCGTCGGTGAGAGTGACGGACACGGTTCCGCCGTCGTCGCGCTCGACGGATGCGGCCTCGGCACCGAGGCGCACCGACACACCGGCATCCCGCAACGATTCGCTGACCCTCTCGCCGGCGAACGGCTCCGCGAGCGGCAGCACACCGTCGCGGGCCAGCATCGTCACCGAAGCCCCGAGACCGGCGAACGCGGTCGCCATCTCCGACGCCACGACGCCACCGCCGATGATGGCGAGCCGGCCGGGGACCGCGCTCGCGGCGGCCGCCTCCCGGCTGGTCCACGGTGCCGCCTCGCGCAGACCGGCGATGTCCGGGACCAGCGCACCGCTTCCCGTCGCGATGACGACCGCGTGCCGTACGGTCAGCGAGGTGGTCGCGCCGTCCTCACCGATCACCTCGACGACCCGCGTGGAGCCGATCCGCCCCTGTCCGCGGTACAGCGAGATCCCAGCGTGGCCGAGCCAGGACACCTGCCCGTCGTCCTTCCAGTTCGAGGCGAAGGAGTCGCGACGGCGGAGCACGGCCGCCGTGTCCAGGTCACCCGTCACCGCCTCACGGGCGCCGGGCACCTGCCGGGCCGCCCGAAGCGCGGCAGCGCTCCGCAGCAACGCCTTGGTCGGCATGCAGGCCCAGTAGGAGCATTCACCGCCGACCAGTTCCCGCTCGATGATCGCGGCGCTCAGACCGCCCTGCGCCACCCGGTCGGCAATGTTCTCCCCGACCGGACCCGCGCCGATGACGACGACGTCGTACGTCGCGGTGGCCATGTCAGCGCTCCTTGGCGGCGCGGCCGAGGCGTAGCGCCGAGACGAGGAAGAAGATGCCACCCAGCACCGCGTAGCCGGCGATGTTGGCCAGCGACGGGTTCGCCCCGGAGGCCGACGTGATGAACGAAGCACCGGCGAACACGGAGATGCCACCGCTGAGGATCATCGGCCACTGGCCGCCCATCTTGCGGCGCGCGACGCCCACGACCAGCTGCACGAGTCCGGAGACGATCGCCCAGGCGCCCCAGACGCGCAGGACGGCCGGCAGACCGGATGCGCACGCGACGGCCAGACCGACGGTGGCGAGCAGGCTGATCGCGACGTTCACCTGCAGTCCGCGCGCGGGCCCGGTCGCGCCGGACGAACGAGTGTCCATGACCGCCGCGGCGGCGTCGAACAGGGGATACAGAACGAGCAGGGGGACGCTGACAGGGCCGAGGTCCGACTTGGTGGCGAACAGCAGGAGGGCCCAGACGATGGCGAACCCGAACCGGACGAAGTACAGCCGACGCAGAGCCGGCGCGATCCCGGGGGCGGTGGATGAGGCAACGGTGGTCACGACGATCCTTTCGAACAATCAGCGGACAGGAAGAGACCGAACGTTCTATCTCGCTTAACGGTGGCATGGCCTCGTCGAGACGTCAATACCGAACGTTCTATCTCCTTGCATCGCCGGTCTCAGATCGAGCGAGCAGGGGCTGTGACCGGGTCGATCAGACCGACGGTCCGGTCATCTTCATCACGTCGTGTGCCACCCAGGCGGGACGGTGGGCCGCCAGGACGGTCGGCTCGGCCAGCCGAGGCCACGATTCTCAGAACGAGACGCCCTGCCAGGAGAATCATGGACTTGCCTGGATCAATGGGACCCAGAACCTCATCTCCAGCGGCGCGGGCCGCCGAGCATCTGTCCTCTTTCGTACCGGGCGGTCCGGTGACTCATCGCACGACGAGCACGCCCATTCGTTGCGTCGTCGTCGATGACAACCATCACTTCCTGCGCGCCATCAACGACGTGCTCAGCCATGCGGGAATCACCGTGGTCGGCCTTGCCTCGACGAGCGCCGAGGCCCTCCGCCATGCCTGCCTGCATCGGCCCGACGTCGTCCTCGTGGACGTCAACCTGGGGACGACGAGCGGTTTCGACCTCACGCAGCTGCTGATGGCGGCGGCACCCGGCTGGCAGCCGACCGTGATTTTGATGTCCACCTACGCTGAGAAGGACATCAGGCCCATGCTCGAGACCAGCCCTGCCGCGGCGTACATCCCGAAGATCGCCATCTCCGGGCTCGCTATCCGCAGGGCCCATCGCGAGCATCGGGAGCGCGAGCGACCTTCGACGGGACGTCATCGAACGACCACGCCGCTCGACCCGGCCGGCCACGCCGATGAGCCGCGACGACAGACGGGGCCATGCCGCAGATCGGACGGAAGGAGCGGATAAATGATCGACATCATCAAGGCCGACAGCGTGGCCTGGGCCCGGGAGCGTTCCTGCAAGCGGAGGAGGTTCCCGACCGGCTGCAGGCCGGGATAGTCGAATCATGGCGACGCTCGCAGCTGTATGCCGTCGACAGCGCTGGTCTAGATCCACCCTTCATCGGTGACCTTGACACCGACGGCCCGCTGATGCGGGCGGCGCGGCCGGTGCTGGACCGTCTGGCCGAAACGCTCTCCGAGGTCGGCGTCGGCCTCTTCGTCACCGATGCCAATGGCCGGGTGCTGCACCGGCGGGTCCTTGACCGGACGACTGGTCGGGCTGCTGAACATCACCTGTTGGCACAAAGACGCCGGGCCGTTGGTCCCCGCTCTGGCGCACAACGCCGCGAGCGCCGTCGAGCAGCGGCTGGTGGAGCTGGGATCAGAGCGCGAGCGGGCCATCATGTGCGAATTCCTTTCCATCGGCCGGAAGTTCGGCCGGCCGGCCATCACCGTCGGCGACGGCCTGACCGTGGCGAACCGGCCGGCCGCCGACCTCCTCGCGCCCGCCGATCACCCGATCGTGCACGACCGCGCCGCCGATCTGCTGCGAGCCGGCGCGTTGTCGGGCCAGGTCACGCTGTCTCACGGCGAGACGGCCACATTGCGCTGCCACCCGGTCGGAACGTACGCCGGAACGGCGGTGGTCGAGATCAACCTCATCGAGGCACGCCGGCCCATGTCCCGGCCAATGATCAGTCCCGCCGAGCTGGGCCTCGCGGGTGGCTCCACCACGTTCCGTAAGGTGTGCACCGACCTGATGGCACGATGCCAGGCCGGTGCCTGGACGCTGGTGGAGGGCGAACCCGGCGCAGGCAAGCTGACGCTCGCCGAAGCCGCGCACCACGCCCGCGACCGCGAGGCACCGCTCGTCATGATCGAGCCCGGCGACCGTACCGAAGACACCGCTGCCCGCCTGGACCAAGCCTCCTCCAGCGGCTCCGCGAGGCGCACCGTGGTACTGCGCCACCCGGAGCACTTCACCCCCGCCGCGCTGGCGGCGGTCACGGCATGGCTGGACTCACAATCCGGTCCGGACCGGCCCTGGCTCGTCGCCACCGCATCCGTGGACGCCGAACTACCGGACGACCTACTGCGCGCCCTGCCGGTGACGCTGACCGTGCCGCCCCTGCGTCACCGGATCGACGACGTGCGTGAACTCGTACCCCACCTGCTGCGCAGGCTCAATGCTCACCCATCGGTGTCGTGCGGACCGGCCGCGATGCGGATCCTCCTGCGGTCACGCTGGCCCGGCAATATCGCCGAACTCGCGCAGGGGCTACGGCACGCGCTGACCCGGACGCGAGCCGGGCAGATCCGCCCCGAGGACCTGCCGACGTCATGCCACACGGTGAGCCGCCACGTCCTCACCCCATGGGAGACCTTGGAGCGCGACGCGATCGTCCAGGCTCTGCTGGAGACGAACGGCGACAGAACCGAAGCCGCCGACATGCCGTCGGCGGCGATCCGCTCCCCCGGCCCGACCACGAACCGCACGCCGGCGACGGCCTCCAGGTACAGGTGCGCGCCGCCGGGGGTGGCGGTCCACGCGGAGCCCATCCGCATGCCGGGCAGCGAGTTCGGCGGCGTGGGCGCCTTCGCTGTCGGCGCGTTGGGTGTGGCGGGCTGCGCCATGAAATCGTGTGATCGGTGAGGATTCAGGCCCGGTGTCCTGCCGCCTGCTGGCCACATCGGCTTCACCTGGCCGTCGTACGCTGGCATTATGCGAATCGATGACCGGTCTCCACTGGTCGAGGCGACGCCTCGATGAGAGTCCGGCGCCCCCGCGCACAGGCCACTGACAACAGATTCGCGCGAGCCGTCCGCGCCATCAGGGAGTCCCTCCGCTGGCGCGTGAGGAGCGCGGAGCCGGAACCTGAATCCGACGAACCCGAGGACCCGCCGGAGGAGGTCGGCCAAGGCGCCTTCGAGTCTCTGCTGGCGGCTCTGGAACTCTGCCAGGTCCAGGTCATGAATCTCGCGGACGAGCAGGCGGCGCAGCGCCGGATGGCGATGCTGGCCGCCCAGGCGGTATCGCCGGAGAAGATCTTCCGCGCGGTGTCCCGCGAGATCGGGGAGCTTCTCGGGGCCGACTACGTGGTCATCAACCGCTACGAGCCGGATGACAGCACCACATCGGTCGGCCACTGGAGCCGGCCGGGCAGCCTCGACGTCATGCCGCCGCTGACCGGACACTGGCCGATCCAGAACGGCTCCGTGACCGAGATCGTGGCACGGACCGGTAAGCCGGGGCGGGTCGCCGACTACACCAACGCCGAGACCGAGATGGGCGAATGGGCGCGCGAGCGCGGCATCAGGTCCGTTGTCGCCTGCCCCGTCATCGTCGAGGGACGGGTTTGGGGGATGATCTCCTCTCTCAGCACCGAAGCGCAGCCCGAGGACACGGAGGCACGCATCCTCCAGCTCGGTGTGTTCGCCGGCGCCGCCATCGACAACGCCGAGATCGGTGCCCAGCTGCACGCCTCCCGCGCCCGCGTCATCGCGGCCTCCGACGCGACCCGCCGCCGCATCGAACGCAATCTTCACGACGGCGTGCAGCAGCGGCTCATCTCCCTCGGCCTCCAGCTGCGCACGGCGGAGACGTGCCTCGAACCCGGGCAGGACGTGCTCAGGAATCAGCTGGCCCGGACCGCTCAGGGTCTGACGGACGTGCTGGAGGACCTGCGCGAGATCTCGCGCGGGCTCCATCCGGCGTCGCTCTCGCGCGGTGGGCTGCGGCCCGCCCTCACGTCACTGGTGCGCCGGTTCGCGATACCGGTCGAGCTCAACGTGAGCATCGACGGGCGCCTGCCTGAGGTCATCGAGGTGGCGGTCTACTACATCGTGTCCGAAGCACTGACCAACGTGCTCAGGCACGCGCACGCGAACAGGGCCCGCGTCGACCTGTCCATAGACAGAGGAGCGGTACGTGTCTCGGTCAACGACGACGGAATCGGCGGCGCCGAGCTCGGCCACGGAACAGGGCTCATCGGCCTGATCGACCGGACCGAGGCCCTCGGCGGCACGTTCCAGCTCGAGAGCCCTCTGCGCGAGGGCACGTCGCTGCTGCTCAAGATCCCGCTGCGCGACTGAGGCTCGCGTCCGTCCGCCACTCTGGTGCGGGCGCCGCCGGCGATCGGACAGGGCTGCCGTTCACCGGCCGAGGGGGCGGTAGCGGAGGTGTACGACGCCGTTTCGGAATCGGCGCTCATCGAGAAGCTCAAGGTCGGCGCGCATGCTCTCGATGATCAGCTGCGACAGCCTGGACATTCATCAGCGTGGCGTCCAGCTTGGTGAACGCTGGTCGGGATCGGTGACGGCTCGGTAGACGAGATCCCGCGGTGCGTCGAACACACGCGAGATGACGAGCTGCGGAGTTTCCGTTTTCATTCGAGCTCCCAGGGGTCGTCGGCCATCCGGTCCCGCGGCCGGCACCCTGGGCTGGGCTATGCGGGCCGTGGGCCGCCGGCTCGACCGTGAGGACCCTGACGTGGCCGGGAGTGCGCGCCGGCCGGTGTCGCCGCGCCGGGACGTGCGTTGGGCGGCGTCCGTTGCCGGTTCCGTCACCGGCGAGAAGCCGCGCGCGGGCCGTTCGGGTCACCTCGCGGAGGAGAAGGCTCTTGCCGATGCCGGGCTCGCCTTCGACGAGCAGGACTCCGGAGCGCTCTGCCAGCAGATCGAGGGCGGCGTTCCATTCGGCCGCACGACCGCGCATCGTCGCCGCCCCGTGAGCCTCCCTGGTCCAGTACGGCGGAAGGGTGGACATCATGGCTCCGGCAGCAGCGCATGGTAGTCCGGCGGCAGCTGAACGGTGACGTCGAAGTACTCTTCGTCCCGTACCGCCTCGCGCAACGTGGCGAAGACCGCGCGGGCGTACTCGCGTGCCCTGAACGGGTCGACGCCCGCCAGCTCGGCGATGCGGTCCACGAACCGATCCAGCGGCATCCGTCGCGCCGCGCCGCCGCTCGTGGCTCGGCCGCGTCTGAGCGGACCGTGCAGCGCGAGGGGAAGACGCGGGATCAGGTCGTCCACCTCGCCACCGGCGATGCGTTCGGCGAGCGCCTCCAGTACGGCCTCGGTGGCGCGGCGCGCCCCGTCGGCGTCGAGGCCGGCGCGTTCGGCGACCTTGGCCAGGAATTCCTCGGCCGACATGACGTCGAAGAACCTCCCCTGAGCCTCGGCGACCAGCGGCGCGAAGCCCTGAGGCAGCTCCTCGGCCATGTCGGCGATCTCGTCGCGGCTCACCGCCCGTCCGAGCGCGAAGAACACGGCGTGCGCGTGCCGGTCGGCGGTCTCGACGTCAACACCCTCGCGCTCGGCGACGCGGCGCAGGAACTCATCGAGGTCGAACCCTTCGGCGGCGCGTTGGGTGTGGAGCCAGGGCGCCGTTTCCGCGGGGAGCTGTGCGAGGAGTTTGCGAGCCTGCCCGGGAGACAGGCGCTCGGCCAGCGTCATCAGGGTCGCCCGCGCGGCACGTTCGGCCACGTCGCCGTCGATACCGCCTTCGCGCTGCGTGACCTGGATGAACTCACGGTAGTCCACGGCCGCTCCTCCTCGATCAGAGGCCGGTCTCGGCGGCGTGCGGCCAACGCGACCACGCGCCCGAGCGTGTTTTCGAACAATCGGTCAGGGACGGCGCGCGGATCTCGATGGCCGAGCGACCCGCATCGGCGAGACCGGCCGATACGGCTATGACTCCCCGTAGCCACCGCCCCGCATCGCGTGGTGGTCGCCTTCGGAGGCGGCCCCCGGTCCCCGCCGTCCCCGGTGCGGCCTGACGCTACGCGAGCCGCACGACCGTTTTCACTGCGATGGCTGCGGCCGGTGGAAGCGTCAACCCGCGGCCGTACCGTCCCCGCCCACGGCGGGGACGGTACGGTCGGCTCTCCTCCGCGGCGTCTAGTGGCCCTTGCCCTCACGGATCGCCGCGGCGATACCGTCCAGGGCCGTCGCGACGGCGAGCGTAACCTCGGCCTGTGCGGCCATCAGCTTCTCGCTCCTCATCCTGGGGTCCAGGGTGAGCGCCTCGGAGACGAACAGGCGAGCGGCGCTCACATGATCGGCAACTGTTTCCGTGCCTGGGAATCTATGCGCCGTGGCCAGGCGCGACATCCCTAATCTGGGTAGCGAGCCCGGAGCCGGCACGGTAAAGAAACGGTCCGGCGCGGCGCGGGGGCCGGTGGCGGGAACGATGAGGGGAAAGTCCCGAGGCGGGGGGTGACGGCGATGACGATGCTGGTCGAGACCGCCGTGGAACGCTACAGGTTCGTCTGCGGCCGCTGCGGGCAGACGCGGACGGCGGACTACGACGTGCAGTACGTGAGCGACGACGTCGGCGCGACGTTCGCCTTCTACCGGCTCGACGGCGTTCCGGTTCTGCCCCCACCGGTGACGAGATCATCTGTCCCACCTGCGGCGCCATGGGAGTCAGCGCCATCCCCGAAGGACGCCGCGACAGTCCGCCCCGCGCGCTTGGACAGCGACCAGCCGCGTCGGCGGGTCACGACCAGCCCGGAACAGCGCCGTGCGTCGGCTCCGCACCTGTCGGCGGTCGGCGTACCGTGACGATCCCGGATGAGGTGATGGGGCGCGGAACCGGGCCGGAGTCCGTTCCACGGCGTCCGGCCGTGTTTGCCGAGGAGCCCGAATTGGGATGAATCGCTCTAGAGGACAACCGGGGGGCAGATGGAATTCGGGGTCGCGACGTTCGTGACCGATGAGGGCATCGCACCTGCGCGGCTCGGGGAGGCGCTGGAGGAACGCGGTTTCGCGTCGCTGTTCGTCGCCGAGCACACCCACATTCCCGTCGAACGGGAGTCGCGATGGCCCGAGGAGGACGAGCTCCCGCGGAAGTACTACCGGACATTCGACCCGTTCGTGACCCTCACGGCGGCGGCCGTGGTGACCGAGCGGCTCCGGCTCGGCACCGGCATCCTCCTGCTGGTTGAACGGGATCCCATCACCTCGGCCAAGGAGATCGCGAGCCTCGACCGCGTCTCCGCCGGCCGGGCCGTCGTCGGGATCGGGGCCGGCTGGGATCGGGAGGAGATGCAGAACCACGGCACCGACCCGAAGACCCGGATGGCGCTGTTGCGCGAGCGTGTGCAGGCGATGAAGGAGATCTGGACCAAGGACCAGCCCGAGTACCACGGGACGTTCGTGAACTTCGACCCGATCTTCTGCTGGCCCAAGCCCGTACAGCGCCCGCATCCGCCGATCGTCGTGGGCGGCAACGGGCCGAAGGCGCTTGACCGCACGCTGGAGTACGGGGACGGCTGGATGCCGACGTACAGGCTGGGTCCCGAAGAGATCGCCCGCAGGATCGCCGAGCTGGAGCGACGCGCCGTGGAGACCGGCCGAGGGCGGATCCCCGTGTCGGTCTATGCCGTACCGGGTGAGCATGAGGTCGTCGCCCGGCTCGCCGACGCCGGCGTCGATCGAGTGCTCTTCGATCTGCCCACGCTGCAGGCCGAGGAGACGTGCCGGATGCTGGACGAGCTCGCGGAGGTCGCCCGCTCGTTCACCACGACGTGATGGGTTCTGGCGTGATGAAGGCCGGTCAGAGCGGGTGGTCCCGCCGCTCGGCCGGGGCGACCGGCCTAAGTGCCAGGATCCGCCGCGCCCCGTCGGCGAACTGGGCATCGACCAGAACGTCGTAACGGTCGGCGACGACCGCAGGAACCGCGGCGAACGACTGTCGCTGCCACACTCGCGCGACCGCCGCCCAGATCAGACCTAGCACGATGCCGAGCCCGACCGCGTAGGGCACCGATGCCGGGTTCCACGGACTGACGATCAGGAACACCAGTCCGACCAGGAGGCCGATCCATCCGCCGGTGACCGCTCCGCTCACGAGTGCCCGGCCCAGTGTCCAGCGGCCGAGGACGACTTCCTGGAGTTTGAGATTCGTCCCCACGATGGTGACGTGCTCGACCGGGAATCCGCGCTCGGCCAGCACGCCCACCGTGCGCTGGGCAGCCGCGTGGCTGGAGTAGGACCCCAGTACGACTTTGTGCGGCCGCTGCGGTTCGGGCCTGTCGGTAGACATATCTTCACCTCTTCGAATGTCACATCAGCTCGTCGAGCATTCCGTGCAGGTGGGCGGCCACGACCTCGATGTCGATGCATTTGCGCTGTGCGGCCTTCTCCTGTCGAGCGGACGACTGATGCTCGCTCCAGTCGTCCATCTCATCCAGCGTGACGCGCTTTTCTCCAGTCAACGTCTGAACGACGTTCAGCGTCCAGGGTGTGAGCCCGGTCCCCGGAGGCCGTCATAACGCGCCCTCCCCTGGGTTCTCGCGGCGCAAACGAACAGATCGCCGTCACCCTCCTAGCGCGTGACACACGAGTATGTGATGGTCTTACGGTGCGTACGTATCTCCTGGTAGGAGTGCCAGAAAGCGGTAAGGCGGTGCCGCTGTGAGGACGTCTGCGACTCCTGTGGTGGCCGCCTCGAGACGCGGGAGGACGACGCCCCATGGGGCTCGCCTAGCACCGTTTCGGCCGGCGTCAAGGCGGGGAGTAGGCCACATATAGGCATATTCGGGGGGAATCATGCCTTATCAATCGGTCAATCCTTACAGTGGCGAGGTCGTCGCCACGTTCGCGGAGATCACCGACGCGGAACTCGAGGACGCCCTGTCACGTGCCCGGTCGGCGTACGAGGAGTGGCGTCGGCGGAGCTTCGAGGAGCGGGCGGCCGTCACCAGGCGCGCGGCCCGGATCCTGCGTGAGCGGCGGGACGAGTTCGCCCGTCTGGTGACCCTGGAGATGGGAAAGCTGATCGGCGAAAGCGTCGAAGAGGTGCTCCTTAGCGCGGACATCTTCGACTACTACGCCGACAACGCCGAGGACTTCCTCAAGCCGGTCCCGATGGACACGCGTGAGGGCGAGGCGTTCGTCGTCAGCAGCCCGCTGGGTGTCCTGTTCGGGGTACAGCCGTGGAACTTCCCGTACTACCAGCTGGCGCGGTTCGCGGTTCCCAACGTGATGGCGGGCAACGTCGTCATGGTCAAGCACGCGTCGGGCGTTCCCCGATCCGCGCTGGCCTTCGAGGATCTCTACCGTGAGGCCGGTGCGCCGGACGGCGTCTACACCAACCTCTTCGTCACCAAGGAGCAGGTCGGGAAGGTGATCGACGATCCGCGCGTGATGGGGGTGGCGCTGACCGGCAGCGAGCAGGCGGGCGCTGTCGTCGCGGCACGCGCCAGCCAGGCGATCAAGAAGACCACTCTCGAACTGGGCGGCAGTGACCCGCTGATCGTCCTGCCCGACGCCGATCTCGGTCCGACGGTCCACTGGGCCGTGTGGGGCCGCCTCAACAACTGCGGGCAGTGCTGCGTGGCCACCAAGCGGCTCCTCATCCACGAGCAGATCGCCGGCAAGTTCCTCGAGGAGTTCACCGCGGCCCTGAGCGGGCTGGTCGCCGGGGACCCGATGGACGAGCGGACCACGCTGCCGCCGATGTCGTCCCGGTCGGCCGCCGACCAGCTCAAGGCGCAGGTGGCCGAGGCGGTCGAGCACGGTGCCCGGGCGACCGAGGCCGGTCCGCCCGTGCCGGGGACCGGAGCGTTCGTCCAGCCGGCCATCCTCACCGACGTGAGCCGTGACAACCCGGTCTACGGTCAGGAGCTGTTCGGCCCGGTGGCGATGTTCTTCAGCGTCCGGGACGATGAGGAGGCGATCACCATCGCCAACGACACCGGCTTCGGGCTCGGCGGCGCGGTCTTCACCTCCGACATCGAGCACGGCAAGGAGATAGCCCACCGCATCGAGAGCGGCATGGTCTTCATCAACCACCCCACCTGGACCGCACCCGAGCTGCCGTTCGGCGGCATCAAGCGGTCCGGCTACGGGCGGGAGCTGTCCCGGCTCGGCATCCAGGAGTTCGTCAACAAGAAGCTGATCGACGTCGTTCCGCTCGGCGCTACGCCGTGAGAATGCCCGGCCACGAGCGCTACCAGGATTGAGGATGCGCCGGGCCGAACGGACGGCGAGTGTCGTTGTAGGAGCCCGTATCGAGCTTGATACACCTGGCCGCGGGCGGCCGTCCCGGTATCGCCTGCGACTCCGTCGCGACGTTGTCCAGTGACAGAACACCGGGGGGCGTGATGGTGCGGGAGACGAGGGTTCACCCGGGGGCCACGATCCGGTGCGCGAACTGCGGAAAGCAGAACCGCGTGCCCGTGGCCGCCGAGGGCGTGCCGCGATGCGGCAACTGCCACCGGCCACTGCCCTGGATCGTCGAGGCCGACGACGACACGTTCGCCGACGTCGCCGAGCACGCGTCGGTCCCCGTGCTGGTGGATCTGTGGGCGCAGTGGTGTGCTCCGTGCCGTCAGGTGACCCCCGGGCTGGAGCAAGTCGCGCGCGACCTTGCCGGCCGGTTGAAGCTGGTCAAGGTCAACATCGACCTCGCCCCGAAGACGCAGGCGCGCTTCGACGTACAGGCGGTGCCGACGCTGCTGCTGATGCGCGGCGGGAAGATGATCGACCGACAGGCCGGGGCGGCGCCCGCCGCCGCGCTGCGCGCGTGGGTGGAGAAGACCCTTGCAAGAGACACCTGACCTGCACGGCGCGTACCCACGCCTCGACGCCGACGAGATCGTCCGGCTCGCCGAATACGGCACCCGCCGCCCGACGCGGTCCGACGAGACCCTCGTGAGCGAGGGCGACCACGACTACGACTTCTACGTCGTCACCGCCGGCACCGTGGCGGTGCTGGAGAGCGGCGAGGTCATCCGACTGCACGGCAGAGGCCGTTTCATCGGCGAACTCGGCCAGCTCACCGGCCAGCCCGCGTTCTTCACCGCCGTGGCGCAGGATCCCGGTGAGGTGGTACAGGTGCCGATCGCTCGCCTGCGTGAGCTGATCGTCGCGGAACCGTGGTTCGGCGACATGGTCCTGCGCGCCTATCTCGTACGCCGGTCGCTGCTGATCGAACTCGGCGCCGGACTGCGGATCGTCGGTTCGCGGTTCTCCACTGACACCCGGCGTCTGCGTGACTTCGCCGCCCGCAACCGCCTGCCGTACCGATGGATCGACCTGGAGGATGACCGGGAGGCCGAGTCGCTGCTGTGCCAGCTGAACATCCCGCCGCACGACACGCCGGTGGTGATCCTTTTCGGCGACCGGATACTGCGCAATCCCAGCAACGCCGAGCTGGCCCGGGTCACCGGACTGCCCGCGCCGGACCAGGCCACCACGGAGGAGGTCTGTGACCTGATCGTGGTCGGCGCCGGGCCGGCCGGGCTCGCGGCCGCGGTCTACGGTGCGTCCGAGGGACTGGACACGGTCCTGTTCGACGCGATCGCGACCGGCGGCCAGGCCGGCACATCGTCTCGCATCGAGAACTACCTGGGCTTTCCGGGTGGCGTCTCCGGTGGTGAGCTCGCCGAGCGAGCGGTCATCCAGTGCAGGAAGTTCGGCGCCCGGCTCGGTATCCCGGTCGAGGCGACCACGCTGGAGAGCACGGACGGCTCGTACGCCGTCCGGCGCGCCGACGGTGCCCGTGCCCGTGCCCGTTCCGTCGTGATCGCGACCGGTGCGCGATACCGCCGGCTGGCCGTACCGGGCCTGGATCGGTTCGAGGGCCAGGGGGTCTACTACGCCGCGACCGAAGTGGAGGCGATGGCCTGCCACAAACGGCCGGTGGCGATCGTCGGCGGCGGTAACTCCGCCGGTCAGGCCGCGCTCTTCCTGTCCGGGCACGCGTCCGTGGTCCGCCTCTTCGTCCGCGGCGGTGATCTCGCCGAGAGCATGTCCCGGTACCTCATCGACCGGATCGAGCGGAACAAGGCGGTGGAGGTGTACCTGCGCACGCAGGTGCGCGAGTTGCTCGGTGACCGATCGCTGGAGGGGATCGTCGTCGAAGACGGCCGTACCGGCGAGCGGCACACCTTCGAGACCAACGACCTGTTCGTGTTCATCGGCGCGGATCCGTGCGTCGCCTGGCTGGCCGGCAACGTCGACCTCGACGAGAAGGGCTACGTCCGTACGGGCCACGGTGACGCGCTCCCGCTGGAGACCAACCTGGCCGGTGTGTTCGCCGTCGGTGACGTGCGCAGCGGCTCGGTCAAACGCGTCGCCTCGGCGGTGGGCGAGGGCTCGATGGCGGTACGGCTGGTGCACGAGCACCTGGCGCGCTGACGCCGCGTCGGGTTGCGGGATGCCGGCCGCGTACGCGGCCGGTGAGGCTCGGTAAGAGGAGGCGGTCCCATGCGACCGAGTGCGGTGGCCCGGTTCCAGCGGCTCTTCCGGGCCGCGGCCGGCATCGACGTCGACAAGAACGACCTCAAGCGCTACGACGACTTCGTCGATCGGAAGATCTACGATCTGCTCCTGATCGGCCAGGCGCACGCCAGGGCGAACGCCCGGGACGTCATCCAGTCCTCCGATCTGCCGGTGAGCAAGGGACTTCAGGAGTCCGTTCACGCTTTCCGCAGGCTCGACGAGGAGATCGAGCTGAAACCCATTCTGGAGGAGCTGGCCAAGCGGCCGCCGCTCGACCTGGCAGTCGCGGAGGAGACCGAGCAGGCGCTGCCGGAGATCGTCGGCGGGCTGACGTTCGCGCTCGCGCGGGCCTTCACGATCATCGAGCCGGAACGGAGAAATCCCCAGACGGACCAGTGGGTCAGGGTGACAACTCTCTTCGATCTCCTGTTGTGATCCGGGGCCGCCGGCGACGGCAAAGATTGGCCAGAACTGACAGATGTGAGGATGCGCCGGGCGCCCGCAGCGACAAGCGTCGTATCGGTAGGGGGGTTTCTCTCCCTGGAAATTCGTGACCTAGGGGGTGTGAAACATGGCGCTTCCCATCGCCCAGCGAAGGGCGCGCAACACCACACTTGCGGGCGCGCCGCGGGAGTTCGAGGACATCTACGACCAGATGGGGCAGCTGATCAACGCGGCCTTCGGAGAGGTCAGCGCCGCCGTCCCGTGGTCACCGATGGCGGACGTGTACGAGACCGACGACGCCTACATCGTCGAGGCCGAGATTCCGGGCGCGCGCAAGGACCAGATGGACATCCAGCTCAACGAACGGGAACTCGTGGTCTCCGGTGAGATCACCGAGCGTGAGGGTGGCCGGCTCCGCCGCAAGGAACGTCGCAGGGGGCGCTTCGAGTACCGCGTCTACCTGCCCGGCGACATCGAGCCGGAGGGCGTACGAGCGGAGCTCTCCGACGGCGTTCTCACGGTGGTCGTGCCCAAGTCGGCGACCGAGAAGAACCGTCACATCGAGATCGCGGACTGATCGGAATCCCGGCGCCCGCGACGGGCGCCGGGATCCGGCAGGTCGCTATGGAGGTGGGTCATGCCGAAGGCTGCGGGGATTGATCTGGGGACGACGAACTCGGTGATCGCGGCGATGGTGGAGGGCCATCCGGCGGTGGTGCCGAACAGCGAGGGGTCACGGACGACGCCGTCGGTGGTGGCGTTCACTCCTGAGGGTGAGCGGCTGGTAGGGCAGTTGGCGCGGCGTCAGGCCATCTTGAATCCGAAGGGGACGATTTATTCGGCGAAGCGGTTCATCGGGCGGCGGTTCGATGAGGTGTCCAGTGAGTTGACCGCGGTGACGTTCGATGTGGTGCCGGACCCGGATGGTGCGGTGCGGTTCTCGGTGAAGGAGAAGCTGTACGCGCCGGAGGAGATCTCGGCGTTGATCTTGCGGAAGCTGGCCGATGACGCGGGCAAGTTCCTGGGTGAACGGGTGACCGAGGCGGTCATCACGGTGCCTGCGTACTTCAACGACGCGCAGCGGCATGCCACGCGGGACGCGGGGCGGATCGCGGGGCTCGAGGTACTGCGGATCATCAACGAACCCACCGCTGCCGCGCTGGCGTACGGGATGGACAAGAAGGGCAACGAGACGGTTCTGGTGTTCGATCTGGGTGGTGGCACCTTCGACGTGTCGATCCTGGATGTCGGGGATGGTGTGGTGGAGGTCCGGGCGACCTCTGGTGACGGGCATCTGGGCGGGGATGACTTCGACCGGCGGATCGTGGACCATCTGGCCGACGAGTTCCAGCGCGACACCGGAATCGACCTGCGCCAGGACCCCCAGGCGTTGCAGCGGTTGTTCGAGGCGGCCGAGAAGGCGAAGGTGGAGCTGTCCTCGGTGACCCAGACCACGATCAACCTGCCGTTCATCACCGCCGACGCTTCGGGGCCCAAGCATCTGAACACAACGTTGATGCGGTCGACGTTCGAGCAGTTGATCTCTGATCTGCTGGAGCGGTGTGAGGGTCCGCTCCGCCAGGCGATGGGGGACGCGAAGATCACCGCCGATGACATCGACGAGGTGATCCTGGTCGGTGGCTCCACCCGGATCCCGGCGGTCCAGGCACTGGTGCGGCGGCTGACCGGTGGCAAGGACCCGAACATGACCGTCAACCCCGACGAGGTCGTCGCGATCGGCGCGGCGATCCAGGCCGGGGTGCTCAAGGGCGAGGTCGAGGACGTCGTCCTGCTCGACGTCACCCCCCTCTCCCTCGGGCTGGAGACGCTCGGCGGGGTGATGACCAAGACCATCGAACGCAACACCACGATCCCGGCACGCCGCAGCGAGACCTTCTCCACCGCCGATGACAACCAGACGGCGGTGGACGTGGTGGTGCTGCAGGGAGAGCGCGAACGCGCGGCGGACAACCGGACACTGGGACGGTTCCGGTTGGAGGACATCCGGCCCGCCCCTCGGGGGGAGCCACAGATCGACGTGACCTTCGACGTGGACGCGAACGGGATCTTGAATGTTTCGGCGAAGGACAAGGACACCGGGGCCGAGCAGGCGATCACGATCAGTGAGAGCACGAACCTGGATCAGAGCGAGATCGAGCGGATGATCCGGGACGCCGAGCAGCACAGCAACGAGGACGCGCGGGTACGGGAGGCGATCGATGCGCGTAACGCGCTGGACTCGGTCGCTTACCAGGTTGAAAAGCGCCTGAACGAGCTCGGTGACCGTGTCGCGGAGCACGAGCGGGCGCGGGCGCAGCTGCTGGTCAACGACGCCCGCCAGGCGATCAAGGAAGAAGCACCGATCGACCGGATCCGGTCCCTGACCGCCGAGCTTCAGCAGATCTACCACGGGCTCACCGCCGCGGCCGCCGGCGCAGGCGGGCCGGGTGGATCCGGTGGTGGACCGGAGCAGTCCCCGCCCGGTGGCGAGGACGTGATCGACGCGGAGTTCACCACCGATGAGTGACATGCGCCCGGGAAAGGGAGCACCCGCGCCGCAGGAGCCGCGTACGCGGCCGGACGACCTGGGCGGCCAGCCTGCCCGGCCGCAGGCCGGAGAGGCCCGCGAAGGACCCTGGCCCGCGCAGGAGGGCGACCGGCCCGGGCCGGCGGAGACCGACGCGGCCACGAGGATTTCGGAGTTGGAGGATCGGTGGCGGCGGGCGTTGGCAGATCTGGACAACTGCCGTAAACGTGCGGCGCGTGCGCTGGAGGAGGAGCGCGGTGCCGCACGTGCGTGGACGTCGGCGCAGTCGCTGCCGGTCCTGGACAACCTCGAACGCGCTCTGGAACACGCTGAGGCCGAACCCAGAGTGGTGATCGAGGGGGTGGTCTCGGTGCTGGAACAGGCGCGCGAGTTGATCGGCCGGCTGGGGTTCCCGCGTCAAGACGATGAGGGCGCGGTGTTCGACCCGTTCCGGCATGAGGCCGTCAGTACGGTGGCCGACGCGGACGCGGCGGAGGGCACGGTCGTGCGGGTGTTGTCGCCGGGCTACGGCGAGGGTGAGCGGCAGCTGCGACCGGCACAGGTAGTCGTGGCCAAGGGACCAGGCGATGGCGCCGGCCCGTGACTTCTACGCCGACCTGGGAGTCTCGCGGACGGCGAGCCAGGAGGAGATCCAGCGCGCCTATCGCAAACTCGCCCGCGAACTCCACCCCGACGTGAACAGAGCACCCGATGCCGAAGAACGCTTCAAGGACGTTTCCGAGGCCTACGCGGTGCTGTCCGATCCCGAGCAGCGTAAACGCTACGACGCGTTCGGCGCGGACTTCCGCCGTGTCCCCGAAGACGTCGATCCCGACTCCTGGGCCCGCGTCGGCGCGGGCACCGGTGAGGGCTTCGGGGGCGTCGACTTCGAAGACCTGTTCGGCGACGTGTTCGCCCGACGCCGGCGCGGTCCCGGGGCGGGCCGGCACGGCGGCGGGTGGGGGCCCATGCCCGGTGCGGACCAAGAGGCCCAGGTCGAACTGTCAGTGGAGGAGGCCTACCACGGCACCCGCCGCAAACTCGCCCTCTCCGGCCGCAGAGGCACCCGCACGGTCGAGGTCGACATCCCGGCCGGCGTCACCGACGGCCAGCGCATCCGCCTGGCCGGCCAGGGCGCCCGCGGCACCGACGGCGGGCAACCCGGAGACCTCTACCTGGTGGTCTCCGTCCGCTCCGGCGACCGCTACCGCGTCGAAGGCCGGAACATCTTCACCCGCCTCCCCGTCACTCCCTGGGAGGCCGCGCTCGGCACCACCCTCGCGCTGGAGACACCCGGCGGCGAGACCAAGGTCAAGGTCCCGCCCGGCACCTCCTCCGGCCGCCGGCTTCGGCTGCGTGGACGCGGCCTGCCCAACCCTCGCGGACAGCCCGGTGATCTGTACGCCGAAGTCCAGATCATGGTCCCGCCCAAGCTGAGCGACCAGGAACGACGGCTGTTCGAACAACTCGCCGCCGCCTCTTCCTACAACCCCAGGGAGCGGCGATGACATGCGCACTCATGCGTCCACCACGCCTCGACCGGCTCCGCTCCACTCTCCCCCTCGACTACGCCTCACTCGGGCTGGTGTGCGACCCGCTCGACCGCATCGCCGCCCTGGAGTCCGCCCTGCGGCATCGTCCGAGACGTCCGGGAGACCGATCATGGACATCAACAAGCTGACCGAGAAATCACAGCAGGCCCTCAACTCCGCGCAGACCGATGCGGTGGAGAGGGGGCACAGTGACGTCGACGCCGAGCACCTGACCATGGCGCTGCTCGACCAGTCGGACGGCCTGGCGCATCGCCTGCTCGAGCGGGCCAATGTCGACCCCAGTCTGCTGCGGACCGAGATGGAGACCCAGCTCGACAGACGACCCCGGGTCGCGGGACCGGGCGCGACGCCCGAGCAGGTGCACGTCACGCGGAGGCTCGGACGGGTGCTGGAAAAAGCATTCGAGGAGGCACAGCGCCTCAAGGACGACTACGTCTCCGTCGAGCACCTGCTGATGGCGTTGATCGACGAAGGTGTCATCACCGGTGTGCCACGGGAGAAGTTCCTCGAGGCCGTCACGGCCGTACGGGGGAACCAGCGGGTGACCTCTTCCAACCCGGAGGCGGCCTATGAGGCACTGGAGAAGTACGGACGGGACCTCGTCGCCGAGGCACGTGAGGGCAAACTCGACCCGGTCATCGGACGCGACACCGAGATCCGCCGCGTCACCCAGATCCTGTCCCGTAAGACGAAGAACAACCCGGTGCTGGTCGGTGATCCCGGCGTCGGCAAGACCGCCATCGTCGAAGGTCTCGCCCAGCGCATCGAACGCGGCGACGTGCCCGAAGGGCTCCGTGGCAGGACCGTCTTCAACCTCGATCTGGGTGCCCTGGTCGCCGGTGCGAAGTACCGCGGGGAGTTCGAGGAACGCATGCAGGCGGTGCTGGCCGAGGTCAAGGCCGCCGCCGGTCAGATCCTGCTGTTCGTCGACGAGTTGCACAACGTCGTCGGCGCCGGCGCCACCGAAGGCTCGATGGACGCCGGCAACATGCTCAAACCCATGCTGGCCCGTGGCGAGCTGCACATGATCGGCGCCACCACCCTGCAGGAGTACCGGCAGTACATCGAGAAGGACGCCGCACTCGAACGCCGCTTCCAGCCCGTCATGGTGGACGAGCCGTCGGTCGAGGACGCCATCTCGATCCTGCGTGGTCTGCGTGAACGCTTTGAGGTCTTCCACGGCGTCAAGATCCAGGACTCCGCCATCGTGGCCGCCGTCGTCCTCAGCCACCGCTACATCTCTGACCGGTTCCTGCCGGACAAGGCCATCGACCTGGTCGATGAGGCATGCGCCAAACTCCGTACCGAAATCGACTCCATGCCCGCCGAGCTCGACGAACTCACCCGCCGGGTGACCCGCCTGGAGATCGAGGCTGCGGCTTTGGAGAAGGAAGAGGATCCGGCGAGCCGGGCACGGCTGGAGGAACTGCACCGGGAGCTGTCCGAGCTACGCTCCCAGGCCGACGCCATGCGGGCGCAGTGGGAGGCCGAACGGCATACGCTTCGGCGGCTCCAAGAGCTGCGACAGGAGATCGAGCAGGTCCGCCGCGACGCCGACCAGGCCGAACGCGAGTACGACCTCAACCGGGCCGCCGAGCTTCGCCACGGCCTGCTGCCCGAGCTGGAACGCCGCCTGAAGGTCGAAGAGGAACGGCTGCTCAGCAAGCAGGGCGAGAACCGGCTGCTGCGTGAGGTCGTCACCGAGGACGAGATCGCCGCGATCGTCTCGCGCTGGACGGGCATCCCCGTCAGCCGCCTCAAGGAAGGCGAGCGGGAGAAGCTGCTGCAACTCGAGCAGATTTTGCATGAGCGGGTCATCGGCCAGGACGAGGCCGTACGGCTCGTCACCGATGCGATCATCCGCGCCCGTTCGGGGATCAAGGACCCGCGCCGGCCGATCGGCTCGTTCGTGTTCCTCGGCCCCACCGGCGTGGGCAAGACAGAGCTGGCCAAGGCACTCGCCGAAGCACTGTTCGACACCGAGGACAACATGGTGCGCCTCGACATGAGCGAGTACCAGGAGCGGCACACGGTCAGCCGCCTCGTCGGCGCGCCGCCGGGCTACATCGGCTATGAGGAGGGTGGACAGCTCACGGAGGCGGTCCGCCGCAAGCCGTACTCCGTGGTGCTGTTCGACGAGATCGAGAAGGCGCACTCCGACGTGTTCAACACGCTGTTGCAGGTACTCGACGACGGCCGCCTCACCGACGCGCAGGGCCGTACGGTCGACTTCCGCAACACGATTCTGATCATGACCTCGAACATCGGCTCGGACCTGCTGCTGGAGGGCGTGACATCCCAGGGCGAGATCGAGCCGGACACCCGGGACGGAGTCCTGCGCGCGTTGCAGACGCATTTCCGGCCCGAGTTCCTCAACCGGGTCGATGACGTCGTGCTGTTCACGCCCCTGACCCAAGCCAAGCTCGAACAGGTCGTGGACCTGATGTTCAATGACCTGCGTGAACGCCTGGCCGAGCGCCGCATGACGCTGGAGGTCAGCCTGGAAGCGCGGGCGTTCATCGCTCGCGAGGGCTTCGATCCGGTGTACGGTGCCCGGCCGCTGCGCCGTTTCATCGCCCGTGAGGTGGAGACACGCATCGGGCGTGCGCTGCTCACCGGCGAGATCCACGACGGCGCGGTCATCCGGGTCGAACTGGAGAACGACCGGCTCGTCGTCCGGCACGAGAACCCGCCGGAGGAGACGGAGACCACCGCGGCATGATCCATTCGGACCGTCGCCTACCGACACGCGACCCCGCGGAGCCGGTTCGGCTCCGCGGGGTCTGGTCATTCAGCGTGCGGCGCTGCGCGTCAGCTGGAGTTCGGGTGGAGGACGACCTTCGTCCAGCCGTCGTCGCGACGGTCGAAGTGCTCATAACCCTCCGGAGCCTGATCCAGCGGCAGCTCATGCGACACGATCCACGACGGCTTGGCCCGGCCTGTCCGGATGAGGCGCATCAGCTCGCGGTTGTAGGCCTTGACGTTGCACTGGCCGTTTCCGATGCTCTGCCCCTTGAACCAGAAGAGACCGTAGTCGAAGGCGACCTCGCCCTCCTTGTACAGCGGGTCGGGGCTCTGCGGGTCCTGCGGTACGAAGACCCCGACAACGCCGATGGATCCCGTGAAGCGTACGGACCTGACCAGGTTGTTCAAGGTCATGTTCGGATGCTCGTGCCCCTGCGGGTCGTGGGCCTGGTAACCGACGCACTCGCAGCCGCGATCGGCTCCGGCGCCGTCGGTCCGGTCGAGGATCTGCTCGACGGGCGAACCCTTCGAGTCGTCGATGGGAATGGCACCGATCTCCTCGGCCAGCCGGAGCCGGTCCGGGTGCCGGTCGACGACGAAGATCTGGCTCGCGCTCTTGAGCGTCGCGGACAGCGCCGCCATCAGGCCGACCGGCCCCGCGCCGTAGATCGCGACCGTCTCTCCCGGCTGCACACAGGCGAGCTGCGTGGCGTGCCAGCCTGTCGGGAAGATGTCGGACAGCATGACGTAGTCGGTCTGCCGTTCCTCCGCCTCCGGCGGCAGGACGAGGCAGTTGAAGTCGGCGTAGGGAACGCGGAGCAGTTCGGCCTGCCCTCCGTTGTAGGGCCCCATGTCCGCGAAGCCGTACGCGGCTCCCGCCACATTCGGATCCGGGTTCGCGAGGAGGCAGAAGGCGGTGAGCCCGCTCTCACAGTTCTCACAGAAGCCACAGCTGACGTTGAAGGGCATACAGACCAGATCACCGACCTTGACTCGATCCACCGCCTCACCGACCTCCACCACCTCACCCAGGTTCTCGTGGCCGAGGACGCGACCGGTCTCCAGGTCGGTACGGCCCTCGTACATGTGCAGGTCCGAGCCACAGATGTTGGTCGTGGTGATCTTCACCAGCGCATCCGTCGGCCGTTCGATCCTCGCGTCCGGCACGTCCTCGACCCCTACCGTCCGCGGGCCCTCGTACACCACACCTTTCATAGCGAAACCTCAATCCCCCTTGATTGCACGAAAAGCGGCCAGAGGTCGCATGTCGCCGTGTCCGCGGAAATCGATGCCCGCCGACACATCTCCTTTTAAGTCTCTCACCCAAGCAGCCGATGTCAACGCAATCGGCAAATCGTTTACAATTTCCCATCGGGACATACTTTTCATTAACTCCCGACCCCACCAGCACTGCGACACCACCGGTAATACTTGTAACGTTTCTCCTTGATCGACGCACCAAAGAATAAGCCACCAAACAATTTGCACCGGCTAACGGTTGTTGTGCGTGAATCGCCACACCGACTTCCCCTGACCCGCTCCCGATCGGCGACATAGCTCGCCGGCCGCCGGCCTCCTGAATCTTCCCTCGCCACGGGGGCCGGAGGCCGCCTCGATGTGAATGATCGTTGTAGTGGCGTTCGTACTTGGCCATGCCGCGCGCAGGCGCCGCGTTCATCTAGATCAGCAGATGGTCGAGGCACTCACAGCGTAACGTTTAACGCTTATGCCCGGTTTCACCCCGGCGTTTACCGACTACGCCGTGCGGGAATTTCAACGAGCACTGGCTCCTCGCCGCAGGCGTTACCTGGCCAGTGGCGGGACTCTCGCAATATCGCGGACCAAAGGGCAATAATTGGACCATAGGTCACAGCCCGACCTTGCATAGACAGCGCAGTGAGGTATCGACGATGGGATGCACGCTTAACGAGGCATTGAAGTTCCTCGGCATAGTCGATTACCTGGATGGCAGCGACGGCCATCAAGAACTGGTCATGCCGAAGCATCGGAAAGAACAACGTGAACTGGCGGAAGCGGTGGGCCGGTTGCCTCACCACTTCGCCGAGCACGTCTCGCCTGCGGTTTTGAGGCAGATCAGCCTGGCCGCTGCAGCCGGGCGATGGGAGCAAGCCACCAGTGACCTGATCCGCGCCCTTCACGCCCGTAGGCGAGTGATCACGAACCAAGAATACGAGAAGCTGCGGCTCGTGCTTCAAGCACTGGAAGTGCCAACAGAACAACTCGATCCGCTTCTCAGTCCGCAGGTTCGGGGTCCAAGCCCCTGACGGAACACCCCTACTGATCAGCGATGACGCCAAGTCGCGGAGGCATGATGCCAGGTCTGACGGACATCGACGGGCTCTACTTCGTCGGTAACGCCACGACGATCATCCGGTACGGCGGATTCACTCTGCTCACCGATCCGAACTTCCTACGCCGTGGTGAACGCGCCTATCTGGGTTACGGGCTGAGCTCCCGGCGTATTCGCGATCCGGGGCTCACCATCGGAGAACTGCCTGCGCTGGACGGCGTCGTACTCTCCCACCTGCATGGTGACCACTGGGATCGAGTGGCCCAAGACAACCTCGACCGCGATCTGCCGATCGTGACCACCACCCACGCCTCCCGGCACCTCATCCGCCAGGGCTTCGAACACGCTCAAGGGCTCACCCGGTGGCAGCACCACGAAATCGTCAAGAACGGACGCATCGTACGCGTCACCGCGTTGCCCGCCCGGCACGCGTTCGGGGTCCTGGGCCGCCTGCTCCCCCCGGTGATCGGAACCATGCTGGAGTTCGGCACCACCGGTGGCGAAACCGACCTGCGCGTCTACATCAGCGGTGACACACTCATGCACGACGAACTCCGGGAGATTCCTCGCCGGTACCCCGACATCGACCTCGGGATCGTGCATCTCGGAGGGACGAAGCTGCTCGGCCTGGCGACCGTCACCATGGACGGACGGCAGGGCGCCGACTGGACCGAACTCATGCACTGCCGGCGCGTCGTACCGGTGCACTACGACGACTACACCGTCTTCGCATCGCCCCTCAGTGCCTATGAGGCGGCGTGCCAACGGCGCGGCGTCGCGGAGCACGTGCGATTCGTCGAGCGCGGCACAGCGATGCCGTTCGATGAGCCCCGATGATCTCTGCTGGGCGCGGAAAGCATGCCGCGTCATCGCGGAAAACCCCAGAACGCCGGCTTGGCGGTGAGTTCAAGCGACCCGCCGACGACCGCCGCGCTCCGAGCGAGTGCGTTCTCGGGAGCCTGTCACACCCGATGAGACGTCAGGCTACGTGCGTGATTTGTGGTGAGGTGTCCGTCTAAAGGGTCGCGGGTGGCTGGTTGGTCCAGACCTTGGTCGGTAGTTGCGGTGGGTGTGGGCGCCGACCGCGGAACCGTTCGGGGTGGGCCAGGAAGGCCGCGTGCAGGGTGGCGGTCCGGTGAGCCTGGATCACCTCGGCGGTGCCGTCGTGCACCGTTGCGGGCGTGTGCATCCCGATCCCCGAATGACGGTGTTCGCGGTTGTAATAGGCGAAGAACTGGGCGCAGAAGAGATTGGCGTCCTCGATCGACCCGAATCTTCCGGGGAATGCCGGGCAGTACTTGAGCGTCTTGAAGTGAGCCTCCGAATAGGGGTTGCCGTTGGATACGTGCGGACGGGAGTGGGACTGGTCGATCCCGAGCAGCGCGAGCAGGCCGGTGACGGTGTTGGAGGTCATCGACGTGCCCCGGTCGGCATGAATGGATCTCGGCGTGACGTCGCCGTTGGTCACGATGGCGCTGATGAATTCCTTGGCGAGAGTGCTGCTCTCGGTGGGTCAGATCTCCCAGTGCATGACCTTGCGGGAGAAGATGTCGATGATGACGTACAGCAGGTAGTAAACGCCCCGCGCCGGCCCTTTCAATTTGGTGATGTCCCAGGACCACACCTGGTTCGGGCCATCAGCCTCCAGTTCGGGTTTGCGCGTCGGCGGGCGTAGGGCCTGGGCGCGGCGTTCGCCGGTCTGGCCGCGCTCGCGCAACAGCCGGTACATGGTGGCCTGGAAGCACAGGTAGACGCCCTCGTCCAGGAGGGCCGCCCACACCTGGCCGGGGGACTTGTCGGCGAACCGAGGTGAGTCCAGCACGGCCATCACCTGCTCGCGCTCATCGGCCGACAACTCGGCCGGGTGATGGAACGGGCGGCGTGGCCCCAGCCGAAGCGGCGAGGGGTTGCGGTGCCGGTGCACCGTCGCCCGCGATCTCCTCAGAATCCGGCAGGCCCGAACCGTTCCGATCGATTCTTCCAGGGCGGGGAAATGCTCCTCCAGGACCCGGTTCAGTTCTCGTCGGAGTCCGCGCTGCTTGAGATGTCCTGAAGCAGCGCGAATACTTTTCCCGCGATGTCCAATGCGGTCTTGGTCTTGTCCAGCTCGCCGGCAAGCTTTTCGTTTCGGGATTCAAGCCTGGCGGCATCGGCCTTGAGCTTTTTTGTTCTCAGCCCGCAGCTGGGCCAGCTCCTGCGACTCGGCGTCCTTTTCCGGCTTACCTGTGTTGGCAGCCAGCGTCCCGTTCCGCGCCTGCTTTCTCCAATGCTCGATGTGGGAGTGGTACAGCTGTTCCTTGCGTAGCAGAGCGCCCCGCTCGGAGCTGCCCTCGGGCAAGGCGTCGAAGACAGCCAGGATCTGTGCCTTGTAGGCCTTGGTGAACGTCCGCCGCTTGGGCCGGCCCGGCTGCTGTTCGATCACCCGACCATCCTGCCCCGTCATCGCGGCCTAGTCGGCGAGGGGCATCGTCACTGTCACCCCCGCGCCCGCCAAACCTGTCGCGACTGAAGTTTAGTCCAGCCAGACGTTCCTTGAACAAGACTTCAGCAATCCGTGACCTGCACCGAGGTTCCGGACAAATTCTCTACCAAGAAGGGGTGTCCGGAAAGGGTGAAGATTCTCGGCTCGGTCGATAGAGGTCTCTCTCCCGAGTATCAAGAACAGGCCGTCACGTTGGTGATCGAGACCGGTTTGAGGGCGTCGGCCAGTGCTGCCGTGGCGCGTACCGGAGTGTGCCACTGAGCGCGTAAAACTGAGGGGGTTGTGTACCGACCCGTCATCTGGGACCTCCCTTGCGGAGGCCTCGGGGACGCTGTTTCTCGCCGGGTTTCACGACTCGACGATGAGCACGTAAACCTGGGTTGTCCACAGATCGCGGAAAATTGTCCAAGCCAGTTTCCAAGATCCGCGGAATTGCTCACTCAGTCGCTGAACCTACACCTCCCGTAGGGTCCGCATCCAGCTGGACAATGGCACCGCCGCTGAACAGGCAGTCCGAGTACGTGGACAACGCCGCTCTCTTGATTAATCCGCGAGACTTGGACAATGGGCTCGGTGCTTGGTCTCACGGTCCTCTGTGAGGTTCAGTCGGGGGTGTGGTTGCTGTTTCTCGTTGTGCTGGGCGGAGACGACGACGATCCTTCCCGCCTGGATGTGCTCGAAGACCTCCGGGAGCCAGAAATCGTCGCGAGGATGACCACGCGCTTGCCGTCGTCTGTTTCGATCTTGTCGTCTGTGGATCGGGTGGACTCTTCATCTTCGTACTTCTCCTGATCATTTTGCTTGTGCGCGGCGCCGGAAGCGCGTGGCTGCTGTTAGATCAGGCTGCCGTTTCTTCGGAGACGACGGTTTTCGTTCCCGCGTGTGGAGCCGGTCACGGTCGGGCGGGCTGACGGTCCGTTTGGCTTGCTCCTATGGCCGTCCGAAGGCACGGCCTGTCACCAGCGGAAACTCATACACCACCTCCGCGGACGCAACCCCAACGAGTACGGCTCTGGGCGACCCGCGCAGCAAGGTGCAAGAGGCGCTGGGGAAGCCGCGCTCAGCCTCGGTAGCCCTATGGGGTCTGTCCAGCTCTGGGATGCTCGGGGCAGAACAAGGTGAAGGCGGAAGGCGGGGAAAGCATGTCGTCGGAGCAGCTGACGCAGGGGGATGGAAGAAAATCGGAGATCACGGTCGGGCAACTGCTGCTCACGGAGTATCAGACGATCAAGGACGAGCAGAAGGCCCGTATCGGCTTCCGCGACAATCTGCTGTACGTGACACTGGCGGCTGTAGCCGCCGTCATCGTCGCTGCCGCGCAGGCTAAGCAGCCAGGGATGCTGCTCGCGCTGCCGCCAGTCTGCGTGGTCCTGGGATGGACCTACCTCGTCAACGACGAGAAGATCTCAGCGATCGGCGACTATGTGCGAACCGAGCTGGGACCGCGTCTCGCGGCGGCGGCCGGAAGCTCCGGCACGGCCGAGGTCGTCTTCAAGTGGGAGACCGCCCACCGCAGCGCCGCGCGGCGCCGCTCGCGCAAACTCATCCAGTGTGCGGTCGATCAGGGGGGCGTTCTGCGCCGTACCGCTGGCAACACTCGTCGCGTACTGGGTGCATGGAGGCGGCGGAGTACTGCTGATGGGTCTGTCCGTGATCGAGGCGCTGGCGATCGCCGGGCTCACCGTCCAGATCCTCCTGTACGCAACGATGCTCGGTACAGGCGAACGATAACGACATCAGGTGTCGGGCACGCGTTCTGAGCGGGGCTGTCAGTGCCCCCGGTAGAGCTCCAAACTCGCCGCGGTGGGCTGACCTGGTGGATCGCAAGATCGTCTATGCAGCTCTCTGGTCGTATAGCCGGGGAACTCTCATCCCCGGCTCCCACAGATCCGTCCGTGAACCTCTCGGTTCGTACGGCTCTTGTCATCCTGATCGCCAGGGGCGATGGGACCCATCTCCAGTGCGCGATCATGCGGGGATACCGTGTGGTGATCTCGTGCAGCTTCCGGTGGGCTTTCTTTGATCCCTTCAGTCGTTTGTACTTCTTACGGATCCAGCCCACCAAGCAGGCGTTGATGCGTCCCAGGAGTGGATACAGCGCTGACCGGTAGAACCGGCCGTAGTACTGCATCCAGCCCGCCACCATCGGACTGACGATCTTGGCGAGCTCCAGGAAGGAGCGGTTAATCCGCTTGTGAAGCCGCCAGCCACGAACTGTATCGCTGATCTTCTTCAGGGTGTACCACTCGAAAATAGGGGTTCGACTCGTGACCTGCAGGTTCATACGCCGCGGCGCTATCACGATCACGGCGGTCATCCCGGTGGAATCGATGGTCGCGCCAGTGGCGTTGTGCGCCTGGAGCGAGGAACAGCGGAGCGGCCCAAGGCTCCTGATGTGGATCCACGACGGCCCGTGCGTAGGTCGAGCCAACCACCCCTGCCTCGTTACAGCCCAGGACGAGGAACGACGAACGAACGAGGCATGTTTGCTCGGTGTTTGCTCGTACGCCGCGGTATAACCCGGTAGCACGCGACACCGCAGTAGAGTGGTTGAGCGGGGATAGAGCAATGGGCACGGACCAATTGGCATGTAGCGGCATCAAGCGTCATCGTCCGGCACGCCCTTCTCCAGATTCAATTAGGTAATTCCTCCATGGCTGTGGACTTTAATCCGCAGCTCCGAATCTCCAGGTGACGACGCCCACGCAAATCGGAGCACATAGAAACTGCAGGTCACGCACCTGTCGAGGTGCGCCCCGACAGTCCCCAAGCAAAACCCCGTCTAGGATCTTTGGGCCGGTGCCGTTACGAAACTTGTCCCGTCATGCGGCCCGGGTGTATTCGGTGTGACCAAGACGGTTGGGCCGTGGGGCTTGATCAGTCCGTCGACGTCAGCCGGTAGACGCCTCGGTCAATTCGCTTGAGATCGCCATAGGTCGTGCTGGCATTGTCCGGCGCGTTGCGGCACATGTCAGCGATGATCATCGTGCGGATCGTCGACTCGGCATACCCAGTACCGGGCCGGCTCATCTCGGTGACGACCTGCGCGGGAGTGAACGTCGTCGTCCCGGACCGGGCAAGCACCGCACGGATCGCGGCAAAGTTGGTGGCGGCGATGTTCGCCTGGCAGGTGAAGGCGGCGCTCATCCCTCGCCCCGAGGGTGACCTATGCAGGCAACACGGCGCCCGAGCCGGCGCAGACCGATCTCGGTCCACGCCAGCTCGGATCATCCGGCCGCGGACACGAGCGGATCCGACACCCGTTCCCTTACACGTGCAGGCCCACCGCCTGGCCACCTACGCGTCCCGTCGCTGAGGAGTGGACCACCGAGCCAGCGCCGTCCGACCTCAGCAGCGCGAGCCCCCGATGTCGTCCCACGGTGGCTAAGCACCACCCGGTAGGCGTCTCGAATGTCCGCACCGCTGTTCAGCTCGCAAGAAATGGCTAACGGTTAGACCGTCAGCACCAAGTCAGCACGGCGTCGGGAATCAACGGGAAATGACCGGGGCCTACGGGCATTCGCTGAGGGCTGGACGGCACGCCTCCAACCCTGGCGACGATCACCGGGCGATGGCCACGACCTGCGGAAACGCTACCGTACCGGCAGTCCCGTGACCGTACGGCCGATGACCAGGCGCTGGATCTCCGACGTGCCCTCGAAGATGGTGAAGATCTTGCTGTCGCGGTGCCAGCGCTCGACCGGGTAGTCGCGCGTATAGCCATTGCCGCCCAAGATCTGGATGGCCTCCTCCGTCACCCGCACCGCCGTCTCCCCCGCGTAGAGCTTGGCCATCGAGCCCTCCGCGCTGGTGAAGTCCTTCCCGTTTCGCGCCATCCACGCCGCCCGCCACACCAGCAGGCGAGCCGCGTCGACCGACGTCTTCATGTCCGCCAGCTTGAACGCCACCGCCTGGAAGTCGCCGATCTTGCGGCCGAACTGCTCACGGTCACGCGCGTAGTCCAGGGCGTACTCGTACGCCGCGCGGGCGATGCCCACGGCCATCGCGCCGACCGTCGGCCTGGACGCCTCGAACGTGCGCATCGCCGCTTGGCCCGCCGCCCGTTTGCCCTCGCGCACCCGGGCCAGGCGCTCGTCCAGTTTCTCCTTGCCGCCGACCAGGCAGGCGCCCGGCACGCGGACGTCGTCGAGGACGACCTCGGCGGTGTGGGACGCGCGGATTCCATGCTTTTTGAACTTCTGGCCCTGCGACAGGCCGGGCGTGCCGGGCGGCACGATGAAGCTCGCCTGCCCCCGTGAGCCGAGCTCCGGGTCCACCGACGCGACGACGACGTGCACGTTCGCGATGCCGCCGTTGGTGACCCAGGTCTTGGTCCCGTTGATGACCCACTCGTCCTTGGCCTCGTCATACACCGCGCGCGTACGGATCGCGGAGACGTCCGAGCCGGCATCCGGCTCGGAGGCGCAGAAGGCACCGAGCTTCACGTCGTCGGGGGTGCCGAACATCTGCGGCACCCACTCCCCCGTCTGCTCGGGCGTGCCGGTGGCGGCGACCGAGACGGCGGCCAGGCCGGAACCCACCAGCGACAGGCCGATGCCCGCATCGCCCCAGAAGATCTCCTCGAAGGCCACCGGGATGCCCAGGCCGGACGACTCGAACCACTGCTGGGCGAAGAAGTCCAGCGAGTAGAGGCCGATCTTGGCGGCCTCCTGGAGGATCGGCCACGGCGTCTCCTCGCGCTCGTCCCACTCCTCGCCCGCGGGGCGGATGACGTCCTTGGCGAACTCGTGCACCCACTCCTTGACCTGCTGGATCTCCTCGGGCAGTTCGAGGGAGAAGGGCGAGTCTTCCGACATGGTTCCTCCGTCTCGCGACGGCCCGCGAAAGCGCAGGCAGGCTATTGGACTTCGAGTCTCTTAAGCGTAGACCCCGTGACGTTACCGGCGGTAACATACGTGGCAAGAGTCACAGATGGCCGGGATGCCTGTCTTAGGAGTCACGAGGCTGTAACAACCGGTACCCTCAGCGTGACGTAAGAGGTAACTTATTTCGCGCTCCGCCCCCCGTGGCCCAGGTCACTCCAGAGAATGGGAGCTTGAGTGGGTCTGCTCCGCAGCCGAAAGCCCCGCGCGAGCCGAACAGCCCGCGCGAGCCGGAAACCTCGCGCACTGACGTACGGCTCCCTCGTCCTCGCCGTCGTCCTGGTCGCCGCACTCGTCACCATCTTCTGGCCCGGCGGCCCGCAGACCCACGTCACCGCCTACTTCGAGCGTGCCACGGGCGTCTACCCCGGCACCGAGGTCCGCATCCTGGGCGTCAAGGTCGGCAAGGTCACCAAGGTCACGCCCAAGGGCAACATGGTCGAGGTCAGGATGGCCTGGACCGCCGAGCACAAGGTGCCGGCCAACGCCCAGGCCGTGATCATCGTGCCGTCCCTGGTCGCCGACCGGTACATCCAGTTCACCCCGGTCTACCGCGGCGGCGCGGCGCTGAAGGACGGCGCGACGCTGTCCCTGTCCAGCACGGCCGTGCCGGTCGAGCTCGACGACGCCAACTCGGCCGTCAACGACCTGACCAAGGCCCTGGGCCCGAAGGGCGCGAACGCCAACGGCTCGCTGTCCAAGCTGCTCTCCACGAGCGCGCAGACCGTCGACGGCCAGGGCGAGAACTTCAAGCAGACCCTGCAGGACCTGTCCGACGTGAGCCGGATCCTGTCCGACAACCGCGGCAACGCGACCCAGACGGTGCAGAACCTCGCCAAGATCACCCAGGCGATGGCCGCGAGCGACCGGCAGATCCGCTCGTTCTCCCAGAACCTCGCCTCGGTGTCGAGCACGCTCAGCGCCGAGCGGGCCGAGCTGCGGGCGGCGGTGAAGAGCCTGTCCGTGGCGCTGCGCGAGGTCTCCAACTTCGTCAAGCAGAACAAGGCCGAGATCGCCTCGAACGTCCAGGGCCTCGCCCAGATCACCGGCGTCCTGGTCAAGGAGAAGAGCGCGCTGCAGCAGTTCCTGGACAAGGCGCCGGTGGCCGCCTCCAACGCCCTCGGCGTGTACGACGCCCAGGACGGCTCCCTGCACGCCCGGCTCAACCTCCAGCAGTCGCAGAACATCGCGATGTGGCTCTGCTCGCTGGCCTACTCCCTCGGCGCGCCGCCCAAGCAGTGCGAGACGCTGCTCAAGCCGCTCAACGCCCTCGGCGTCCCGCTCAGCAAGCTCAGCCTGGACGCCTCCGGGCTGACGACGGCGACGACCCACTACGACGTGGTGCCGCCGCCGCCGGACGCGTACGGGAGCAACCCGCCCGCGCAGAACAGCAGCGCTCCTAAGAACGGCGGAACCAACCCGGATCCGACGTTCGGCGGGCTGCTGTCCCCACCGTCAAACGGTTGAGCCCAGGTAGTCCGGGACCTCGATCGCGGGAGGACGCTCGCCGACGGCGACGTCGCTGATCCGGATCTCGTGGCCGTCGCCGTCCCGGCGGAACTGCGTCAGCGTGGTCGACGGCGGCTCCAGGCGTACGACCCTGCCCTGCCGCTCCAGCCGGGACCACGCGGTCTGCATGATCTGCCCGGACATGCCGCCGAGCGCCTCGGCGGACTGGTGGCTGTGCACGCGGACGCCGAGGTCGACCTGGGCGATCGCGTCGAGGCCGGCGACCTCCAGCACGTCGACCAGCATGCCGAGCTCGACGCCGTACCCGGTGACGAAGGGCAGGCGTTCCAGCACCTCGCGCCGGCCGGCGTACTCCCCCGACAGCGGCTGCAGGACGCCCGCCAGCAGCGGCCAGTGCATGTTGATCAGCGGCCGCGCGACGAGCTCGGTGACCCGGCCGCCGCCGTGTGCGACGGTCGTGCCGCCGTTGACGTACGGGCGGTCGTAACACGCCTTCACGTAACAGATGGACGGGTCGGTCAGCAGCGGGCCGAGCAGCCCGGTGACGAACGACGACGAGAAGTTGCGCAGATCGGCGTCCACGAAGACGATCACGTCGCCGCGCGCGACGTGCATCGACTTCCACAGCGCCTCGCCCTTGCCGGACATCCGCGGCAGCTCGGGCAGGACCGCGTCCTGGGCGACCACCCGGGCGCCCGCGGCGGCGGCGACCTCGGCGGTGTCATCGACGGAACGGGAGTCGATGACGATCACCTCGTCGACGAGCGGCGCTCCGTCGACGAGGTCACGGCGGATCTCGGCGACGATGCCGCCGACGGTCTCACTTTCGTTTCGTGCGGGCAGCACGACGCTGACCGTCGTTTCGCCCTTCGCCGCGACCAACTTGTCGACCGGCCAGTCCGCTGTGGAGCTCATGCGGCGGCGCAACCAATCCTCGACCTGGGGCAGCAACGGGGTCCCCCTCCTCTAGGCGACGACTCGGCCCATTGACTCCCGCCGCCGTTTCACCGTCGTTTCGACAACGTCACACTCAGGGAACGTCATCCCGACGCGTGCTGATCAAGAAATTCGTACACATCCGCCTCATCCACCCCAGGGAACGCGCCGCGGGGCAGCACCGCGAGCACGTGAGAGTGCGCCCGCGCCGAGGGCCAGGCGTAGCCCTGCCAGCGCTGGGCGAGCTCGGCCGGGGGAAGCTGGCAGCAGTCGCCGTCCGGGCAGGCCGACTTGACCCGCCGGTGCGTCTCACGGCCGCGGAACCAGCGCGAGTGCTCGAAGGGGACACCGAGCGTGATCGCGAACTCCCGCTCGTGGCTGGGGTCGATGTGGGACAGGCACCAGTACGTGCCGGTGGGAGTGTCGGTGTACTGGTAGTAGATCGAGAAGCGGTCGTCGGCGGAGAAGACGTGCCGGCCGGCCCACTCGCGGCACATCCGCTGCCCCTCGATGGCGCCGTGTTCGTCGGAGGGGAAGATCAGCCCGTCGTTCGCGTACGCCTTGTAGATCGTGCCGCTCTCGTCGTTCTTGGTGAAGTGCACCGGCAGGTCGAGATGGTGCGTCGCCAGGTTGGTGAACCGGTGGGCGGCCATCTCGTAGGAGACCGAGAAGACGTCGCACAGGTCCTCGATGGACAGCTCGCGGTCGGCCTTGGCCTCCTGGAGGTAGGGCACGACGGTGCGTTCGGGCAGGAGCGCGGCCGCGGCGTAGTAGTTGGCCTCGACCCGCTGCCGGAGGAAGTCGGCGAAGTCCTTGGGCACCGCGTGCC
The DNA here is from genome assembly GCF_030406325.1 of Actinomadura sp. DC4. Classification (GTDB taxonomy): domain Bacteria; phylum Actinomycetota; class Actinomycetes; order Streptosporangiales; family Streptosporangiaceae; genus Actinoallomurus. Next base: position 21,996 of record NZ_JAUEQY010000029.1, on the reverse strand, counting down.
CCAGCGCGATGTGGCCCAGCGTCTGCAGCAGGATCGTCCGCGGGGTGTGCATGCCGAGCTGCTGGCGTTCGAGGTAGATGCGCCGGTTGCGCAGGTCGGTGACGGACCGCACCGAACGCGGCAGGTCCTGCACGTAGCGGAGAGTGAAGCCGAAGTAGGTGACGAGCGAGAGCAGCATGCCCTGCGAGAGCGCGCCGGCCCGGTAGCCGACGGACTCGAGCGTCTTGGCGACGCTCGCCTCGATCTCGCCGAAGTAGTTGCCGCGGTCGTGCATCTGCTGGCGCAGCTCCGCGTTGGCCTTCCGCGCGTCCTCGGGGCTCGCCGTCGGCTTCGTACGGCTCCGCTTGACCTCTTCGTACAGGGCGAGGAGGTGTTCGAGCACGTCGTTGGGCACCCGCTTGCCGATCTTGAGATGCGGCAGTCCCATGCTCTGGTACAGCGGGTCGCGCTGGGCCTCCTCGAGCCCGATCTCGAGCTGGGCGCGGCGGTTGGGGGGCTGTTTGCGAAGAAGTTCCTCAATCGGCACCTCGAGCGCGGTGGCGAGTCCCTGGAGCAGGGACAGCTTCGGCTCGCGCCGGCCGTTCTCCAGCAGCGAGAGCTGCGAGGGTGCCCTTCCGACGCGTTCTCCCAGGTCGGACAGGGTGTAGCCGCGTACACGACGGAGGTGGCGCAGTCGCTGACCAAAGGTCACAAGGTCTAGACCATTCGTCAAGTTCAGCGATTCTTCTTTTTGAAAGCCCGTCACAGCTTCACAATACCAGAATTTCGTACGTTCTTCTTGTTACTGGACAGTTCACTAACGGCCTGTACGAACGGAGACTGAGGGCATACGCACCCACGGGGACGACATAGGAGGGCAATGGCAATGAGTGACCGTCGCCTCAAGGGCGCAGCCGAGGAGCTGCAGCACCAGTGGAAGACCGACGAGCGCTGGGCCGACATCCGACGGGAGTACACCGCCGAGGACGTCGTGCGGCTCCGCGGGTCGGTGCAGGAGGAGCACACCCTGGCCCGGCTGGGCGCCGAGCGCCTCTGGAAGCTTCTGCACGACGATGATTACATCAACGCGCTCGGGGCGTTGACGGGAAATCAGGCGGTTCAGCAGATTCGTGCGGGTTTGAAGGCGATCTACCTGTCCGGCTGGCAGGTGGCGGCCGACGCGAACCTCGGCGCGCAGACCTACCCCGACCAGAGCCTCTACCCGGCCAACTCCGTGCCGGCCGTCGTCCGCCGCATCAACAACGCGCTCATGCGCGCCGACCAGATCACCTGGTCGGAGGGTGACGAGGACGCGCCGCACTGGCTCGCGCCGATCGTCGCCGACGCCGAGGCCGGCTTCGGTGGCGTGCTCAACGCGTTCGAGCTGATGAAGGGCATGATCGCCGCGGGTGCGGCGGGCGTGCACTGGGAGGACCAGCTCGCCTCGGAGAAGAAGTGCGGCCACCTCGGCGGAAAGGTGCTCATCCCGACCGGCCAGCACATCAAGACGCTGAACGCGGCCCGCCTCGCAGCGGACGTGTCCGGCGTGCGATCGCTGATCGTCGCGCGGACCGACGCACAGGCCGCGACCCTGATCACGAGCGACGTCGACGAGCGCGACCGGGAGTTCGTCACCGGCGAGCGCACCGCCGAGGGCTTCTACCGGGTGCGCAACGGCATCTCCTCGTGCATCGCCCGCGGCCTCGCGTACGCGCCGTACTCCGACCTTCTCTGGATGGAGACCGGCACGCCGGACCTGGACGTCGCCCAGCAGTTCGCCGAGGCGATCAAGGCGGAGTACCCGAACCAGATGCTCGCCTACAACTGCTCGCCGTCGTTCAACTGGAAGAAACACCTCGACGACGCCACGATCGCCAAGTTCCAGCGCGAGCTGGGGCACATGGGGTACAAGTTCCAGTTCATCACGCTGGCCGGCTTCCACTCGCTCAACCACTCGATGTTCCACCTCGCCAAGGGCTACGCCGAGGACGGCATGACGTCCTATGTGGAGCTGCAGGAGGCGGAGTTCGCCGACGAGGCGGCCGGATACACCGCGACCAAGCACCAGCGCGAGGTCGGCACCGGCTACTTCGACCTGGTCAGCACGGCGATCTCGCCGGACTCCTCGACCGTGGCGCTGAAGGGCTCCACCGAGGAGGAGCAGTTCGCCGCCACGCACTGACATCTGTCCGTACGCGAGAAGGTCCCCCGGCACGTCTTGGGGGACCTTCTCGTTTACGGCGCTTTCCGGCCAATTTCTCTTGTACCTATATGCCGTCACGTAGGGCAGTATCGTCACCGAGTTACCGCCCCTGTCGATCTTCAGCAGTAGGGACCCACATGCGCAGAACCCGCCGCAGGCTGCTGGCCATCACCACGACGGCCGCGTGCCTCGCCGCGCTGACCCCGGCCGCCGTCGCGCAGTCGCGTTCCCAGTACACGCCCGGCGCCACCGGCATCGGAGACCCGTACTTCCCGCTGGAGGGCAACGGGGGCTACGACGCCCAGCACTACGACGTGGCCTTCGCCTACGACCCGGCGAGCAAGCGCCTGGACGGCACGACCTCCATGACCGCGCGGGCGACGCAGAACCTGTCCCGGTTCGACCTGGACCTGCAGCAGCTCGACGTCAGCAAGGTCACGGTCGACGGGAGGCACGCGTCGTTCACCCGTACGGGCCAGGAGCTGACCATCACCCCGCGGCACGGGATCCGCAAGAACAGCCGCTTCGTCGTCGCGGTGACGTACGGCGGCGTGCCCCAGACGATCATCGGCTCGCCGGTCGTGTTCGGCTCGCCGTACGGCTTCGTGCACACCGACGACGGCGCGTTCATGGGCGACGAGCCGAACGCCTCCTCCACCTGGTTCCCCAGCAACGACCACCCGAGCGACAAGGCCTCCTACACCTTCCGTGTGACGGTGCCGAAGGACCGGTCGGTGATCGCGAACGGCCGGCTCGTCTCCCAGCGGACCAAGGGCGACAAGTCAACCTGGGTCTGGGACGAGAAGTACCCGATGGCGACCTACCTGGCCACCGCCGACATCGGGCAGTGGCAGTTCAAGAACGGCAAGACCCCCGGCGGGATCCCCGAGACGGTCGCGGTGGACCCGAAGCTGGTCGGCCGCGACCCGGCCCACCCGGACCCGATGGCGTTCTTCTGGGACACCACCGCCGAGGCGACCGACCTGTGGTCGAAGACCTTCGGCAAGTTCGCCTTCGACTCCACCGGGGCCATCGGCGACCTGGCGACGTACAACGGGCAGACGATCGGCTTCTCCCTGGAGACCCAGACCCGGCCGCTCTACTCCGACGTGCGCAACACGGCGACGATCGCGCACGAGCTCGCCCACCAGTGGTTCGGCGACGCGGTCTCGGTCCGTGACTGGGACGACATCTGGCTGAACGAGAGCTTCGCGACGTACGCGCAGTGGCTCTGGAACGAGAAGCACGCCGGGACGACCGTGCACGACCAGGCCCGTCTCGTCTACAACCGGCACGGCGACACCGACACCTGGTGGAACGTCGTGATCGCCAACCCGCAGCGCGACACGATGTTCCACGACCGCGTCTACAGCGGCGGCGGCATGGTGCTGGAGTTCCTGCGGGAGAAGGTCGGCGACGACGCCTTCTACAAGCTCCTGCACACCTGGTTCGAACAGCACAAGTACTCCAACGGGAGCACCGAGCAGTTCACCGCGCTGGCGAACCGGGTCACCCACCAGAACCTCACGCCGTTCTTCCACACGTGGCTCTACTCCACCGGCAAGCCCGCCCTGCCGGGGGGCGACATCAAGGGCTGATCCTCCGGAGCGCACCGCCGCCCGTCACGCCGAAAAGGTGTGGCGGGCGGCGGCGCGTGGTCCGTACGGTGGGTGCCGGCCCACGTGAGGAGAGAGCGGCGGGATGCGGTTGTACGCCTTGATCGCGGCCTACGCGTTCCGCCGTTACGGCACCTACCGCGTCGCGGCCCTCTCCGCGACCTTCACCAACACGATCTTCGGTTTCCTGCGGGCGAGCGTGCTGATCGCGCTCTGGCACGCCCGGCCCGGCCTCGGCGGGTACGACGTCACGGACGCGGTGACGTTCAGCTTCCTCACCCAGGCGCTCCTCGAGCCGGTGCGCGTCTTCGGCGGCAGCCTGGACCTCACCGAGCGGATCCGCAGCGGCGACATCGCGATCGACCTGCACCGCCCCGCCGACCTGCAGGGCTGGTGGCTGGCCGATGACCTGGGCCGGGCCGGGTTCGCGGTGCTCAGCCGCGGGCTGCCGCCGATGCTCGGCGGGACGCTCTTCTTCTCCCTGCACTGGCCCTCGGCCGCGGCCTGGCCCGCCTTCGCCGGCGCGGTCCTGCTCGGCGTGCTGGTGAGCTTCGCCCTGCGCTACCTCATCTCGCTGGCGGTGTTCTGGCTGCACGACGACCGCGGCGTCAACGGGATCTCGCTGATCGTCTCGATGTTCTTCTCCGGCATGATCGTCCCGCTGACGATCTTCCCGAGCACGCTCGGCACGGTCTCCCGCGCGCTGCCGTGGGCGGCGCTGGTCCAGCTCCCGGCCGACGTCTACCTCGGCAAGCGCACCGACGTGCTCGGTGTGTACGCCTTCCAGGCGGCCTGGGCCGCGGTCCTGCTCGCGGCCGGGCGGCTGCTCACGGCGCGAGCGCACCGCAATCTGGTGGTCAACGGTGGCTGAGACGGTACGCGTCTACCTGCTGCTGGCCGGCGCGTGGATGCGCTCGGCGGCGCAGTATCCGGTGTCGATGGCCATGCTGGTCGCGACGGCGGCCGTCTCGGCCTCCCTCGACGTCGTCGCCATCCTCATCATCTTCGCGCACACGCCCCGGCTCGGCGGGTTCTCGCTGCCCGAGGTGATGTTCCTGTACGGCACGGCGGGCGTGTCCTTCGCCGTCGCCGACATCGCCCTCGGCACCGCCGAACGCCTCGGCGAGCACATCCGCCGGGGCACCCTCGACACGCTGCTGGTCCGCCCGGTCGGCCCCCTCGTGCAGATCGCCACCGAGGACTTCTCCCCGCGCCGCATGGGCAAGCTGGTCCCGACCGCGACCGTGTTCGTGTTGTCGCTCGTACGCCTGCCGGTCGCCTGGACGCCCGGCCGCGTCGCGGCCGTCCCCCTGATGCTCGTGTGCGGCGCGTGGATCTTCGCAGCGCTCTGGGTGCTCACCGCCTCCTGGCAGTTCGCCGTCGTGGACGGGCGGCACGCGGGCGACTCGATCACCTACGGCGGGGGTTTCCTCACGCAGTACCCGCTGAGCCTGTTCGGCCGCGACGCGCTGCGCGGGCTGACCTGGGTGCTGCCGCTGGCGTTCGTCAACTGGGAGCCGGCGCTGTACGTCCTCAGGCGTCGCGACCCGCTGGGCCTGCCGGTGTTCTTCCGGTTCGCCGCGCCGCTCGTCGCCGCGGTGCTGTCCGTCCTCGCCGCCCTCGCCTGGCGCACCGGGCTGCGGCACTACCGATCCACGGGGAGCTGACCTTGATCGAGGTCGACGAGGTCGCCAAGTCCTTCACCGTACGGCGGCGCACCGGGCGGCTGCGCCGGAGCGGCGTCCGCGTCCCCGCGGTCGACGGGATCTCCTTCACCGTCGCCGCCGGTGAGTTCGTCGGCTACCTGGGGCCCAACGGCGCCGGCAAGTCGACCACGATCAAGATGCTCACCGGCATCCTCACGCCGTCCTCCGGGCGGGTGCGCGTGGCGGGCCTGGACCCGTCGCGGCAGCGTACGGCCCTGGCGCGGCGGCTCGGTGTGGTGTTCGGCCAGCGGACCACCCTGTGGTGGGACCTGCCGCTGCGCGACAGCCTGACGCTCGTCCGGCACCTGTACCGGGTCGAGCGGCCGGCGCACCGGGCGCGGCTCGCCGAGCTGACCGGACTCCTCGACCTCGAGTCCTTCCTCGACACCCCGGTGCGGCAGCTCAGCCTCGGGCAGCGCATGCGCGGCGACCTGGCGGCGGCGCTGGTGCACGACCCGGAGCTGCTCGTGCTGGACGAGCCGACCATCGGCCTCGACGTGGTCAGCAAGGGGACCGTGCGCGACTTCCTCGTCCGGCTCAACGCCGAGCGGGGAACGACGATCCTGCTGACGACGCACGACCTCGGCGACATCGAGCGCCTCTGCCGCCGGGTGATGGTCATCGACCACGGACGGCTGGCCTACGACGGGTCGCTGGCCGCGCTGCGGGACACGATCGCGGCCGACCGGACCCTCATCGTGGACCTGGCCCGTGCGGCTCCCCCGATCGCGGTGGAGGGCGCCCGCGTCATCCGTACCGAGGGACCGCGCCAGTGGCTTGCCGTCCCGCCCGCCGCGAACGCCGCCGCCGTCGTCGCGGCCGTCGCCGCGCACCACGAGGTGGAGGACATCGCCCTCCGCGAGCCCGGCATCGAGGAACTCATCACGCGGTTGTACCGCACGCGTAAGTGACACACCGCCGTAGGTGCCCGGTGCGCTAAATGCTTCACGTCGCTTCGTATTCCGTCGGCAAAAGACACGCCCGTACGAAATGGCGACGCATGCTTTCCCAGGAATTGGATATAGACGATTCGCACCCGGAGAGCGATCACTCCCTGAGGTGATTGCCACCCGTGCAGGCATTACATCACCGTCACGATAGATGTCCAGATCGGCCGACGTTTTCCCGGCAACCACACGATTGCGAACGACACCGCCTGAGCCGACTGCACATAAGCAACAACCATGACTTTCGGGGGATTCGTATGGCTTCAATGGCTTCAATGGCTTCATTCGCGAAAACGGCCGGTGGGATCGGCGCCGCGGTGCTCGCGAGCACCGCCTTGACGATGGCCCCGGCCCAGGCCCAGGCCGCGGCGAAGAAGACCGTCATCGTGCCGTGCAGCTCACCGGCGCTCGCCACCGCGATCACCGCGGCCAACACGACGCCGGCCTTGCTCCGGCTCGCCGCGAACTGCACCTACGACATCACCACGGCGGCGTCGGTCGACGATGCCCTCCCGCTCATCACCGGCACCGTCTACCTGGTCGGCGGGCCGTCAACCACGATCAGGCGCAACGTCTCCGCGGGCAACGTCCGCCTCCTCCATGTCGCCATCTCGGGCACGCTCCACGTCTATGGGATCTTCCTTATCAACGGCGACACCCCCGCGACGGGCGGCGGCATCGAGAACTCGGGCCGGGTGGTCCTGAAGCACGTGACGCTCAGCGGCAACACGGCCGCCAGCGACGGCGGCGGCGTGCACAACAACACCACCGGAAACGTGCTGATCAGCCGCTCGATCGTCAGCGGCAACACGTCCACGGGCGGCGTCGGGGGCGGCGTCAACAACGCCGGGGTCGTGACGTTCCAGGACAGCCGGGTCTCGGCGAACAACGCGGGCGGCGCCGGGGGCGGAGGCCTCAACACCTCGGCCGGCGCCACCTCCCGCCTCATTCAAAGCACTTTCCACCACAACACGACCACGGGCAGCGGCGGCGCGGTCCGCAACCTCGGCTTGACGCTGGTCGACCACACGCTCGTCGAGCGGAACACCGCCTCGGTCAGCGGCGGCGGAATCTTCAATCAACCGCCGGGTGCCGTGACCGTCAGGGTCTCGGCCATCCGTCTCAACACGCCGAACAACTGCTTCCCGCTGAACGCCATTCCGGGTTGCCGCAACTGATCCCAAAATGGCTTTCGAGGGGAATTCACATGAGTTCATCCCTAAGGGCGGCCGGTGGGATCGGCGCGGCGGTGCTCGCCGGCGCCGCGCTGACCATGGCGCAGGCGCCGGCCCGGGCCGCGGCGAAGAAGGTCGTGTTCGTACCCTGCAGCGCACCGGCGCTGGCCGCGGCGATCACCGCCGCGAACGTGACGCCGACCACGATCCGGCTCTCGGCCGACTGCACGTACGACATCACGACGCCGGCGGTCATCGGCAGCACGGCGCTACCGCCGATCACCGGCAACGTCACCATGATCGGTGGCCCGTCCACGGCGCTGCGACGTGATCCGAACATCGCGGTCGCGCGCATTCTCCAGGTCAACGCGGGCGGCAGGCTCGACCTGGAGGGCGTCTTCGTCCTGAACGGGATCGCGGACGGCGCCGGCGGCGGGGGCATTCTCAACAACGGCTCGCTGGTGTTGCGGCAGGACACCCTGAGCGGCAACACCGGGCCCAACGGCGGAGCGGTCTCCAATGGAGCCACCGCGAACGCCCTGATCTCCAGGACGGTCATCAGTTCCAACTCCACGACCGGCTCCGGCGGCGGCGTCATCAACCTCGGGAGCCTGACCGTCTCCGGGAGCCGCCTGACCGGAAACACCTCCGGGATCGACGGCGGCGGCATCGCGACGGTGAGCGGCGCGACGCATCTCATCCAGAGCACGATCGACCGCAACGTCGCCACGGGCACAGGGGGTGGCATCTACAACGTCGCGACGACGACGCTGAGCCGCACGCTGGTGGAGCTGAACCGCGCCGTGAACGTCGGCGGCGGCGGGGGGATCCGCAACGTCGCGCCCGGCGTCGTGACGCTGAGCGTGTCGAGCGTCCGCAACAACACGCCGGACAACTGTTCACCGCCGAACACCATTTCGGGCTGCGTCCACTGATCCGCCCGTGATCGAGGGGCCGGGCTCCGGCCCGGCCCCTCCGCGCGTCAGACGCCCAGGACCTTCCGCGTACGGGCGAGGCCGTCGCGGTAGCCGGTCACCGACGGCCTCCAGCCCAGCTCGTCCCGCGCCCTGGCCGTGGAGAGCCGCATCGACGTACGGGTCATGAGCGCACCGGCGTACGGGGCCATGAGGCGTACCAGCACGCCGGGCGCGACCAGCGGTTTCGGCAGTTCGAAGACCCGGGCGATCTCGGTGATGAGGTCGAGCCAGGTCGCCGCCTCGTCGTCGGCGATGTTGTACGCCCGGCCGCCCCGGCCGTGTTCGAGCGCGGCGACCGTCGCGGCGGCCGCGTCGTCGACGTGGGTCCACGGGGCGACGCCGCCCCGCGCGACCGGCAGCCGCCGCTTGCGCAGCGCGTCCAGCATCCCCTCCACCGAACCCGGGCCGTAGAACCCCCCGTAGCGCAGGGAGACGCCCTCCACGCCCTCGGCGGTGAAGATCTGCTCCTCCGCCGAGCGCATCGCCGCGACCGTACGCGCGAACGGGCCGCCCGGCTCGGCGAAGGGCACGTCCTCGGTGAGCGGCTCCGCGCCGTGGTCGCGGAAGCCGTAGCCGCCGTAGAAGGACTGGCTGACGAACCGGCACGCGCCGGTGGCCCCGGCGACGGCCAGCAGGTTCGTGGTGCCCTCGGCGCGCAGCGCGTTGGTCGCGGCCATCAGCCCCTCGCGCGTCGGCACCTTCTTCAGCGCGGTCAGCTGGTGCACCACGGCGTCGAGCCGCAGTCCCTCCACCGCTCCGAGCAGGTTCGTACGGTCCATGGCGTCGGCGACGACCGCCGTCGCTCCGGGCACCGGCCGCCGGGACCGGGTGAGCGCGAACACCTCGTGCCCGCCCTCGGCCAGCATCCGCACCAGGGGACGTCCTACAGCGCCCGTTGCGCCCGCGATGAGAACCTTCATGGCTTCGATCTCCTTCGTCTCTACAACCCGGGAGACGAGGGACCGGAGCCGGATGTGACATCACATGGCGACCGGTCCGGAGGAGCCCGGCCGCCAGAGGTACTCGTGCTCGGGACGTCCCGTGCTGCCGTACCTCAGCGTCACCAGCACCCGGCCGCCCTGCGCGAGCGAGGCGAGGTAGCGCTGGGCGGTGGCCCGCGAGATGCCGACCGCCTCGGAGATCTCGGCCGCCGAGCGCGGCGCGCCGGCCCGCCGGAGCGCGTCGGCGACAAGGCGCGAGGTCACCGGCGACTGCCCCTTGACCGTACGCTGCCGGGCCCGCGGCACGTCGTGCAGCACGTGGACGGCGCGGTCGACGTCGGCCTGGCCGAGCTGGCCGCCGGTCGTGAGGCACTCGCGGTACCTCGCGTACGCGCGCAGGCGCTCGCCCAGCTCCGCGGCGGTGAACGGCTTGATCAGGTAGTGCAGCGCGCCGCGTGAGATCGCGGTGCGCACCGACTGGGGGTCGGTCGCGGCGGTGGCCATGATCACGTCCGTGGCCAGGCGCGGCAGCAGGTCCAGGCCCGACTGGTCCGGCAGGTAGACGTCGAGCAGCACGAGGTCGGCGGCGGAGGCCTTGGCCCGCGCGTCGGCCGCCGTACGGGCCCGGCCCGCCACGCGGAAACCGGGCACGAGATCCACGAAGCCGGCGTGGACCTGCGCCACGCGGAAGTCGTCGTCGACCACCAGCACGTCGATCAATTCAGCACCTCCGGCAGCCGGGCCACGAAGACGGCTCCGGCGTTCTCCTCGACGGGCTCGGCGAGGGTGACGTCGCCACCGCGGGCGCGCGCCGCCGTACGGGCGAGCGCGAGGCCGAGGCCCCGCGGCCGGCCGCCGTCACCGCCGCGGGTGGAGACGCCGTCCAGGAAGATCTCCTCCTGCAGGTCCTCCGGGACGCCCTCTCCGGAGTCGGTGACGGTGACGTGCAGGTCGGCGCCGTCGCCGAGCAGCTCGATCTCGACGCGGGCGGGCCGGCGGCTGCCGAGCCGGGCGGCCTCCAGGGCGTTCTCCACCAGGTTGCCGAGCACGGTGGTCACGTCGAGCGGCTCGGCGACCCGTCCGGGCACCCACGTGGTCTCGGCGATCCGGAGTTCGACGCCCTTCTCGGCCGCGACGGCCGCCTTGGCCGACAGGAACGCCCCGAGATAGGGGTCCGGCACGCTGCCCGGCGGCTCCCCGTTCGCGGAGGGGACCTCGGCCAGCGTACGGATGTAGCCGGCCGCCTCCTCGAAGTGGCCGAGCTGGAGCAGCCCCGACAGGGTGTGCAGGCGGTTGGCGTACTCGTGCCGCTGCGCGCGCAGCGCGTCGAACAGCGTGCGCACCGCGTCGAGTTCCCGGGCGAGCGACTCCACGTCCGTGCGGTCGCGCAGGCTGACCACCGCGCCGAGACGGCGGCCGTCGTGGCTGACCTCCCGCCGGTTGACGACGAGCACCCGGTCCCCCGAGACGACGAACAGGTTGGCCGGCACGGACTCGCCCGCGAGCACCGCGCGCAGGCGGCCGTCCACGCGCAGCTCGGCGACGGGGGTCCGGCGGGCGGGCGTGGTGCCGAGCAGCCGGGCCGCCTCCTCGTTGCAGATCGTCACGCGGCCGGCCGTGTCGAACGCGAGCACGCCCTCGCTGATGCCGTGCAGCACCGCCTCGCGCTCCTGGACGAGCTCGGCCAGCTCGTGCGGCTCCAGGCCCAGGGTCTGGCGCTTCAGCCTCCGGCCGATGGCCACCGAGGCGAGGACGCCGAGCGCGACGGTGCCGGAGGCGAGCCCGGCGGCGATCGCGAGCGTACGGTGCACGCGCCGGTCGATCGCGTCGGCGTCGAAGCCGACGCTGACCTCGCCGACCAGCGTCCCGACGTGGTCGTACAGCGGGACCTTGCCGCGGGCGGACAGGCCGAGGGTGCCGCGTTCGATGACGGTCACCTCGTGCCCGGACAGCGCGGCGGACGGGTCGGTGCTGACCCGCCGGCCGATCTCGGCGCGGTTCGGGTGGGCCAGCCGGATGCCGCGCCGGTCGGTGACGACGACGAACAGCGCGCCGGTGGCGTGCCGCACGCGTTCCGCGCGCTCCTCCACGACGCCCTGCGGGTCGCCGCTCGCCACCGCGTCACCGATCACCGGGTCGGACGCGACGGAGCGGGCGAGGGTGAGGGCCCGCCAGGCGAACTGGTGCCGCAGCTCGTCGCGCTGGACCCAGGCGGCGAGACCGTACCCCGTCACGGCGACGAGCACCACGACACCGATCTGCAGAATCAGCACCTGGTGCGCGAAGCGGACGCGTGGACGCCGGGGCATGACGTGCAAACCGTAACCGAACGGGGGTGTCCCGCGGGCGGCGAGCAGAACGCGCAAAACCTCGATTTATCCGCTGAACGGCCAATAACACGGCTTGTGAGTACATCGCGGGCAAGGCTTAACGCGCAGGACACACGCTCGTAGCGTCTGGCGGCATGCCCACGCAAGCAGCCCCTGATGGCCCCGCGATCGAACTCCGCGGCGCCACCAAGCGTTTCCGCTCGTCGGGTGGCGTGCACACGGCCATCCGCGACCTCGATCTCACCGTGAGCTCCGGGGAGTTCGTCACCGTGGTCGGTCCCACCGGCTGCGGCAAGTCCACCACGCTCTCCCTCATCTCCGGCCTCGAACCCGCCTCCGCCGGCGAGACGCTCGTGCACGGCCGGCCCGTCACCGGCATCCCGGACGGTGTCGGCTACATGTTCCAAAACGATGCCGTACTCCCCTGGCGTTCGGTCCTCGACAACGTCGCGACCGGCCCGCGCTACCGGGGCGCCGGCCGGCGCGCGGCGCGGGACAAGGCCCGCGAATGGGTGGAGCGGGTCGGCCTCGGCGGGTTCGAGTCCTACTACCCGCACCAGCTCTCCGGCGGCATGCGCAAACGCGTCGCGCTCGCCCAGACGCTCGTCAACGAGCCGTCGATCCTGCTGATGGACGAGCCGTTCTCCGCGCTGGACGTGCAGACGCGCGGCCTGATGCAGGACGAGCTGCTGCGGCTGTGGTCGGGCGGCGCGGGCGGCGCCGCCGCCGTCGTCTTCGTCACCCACGACCTGGAGGAGGCGATCGTCCTCGGCGACCGCGTGGTCGTGATGACCGCCGGGCCCGCCACCGTCAAGGGCTCCTTCGCCGTCCCGCTCGAACGGCCGCGCGACGCGGAGGAGGTCCGGCTCACCGCGGAGTTCCTGGAGATCTACCGCGAGGTGTGGGACTCCCTGCGCGAAGAGGTGCAGATCACCCGCGAGAGGGGTGCGAGGCGTGCAGCCTGACACCCGGGTCCGGGACGACGTCGCGGCCGACGACCAGGCGAGGGCGGTCGCCCAGGCACGGGCCGCGCGGCGCAGCCGTGTGGTCGTGATCAACGCCGTACGGGTGCTGCTGGTCGTCGCCGTGCTCGGCTCGTGGGAGCTGGCCGCGACCCACTGGATCGATCCGTTCTACTACTCCAAGCCGAGCGCGATCTGGCACCGGCTGGTGGACTGGTTCACGGACGGCACCTCCCAGGGCTCGATCTGGCAGCAGATCGCGTACACGCTGGAGGAGGCCCTGATCGGCTTCGCGCTCGGCAGCGCGGGCGGCGTCGTGCTCGGCATCGTGCTGGGCCGCAGCCGCTTCCTGTCCGACGTGTGCGCGCCGTTCATCAAGGCCGCCAACGCGATCCCCCGCATCATCCTGGCCTCGCTGTTCGTCATCTGGTTCGGCCTCGGCATGTCCTCCAAGGTCGCGACCGCGTTCGTCCTGGTGTTCTTCGCGGTCTTCTTCAACGCCTTCCAGGGCGCCCGCGAGGTCGACCGCAACCTGGTGAACAACGCCCGGATCCTCGGCGCCGGCCGGATGCAGGTGCTGAGCACGATCGTCGTGCCCAGCGCGACCTCCTGGATCCTCGCCTCGCTGCACTCGGCGTTCGGCTTCGCGATCATCGGCGCGGTCGTCGGCGAGTACAGCGGCGCCGACAAGGGCCTCGGCCTGCTCATCAACCACGCGCAGGGCACCTTCGACTCGGCCGGCATCTACGCCGGAATGATCATCATCACGGTGATCGCGCTGCTGGCCGAGTGGCTGCTCACCCTCCTCGAACGCCGCCTGCTGCGCTGGCGTCCGCCCGCCTCCGGCGTCGAAGCACAGATCTAAGGAGTCCTCCCATGCACACGGCCACCCGCGTCACCGCGGCCGCCCTCGCCGCCGTCACCGCCCTGTCGCTGAGCGCGTGCCGCGACTCTCGTACGTCCGCGTCGACCGGCGGCGGGAAGGGCGACACCGTCAAGATCATGGTCGGCGGCATCGACAAGGTCATCTACCTTCCGGCCAAGCTCACCGAGCAGCTCGGCTACTTCAAGGCCGAGGGCGTGACCGTTCAGCTCCTCACCGAGCCCGCCGGCGCGCAGGCGGAGAACGTCCTGATCTCCGGGGACGTCAACGGCGTGGTCGGCTTCTATGACCACACCATCGACCTGCAGACCAAGGACAAATGCATCGAGAGCGTCGTGCAGCTCGCCGACGTGCCGGGCGAGGCCGAGGTCGTATCGGCCGCCAAGGCCGGGCGGATCACCTCGCCGGCCGGGTTCAAGGGCAGGAAGCTCGGCGTCACGAGCCCCGGCTCGTCCACCGACTTCCTCACGCAGTACCTCGCCACCAAGAACGGCGTGAAGACCTCGGAGTACACGACGGTGAAGGCGGGCGCGGGCCAGACGTTCATCGCCGCGCTGAACAACGGCGGCATCGACGCGGGCATGACCACCGACCCGACCATCGCCCAGCTCACCGACACCGGCAAGGGCAAGGTCCTGCTCGACATGCGCACGGAGGCGGGCGCACGCGCGGCACTCGGCGGCCTTTACCCCTCCAGCTCGCTGTACATGAACTGTGACTACGTCCGGTCGCACGCACAGGTCGTGCAGAAGCTGGCGAACGCGCTGGTGAGGACGCTCGCCTGGATCAAGGCGCACAAGCCGGCCGAGATCGCCGCCAAGATGCCGGCCGACTACGCGGGCGGCAGCCCCACGCTGTACGAGAAGGCGGTCGCGGACAGCATCGGCATGTTCAACGGAGACGGCCTGATGCCGGCCGACGGGGCGAACAACGTGCTCAACGTCCTCGCCCAGTTCTCACCGAACGTCAAGGGCAAGAAGGACAGCATCGACCTGTCCAAGACCTACACCACCGAGTTCGCGAGCAAGGCGCCGAAGCAGTGACGCGACCGGGGCTTTGAGCGAGGGCGTCCGCCTCAGCCGAGGCGGACGGTCTCGTCCTCGCGGGCGACGTCCACGTCGCCGTCGTACGTGCGGCGGGCCGCCTCCAGGGCCTGGACCGGGAGGGTGCCGGGCCACAGGTGGGTGAGCATCAGGCGACCGGCGCCCGCGGCGGTCGCGTGCTCGCCCGCCTGGCGGGCGCTCGACAGATAGCGGGCGTCCCCGGCCGGCACCTGTTCCGGGTGGGTCGCCTCGGCGAGGAACAGGTCGGCGTCGCGGGCGAGTTCGGCCAGTTCCCGGCACGGGCCCGAGTCGCCGGTGTAGGCGAGCACCCGCCCGCCGGCCGTCAGGCGCAGGCCCGCGTTCGGCACCCAGTGCGGCAGCACCCACGTGTCGACCGTGAACGGGCCGATCTCGAACCGGCCGCCCGCCTTGAAGGCGCGCAGCACCAGCGCGTCGTCGAGCATGCCCGGCCGGTCCAGGGCCAGGACCCGGTCGAGCGCGCCGGGCAGCGCGTGGACCGGCAGCCTCGGCGGCGGGTCCGCGTCGAGGGCGCGGGCGCGCAGCAGGGGGTTCAGGTCGGCGCAGTGGTCCGGGTGGCCGTGGCTGACCAGGACCGCGTCGACGCCGGCGGCGCTCACGTGGCGGAGCAGACGCGGCAGCGTGGCGTACCCGGGGTCGATGAGCAGGCGGAAGCCGTCCTCCTCGACCAGATAGCCGCTGCACGCCCGGCCCGCCGTGGGCCAGGCTCCGCAGCTCCCGAGCACCGTCATCCGCATCGCTCAGCTCCCATCCGAGGCCAGGTGCCGAAACCCGGCCCAGGCCATCATTCCCGCGAACACCGACATGACGAGGCCAAGAACTTGATTTACCGAGAAATGTCGCGTTTGGTCGTTGAAATGAACGTCTGGCGTGTCTGGCGCGTTGTCCAACACATGGCCCTTCGCAGCACGCCTTCGTTCGACCTCCGGTCCGCTGTGGTCCCCGATGCGCATGGCGTGGCGACGGTGTCATCGGCCCTTCCGGTACGCGCGACCGCGAACGCCGTCTACGACTTCCTCGAACGGCTGCCCAACCACGCGCTGATCACCGGCGACGACCTGCGGCTGGAGGGCGTGGCGCCCGATGGGATGAGCGCGCTGATCTCGATGCGCGGGCCGCTGGGCGTCCGCCGTACGGCCCGCACGCGCGTCACGACACGCCACCGGCCATGGGCGTTCGGGGGTACGGCGGCGGTCGGCCGGCGCACCGTGGCCTACGTGCACTGGGCGATCGAGCGCGCCGACGCCGGCTCGTTCGTCACGCTGACCGCGACCATCCTGCGCGCCGGGGCGCTCGACCGGCTGCTGCTCACGATCGGCGGCCGGCAGTGGCTGGCCCGCAGCTTCGACCGGGCCGTCGCCCTCCTCGCCGTGACCGTGGAGCGGGCGGACCTGGCGGTCGCCGCCGACGCTTCGCCGCGGTGACGAGCGCCGCTCATCGGGTCCGCGACCGCCGGCGGCTTTGATCGCCGGTACGGCCGGGACAGAGCGGACAGGAAACAACAGGTGGGACTGTAGCGCCGAAACGGTTGTGGAACGGTCCCATCATCACGTTTTCGCATCACCGCCGCGAGCCCTCCAGGGCGGTGCAAACATTCCGGCATAGCACCTCTACTCGGTTGTTTTAGGACGTTTTGCGGGGGCAGAGAAGGCTCGCAACTGCAACCCAGGAGGCAACCATGTCGACCGTCGCAGTGGTCGTCATCGTCATAGTCGTGCTCGCCGTGATCGGCGTAGTCGGGTATTTCGCGCGGGGACAGGCGCGGCGACGCGGCCTGCAGCAGCGCTTCGGCCCCGAGTACGACCGCACCGTCGAGAGCCACGAGAGCACGAAGGAGGCCGAGCAGGAGCTGCTCGCCCGCCAGAAGCGCCATGACGAGCTGGAGATTCACCCGCTGGACCCGGAGACGCGCGAGCGTCACATCGCCGAATGGCGTCAGGTCCAGGAGCGTTTCGTGGACGAGCCCGAGAGCGCCGTCACCGAGGCCGACCGTCTTCTCGTCCTCGTGATGGGCGAGCGCGGCTACCCCACCGAGGGGTACGAGCAGCAGGTCTCCGACCTGTCGGTCGAGCACGCGAGCACCATCGACCGGTACCGCCAGGCGCACGACATCAGCACGCAGGCCGAGGCGAAGAAGGCCTCCACCGAGGACCTGCGGCAGGCGATGGTGCACTACCGCACCCTGTTCGCCGAGCTGCTCGACACCGACGGCGAGTCGATCACCAACGGGCACTCCCCCGTCCGTACCGGTACGGACGCCGGCACCGCGACCGAGACGGACGCCGTCGAGGCCGAGACCGCCGAGCCCGTCGCCGAGCCCGCGGAGACCAGGGCCGACGCCGCCACGCGTGAGCCCGTCGCCGCCGAGCCCGTCGCGAGCGAGCCGGTGAGCGAGCCCGTGAATGAGCCGGTCGAGCGGGACGCGGCGCGCGCCGACACCGGTGCGGCCGCTGGGACGCCGGAGGAGACGCCGGAAGAGGCGGCCGCCGAGCGTACCGAGGCCAAGCCTGCCACCCGGACCAGGACGGCCCGGCGGACCACACGGCGTGACAGCGACGACAAGGGAGCATGAGGCATGAACGACTTCAACGACCGTCCCGTGGACGAGCCGCACCAAGACGACGACCGGCCCGTGGCCGGCTGGCCCGGCCACACGGCGAACGAGCACACCGACGAGCAGACCGGTGAGCACGTGGACGACCGTACCGACGAGCAGACCGACGAGACCCGCGACGAAGACGAGCCCCTCGTCGGCGAGGTGTGGAACGACGACACCCCGGCCGAGGCGGACGGCGAGCACGGCCGGCCCGCCGAGGACGCCGCCGAGGACGACGGCACCGAGGGCGAGCGGGACCACGTCTCCGAGCCCTTCGGCACCGAAGAGCCGATCATCGTGGAGGACGAGACCGCCGACGAGACCTCCGACACGGCTGAGGAGGCCGCGGACGACGAGGCCGAGCCGGTCGCCGTCACCGACCCGCCGGAGGCCGTCGACGAGGCGGCCGACACGGGTGTGGAGGAGCCGGTGATCCTGCCGGTCGCGGACGGGTCCGCCACCGAGACGGCGACGGAGACCGAGACCGAGGCGGCCTCGACGGGTGCCCGCCCGACGGCGGGCGACGACTTCGACGTCGAGCAGCTCGTCGACGCGGAGGCCGCCGGGCGGCTCCGCGACCGCTGGCGCGACGTCAAGGCCGTCTTCGTGGACGACCCGGCCGACGCGGTACGGCAGGCCGGTGACCTGACCGGCGAAGCCGTGGACGAGCTCACCGCGGCCCTCGGGCGGCTCCGGGACCAGCTCGGCGGCCACGCCGGCGAGGAGGCCGACACCGAGCGCCTGCGCGTGGCGCTGCGCGGCTACGGCTCACTGATCGAGCGCATCCTCAGCCGCTGACGTCAGGCGGTGGTACCAGCGGCGGGCGCCCACGCGCCCGCCGCTCGCTTTTGCCCGGCGTGACCGGCGGGTGACGGACGAGCGTCAGCGCGCGGCCCGGTCCCCCGGCCAGACCAGGAACACCCCGCACGGCGCGTGGTCGACGACGAACCGCGTCACCGGTCCGAGGCTGTCGGGGCCGGGCAGCTCGCGCGCGCCGTCGCGTACGCAGACGAGCAGGTCGGCGCCGCTCGCCGCCGCGACGACCTCGTGCTCGGCGACGCCGCGCTCCCACAGCCGCCGTACCGGGCGCCCGATCCGGGCCTCGGCCTCGTCGAACAGGGCTGCGGCCTGCTCCTCCTCCACGCCGGCGAACGCCTCTCCGGGTTCGTGGCCGGCCGGGCCGAGCAGGCCGGTGAAGGCGTCGTGCTCGGCCTCCTCCTCGGTGACCAGGAGGAGGACTACCTCGTCACAGGTGAGGCCGGCCGCCGCGTCGACCGCGCTCTCCCACGCGGCGGCGGGGTTGATCCAGACCATCACGGCCACACGACCACGCTCCGAATGCCGATGGGGGCGTCCACCCTGTCATGATCCGCACGACAAGGATGCCCGGCCGGCGAGGGAAATTCCGGCCGCGTTGCCACCGATCCGGGGCGCGCGGAGTGCACAGATGCCGCAAGGATGCCAGAAGACCCGATCACGATCACCCGCGGGCCCGCATCCGGTCGGCCGGATGCGGGCCCGCACGGGCGATCAGCCGTCCAGGAAGGCGGTCACGGCGTCGCGGCCGGCGTGCCCGAGCTCGCGGTTCTGGATCGAGTGCGAGGCGCCCTTGACGATGACGACCTTGGCGTCCGGCGCGTGCCGCGCCTCCTCAAAGGCCCACTCCATCGGCGTGGACAGGTCGTGGTCGCCGTTGACGAGCAGCACCGGGACGCCCGGCAGCCGGGCCGGCGGCTCGGCGGAGGGCCGGGAACGCCAGCGCAGGCACTCCTGGACGAAGCCGCTGCCCGCAGAGGTCGCACGGGTGTAGGGCCAGAACCGGCTGGCGTCGATGCGGCGGAGCGCGCGGTCCAGCCTGGCCGGGCGGCCCGCGAGCGGGGCGGCGGACGTGCCCCAGGGGAACGCGCCGTCGGAGCAGAACGCGTCGATGTGCAGGCCGGAGCTGTAGCTCGCCAGGTCGTCGCCGCCGGGCTTGAAGAGGGCGATGATCGCGTCGAGCCGGGCGGGGTCGCCGTGCCGGGCGGCGTGCAGCGCGCCGACGATGTCGCCCTGCCCGCCGGGAAGGGCGTCGGCGTCGCGGTAGGTCGGGTCCGCGAACTCGTACGAGACCATCGTGTCGAAGATCCGTACGCCGTCGGCGTCGCTCCGGTGCCGGACCACCCACGCGAGGTCGTCGGCGGGGTCGAACCCGCAGGCCGGCGCCGTCGTGCACGCGTCGCGCAGTACGCGGGCCTCGGCGTGCAGGCCGACGAGGTAGAGGCCGTCGTCGGCCTGCGGGTCGACGTGCGGCAAGACCGAGTCGAGCACGACCTTGCGCACGTGGGACGGGTGCGCGGCGGCGTACCGCGCGGCGGTGAAGCTCCCGTACGAGACGCCGTCGACGACCATCTTGTTCACGCCGAGCGCCTGGCGCAGGGTCTCGTAGTCCGCGACGGTCTGCTCGGTGCCGTACAGGCCCTTGCGGTCGCCGAGGATGCCGGAGCACTCCTTGATCGCCGCGGGGGTGGGCGCGGCGATGTCGGAGCTGCCCACCTGGGCCTGCAGCCCCGGGCAGTCGAGCGCGCCGAACTCGCCGGTGCCGCGCTGGTCCAGCGTGACGAAGCGGTACTGCCGGCCCACGTCGGGCAGGCGCTGACCGGCGATCCGGCCGATGAACGGCACGCCCGGCTGGCCCGGTCCGCCGGTGAGGAACAGCAGGGTTCCCTTGGGCGCGCCCGCGTTGTCCGCGGTGGCCACCTGAAGGTCGAGCGTTCCCGGCACCCGGCCGCGATGGTCGAGCGGCACGGTGAGGGTCGAGCAGGTGTAGCCGGGTTGGTCCGGGCAGGGATGCGGGTCGGCCAGCCTCGGCGCGGCGGAGGCGTGAGGGGACGCGCCGGCCGAGGACACCGGCCCGCCGAGGCAGGCCGCCAGCGCGGCGGCGGCCGCGGTGATGAGAACTCGTGAACGCATCCCGGATTGTGAGCACGGAACCCCGCCCGAGGACAGCCCTCACAGGCCGTTGAGCGTTCTGTTGACCTGTATCGGCCATGGCGGCGGCCGGTCGGCGCGCGTGCGGCCCGAAGACCGCCGAAAGGGACGGCGAAAATCGTTCCCGCCCGCGCCTTGACCGTTTTCTGACTCGATGTGCGATCTCGTGGCTCGAACACCCCCTCCGAGGCCCAACCGCTCGCCGCGATCGGGCAATGAGTCGTTGAAACCCGCGCGTGGTCACGGCGGGCGGGCCCGCCTGCTGAAAGCGTCTGACGCGATCACTGCTTTCCAAGGGGGAACGTCATGCGCACACTCACCGTCACCACGCTCGCCGCCGCGGGGCTGCTGAGTCTGGCTCCCGGTGCCGGGGCCGCGACCCACGCCAACCACCTCACCGTCTCCGGGCAGGCCAGCCACCTGCGTCCGGCCGTCGGCGAGGTCGAGAACGTCCGCTGGACGGTCACCAACGTCGGCGACGGGCACCTCGACCGCGTACGGCTGGTCTCATCGATCCCGAACGGGTGGACCGTCAAGGACGGCCCGGGTTGCACCCATGCCGGCGCGAACCTCCGCTGCGAGCTGGGCGGGCTGGACGCCGGCCGTCGGGTCAGCGTCGACATCCCGATGGTCGTGCACCGGCCGCTCGGTGCCGTGCAGCTGCGCGCCTGGGCCGCCGGGTCCGTCGGCAGGCTCAGCGTCCCCGGGCCGGAGACCTCCTTCCAGGTCGTCGTGGTGGCCCGCCACTAGACACAGCGTTCGCTGCTCCGCTTCCGGCCACGGCCGCCGCATATCGGCGGCCGTGTCCGTTTTCCGGGCTGGTTTTGTAATTTCGGCCGGCTCTGACCTGCTTTATGACTAATATGACTGCGTGCCTGAGCTGCTGCTGCCGTTTCTCGGCGTGGTCGCGGTCCTGACAATCACCCCTGGTCCCGACATGCTGCTGGTCGTCCGCAACGGGCTGAGCGCCGGCGTTCGCGGCGCCTGGCTCACCGGACTGGGCTGCTGCGCGGGCATCTCGGTGCACGCGACGGCGGCCGTCCTCGGCCTGTCCGCGATCCTGGCGGCCTCGGCCGACGCGTACGCGGCGGTGAAGCTCGCCGGCGCGGCCTACCTCGCCTATCTCGGCGTACGCCTGCTGATCTCGGCCATCATGTCCGGCGACCAGCCGCCCGAGGAGCCCGCGGAGGCCCCGCCCGCGGTACGCGGGTACGGGCCGGCGTTCCGCCAGGGGCTGGTGACCAACCTGCTCAACCCGAAGATCGCGCTGCTGTTCCTCACGCTGCTGCCGCAGTTCGTCGCGGACGACGAGCCGCGCCTGCGCACCACCGCGACGCTCGCCCTCATCTTCCTCGGCGTCGCCGTGCTGTGGTGGCGGACGTTCTCCCTGGCCATCGGCCCGATCTCCCGCGCCCTGCGCGGCCAGCGCTCCCGTCGCCTGCTCGACACGGCCG
This sequence comes from Actinomadura sp. DC4, assembly GCF_030406325.1. Lineage (GTDB taxonomy): Bacteria > Actinomycetota > Actinomycetes > Streptosporangiales > Streptosporangiaceae > Actinoallomurus. The sequence continues at coordinate 178 of NZ_JAUEQY010000029.1, read as the reverse complement.
CCGGCTGCGCGCTCCTCGCGATCAGCGCCCACGTGGCGTTCTCGGGCAAGGGCTAGTGTCCTGAGTTGGGAATTCTGTTCAGATATCCGGCGAGGCGTTCGAGGATCTCATCAGCGGTCTTGGTCCATACGTAGGGCCTGGGGTCGGTGTTCCAGGCCGCGATCCAGTCGCGGATGTC